>NZ_BAABLM010000005.1:52167-507074 GCF_039544345.1 Frondihabitans cladoniiphilus
ATCTTCAGCACCACCATCTTCAGCAGCAAGACGAAAGGCGGGGCCTCTTGGCAAGCCAGGACTGGTTCGACAAAGACTTCTACGCCGTGCTCGGCGTCTCGAAAGACGTCACCCCTGCCGAACTCAAGAAGGTCTACCGCAAGCTCGCTCGCAAGTACCACCCCGACTCCAACCCGGGCGACGCGGCCTCCGAGGCGAAGTTCAAGGAGATCAGCGAGGCCAACTCGGTCCTCTCCGACCCGGCGCAGCGCAAGGAGTACGACCAGGTCCGCGCGATGGGCAACGGGGCCCGCTTCACTGCCGGCGCAGGCGGCCAGGGCGGCGGCGGCTTCGAGGACGTCTTCGGCGGCATGTTCAACCAGGGCGGCGGCGGCCGCCGCACCACGGGCTTCCAGTCCGGCGGCGGCTTCGAGGACATCTTCGGCGGCATGTTCGGCGGCGGCGGCTTCGGCCAGACCAACGGCGGCTTCCGCGGCAACGGCGGCCCGACCAAGGGGCGCGACATCGTCGCCTCCACGACCCTCGACTTCCAGACCGCCGTGGTCGGCGACACCATCACGCTGACGCAGTCCGAGGGCAAGCCGATCAAGGTCCGCATCCCCGCCGGCGTCCACGACGGCCAGAAGATCCGCCTCCGAGGTCGCGGCGAGCAGAGCATGGACGGCGGCGAGTCCGGCGACATCGTCCTGACCATCGCCGTGCGACCGCACCCGGTCTTCGAGCGCGACGGGCTGAACCTCCGTCTCGACGTGCCCGTCACGTTCGCCGAGGCCGCACTCGGCGCGACCATCGAGGTCCCCACGCTCGGTGGCGAGCCGGTCCGGCTCCGCGTCGCTCCCGGTACTCCGTCGGGCCGTGTCCTCCGCGTCAAAGGTCGCGGAGTCGCGACCAAGGAGGGCACCGGCGACCTGCTCGCGTCGGTTCAGATCGCCGTCCCGTCGCACCTGAGCGACAAGGCCCGCGAGGCCGTCGAGGCCCTCGCCGCGGCCCTGCCCGCCGAGAACCCGCGGGCCGACCTGCTCGACCGCGCCCGCCAGTAGCGGTAACTTCCCCTCACGAGCCGGTTAGGAGGCCGACATGGACGAATTCTCACCGATCTTCGCAATCGCGGTCGCTGCCGAGCTCGCGGGCATGCATCCCCAGACCCTGCGCCAGTACGACCGTCTCGAACTGGTCGTCCCCACCCGGACGGCCGGCAAGTCCCGCCGCTACTCGATGCGCGACGTCAATCAACTCCGCGAGATCGCTCGGCTGAGCGGCGAAGGCGTCTCCCTCGAGGGCATCCGGCGCATCCTCGAACTCGAGAACCACGTCACCGAGCTGTCGAGCCGGGTCCGCGAACTCGAGTCGGCGCTGGCCGACGAGCTGCTCAACCGCCCGGGCTCCCGCGTGTTCGCCGCCGGTTCGTCCGGGGGAGTGGTGCCGCTCCGCCACGGCACGCGTCCGCAGCGGCAGACGAGCATCGTGCTCTGGCGGCCGAGCAAGTAGACGGCGGCCAGAGGGCAGCGGGTCTCCCGCTCAGCGTCGGGCGCCGCTCCGGAGCAGACGGCACCTAGGCTTGCCTGATGGCTTCCGCTGCTGACCACCCGTCCGAACCCGGTTCCACCGACGGTGCCGTGGTGCCCGAACCGCGGCCCTCCGACGGCTTCGACTTCGCGCGGCTGCGCCGCCGCCCCGACCTCGAGGCTCCGAACCTGCTCGCGGTGGATGCGGCTGACCGCTTGATCCTCGACGAGGCCGCCCCCGCACTGGCCGAGGTGCTCTCGGGTGACCTCGTCGTGATCGGCGACCACTACGGCGCGCTGACGTTGGCCGCTGCATCCCTCTTCGATCTCAGCAAGATCCGAGTGCACCAGGATGCCCTGACCGGCGAGCAGGCGCTGGCGCAGAACGCCGTCGAACTCGACCTCGCGGGGCGCTTCACGTCCCATGCGCTCGAGCCGGCCCTCGTCTCCGGTGCCCGCGTGGTGCTGCTGCAGTTGCCGCGAAGCCTGGACGCGCTCGACGAGATCGCCGCCCTCATCGCCGAGCACGCGCATCCCGACGTCGTGGTCTTCGCCGGCGGGCGCCTCAAATACATGAGTCTCGGCATGAACGAGATCCTCGCCGACCACTTCGGCGCGGTCTACGCCGGGTTGTCGCGGCAGAAGTCGCGGGTCCTCACCGCCTCCGAGCCGCACGCCGCCGCCGCGCCTCGCGAGTTCCCGCAAAGCGAGCACCACGACGACTTCGACCTGACCGTCGTCGCCCACGGGGGTGCCTTCGCGGGCACGAAGGTAGACATCGGCACGCGGATGCTGCTCGGTCTCGTCGCAGAAGCCGTGCCTGGTGCATCCACCATCGTCGATCTCGGCTGCGGCACCGGCGTCATCGCCGCCGTCCTCGCCCGTTCGCGGCCCGAGGCCCGCGTCATCGCGTCCGACAGGTCGGCGGCCGCAGTGGCCTCGGCGACTGCGACGATGCAGGCCAACGGTCTCGCGGAGCGGGTCGAGGTCGTGCGGGACAATGCGCTGTCAACCGTGCCGGACGCCTCGGTCGACCTCGTGCTTCTCAACCCGCCGTTCCACGCCGACGCCGCGGTCGCGCCTGAGGTGGCCATCGCCCTGTTCGAGGCCGCCGCGCGCGTGCTGCGTCCGGGCGGCGAGCTGTGGTGCGTCTTCAACTCGCACCTGCACCACCGCGCCGTGCTCGAGCGCGTCGTCGGGCCGACCACTCAGGTCGCGCGGTCGCCGAAGTTCATCGTCACCTCGTCGGTCCGGGCCTGAGCCGGGGTCAGGCTCCCGCTTCTGCCTCGGTCTCAACTCCGTCGAGCCGCAGCGCCGACTCGATGTAGGCCAGCAGAGCCCGGCCGTAGGCGTTCTCGGCGTCACGGTCTTCGAAGCCGCGCTCATCACCGTCGATCGTGACGACGACATGGAAGTGCCCCTCGCCCCGCCTGGTCAGAGCCTTGAAAGAGCGGGCGAGGAGGATGCGCAGCTGATCTTCTCGAGGAAGCCAGAGCGAGTCGTCGGCCGACACCGAGTCGAGCGCCCACTCGGTCGTGCCGTTGAAGCCCAGTTCGGTGCCCGTCGGGTAGTGGTGCGCCTCGATCGTCATCTCGCTGATCGTGAAGACCTCGGGCTCGCCCTCGAACGTCGGCGACTCGATGATGAAGCGGTCGCCCGGCTCGGGGCGCCAGCGGAGGCCGGCGGCATGCAGTTGGCGGGCGAGAGCGACGTCGATCATTCGTCGATCTTGCCCCAGGCTCGCCCGCCGCGCGCACCGACTAGTCGTCGCGAGCCGTCGAACTCGTCCAGACGAACCCGGTGATGCGATCCACATATCGAATCGAACGGCGGTCATGCACTCATCGCCGCGCACGAAAGCGGGGCGCCTCTCGTGAAGACGCCCCGCTCGGGGTGGGGGATGCTCGGTCTCGAGCTATTTCGCTGTGACCGTGTTCTCGGTGCCCTGGTCGTCGACCGTGGGCGCCGCGCCCGTGTGGGTGAGGGCGTTCTTGTTGCCGGCGAAGAACGTGTTCGTGACGGCGCCGGCGGTGACCTTGTTGGAGTCGCCCTCGAAGTAGAGGTTGGTGACGTCGCCCAGGGTGATGGTCGCGTCGGCACCCACGATGCTGACGGTCTCGCAAGGGTCGGTGACGGTTGCGGCCTTCTTCGTGCCGATCTCGGAGGCGTCGAGCAGCATGAACCCGTCGACGCACGTGCCGGTGACGGCCTTGGGTGCCGAGGAGGCGGACTTGGAGGGCTTGGGCTTGGCGTCGTCGTCGCTGCTGTTGCTGCTGCAAGCGGCGAGGCCGGAGACGAGGGTCGCGCCGAGGAGGGCGGCGGCGAGGATCGGGGTCTTTTTCATGGTCGGTCTTTCGAATCGTGTTCTGGTTGTCGTTGGAGGGGGCGGTGGGATGCTGTGCGCACCCCACCGCCGGGTGGTGCTGGTGTCGCTAGGTGCTACTCGTGTCGGTGACTAGTCGGTCGCGCTGGCGGTCGTCCAGGTGAAGTCGGTGATCTCGTCGTCGCCGGCGGGCGCGACGGACTCCACGATCAGGACGTACCGGTGGTCGGTGCCCCAGCGGCGGTCGAACTTCCAGACGCCGTTCTTGTCGGCCTCGACGGTCTTGTAGACCGCCGACGTCTGGGCCGAGCGGACCGTGACGGTGGCGAACGGGGTCGTCGTGCCCTCGAAGTGGGCGGCCACGCCGTTCTCGTACATGTCGCCGACGGCGGGGCTCGTCATGACGAGCGGCTGGAATCGCGGCGCCAGGACGGTGAGCAGCTCTTCCGACGTGGTCTTGTCGGGGTTGGTCTGCGTCACCTTGATGTAGTAGTCGTTAGACGGTCCCCAGTTGCGGGCAGGCACCTGCCAGGCTCCGGTCTTGTCGTCGACGGTGGCGCTGCCCAGGTCGTTGTCCCAGGTGCCCTGCGGCCCGACGTCCGTGACCTTGATGGTCGCGCCCTTGGTGCCAGTGCCCTTCAGCACGTTCTGACCCGGACGGTAGGTCTCCTGGTCGGCGATGCTGGTCACGGCGACCGGAACGTTGGTGACGATGGGTGCCGAGGTGAAACGTTCTTCGGTCGTCGAGCCATCGGCACGGGTCTGGGTCACGACCACGTAGTAGGTGTTGGTCGGGCCCCAGTTGCGGGCCGGGAGGCTCCAGGCGCCGTCTTTAACGGTGGCGGTTCCCATTCCGACGTTCCAGTTGCCGTTCGGGCCGACGTTCTTCGCCGTGATGGTGGCGCCTTCGGTCGCGGTGCCGGACAGGGTGTTGGTTCCCGGGGTGTAGGTGCCGTCCTGCTGGCCGCTCGTGACGGCGATCGGCTGGTTGGTGATGGCCGGTGCCGAGGTGAAGCGCTCCTCCGTCGTCGAGCCATCGGCACGGGTCTGGGTCACGACCACGTAGTAGGTGTTGGTCGGGCCCCAGTTGCGGGCCGGGAGGCTCCAGGCGCCGTCTTTAACGGTGGCGGTTCCCATTCCGACGTTCCAGTTGCCGTTCGGGCCCACGTTCTTCGCGCTGATGGTCGCGCCTTCGGTCGCGGTGCCGGACAGGGTGTTGGTTCCGGGCGTGTAGGTGCCGGCCTGCTGACCGCTGTTCACCACGATCGGCTCGGGCGTCACGACCTCCTGCGATTCGAATCGGACCGTCGAGGAGCCGGTCGCGCTCGAGCTGATGAAACCTGCAGGCGGGGTGAACGTCGTGCTCACGGTCGCGCCGTCGGTCAGGGTGGCCTCGGCTTCGACCTCGAACCGGTTGTTGTCGCCGGGGTTCGTCACGTCGATGGCGTTGGCGGTCAGATTGGTCATCGTGTGAGTGACCGTCGCGACACCGCCGGTGGTGGTGGCCGTATAGGTGTGGCGCCAAGTGGCCGTCGCGTTGTCCTCGGGCAGGGTGCCGGGCTTGAGGCCCGTCGGCAGGGTCGTCGCCCAGCTGATGGAGCCGTTGCCGGGGATGGTGATCTTCGTCCTGTTCGCCGCGGGCTGCGGGTCGAAGTTCACGTGACCTTTCGTGCCGGGCTTGAACGTGGTGCCACCCACAGGGGTCACGGTGTGGTTGTGGACACCCAGGGTGGTGTTCTGGGTGGTGTCGACCTGCACGGTCGAGGTCCGGCTGACGTTCGAGCTGGCGAAGCCGGCCGGCGGGGTGAACGTGGTGGTCACGGCCGCACCGTCGGTGAGGTTCGCCTCGGCGACGACCTCGAAGCGGTTGGCGAAGTTCCGTTCGGTCACGTTCAGGCCGGCACCGGTCCGGGTGATGGTGTGAGTGACGGAGGTGACGCCGTTCTCGGTGGAGGAGGCCCAGGTGTGGTTGAAGCCGCCTCCGCTGGACGCGGCCGGCAGCGTGCCGGGACGGAGGCCGGACGGGAGGACCGTCGTGTAGGTGAGGGTCTCGCCGGTGGTCATCCAGACGCCGGTGGCGTCGGAGGAAGCATTGCTCTTCATGTCGACATGGCCGACGGTGCCGGGGCTGAAGACGGTGCCCTGGTCGGGCTTGACGCTGTGGTCGTGGATACCCAGCGTAGCGGTGAAGGTCTCCGCCGACTTGACCGTCGAGGAGCCGTTCGGGCTCGCGCTGGCATAGCCGGCGGGGAGCGTCACGGACGTGGAGACGCGGGCGTTGTCGGCAAGGCCTGCCTCGCCGACGACCTTGAACTCGTTGTCCCAGTTCGCGACACTGTTGTCCTCGCCGGACAGACGCGTCACGGTGTGGGTGACCGTCGTGGCTCCGGCGGTCGTGGTCTCGGACCAGACGTGACGCCAGTAGGTGTTGGACGAGCTCTTCGGCAGGTCGATCGGCTTGAGGCCGACGGGCAGGGTCGTCGTCCAGGTGATGCTCTCGTTGACGCGAAGCTTAACGGGGGTCGCGTTCGCGGTGGGCTGCGAGTCGAACTTGACCTTGCCGGTGCGGCCCGGGCGGTACTTCCCCTCCGCATCTGGCTCAGCGTAGTGGTTGTAGACGCCCATGGTCGTGCTCTGCGTGGTGTCGACGCGGACGTTCGAGGTGCTGGTCGAGCTCGAGCTCGAGTAACCGGCCGGCGGGGAGAAGGTCGCGGAGACCTGCGCGTTGTTGGCGAGGCCGGCCTTGGCAACCACGGGGAACTCTACGGCGTGGCGCGAGACCGCCGAGTCCGTGCTGCCGAGACGCGTCATGGTCAGGGTCACGGTGTTCTTGCCGCCGGCGGTGCCCCGGGAGTATTCGCGCTTCCACGAGGAGTCGGCGCGATCGGCGGGCAGGTTGTCGACTTCGAGGCCGGCGGGAAGGGTGACGGTCCAGCTGTACTTCTCGTTGGCCTTGAGGGGGAGAACGGTGGCGCCGGTGGTGGGCTGAGAGACGAACGACACTTTGCCGGTCGTGCCCGTGGCGAACGTCGAACCCTGGTCGGGCACGGAGGTCATGTTGTAGACGCCCTGCGTGGTTGACACCACGGGCGGCACGTAGTCTTCGAGGTACTCGGGGGCGGGCTTCAGCGTGCCGGTCCGAGTCCAATTCATGACCGTCGACCCGCCAGATGAAGGCGTGCCCCAGTGAGACATCCTGTAGCCCGACCATGCTGCGTTGGTGAGGTTTCCCTGTCCGTCCCATCCGAATAAGGCTTCCGTTAGGTTGCAGCGCTCGTTGGCGCGGAGGTACGGGCTCGTTGTCGGGCCGTCGGTACTGAAGTTGTCGACGCCAAGGCAGAGCCCATCAGCCGTCGGAATGGACCCCGTCGAGCCCTTCGCAGGCAGTGTGAGCGTTGCGGCCTCGCGAACGGCGTCGCTGAGCGTGCCGACTTTCTGAGCGGTCACGCTGGAATACCCACCAATGATGTAGTGGTAGCGACCATCGCCGAGGGGCGTGATCAGCTTGCCGCGCATAGTGGCGTTGGGGGTGGCGACCTTCGACGACTTGGCCTTGGGGTCCTTGGCGGAGGCGGCATTCGCCATCTCTCCGATACTGAGCGACGACGCGAGCGTCAGCGCGGCGAGGCCGAACGCGGCCCCGGTCTTTGCGATGTTCATGGGTAGGGTTCTGTGCTTTCTGGTCAGCCCGCGACACGCGGACGATCGAGTAGATACGTAAATATTAGCCGCAAAATATCAGTATCACAACCCGTATCCCCAATCGAGACGGACAGCCACGAATTCGCTGGCGCGGCGCCGCTTGCGGAGCTAAACTTGAGTCAGGACGGCTCAAGTTTTGAAAGGCACATCATGGCGAACATGCAGGGCGCACCCGCTTCCGACGAGAAGCAGAAGAGCGCCCTCGAGCAGTACGGCGTCGACCTCACGGCGATCGCGGCGAGCGGCAAGCTCGATCCGGTCATCGGGCGCGACACGGAGATCCGACGCGTCAGTCAGGTGCTCACGCGCCGCACGAAGAACAACCCGGTGCTCATCGGCGAGCCCGGTGTCGGCAAGACAGCCGTCATCGAGGGCCTCGCCCAGCGGATCGTTGCGGGCGATGTCGCCGACTCCCTCAAGGGCAAGCGCGTCATCTCCCTCGACATGGCGGCGCTCGTCGCCGGCGCGATGTATCGCGGGCAGTTCGAGGAGCGTCTCAAGGCCGTTCTGAAAGAGATCACCGAGTCCGACGGCCAGGTCATCACCTTCATCGACGAGCTGCACACGCTCATGGGCGCGGGAGGCGGCGAGGGGTCGGTCGCAGCGGCCAACATGCTCAAGCCGATGCTCGCCCGCGGCGAGCTCCGCCTCATCGGCGCGACCACCCTCGACGAGTACCGCCAGTTCATCGAGAAGGACGCCGCCCTTGAGCGTCGATTCCAGCAGGTCTACGTCGGCGAGCCGAGCGTCGAAGACACCATCGCCATCCTCCGCGGGCTCAAAGAGCGCTACGAGGCCCACCACGGGGTGACGATCGCCGACAGCGCACTCGTGGCCGCCGCATCCCTCTCCAATCGCTACATCTCGGGTCGGCAACTGCCCGACAAGGCGATCGACCTCGTCGACGAGGCCGGCTCCCGGCTCAAGATGGAGATCGACTCGTCGCCGGTCGAACTCGACGAGCTCTACCGCGGCCTCGCTCGTATGCAGGTCGAGGAGCTCGCTCTGCAGCGCGAGAAAGACCCGGCGTCGCAGGCTCGGTTGGAGAAGCTCCGCGAGGAGATGACCATCCGCCAACAGCAGTTCGCCGACCTCAATCGCCGGTGGCAGGCCGAGAAGGCGGCACTCCAGGGAGTCGGCGAGCTCAAGGGCCGACTGAACGAGGCCCGCATCGACCTCGACAAAGCCATGCGGGAAGGGCGTTATCAAGACGCGTCGAAGATCAACTACGAGACGATCCCCGACATCGAGAAGAGCCTCGCCGAAGCCGAGCGGATCGAGGAGACCGGCGACCGGCTGGTCAACGACCAGGTCACCGACGCCGACATCGCGGAGGTCGTCGCTGCCTGGACGGGCATTCCCGTCGGTCGTCTGATGGCGGGCGAGACCGAGAAGCTGCTGAATCTCGAAGGGGAGTTGGGTCGGCGACTGATCGGCCAGAAAGACGCGGTGCGGGCGGTGTCGGAGGCCGTGCGGCGCACCCGGGCGGGCATCTCGGATCCCGACCGCCCCACGGGCTCGTTCCTGTTCCTCGGGCCGACCGGTGTCGGCAAGACCGAACTCGCCCGAGCGTTGGCCGAGTTCCTCTTCGACGACGAGAAGGCGATGATCCGCATCGACATGTCCGAGTATGGCGAGAAGCACACGGTCTCGCGGCTCGTGGGCGCCCCTCCCGGTTATGTGGGCTACGAGTCGGGCGGTCAGCTGACAGAGGCGGTTCGTCGTCGGCCGTACAGCGTCGTGCTTCTCGACGAGGTCGAGAAGGCGCATCCCGAAGTCTTCGACATTCTCTTGCAGGTGCTGGACGACGGGCGTCTCACCGACGGCCAGGGGCGGACGGTCGACTTCCGCAACACGATCCTCGTGCTCACGTCGAACATCGGCTCGCAGTTCTTGGTCGATCAGAACCTGACGCAGGCCCAGCGTGAGGAGGCCGTTCAGACGCTTCTCCGCCAGGCGTTCAAGCCTGAGTTCCTGAACCGGCTCGACGACATCGTGCTGTTCTCGACCCTGTCGCAGGACGACCTCAGCCAGATCGTCTCGCTCTACGTCGACCGGTTGGCGAAACGTCTCGGCGACCGCCGTCTCGAACTGGCAGTCACGCCGGATGCACGGGCCTGGCTCGCCGAGAGGGGCTACGACCCGATCTACGGCGCTCGTCCCCTTCGGCGGCTGATGCAGCGCCAGATCGACGACAACCTCGCCCGCGCCCTGCTCGGTGGTGAGATCGAGGACGGCGACACGGTGCTGGTCGACGTCGCCGACGACGGGCAGGCGCTCGTCGTCACGAAGTCGGAGTTGACGCCGGCGGTCTAGGTCGAACGCCGAAGACCCGGCCGGGAGAAGACACTTGGTGCTTCTTCCGCCGGGTCTTCGAGCGGGAACGACCCCGGCCGGCCCCGTCGCGAACGACGGCGGATCCGACCGGGGTCGTGTTCTGTCCGAAGAATTACTTCGACGGAGCCCAGACGAAGTTCTCGATCTTGTCGCTACCGGCCGGCGACGACTGCTCGATGATCAACTTGTAGGTGTTCGTCGGACCCCACTGACGGCTCTTCGACCATTCTCCCTTGTCGTCGGCCTTGACCGTGAAGTAGACGGCCGTCGAGAGCGCCGAGCGAACGGTGACACTGGCGCCCGGAGTCGCCTTCCCCTCGAAGGTGTATGCGGTTCCGGCGGTGTACTTGTCGCCGACCGCCGGGCTCGTGAGTTCGAGCGCCTGGAAGATGCCGGGGATGATGTGAACCGTCTGCTCGGACGTCGTCTGGTCGGGGTTGACCTGCGTCACCTTGATCCAGTACTCGTTCGACGGGCCCCAGTTGCGGGAGGGGAGCGACCAGTTGCCGTCGGTGTCGACCTTGGCCGAGCCCATGTTGACGGCCCAGGTGCCGTTCGGGCCGACGTTCTTGGCCGAGATGCTGGCGCCCTTGGTGCCAGTGCCCTTGAGCACGTTCTGGCCGGGGCTGTAGGCGTCGCCGTCGGAGATGCTGGTGACCGCGACGGGCACATTGGCCTCGGCGTTGTCAGGGGCTGCGGTGAAGGTGGCAGTGTCGGTGGAGCCGTCCGCGTGGGTCTGGGTCACGACGACGTAGTACGTGTTGGCCGGGCCCCAGTTGCGGGAGGGGAGCGACCAGTTGCCGTCGGTGTCGACCTTGGCCGAGCCCAT
Source organism: Frondihabitans cladoniiphilus (assembly GCF_039544345.1). Classification (NCBI taxonomy): domain Bacteria; kingdom Bacillati; phylum Actinomycetota; class Actinomycetes; order Micrococcales; family Microbacteriaceae; genus Frondihabitans; species Frondihabitans cladoniiphilus. Next base: position 62,864 of record NZ_BAABLM010000005.1, read on the forward strand.
GTTGACGGCCCAGGTGCCGTTCGGGCCGACGTTCTTGGCCGAGACGGTGTCGCCGGCGGTGCCGGTGCCCGTGAGCACGTTCTGCCCGGGGGTGTAGGTGCCGTCCTTCTGCGAACTGGTGACCGCCACCGGGGTGATCACGGGCGGCGTCACGTTGTCAGGGGCGGAGGTGAAGGAGGCAGTGTCGGTGGAGCCGTCCGCGTGGGTCTGGGTCACGACGACGTAGTACGTGTTGGCCGGGCCCCAGTTGCGGGAGGGGAGCGACCAGTTGCCGTCGGTGTCGACCTTGGCCGAGCCCATGTTGACGGCCCAGGTGCCGTTCGGGCCGACGTTCTTGGCCGAGACGGTGTCGCCGGCGGTGCCGGTGCCCGTGAGCACGTTCTGCCCGGGGGTGTAGGTGCCGTCCTTCTGTGCGCTGGTCACGGCCACCGGGGTGATGGTCTCTTCTTCACCGTCGTCCTCGCCAAGGCTGACCTCGTGCTCGTCGACCTTGTCGCCATCGACCTCCTGCTCGACGGTCAACGACTTCGTGCCCTTCGTGATACCCGAGACTCGCATCGACCACGTGCCGTCGAGCTCCACGGCGGCGGAGGTGAGGCCCACCTTGATCTGCGAATCGAACAGGGCACCGGGAGTGGCAGTCCCCGAAAGTTCGGCGGTTCCGGCCTCTTCGTCGTATTCGTCGAGAGAGGCGACGAGGCTGACCGTGTCGGAGAGGGCGCTCCCGGCGAACTTGTAGCGAGCCGTGTCGGTCGCGGCGAGCTTGCCCGACGCGTCGTCGAAGCCGACGAACTTGCCGGTGGAGGTCTTCACCGTTCCGTCGGCCTCGACTTCGAAGTTGAACTCGTCCTCGGCGATGCTGCCCTCGGCGTAGCCGAGACCGCCGGGGAGACCGGCATCGGCCTTGATGTTCTCACCAGACCCGTTGTTGGCGATGTAGTTGGTGTTGCCGGCCTTGGGCATGTCGAAGAAGTCGGCTTCGGACTCGGCGTCGTACAGGTCGGTCTCGCGCTCTCCGTGCAGGTCGTCGTCGATGGCGACGTAGGAGTTGTCGGTCGTGTCGATGAGGACGAGCCGACCCCAGTGGTTGAGCGTGAGGTCGTCTCCGGGGGCGGCGAAGGCGCTGGATGAGACGACGAGGGGGGCGGCGATGCAGGTAGCTAGCACGACGGCCAAGCTTCTGTGGCGGAGTTTCATTCTCTTCTTTTCTCTGGTCGGCCCCTGCGGCGGTGATATTCTACATTACATTCTCCGTCCGACCGAAAAGAGAAAACCGCCCTGGCTTGGCCAGGGCGGTTCGGGGGTTGCGGCACGCTCAGTCGCGCGCGAGGACGATCTCATCGAGAGCGAGGCGGGTGCGGGGGAGCGTCTCCCGCTCGGCGAGCTTCTCCGGAAGCTTGTCGGCCTCGTCGACGATGCCGATGGCGGTCACGGTGACGGGCAGGAAGCGCTCGGGCAGATCGAAGGCGGCGCGGAGGCCGTCGACCTCGATGCCGGCCATCTGGTGCGTGTGCAGGCCCTCGGCATGCGCCTGGACGGTGACGGCCGAGACGGCGAGGCCGAGGTCGTACTGCGCCCAGTTGCGGGGTTCGCCGGCTTCGGTGGCCGTCTCGGCGACGGCGAGCAGGAGTGCGGAGGCGTTGCCGGCCCAGAGGGTGTTGAAGCCCATCAGGTTGGCGAGGATGGTGTCGAAGGTCGCGGTGCCCCGGCGGCCGACGATGAAACGACGCGGCTGCATGTTGGAGGCGGAGGGTGCCCAACGGGCCGCCTCGAGCAGCGCCGTGAGCGCTTCATCGGAGATCTCGGCGGTGGCGTCGTAGGAGCGGGGGCTCCAGCGCTCGTCGAGGAGCGGCACGAGCGGCACGGCGGTGTCGGAGGTACGCAAGGTCGAAGGGGTCTGCTCGGTCGTGGTCATGAATGCCTGCTTTCGAAAGGGGGCGGGGCCGTGTTCGGGGAACGGGCATGGCGTGGAGGTCGAGAACCGGCACGCACGAAGGACGGTGCGGAGGCCGGGATCGGCGTCGGCGTCGCACCCTGAGAGAGAACGGCGACACGGCGGGATGCACGAACCGATCTCTCCGACCATGCTAACGCCGGGCTTCCGAATCTGTTTCTGCGTATCGATCTCCCCGGTTCTCGCCCGGCCCGCAGTTCTCGACTCCGTCAGTGGAAGGTCTTGAGCACTGCCGTCTCGAGCAGCTGCTGGGTGACCTGGTACAGCGCGACGATCAGGATGCCCGCGAAGACCGGCAGCCAGAATGCGATCACCCGTCGGCGGATGAAGAGGATCGAGAACACGGTCGAGAAGACTGCGAGGACGATAGGCGCGGCCACGGCCAGGATGGTCGAGAGCTGGACGCCGTCGAGGAGTGCAGACGCCTGCTGGTCTCGAGTGACGGCCAGATCGACGTACCGGAAGGCCAGCAAGTAGAGCACTACGGTCAGGATGACGGTGAGCACGAGGTCGCCGCGGCGTGGGCCGGGGCCGGTCTTCCGGCTGGCGGCGGGGTCGGCCAAGGCGAAGACCTCCGCGGGCAGCCCAACCGGGTGCCCTTCCGGGGCTGCGGGTGTCGACTCGGGCCGGGCGTTTCGGGGACTCTCCGCGGGTGTTGCTCCGCGGTCGTCGTCGTTGCTCACGCTGCCACCTCGATCTGGTCGCGGATGGACGCAACCAGGGCGTCGACGTCGGCCTCGGTCGTGTCGAAGGAGCACATGAGGCGGACCTCACCGGTCGCGCGGTTCCAGTCGTAGAACCGGTGTCGGGCTCGCACCGGCTCGATGACGCGCTGGGGGAGGATGGCGAACACGGCGTTCGCCTGAACCTCCTGGGTGATCGTGACGCCGGGCAGAGCGACGAGCTGCGACCGGAGACGCTCCGCCATGGCATTGGAGTGGGTGGCCGATCGAAGCCACAGGCCGTCTTCGAGGAGCGCGACGAACTGGGCGGAGACGAAGCGGAGCTTGGAGCCGAGCTGGGCGTCCATCTTGCGGATGTAGGTGATGCCGGGCAGTTCGTTCTCGGTCAGGCTGACGACCGACTCGCCGAGGAGGAGCCCGTTCTTCGTGCCACCGAACGAGACCACGTCGACGCCGGCATCGCGGGTGAGCTGTCGGAGGGTGGCGCCGGTACTGGCAGCGGCATTGGCGATGCGAGCGCCGTCGAGATGCACCCGCATGCCGAGGGAGTGGGCGTGCTCGGTGATCGCGGTGATCTCGGCGACGGAGTAGGCCGTTCCCATCTCGGTCGTCTGCGTGATCGAGACGGCGAGGGGCTGGGGCCGTTGCTGGTCGCCCCACCCGTAGGCCTGCCGGTCGATCGATTCCGGCGTGAGCTTGCCGTCCGGCGTCGGAACGGTCAGGAGCTTGAGTCCGCCGAGGCGCTCGGGTGCCCCGCCCTCGTCGGTGTAGATGTGAGCCGTGGCCGCGCACACCACGGCGCCCCATCGCGGGACGAGCGCCTGAAGGGCGACCACGTTCGCGCCGGTGCCCGTCAGCACCGGATGCACGGTCGACCCCTCGCCGAAGTGCTCGACGACCAGTTCGCCGAAGCGCGCCGTGTAGGGGTCAGCCCCGTAGGAGCCGACGTGCCCGCCGTTCGCGTCGACGAGAGCAGCGAGGATCTCGGGGTGCGCGCCGGAGTAGTTGTCGGAGGCGAACGAATGCAGGCTCGGATCGTGCAGGGTGGTCACCCCTCCAGTGTCGCTCATCGACGCGTCGCTCACCGACGTGTCGCCCGTCGTTGCATCATTCGTCGGCGCGAGCCGAGTCATCGTGCCCAGGGGAGCGGTGAGGGGTGGACGTCGGTGTCGGCGCTGGCGTCGAGGTCGGGGTGGCTTCGACGGTGGGGGAGCCGCCGCCGCTGGAGCTGCCTCCGGACGTGCTGCCTCCCGACGCCCGGGGCGCCGCTGCGAACGCCCCGCCGCCATAGGTCTTGTTCGCGGCCTGCATCACGTGCTTCCAGATCGTGAGGCGCTGCTGGTTCATCGCCCCGTGACTCCCCCGGATCTTGTACTGGTCTTGGTGCCCGCTGATGTTGCCGACCCAGGCGGCGGTGGCGAGCTTGGTCGTGCTCCCGACGAGCCAGGTCTGTTCTGCGTGGTCGGTGGTGCCGGTCTTGCCCATGACGGGCACGCCGTCGCCGGGGTTCGCAGCCGTGGCCGTTCCGCTTGCGAAGACCGTCTTGAGCGCGGACACCGTGGTGGCGGCGACGGCAGGGTCGATGGCCTGCGTGCAGCTCTTCACCTGCCCGGGCAGGACCCTCTTTTCGGAATCGACGACCGAGTCGATGAACGTCGGCTCGCAGAAGACCCCTCCGTTGGCGATACCGGAGAAGGCCGCAGCCATGGTCAGGGGAGCGATTTCGTTGCCCGAACCGATCACGGAGGACGGGAACGTGCTCAACTCTTTGCCCGTGGCGGAGTGCACGCCGAGCGATTTGGCCGCATCTCGGATGTCGCACAGGTCGAGCTTCTGGGCCATGGCGGCGTAGCCCGTGTTGATGGATTGCGTCGTGGCGCGCAGGGCCGTCACCGTGCCCGGGTTGCCCCCGTTGTCGTTCTTCGGGTGGAAGTCGGGAGTGCGCGACCTCGAGCCGCACGTGGTCATCGGTGTGAAGGTGCGCGGGGTCGCGTCGACGGTGTCGGTGAGGCGATGGCCCTTCTCGAGCCAGTCGATCAGAGTGAACGGCTTGTAGGTCGAGCCCGGCTGGAACCCGGTGGACTCGCCGAGGCTCTGGTCGACCGCGTAGTTCACCGAGGTAGTCGTCCGGCCGCCGCCCTCCTTCGTGTTGTCGAAGTCCTTGTTCTGTGTCAGGACCCGGACGCGGCCGGTGCCCGGCTCGAGGGAGGTGACCACGCCGCCCAGGTCGTAGCGGGTCTCGGTGTTGGGGGCGTAGATCTCGAGTTCGCTCTTCGCTTTCGCGTTCAGGTCGAGGTCGAGGGAGGTGTGGATCTCGTAGCCGCCGGCCTTCCAGTTGGCCCGCCGCTCGGCGTCGTTCCGCCCCAGGGCGGGGAGGGAGACGACGGACCGGGTGATGAGGTCGCACCAGTGGCCCGCTCCGGGCTCGGTGACGGCCAGGCAGCCCTGGACAGCCGGGGTCAGGCGCACGTAGTCACCGACGGGAGTGGCGACCGCCTGATCGAAGGCGGCCTGATCGAGCTTGCCTTCGGCACGCATCGCATCGAGGATGACGTCGCGACGAGCCTTGTTGGCCTGGTAGTTGGCCGGTGTCGAAAGGTTGCGGCTCGTCGGATACTGCACGGTCGCGATGAGACTCGCTGCCTCAGCGGGAGTGAGGTGCTCGGCGCTCTTGCCGAGGAAGTGCTGCGACGCGGCCTCGATTCCGTACGCCTGATCGCCAAAGTAGGCGATGTTGAGGTAGGCGAGCAGGATCTGGTCTTTCGAGTAGTGCTTCTCGAGGCCGAGGGCGTACTTCATCTCGGCGAGTTTGCGACCGAGGTTCTCCTCCGTGGCCTTCTTGTAAGCGGCCTGGCGTTCCGACGAGTCGGGGATGGCCTCGGCTTCGGCCACCAGGATGTTGCGGACCAACTGCATCGTGAGGGTGGAGGCGCCGCCGGCGTCGTGTCCGGTGATCTGACCCACGACAGCACGCGCCGTCGAGGTGGCGTCGATGCCGTTGTGCTCGAAGAACCGGCGGTCTTCGCCTGAGACGAGAGCGTCTTTCGCTGTCTGATCGACTCCGGCGTCGCTGACCGAGACGCGGTTCTGGTGATAGATCGTGGCGAACGGGACCTGCTGCCCACCCTTGTCGGCGAACAGGACGTTGCGCTGGGGCAGCTTGCCGATCTCCAAGTAGTCGGGCAGCGTCTCGAAGATCGCGGCGGCGTTCTTCGTGGTCGCCCCGGCCACGGCGAGCCCGGGAGTCACGGCGAGGGCGACGAGGAGCCCGGCCACCGCGCTCAGCGCGACGAAAGAAACGAGGGCCCCGAGGCGGACAGAGTTTCTCTTCATGTCGAGGATGATAGGTGGTACATCTGACATTCTGACGGGTGTCGCCCCAAACTCGTCCCGCGGGATGACCCCGGCGCCGGATCAGAAGATCATCGGGCGATCGTCGTCGTCTTCCGACTCGACGTCCAGGTCGACGACGACGGGGACGTGGTCGCTCGGGGCGTCGCCCTTGCGCTCGTTGCGATCGATGCGCACGCTCGAGACGAGGTCGGCGAAACTCGAGGATCCGAGAACGAAGTCGATGCGCATCCCCTCGTTTCGCGGGAATCGGAGCTGCTTGTAGTCCCAATAGGTGTAGCCCTCCGGGAGGCGGGGGCGGACGACGTCGGAGAGCAGGCCGGGTTGCAGGAAAGCGTCGAAGGCGGCGCGCTCGGGCGGGCTGGTGTGGGTGTGGCCCTCGAAGACCGCGGGATCCCACACGTCGGTGTCGAGCGGGGCGACGTTCCAGTCGCCCATCAGAGCCAGGGGGATGCCCGGGTCGTCAGCCAGCCAGGCCTCGGTCTCGTCGCGCAGCCGCGCCAGCCAGTCGAGCTTGTAGGTGTAGTGGGGGTCGTCCAGTTCGCGACCGTTCGGGACGTAGAGGCTCCAGAGGCGGATGCCGTCGACGGTGACGCCGATCGCACGGGCCTCTTTGGGGGCATCCCCCGATTCGACGCCCTTGGCGAAGCCCGGCTGGGAGGGGAAGGTGATCGTGACGTCGCTCATGGGGAGGCGGCTGGCGAAGGCGACGCCGTTCCACTGGCTCAGGCCGTGCAACTCGATGTCGTAGCCGGCCTCGTGGAAGAGGTCGTACGGGAATTGCTCGGGCTTGCACTTGATCTCCTGCATGCCCAAGACGTCGACGTCTTCGCGGACGAGCCAGTCGACGACGCGGCTTGCTCGGGCACGGATGGAGTTGACGTTCCAGGTGGCGACACGCATGGTTTCACGCTACCGGTTGTCCACAGGTCGCGCCCTTCTCGCCGGGCGCTCCGGGGGCGTTGGGTACTATGTGCGCGTGACCGACGCGCGCCAGGAACTCATCCAGTACATCAGCGATCTCGCCGTCTTCCACGGCGACTTCACGCTCACCAGCGGCAAGAAGGCGTCGTACTACGTCGATCTGCGCAAGGTCAGCCTCGACCACCGGGTCGGGCCGCTGATCGGTCGGGTCATGGTCGACCTCATCGCCGAGGTGCCCAATGTGTTCGCCGTCGGCGGGCTCACGATGGGCGCCGACCCGATCGCGACCGCGATCCTGCACCAGGGCGCCGCCGCCGGCAAGTCGTACGACGCGTTCGTCGTGCGCAAGGAGCCGAAAGACCACGGTCGCGGCCGCCAGGTCGAGGGCCCTGAGCTCGAGGGCAAGCGCGTCATCGTCGTCGAGGACACTTCGACGACCGGAGGGTCCCCACTCAAAGCGATCGAGGCGCTCCAGAAGGTCGGGGCCGTCGTGGTCGGCGTCGCTGTCGTGGTCGACCGTTCGACCGGGGCCCGCGAAGTCATCGAAGCCGCCGGTTATCCGTACTACGCGGCGATCAGCCTGGAAGACCTCGGACTCGAGCCGTGAGCGACGAGCGCCCGGAACCGCCTTCGGACGAGGATGCCCTGCCCGCATCCCACCCGGACGGCCCCGCTGCGTCTGAACCCTCGTCCGACCCGGCCCCCGCCGAGTTCGCGCCTGAGGAGACACTACCGATCGTTCCGCGCCGTCTGCCGAGCGCCGAATCGTTCTTCGGGGCGCCGCGGCCTCCTCGGCACTCGACGCGTGCAGAGGCATCGCCTGTCGAGCCCGGACTTGCGGTCGGCGAACGTGCATCGGTCGAGGAGCCGGTGATCGAGGAGCCGGTGATCGAGGAGCCGGTGAGCGAAGAGCCGGTGATCGAGGAGCCGGCCGTCGAATCGGAATCGCAGGCGGCGCCGGAGAACGCGGCGCACCCGCAGGCACTCGATCTGTCCGGACTCGTCGGTGTATCACCTGAGGTCGAAGCGCCACCGGTCGAGCCGGTTGCAAGCGAGCCAGCCGACATCGAGTCTCGCCGAGCCGATTCGCCCGAGGCCGATTCGGGGCTGGAGTCGGTCGCACCGCCGTCCGCCGAAGTCGCGCCAAGGGAGCCGTCGTTCACTGAATTGATCTCCGTGCCTCCTGCGAATGCGGCACCGGGCGAGGCTCCGGCTGCATTCGACTGGCGATCGACCGCACCGGACAGTGGCGTGGGCCAGCAGCCAGCCGAACCAGGGTCTGCACCAGAGCCAGAGCCAGAGCCGTTCGTGGAGCCGGAGCCGGCGCCGTTCATGGAGTCGGAGCCGTTCGTGGAGCCGGAGCCGGCGCCGCAGCCGTACGCGGAAACGCACGGGGAGCCGGAATCCGTCGTGGTTCTCGAGCCGGCCGAAGAGCTCGCCGGGCCGACAGCCGCGTCGACAGAGCCCTCCGACGAAGACCACCTCCGTAACGCGACGTTCACCGAACTCCTGGGCATAGTGCCGGCCGAAGTCGAGCCCGAAGCTCCCCAGCGAACCGGCATCGGGTCTGACCTGCAGCAGGACGCCGTGACGGCCCCTGTCGTCCAACCCCTCCATGTCGCCCCGGTCGCCGCTGAGTCAGGTGCGCGCGACGAGGTCGCCACTCCTGCAGAACCGGCTTCAGCAGCGCTGCACGAACCCTTCGAGGCCCCTGACGCAGAGGTCGAGGACACCGCAAGGGTCGAGGACGACGCGGAGGTCGAGGACGATCCGTTCGCCCTGCTCTTCGGCGACATCGTCGACGACGAGGCTGATGTCGAGCCCGAGACGCACGAGGGGTTCCCGGCCGAGCATGTCGACGTCCTCGAGCCCGACGACGAGCGGCTCGAGCGCACCGAGGACGATCCGAGCGCCTGGGCCGACGTTCCGGTGACGCCGCTCCCGCCCGTCGTGGTCGATCCCTCAGCAGACGACGAGGGCGAGCAGATGCCGCCGGTCGGCGCCCAGGCACCGCCGGTCGGCTCGGAAAAGACGCCCGTCGACGCGCCCACCGCGCTCTTGCCGACCGCAGGCCCCTCGATATCCGAGCTGGCGGAGCCCGATGCCCCGAAGGCGGTCGTGCCCGCGGCGACGCCGTCCCCCTTCGCCCCGGGGTCGTTCCTCAGCGCCGAGTCCCGCCTCGGCCGGAACACCCCCGTCGATCCCGTCGACCCGAATCGAGTGCCCGAATCCTGGGTCGCAGCGCAGACCCCAGCCGCAGAGGGCCCGACCAAGGGTGACGGGGGTGACGACACTTCGGGAGGCGATCGGCGCATCCTCGTTCTGATCGGCGTGGTCGTGGCGTTCCTCGTCGTGCTCGTCCTGCTGTTCTTCCTGGGCCGAGCGATCTCCACGCACGGAGCAGGTGCGGCCTCGCCGTCTTCCCCCAGCGCAGTGAGCACAACGGTTCCGACCCCGAGCTCCGCGGCGAGCGCGGCTCCCTCGGCTTCGTCAGCACCGCCCGAGGCCTCGCCGACAGTTTCCGCGCCGGCGGCGGTGGCGACCGGGCCCGCGTCGCCCGGCACGCATCAGTGGACGGATCTCAACGGAGGCGAGTGCGTCTCCGAGTTCCAGTCCGCCTGGCAGCAGACGTATTCCGTCGTCGACTGCGCCACCCCGCACGCGGCCCAACTCGTGGCGAAGGCTGCTCTGCCCGACGCCGCCGGAACGGCCTACCCGGGAGATGCGGCACTTCAGGGCCGCATGACGCTCTTGTGCTCGTCCTCCTCCGTGATCAACCTGGGTGCGGCGAAGGCCTACTCCGACATCCAGGTCTCGGGAAGCTACCCCAGCCGAGCCAGCGAGTGGACCGCGGGGGACCGCACCTACTACTGCTTCGTGAGCCGGGCCAACGGGGCCACCCTCACCAGCAGCCTCGCCGCCGGGGCCTGAGCGCGAGCTTCGCTCAGAAGTTCCCCTCGGCGTCGCCGAGGTCGGCTTCGACGGGCGCGCTGCGGACCAGCTCGTGGACGCCCTGCAGGATCTCGCTCGGACGGAACGGGTAGCGGTCGATCTCGGCCTGGTCGCTGATGCCGGTAAGGACCAGGATCGTGTGCAGGCCGGCCTCGATCCCGGCAATGATGTCGGTGTCCATCCGGTCGCCGATCATGGCCGTGTTCTCAGAGTGGGCGCCGATCCGGTTCATGGCCGAGCGGAACATCATCGGGTTCGGCTTGCCGACGACGTAGGGCTCTTTGCCGGTCACCTTCGTGATCATGGCGGCGATGGCGCCGGTGGCCGGAAGGATTCCCTCGGAACTCGGCCCCGTGGCATCCGGATTCGTCACGATGAACCGGGCGCCGGCCATGATCAGTCGAGCCGCCTTCGTGATCGCCTCGAACGAGTAGTTGCGGGTCTCACCGACGACGACGTAGTCGGGGGCCGTCTCGGTCATGATGAATCCGGCCTCGTGCAGTGCCGTCGTTATGCCGGCCTCGCCGATGACGAAGGCCGACCCGCCGGGAATCTGCGAGCGGCAGAAGTCGGCGGTCGCCAGAGCCGAGGTCCAGATGCGGTCTTCGGGGACGTTCAGACCGGACGCCTTGAGGCGGGCAGCGAGGTCGCGGGGCGTGAAGATCGAGTTGTTGGTGAGGACGAGATAGGGGGTGCCTGCGTCCTGCCACTGCTGGATGAGCTCGGCGGCTCCGGGAAGCGCCTGGTTCTCGTGAACGAGCACGCCGTCCATGTCGGTGAGCCAGCATTCGACGTCGTTGCGGGAGTTGATGGCCATGGCGACACCCTACTTGGCCGCGGCCACCTCGATTCGACGACCGGGGCTCGGACACGGGCCGCTCGGAACAGCCCGCTCCGACTGCCCCGGTGACGGGGCAGCGGTCTGCCACGGCGTGCACAGGCAGAGGAAGCACAGGGTGCCGATCGAGGCCCATGCGACGAAGTCGAAGCTGAACACCATGACCACCAGGAGGACGAGAAGGGCCCGACGGGTTCGATCGCCGGCGACGAACGATGTCAGGAACAGGAGGGTGAGGAGCCCCGCGCCGACGACGCCCGTCGTGGCCAACGTCGTCACGAACTGATTGTCGACGATGGTGAAGCCGTTCTGTGGCAGAAGGCCTCGTGCGTAGAGGTCGAGTTCGCTTCCCCATCCGGAGCCCAGGAGGGCCTCGCGGAACGGCCTGGCCACGAGGCCGGGAACGGAATCGAGTGCGCTCGAACGATTCGTGTAGGAGCCCGTCTCGATCGTCCGGGCCACGATGTCGCGGACGTCGTTCCAGAACAGGGCCGTAGCGCCCGCGAGCGTGCACGTGACCGTCACGACGCGGAGTCCGCGTCCGGTCGAACGGGACGTGAGGATCAGAAGCAGGAAGCAGAGGCCGAGCCCGAGCACACCGGTCCGGGAGCCGGACAGCACCAACCCGGCGACGCACAGCGACATCGCGATCCATCGGAGGTGAGGGCCCCGGACGCTCCATGTTCTGACCAGCAGGCACGCGGCGACGGTGAGGAGGGTGGCGAACGGGATCGCGTGGCCGAGCGTGCCCTCGACTCGCTGGAAACCGTTGCCGAGAAGCACATTGGCATTCGTGTACATCTCCCGCCCCTCGACTACGCGCCTGCCCCACGGGAACGGTTGGTGCAGGACAAGGGCCTCGAGGATGCCCAGCACGGCCTCCACGCAGGCCAGGCCGATGAGCGCCGAGGTGAGGCGGGCCACGTCGTGCGACCGGAACTGTGAGACGGCAACCGCGGTGAGGGCCTCGAGCCCTCCGATTCGGACGGCCAGACCGAGAGCGGCGGGTTCGAAGGCAGCGGTCGTCACCACCGACAGCACCAGGAACGCCAGAGCAGCGCCGGTCAGTGGCGATCGGAGTCGCTTTGATTCGAACGGGCCCACCACCAGACTGAGACTGAGAAGGAGTGCAGCGAAGCCCTGAGCGGCCAGTGATACGGACGTCGGTGCGTCGACCGAGGTCGCGGCTACGACGGCCACGACGGCGAGCACCACGAGAGCACTGCGTCGGGCTTCGCGGGGGAGGACGAGCACGACGACGACGAGGAGGGTGAGAACCATGAGGGCGAGCAAGAGGAGCGTGGCGGTCACGAGGGCGATCCCATCGGTGCTCCGTCTCGTTCACGGACGGCGGGCGACCGGGAACCGGTGCGCGACGAACGCGCCCAGAGGAACGCTTGCGCGAGAACGCCGACGAGTTCGGCCGCGAGGACGCCGAGCAAGAGCCCTGTAGCCCCGTCGAGAACCGCGCCGAGAGGGAGGCACACGACAGCCGTTCCCGCGGCCCAGAAGGCGGCGACGGCGGTGGCGTTCGCGCGTCGGTCCACGACCAGTGCGAAGCCGAAGCCGCGCGACAGGCATGCGGCGGCCACGACAGCGGCACCGAGCCAGGTCAGCTCGGCGTCGACCGTCACGACGCCGCGGAACAGAACGGCTGTGACGAGCGGTATCCCCGCGGCGAACACGAGTCCGCCCGCGAGGCCCAGGGCGGCATTGACGACGAGTGAGACCCGCACGCGTCGTGAACGGAGCCGACCGTCCGCCACGCCCGCCCAGGACTGGAGGCGGTTGGGGACGGCGATGAGGATGCCGAGGCCCATGCGCAGCGGCCGGTCGAGGGCCGAGTACGCGGCTACCGCGCCCGGGGAGATCGCCGAGAGGACCACGACGGGAAGGGCCTTGTACACGGTGGTGACGCCACGGCCGAGCACGAGCATCCCCTGCTCCTTCAGTCTTCGAGGGACGGCCGCGAAGGAATGGCGTCGCGGACACAGCGGCACCCCGAGCATTCGCGAGGCGGCTACCAGGCCGACGACCGCGGTGCCGAGGAGTGCGAGGCCGTAGACCTCGAGCGGACCGCCGGCCGTGATGACGAGTGCCGACAGGAGGCACAATGCGACTCGCGGCAGGGTGTCGGCGACGAGGATGCTCGTGGGGCGGCCCAGGCCGGTGAAGAGCCAGGCGGGGTTCACCGCGGCCGATGTGACGCCGGCTGTGATGAGGCAGGCGGCGATCAAGTGGTGTTCGGTCGTGAGGACGGTCACGACGAGACCGATCGGGAGGACGAAGGCGAGGGCCACCAAGCGCGAGGCGAGGGCTTCTTCGTACAGTCGTGCCGTCTCACCGGACGCCCGTGCCACGAGCTGGGGGCCGACGATGGTCCAACCGAGTTCGGCGATGACCGACGCCGCCGAGCCGACGGCCAGGGAGACCGCGACGACGGACCAGCCCTCGGCACCGAATCGGCCCGTGACGGCGGGGATGACGGCCAGGGGAGCCAATCCGGCCGCGACGGGGGCCAAGGTGTAGAGCCCCATCACGCGGAAGTGTCGGCGAAGACGGCCCAGGAGATCGATGCGGGACGTCATGATGCGACTTCCCCAGCTGCATCGCTCACGAGCCAGTCCGCCAAGCGGTCGTACGACCGAGCTACGACCGCCTCGAGACGCGCGGCGACCTCGGCGTCGACAGGGGGGCGGGGCGCGAGCGCGAGCGCGGCCAGCGTCTCGGCGAGCGATTCCGCTGAGCCCGGAATCGTCCGGTGCAGCAACGGGCCGGCCGCGGACGCGATCTCGTCCAGGGCGGAACTGTCGCGCGTGACGACGGCGCGACCGCAGGCGAGTCCCTGCCACACCTTGTTGGCGACCACGCCGCCGGCCTTCTCGGATTCGCCGAAGACACCGAGAACGACATCGGCTCGGTGGATTGCTTCGGCGAGAGCTCCTTCCGGGATCGGATCCGAGAAGTGATAGCGCCGCGGGTCAACTGCTTCTCGGGCTCGCTGCTCGAGTGCGGGTCGTGCCGACCCCGAGCCGACGAGGTCGATCTCGAACTCGTGCGAGACGGCCAGCAGATCGAGGGCGTCCATGACGAGGTCGAGGCCGTGGAGGGGGATGTAGTTGCCGTAGTAGAGGATGCGAAGCGGGCCGGTCGCCGTGGATCGGGTTGGACGGGCCCAGGCGGGAGCTCCGACCGGAAGCGAGAGCACCGCGGCGCCCGAGCGCTCGCTTCGGATCGATTCGGCGCGCATCTCCGTGTCGATCAGGTACAGGTCGGCGACGCGGACGGCGAGCGCGTCCAGGAGGCGCAGGCGACGGGCACGAAGAGAACCCCGTCGGAGGTGCTGCCAATCGCCCACGGCGGTCTCGTGCAGGCCGATGAAGCCGTCGACGATCAGGCGAGCGCCGAAGAGGCGGGCCGCGCAGGAGGCCGGCAGGGCCTGCGTCAGGCGCATCTCCGAGAGGAGGATCACATCGGAGCGGCGACCGGAGACGAACAGGGCGGTGAGGTCCTCGCGGATGCGGCGGGCCCTGCTGCGGCTCCGACTCCGCTCATGCGTCGCGACCACGACTTCCGGCAACGCGCTGAGGAACTCGCGAACTCTGCGGTTGCGCGGGTACTCGGGATCATGGACGGCGTACTGGAGCACGCGTAGCCGGGCGTTCGTCGGCATGGAGCGAGGGAGGCGTCGGGTACGCACGGGTCTTCTCTCTGACGGTGGGGCAGCGGAGGGGGTCAGCGGACGGCGCCGGCGAGGACTTGGAGGAGGACCTCGGCGACAGGATCGAGCGCCGCGTCGATCTGGTGGCTCATCTCGCGGTATCGGTCGTTGGGCAGCCCGTAGGGATCGACGACGGTCTCTTTCTCGGGGGACGTCAGGGGCAGGGTGCCTCGACGAGAGGCCAGGAGCCGGACCAGTTCAGCGAGGCGTTCCGCAGGTGGCGCGGAGAAGTCGATCCGCGACTCGAACAGGTGCGGCTCGGCCAGATCGTCGCAGAGCGCCGCGAACTCGATCAGAGTGAAGGTGCGGCGGCTGGCACGCGGCGAGAGGGAGACGGTCTCGGCACGATGCCTGCGGGACATGGTCAGGACGAGGTCGGCTCCGGTCACGACGGTCTCTGTGAGGAGCGCCGCCCGGTGGTCGGCCAGGTCGAGCCCTTGGCGGACGCCTTCGTCGATGGTGGGGCGGGCGGCCCCGGCCCCGGGCACGGCGGAGGTCCCAGCGCTTCGACACTGGACCGACGGATGCTCGGAGAGGCGCCGTCGAAGTGCCGCCTCGGCATACGGGGAACGGCACAGGTTGCCCGTACAGACGAGGAGCACCGTGAAGTCGTCCTGGCTCATCGCGCCCACTCCTGGAGGCGTGAACGCCGGGCGGTCCGGCGGGCCACGGGCGCCTCCTCCGGTTCGGGCACGCGGCCGTAGTACGCCGCGTACTGCCCGTAGCCGTACCGGCTGGACCCCGTCGTCGGAACTTTGGTCAGGATGATGCCCAGCGTCTTCGCGCCGATCTTGTCGAGCAGGTCGAGGGCCTCGCGCATCTGGCCCCGTCGGGACGACCGGGCGGCGGCGACGACCATGGCACCGTTGGTCAGCTTGCTGAGGACGGCTGCATCGGTCACCGGCAGGAGGGGCGGTGCGTCCATCAGGACGTAGTCGAATCGTGCGGTGAGCTCTTCGAGGAGTGCGTGCATCGACCGCGAGCCGAGGAGTTCGGACGGGTTCGGTGGGATGCGCCCGGCGGCCAGAACGGACATCTCGCCCTGACCCCACGGCTGCAGGACGTCTTCGAGCTCGACGCGGCCGATGAGCAGGTCGCTGAGACCCACGGCGCCCTCGATGCCCATGATCTCCGCTGTTCGGGGACGGCGCAGGTCGGCGTCGACGAGGGCCACGCTCGCGCCGCTCTCGGCGATGGCGATGGCGAGATTAGCGGCGGTCGTCGATTTGCCCTCGGAGGGCAGGGCCGACGTGATCACGTAGCTCCGGCTCCGCGCACCCGGGTCGAGGAACTGCAGGTTCGTGCGGAGGGTTCGGAAGGACTCGGCGCGAGGACTCCGAGGATCGTGTTGGACGATTAGCGGGGAGGTGGCAGCGTCGGGCGCATAGCCGATGCTCCCGAGGAGGGGAGAGTCCGTCACGCTCGCGACATCGTGGTTGCCGTGGATGCGCGTGTCGAGGCTGTTCCGGAGCAGAGTCGCCGCGACGCCGGCGAGGAGGCCCGCGAGGAGCCCCAGCGTGAGGTTCAGGGGAACGATCGGGCTCGAGGGGGAACCAGGCGCCTGCGCGTCTTGGAGCGAGGTCACTTTGACGAGGCCGGGTTGCCCGTCGGGCAGCTTCTCGAGGTCTTCGACGACCGCGCGGAAGCTTGAAGTGATGGCGTTCGCCGTCTTCGCGGCCGTCACCGGATCGGTCCCCGTGACGGAGACGTCGAGGAGGGCCGTGCCCGTGGGGGAGGAGACGGACAGCAGGGCCGCGAGGGCGGCGGGCGAGGCCGACAGGTGCAAGTCGTCGATGACGGGCTGCAGATCGCTCGCGCTGGGAACCACCTTGATGTACGAACGCACCTTCGCCTGTGCCGCACTGCTGCCCTGGACGGCCTCCCCGGCACTCGACTCGTCGGCGCCCTGAACCGTCACGTAGAGCCGGGTCGAGGCCTTGTAGAGCTTCGTCGTGGACAGGGAAGCGACCCCGGCTACGAGGGTGCCGAGGAGAGCGAGAAGGATGAGCGTCGTCGCGCTCCGCCGCATGAGGCGAAGGAAATCGCTGAGAGTCATAGGTGTTCCCTGCTTGATGGATGAGGGCTCGATTGCTCGGGTCGCAATCACGCCTGACAAATTACAATGTGAAATACAAAATTCATAGCGGTATCGGTGAAGTATTCACGAGAGGACGCGTTCCGCCGACTGGTGGAGGCGCTCGAGGGCGAGATCCACCGATCCGTGGATGGAAAGGGAGGAGGCGTTCGCGACCACGTGATCGGAGAGTCGTCTTCGCAGACGGCGATCGGACAGGAGCCCTTCGATCGCGGTGCCCCAGAGGTGCGGTCGTGCCAGAGGGAGAAGAAATCGTCTGCGGAGGTCGGGATCGGTGATGAGTTGGGGTCCGACACCGACCTGATCACTGAGCACGAGGGGGACGCCGGCTTGAGCCGCCTCCACTGCGCAGCGTCCGTACGCCTCTCGTCGGGAGGTCGAGACGTAGACGGCGGCGTCGTGCCAGAGCGAATCGGGTGCGCCCCATCCCGCGATCTCGAGCGAGGAAGGTGCCGTGCGGCGGACGAGACCGTCGAGGGGCCCGGCTCCCTGCAGCCGTGCCGGATGATCGATGGTGCGCGCGAGTTCGAGGAACTCCGAGACGCCCTTGTCTGCAGTGAGTCGCCCGGCCCACACGATCGGCCCCTCTGCCGACTCGCCCGTGGAGAGTCGTGGTCGACTGGGCACGCCGGCCGGGACGAGGCAGGGGAGACGCACTTCGGCCACGGATCGGGCGAGGATGGAGCTCGTCGCCCACACGTCGTCTGCGCGCCTGAGTGCCCGTGCCTCGAGCCGGCGGAGGAGAAGGCGCCGCGGAAAAGTCTGCTCGCCACGGTCGGGCCAGGGGAGCCCACGGACCCAGGCCACATGCTTCGCGGCGAGATCTCGGCACGACGCCATTGCCATGTCGGACTGGGAGATGAGAGTGATGACCACATCGGCTCCACGAACGGCAGGTGACGCTCGGAGGAGGCCGCGGATCGCGGGGACGACAGCACGCCCGTGCTCGGACAGCTGCGTCTCTCGGACGCCCTCCGCTTCGACGGACGCGCCGGCGGCGCCTGGGCGCACGGCGATCTCGCCCGTCCAATCGAGACCGCGGCTGCGGGCCGATGCGACCAGGTCGACGCACGACCGGTACACGCCACTGCGCGCGGTCACGGGCGCAGCGACGAGGCAGACCTTCACGGGGTGGTCCGGTCGCCGGGTTCCGGCCACGTTGTGAGCACGCCGAGGTTGTTGAGGACAGCGCGAGTCTTGTGCTGCCAGCTTGCGGCGGCCGGCAGCGCACTGGGGACTCGGCGTACTCGCGGCCCCCGGGCGGCGAGGCGACGAAGATGCTCGGCATGCGCGGGGGCGGGCAGGACCGTGACCTGGTCGAGACCCTGATCGGACACCCCTTCGAAGGGGGTGGCCAGGACGGGGAGCCCGGCGGCTCGGTACTCGTAGGTCTTGATGACGTCGCCGCCGACTTCGCCGCCGCCGACACGGTGAGGCACCCAGCCGACGTCGAAGGTCTCGAGCAGGGCGGGCACCGAGTCGTAGTGCACGTCGAGGAGGAGGCGGACGTTCGGCAGGGCTTCGAGGGCTTCTCGATAGCCGGCGTCGAGGAACGGGCCGGCGAAGACGAAGTCGAGCTCGGGCAGTCTCGAGATGGTCGTCACGACTTCGGTCAGGTCGAGCCGCCGACCGATCTTGCCCACGTAGCCCACGGTCAGCGGACCGGTCGCGCGGCTGTGGCGGCTGAAGCGCTCGGCGTCGCAGCCATTGGGCACGAGTGTGACGTCGTCACGGCCGAACCGACGTGCCAGTGCCTCGGTGCCGGCGCCGTTCGCCGTGACGAACGAGGCGCGGCGGAAGGACTCCCGGTAGGCGGCCTCGACCTCGTCGCGGATGCCCTGGAAGGCGAAGTGCGTGGTCCAATCGTCGAGAAGATCGAGAGTGACGGCTCGGCCGCCGCCGAAGGGGGACCGCTCGGTCGGTGCCAGGGCGCAGAAGGGGTTCCAGACAATGGCGGGCACGTCGGGTGCGGTCGCGAGCTTCGGATAGGCGGAGAGGGAGCGAACCCACCATCGACGTCGGTCGCGCGGATCGGGAAGCCTCCACGTCGTCGTGTCGATGCTTCGCGTGCCGAAGGCGGGCTCACGACCGGTAGCTCGCCGGAAGTACGCCTTCGGCTCCGGGCGGGAGACGACGGTGACGCCTCCTCGGCCAGCGGTCAGGCGCCCCGCCCACTCGATGAGGTGGCCGTCTCGAGTCCGGTAGCCCTCGGAGAGCAGCTTGTACTGACCGTGCATCGGATAGGCGAGGAGGGCCGGGGTGGGCCGCGCAATTCGGGAGAGTGGCACGGGTGTCTTTCGCTCGAGAGTTATTAGCAACATAAGTGTAATATGTCGAATTCGTATTCGTCAACGAATCGAGCTCCGATTCCAATGGCCGTAGTGTGGCCGCGTGTCAGATGACCGGAATTCGAGCCATGAGACGACGACCCATGGAGTGGGCCCGTGGCCAGGGGGAGATGAGAGCTGGCCGACCGACGGTCGCTACGACCGCGAACTCCTGGCTCGGGGAGACACCCGAAACGTCATCGACCGGTTCCGCTACTGGACCATGGAGGCGATCGTCGCCGACCTCGATCGAAGCCGCCACCCGTTCCACGTCGCCATCGAGAACTGGCAGCACGACATGAACATCGGCTCCATCGTGCGAAGCGCCAACGCGTTCGCGGCCGAGACGGTCCACATCGTCGGGCGCCGCCGCTGGAACAAACGGGGAGCCATGGTCACCGACCGCTACCAGCATGTCCTGCACCACCCGGACATCGCCTCCTTCGTCGAATGGGCGCGGGATGCGGGGCTTCCCGTCATCGCCATCGACAACGTCCCCGGGTCGGTCCCGATCGAGACGGTCGACCTGCCGGAGCGCTGCGTCTTCCTGTTCGGGCAGGAGGGCCCGGGGCTCTCCTCCGAGGCGATCGAGGCGGCCGACTCCGTGCTCGAGATCGTCCAGTTCGGATCGACGCGCAGCATCAACGCCTCGGCCGCAGCCGCAGTCGTCATGCACTCGTGGATCCTTCAGCACGCGCGCCTTCGGTGAGTGGCACCTCGGGTAGCGTGGTCCGCATGTCTTCCGCGAATCTGCTCGGCGTTCCTGCAACACTCCTGCCCGTCGATGCGGCCGCGAGTGCCCTCGAAGCGCGACCCGTCGTCGAGGTCGTGGTCGAGCATCCCGAGTCGTCCCTCGCATGGGCGTTGCTCGCCGATGAGGCGGCCGATCGAGGTGCGGTCGTCGAGGCCTACGCCTATGCGCGCGTCGGCTACCATCGCGGCCTGGACTCGCTGCGGAAGGCCGGCTGGCGGGGTCAGGGGCCGGTGCCGTGGTCGCACGAACCGAATCGGGGTGTCTTGCGTTCGCTCTACGCGCTCCGTCGGGGGGCGGAGGCCATCGGCGAGACCCAGGAGGTCGACCGCCTGACGACGTTCTTGAACGACGCGGACCCGTCCGCCGTGGCGGCGATCGAAGGCGTCTGACGCGTCAGCGGCACACGGTTCTGGGGCAGGGGCGTCGGGTCATCCGGCAAGGAGCCAGGGACGAAGGGCATCCCCCAGCGATTCCGACATCGCGTTCGTCAGATGGCTGTCGTCGCCCCGGGTGAGGTACTCGCCAACTCGGATCGGGCAGGCTCCGTCCAGACAGAACCAGGGGGCACTGTCGACGTAGGCGGCTCGGCGACCGTCGGCGACGATCTCTCGGACGGCTCCGCTCTCGGCTGCAGCCTTGCGCAGGCTTCGTTCCGAGAGCCGGCTCTCGCATTTCCGCGGGGTGGTGAGTCGAGTCGCGCACGCTTGGACTCGCAGGCCCAGGGGCGGTGCACCCAGGACGACTGCGCGGCCGGCGACGGCGGTGAATTCGTCGAGGGTGCGGCGGGTCGCTTCGCGCCACTCGTCTCGGGCCGCAGAGCCCCGCCGGCCGGTGGCCAGCGCGTCGAGGGATCGCTCGGAACTCGAGGTGACCACGAGGTCGGGTTTCGTCGTCTCGACGAATCGTGCCGTGTTGCGGCGGGCTTCCGTGCACGCGGTCGTGAAGGAGGGGGCGGCGCCGGCCTTGACGACGGTCGTGTCGATGGCCGGGCATCCGCTGAAGCCGAATCCGATCACACGCCAGCCGAGGGGCACCAGGGCCTCGGCAACGGCCGGAATCCAGCTCACGGCCACCGAATCGCCGACGACCAGGGCTGTCTTCGTCGCACTGCTTGGCCCCTCGCGACAGGTGCGAAGGGGAGACGTCGTCTCGAGCGGATCGAAGAGGCACCCCGTCTCTGCCGCGAGCCCGGGTGCCAACTGCGATTCGAAGGCCTGGTCGAGGGCCGGGACCATGCCGGCCCAGGTGGAGGATCGGAGGCCGGCTGCGACAGCGGCCTGCGCCTCGGCTTCGGAGGCGAAGGGTCGACCTGCCGAAGCAGTGGAGAGGTCGAGGCCGAGACGGCCGGCGGCGGCCGTCGTCTGGGTCAGTTCTCGCGGCCCGGAATTCTGTGCCACCGACGAAGCGATGACGAGAACGACGACTCCGCTTCCGCACAGCAGCGACGACCGGATCGACCGGACGGTCCGACTGGGCGCTGTCGCTGGGGGGAACGTCGCCGGGGCCGTCCCGTGCATCCGGAAACGATTCTCGATCAAGCAATAGCAGGCGGCCCCGAGGATGAGGGTCAGTGTCGCTCCCAGAGCGACCTGTGCGACTGACTGACCGAGGACCGCCCCGGTCATGACGACGACGGGGAAGTGGACCAGGTAGAGGGAGTAGGAGAGCCTGCCCAGGAGTCGGAGGGGGCGAGCCTCGAGGATCCGGGACGCGACGCTGTCGGAGCCCGGTGCTCCGGCGATGACGCAGGCAGCACTCAGGGCGGCCATTGCGAGGGCCGCGGCCGGCAACGGGCCGGGAGCCGAGGCCAGCGGGAGGAGGAACGCACCCGCCATTCCGAGGACACCTCCCGTCGCCAGGCGGCGGTGCGCGCCGCGTGTCCAGATCGCGACGCGGGGGGACAGAGCGGAGACGAGCGCCCCGAGGCAGAGTTCCCAGGCACGGGCGAAGGAGTCGAAGTAGGCCTCGGACGGGTTCGAGGACACGAGGAGGGCGGCGGCGACCAAAGACGCGGCGCCGATGACGACGACGACCGCCGCGCAGGCACGCCTTTGTGAGCGACGCAGCCGGGCGGCGACGAGCCCCGTCGCGAGAAGGATCACCGGCCAGAAAGCGTAGAACTGTTCTTCGACGGCCAACGACCAGAAGTGTTCGAGAGGGGAGTCGTTGCCACCGCCTTCGAGATACCGCGCGCCGACGGCGACGAGGTGCCAGTTCTCGGCCGAGGTCACGGCCCCGATGCCGTCGAGCGTCACGCCGAGCGCCCTGGGCACGGGCCAGAGGAGCCATGCCGCAGCCAGCGTCGCAGCGACCACGGCGATGGCGGCCGGGAGAAGGCGGCGACCCCGACGGACGATGAACGTCATCACGTCGATCGACCCTGTTCGCCCGAGCTCGACGAGCAACCCGTTCGTGATCAAGTAGCCGGACAGGACGAAGAAGACGTCGACTCCGAGATACCCGCCGGTCGGCGCGCCGGTCAGATGGTTGGCGACGACAGCGACCACGGCAAGCCCGCGCAGCCCTTCCAATTCTGGTCGAAATCGAGACACGTAGGAATATTACAATAGAAAACGTAATGTATCAATTAAAAGCCGAAGTCCGACTCGCCCGCTACGCTGGCTGACATCGGTTCGATCGGGAGGGGCGACGCGTGACCAAGTCCGTCGCCATCATCGGCACCCGCGGCTACCCGAGCTACTATGGCGGCTTCGAGACGGCCGTGCGCAAGATCGCGCCGCACCTGGCCGAGAGCGGCTGGCAGGTCACGGTGTACGGCCGCGACGGCGCCACGCGCGACGACGACCCGGCGCGGGATGCCCGGGTCGTCAGCACGACCACCGGCGGCATCGAGTCGCGCTCCCTCAGCACGTTGAGCTACGGGTTCACGGCCGTGCTCGACGCACTCGTCCACAAGCCGGACGTCGCTCTCGTGATGAACGTCGCGAACGGCTTCTGGCTGCCGCTGCTGCGCCTCCGGGGTATCCCCACGCTGGTCAACGTCGACGGCATCGAGTGGGAGCGGGCGAAGTGGGGGAGGCTCGCCAAGTTCGTCTTCCGATCCGGCGCTCGTACGACGGCCTGGTTCGGTACGCGCCTGGTGGGGGACGCCCGCGAGATCGTCCGCCGCTGGCAGGCGGACTTCGGTCGGCGGGCCGTGTTCATTCCCTACGGGGGTGAGGAACCGGGCATCCTGCCGCTCGAATCGGGGTTGACGCACCGCGGCTATGCGCTGGTCGTCGCCCGCTTCGTTCCGGAGAACACCGTGGCGGAGTTCGTCGAGGCCGCCCGCACGATCGCCCGATCGCACGACGTCGTGATCGTCGGGTCGAGCGGTTACGGGGACGAGCTCGACGAGGCCGTGGCGGAATTGGCAGCGACTTCGCCGCGGGTGACCTGGCTCGGCCACCTCAGCGACGACCGGCGACTTCTCGCCCTGTGGCAGCACGCCGGAGCCTACTTTCATGGTCACAGTGTGGGCGGCACGAATCCGGCGCTCGTCCAGGCGATGCTCTGCGGGGCGCCGACGGTCGCTCGCGACACCGTCTACAACCGCGAGGTGCTCGGCGATTCGGGCGTCTTCGTGGCTCCCACGCCGGCCGCGATCTCCGAGGCGGTGGTCGACCTGCTGGGCGACCCGGTGCGGCAGGAGGCCCTCGCGGACGCGGCCCAGGCTCGGGCCCGCGAGCACTACACCTGGGCCGACATCTGCAGACGCTACGAGGCCGAGCTGACGGCGCTCGTCGCGCGCGGGGTCCGGCGCCGGCGCTAGACGATCGCCCGGCCGTGAACCCCGGCCGTGAACCCCGGCCGTGAACCCGGCCGTGAGCCTCGGCGCTAGCCGATCAACGACGGTCGCAGGTCGCGCATCGTCCGGCTCTTGGTCATGCGCCGTGCGGCGAGGGCGGACAGGAGCAGTGCGCCGACCAGCCAGCAGGCGAGCACTCCGGCGTCGCTCCACGCGGCCGAGGTGCTGCCGCCGTACATGACCTGCCGGATGCCGTCCACGGCGTAGCTCATCGGCAACGCGTGGTGGAGCGCCGCCAGCGGGCCGGGCAGGGTCTGCCAGGGGAAGGTGCCGCCGGCGGTGACGAGCTGGATCAGCATCAGCACGAGGCCGAGGAACTGCCCCACGCTTCCGAGATACACGTTCAGCGTCATGATGATGGCTGCGAACGTGACCGAGGCGAGCACCATCAGGCCGATCATCGGCGCGGGATGCACGACGTCGAAGCCGAGGGCGAACTTGACGATCGCGAACAGCGCGAGCATCTGCACCAGGCCGAGGACGGCGGGGGTGAGCCAGCCGGCCAGCGTGATCCGGCCGGGGGCCTTCACTGCGGTGAGGGCGCGTTTAGAGATCGGCTTGATGATGAGGAAGAGCGCGTACATGCCGATCCACGCGGCCAGGCTGATGAAGAAGGGGGCGAGACCGGCGCCGTAGCTGCCCGCGCTGGCGACCGACGCATCCTTGATGCTGACGGGGTTCGCGATCGCTGCCGCCTGCTTGTCGCGGGTCGCCGCGGTCGTCGCAGGGATCTGCTTCACGCCGTCGTCGAGGCCGGACTGCAGCTTCGTGGCCCCGGCCGTGAGCTGCGAGGCGCCCGAGCTCAAGGACGACAGGCCGGAAGCGAGGGATGCTGCTCCCGAATTCGCCGAGGCGGCCCCGGTCGACAGCGAGGCCGCTCCGGTCGCGGCGGAGGCGATTCCGGAGGTGAGCTTGGGCGCTGCCGTCGCCACCTGCCCGGCGCCCGTCGACACCTGGGCGCTGCCGGTGGCGAGCTGACTCGTGGCCGCCTTGAGCTGCTGGAGCTGGTTGTTCGTGGCCTGGGTCGCGGCCGTCACGGAGGCTGCGGTCTGGTTTCCGGCCTGGGAGACGACGGCCGCGATGGCGCTCTTCTGCGCGTCGGTGAGACCGGCCTGGTCCATGACCTGGGCGAGGGCGGCGCTGGTCTGAGCCGCTGCTGTCGCCTGCTGCGCAGGCAGGGCGGAGAGCGCTTCGGCGCTCGCGTTGGCAGCGCTGGACACGGAGGTGTTGAGGGAGGCTGCTCCGGACGCCACCGATGCGGCTCCGTTCGACAGCGTCTTCGTCTGGGTGGGGAGCGACGCCGTCGACGACTCGAGTGTCTGCAGGCCGGAGTTCAGGTTCGAGGCGCCGCTCGCGAGCTGTGCAGTGCCCGAGGCCAGGGTGGCGGCACCGGAGTTCGCGGTGGCGAGGCCGGATTCGAGCTGCTGCGAGCCGCTGACGAGCTGGCCGGTGCTGGACGCCGCCGAGGAGAGGTTGGTGCGGACCTCGTCGAGCCCGACGAGGAGGGTCGAGGCGGCCTGCTTCGAGACCTCCTCGGTCACGGTCGCGCGAATGGTCTTGCCCGCCTGGTCGGCGATGGTCGACGAGAGGTAGCTGGTCGTGTCGTTGGTCGTCAGGGTGATCTTCGCGGCCTGCGGGTCGTCACTGCTCGTCGACGTCAGGTCTCTCGAGAAGCCCTTGGGGATCGTGAAGACGAAGTTGTAGGTCTCGTCGTTGATGCCGGCCTTCGCCTGCGCGGGGCTCACGACGTGCCAGTCGAAGTCCTTGCCGTCGACGAGCTGTTTGGTGACCTTGTCGCCGTAGTTGACCGCGTCGCCGTTGGCATCCTTCGCCCCGGTGTCGGTGTTGACGATGGCCGCGGGGATCGCGTTCAGCTTCGCGTAGGGGTTCTGGTTCGCCCAGAGGTACATGCCGCCGTAGAGCAGCGGCACGACCATCAGCGCGACGAGCGCCAGACGGGCGAGCGAGGTCGCGGTGAGGCGCTTCAGCTCGGAACGGATGAGGGTGACGATCTTCACGACTCGCGGCTTTCTGTGGTCTGGGGGCTCTCGACGCCCGCGGGGACGAGGCTCCGGAGGTGGGTCGCAGCGGCGACGCCGGTGACGACGAGCACGGTGAAGCCGCGCTCGGAAAGGTCTTGAACGACACGGAACCATTCGACGGTGTCGCCGCCGTGGCGCTCGGGGGAGGTCAGCACGAGGCCTTCGACACCCGGGCGGAGGATCGCCAGTTCGGACAGGAGTCGCACGCGTGCGGCCGTGGGCAGCGCCTTGATCCGCGTCTCCTCGTGCTCCGCCAGCCCGATGGTCTCGAGGAACGTGCGGGCGGCGGCCTTGCTGCCGTGCCGGTCGGCCAGCACGAGCTCTTCGCGCACGACGGTCAGCACGGTGAGGTCGGCGAACGGCTCGGCGACCGTCGGGGTGTCGACGAGAGCGAAGGATGCCCGGATCCGGTCCGCGTCCGCCTCGCCGTCGATCAGCACCCGGCCGGTCTCGGGGTGCATCCGTCCGCCCGCGATCAGCGAGGCGAGCGTGGGTGCCCCCTCGGTCTCGACCGCAGCGATGCCGGGCGTCTCGGTCGTCGCTTCCGCGCTGACCTGCGGCAGCGGGGCCCCGGGGCCTTCGCCGATGCCGATCGCTTCGAGGGTGAGTCTCATCGTGCCGCTTTCGTGAGGGTTCGGGTCAGGATGTCGTGCGCTTCGCGGTGGCCGAAGCCGGCGATGCCGAGGACGGAGAGGACGACGAGGCGTCGCCCCTCCGCGCTCGACAGGCCGTGGCGGGTGCCTTCGTCGAGGACGGAGATGGCGGCGCTCTCGATGAGGCGGGAGAGGCGGGCGACGGGGACGTCGTCGCGGAAGGCGCCCGCGTCGACACCTCGTTGGACCAGACGCCGCACCCGGTGGCGGAGGGGGGCCAGGGCATCCCCCAGCAGGGTCGACTGCGGGCCGCGCAGGGTGAGCAGGGCCATGACGCGGACATGGTCGACCTCGTCCCACAGGCGGGCGCCGAGGAGGGCGAGCTCGCTGCCCGGGTCGCCGCTGCCCTCGTCGTCGTCGCTCTCGTGGCCGTCGAGGGTCGCGTTGATGCGAGCCGCACCGTGGAGGGCGAGTTCGCGCAACAGGTCGTCGCGGGTGGCGAAGTGGCCGTAGAAGGCTCGGCGGGACAGTCCGGCCTCGACGGCGATGGCCTCGAGCGAGGCTGTCGGGTCGCTGTTGAGGATGCTCGCGGCGGCCAGGAGGATCGCCTCGCGGTTCTCGGCGGCGTCGCGACGGGGCGCGCGGGTTCGCGGAGTCGTGCTGTCGGAGGGCATGGTCACATCCTACGCCTAAGTTGCACAGTTCAGTGCAAGTTAGTTCGTTGCCCTTGCGGCTGGACGGCGTCGCATCGATAAACTCTCAACTCCGTGCCGCCTCGGCACGGCCCCGCCCGCGAAAGGATTGCCATGAGTCGCTATCAGCGCCACGGCATGCAGCGCTTCGAGCTCGAGCTCGATCAGCGCGCCAATCGCGAACCCATGACCGCCTGAGACTTCCGCGCACAGCGTGCGACGAAGCCCCGGGCACCTCATGAGGCCCGGGGCTTCTCTCATCTTTTCGACCACTGCAGGGTCGAGCCGGATGCGCCTCCCCGGGTGCACTCCGCTCCACCGACAGAATCGAAAGGACCATGAAGAAGATCACCGACCGGCTGTTCAGCTGGGCGAGCATCCTCGACCACAAGGCCGAAGAGCAGGCTCGCACCACGTCGACCATGCCGTTCATATTCCCCCACCTGGCTCTGATGCCCGACGCCCACCTCGGGCTCGGCGCGACGGTCGGGTCGGTCATCCCGACGCTCGGGGCCGTGATGCCCGCGGCCGTCGGGGTCGACATCGGCTGCGGCATGATCGCCGTCAAGACGCAGTTCACGAGGACCGACCTGCCGGAGGACCGCAAGGCCCTGCGCGAGTCGATCGAGCGGGCCGTGCCGACGTCGGCGGGCGCCTACAACCGCAAGATCGTCTCGACGGCCGAGCCGCGCATCCTCGAGCTCCGGGAACTCGCCGAGCAGGCGGGCTTCGACCCGAAGCAGTACACCGGGTCGTGGGAGCTGCAGCTCGGAACGCTCGGCTCCGGCAACCACTTCATCGAGGTCAGCCTCGACGAGACGGACGCGGTCTGGCTCTTCCTGCACTCGGGGAGCCGGGGCGTCGGCAACAAGATCGCCCAGGCCCACATCAAGGTCGCCAAGGCCCTGATGAAGAAGTGGTGGATCAGCCTGCCCGACGACGACCTCGCGTACCTCGTCGAAGGCACGAAGGAGTTCCACCGCTACATCGAGGAGCTCCGGTGGGCCCAGCGGTTCGCGCTGCTGAACCGCGAGGAGATGATGGACCGGGTGGTCCGGCAGGTCTCGGAATGGGTGGGAACGCCCGTGATCGAGCAGGAGCGGATCAACTGCCACCACAACTTCACGCAGCGGGAGCAGCACTTCGGCCGCGACGTCTGGCTGTCGCGGAAGGGCGCCATCAGCGCTTCGGCGGGGCAGCCCGGGCTCATCCCCGGGTCGATGGGCACGGCGTCGTACGTGGTCGAGGGCCTCGGCAACAAGGTCGCGCTCGAGTCGTCGCCGCACGGCGCCGGGCGGAACTACTCCCGGACCGCCGCGCGCAAGACCTTCACGCACGACCACCTCCGGGAGGCGATGGTCGGGATCGAGTTCCGTGACACCGACGCGTTCCTCGACGAGATCCCGCAGGCGTACAAGGACATCGACCAGGTGATGGCGGACGCGTCCGATCTGGTGTCGATCCGGCACACGCTGCGGCAGATCGTCAACGTGAAGGGCGACTAGCGGTCGGAGGCCCCCTGCGGCCCGGGTTCTTGGGGACCCGGGCCGTTCGCCGCCCTCGCACCGGCGCCGTGCATCCCACTACTCTCGGGGCATGGATCCCGTGACAGCGATCGCCTGGGTCGTCGCGTTCGTCGTCGTGACGGTCGCGGTGACCGGCCTCAGCGGACGGATCGGCTGGTCCACCCCGGTGACCCTCGTGGCGGTCGGCGCCATCGCCTCCTTCGTGCCGGGGGTGCCCCGCGTGGGCCTCGAGCCGGACCTCGTGCTGTATGCGATCCTCCCGCCGCTGCTCTTCGCCGCCGCTATCCGCACCTCTCTGATCGACGTCCGGGCCCGCAACGACAGCCTGCTGGTCATGTCCGTCGGCCTGGTCGCCTTCACGGTCGTCGTCGTCGGCTTCGTCTCCTGGTGGATCGTGCCGGGCGTCAGCCTGGCGGCGGCCTTCGCCTTCGGGGCGGTCGTCGCGCCGACCGACGCCGTCGCGGTGACGGCGGTCACCGGCAAGGTGGGTCTGCCCCGCCGAGTCGTCACGATCCTGGAGGGTGAGAGCCTGCTCAACGACGCCACCGCGCTGGTGGCTCTGAACGCGGCCATCGCGGCCATCGTGTCGGTGGTGACGCCGGGCGAGATCGCGCTCGACTTCGGGCTCGCGGTCGTGGTCGGCGGCGGCGTCGGCCTCCTGATCGGGCTCATCATCTCGGCCATCCGCCGGCAGCTGCACTCTCCGGTCCTCGACACGAGCCTCTCCCTCGTCACGCCGTTCCTCGCCTTCCTCCCGGCGCAGGCGCTCCACGGGTCGGGCGCGCTCGCCGTCGTGACCGCCGGCCTCTACCTCGGCTACCGGTCGCCCGTCGTCCTCTCGGCGGAGGCCCGAGTCGCCGAGCGGCTCAACTGGAAAACCGTGCAGTTCCTGCTCGAGAACGCGGTCTTCCTCTTCATCGGCCTCAACCTCGCCGGGGTGCTCGAGGGCGTCGTCCGCACGGGACCGGGGCTCTGGGCCACCATCGGCCTCAGCTTCGCGGTCCTCGCGGTCGTGATCGGATCGCGGTTCGCCTGGGTCTTCTTCGCCGCCTTCGTCTACCGGCACGGGCCGGAGCGGGTCCGCGAGCGTGCCTGGAGTCATCCCGCGAGCACGGTCGTCGCGTCGTCGGGAATCCGCGGCGTGGTCACCCTCGCCGCCGTGTTCCTCCTGCCGAAGGGCACTCCCGAGCGCGAGCTGCTGCAGTTCCTCGCCTTCGTGGTCGTGCTCGGCACCCTTCTCCAGGCCCTTCCGCTTCCGGCGATCATCCGTCGCGTGCACCTTCCGCCGCCCAACCTCGACCAGGAGCAGACCGAACGGCAGCTCCTGACGGTGGAGGCGCGGGCGGCGGGGATCGCGCGGCTCGACGAGAGGCGTTCCGACGACGACGAGGAGCGGGTCGTGGGCCAGCTGCGGGCGGCCGCGAGCTTCCTGTCGGAGGCGCTCGAGCATCCCTCGCCCCCGGATCACGAACCGGCGTCGAGTCAGTTCGCCCGGCTTCGGAACGCGATGATCGAGGCCGAGCGCGAGGCGGTCCTGACCGCGCGGCACGACGGCCGGTATCAAGAGGACGCGGTCCAGGCGGTGCTGGCCGCGATCGACGCCGAGGAGACGGCGCTGCGAGCACGCCACCCGAAGCCGCTCGGCGACTAGACGCGAGGTCTCTCGGCGCCGAGAGGGGGATGCCCGGGCCTGTGGACAACGGACGGGGACGCGCATCCCCGTTCCGTATCATTACCGGGTAGCCGCAACACCGGCACATCCCTCCCCGAGAGACGTCTCCTTGTCCGAAACCACCAAGACGAACCCGTCGTCCGATTCGAATCCGTCGACGCCGCGCATCGACGACCTCGATTTCGAGCCGCAGACGCTGACCGTGCCGCGCCCGTCGCTCGGGCGGATCAAGCCGGTCACGCTCGTGCTGCTGCTGTGCATCCCCCTCGGCGTCGCGCTGGCGTTCCTCGCGATGGTCTTCACGGGAGCGATCGGCGGGCACCTGATCGTTCAGCCGGGGGCCGTCGTCACCGACGGGATCCCGATGGTCACCGCCGTGTTCGACGGGGCTGCGGCGGTCACGATCGGTCTGCTCGTGATCTCGGTGC
The DNA here is from genome assembly GCF_039544345.1 of Frondihabitans cladoniiphilus. Taxonomy (NCBI): domain Bacteria; kingdom Bacillati; phylum Actinomycetota; class Actinomycetes; order Micrococcales; family Microbacteriaceae; genus Frondihabitans; species Frondihabitans cladoniiphilus. Next base: position 93,224 of record NZ_BAABLM010000005.1, read on the forward strand.
TGGCGCTGCCGGGGCAGAAGAAGGATCCCTCGTCGGCCAGCTTCAGCCAGTGGTACGCCACGCGCTGGGCCGTCTGGTCGGGCGTGGTGTGGCTCCTCTCGGGCATCGCCGCCATGATGCTGAACATCGCCAGCGTGCTCGGGGTGCCGCTCACCTCGTCGACGTTCCGCACGCAGTTCCTCTTCGTGGCGTTCCAGTTGCCGGTCGGGCAGACCTGGGTGGTCTCGATCATCGCCACGCTGATCGCGCTCCTGATTCTGGTGTCGACGAAGAACGTCTCGTGGATCGCCACCGCGCTGGTCTTCTCGCTCTTCGCTCTGATGCCGCTCGCGCTCTCCGGCCACTCCTCCGGCACCGACGAGCACGTCAACGCGGTCAACAGCCTGGCCATGCACCTCGTCGGCGTCACCGTCTGGATGGGCGGGCTCATCGCGGTCGTCCTGCTGCGCAACAAGGTCGGCAAGAATCTGGCCACGGTCGTCTCGCGCTACTCGACCCTCGCGATCTGGGCCTTCGCGTTCGTGGCCTTCTCGGGCGTCATCAACGCGAGCCTGCGTCTGACCGGCCCGCTCGACCTGGTCACCACCAGCTACGGCGCGCTCATCCTCGTCAAGTCGATCATCCTCATCGGCCTCGGCGTCGCAGGTTTCTTCCAGCGCCGCCGCATCATCCCGCAGCTCGTCCGCGAACCGACCCGGTCGCGCGCCTTCCTGCGCCTCGCCGTCTCCGAGGTCGTCTTCATGGCCGTCGCCATGGGGCTGTCGGTCGCGCTCTCGAAGAGCGCGCCGCCGGTTCCGCAGGTCGCCGACACCGACACGCGGTCCGGCCTCATCGGGTTCCCGTATCCGAAGCCGATCACGCTGCCCCGCTTCCTCTTCGGGTTCCACCCCGACTACCTCTTCATCGCCGTGGCGATCGTGATGGCGGGGCTGTACGTCCTCGCCGTCGTCAAGCTGCGCCGTCGCGGCGACTCCTGGTCGTGGGGCCGGACGGTGCCGTGGCTGGTCGGCTGCTTCGGCCTCGTCTTCGCCACGAGCGGCGGGCCCTCGGTCTACGGGGCGGTCAACTTCTCGACGCACATGATCCAGCACATGGTGCTGATGATGTACGTCCCGCCGCTGCTCGTGCTGGGAGCGCCGATCCTCCTCGCCCTCCGCACCCTGCCCAAGCGACGCGACAGCAGCCGGGGGGCGCGCGAGTGGCTCCTGCTCATCACGCACTCCCGCTACGCCGGCTTCATCACGCACCCCGTCGTCGCCGCGATCGTCTTCGCCGGCAGCCTCGTCGCGTTCTACTGGACCGGCTGGTTCCAGCTCTCCCTGCAGACCCACCCCGGCCACCTGATCATGGAGATCCACTTCCTGCTGGCCGGCTACGTCTTCTTCTTCGTCGTGATCGGCGTCGACCCCGGGCCGAAGCGCCCGCCGTACCCGCTGCGCCTCATGCTGCTCATGGCGACCCTGGCCTTCCACGCCTTCTTCGGCCTCGCGCTCATGTCGGGCACCGACATCCTCGCGGCCGACTGGTGGCACGCCCTCGGCAAGACGAACTACCAGGAGCTCTTGAACGACCAGCACACCGGCGGCGCGATCGCCTGGGGTGCGGGCGAGTTCCCGACCGTCCTGGTCGCGCTGATGGTCGTGCGGCAGTGGGTGCGAAGCGACGAGCGCGTCGCCAAACGCTACGACCGCCGCGCCGAGGTCGACGGCGACGCCGAGCTCCGTCAGTACAACGAGCGTCTCGCCGAGATCGCGGCAGGCACGAGGCACGGGCTCGACGAGTGACTCTGACGTCGAGGGGCTGGCGCATCGCGCGAGGAGGGTTCGTCGCGACGAGCTCCGTGCTGATCGCGGCCCTCTCGCACCTGGCCGGGGGTGGTTCGAACCCGGGCGTGCTCGGCGTCGTGCTCAGCCTCGCCTTCGCGTTCCTCGCGAGCGCGGCCCTGGCCGGGCGGAGGCTGTCGACCCTGCGGCTGTCGATCGCGGTCGGCCTCAGCCAGTTCGTCTTCCACGTACTCTTCAGCCTCGGTGCGGCGCTGCCGCGCGTCTCGGCCTCCCCTGCCGGGGCCGGGTCGCCCAGCATGCTGGGCATGGTCATGTCCGGCGGCCGGCGGACGACGCTGCCGACCCTGACCGGCGGTTCTCCGATCGACACCATGGCGGGTATGAGCGACGCGTCGATGTGGGCCGGACACGCCCTCGCGGCCGTCGTTACGATCGCTCTCCTGCTCCACGGCGGCCGCTCCTTCACCACCCTCGTGCGGCTCGCACGCGAACGCCTGCGGCTCGTGGTGGCCGTCGTGCTGGATCTGCCCGAGGCCGCGGCCGAGCGGCGCCACGTGGTGATGCGTGTCCTGGCGGACCGCCGCGGGGTGCGACCCACGAGCATTCTCCTCACAGCGAGGCCCCACCGTGGTCCGCCCGTGGCGGCCTGACCCCCACCCCACATCACTCCGGCCGCCGAGCGGCCGCCGTTCCGTCTGCCCTCGTGCAGACCGGCGTGCCCGCGGCCTCATAGAAGGACTCCTCCCATGAACACCAGAACACTCGTGCGCGTCTCGGCCGTGGCTTCCGCCTCCGCCCTGCTCGTGCTCGCCGCGCCTCTCGCGGCGTCCGCCCATGTCCACGTCGTCCCGGAGTCCGCTCCGGCGGGCGACTACGCGACGCTCGCCTTCAAGGTGCCGACCGAGTCGGCCACCGCTTCGACCGTGAAGCTCGAAGTCGACTTCCCGACCGATCACCCGTTCACCTCCGTCAGCTATCAGCCGATCACCGGCTGGACCGCCGTCGTGACCACGGCCACGCTGCCCGCCCCTGTGAAGACGTCGAGCGGAACCATCACCGAGGGCGTCACCAAGGTCGTGTGGACCGCCGACGCCGGCGCGGGTATCGTGCCCGGCGCGTTCCAGCAGTTCTTCGTCTCCGCCGGTGCCGTGCCCGACACCGGCAAGGTCGAGCTGCCCGCGATCCAGACCTACTCCGACGGCACGGTCGTGAGGTGGGACGAGGCGACGCCGTCGTCGGGGGACGAGCCCGAGCATCCCGCGCCCACTCTCTACATCAACGACACCCCGCCGGCCGACGCCGACCAGGGCATCGTGGCGGCGACGTCGACGGCGGCTCCGGTCGCGGCTTCGTCGTCCTCGTCGAACGGTGACGACGGGCTCGGGCTGGGCTTCGGCATCGGCGGTCTCGGGTTGGGCGTGATCGCGCTGATCGTGGCGCTGCTCGCCTACGTCCGGGCGAGCCGGTCGGGCGGTGCTGCGCGTCGGACGGCGACTAGCGCGCCTTCCGCCGGCGCAGCTCCCGCAGCTCCCGCAGCTCCCGCCGCTCCCGCCGCTCCCGCCGACAGCGGGTCGCAGGAATGAGGACGGGACTGCGTCGAGTCGCCGTCGCCGCCTCGGTGGTGGTCGGCGCCGGACTCCTGGCGCTCGCACCCGCGCTGTCGGCCAGCGCACACGACTACCTCGTCTCGTCGACCCCGGCCGCGGGCTCGACGCAGTCCAGCGCCCTGTCGAAGGTCGTCCTGACGTTCGACGACCGCGTTCTCGATCTCTCCGGCGACGGCTCGTCGAACGTCGTCGAGGTCACGAACGCCGCTGGCAAGCATTTCGAGGCGGGATGCGCGGCCATCGCCGACACGCACGTCACGACACCGGTCGACCTCGGAGGCTCGGGGAAGTACACCGTCACGTGGCAGATCGTGTCCGCCGACGGCCACACCGTGTCGAGCTCCATCGCGTTCACGTACGAGAAGCCCGCTGCGGTCGCGGCCGCCGTCGGGAAGGCCTCGCGACCGGCCTGTGGCAGCTCGGGCGGATCGTCGGGCTCGTCGGGATCGTCCGGCTCGTCGTCGGCGGCGGGCGTCTCCAGCGACGCGGGCGGCTCCGGTTCGAGTACGGGATCCGGCTCGTCGAACGGCACCTCCGCCCTCGGCCCGGCGCTCGGGATCGGCGGTGGGGTCGTCGTCGTGGCGATCGTCGCGGTCGTGATCGTCCTGGTGCGCAACCGTCGCCCGTCGGCCGGTCCGCCCGAGGACTGAGAGCCGCCCTGCGTCGAGTGGTCGGTTTCGGGGCTCCCTGAGCAGAAGGGAGCCCTGAAACCGACCTTTCGGCGATGGCGTCGGAGAGAGGGGGCAGCACAGGCCGCGGCTCAGGGGAAGGAAACGCTCCACAGCACGACCACGGCGACGGGCTGCAGCACCAGCCCGGCCGCCAGGACGAGGCGGCGGTGGCGCAGGATCAGCGGGTCGGCTGCGAGTGGCGCGAGGGGCAGCAGGATCAGCCGGCACAGGCTCTGCTGCGGCAGGAACACGGCGACGAGGTACAGGCACCAGCTCGCGCCGTACGCCAGCAGTTCGGCCCCGAGCATCCTCGCCCCTCGCCTCGTGAACCACACGACGCCGGCCGCCAGCGCGAGCAGCACCACGAGCGGCCCGGCCCAGCCGAGGTACGCGGAACCCATCACGAACCAGGGCGTGAGCGGGACGAACCGGATCCGCCCGACGGAGGCCGTCCACCAGGCCATCTCCGTCTGGAGGTAGGCGTCGGGGACACCCGTGAGGGCGCCGACGATCGGCGACCACGCGAGGCCCGCGGCTGCGGTGCCGAGGCCGGCGACGAGGGCTGCGGCGAGGGTGCGGGCGGGCATCCCGCCCTCTTCGCCCCGGTGGGCGCGGACGAGACGGACGATCAGGTGGACGCCCAGCGCCACGGCGAGAGCGAGGGCCCCGCCCGGCCGGGTGAACGCTGCGGCCACGCCGAAGGCGAGCACGAGGAGATAGTGCCGTCGGAGGACCGCGAGCAGGCCGGCGAAGACGAAGAAGAGGGAGAGGCCCTCGGCGTAGCCGACCTGCAGCAGGAACGCCAGCGGGCCGAAGCAGAACAGGGCCGTGGTCCAGAGCGCCGTTGAGGTCGCCGCCACGGCGCCCGGGGTCCGGCGCCGGACCTCCCGCACGAGGTGGAACAACGCCACGGTCGCAGCCCCGCCCGCCAGCAGCGCCACGATCACCGCCGCGTCGGCGAGGGGCGCCCCCGTGAGCGTCGCGAGCCCGCGCGTCAGCCAGGGGAACACCGGCAGGAACGCCCACGCCCCGCCGAGCACGTGCCCCTCGCCGTCGACCGGCAGGGGCACCGGGTAGCCCTGGCGCGCGATGCGGAGATAGAACTCGGAGTCCCACGAGTTCAGATACGCAGCGGGGGATGCACCCCGCCCGGCATTGCCGAGCCGCCACACGTTCGCGTGCGCCAGTCCGTACCAGCCGCCGAGCAGCAGCGTGCTCCAGAGGCGCGACAGCCCGTACAGCGCCACCACCGCGACGATCGGATGCCTCGTCGCCCAGAGGCGGGCCCGAGTCGTCGCGGCGCGCCCGGCCGGGGTCACGACGGTCGACGACATGCGACCACCGTAGCGGCGCACCGGGTCGCCGATAGCTGCCCGGCGCCCGCCCGAGCCGACCCGGGCCGTGCATCCACCCCTCCGATACACTGGGGTGCACCTGCCCACGGTGCGATTCCCCACCGCGAGGAGACGCAATGCCCGCAATCGTGATCATCGGAGCCCAGTGGGGCGACGAGGGCAAAGGCAAGGCCACCGACCTGCTCGGTGAGCGCATCGACTACGTCGTCAAGTTCAACGGCGGCAACAACGCCGGTCACACGGTCGTGATCGGCAACCAGAAGTACGCCCTGCACCTGCTGCCGTCCGGCATCCTGACCCCCGGCGTCACCCCGGTCATCGGCAACGGCGTCGTCATCGACATCGAGGTGCTCTTCGACGAGCTCGACGCGCTGATCGCCCGCGGAGTCGACGTCTCGAAGCTGCGCGTGAGCGCCAACGCGCACCTCATCACGCACTACCACCGCACTCTCGACAAGGTCACCGAGCGCTTTCTCGGCAGCCGCTCGATCGGCACCACCGGTCGCGGCATCGGCCCGGCCTACGCCGACAAGATCAACCGCGTCGGCCTTCGCGTGCAAGACCTCTTCGACGAGAACATCCTGCGCCAGAAGGTCGAGGCCGCTCTCGACCAGAAGAACCACCTGCTGGTGAAGATCTACAACCGTCGCGCGATCAGCGCCGACGAGATCGTCGACACCCTGCTCAGCTACGCCGAGCGCCTCCGGCCGATGGTGGCCGACACCGCCCTCGAGCTGTACCAGGCACTGGAGGACGACAAGAACGTCCTGTTCGAAGCCGGCCAGGCCACCATGCTCGACGTCGACCACGGCACCTACCCGTTCGTGACTTCGTCGTCGGCCACCGCCGGCGGAGCGGCCACGGGCTCGGGTATCGGTCCGGGCCGTATCTCGCGGGTCATCGGCATCGTCAAGGCGTACACGACGCGTGTCGGCGCGGGCCCGTTCCCGACCGAGCTGTTCGACGCGTCGGGCGAGTTCCTTCGCGCGAACGGCTTCGAGTTCGGCACCACGACCGGTCGGCCGCGCCGTTGCGGCTGGTACGACGCCCCCATCGCCCGCTACTCGGCACGGATCAACGGGGTGACCGACTTCGTGCTGACGAAGCTCGACGTCCTGACCGGCCTTACGACCATCCCGGTCTGCGTCGCCTATGACGTCAACGGCGTGCGCTTCGACGAGATGCCCGTGTCGCAGTCCGACTTCCACCACGCGAAGCCGATCTACGAGGAGTTCCCCGGCTGGTCCGAAGACATCACCGGCGCCCGCACCTTCGAGGACCTGCCGCAGAACGCCCAGGACTACGTGCTCGCGGTCGAGAAGATCTCGGGCGCGCGCATCTCGGTGATCGGCGTCGGCCCCGGCCGCGACGAGATCATCGTGCGGCACGACCTGCTGGGCTGACGGCCTCGCGGCGTCACGACGTCGAAAACCGCGAAGGGCGCGGGATCCGAGGATCCCGCGCCCTTCGTCGTCGTTTCGTCTGCTCAGTTCGCCGGCGGCACGTCGATCTCGACGCTCTCGGAGACGTCGTCGCCGAACTCCTGCGTGACGACGTAGTGGCCGGCCGGAGGGTTCAGGATGGGGAACCCGCCCCCGGCTTTGATGAGGCCGGAGTGCTCCCAGCCGCCGTTGTCGAAGCCGCCGTCTACGGTGGCGTGGACGGTGGCTCCCGGAATGCCCTTGACGTTGAGGAAGTCCGGGGAGAAGTTCGTGACGTACGAGACGTCGGGCTTCTCGAGGTGGCTGCCGGCGGCCGGCACCTCGATCGTCAGCGGCTTTCCCGTGCCCCAGCTGTTGGAGCGGGTCAGGGTGTATTTCGTCGCCTTGCCGGGAGTCACGGGGACCATTGCCCGGGCCCCGTCCTGGCTGTGGAACATGGGCTTGTTCCAGACGACGGCGCCGTCCTCGGCCGTGATGACGAGTTGGCCGTCCGCGAAGGCCTTGACGCTCAGCAGGGCGTGCGTGAGGCCCGTGTAGGTGACGTCGGCGCCGCGGAAGTCGACCAGCGACCAGAAGTCCTCGTCCTCGCTCTCGATGGCGCCGACGGTCTGGCTCACTGACAGGGCCGTATCGTCGTCCGCGGCGACAGGGACGGAGACGGTGGCGTGCCCTCGGGCGTCGGCGAGGCGGAGGCCGAGGACCTCACCGTCGTCGTTCTTGACTTTGACAACGGCGCGGGGTGCGGCGGTGACGTCGACGACGGCGCGGGTGCCGGTGGTGTCGACGTCGTCGACGGTGGGTTTGTCGGTGGGGGTGACGATGTCGTCGCGGAGGGTGAACGCGGCGGAGGCGTGGGGGGTGCCGTCGACGTCGACCGTGTAGGCCTGTTTCGTGGTGGGGGCGGTGAAAGTGAGGGTGGTGGTGGGTGTGGTGAGGGTGGTGCCGGCGATGGCGCGTTGTCCGGCATCCCGGATCACGATCTTCTGGCCTTTCTGGCCGGTGATGGTGATGACGGCGCGGGTGCCGTCGATGGTGGGGGTGGTGGTGACGTCGGTGGTGGGGGTGGGAGGGGTGGATGCGCGGGCCGGGGTGGGTGCGGGTGCGGCGGTGGCTGCGACGCCGCTGCCGAGGGCGCCGGCGGTGAGGCAGGCGCCGAGGCACACGGTCGCGAGGGTCTTACGAGGGAACATCTGTGGCTCTTTCTGATGGGGAGGGAGGCGGCCTAGGTGGCAGGAACGGTGACGGAGAAGCTCGGCGAGACCTCGGTTCCGATCTCCTGGGTGACCGCGTAGGTGGCGCCGGGCGTCGTGTCGGCGAAGACGGCGGTCCCCGTCTCGAGGGAGCCGACGTGGACGTCGCGGCCACCACCCACGACGTGGAATCGTGCGCCGGGAACCCCTCGGAGGACGAGGGGTGCCGTCGAGTTCGCGACCGTGGCGCTGGGCGCCGACAGTGCCGCGGCATCGCCGGGCACGGTGAGCCGAACAGGTTTGGAGCTGCCGAGGGAGTTGGTGCGCACCACGTCGAAGACGTTGGTTCGTCCGGCGACCAAGGGGACCGTGTAGAGGTCGCGCAGTCCGTTCGAGTCGAGAAGGATCGCCTGGACCTCCGTTCCGTCCTCGTCGAAGATCTTGACCTCGCCCAGGGCGAGGAGCTCGACCTTGACGGTGGCGGCTGCCCTCCCGGCATAGAGCACCGAAGCATCCTTGATCTCTATGAGCGAGGCGGCGTCGGCCTCGTCGCTTTCGGTGGCGCCAACGGTCTGGCTGACCTTCAGCGGGGTGTCGGTGTCGGTGGCGACGGGGATGGGGATGCTGACGTGTCCAGTCGCGTCGGCGAGGCGGAGGCCGAGGATGTCGCCGTCGTCGTTCTTGACTTTGACGATGGCGCGGGGTGCTGCGGTGACGTCGACGATGGCGCGGGTGCCGGTGGTGTCGACGTCGTCGACGGTGGGTTTGTCGGTGGGGGTGACGATGTCGTCGCGGAGGGTGAACGCGGCGGAGGTCTGGGGGGTGCCGTCGATGTCGACCGTGTAGGCCGGCTTCGAGGTCGGGGCGGTGAAAGTGAGGGTGGTGGTGGGTGCGGTGAGGGTGGTGCCGGCGATGGCGCGTTGTCCGGCATCCCGGATCACGATCTTCTGGCCTTTCTGGCCGGTGATGGTGATGACGGCGCGGGTGCCGTCGATGGTGGGGGTGGTGGTGACGTCGGTGGCCGGTGCGGTGGATGCGCGGGCCGGGGTGGGTGCGGGTGCGGCGGTGGCTGCGGCGCTGGTGCCGAATGCGGCGGCGGTGAGTGCGGTGCCGAGGCACACGGTCGCGAGGGTCTTACGAGGGAACATGGGGGCTCTTTCTGCAGGAGAGGGGGAGGTGGCTCATTTGCCGAGGGTGAAAGCGGTGGGCGTGGAGTCGGCGTTGCCGTTGTTCTGGTAGACGAGGTACTCGCCGCCGGTTCGGGCCGTGACCGGTACGAGCAGCTGCACCGCGGTGGAGCTCGCTCCGACGAGACGCTTGGCGACGACGGCACCGTTCTCGTCGCGAATGGTCACGAGTCCGCCGGGTTCGGCAGCGACGGTGACGGTGGTCCGTGCATCCCCCGTCTCGGTCTTCTCGATGCTCGGAGCGTCGGGAACCTGGGTGCCGACACCGGCGTTGATGACGACGGGGGTGGCTGCGGACTCGTATTCCTGGGGGTCCTCTGCCGTCGCCAGGACTTCGACGGACGCATAGAGCTGCACCTCGCTGCCGCGCTTGACGAACTCGACAACGGCCTTGCCATCGCTCACGAGTCCGGCCGCGAGTCGCTTGCGGTTCATGTCCTTGACCACGACGAGGCTGTCGTCGGGGGCGTTGGTCGCGTCGAAGGACAGAGTCGTGAGACCCCAGTCGTTCGTCTCCTGGCTCGTCAGGGTCGGCGCGATGAGATCGCCCTCCGGGGGAAGTGTGTAATCGAAGCGGCTGAACGGAACCGGCGTGGAGGTGGCGCCGCCGAACTTCTGGACCACGGTGTACTGAGGGCTGACGGCGAGATCTTCGCCTCGTTCGTCGATCGTGATGAATGAGTCGGCCTTCTCGTCGAGGGTCTGGGTGCCCACGACTCGGCCTCGCGAATTCGTGATCTCGATCCGGGCTCCGAGCCGACCCTCGACCTGGATGATCGGTTTGCCGGTCGGCGTGGCGGTGACACGCAACAGCTTGACGGGGTCGACCGCTGTGACGTCGGCGTCGACGTCGAAGTCTCGTGCCTCGGAGAGCGTGTCGTCGTCTTTGATGCGCAGCCTGAAGTGATTCACGGTGCCGAACCGGATCGGCGTGCGGACGATGGCGCGAGGAGCTGGCTGTCGCGGGGGCTTGACCAGGAGCTTCTCTGCGACGACGCTGCCCTCGCTGTCGAGGAGCTGAGCACGCTGACCCTCGACTCCGCCTTCGACGCGGATCGTGGCGGAGGTCTTCGTGAGGTCGATGACGGTGCCCGCGAGGGGCTCGAACGCGCGTGGCACGGCGGCGTCAGAGGGTGCGCCGGAGCCGGCGGTCACGCCCGCGCCGGATGCCGGCTCGGCGGAGGCCTGCTGGAGGTTGAGCGAGCAGGCGAGGACGACTCCGACGATGCCGGTGGACAAAACGAAAGCAGGCTTCTTCATGAGAACTCTCGGTCGAGGTGGATGCATCGTCGGGTCGACACGGATGCCTGACATGTTACATGTTGCAGAGAGACGTGACCTGCCGGGGTCCTCAGACTTCGCTCAGACGAGGGGTATGTGCTTAGCCGTATGACACTTGAAATCGCCTACACCGCAATCGCTCATGCCACCGGGGGTGGCCGCGATGGTCACGTCCGCAGTGAAGACGACCGCCTCGACTTCGACACCCGGCCGCCCAAGGAGCTGGGCGGATCCGGCGAGGGGACCAACCCGGAGCAACTCTTCGCAGCGGGTTATTCGGCCTGCTTCCTCAGCGCCCTGCATGGCGTCGGCAAGTCGATGCAGCTCGACACGAAGGACGCCTCCGTCTCGGCCAGCGTCGGCATCGGCCCGAACGGCGACGGCGGCTTCGGCCTGGCCGTCGAGCTCGACGTCTACATTCCGAACGTGGCGCCGGAGAAGCGCCAGGAGTTGGCCGACGGCGCGCACCACGTCTGCCCGTACTCCAACGCCACGCGGGGCAACGTCGAGGTGACGGTCACGATCGTCGACTGACGCCGCTGAGGCGCGGGTGTGCATCCCGCGCTCTCCCTTATCTTCGAAGGCCCGGATCCCTCAGGGGATCCGGGCCTTCCGCGTGAAGGGGCGAGGGCCCTGTGGCTCAGGGGGTAAAGACGAGCGCGCTCGACTCGTCGCGCTCGACGGAGAGGCGTGCCTCGTGGGTGACCCCGGCCTCCAGAGCCAGAGGCCCGGTTGCGCCCGCGCTAGTGATTCGGGCAGTCAGCGGTTCGCCCTCGGCTGGGGTGACGGTCACGATCGACCAGGGTTGCCCGTGGAGGGTCACTCGGCCGAAGGCGTCTTCGGTGACGGTCGGAGGGGCGAGGGCGGTGTTCTCGGAGGCGACGTCGAGCGGGAGGGGGGACGCGTCGAAACCGCCGCTGCTGCGGACCGCGGTGAACGATGTCGAGGCTCCCGTGAGCGGCACTGTCACGAGGCTGTCCGTGGGCGACGAGCCCAGGCGGAAGGCCACCTCGGAGCCTTCGGAATCGTAGATGGTGACGTCGCCGGAGCCTCGGGCGATGCGGAGGATCGCGCCCGTCGTGCCGCTCCAGTCGGTGGCGATGACGGGCGCCGGGGCGACGAGGATCTTGCGGGCCGCCGACTCGTGGGCTCCGAGCGTGGCCGTCACCTGGAGACGCGTCTCCTGTCCGGCCGGGACGTCGACGGCGAGTTGGCGTCGGCCGGTGGCCCCCAGCAGGGCGGTCGCGCGGATCGTCTTCTGCGAATCACGAATCTGCACGAAGCTCTGCGGTGCCGCCTCGACGTCGAGGACCACCCGGGTGCCGGACAGCGGCGGCACGGCGACCCGGGGAGGCGAGGGGACCCCGTCGCCCTCTCCTGCGGCCACCGTCACGGTGCGAGCCGGCGAGGATTCGCCGCCCACGTGCTGGGTCACGTCGTACGTGGTCTCGGAGCGAGGCGTCGTGAAGACGAAGGTGTTCTTGCCGTCGAAAAGAGGGCCGCCGACGACAGAACGCCCGGCGGAGTCGATTACGCGGGCGGTGGCCCGGGCATCCCCCGTGATTCGCAGCGCGGTTCGCCCGGTCGAGGGGTCGGACTCGACCTCCACGTCGGGGGCGGCGGGTGCACGGGGTGTTGTCGACGCTGCTGCTGGGGCCGGCGCTGTTGCTGGGGCTGCTGCGGCTGGCGGTGCGATCGCGGGAAGGGGGGTCAGAACGCAGCAAGCGACAAGGCCGGTTGTGACGATGAGGAGTTTCGACAAGTGTCACCCTTTCTGGGATGTGAAACATTAAACACTAGAGCAATCTCCGAGGATGCCGACGACCCGATAAAGTCGAGTCATGGAACCGCAACCGACAGCTGTCGAACGACTTCTGAGCATCCGCGAGAGCATCGACAACATCGACGCCGCCCTCGTGCATCTGCTAGCCGAGCGCTTCAAGTTCACGCAGACCGTCGGGTATCTCAAGGCCGACGCGGGGATGCCCCCGAGCGACCCCGACCGCGAGGTCCAGCAGATCAAGCGGCTTCGCACGATCGCCGCCGAGTCCCACCTCGACCCCGACTTCACCGAGAAGTTCTTGAACTTCATCGTCGCGGAGGTCATCCAGCACCACGTCCGGATCGCCTCGGGGGACGACCCCACCGGGCCGATCTCGACGTCCGGGCTGAGCGACTCTGCCGCGAGTGATTCTGCTGCGAGCGATTCCGGCGCGCGCGACTCCGACGGTTCGCCCGAGTGACCTCCTCCACCGCTCCGGCCTCATCGCCCCTTCGACTCTTTCTGGGCGCCTACACGCCGACCAGCGGCGGCCACGGCACGGGCATCAGTGTCCTCGACCGGGCCACCCCCGACGCGCCCTGGCACGCGACCCAGATCGTCGCCGTCGACGATCCGTCGTTCCTCGCCCTGACCGAGGGCGCCCTCCACGCCGTCTCCGAATCGACCGAGGGGCGCGTCGTCTCGTACACGATCTCCGCCGGATCGCTCGTCGCCTCGAGCGTGGCGGCGTCGGGGGGAGCGGCCCCGTGCCACGTCGTGATCGACCCGGCTTCGGGCGCGCTCGTCGTGGCCGACTACACCGCCGGCACCATCGGAGTGCTCAGCGCCGATGCCTCCGATCCAGCGCGCGTGACCCGTACCCTTGCCCTTCCGGTCGGACGCGGCCCGGTGGTCGACCGCCAGGACCACGCGCACGCTCACAGCACCGTGCCGACGCCGTGGGGCACCATGCTCGTCAGCGACCTCGGCACCGATCGTGTCTTCGAGGTGCGGATCGATCCGGTCACCCTTGACCCGTCTTTCGTCGCGACCCATCCTCTCCCCGCCGGCTCGGGGCCGCGTCACTTCGCGTGGCTCGGCTCGCAGCTGCTGGTGACGGGCGAGTTGGATGCACGGCTCCATGTCCTCTCGTACGCCGACGGCCGATTCACCGTCGACTACTCCGTGGCTGCCTACGATCCGGCGCTCGCGCCGTCCGCAGTGGGGTTCGCCGGAGCGACCGACGCGGGAGGCACGGGGCCGCTCCCGAGTCATGTCGAGGTGTTCGACGGCCGGGTCTACGTCGCAGTCCGAGGTCGCGACACGATCACCGTGCTGGCGCCCGGCGGGTCGGGTGGTTCGCCCGGTTCGGGTGGCTCGGCTGACGGTGCTGTGGGGAGTTCGAGTAGCGGTGCCTCGGGGGAGCACCCGGAGCGCCCGGAGCGTCTCGCGGTCGTCGCAGAGGTACCGTGCGGCGGGCGGTGGCCGCGCCACTTCGCTGCTGCGCCCGGAGCCCTGTATGTGGCGAACCAGCTGTCGGACACCGTGGCGATCCTGCCGCTCGACCCGGCCACGGGCATCCCTGGTGCGCCCTCGGTTTTGATCGAGACCGGCAGCCCGACCTGCGTCGTCTTCGGCTGAGCCGTCGCGCGGGCGCTGCCTCCAGGGCGCGCCGCTCACGTGTTGCTGACTTCGCCGATTGTGGGGTCGGGGGCGGCGGTTCGGGGCGGTGACTCCAGAACACGCCGCTCATGTTCCAATGAACTCGTCAATTCTGGAGTCGGGTGTCGCGGCTCGGGGCGGTGACTCCAGAACACGCCGCTCATGTTCTGGTGAGCCCGTCAATGCTGGAGTCGCACGCCGACATGTCGTGTGATCCTCGCGACGAGATCGGCCGGTTGCCGCAGATGCGCGGCCGTGACCCGGACGGTGCGCCAGCCGGCCTCGGCGAATCTCTCCCGGCGGTCGATGTCGGCATAATACGTCTCGGTTTGTGTGAAATGGCGCTCGCCCTCGTACTCCACGACCACGCGCGGGGCTCGGAAGACCATGTCGCCGTGTCCGAGGACGCGGCCGTCGCGAGCATCGACGGGCGCATTGAGTTCGGGCTCTTCGATTCCGTGCCTGGCGAGGAGGAGGCGCAGTCTCGTCTCCGCCGGCGATCGGGAGCCGACCCGGATCCAAGTGAGTGCTTGTCGGAGGCGCTCCCGCCTGTCGGGCACCGCAGCTACCGTCGATTCGAGGTCGGCGATGCTCGGGCGCAGGTTTTCGGGCACCGGAGACCAGGGGCTGACGAGTGCGTCGCCAAGGATGACGAGCTCATCGACGGTCAACAGCTCGCGGCACTCGGCCCAGGCGTCACCGGGGGCCGATGCCGGTAGGCCATTCACGGTGAGTGGAGCCGGCCTGCGCGGAAAGCGGTGCCCGATGATCTGCTTCCTCCGAGGCTCCCGGCGGGAACGCGAGGTGACGTGCAAGGGAGCGTCCGCCCTCTCGTGAGTGGCGGGAAGCGGAAGATTCCACAGCGCCAGGCTGGTCGTGTGGCTGAAGAACTGGTCGGATGCGAGCACCGTGGCCAGGGCCCGGCAGCGAGCGGGGATGCTCGTGGCCGCTTCCGCCGAGCGAACCCCGCGAAAAGGGCGTTCGAGATCGACGCGCCGGAGTCTCTGTGGCGCGACTCCCAGGTCGCGGGCCTCTCGGACGGAGAAGGGGCGGGCGGTCAGGGCGGAGGGGAGATCGAGAGTCATGCAGCGATGGTGTTCGAGCGCCGGTGTCGTTCGGGCCGGGCGGCGAAGAGCTGTGGAGAGATGCTGCGCGTCGGCGATTGGGGGTAAGAGGTGGGTGGGGCGGGGCGCCGGGCTGACTCCAGAAGGTGCGGGCGTGGCGGAAGGTGAGCGGCGTGTTCTGGAGTTGCCCGGAGGTGGGGTGCGCGGAGGCGGTGGCTGGCTCCAGAAGGTGCGGGCGTGGCGGAAGGTGAGCGGCGTGTTCTGGAGTCGCGGGTGGGTGCGTGTGGGGAGGCCGCGCGACGCACAGTCGCGCAACGGCGAAGGCGCCCACACCGAGGGGCGGGCGCCTTCGGCGTGAACGGGACGGGCTACTCGGAGATGGTGGCACCGAAGCGCGCGGGGAGAGTCGCACGGTGCGTCTGGCGGAGCTCGTCGAGCGCGACCGTGAAGACGCCCTGGACTTCGAGGCCCGGGTTCTCCTTGTCGGTGACGCCGATGCGGGCGACGGGGTAGCCACGCCCTTCGCAGAGCCCGCGGAACTTGACGTCGTCTTCGCGGGGGACGGACACGATCACGCGACCGGTGGACTCGCTGAACAGCGCAGTCGCGATGTCGACCTCGTCGCGCTCGAGGATCTCGTCGAGCCAGACCCGGGCGCCCACGCCGAAGCGCATGATGCACTCCGCAAGGGCCTGGGCGAGGCCGCCGTCGGAGAGGTCGTGGGCGCTGCCGATGAGCGACTGGTCGCCGCCCGCGGAGATCAGGGCCGCGAGCTCGCGCTCGCCGTCGAGCGACACCGACGGCGGACGGCCACCGAGGTGGTCGTGGATCACGCCGGCCCAGGCCGAGCCGTCGAGCTCGAGCCGGGTGGTGCCGAGCAGGTAGATGTTGTCGCCCTCGTCCTGCCAGCCGGAGGGGATCCGCTTGGCGACGTCGTCGATCACACCCAGCACGCCGATGACCGGTGTGGGGTGGATCGGCTGGGTGCCCGTCTGGTTGTAGAACGAGACGTTGCCGCCGGTGACCGGGATCTCCATCTCGAGGCAGGCGTCGGAGAGGGCCTCGACGGTCTGCGAGAACTGCCACATGACCTCGGGGTTCTCGGGGGATCCGAAGTTCAGGCAGTCGGTGACCGCGACGGGGGTCGCGCCGGTGGCGGCGACGTTGCGGTACGCCTCGGCGAGTGCGAGGCGTGCACCCTGCGCCGGATCGAGCTGACAGAACCGACCGTTGGCGTCGGTCGCGATGGCGAAGCCGAGACCGCTCTCTTCGTCGACGCGGATCATCCCGCCGTCGTCGGGGAACGACAGGGCAGTGTTGCCGAGCACGTAGGTGTCGTACTGGTTGGTGATCCAGCTCGGGTCCGCCAGGTTGGCCGAACCGAGGAGCTGGAGGAACTGGCCACGGACGTCGTCGCCCGACTCAGGTCGGGGCAGGCCTGCAGCCGTGTCGGCCTGCAGTGCGTCGATCCAGGTCGGGTAGGCGACCGGGCGCTCGTAGACGGGGCCGTCCACGGCGACCGTGCGGGGCTCGACGTTGACGATCTCTTCGCCGTGCCAGTTGATGATCAGGCGGCCGGTGTCGGTGACCTCGCCGAGCACGCTGGTCTCGACCTCCCATTTGCCGACGACGGCGAGGAACGCGTCGAGCTTCTCCGGCCGGACCACGGCCATCATGCGCTCCTGGCTCTCGCTCATCAGGATCTCTTCGGCCGTGAGCGTGGGATCGCGCAGCAGCACCTTCTCGAGCTCGATGAACATGCCGCCGTCGCCGTTTGAAGCGAGCTCGCTGGTCGCGCAGCTGATGCCGGCGGCCCCGAGGTCTTGGATGCCCTCGACGAGCTCGTCGCGGAACAATTCGAGGCAGCACTCGATGAGCACCTTCTCGGCGAACGGGTCGCCCACCTGCACGGACGGGCGCTTGGTGGGGCCACCGGCCGAGAAGGTGTCGGAAGCGAGGATGCTCGCCCCGCCGATCCCGTCGCCGCCCGTTCGCGCCCCGAACAGCACGACCTTGTTGCCCGCGCCCTTGGCGTTGGCGAGGTGCAGGTCTTCGTGGCGGAGGACGCCGACGCTCGTGACGTTGACGAGCGGGTTGCCCTGGTAGACCTTGTCGAACACGGTCTCGCCGCCGATGTTGGGCAGGCCCAGGCAGTTGGCGTAGAAGCTGATGCCCGCCACGACGCCGTCGACCACGCGACGGGTGTCGGGGGCGTCGATGTCGCCGAACCGCAACTGGTCCATCACGGCGACAGGGCGGGCGCCCATGGAGATGATGTCGCGGACGATGCCGCCGACGCCGGTCGCGGCGCCCTGGAACGGCTCGATGTAGCTGGGGTGGTTGTGGCTCTCGCCCTTGAACGTGACGGCCCAGCCGCCCCCGACGTCGACGACGCCGGCGTTCTCGCCCATGCCGACCATGAGGTTCTTCTTCATGGCCGGGGAGACCTTCTCGCCGAACTGGCGGAGGTAGATCTTGCTGGACTTGTAGGAGCAGTGCTCGCTCCACATCACGGAGTACATGGCGAGCTCACCGCTGGTGGGGCGGCGGCCCAGGATCTCGCGGATCTTGAGGTACTCGTCCTCCTTCAGGCCGAGCGCCGCGAACGGCTGCTCGCGATCGGGCGTCGCCGCCGCGTTGGCGACGGTGTCGGGCACAGCGGTGCCGGGAGCCTGGGTGAGTTCGGTGCTCATTTGATCAGGGCCTTTTCGATGACAGAGGTGAAGAAGGTGAGGCCGTCGGTGCCCGACGACATGGCCAGAGCCGTGTCGGGGCCGAAGCCGGCTTCGGTCGCGTGCTCGGGGTGCGGCATCAGGCCCACGACGTTGCCCTCCTTGTTGGAGACGCCGGCGATGTCGTCCATCGAGCCGTTGGGGTTGACGCCGATGTAGCGGAAGGCGACCTGGCCCTCGCCTTCGAGGCGCTTGATCGTCTCGTCGTCGGCGACGAAGCGGCCGTCCGCGTTCTTCAGGGGGATGGTGATCTCCTGCCCCTCGACGAATCCGGTCGTCCACGCCGTGTCGGCGTTCTCGACACGGAGGCGCTGGTCGCGGCGGATGAACTGCTGGTGTGCGTTGCGGGTGTGGGCGCCGGGAATCAGGCGAGCCTCGGCCAGCATCTGGAAACCATTGCAGATGCCGAGCACGGGCATGCCACGGCCGGCGGCGTCGACGACCTCGGACATGATCGGCGACAGGCTGGCGATGGCGCCCGCGCGCAGGTAGTCGCCGTAGCTGAAGCCGCCGGGCAGGATGATCGCCTCGACGCCGTCGAGGTCGTGGGAGCCGTGCCACAGGGCGACGGGTTCGCCGCCGGCCAGGCGGACGGCACGCTGGGCGTCGCGGTCGTCGAGCGACCCCGGGAAGGTGACGACCCCGATGCGCATCAGAGGGAGACCGCGGCGGAGCCGGCCAGGGCGGGGTCTTCGAGAACGTAGAGCGAGACGACGTCTTCGATCACCGAGTTGGAGAAGATATCCTCGGCGAACTGCTTGACCTCGGCGAGGACGGCCTCGGTGGCCTCGTCGACGGTGAGTTCGAAGCGCTTGCCGATGCGCACCTCGCTGTAGGTGCCGACCTGCGGGGCGGTGCTGCCGAGGCGGGCGAGGGCGAAGGTGACGGCCTTGCCCTGCGGGTCGAGCAACTCGGCTTTGGGCATGACTTCGACGACGATTGTGGGCACGAGTGTCTCCTGCGGGAAAGGCGAGGCGGGGAAGGGACGCGACGAGTCTATCGGCTGGGCACGTGCATCCCACGGTCTCGGCCTGGCTGTGGACAACGGCCCGAGAAGTGCGAGGCCTGTGGAGAATCCGTTTCTTGCGGCCCATGCAAAGACTCCTCCCAGCGGTCTCTTGCAATCGGACGCGAGAGTAGGTCGAGTCGAACCGGAAGGGCCTTGTGATCGGGCCCGGTTCTCAGAGCACGTTTCGGCCGGCTGCGCGATATCTGATCCATCGTGCGGCATGAAGAGGCCCGGCCGTTTCCCCCGACGACCGGGCCTCTCCTCCGTCCGGAGGCCGGTCGTGCCCGCGCCGGTCGTGCGCGCGCCGATCGTGCGGCGGTCGATCAGTCGCGGACGCCGCGAAGGTGCTCTTGAGTGAGTCGTTCCATCTCTTCGTCGCTGAGCTCGTCCATGGCCTTGGCCTCGGAGCGGTCGGTGCGGGTCCAGCGCACGAACAGGAAGATCAGGATGGGGATGTCGGCCACCTCGGTGATGAACCAGAGGAGGTCGCCGGCGAGCTGCTGGTCGCGCAGCTGGCTCGGGAACCAGCCGGGAGCGAGCGTGGCCACCACGTGCCCCTGGTCCATGATGTGGTTGTTCAATCGCAGCACGATCGGCGGAACGGCGTCGATGACGAGCTCCGCGAACGCCAGCATGAACTCGACGGTGATGAAGAAGCTCGTGTGGTGGAGCGACTTGTCGAACACCGGCAGGATCATGAGCAGGCCGATGAGGGGCACGAACAGCGTGATGATCGCCTCGGCGGCGGGGTTCACCCGGAGTGTGAACGCGATCGGGGTCAGGAAGACGGAGAACGCGACCAGCGCGAAGATCGGCGAGAAGATCGCACTGCCGATGACCTTCATGAAGCGCGAGCCGAGGAAGCCCTCGAGAACGGCCAGAGGCGCGGCAGCGAGGGATGCCCGGGCGAGCTGCACAGGGCGACCGAGCGCCATCAACGCCGGCACCACGAACAGCATGAGCGCGATCCGGGTCGTGAAGGCGAAGCGGAGGTCGTGGCTGTACGTGCCGAGGAAGCCGAACGAGATCACGGCGTAGGAGCCGAGGCCGAGGACCACGAACGCCAGGGTGGGCAGCAGCGGCCAGGTGCCGCCCGCGCGGTGGAGCCGCACGACGCCGACGAAGTAGAGGACGAGTGCGACGACGATCGCACCGGCGGCGACGGGATCGAAGCTGACGGTGAGCAGGAGTGCGGAGACGGGGGGCGTGGCGATGTCCTCTCGGGAGGCCTTCGACAATTATGCGCGCGGGATCCGGCCTTTCGAGACCGAGGCTCCGAGCATCCTTCGCTTGTTTTGAATTATTCACAACAACTGGTTGACTGGGGGGATGCAGCAGATCGACGCGATGGAGAGCATCCGGGCGGCGGGCCTCCGGGTCACCGCTCAGCGTCTCGCTGCCCTCGACGCATTGCGAGCCGGATCGCACGCCACCGCCGAGCAGGTGTTCACACGGGTGTCGTCGTCGCTGCCGGGCACGTCGCTCCAGGCCGTCTACGTGGTGCTGGCGGCGCTGACCGGCGCCGGCATCCTCCGCCGGATCGAGCCGGCCGGTTCGCCCGCCCGCTACGAGCTCCGCATCGGCGACAACCATCACCACGTGGTCTGCACCCTCTGCGGAGACATCGCCGACGTCGACTGCGTCGTGGGCGAGGCTCCATGTCTCAGCCCGTCCGATGCCGCGGGCTACCGCGTGCAGACCGCCGAGGTCACGTTCTGGGGGCTCTGCCCCGACTGCCTGAAGGCGGAGTTCGAGGGCGGAGACCGTTCAGACGGCCTCGAGGACGCCCGCGGCTCCCGTGCGGCAGGCGGCTTCGACGGCGCAGGCGCCGGCCACGTGCATCCCACCGACCATCCCGTCCATTCCTGATCAGCTAGGAGAAACAGTGTCCGACGAGAAGAACATCCACACGACCACCCAGGCAGGTGCCCCCGTCCACAGCGACGAGCACTCGCAGAGCGTCGGCGCCGACGGGCCCCTCGCCCTGCACGACGTCTACCTCGTCGAGAAGCTGGCGCAGTTCAACCGCGAGAAGGTGCCCGAGCGCATCGTGCACGCGAAGGGCGGCGGCGCCTTCGGCACGTTCACCACGACGGCGGACGTGTCGCAGTACACGCGAGCTGCGCTCTTCCAGCCCGGCGTCGAGACCGAGGTCCTGGCCCGCTTCTCCACCGTCGCCGGCGAGCAGGGCAGCCCCGACACCTGGCGCGACCCCCGCGGCTTCGCGCTGAAGTTCTACACGTCCGAGGGCAACTACGACCTCGTGGGCAACAACACTCCCGTCTTCTTCATCCGCGACGGCATCAAGTTCCCCGACTTCATCCACTCGCAGAAGCGTCTGCCGGGCTCGCACCTGCGCGACCACGACATGCAGTGGGACTTCTGGACCCTGTCGCCCGAGACCGCTCACCAGGTCACCTGGTTGATGGGCGACCGAGGCCTGCCCGCCTCCTGGCGCATGATGGACGGCTTCGGGTCGCACACCTACCAGTGGATCAACGCCAGCGGCGAGAAGTTCTGGGTCAAGTACCACTTCAAGACCGAGCAGGGCAACGAGATCCTGACGCAGGCCGACGCCGACCGCATCGCCGGCGAGGACGCCGACTTCCACATCCGCGACCTCGACGAGGCGATCACGCGAGGCGACTTCCCGAAGTGGAAGCTCAGCGTGCAGATCATGCCCTACGCCGACGCCGCCACGTACCGCTTCAACCCGTTCGACCTCACCAAGGTCTGGCCGCACAGCGACTACCCGCTGCACGAGGTCGGCACGCTCGAGCTGAACCGCAACCCCGAGAACTACTTCGCGCAGATCGAGCAGGCGACCTTCGCTCCGTCGAACTTCGTGCCCGGCATCGCCGCCAGCCCCGACAAGATGCTGCTCGCCCGCATCTTCAGCTATGCCGACGCTCACCGCTACCGCGTGGGGACGAACCACGCGCAGCTGCCGGTCAACCTGCCCAAGACGGCGGTGAACGACTACTCGAAGGACGGCGCGGCGCGCTACCAGTTCAGCGAGGCGACCGTTCCCGTCTACGCGCCCAACTCCGTGGGTGGCCCGGCGGCCGACCCGCAGAAGGCGGGCGACGACTCGGGTTGGGAGAGCGACGGCGTCCTGGTCCGCAGTGCCGCCACGCTCCACGCCGAAGACGACGACTTCGGCCAGGCCGGCGCGCTCTACCGCGACGTGCTCGACGAAGACGCCAAGACCCGCCTCGTCGGCAACATCGTCGGTCACGTCTCCAAGGTGACGCGCCCCGACCTGCTGCTGCGCGTGCTCGACTACTGGACCAACGTCGACCCCGAGCTCGGTGCACGGGTCACGGCCGGCGTCAACCCGTCGGCGCCGGGCTCGAACGAAGACCCCGCTTCGGTCGGAATCCTGCAGTAGTTCGGCTCGGAGGGTCGCGCTGCGGCTCCGATGTGAACGGCCCCCGCCATCAGGCTCTTCTGGTGGCGGGGGCCGTTTCGTGTGTGCGGGATATGTGAGTGTGCCGGCGTGCGCGGTGCGTGGGGCGCGCGGGGCGCGCGGGGTGCGTGGGGCGCGCGGGGTGCGTGGGGCGCGCGGGTCGGCCACGCGGGTGGTGGCCGGGCGAGCCGCACCCTCGTTTCCGCGGGGGCACCCTGGTCGACGGGGGTGCGGTGCGGTCCGCGGGGTGCGAGCCCGCGGGGGAGGGGTGCGGGTGCCCAGGAGATTCAAGCGGAGGCGCGCGGCGGGGGTGCGGGTGCCCGCTAGGGCGGTGCGGGGGCGCGCGGCTGCGCGAGAAGGCCGTGCGGCTAGACCATCTGCCCGTTCCAGCGGATGTCGCCGGCGGGCCAGTCAGCGGGGGATGCACGGACCGGCTTGATCAGCCAGCCCTCGTCCTGCGACACGAGCACCCCGGCACCGTCCGCTGACAGCGCGCTGAAGTGCCCGGTCACGCCCTCGAGCGGAAGCCAGCCGTGCTTCCGATAGAACTGCTGCACCCCCTCGCCGGTCTCGAGCAGGCCGAAGCCGACACCGAGGTCGTCGAGGGTCGAGTCGACGGCGGCCAGGAGGGCGGTGCCGAGGCCGGAGCCTTGCCGAGCAGGGGCGACGGCGACCATGCCGACCGCGGCGATGGGGAGGTCGGTCTCGCCGACGGTGACGTGCATCCTGCGGATTCCGGCGTGCGCCAGCACGAGACCATCGGCGTCGCGAGCGAGGACTCGGCGCTCGGGCTGCATGCCGGCCCAGCTCCGGCCGCCCTGGTACCAGTGCGAGTAGTCGTCGAAAGCACGGGCCAGCGTCGCGGCGATCGCCTCGTGATCGTCGAGGGTGAGATCGCCTTCGGCGACGCTGTGGAACTCGGGAACGCTCATGCGTCGACCGTAGCGTGCGCAAATGGCGAGTGATCCGCCGGCCCGGCCCCGTCGCTTCGGGCTTCGGCGCGGGCGCGGGGGCGGAATGCTCGCCATTTGCGACAGGGAAGGGTGAGGCAGGGGATGCGCCGCGGGTGAGCGGAGCGGGGCGGAGCAGAGCAGAGCGGGGCGGAGCGCAGCGCAGCGCAGCGGCTACGCGCGCGCGGTGACCTGGATGCGGTTCGACCAGGGGTCGTCGAAACCGAGGGTGCGGCCGTCGTCGGCGGTGCCCACGCCGAAGTGGACGAGTCGCTCGTTCAGGGCACCCAGATCGTCCGCGGTGGGAACCTCGATGCGGACGAGGCCCAGCCCGAGGGCCGGCTGCCGGCGTCCGGCGCCAGCGGACTGCCAGGTGTTCATGGCCATGTGGTGGTGGTACCCGCCCGCGCTGACGAACAGGGCCTGCGGCCCGAACTCGCTCGTCGTCTCGAAGCCGAGCCGATTGACGTAGAACTCGCGGGCGCTGGGCACGTCGCCCACGGAGAGGTGGACGTGGCCGACTCGCGCGGCGCGGTTGTCGGCGTCGGCGAGCCCGGCGTCGGTGGCGTTCTCCTGGAGGAAGCGGTTCGGATCGAGGGCGAGCGTCGCCATCTCCACCATGCCGTGCTTCCAGCTCCACTCGGTGCGGTCGCGGTCCCAGTAGAGCTCGACTCCGTTGCCCTCCGGGTCGGTGAAGTAGAAGGCCTTCGAGACGAGGTGGTCGGCACTGCCGGTGAACGACGTCGGGTAGCGGGAGGCGACCGAGTAGAGTGCCGTGGCGAGATCCTCTTCGGTGTCGAAGAGGATCGCCGTGTGGAAGAGACCGGCTTCGCGAGGCCCGGCGTGCTTCAGCTCGGGAGCGTGCTCGAGGATGACGACCGGGGTCGTGCCGCGACCGAGGATGCTGCGACTCGCGCGTCCGAGGGCGGCTCCCTCCTGTGCGAGGAGAGTGAGGCGGACGGCGTCGCGATAGTAGGCCGTCATGCCGTCGAGATCGGCGACGCGGAGCGTGACGGCTCCCATGCCGGTGTCGGCGGCGAGCAGATCGTTCGTCATGGTTCCTCCGTGGTCGTGAGCTCACCAGTGTATCGGTGACGTGTCATCGAACTGAACCCGTGCATCCCGCGCTCTATTCCGCCTTCGGGCGATGCGCCTGAGGGAATCGGGCTCAGGCCAGGGTGTTCTCGAGGCAGACGAACTCGGGATGCCCGGCGTAGGGGCCGAAATTGGGGATGCGGGTGAATCCCTCGCGCTCGTAGAACCGGACGGCATCGACCTGCGTCGCCCCGGTCTCGAGGACGAGCCGGTTCCAGCCGCGGGTGCGCGCCTCGTCTTCGAGACGGCGGAGGATCGCGACGGCGACGCCGGTGCCGCGGTTGCGGGCCCGGACGAACATGCGGCGGAGTTCGGCGTCGGCCAGGGGCGGAGTGCCGTCGAGGCCGGGCGGGAAGGGGCGGAGGGCACCACAGCCGACGGGCTTGCCGTCGACGAGAGCGAGCAGGAACACGGCGATGTCGTCGGCGGAGGGCTTCGGTCCGGGGTCGAAGCCGACGGTTGCATGGCGGATCGCGATCTCGGCCTGCTGCTCGGCTCGGAGGCCGGCCCCGGCCGGGTCGTTCCAGGGGCGCTCGACGATGCTGATGTCAGGCATGCGAACAGTCTGCCTCGATGGGGCGGGACGCGTAGCCCCAATACGGGTGCGGGGATGCGTGTTCTGGAGTCGAGGCGTGGGGCGGGGGATGCGGGACGGCGGGGGATGCGGGGCGGCGGGGCGAGCGAGGCAGCAGCGCCGGATCGCAGGCCTACGCCAGGGTGCGCCCGAAGCAGAGGCTGGTTGCGTGCCCGCGGTAGTGCCCGAAGTTCTCGATGCGCTCGTAGCCCTCGCGCTCGTAGAAGCGGATCGCATCGGGCTGGGCCGTGCCCGTCTCGAGCACGAGTCGCATCCAGCCTCGACTCCGGGCCTCGTCTTCGAGCGCCCGGATCACGGCCGTGGCCGCGCCGCTGCCGCGCTTCGGGGAGCGCACGAACATGCGCTTGATCTCGGCGTCACCGGCCTCCGCCGCCTCGCCGTCGAGCTTTCGCAGCGCGCCGCACGCGATCGCCTTGCCGTCGATCGAGGCGACGAGGAAGACGGCGATGTCGTCGGCCGTCGGCTTCACGCCCGGCTCGGGATCGTCGACGCCGTAGCGGATGGCGAGCTCGGCACGCTGTTCGCAGCGGAGCTGGGCGCCTGTCGGGTCGCCCCAGGGGAGGCGGTCGATCTGGATCGAATGCGGTTCCGTCGGCGTCTTCACGTCGGCCACCGGAGGAGCGGAGTTCGTCACCGGGACATTCTGCATCGTCTTCCCCGCGATCGGTAATCGGCGCGACGCGTCTCAGTCGGTCAGGCGCTCGATGAGTTCGCGGTACCGTCCGGCCGTCCGCTCGACGACGTCGGCCGGCAGCTCGGGCGGGGTGCCCGTCTTGTCCCAGTGCGCCGACAGCCAGTCGCGCACGATCTGCTTGTCGAAGGACTCGGTCCGGTTGCCTCCGTCGGCGGTGGCGTAGACGGTGGCGTCCCAATACCGGCTCGAGTCGCTGGTGAGGACCTCGTCGGCCAGAGTGATCTCGCCCGTCGTCCGGTCGGCACCGAACTCGAACTTCGTGTCGGCGAGGATGAGACCGTGCTCCTCGGCGATCGCGGCGGCTCGAGCGTAGACGTCGAGGGAGAGATCGCGAAGGCGGGATGCGACGTCCTCGCCGACCAGTTCGACCGTGCGCTCGTAGCTGATGTTCTCGTCGTGGTCGCCCAGCTCGGCCTTGAACGCCGGCGTGTAGATGGGCTCGGGCAGACGGTCGCCGGAGGTCAGGCCGGCCGGGAGCGGCACGTCGCAGACGGTGCCGGAGGCCTGGTACTCGACCCAGCCGCTGCCGACCAGGTAACCCCGCACGACGCATTCGATCGGGAACATGTCGAGCGGCTTCACGAGCATCGCGCGGTCGCGGACGGAGGCGGGCACGGTGATGCCGTCCCCCGGTTCGAGCAGGTGGTTGGCGAAGTCGTCGAGCTGGTCGAACCACCAGAGGCTGAGCTGGGTCAGGAGAGCCCCCTTCGCGGGGATGCCCGGCTCGAGCACGAAGTCGAAGGCGCTCACCCGGTCGGACGCGACCACCAGCACCGCCGTGGCGTCGGCCAGACCGGTCTGCCCCTCGGGTACGTACAGGTCGCGGACCTTGCCGGAGTAGACGTGGGTCCAGCCGGGGAGGGCGGCGGCGTCGCTGCCGGGCAGCCCCGCGGCGGCCGCCCCGGTGGATCCGGTCGATCGGGCCGCCCCAGTGGATCCGGCCGCCCCGGTGGGCTCCGCCGACTCGCTCATCGAGCGACCCGCTCGGCGATGTCGTGGCGGTACTGCCCACCGTCGAGCTGGATCCGCGACAGCGCCTCGTAGGCCCGCGCACGCGCCTCGGAGAAGGAGGCGCCGGTGCCGACGACCGAGAGCACGCGCCCGCCGGTGGCCACGAGGCCGTGCTCCCCGCGAGCGGTGGCGGCATGCGCGATCGACACCCCGGGCACCTCGGCGGCCTCGGCGAGACCGGTCAGGGCACGACCGGTGTGCGGGGCCTCGGGATACCCCTCGCTGGCGAGGACGACCGTGACGGCCACCTCGTCGGAGAAGACCGGCGCCGGATGCGTCGAGAGGGAGCCGTTCGCCGCGGCGAGCAGAAGCCCGCTGAGCGGAGTGACGAGGCGCGGCAGGACGACCTGGGTCTCGGGATCGCCGAAGCGGGCGTTGAACTCGATGACGCGGACGCCCTGCTCGGTGAGGATCAGGCCCGCGTAGAGCAGGCCGATGAACGGCGTGCTCTCCTTGGCCAGCTGGCGCACGGTCGGGAGGGCGATGGTCTCGATGACCTCTTCGACGAAGTCCGACTCGCTGCCGAACCGCTCCGCCAGCCACGGGAGGGGCGAGTACGCGCCCATGCCGCCGGTGTTCGGGCCGCCGTCGCCGTCGAGGAGACGCTTGAAGTCTTGTGCGGGGGAGAGGGGGACGACGGTGTGGCCGTCGGAGACGAGGAAGAGGGAGACCTCGGGGCCCTCCAGGAACTCCTCCACCAGCACCGAGCCGTGCTGCAGCCAGTACGTGGCGTGCTCGAGCGCGGCCGCACGGTCGTCGGTGACGAGGACGCCCTTGCCGGCTGCGAGTCCGTCGGCCTTCACCACGTAGGGCGCGCCGAATTCGTCCATCGCGTGGATGGCCTCTTCGAGCACGCCGGCGCGGATGGCGCGGCCGGTGGGGACGCGAGCCTCGTCCATGATCCGCTTGGCGAAGGTCTTGCTGCCCTCGAGCGCCGCGGCCTTCTTGCCCGGACCGAAGACGGGGATGCTGTGGCTGCGGAGGATGTCGGCGACACCCGCGACCAGCGGGGCCTCCGGCCCGACGATGACGAGCTCGATGTCGTTCTCGAGCGCGTACTCGGTCACCACCTTGCCGTTCGTGGCGTCGAGCCCCACGACCTCGACGTCGGCGGCCAGACCGGCGTTGCCCGGGGCGGCGATGATGTGGTGGCCGGCCTGCTCGCGCAGGAGGGCCGTCACGATGGCGTGCTCGCGAGCACCGGAACCGAGAACGAGAATTCGCACGAGGGGAATCCTAGCGATGAGTACCGTGGGGGCATGGCCAAGGTGAGGATCGAGACGTCCGCGGGGATCGCAGCTGTCCGGTCGGTGCTGGAGAGCGGGGCGGATGCGGCTCGCACCGAGAAGGCCACTGCGGTGCGGTACCTGCTGCAGCTGCTCGGAGACCGCGAGCCCGGCGCCACCGTGGAGGTGCGCATCCCACCTTTCGGGGCCGTCCAGTTCATGGAGGGGCTCAGCCACACCCGGGGCACCCCGCCCAACGTCGTCGAGACCGACGCCTTGACCTTCGTCGACCTGGCGGAGGGGCGGCTCTCGTGGGGGGACGCCCGCGAGCGCGCCCTCGTCTCGGCGTCGGGCAGCCGGGCGGACCTCACGGCGTACCTGCCCATCGCGTGGCGGGGGTGAGCCGTCGACCCTGGCAGAATGGACCGGTGAGCACGGCACCCGAAGGACCCCAGCAGCCCGAGCAGCGGCCGGACCCCTCCGTCGAACCCGCCGCCCACCTGCCGTACGAGGCTCCCGCGGCATCGCAGCGCCACGTACCGGACATCGATCCGGCCGACGCTCCGCCCGCCGAGCCCGTCGTCACCGCCTCGCGCAACCAGGTCCAGGTGCGCCGCGCCCCCAAGTACTCGGTCTTCATCTTCGGCGGCATCATCGTCGGAATCATCGCCACGTTCGTGGCGCTGCAGCTCGAGCCGGGCGACTCGGGCGAGAGCTTCCTCCAGGCGTTCGGCTACTTCGTCCTGTACGGCATCACCTTCGGTGCGCTCCTCGGGGCGATCGTGGCTGTCATCCTCGACGCGGTCGCGAGCCGGCGCGCTCGCAGCATCGACTCCGAGCGCACGACCGTCGAGGTGCCCGGCGAGCCCGACGACGGCGTGGTCGAGGGCGAGCTCGAGGAGTAGCCGCCTTCGGCGAGTTCGGGGGGCGAGAGCTCGCGGGACGCGCTACCGCTGCACCGATTACCGCTGCACTCGCTACGACTGCACTCGCTACCGCTGCACCCGCAACCGCGTCAGCAGCTCCGGCCCGTCGCGGTCGAGCCTCCGGCCGCCGAGGCGGATCCCCGTCGCGAGCAGCACCGCACCGAGCCCCAGCCCGACCACCAGCGTGATCCAGCCGAGCAGAGAGCTGCCGGTGGCTCCGCTCGCGATGGCCAGCAGCAGTTCGGGCAGGGCCAGCACCACGAGGATCCCCCAGGTCGCGAAGGTCGTGAGCGCCGTCGTGAAACCGGCGCCGGTCTTGGCCGCGAACGGGCTGTCGCCGGGCGAGGGGACCGGCAGCACGATGCGCGACGAGGAGACGCTCGAGAGCCCGAGGCCGGAGAGGAGGATTCCGAGCGAGAGCCCGAGCAGTACGGGCAGGCTCGACCACGATCCGCTGACGGCCACCGACCCGATCGTGATGCCGACGACGATCGGGACCGCGAACGACGACACCGCGGCGACCCGCCCCGCTCGGTCGGCCAAGCCGGTGACGCGCGCCGAGAGGTGAGCGGCGAACGCCGTCGAGTCGTAGGAGAGGTCGGTGAAGATCGACAGCGAGACGAGCACCGCGACGATGGGCCCGGAGGCGGAGACGAGCCCGTCGAGGTGGGTGGTGCGCGAGTTGACGTAGAGCAGGATCGGGAAGATCGGGATCAGGATCAGCTGCCGGCTGTAGCGCGGGTCGCGCGCCCAGTAGGTGAGGCAGCGCGCTGCTACCGCCCCGGCCGGAGTGGCCGGGAACCGCGCGAACAGGCCGATGGCCCCCCGCGCGACCGTCTTCGTCACCGGCTGCGTCGTCGTGACGAGAGCCGTTCCGAGGCTCCGCCTCCAGACGAGCACGACGACGGCCAGCGTGGCGAGGGCGATGCCGGCTTTGGCGAGAGCGAGCGCGGGATGCCCGGACTGCACGGTCGCGGGCACGGACCAGCTCGCTCCCAGCGGGCTCCACCCCAGTGCGTCCGCCAGCACCGGCAGGGTGGCCGCGGCGTTCGCGAGCCCACGGCTGAACGCCGTGATGAGCGGACCGAGCAGCAGGAGCGGAACGAGCAGGATGATGCCCGAGATCTCGCGGTAGCGGCGGTGCTTGCTGAGGCCCGTGTTCAGCGACTCGATCATGCGGGAGCCGGAGACGCAGGTCAGGGCGGCGACGACTGCCATCACCACGGCGGACCCGGCGACGAGCGGGTGCTGCCACCAGGACGCGGCCGTGAAGATCCCGGCGAGCAGGGTGACGGCCCCGGGGATGCCGAGCAGTCCGCAGATCATCAGGGCCACGACGAGGCGGGTCGGCGGGATCGGGAAGATCTTGAGCTTGGCGACGCTCAGGGTCTGGTCGATGCCCGAGGTCAGCAACGGCACGATGATCCAGCCGAGGATCGTGGCCGAGCCGGCCAGCACGACGATGGTGTGCGTGAGCCGCGCCGGGGCGAAGCTCAGGGCGAGGAGCCCCACGAACACCAGGAGCAGGATGCCGAGCCCGTAGACGGCGCCGACGATCACGGCCACCAACTGCCAGGGGCTCCGGGTGACCGTGTTGCGGAGAACGAGGAGGCGCAGCGTCAGGAGGTGCGCAACCACGCAGGCCCTCTCGAGTGGTGGCGGCCGCCGACGAGTTCGACGAACCGGTCTTCGAGAGGGGAGCCCGAGCGCACCTCGTCGACCGTGCCGGCGGCGAGCACGCGGCCGCCGGCAATGATGGCGACGCGCTCGCACATGCGCTGGACAAGGTCCATCGCGTGGCTGGACACGATCACGGTGCCGCCCGACTCGACGTAGCCGTGCAGGATGTCGCGGATGTTCGCGGCCGAGACGGGGTCGACGGACTCGAAGGGCTCGTCGAGCACCAGGAGGCGCGGCGCGTGGATCAGGGCCGTGGCCAAGGCGATCTTCTTGGTCATGCCGGCGGAGTAGTCGACGACCAGCTTGCCGCCCGCATCGGTCATGTCGAGCAGCTCGAGGAGGTCGCGGGTGCGGCCGGCGACCGTCGCGCGATCCATGCCGTTGAGCAGGCCGTGGTAGGTGACGAGCTGCTCACCGCTGAGTCGGTCGAAGAGGGCGATTCCGTCGCTGAGGACGCCGACGAGGCGCTTGGCCTCCGTCGGGTCGGCCCAGACGTCGGTTCCGAGGATGCTCAGGCTGCCGGCGTCGGGACGGAGCAGCCCGGTCGCCATCGACAGCGTGGTCGTCTTGCCGGCGCCGTTCGGGCCGACGAGTCCGTAGAACGACCCGGCCGGCACGTCGAGGTCGATTCCGGCGACGGCGACCTTGTCGCCGAACCGCTTCCAGAGCCCGCGGATGCGCAGAGCCGGAGTGCTGTCGGCCTGCGCCCGCAGCTCACGGCCCGACGGCCTCGACGGCTCGACCAGGCGCTGGGCCGGGTCGGGAATCACGTCGTCGAACATGCCGCTCAGCCTATGCAAGCGGTCGGGGTGGCGCACCCGCCCGTCCGGGTGACGCGGGTCGTGCATCCCCCGCTCTCACCGGCGGAACGCCGTCGCAGGATCGAGACGGGCCGCGATGAGAGCGGGATACGCGGCGGAGAGCACGCCGGTTGCACAGCCGGCGACGATACCGCCGACGAGGACGCCTGGATCGAGCACGGGGGTCCAGGCCTGGACGGCGCAGACCGCCAACACCCCGCAGAGCCCGAGCGTGCTTCCCGCCAGGCCGCCCGCAGCGCCGATCATCAGACCCTCGCAGGTGAACAGGCGCCAGATCGACAGGCGACTCGCGCCGATTGCCCGCCGGAGAGCGACTTCGCGGGCACGAGCCTGGACGGAGAGGTACATGGCGGTGGCGGCGCTGAGGGTCGCGAGGGCGAGGAGGATCCAGGAGCTGATGCCGATGAGGGTACCGAGGTCGCTCACCACGCCGGTGTGAAGGGAGCGCAGGTCGGCGACGGTCTCGACCTTCACCGATTCGGGCTGGTCGATCGAGACGGCGAGGGGGATGGCCGCGGCCAAGGGTGCAGGGAAGCCGGGCTCGGTTCGGACGACGAGCTGGGGGTCGTCGATGGTCAGGCTGCTGGCGACCGTGGGCGACAGGATGACCGACCGATCGAGAAGGGGATCCCGTCCGGTGTCGTCGAGGATTCCCACCACGTCGACGCGTTCGCCCCCGATCCAGACGGCTGCCCCGGTCCTCGCCGCTGCGATGCCGAGCTCGTGGGCTGCCGATCGGCCCAGCACGGCGACCCGACCACCCCAGGTGTTGTCGAGGAGACCGACCCCATGGCTCGGTCTGACCGTGGCCCCCTGCACCCGGAGGTACTCCGCATCGGCGACTCGGACGGGACCCGCGAATATCTGTTGGGCGGGCACCGTCGTCGGATCGAGGAGCGTGAGAGGCGCGTTGCTGCTCGGGACCGCGGCGACGAAGCCGACTTCCCTCACTCCATCCAGGTGCTCGATCGACGCGATCGGGCTCGTCGAGTCGGCTCGGTCGTAGAACCCGGTACGGATAGCCGCTGCTTGATCGCCGGCACGCACCACGACCTCGTCGAGGCCGGCTCGGGTCAGGCGTTCGGAGACCTGGACTGCCGCGCTCTGGCTGACGCCGAGGGAGCAGACCAGCCCGCCGGCACCGAGCAGGAACGCCGTGAGAAGGAGGACGGTGCGGCCGGGGCGACCGCTGTGGCTCGAGATCGCGTCGAGGGCTTCGTCGGTGAGTCGGCGGCGAAGACCCGGGAGGAGGCGAGGCCACCCGTGCAGCCGCGAATTCGAGGAGTCGGTGGTCTTCTCGGGAGCGTCGTGCTCGGCAGAGCCGGGTGCCCGGACGCCGTCGTCGAGGACCCCGTTGATCAGCCGGACCACGCGAGTGGCCGCCGCCGCCACCGTCTCGTCGTGGGTGATGACGAGCACGGTTGTGCCGGCACGGTTCACGGCCAGGAGATGGTCGATGATGCGGGCCGTGTTCTCGGTGTCGAGCGCGCCGGTCGGCTCGTCGGCGAGGAGGAGCGACGGATCGGTGGCCATGGCGCGCGCGATGGCCACGCGCTGCCGCTCGCCGCCCGAGAGGTTCTGCGCCTTCTCGTCCGCTCGTCCGGTCATTCCGAGGTCGGCGAGAGCCGCCCCGACGCGCGTGCGCCGCTCGGGTCGCGGGATGCCCTGGATCTTGAGTCCGAGCGATACGTTGACCGCGGCCGAGTCGTCGAGGAGGACGTGGGAGTCCTGGAAGACGAATCCGACCTTCTCGGATCGCAAGGCGTTGCGTTCGCGCTCCGACAGGTCGCTCACGTCGACGCCGGCGAACCGATGGAGCCCGGCGGTGGGTGAGTCCAGGAGGCCGAGGATGTTGAGCAGAGTGGACTTGCCCGAACCGGAGGGGCCGACGATCGCCACCAGCTCGCCGGGCATCACGGTGAGGTTGACGGAGGCGAGGGCGGTGGTGGCCGTCGGACCCGATCCGTAGACGCGCCCGAGGTCGCGAATTTCGAGCAGAGGATGCCCGGCGCCGGGTGGTCGAGGCGACGGTTCGTCGATCACGGGTTCACCACGAGTCGCGTCCCCACCGGCAGGTCGGGGTTCGCCTCGATCGCTGCCCACCCGTTCTTCTGCACGGTGACGTCGACAGCCACTTTTCGCGTCGAGGGGATGGGGCCCGGCGAGCCGGACTTCGCCGGATCGGCCGTGCCCATCACGATCACGAAGCTGCCGTCGGCACCTTGGTGGAGGGCGACGGCGGGAACCGCCGGCACGGGTGCGGGGATATCGAGGGGCACCAGCTGGATCGTCGCCCCGTCGAGCGGCCGCCCGGCGGGGACGGAGACGGTGATCGGGTACCCGGAGGCCTCGGTCTCCGGGTCGGTGGTGAACGCCCCGACGGTCAGCACCTCTGCCGGCTGGGGCGATGCGCCGTCGATGGCGACCCCGACTGGGGTGCCCGCCCCGAGCGCGGATTTCTGCACCGTCGTGATGGTCGCCGTGAAGACCGCCGGGGAGATCTGGAGGCGGAGGAGCGACTGCTCGGCACTGAGGGCCGTTCCGACAGGGGCGACGGTCAAGGCGGACGGATCGGAGGTGGGGATGCTCGCGAATTCACGCAGGGCGACTCCTTGGACTCCCGGGGCGATGAACGGGAGCCTGTAGCCGGCGCCCTCGAAAAGGCGCCGCAGGGCATCCAGCGTGCGGGGGTCCAGGGTTCCCGAGGGTCGCACCCTGGAGTAGCCGAGGTCGACGAGGGCCCTCTGCAGCGCGGAGACGTCCTTGCCCTGCGAACCGGGCAGGAGGTCGCGATAGAGCGGCACGCCTGCGGGCAGAGCAAAGACGGGTCGGCCCGAGACTTCGCCGAGCAGACGCCCCGACCGGATGGTGTCGCCCGGAGCGACGGCGGTGGCGGTGACGACGACACGTTCGGGCGGGGCTGAGCTTCCGGCCCCGCCGCCGCCGCCGCCGCCGGCGTCGCCTGCGCCCGAGCCCGGGTCGCCTGCCGGGGAGCCGCTGAGGGCGCCCGGTGTCGAGGAGCCCGCCTGCACGGAGGCTTCGGTGACGACGACGTCGAACGTCGCGCCCGCGGTGAGACGTGCGGGGATCGCGAAGCCATCGCTCACGACGCGTTCCTCGACCTCGGCGATCACGGGAATCACGGATTCGGCGGCCTCGAGCGCCGCGTCGGTGGGCGCCTTCACGAACAGACCGGCTGTGAAGGCACCCGAGAGGACGACCGCCATGACGGCGACGAAGGCGACCACCCGGCGGGGATTCCGGATGCGTGGAAGGGAGGCGTCAGCGGCCGGCAATGACGGCGTCCAGGTGTTTCTCGACGGCTTTCCGCTTCTTCACGAATGCCTGGACCGCAGTGGCCTGCTGGTCGAGGTAGGCGGCTTCGTACTTGGCCTGAAGGTCGTAGAGCGTCTGGACCGCGCCGGTGTCGACGGCGCACTGGGCTTGCACAACGGCCGCGTGGATCTCCGCCTCTTTGCCCTGGGCCTTGTACTGCGCCGACGGATAGCCGTCCTGGGGGTCGAGCACGATGCCCGCCTTCTCTTCGCAGGCGTGCCAGCTGGCAAGGGCTTTCCTTCCTGCTGGAGCGTTCTCGGCGAGGTTGCTGGAACCCGTCCTGATTCGATAGTCGATCTGAGGCGCTCCTTCGGTGAACGCGAAGACGGTCTTGAGCGAGTCTTTTGCGCTCTCGTCGCACTGCGCGAACGCCTTGTTGTACTCGACGCCGAGAGGAAGGGTGTCGAAGAACTGCGGCCCGGCGTTCGGCGGCGCGTCGACCCCGTACTCGCTCGCGTAGTCCACGCTCCAGCCGCCCCACCGACGATCCTCGAAATCGAGGTAAGGACTCCAATTCGTCTTCGATGCCACCGGTTCGAGGCCTCGTTCGACCATGCATTCATCGGTGCGCACGGCGACCGCATGGAACTGCTTCATGCTGAAAGCCGGCTCGTCGAGGCTGATGCGGTCGAGGGGCGTGTTCGCGATTCCGTGAGCGAAGTCGAGCTTTGCGACGACGTCTTCCTGGCTCGTGATGCTGACTTTCGGCAGGGCGAATCCCGAAGGCTCCGGTTCGGGATCGCCCGCGGAGCATCCTGAAATCGCCAACGCTGCGAGGGCGAGTGTCGAGATTCCCAGTGCTTGTCGTGCGTTCACTTCAGGGCTTTCTGCCGAGGATGTACCGGGGATTCGGGCCGTCGTCGTGGCCGACGACGGCCCGTCTTCTCTTGCGACGCCGGATCAGCCGATGCTGCTGGTCATGTTGTCGAAATTCCAGCTCGCCAGGTTCGGCGACCCGGCGGCGAAACGACGCGAGTCGCCACCGCGATCGCGGTGCTGGTAGAGGATCGCGTAGTTCGCCGGCGCGCCCACCCGGATCGAGCTCGCTTTGTCGTTGGCGTGCGAGCCGACGAACGTCGTGCCGCGCCCGAAGTCCCCGAGGGACGTCGAGTAGTCGTTGTACTGGTACAGCACGATGCCGGCGCTGGCCGGGGCGGCGGTACCGACGGCGATTGCTGCTGCAAGGGTCGTCGCGGCTGCGACCGGGATGATCTTCTTCACTGAGGACTCTCTCTCATCGGGGGCTACGTTGTCAGAATGTCGAATAGAAATACTGACATGTCGGACATCGACCACCCTAGGGAATCAGTCGTGTGCGATGCAACTCTCCCCCGCGCATCCCTGGGTGGGGGCATCAGAAAAACCCGCCCCACACCGAGAGGGTGAGGGGCGGGCAAGAAGCGGGGCGGCTCCTAGCTGAGCTGGTTCGCCTCGACCCACGCGAGGTACTCGGGGCTGACGGTGCCTGTGACGTAGTCGCCGGTGAAGCAGCTCATCTCGAGGTCGGTGACGTTCGAGCCCTCGGTGATGGCCGAGCGCATGTCTTCGACCTCTTGGTAGATGAGGTGGTCGGCGCCCAGCACCTCGGCGATCTCGGGGATCTTGCGGTTGTGCGCGATGAGCTCCTGCCGCGTCGGCATGTTGATGCCGTAGACGTGGGGGTAGCGCACCGGGGGAGCGGCCGAGGTGAACGTGACCTTGTTGGCGCCGGCGGCCCGAGCCATCTCGACGATCTCGCGCGAGGTGGTGCCGCGCACGATCGAGTCGTCGACGATGAGGATGTTCTTGCCCTTGAACTCGGACCCCATGGCGTTCAGCTTCTGACGCACCGAACGCTTGCGCTCGGCCTGCCCCGGCATGATGAACGTGCGGCCGATGTAGCGGTTCTTGTAGAAGCCCTCGCGGTATTCGATGCCGAGCTTCTGCGCGACCTGCGAGGCGGCGGGCCGCGACGAGTCGGGGATCGGCATGACCACGTCGATGTCGCCGGTGGGGGCGTACTTCGCGATGGTGTCGGCCAGGCGGTCGCCGAGGCGCAGGCGGGCGTCGTAGACCGAGATGCCGTTCATGACGGAGTCGGGACGGGCCAGGTAGACGTACTCGAAGGAGCAGGGCACGAGACGGGGATGCGCGTGGCACTGCTTCGAGACCATCTCGCCGTCGAGCGTGATGAAGACGGCCTCGCCGGGGGCGACGTCGCGGATGATCTCGTACCCGCCGGACTCGAGGACGAGCGACTCGGAGGCGACGATCCACTCGGGGCGGTTCGAGCCGTCGGCGGCGAGGCGACGGCCGAGGATGAGGGGGCGGATGCCGAACGGGTCGCGGAAGGCGAGCAGCCCGTGCCCGGCGATCATGGCGATGGCGGCGTAGGAGCCCTCGACGCGGTCGTGGACGCGGGTGACGGCGGCGAAGATCTGCTCGGGGTCGAGGTCGTGACCGTTGACCTGCTCCTGCAACTCGTGCGCCAGCACGTTGACGAGCAGCTCGGTGTCGCTGTTGGTGTTGAGGTGACGGCGGTCGATGTGGAAGAGCTCGCTCGTCAGTTCACGCGTGTTGGTGAGGTTGCCGTTGTGGATCAGCACGATGCCGTACGGCGCGTTCACGTAGAACGGCTGGGCCTCCTGCTCGTTCGACGCGGCGCCCTTGGTGGCGTAGCGCACGTGACCGAGACCCATGTTGCCGAGGAGGGCCCGCATGTCGCGGGTGCGGAAGCCCTCGCGGACCTGGCCGCGGGTCTTGTGGGAGTGGAACACACTGCCTTCGGCAGTCGCGATCCCGGTGGAATCCTGGCCCCGGTGTTGAAGGAGGAGGAGAGAGTCGTAGACGAGTTGGTTTGCTGGCTCGTGCGCGACGAGACCGACGATGCCGCACATGCGCAGCTGGCTCCAGACCGTAGAGTTGGGCTTACCCAGACAGTCTGTCATGCCTGCGATTGGAACAAGAATTGGCCTCCACCTCCTCCAGCTCATACGCCGCCGCGGGCGTCGACACGGCAGCCGGTGACCTCGCCGTCGAGCTCATGAAGTCGGCCGTCTCGGCGACGCACTCGGCGAACGTGCTGGGAGGGGTCGGCGGGTTCGCCGGGCTCTTCGACGTCTCCTTCCTCAAGGCCTTCGACAGGCCCCTTCTCGCGACCAGCACCGACGGCGTCGGCACCAAGGTCGCGATCGCGCAGGCTCTCGACAAGCACGACACCATCGGCCAGGACTTGGTCGGCATGGTCGTCGACGACATCGTCGTGGTGGGCGCGCGTCCGCTCTTCATGACCGACTACATCGCCTGCGGCAAGGTCGTCCCGTCCCGCATCGCCGACATCGTGGCCGGCATCGCGCGCGGCTGCTCCGCCACCGGCACGGCGCTCGTCGGCGGCGAGACGGCCGAGCATCCCGGCCTCCTGGGCCCCGACGACTACGACGTGGCGGGTGCCGCGGTGGGCGCCGTCGAGGCCGACAATCAACTCGGGCCGCACCTCGTGCGTGACGGCGACGTCGTGCTCGCGCTCGAGTCGTCCGGCGTGCACTCC
This sequence comes from Frondihabitans cladoniiphilus, assembly GCF_039544345.1. NCBI lineage: Bacteria > Bacillati > Actinomycetota > Actinomycetes > Micrococcales > Microbacteriaceae > Frondihabitans > Frondihabitans cladoniiphilus. The sequence continues at coordinate 131,239 of NZ_BAABLM010000005.1, forward strand.
AACGGCTTCTCGCTCGTGCGCCACATCCTCCGCTCGGCCGACCTCGGCTACACCGACGTGGTGGCCGACCTCGGCGGTCCCGTCGGCGAGGCGCTGCTCGAGCCGACCCGTCTCTACACCAAGCCCCTCCTCGACCTCCTCGACGACGACGCGGTCGCGAGCGGCATCCACGCGCTCAGCCACGTCACCGGCGGGGGGATCGCCGCCAACCTGGCACGCGTCCTGCCGGTCGGCACGTGGACCGAGGTGGACCGTGCATCCTGGTCGCCCCTTCCGGTCTTCCGGGTTCTCAGCGACATCGCCGGCTCGACGCTCGAGTCGAGCGAGGGCACCTGGAACCTCGGCATCGGCATGATCGCCGTCGTCTCGCAGGCGGTCGCTTCGCAGGTGACGGGGATGCTCGGGGCGGCCGGGATCCGCACGTGGCAGGTCGGCACGGTCAGCACCTCGACCCGCGACCTCAGCGGTTTCGAGCAGGGGGCCAAGGGCGTCGACGGGGGTGCCGTGCGGCTCGTGGGGGCGTACGCGAGCTAGTCCGGGCTCGGCCCTTGCGTATCCAGGGGTTCACTCGTCGTGCCGGCCCACCTCGCCGAGGTCGAGCTCGTAGGAGTCGCCGGGGACGCAGCGACTGCTGCCGCTGAAGTCGGCAAATTTCTCGCCCACGGCAAGTCGCAGGATGTAGCCGTCAGGCCCCGGACCGGCTCCTTGGCGAGGGTAGGAAAGTCGATATTGGGGTATCGACTCATCGAAGTAGATCTCCGCTGGTATGCCCGTGGAGGACCACAGGGTTCGGACTCGCTGCGCTATGACACTCGGATCGTCAGGTAGGTCGGCTGCTGACCGCTGCGCTCCGAGATGAAAGGAAGCACCCTCCTTGCCTGAGGACGCCCTGCAGGACACCCACGTTCTCGTTCCGACCTCCCAGGTGCCGCCGATCGCGTCGCGGGTGGCGCGGTAGAGGTCGGAGATGGAGAGTCGGGCTTCGTCGGGGGTCATGGTCGTCTCCGTCGTCGTCGGGGATGGTGCGGGCGGGCGTGCCGGGGGGCTCGCGCAGGCCGCCAGGCTCGAAAAGAGGGCGGCCGCCAGCACCGCGGCCGCCGCCTTCGGTCTCGTCGCCGGGCTCACTCGTCGGTCCGTCCGATCTCGCCGACGTCGAGCTCGTAGGAGTCGCCGGGGACGCAGCGGCTTTCGCCCGAGAAACCCACGTACCCGTCGCTTATGGAGAGTTGCACGATGAAGCCGTCCGGCGCCGGTCCCAATCCGAAACGCGGAAAAGAGAGCTCGTACTGCGCGATCTCGTCGTGGAAAAAGAGGGATGAGCTGATTCCCAGGGCTGACCACTGGACTTTTACGCGATGTGCCATTTCTTTGGGATCGGCATCAAGAGCCTGGCCACGCCGTTGTGCACCCAGGGCGAAAGCGGCTCCTTCCGTCCCGTCGGACAGGCGGCAGCCCAGCCAGGTCTGGCTTCCGATGGTCCAGGTTCCGCCGAGCGAGTCCCGGGTCGCGACATAGAGATCGATCAGGGACGCTCGGGCTTCGTCGGGGGTCATGATCGCCTCTCGCGATGCACTGGAGGACGGTGAAGGATGGGTCGCTCGGCCGGCGGAGGACGAGCATCCCGAGCTGAGCGAGCCCGCCGTGACGAGAACTGCCGTCAGCGCGACGAGCCGGATTCGCCTGCTCACCGCAGCCACGGGTCGGCGACATCGCGCAGGCGGTCCTGGCTCTGCAGGAGGAGTCGGTCGACCGGTGTGCCGTCGACCTCGATCGAGGCCCCCTGGCCCAGGGCGATCTTGGCCGTGTTGTATTGCGCAGTCGTGCCCGGATCCAAGTAGCTGTGCCGGCCCTCCGCGGACCGGCTGCCCAGGGGCCCGTGGGCGTCGATGCCCGCCAGCGGCTTCCCGTCGTCGTCGACGCCCTCCTCGGAGGAGAAGGCGTGGGCCCGGAAGGACCCGGCCGTCGGGTCTTGGCGCCCGCTGGTGCCCTGGCCGATGGGGGCCCAGCCGTCGTGGTGCCCCTGCGAGGCGAAGACCTCGCCCCGGGGCACGGCGAGGTCCATCGCCGTCGGCACGGTGTCGGTAATCCCGGCGGACCCGAGGAACACCGCATGGTCGACGGATGATTCGCGGAGTGCGAAGGCGGCGACGTTCGACCCGTAGGAGTGGCCGATGACGGTGACGTCGGCCGGTCGCCCCGACGCCGAGCGAACGCTCCGCAGGCCCTCGAGAGACCGTCCTAAACGCGCCCCTCCTGCCGCGGCCTTGAAATCCTCCTTGACGGCGCCGACCTCCGTGGCACCGGGGGCGTTGTAGTCAAGCCAAGCGATGACGGCCAATTCGGAGCGGGGCACGTGTCCAACCTGGGCTTCCAGATCGAAAAAGTCTTTACTCGCACGAGAGTAAGCGCTCATATTCCCCGCCACCGTCGTCCCCATCCCCGGCACGATGTACGACACGTGAGTAGCCACATCGAGGTCGCCCACCGAGATGGCCGCCATCGGCTTGCCCTCGATCGACAGCGTGACGAGCTCCTGCGGGGGAGTGCCGTCCATCCCCGCACCGAGTGCCTTCCGCACAGCCCGCAGCGCCGCCAGCTTCTCGGCGTCGACCCCCGGCGTCGCCTCCAGTCGCGTGATCTCGCGTGCCAGCGTCACGTGGTTCGCCCGGTCGCGCGCCCAGAAGGCGACGCCGTCGAGAGTGCCGATCACCTCGGGCATCCCGTCGATGAGGGCCTGCTGCTCCGGGGAGGGCTGGCGTCGGCCGCCGGCGGCGGGCGCGGGACCGTCGAGCGCCGCCCACCACGCGGCCACGACGGCCGGGTCGAGGTCGTGCAGGCGCTGGCCCACCGTCGGGTCGGAGGCGAGGAGGTCGGCGAGCTGGGAGGCGGTCAAGGCGCTGAGCCCGTTCAGGAGCCCGGCCCCGTGCATCCCGGCCCATTGCTCTGCTGACGGCGTTCCCGTCGTCGACCCGCCGCTCACCCGGAAGTCATGGGCCTCACGCAGATCGGCCAGGAACCGCGCCTCGACGCCCCGGCGTTCCTCGGCCAACCGCTGGAGCTCCCGCCGCGCCTGGTCGGCGGCCGCCCGGTGCTCGAGCGCCTGAGGCGACGGACCGCCGAGACCCAAGAGGGGGATGCCCGGGCCGAACGATCCGGCCCCGCCCGACGTCAAGGCGAACCCCTCTTCGGCCTTCTCGATCCGCCCTTCGATTCGCGCGGCTCGCTCTTTGATCGACTCCAGGCTCTCGGCGTAGCGGGTCACGGCGTCGCGGGTCGCCTGGGCGAAGCCGTGCAGCCCGCGCCAGGCTCCGGACGATCGCTGCAGGGAAGCAGCCCAGGCGTCGTGGCCGTCCCCCGACCAGAACGATTCAGCGCCGGTGGCGGCCGAGCGCAGGAGAACGGTCATGTCGGCCGCGTGCTCGATCTGACGGGCGAGGACGGCAGCGGAGTCGTGAAGCGGCCAGACGTCGCCGCGGCCCGGTTCGTCGTCGGTCCACGACCTCACGGGGCGGCGCCCTCGGCGACCTCGCCCGCCCGTCGTGCCTCGACGGCCGTCCTGGCCTCGACCTCGCGGTAGGCGTCGGCCGCTCTGACAGCCCCGACGACGAGGTCCATCACGGCCGTCTCCGCGCTCTGCCAGGCGACCCCGAAGGCATCCGAGACCTCGTCAAAAGCGGCGTCGCAGGTCGGGGAGCAGCAGGCGTGGAGAGAAGGCCAGGAGACCGGCGGCCCGGAGTCGGCTCCTGCGCTCAATCGTGTCGCCATTTCGAGCAGGCAATCGGGCTCGACCCGGTACTCCGCCATGCCTCGCCGCCCTTCTCGGGGTCGGGCGATCCGATCCGCCGCCTCGTCGACCCCCGACGAGACTAGCGTTAATCATTTCACATGTGCATATCGCGGCGAGCAAAAGAGGAGGACGAGCCTGTGCCCCCGGGGAACAGCCGTGTCCACACAATCGCCGACCTTTTTTGCGGAGTTATGAGGATTAATCGCTCCGACGGAGGTACTGTGAAGCGCTGCTCAACGAGGTGTGGCACCTGGCACCGTCGCCAGGAGAACAAAGGATTGCCCGATGACCATGACGCGCACCGTCACCGTTCACGATCACGAAGTCACCGTCCGCACCGTCGAGGTGCCGGACGAGAAGCCCGAAGCCTTCACCGCCATCACCGGAGGGCGACGCACGGCCGCCTGCACCGCCGCGGTCGGAGTCCTCGTCGTGGTGGTCGCCGTCATGCCTGTTGCGGTGAACCTCTTTCACTGAAGCGGTCGGACGCGCTGAAGCGGTCGGATGCGGACAAAAGACAACGGCCTCACCGATCGGTGAGGCCGTTGTTCGCGCGCGAGGCGCAGGAGAAGCGAATCAGGCGGACTTGTGGTGGTCGCTCTCGACCCAGGCCGTGGGGGCGTCCGTCTCGTCGTCGTCGTCGCCCTCCGAGTCGCCGTACGTGTCGGTGAACTCGTCTTCGGTCTCGTCGTCCGTCGCCCACTTGTCGACGTACTGGTCACCCTCGGTGTGCGTGGAAAGCTCTTTTTCGAGCGCACCGTAGTTGGTGTCCGGGCTGAAGTACTTGAGCTCGCGGGCTACCTTGGTGTGCTTAGCTTTTTGACGGCCGCGCCCCATGCGAGACCCCCTCGTGATTCTGGCCCGAACACCGGCAGGACTACTACGGCTCGGCTCGGGACGACCGACAGGTAAATGGTGCAAAACTAACGGCAACCTTAGCATGTGCGGTCGGGGTCGTCGCCGGGCCCGAGCTCCGAGCAGAATGGGCACATGACGGACGCGCGCGGTGAAGCCCTGGAGCCGATCCGAACGAGAGTCGTCGTCATCGGGGCCGGTCAGGCGGGTCTTTCGGTCGCCTACTACCTGCAGCGTCTCGGTCTGGTACCGGGGGTCGACTTCGTCGTCCTCGACCGCGGCCCGTCGACCGGTGGAGCCTGGCAGTTCCGCTGGCGCGCTCTCCGCCTGGGCACTGCGCACAAGGTCAACGATCTACCCGGCATGGCCGATCTCGGCATCAGCTTCGAGACGGGCGACCGCACCGCTCCGGCGCGCGACGTGGTGTCCGACTACTACGACCGGTACGAGCGGTACTACGGGCTCGAGGTGCAGCGCCCGGTCGAGGTCACCGGCGTCGACGACCTCGGCACGCGCATCCTCGTCCGGACTCGCGACGGGGCGTCGTACGAGACCGAGCTCCTCGTGAACGCCACCGGCACCTGGGGGTCGCCCTTCCGGCCGTGGTATCCGGGAGCGGACACGTTCGCGGGGCGCCAGCTCACGACGGCCGAGTACGAGGACGCCCGTGACTTCACGGGCCAGGACGTGGTGGTGGTCGGCGGCGGCACCAGCGCCATCGGGTTCCTGCTCGAGCTCGACGGCGTCGCGGCCCGCACGATCTGGGTCACGCGCCGCCCGGTCGACTGGGTCGACCAGCAGGAGCTCGGCACGGCGCTGGCCATCTCCGCCGTGGCGGAGCAGGACGAGGCGGCACGGGCGGGCAAGGCGCTGCCGAGCATCGTCAGTGGCACCGGTGTGCCGATCTCCCGGCGCAACCGGGCCGGGATCGAGAGGGGCGTCCTGGTGGAGCGGGGGATGTTCGTGTCGCTCGAGCACGATGGCGTCCGTTTCGCGGACGGCACTTTCGAGCATGCCGACGCCGTCATCTGGGCGACCGGTTTCCGTCCCGAACTCCGCCACCTCGCATCCCTCGGTCTCCGCACCGGCGAGGGTGGGCTCGCCGTGGCGCGCGGCGCCTCGCAGACCGACCCCCGTGTGTTCTTCGCGGGCTATGGCCCGCAGGCCTCCACGATCGGGGCGAACCGCGCGGGCCGGGTCATCGCCAGACAGGTGCTGTTGGCGCTGTCGGCTCGGCGCCCGGAGTAGGGGCCGGGCCGCCCTCGACTCCCTCGAGGGCCGGCGTCAGCCCTTGCCCGGCACGACGAAGAGGAGCCAGCGCTTGCCCGACGAGGTGATGGCCGGTGCCGTCGTGCCGGTCGCCGCCTCGACCAGCGGCTGCCATCCCTGCTGATTGGCGGAATACGCGGCGAGGTCGACCTCGACGGCGCAGGCTCCGGAGGACTTCACCGCAGAAGCGAGCTCGGCGGGTGTCGTGGCGTTTCCGAGGTCGTCCCACGCGTAGGTGCCGGGGATCGAGCCGTAGCTCCACCGGAGGTCGCTCGAGCTCGTGTAGAGGTACGGCAGCGACTCGTCGTAGTCCTGCATGTCGCCGATCGGGCCCGTGTCGGGGAATCCCTTGATGGGCAGCTGCACGACCCCGCACCCTTGAGGCAGTGTCTTCTCGGCACTCGACACGAACGCGGCGACCTCCTGGTCCTTCGCCGGGGCGACCGTGAAGACAGCGTGCGCCCCGACGACCTGGTCGCCGATCGCGACGACGACGACGAGCCCGATCAGGATCGCTCGGATTCCGTGTCGTGCGGTCGCGGCCTGCACCAGGACGGCCATGACGGCGAGCCCGATCAGGATCAGGATGATGCTGATTCGCGCCCACGAACGGATCTGCGGCCCGATCACCAGGGCCACGGCCATTCCGAGACCCGTGATGATGAAGAACAGGAACGTCCACATCATGGCGGGAGCGAGCATCCGCGTCCGGGGGTCGTCGAGGACCCGCCCGAACCAGCGCGACCCGAGGCCGGTGCGCCCCGCGACCGCGTAGACCACGAGCGCGACCGCGAGAAGGATCAACCCGATTGCGGCGAGGAGCGGCGTGCCGGGAGGTTCGTTGACCGGTACGAGGGGGCTGGACGCGTCGTACTTCGGCAGGATCCGATCGAGCACGGGGATGCGCGACCCGGCCCACGGGGCGAGGAGCGTGACCAGGCGGCCGGCGAACAGCTCGGACTCGTAGATCTGCCGCCCCGTGAAGTAGACGTGGTACCGCTGACCGTAGTTGGCGGCGAGGAGCGCGAGTTCGACCACCACGAAGAAGCCGAGCGGGAAGATGGCCATGGTCGGGGCGAGAAGGGTCCGGATGCGGTCACGGTGGAGCAGCACGCGGATGACGCTGAACGCCCAGACGCCACCGATGACGATGACCCCGAAGACGAAGAAGTACGAGCCCGAGGACGCGATCAGCAGGCCGAGGACGGTCGGCGGGACGAGTCGACGGAGGAGACGCGTCCGGGTGCCGGTCGCGGCGTCGCTCCAGCGCTTGAACGGATCGGTGGTGTCGCCCGCGGCCACCAGCAGGAGGATGCCGACCAACGGGATGGCCCAGTAGTTAGCGAGGAAGATGTGGCCGAAGCCCACCCGGTAGAAGTGATAGGGAGCCAGGCTGAAGACCGCCGCGAAGACGCCGGAGATGAGCGGGCCGACCCGGAGTGCGCGGAAGAAGAAGTAGGCGGCGACGCCGGCCGTGAAGAAGGTGAGCAGGAAGGACAGGTTGAAGAGCAGGAAACCGTTGTGGAGGACGAGGGACAGCGCGGCCATGCCGAGCGCTGCCGACGGATCGACCTGCTCCGAGAAGAAGGCGTTCATGCCGTGGGGGAACCCGAGGTTCGGGTTGGTGGCGAACGAAAAGGCCTGCGTCGAGTTCTTGAACAGGGTGTAGCCGAGCAGCATGTCGGGGCTGTCGCTGGCCCAGCGTCTGCCGAGGTCGGCGGGCGAGATGCGGAGCGCCGCAACGGCGACGACGACGCTGATGGCACCCGCGACGATCGACCAGAGGACCTCCCACGCGATGCGCCGGCGGCGAGGCGACACCTGCTCCGCAGCGGAGGGATCCGCGGGCGTGGCCTCGAGGGTCGTTTCCGGCAGAGTCATCGTGCGGTGTGATCCTTCTCGCAGAAATCCCGGTGCGGGTCCCCGGGCAATCCTCCGACTATAGATGAGGGCCCGTCGGCCTTCGCCACGGCTCGCTAGCGAGTCGGGCCGTCGCCGTTCTTCGACTTCTTCGAGGGCGTTGATGCGCTGTTGCGAGCGGTGGATCGGGCTGCCGCGGCCTTTCGCCGCGCCTTGGCCGAGGTGGTGCCGCCGGATTTCGCGGCGCCATTGCTCGCCACGGCCGACGCGTGCTGCGCCGCGGCCAGATCGGCGGCGTCTTGAGCGATCTGGGCGGCGGCCGCGTTGGCGTGGGCGGTGCGAGGGACGGGGCGGGCCGGACGAACGGGCTCGCCACGGCGATCCTGGCCGGGAAGGACCCGGGAGCGGCGACCGTAGAGCAACTCGGACGAGTCCAGCAGCCACGGCACGAGGGCGACGGTGACGCCATGAGCCAGCATGAGGCGCTGGCGGATGCGGCGCGACCGGTGGTTGTGGAGGATGCCCTCCCACCAGTGACCGACGATGTAGATCGGCGTGTAGACGGTCACGACCTCGGAGCCGAACTCCTCGCGGTGCGCCTTGATGTACTTGATCACGGGGACGGCGACGTCGCGATACGGCGACGGGATGATGATCAGCGGCACCTGGATGTCCATGGCGTCCCACTTCTCCTGCAGGAGTTCGGTCGCCTCCTGCTCGACGCTCACGTGGATGGCCTCGAGGGTGTCGTGCCGAGCGGCGATCGCGTAGTCGAGGGCCTTGAGGACCGGCTTCTGCATCTTGCCGACGAGAACGATCGCGTGGTCGCCGGAGGCGCCGAAGGTGGTCGTCGAGTCGACCTCGACCTCGGTGTCGACGTCGCGGTAGTACCGGTTGACGCCGAGCATCAACACGAACAGGATCGGCATCACCACGAACACGATCCAGGCGCCGTGGGTGAACTTCGTGATCGTGACGACCACGAGCACCGTGAAGGTGAGGACGGCGCCGATCAGGTTGATCGTCAGAGACCGCTTGATCTGACCTCGGTCGACGGTGGCCGGATCGCGGAGCAGGCGGATCCAGTGCCGCACCATGCCGCTCTGCCCGAGGGTGAACGACACGAAGACGCCGATGATGTACAGCTGGATCAGCTGAGTCACGTTGGCGCGGAACACCAGCAGGATCACGCTGGCGATGACGGCGAGGACGATGACGCCGTTCGAGTAGATGAGTCGGTCGCCGCGGCTGTTGAGCGCCTTGGGGGCGTAGGTGTCGCGCGCGAGGATCGAGCCGAGCAGGGGGAAGCCGTTGAACGCGGTGTTCGCGGCGAGGAGCAGGACCGCCGCCGTCACCGCCTGGATGATGTAGAACGGAATGCTGCTCTGCCCGAAGACGGAGGCGGCCACCTGCGAGATGAGACTCGGCTGCGGGGTCGTCGCACAGTTCTTCAGCCCGATCAGGTCGCACGAGGCCTCGGCGTAGTGCACCTTGGAGATGAGCGCGACGGCGACGAGCCCGGCGAACAGCACGATCGCGATGCCGCCCATGAGGGCGAGCGTCTTCTGGGCGTTCTTGATCTTGGGGTGGCGGAAGGCCGGCACGCCGTTGGCGATGGCTTCCACGCCGGTCAGGGCCGAGCATCCCGACGCGAACGCCCGCAGCAGCAGCAGGATGAAGGCGGCATGCGCGACCTGGCTGCCCGCGACGGTGAAGCCCGCGCTGGAGGCGACCGGGGGATGCCCGAGCGCGGTGCGGACCAGCGCCGTCACCACCATCACGAAGACGCTCGTGATGAAGAGATAGGTGGGCACCGCGAACGCCTTGCCCGACTCGCGAACGCCACGGAGGTTCACGGCGGCGAGGAGGATCACGAAGAAGACGGCCATCTCGACGCGGAACTCGTTGAGCTCGGGCACCGCGGAGATGATGTTGTCGACCCCGGAGGCGACCGACACGGCCACGGTCATGACGTAGTCGACCAGGAGGGCGGAGGCCACGACCAGCCCGGCCTTCTCGCCGAGGTTCTTGCGGGCGACCTCGTAGTCGCCTCCGCCGGACGGGTAGGCCTTGATCAGCTGGCGATAGGAGAGGACCACGACGATCAGCAGGATGACGACGGCCGCGGCGACGCCGGGTGCGAGCGTGAGGAAGCCGAGGCCGCCGATGAGCAGGATCATCAGCATCTCCTGCGGCGCGTAGGCCACGGAGCTGAGCGGGTCGCTCGCGAAGATGGGGAGCGCGAGGTGCTTCGGGAGCAGTTGCCCCTCGAGCTTCTCGGAGGAGAGGGGCTCCCCGATCAACCATCGCTTGGGAGACCGGACGTCGTTAGTCACGACGGGCGAGCCTACTCCTTACCGAGGGACAGTCAACACGCCGGGTTCCCCGGATATTCCCCAGTTGTGGTGACGCCTGGGAACCTGCTCTCAGCATTCGGAGCGAATACTTGGAAGGGTGCATCTCCTTTCGGTCTTCAGCCTGCGAAACCGCGCCCTCATCGCGCTGATCACGATCGTCGTGGCGATCTTCGGCGGCTATGCCCTTACGGCGCTCAAGCAGGAACTGATCCCGAACATCACGCTGCCCCAGATCGCCATCGTCAGCGCGTATCCGGGGGCCTCTCCGCAGGTCGTCAACGACTCCGTGTCGGGTCCGATCGAGAAGGCCATCCAGGTGATCCCCGGGCTGCAGTCGACGACGGCCACGTCGACGACCTCGACGAGCAACATCGCGGCGTCCTTCGCCTACGGGACCGATCTGGCCGGCACCGAGGAGAAGATCCAGCAGGCGATCGACACCGTCTCGCTCCCGGACAGCGTCAACACGCAGGTCGTCAGCGGAAGCCTCGACGACCTCCCCGTCGTGCAGCTCGCCGTCACGGGCGGTCCCGCCGACAAGCAGAAGCTGGTCGACGCCCTGAACAACGTCACCGTCCCGGCGCTGCAGAAGCTCGGCGGAGTACGCCAGGCCTCCGTCTACGGCGACGCCGGCCAGCGCGTCACCATCGAACCCGACGCCTCGAAGCTCGCGAGCGTCGGCCTGACCTCCTCGGCGATCAAGGACGCCCTCGACGACGCGGGCACACTGGTGCCCGGCGGCCAGATCACTCAGAACGGCAAGACCCTGTCGATCCAGTCGGGGCAGCGTCTCACCGACGTGAAGCAGGTGCAGAGCCTCCCCCTGGTCGGCGCGAAGTCGCCCGTCACGGGAGCCCTCGAGCCCACCACCATCGCCGACGTCGCCACGGTGAAGCTGACGAGCGCGCCGGTCACGTCGATCTCGCGGGTGAACGGGAAGGATGCCCTGACCATCGCCGTGACCAAGACGCTGGAATCCAACACCGTCGACGTCTCGACCACCATCAAGAACCAGATCTCCTCGCTCGAGACCAACCTGAACGACGGCGCGAAGATCTCCGTCGTCTTCGACCAGGCGCCGTTCATCCAGCAGTCCATCGACAGCCTGGCGACCGAGGGGCTGCTCGGCCTCGCCTTCGCCGTGATCGTCATCCTGATCTTCCTGGTGTCGGTCCGGTCGACGATCGTGACGGCGATCAGCATCCCGACGAGCGTGCTGATCACCTTCATCGGCCTCCTGGCGAGCGGCTACACGCTCAACATCCTGACCCTCGGTGCCCTGACGATCGCCATCGGACGCGTGGTGGACGACTCCATCGTGGTCACCGAGAACGTCAAACGGCACCTCGTGCCCGGAGCCGACCGGGTCCGAGCCATCGCAGCGGCCGTCCGCGAGGTCGCCGGCGCCGTGACGGCCTCGACGATCACGACGGTCGTCGTCTTCCTGCCTCTGGCCTTCGTGCAGAGCGAAGTCGGCGAGCTGTTCCGTCCCTTCGCCCTCACCGTCGTGATCGCGCTGCTCGCCTCGCTCTTCGTGTCGCTGACCATCGTCCCGGTGCTCAGCTACTGGTTCATGCGGGCGCCCAAGGGGCACAAGCACGGCGGCCCGGTCGAGACGGCCTCGGAGGCCGAGCTCGCCGGCGAGGAGGTCCCCACTCAGGCGGTCGCGTACGTGGACGGCGACAAGAGCAGCAAGCTCGACCGCCTCCGCCGGGGGTACCTGCCGATCCTGACCGGCACGCTCCGTCACCCCGTGATCACGATCATCGTCGCAGTGCTCGTGCTCGGCGGTACGGGCGGCGCCGCGACGCTCCTCAAGACGAACTTCCTCGGCTCGAGCGGCCAGAACACGCTGACGGTGTCGCAGGTGCTCCCCGCGGCTTCGAGCCTGCAGGTGCAGTCGGACGCGGCCAAGAAGGTCGAAGACGCCCTGAGCTCGCTGAAGCAGGTCCAGACCGTGCAACTCACGATCGGCTCGAGCGGCAACTCGCTCGCCTCGTTCTTCGGCGGAGCGGGCGACAGCACCGTCACCTACCAGATCACGACCGACGAGAACGCGGACCAGGATGCCCTCGCCGCCACGATCCGGAAGCGGACCTCCGCTCTCACCGACGCCGGCGACATCACGGTCGAGCCCTCCAGCGGCTTCGGATCGTCCAACGACATCGAGGTCGACGTGACCTCCAACGACGCGACGGCGCTGCAGACCGCCAACGATCGCGTCCTCGCGGCGATGAAGAAGGTGAGTTCGGCGGCGAGCGTCACCAGCAACCTCGCAGCGGCTCAGCCCCTGATCGGCGTCGTCGTCGACCGGGAGAAGGCCGCGTCGTACGGGCTCACCGAGCTCGAGGTGGGCGGGCTCGTCTCGCAGGCGGTCCAGCCGTTCCAGGTCGGCTCGCTCGAGATCAGTGGCGCGACCGTCGACATCTACACGATCCCGACCGCTCCTCCGACGACCCTCGAGGGTCTGCAGGGCATCAGCATCCCGACGTCGCGCGGCACCGTGCCGTTGTCGAGCATCGCCACCGTGAGCCAGACCAACGGACCCACTTCGATCACGACCGACAACGCGGTCCGCAGCGCGACGATCACGATCACCCCTTCGTCGAACGACCTCTCGACGGCCAACGCGCAGGTGTCGTCCGAGCTCAAGGGCGTGACGATGCCGGCCGGCACCGACGCCTCCATCGGGGGAGTCACGGCTCAGCAGGGCACTGCGTTCACCGACCTGGGCATCGCGTTGATCATCGCGATCCTGATCGTCTACATCGTGATGGTCGCGGCCTTCAAGAGCCTCCTCCAGCCGCTGCTGCTGCTCGTGTCGATCCCGTTCGCGGCGACCGGTGCGATCCTCCTGCAGCTGATCGCGAACATCCCCCTCGGTGTGCCGTCGTTGATCGGCGTGCTCATGCTCGTCGGCATCGTGGTGACGAACGCGATCGTGCTGATCGACCTCGTCAACCAGTACCGGCGACGCGGACTCTCCGTGCGCGACGCCCTGATCGAGGGCACGTCACGCCGACTCCGTCCGATCCTCATGACGGCCCTGGCGACCATCTTCGCCCTCACGCCTCTCGCCCTCGGGCTCACCGGGCACGGCAGCTTCATCTCGCAGCCGCTCGCCATCGTCGTCATCGGCGGCCTCGTCTCCTCGACGGTGCTGACGCTGATCGTGCTGCCGATCCTGTACTGGCTCGTGTTCGGTCGGGCCGAGCGACGTGGGGGCATCACGGGGGAGCGCGGGGCTCCGGCTGCACCGGATGCGGGCGAGGCCGTGCATCCCACGCTCGCTATTTCGACGCCCGTCGAGTAACGTAGGCAGGTCGGCTCGAGACACCGTGGGATGCCACGGTTGGGTTTGTATGTCTCAGGGGCCGGAATCGTGGCGAATCACGCCACGACGCAGTACCCCTGATTGACGCTTCTCGCTGGCTTTCTGGTTCTGCTGCGCAAATCACACGATTGTGAACGGTCCCTGGCCAATGACTGCCCGGGTGAATTCTTCGCGTCATTACGTAGAACCCGGGAAGAACCATGTCTCCTTACGACAACTCTCGAACCGGCGGCGCTCGCGCCAAAGCCGACCGCCCGAACTACGCCGACCGCGGTGCCCGTGCGGCCCGTGACTCGCGCCCCGACACGCGCTCCTCCCGCGATGCGCGCTCCTCGCGCGACGAGCGCGGAAACCGCCCGCCCCGCGACGACCGCGGCGCGTACGCCGGTCGTGACGACCGCGGCGCTCGCCCGGCTCGTGACGACCGTGGCGCCCGCCCGGCTCGCGACGACCGTGGCGCCCGCGCCGAGCGTCCGAAGGCCGGCTCCAAGAGCCCGAACCACCGCGGCTACCGCCCCGAGGCCGAGGGCGCCGGCGCCCCCAAGAAGCGCTGGGACGCCGCCGACCGCGGCAAGCGCGACTTCGGCTCGCGTTCCGGCGACGCCCGCTCGACCGGTGCCCGCTCCGACTCGACCGGTGGCCGACCCAACTGGGAGCCCCGCAAGACCGGCGGCTCCAACCCCCGCTTCGGCGGCGACCGTTCGGTGCGCGACGAGCGCAACGGTGCTCGCGGCGCCGAGCGTCCCTCGTACGGCGACCGCCCGGCCCGCTCGTACGACGACCGTGCGCCTCGTTCGTACGACCGTCCTGCCCGCGACGATCGCGCTCCTCGCAGCTTCGACCGCAGCGACCGCCCGGCTCGTGACGATCGTGCGCCGCGTTCGTACGATCGCAGTGACCGTCCGGCTCGCTCGTTCGACCGCGACGACCGTGCTCCTCGCAGCTTCGACCGCACCGACCGCCCGACTCGGTCGAACGACGACCGCGCGACGCGTTCGTACGACCGCAGCGATCGCCCCGCTCGTGACGACCGCGCGCCGCGTTCGTTCGATCGCAACGACCGCCCGGCTCGTGACGACCGTCCGGCTCGCTCGTTCGACCGTGACGACCGTGACGACCGTGCCCCGCGCTCCTTCGACCGCACCGAGCGTCCCGGCCGCAGCTACGACGCCCAGGACCGCGCCCCTCGCCACGACCGTGACGACCGCGGCAGCGACTTCTACCCGAAGCGCGATGCGCACTTCACCCCGGAAGACGACGTCAAGCTCGAGAAGCTCCAGGCCGAGGTCCTCACCGCGGCCGAGGTCGTCGGCGTCACCTGGAAAGATCTCGGACTCGGCGACAACATCGTCCGTCAGTTGATCGAGCAGGGCGCTCCGAGCCCCTTCCCGATCCAGGCGGCGACGATCCCCGACGTGATCGCGGGACGCGACGTCCTCGGCCGCGGCCGCACCGGCTCCGGCAAGACCATCGCCTTCGGTGCACCTCTCGTGGAGAAGCTCCTCGAGCACGGCGGCGCCAAGGACCGCAAGATGGGCCGCAAGCCGCGCGCCCTCATCCTCGCCCCGACGCGCGAGCTCGCGATGCAGATCGACCGCACGGTCCAGCCCATCGCCCGCTCGGTCGGCCTCTTCACGACGCAGATCTACGGCGGCGTCCCCCAGCAGCGTCAGGTCGGCGCCCTCCAGCGCGGCGTGGACATCATCATCGGCACCCCCGGCCGCATCGAGGACCTCATCGCGCAGGGTCGTCTCGACCTCTCGCAGGTCACTGTGACCGTCCTGGACGAGGCCGATCACATGTGCGATCTCGGGTTCCTCGAGCCGGTTCAGCGCATCATCCGCGAGACGGGCGACGTCACGCCGCACGGCGAGCGCGCCCAGAAGCTCCTCTTCAGCGCCACCCTCGACAAGGGTGTCGCCAAGCTGGTCGACGAGTTCCTCACGAACCCGTCCGTCCACGAGGTCGCCGGCGAAGACCAGGCCTCCGCGACGATCGACCACCGCGTGCTCCTCATCGAGCAGCGCGACAAGGGCGCGATCATCGAGCAGCTCGTCCAGGGCACCGGCAAGACGCTCGTCTTCGCCCGCACTCGTGCGTTCGCGGAGCAGCTCGCCGATCAGCTGGAGGACGCGGGCATCCGCTCCACCAGCCTGCACGGCGACCTGAACCAGGCCCGCCGCACGCGCAACCTGCAGCTGCTCACCTCGGGCCGCGTGAACGTGCTCGTCGCCACCGACGTCGCCGCCCGCGGCATCCACGTCGACGACATCGAGCTGGTCATCCAGGCCGACGCCCCCGACGAGTACAAGACCTACATGCACCGCTCCGGACGCACGGGTCGCGCCGGCAAGCAGGGCACGGTCGTGACGCTGATCACGCGCGCCCGTCGCCGCCGCATGGCCGAGCTCCTCGAGCGCGCCGAGATCGAGGCCGAGATGGTGGATGCACGTCCCGGCGACGCTCTGCTCGACAAGCTGGCCGGTGTGAAGGCGTAGTCCGCCCCTCGTCGGCTTCGCTTGGGCGATCTGCGACGCCTGCACCATCTGCTTCACTTGCTTCACCGAATGGGCCGAAACGGCCGCCCGCCTTCGTGCGGGCGGCCGAGTCGGCCCTTTCGCGTGCGGCGGGGCCGGCTCGGGGCGGGTGCCGCGCGACGTTGTACGGACTACGCCACGTGCCGCGGCGCGTCTCGGAGTCCGTGCAACGTCGCACGGCAGCGGACCTCGGCCGTGCATCCCCCTGTTCACTCGCCTCTGCCATGATGCGGCGCATGCAGATCGTGACCTCGACGACGCCCAACGGAATCCTCGTGCGATCGGCCAGCGTGCCCGGCCGGTGCTTCGGGGCCCTGACCTTCGGCGTCGGCACGCGCGACGAGCCGGTGGCGCTCGCCGGGATCACCCACCTCGTGCTGCACCTGATCGAGGCCGAGATGGGCTCGGACGCCGCGTTCCGCGCGCAGATCGACGAGAACACCCTCGACTTCACGACGTCGGGAACTGCGGCGCAGGTCACCGCCGCGCTGCGGAGGGTGGCCGCGATCATCGGCGGCCTCGGCGGAGTGGGCAAGTCGGAGATCGCCCGGCAGAAGCACCTGATGCATGTCGAAGAGCCGGGTAGCTACTCCTCTCCGGGCTTCGACTCGGCGACCTATCGCTTCGGGCTCGACGACCTCGGCGTGCCGGCTTTCGGCTTCCCAACTCTCGAGTCGCTCACGAAGAAGGACGTCCTCGCATGGGCCGGCTCCTGGCTGACCGCCGAGAACGCCGCCGTCGCGATCACGAAGCCGGTCGGGGCCACGTTCGACCTCGACCTGCCCAGCGGGCCGGTTCCGATCAGGCGCGCACCGATTTCCACGGGGGAGACGCCTGCACTCGTTCCGTGCAACCTCGCGGGTGCCCGACTCTCCCTGGTGGTCGATGCGGCGAGTGCCGAACAACTAGGCGAAGCGATCCGCGCGGCACTCAAGCGCCGCCTCTCCGACGAGGCGGGTCTCGTCTATTCGGTCGACCTCGCCACGATTCCGATGGACGTGTCGTCGACGGAGATCGTCTTCGCGATCGCTCCTCTCGAAGTGGACCTCCCAGAGGCCGTGCGGGCGGCCGTTCTCGGCCTCCGCGACTTCGCTCAAGACGGCGTCTCCGACGAGGCGCTCGCCACAGCCGCCGACGTCGTCCGACTCGGGCTTGGCAGCGACCCGGCTTCGATTCGTGATTGGTTGATCGAGGCGAACGAGGCGTCTCTGCGGGGCTTCGTCTCACCGACGCGCGACGAGGCGGTCGCCGCCGCCGCGGCCTTCACCCCTGCGTTCGTCGCTGCAGCCCTGACCGCGGCACTGCCGTCGCTCGTAGTCGAATTCGACGACCGTGCCGATCTGGGCAAGGTGGCCAAGAAGCTCGAGATCCAGGTCGTGGCCCTCGAGGCGCTCGAGTCGTTCACGCCCAAGGCGTGGAAGAAGGCCACGAAGGATGCACGGATCTGGGAGGCGAGGAAGAAGACGTTCCCAGAGGGCCTCACGGCCGTCATCACGGCTGGGGGTCTCTTCTACGACCCGGCTGGGCAAGGCGATCCGCAGCGGCTGCTGTTCGGCGACCTGGTGCTGGTCGGAGAACGCCCCACGGGGCAGCTGCGACTCGTCACGGTGAACGGTGGCGAGCTCATCGTCGACCCGGCGGACTGGAAGCAGGGCAAGCAGTTCGTGAAAGCGCTGCGGAAGGCGGTGCCGGCCGAGCTGGTGCGGGAGTTCCCTGCGGTCTGAGGGCGTGCATCCCACGCTCTGAGGGGTTGTTCGTTCGCTGCGGGTCGACGAGTGTCCACGCGATGTCGTCCAGGAGATCACAGAGGACCTCGAGTGGACACTCGCGGGGCGCGGGCGCGGGGCGCGGGGCGCGGGGCGGGAGGGAACGGGCGGGCGGGCTACTGCCGGTCGAGCAGGCCGCGCACGTAAGAGGCCTGGCCGGCGTGCTGCAGGCAGTCGCCGAGGATGCTGGAGAGGCGCACGCCGGCGGTGACGGGCGGCGACCAGTTCTCATCGACGACGCGGTCGAGGGCTGCGGCGTCGAGCTCGGCCAGGTAGGACGAAGTGCGATCGGTGACGGCCTGCAGGTAGCCGGTGAGGAGATCGGCGGATGCCCGGACCTTCTCGACCTCGGAGGCGTCCATGCCGTAGCCCATCTCGGCGTCGTCGAGCGGCAGGGCGAAGCGGGCAGCCCAGCCCTCGGCGGTCCAGACCTCGTCGGTGTCGGCGAGGGCGGCGATCTGCACGTCTTGACCGCGCGCGGTGTGCCAGACCAGCCAGGCGATCGTGTTGGCACCCGGCTCGGGCTGTGTGGCCAGACGGTCGACGTCGAGACCGGCCACGGCGCGCGAGGCGATGGCGGGGAGGCGCGCGAACGAGTCGGTGAGGAGTTCTGCCGGAGTCATGCCCCGTACGTTACGCGCGACCACCGACGTCGAGCGTGCCCGGCGGCGTGCCCGCGTCGAGCGTGCCGGGCGACGGCGAGCGGGTCAGGCGGCGTTCTGCGGCCCCGACGAGCGTGCGGCGAGTGCGTCCGCGATGGAGCGGAACAGGATGGTCATCTCGGGGAACTGCCCGGTGGGAACCACGTCGAGCAGGGCGCTCCGGTACACCTCGGTCACCGACTTCACGGCCTCGTGGCCCGCATCGGTCAGGCGCAGGTTGACGCTGCGGCGGTCGGTCGGATGGGCCTGGCGCTCGAGAGTTCCGGCCTGGACGAGACGGTCGACCAGGCTGGTGGTGGCACCGGTCGAGAGGCCGAGCAGGTCGGCGACCAGGCGCGGGGTGGCCTCGTCGCCGAGCTCGTAGATGAAGAAGAGGGCACGGATGTCGGTGGCGCCCATCGCGAGCACGGCGCTCTCGCGCGTCATCACGCGGTTGTGCTCGAGCTGCATCACGCGGAACGCCTGGAACAGGGCGTCGAGCTGCGCCGCGGACGGCTGCTCGCCGGACGGCTGAGGGGCGGCGGGATGCACGGCCGACGGCTCGGTGGTGCTGGTCGTGGTCATGGGGCTCCTGATCAAGGAAGCGCGGCAGGGCAGACGCGGGCGGGCGAGGAACAGTGGTTGACCCCAGCATAGCGGTCCCTCGATCATCGAGTTACCCCCTCTTGGGGTGTCTCGACGGTCTAGGTAGTTGCTCGTCTCTGCCTCCGACGGACCCTGGCCCGGCCCTCCGAGCCGTGCCAGGATGCAGTCATGAAGCTGGCCGAAGCCCTCATCAACCGAGCCGATCTGCAGAAGCGGATCGAGCAGATGCGCAGCCGCATCACGGCCAACGCCCGCTACCAGGAGGGCGAGGAGCCGAGCGAGGACGCCGCGGCACTCCTCCTCGAGGTCGGAACCCTCCTCGACGCCCTCGAGCAGCTCGTCGTGGCCGTGAACCTGACCAACGCGTCGACCCTCCTCGACGACGGCCGCACGATGACCGAGGCGTTGGCGCACCGGGACATGCTCCGCAGTCGTCACGCGATCCTGGTGGCGGCGGCCGACGCGTCGTCCGGGTCGGGCGACTTCGGCGGTTATCGGCAGCTCCGGAGCGAGCTCCGCCAGGTCTCGGCCCTTCCGACGTCCCAGATCCGATCCCAGGCCGACGACGTGGCTCGGCGGCTGCGCGAGCTCGACGTGCTCGTCCAGCAGGCGAATTGGGAGGCCGATCTGGCCGACTAGACGAGAACGCAGCGGGGCGTCGCACGACGTCCGTGGTGAGTCGGTAGACCTCATCGGAGCGAGCACGAACCGTGGGGCGACGGTCATATCGTCCCTCCTCAGAGACGCGGCGGGCAGCGTCACGCCGCAAGGCAGCACCATTCAGCCCAGCACCGTTCACCGGTGACGCCGCACCCTGACACCTCACAACCACGTGCTGACCGAGGGGGTCGAGGGCGGGTTCGGGGCCTCACCACTTCTCGTCGCCGGTCGTCTCGGCGAGGCGCGGGCTCCGCCCGATGGAGAGCGCGGGATGCACGCCCCGCCCCCGTCGGAGACTGTCGGTGGGCCTCGCTACAGTGACTCGCAACCCCCGATCCACGAGAGGCGACGGTTTGCGCATCCTGCACACGAGCGACTGGCATCTCGGTCGCACCCTGCACGGCGTCGATCTCTTCGACCATCACCGCGCGTTCCTCGACCATCTCGTCGAGCTGGTGCGCGAGCGAGAGGTCGACGTGGTGGTCGTCGCCGGCGACGTCTACGACCGGGCGGTTCCGGCTGTCCCCGTGGTCTCGCTTTTATCCGAAGCGCTCGGGCGCTTGAGCGACCTGGCCACCGTCGTCGTCACCCCCGGCAACCACGACTCCGCGGTGCGACTCGGGTTCGCGGCAGAGCTCCTTCGGCCGGGGCTGCACATCCTCGCCTCGATCGACCGGTTGGCCGAGCCGGTCGTCGTCGACGACGACGCCGGTCCCGTCGCCTTCTACGGCCTCCCGTACCTCGATCCCGACACGGTCCGCGCTCGACTCGCCCCGCGCGACGAGCTCGGCGGAGAGGCCGAGGCCCTCGCCCGCTCGCACGAGGCGGTGATGGGGGCTGCCCTCGACAGGGTCCGGGCCGATCTGACATCGCGACCCGGCACGCGGTCGGTCGTCGTCGCTCACGCGTTCGTGCAGGGCGGTGCCGCCAGCGAGAGCGAGCGCGACATCCGCGTCGGGGGCGTCGATCTGGTGCCGTCAGCCGTGTTCGCGGGCGTGGACTACGTGGCGCTGGGCCACTTGCACGGGGCGCAGAAGGTGGGGTCCGGGCATCCCACGATCCGTTATTCGGGCTCGCCGCTGGCGTTCTCCTTCGGCGAGAGGGGCCACGTGAAGTCGTCGGCCCTCGTCGACCTCGACGCGAGCGGTGAGGTGACGGTCGAACTGATTCCGACACCCGTGCCGCGGCGGTTGGCCGAAGTGCGCGGCGACCTGGCCGAGCTGCTCGACGGGCGGTACGACGAGGTGCACGACGCGTGGCTGCGGGTGATCGTGACCGATCCCGTGCATCCCGAGCAGCTCTTCGCCCGGGTCGTGGAGCGGTTCCCGCACGCGCTCGCGGTGATCCACGAGCCCACGGGCGTCGTCGTCGCCCACGAGAGGCGAGCGGTGACGCCCGAAGCCGACCCGATCGAGGTCGCTGCGGACTTCGTCGACTACGCGACCGGCGGGGCCGCGACCGAGGCCGAGATCGCGGTGCTGCGGTCCGCGTACGAATCGGCCCGCGCCACCGAAGCGAGCGCCTGATGCAGCTGCACCGGCTCACGCTCCGCGCCATCGGCCCCTACGCCGCAGAGCAGACGATCGACTTCGGGGCGCTGGGCCGGTCGGGATTGTTCCTGCTCGAGGGCCCGACCGGAAGCGGCAAGTCGACGATCATCGACGCGATGGTGTTCGCCCTCTACGGCGTGCAGGCGGGCGAGGGCGCCAGCACCGATCGTCTGCACAGCCACCACGCGGCTCGAGGGGTCGAACCCTTCGTCGAGCTCGTGTTCGAGACCGGTGCGGGCATCCACCGCGTGCGGCGGAGCCCGGCCTGGTGGCGACCCAAGTCGCGGGGCGACGGGGTCACCCGCGCCAACGCGTCGGCCACGCTCGTCCGACTCGCCACACCGGAGGCCGCCGACGGCGAGGTGCTGTCGACGAGTGCGCAGGAGGTCGGCGGCGAGATCGCTCGCATCCTCGGCCTCACCCGTCAGCAATTCGTCCAGACCGTGGTCCTGCCGCAGGGCGAGTTCGCGAAGTTCCTCGGGGCGACCGGCGAAGAGCGGCGTCTGGTGCTTCAGTCGCTGTTCGGCACCGAGATCTACGAGAAGACCACCCAGGCGCTGGTCGAACGGCGCAAGGCGGCGCACGCCTCAGTGGTGGCGGCCGACCGGGCGGTGGACGAGGCGATGGTGCGCCTGCGCGAGGCCTCCGACGTGCCCGATCTCGAGCCGACGGCGGTCGACGAGCTCGTCGCGCGCCTCACGACCTCCGACGTCGCCGCTCGCGCCGACCGCGAGACGGCGCAGTCGACGGCGACCGCCGCCCGCTCGCGGCAGACGACCGAGAGGGCTCTCGAGGCGGCGCTCGCCCGGCGGCTCTCGCTCCTCTCCGAGAAGGTCGCGCTCGACGGCCGCGCCGCCGACATCGACGCTTCGCGCCGGCGTCTCGAGTTGGGCCGTCGTGCCGCGTCGTTGCAGGGGCCGATCGCCGAGGCGCGTGCCGCCGCGGCGACGCTCGCGAGCGCCGTCGAGAAGTACGACGCTGTGCTCCGTGCGCACCCCTCCCACGCCGGCCGGTCCCGCGACGAGGTGGCGGCCCTGCGCGACCAGGCGCTCGGTGACCTGGCGACACTCCGCCCGCTGGTCGCGCTCGAGGCCGGGCTCGACGGTCGTGCCCTCGCACTGGCCGGTGCGCGCGAGGCGCTCGAGACCCTGTCGGGCCGGATCGACGAGGCCGAAGCTGCGGCGGCAGAACGCCCGGGTGCTCGGCCCCCGCTCGTCGACGCGCTCGCCACAGCCTCGGCCGCCGTCCGTGACATCGCCGACGCCGAGCGGGCGGTGACGGCGGCCACGGCCCTCGTCGCCGAGGTCGAGGTGTTCGAACGGCTCCGCGAGGGCGTCGTCGCAGCCCAGGAGGGGCGGGCGTTCGCCGCCGACGAGGCCCGAGCCGCGGTGGAGGCGGAGGCCGAGCTGCGCAGGCGCCGCATCGACGGGATGGCGGGCGAGCTCGCGCGGGGGCTGCGGGCGGGCGACGCGTGTCCTGTCTGCGGGTCGGTCGCGCATCCCACGCTCGCGGTGACGACGGCAGAGCACCCGGACGACGAGGCCATCGAGAAGGCCGAAGCCGAGCGGACCCGGGCCGACGCGGCTCTGGCGCGAGCGAGCGAGGCGGCGGCGCACGCCTCGGCTCGTCGCGATGCGGCCGCCGCGGCGCTCGGCGGCCACGACGGGGAGACCGCGGCGGCCCTGCTGGCATCGGCCCGCACCGACCTCGACACGGCCCGGGGGAGCGCTGCCGAAGAGGGGGAGGCACGTGCCGCCCTGGCCGCGTTCGACGCGGCGACCGAGGCGGCGCGAACCGACCTCGCCGCACTGCGCGAGCAGCGGTCTCGAGAGGTCGCCCGAGCCGAGTCCGATTCGGAGTCGCTCGAGGCCGACCGGCGCCGGGTCGCCGAAGCGGTCGGCGAGCGTGCCGTCGGTTGTGCCGAGCTCGTGGCCGTGGTCGACGACGAGCGAGCCGCGGTCGAGGCCGTGCTCGAGGCCACGGCGGCCCTCGAGACCGCCCGGTCGGCCGACACGTCCCGTCGTGCCGCCGTGGCGAGTGCGCTGATCGAGGCGGGCTTCGACACCGCCGGCGACGCCGAGGCGGCGGCCCTCGATGCATCGGCGCTCGAGACCCTCGACCGCGACATCGCGGGGTTCGACGCCCAACGAGCCGTCGTGGCGTCCGGGCTCGCCGCACCGGAGGTCGCGTCGCTGACCGGCGACGAGACCACCGACCTCGCTGCGGCCGACCTCGAGGTGACCGCGGCCGAATCCCTGCTGGAGGAGGCGACGATCGGCGCCGGGCGGACCACCGACCGGCTCGCCCGGACGAGAGCCGCCCGTTCCGCCCTGGAGCGCGCCGAAGAGGTGGCCCTCGACGTCGCCGCCGAAGCTCGGGCCGCCGTCCGGATGGCCGACGTGGCCACCGCCGTCGACGGGCAGAACCTCCGCGGGGTCACCCTCGGCACCTACGTGCTGCTCCGACGATTCGACGATGTCGTGGCCGCGGCCAATGCCCGGCTGGGCGTCATGTCGAGTGGTCGGTACCTGCTCGAGGCCGCCGAGCGCGAGACCGGGGCTCGGTCGCGCAAGGTGGGGCTCGCCCTCGCAATCCGCGACAACACGACCGACACGACGCGCGACCCGAAGAGCTTCTCGGGCGGCGAGACCTTCTACGCGTCGCTCAGTCTCGCTCTGGGGCTCGCCGACGTGGTCCAGAGCGAGTCCGGCGGCCTCGATCTCGGCACGCTGTTCGTCGACGAGGGGTTCGGCACCCTCGACCCGGAGACGCTCGACGCGGTGATGACCGAGCTCGGGCGCCTCTCCGCGCACGGTCGCGTCGTCGGCATCGTGAGCCACGTCGAAGAGCTCAAGCAGCGCATCGCCGACCGGATCGAGGTGCGGCGCCTGCCCGACGGGTCGTCCACGCTGCGGTCGACGGCCGGCTGAGCCCTCGTGGCCACCGTTCGTGCCAGCCGCTCCGGCTACCCTCGGGAGGTGACTTCCGCCTACCACCGGCTCTTCCGCATCCGGCCCACCTATCGCTGGTGGAAGCCTCTGCTCGCGCTCCTCCTGGGTGTCTCCTTCTACTACGCGCTGACCCTCGTCTACCAGGAGATCCTGCTGGCCATCGTGCGCGGGGTGGGCGGGGCTTCCGCGTCGACGCACCTCCTCCGGTCGGTGCAACAGGACCAGCAGAACGCGTCCGAGCCCCTCGTCCTCCTCTTCACCCTCGGCTCGCTGTCGACGATGCTGCCGGCGATGCTGATCGCGGTCCGGCTCGCCGGGCTCGGCGGGTGGGGGCAGCTGGCGAGTGTCCTGGGTCGCATCCGATGGCGGTGGATGCTCCGCTGCCTCGTGCCGGGCATCGCCTACATGATCATCACCGTCGGGCTCGGCTACGTCGTGCCGGCGTCGTGGCAGGGGCCGGTCGACACCGGCCCGCAGACGGCGACACCCGTTCCGGCGCTCGTCGTGTCGTGCATCCTGATCGTCCTGCTGGTCCCGTTCCAGGCGAGCGCCGAGGAGTTCGCGTTCCGCGGGCTCGGAATGCAGCTGTTCGGCTCCTACCTGCGCTGGCCGGTCTTCGCCATCGTCCTGCCGAACGTGTTCTTCGCCCTGGCGCACAGCTACAACGTCTGGGGAAAACTCGACGTCGCCGTCCTCGGAGTCTCGTTCGCCTACCTCACCTGGCGCACCGGCGGCCTCGAGGCCGGCATCGTCGCCCATGTGATCAACAACGTCGTCGTGTTCCTCCTGGCGGCGCCCGTGGTGGCGACGACGCAGTCCGACGGAAGCCCGGTCGGCCTCGGCATCACGGTCGTCGCCTCGGCCGTCTACGTCGTGATCGTGACCTGGCAGGCCCGCCGGCACGAACCCGCCCGGGTGGCTCCGGGGGGCTCGGCCGTGGACGGTGGCGCCATTCTCCACAGGGGCGGGATCCCGGGGTCCGGTGTCGGTCGTGCCTCGTAGACTCCTCGCGTGACTTCCGCTCCGACCTCCCCCGCTGCCGCGCTTCCGGGTGCTGCGACCCCGCTGGCCGTGCTGCACGACGTCTTCGGGTACGAGTCGTTCCGCGGCAATCAGGCGGCCATCATCGATCAGGTCGTAGGCGGCGGCGACGCGCTGGTGCTCATGCCCACCGGCGGCGGGAAGTCCCTCTGCTATCAGGTGCCCGCTCTGGTGCGCGATGGTGTCGGCATCGTGGTCTCGCCGCTGATCGCCCTCATGCAAGACCAGGTCGACGCCCTCGAGGCGGTCGGCGTCCGGGCGGCCTTCCTCAACTCCACCCAAGACCCCGACCAGCGACGGGCCGTCGAAGCAGCCTTCCGCTCGGGCGAACTCGACATGCTGTACCTGGCGCCCGAGCGCCTGAAGCTCGAGTCGACCAAGCAGCTCCTCGATCAGGGCACCATCTCGCTCTTCGCCATCGACGAGGCGCACTGCGTCGCCCAGTGGGGGCACGACTTCCGGCCCGACTACCTCGAACTCTCGGTGCTCCACGAACGGTGGCCGAGCATCCCCCGGATCGCCCTCACCGCGACCGCGACCGAGGTCACCCACCGCGAGATCTCGGCCCGTCTCGGGCTCGACGACGCGGCTCACTTCGTGGCGGACTTCGACCGGCCGAACATCCAATACCGCATCGAGGCGAAAGACAGCCCGATGCAGCAGGTGCTGCGCCTGATCCAGACCGAGCACGCGGGCGACGCGGGCATCGTCTA
The DNA here is from genome assembly GCF_039544345.1 of Frondihabitans cladoniiphilus. Classification (NCBI taxonomy): domain Bacteria; kingdom Bacillati; phylum Actinomycetota; class Actinomycetes; order Micrococcales; family Microbacteriaceae; genus Frondihabitans; species Frondihabitans cladoniiphilus. The sequence goes on from NZ_BAABLM010000005.1 coordinate 157,166, forward strand.
CTGCCTGTCGCGCAATTCGGTGGAGAAGACGGCGCAGTTCCTGGTCGATCGCGGCATCGCGGCGCTGCCGTACCACGCGGGTCTCGACGCCGGCACGCGGCAGCGCAACCAGTCGCGGTTCCTCCGAGAAGACGGGATCGTCATGGTCGCCACCGTCGCCTTCGGCATGGGCATCGACAAGCCCGACGTGCGATTCGTCGCGCACCTCGACCTCCCCAAGTCGGTCGAGGGCTACTACCAGGAGACCGGGCGTGCCGGTCGCGACGGCCTGCCCGCCACGGCGTGGCTCGCTTACGGGCTCCAAGACGTCATGCAGCAGCGGCGCATGATCGACCAGTCCGAGGGCGACGCGGCGCACCGTCGCAAGCTGACGGCCCACCTCGACGCCATGCTCGCCCTGTGCGAGACCGTCGAGTGCCGGCGCGTCCAGCTCCTCGGCTACTTCGGGCAGGCGTCGACGGCCTGCGGCAACTGCGACACCTGTCTCACGCCGCCCACCTCCGTCGACGGCACCGTCCCGGCGCAGAAGCTGCTCTCGACGGTCGTCCGCCTCAAGCGCGAGCGCAATCAGCAGTTCGGGGCCGGCCATCTCGTCGACATCCTGCTCGGCAAGAGCACCCCGCGCATGCAGCAGAACGGCCACGAGGCCCTCTCGACGTTCGGCATCGGCAAAGACCTGAGCGACGTCGAGTGGCGGGGTGTCGTCCGACAGTTGATCGCCCAGGGGCTGCTCGCCGTCTCGCCCGACGGGTTCGGCACTCTGATGCTCACCGACGACGGCGCCGCCGTCCTCTCGGGCACGCGGCCGGTCCGTCTGCGGCGGGAGGCACCTCGGGCGCCCCGGTCGTCCTCGCGGTCGCGCGGTCGTTCGGGTTCGGGTGCGGCGTCCTCGGCGGCGGCCGCCGATCTGAGCCCCGAGGCGCAGGAGTTGTTCGAGACGTTGCGCGCCTGGCGTGCGGCGACGGCTCGCGAGCAGGGCGTGCCGGCCTACGTGGTCTTCGGCGACGTGACCCTGCGGGGTGTGGCGTCGACGCGTCCCGCGACGATGAGCGCGCTGGCGGGTATCTCCGGGGTGGGGCAGAAGAAGCTCGAGACCTACGGGCAGCAGCTGCTCGATCTCGTCGGCGGGGCCGAGGTGGGTGCGGCGGGTGCTGCGGGTGCCGGGGGTGCGGCGCGTGCCGGTGTGGCGGGTGCTGCGGGTGCGGTGCCTGCCGGTGGTGCTGGGCGTGCGGGCGGTGCCGGCGCTGGGCGTGCGGGCGGTGCCGGCGGATTTGCCGCTGCCGGCAGTTCCGGTCGCGCGGCCTTCCGCGGTGCCGCTCCGAGGTCGGGGCAGCCCGTGGCGTCGTTCGTGCCCGAGCCCGAGGCGGTCGACGACGCACCCTGGTTCGACCTGCCTCCGGACGACCCGTACGACGAGACGCTGCCGCCCGACGACTGGCGCTGACCGCCCGCCTCTCTGGGGCCCTGCGCTTGCGGCCGCCGAGCCCGTCCCGTCCGTCTCCGTCCTGTCCGTCCCCGTCCCGTCCCACTCTCACCCGCAAGGCATCGCGCCGTGAGCCGCTGCCTTACGTGAATCGCGATGCCTTGCCGGTCGCCGCCGCGCCGCGGCTGCCGCGCCGAGGCCGTCGCGCGGCACCCTAAGTCGGCCCGATTTACGTAAGTCGCCCCGGCACGGCAGGGCGACTTACGTGAATCGGGGCGACTTGGCTAGCCAGCAGGGCTGAGCCGCCCGGATGACAGCGCTCGAAGTCACACGAATTGACGCGGGCCCGCCACCGCCCTACCGTCGGCGCATGTCGAACGCCGAAGCCGCCCCGCAGTTCGAGCCCGCTGCCGCCGCGCCCGCCGCGCCCGCGCAGCCCGCACCCGCCGCCGCCGCGCCCGCCGCCCCCGCATCCACCTGGACCACGCCGCTCGACGCCCTGGCCGCACCGCTCGTGGCCGACCTCGCCCGCGACTACGACGAGCGCTACGGCCTCAACGAGGGCATCCCGTCGTCGGCCGAGCTGTCGCGCTACCCCGCGGAGCTCTTCTCGCCCGCGAGGGGCGGGGCGTTCCTGATCCTCGAGTCGGACGGTGAGGCGCGCGCGGGCGGCGCGTTCATTCGGGTGGATGAGACCACGGCAGAGATGAAGCGGGTCTGGACGCATCCGGGCCACCGCCGCCGCGGCCTGGCGCGTCGAGTCATGACGGAACTGGAGGCGGAGGCACGGCGACGCGGCTACACGACCGCCCATCTCACGACGGGAGCGCGGCAGCCCGAGGCGGTCGGCCTCTACCTCGCTCTCGGCTACGAGCCGCTCTTCGACCTCGACGGCGACCTCGAGGAGATCAGTTACCTCCGATTCACCAAACACCTGGGAATCGAGCAATAGCACATGTAACATATTGAGATGCCTTTCCGCTCCTTCTGCCGTTTCATGGCCCTCATCGCAGCGGGGGCTGCGGGTGGGCTGTTCCTGGCGGTCGACGTCCTGCTCGCCTGCATGCTCGAGGTGCTCCTCCGCGCCGACGGTTCGTCCGACGTCACCGTCGTGGGAGTGATGGACCTCGGGTGGAACCCGGCTCAGGGGGCGTTCCTCGACCTGCATGCAGGCGCTTTCGTCATTGCAGCCGTCTTCTCCCTGGCCGGTGCGGCTGCGGGCGTGGCCTTGGTGCGGGCTCCGTCTCCCACGAGCCGCAGCCGGAGGAGGGGCGGCGGGGGCGAGTCGGTCGGGCCGCCCGTCGCATGTCCGATCGTGCCGACCTGCGGTCAGCGAGGGCGAGGGCGGTCGGCGTAGCGTCGACGCGGGCTGGGAGGTGCATCCCACGCCCCATCGATCCGAAGGAGACCCACGCAGTGACAGGCAGCCAGGCAGAATCCACCGACCCGAGCGACACGACCGGCGCACCCGCCCACGGCACTCGCGTGACCGTCCTCGGCCTCGGAATCATGGGGCAGGGAGTGGCCGACACTCTGCTGCGCGAGGGTTTCGCAGTCACGGTCTGGAACCGCTCGGCCCAGAAGGCCACGCCGTTCGCCGAGAAGGGCGCGACCGTCGCCTCGTCGCCGAGCGAGGCCGTCGAGAAGGCCGAGGTGGTGGTGTCGGTGCTCTTCGACGCCGATTCCGTCCTGGGCGTCCTCGACGAGGTCGCCGATGCCGTGCCCGCCGACGCGGTGTGGGTGCAGGCGAGCACGATCGGCCTCGAAGGCACGGCCCGAGTGGTCGACCGAGCGAAGGCTCAGGGCGTCGCATTGATCGAGGCGATGATGCTCGGCACGAAGGCTCCGGCCGAGACCGGCAAGCTCGTCATGCTGGCGGCTGGAGACGCGGGTCTCATCGCGAAGGCTCAGCCGGTGCTCGACGCCATGGGCAGCAAGACGGTGCTGGCCGGCCCCGCGGTCGGCAACGGCACGGCCCTGAAGCTCGCCGCCAACGCCTGGATCGCGAGCATCACTGCGGCCACCGCCCAGTCGATCGCTCTCACTCAGGCCCTCGGTCTCGACGGCGATCTCTTCCTGCAGGCGATCGACGGCGGTGCTTCCGACAGCCCCTATGCCCACACGAAGGGCAAGAGCATCCTCGATCGCGAGTTCCCGGCGTCGTTCGCGCTCGACGGCCTCCGCAAAGACCTCGGGCTCATCACCGAGGCGGCGTCGGGATCCGGTGTCGCCACCACGCTGCTCGACGCGCTTCGGGCCGCCTACGCGGACGCCTCCGAGCAGGGCCACGGCGGCGACGACATCGCCAGCGTGTACGAAGCGTTCACGGCCGACCGGGCCTGAGCGGCGGCGTGGCCGGGCATTCCCGGCGGCCACGCGCGAGGCAGCAGACAGGTGGGATGCACGCCCCGACTACAGCGCGACGACCCGCTTCTCGGCGTCGCTCCGGAACGCGGCCTCCACGATCCGGACGGTCTCGAACGCGTCCGGCCCCGTCACCGGCAGCCCCTCGCCCTGCTCCAGCGCCCGGACGAGCTGCTCGTAGTACCCGGCGTAGTCGCCCTGCGACGACGGCACGATCTCCGAACCCGAGGCGGTGACCAGCGTGCCCCAGTTCGCCTCGGCGTCGTAGCCCCACGTCTGGCGCGACGCGATGGGACGCAGCCCGTCGAACAGCGCGCGCGCCTGCACGTCGACGGTCTCGGCCTGGTACGAGCCCTCGTCGCCGATCACGCGCAGCTCGCGCCCAGCACCCCGCAGCAGCTTGTTCGTCTTGATGTGCGAGACGACGCCCGAGGTGTGCGTGAGCGAGACGAAGTAGCCCGTATCGACGTGTCCGGCCTCGCCGTCGTACCAGTCGATCTCGGCGAAGACGGAGTCGACCGGCCCGAACAGGAACACGGCCTGGTCGATGAAGTGCGTGCCCGTGTCGAGGAGGACCCCGCCCGATTGGCCGCCTCGCGCCGGCCCAGGCTCCCAGGCGTCGAGGCGCGACTCGAAGTGACGGACCTCGCCGAGTTTGCCAGTGGCGATCAGGTCGCGCACGGTGAGGATGTCGGCGTCCCACCGGCGGTTGTGGAAGACGCCCAGCGGCACGCCGGCTTCTTCGGCCAGGGCCATCAGGCCCCGGGCGGTCTCCGGGTCGAGGGCGAACGGCTTGTCGGTGATCACGGGCACGCCGCGCTCGATCGCGTGGCGGACCAGGTCCTCCTTGGAACCGGGCGGCGTGCTGATGACGACGGCGTCGACGCCCGAGTCGATCAGGGCGTCGAGGTCGTCGAAGACCGGGGTGCCGGGAAGATCCTGGGTGACTTCGGCTCGACGCGTCTCGGAGCGGACCACGACGCCGGCCAGCGTCGCGCCGATCGCCGCCTCGATGAACGGGGCGTGGAAGTAGCGGCCTCCGGTGCCGTAGCCGACGAGTCCGATGCGTGCCATGGGGTTCCTTCTCTCTGATGTGCCCTCTCGAGAGTAGTGGGCCATGTCAGAACAAACGAGAGCCGCAACGCGCGCGGGATGCCCGGCGTACCGTCGATGCATGGCTGACGACCTCGGTCCCCACGACCTCGACATCGATCTCGACACCGACGACCCGACCCCGCAGGCGCTCTATCGGTGGTTGCTCGCCAGCGTGCTCTTCGGTCGGCCCGTGCAGCAGAAGGTGGCCGCCGACACCTATCGGGTGCTGATCGACCACGGTCTGACCTCTCCCGCGAAGTTCGCCGAGGTGGGGCGCGAGAGACTGCGGGGGATGCTCGACGAGGGTTCCTACGCGCGGATCGACTACGTGATGGCCGACGAGTTGCACGAGGTGATGGGGCGGATCGACAGCGAGCACGGCTCCGTGAACCGTCTGGTCCGTGCATCCCCCGATCTGCCCGCTCTTCGCGACGCCCTCACGGCGTACAAGGGGGTCGGGCCGAAGACCGTCGAGATCTTCACCCGGTGGCTGCCGGAGGGGCTCGTCGGCAGCGAGGCGTGACTTCCGGTGCCGGGGTCTCCCGTCCGTGGCCCGCGCCGGTGATTGTCGGTGACCGGGGGTAGGGTTCCCGCGAGTGTCCGCGAACAGCGGGGTACAAAAGAGGGGTACGAGGGATGCGCGCATGACGACGGTCGACAAGGGGCGGATCGAGAGAGCCGTGTCCGAGATCCTGGCGGCGATCGGCGACGACCCCGAGCGCGCCGGTCTCGTCGACACCCCGCGGCGGGTGGCCGAGGCGTACGCCGAATTCTTCTCCGGCCTCTCCGTCGATGCGGCGGAGCTCATGGGCACGGCCGTCGTGCCCGCCGAACCCGGCCAGCTCGGCGAACTGGTCATCATCCGCGACATCGAGTTCCGCTCGATCTGCGAGCATCACCTCCTCCCGTTCCTCGGCCGCGCCCACGTCGCGTACGTGCCGGGCAGTCAGATCGTCGGTCTGGGGCGGATTCCCGGTCTCGTCGATGCGCTGGCCTCGCGCCCGCAACTGCAGGAGAAACTGGGCGAGGAGATCGCCGACGCCTTGGCCGCGGCGGTCGATCCCGCCGGTGTGCTCGTGGTCCTCGACGCCGTGCACGCTTGCGTGACGACTCGGGGCGCACGCCAGACGCAGAGCTCGACCGTCACCGTGGCGAGCCGTGGCTCCCTCGCCGATCCGGTGGCCCGCGCCGAGGCCATCACCCTCATCGGCCCGCTGGGCGGCGGGAACGCGGCGTGAGCGACGAGACCCTCGCGCACTCGGGTTTCGCGACGGGGCCGACCGGGTTCCTCCTGCCCGCCCTGCGGCATCCCGTCCGTACGATCGGCCGGCGCACCTTCGACTTCGATCGTCGGATCGCCGTCATGGCCATCGTCAACCGCACGCCCGACTCGTTCTTCGATCAGGGCGCGACGTTCGCCCTCGACCGCGCGGTCGAGGCCGCCGTCGCCGCGGCCGACGAGGGCGCCGACTGGGTCGACATCGGCGGGGTGCCGTTCCGCCCCGGCCCCGAGCTCCCCGTGGCCGACGAGATCGAGCGGGTCGTGCCGGTCGTCGCGAGCCTCGCGCAGCAGTCCGACGTCGTGATCTCCGTCGACACCTTCCGGCCGGAGGTGGCGGCTGCGGCCATCGCGGCGGGGGCCTCGGTGATCAACGACACCACGGGCATCCACGATCCGCGCCTCGCCGACGTGGTGGCCGACTCCGATGCCACGCTCGTGATCACGCACGCGCGAGCCGAGCCGCGCAAGCCGTTCCCGCATCCCACCTACTCCGACATCGGCGGCGAGGTGGCTGCCTTCCTCAGTGATCGGGTCGAGTTCGCCCTGTCGCGAGGGGTCCCCGAAGCGCGGATCGTCATCGACCCGGGGCACGACCTCAACAAGACGACCCGGCACACCCTCGAGTTGACGCGCCGGCTGCCCGAGATCACCGGCCTCGGACTCCCTGTTCTGGCAGCGGTCAGCAACAAGGACTTCATCGGCGAAGCCCTCGACCGGCCCAAGGAGGAGCGCCTGGCGGGCTCCATCGCTGCGGCGACGATGAGCGTGATGCTCGGAGCCCGCATCGTGCGGATGCACGCCCCACGCCCGGCCGTCGACGCGATGCGGCTCGTGGAGGCCGTCCTCGGCTGGCGCGATCCCGCCTACGAGAGGCACAACCTGTGAGCGACGACGGCATTCGACAGATCTTCCCCGCGCCGCTCGGCGACGGGCCCGGCCGCGACGGCCTCCTCGACGACGCCGCCCTGCTCGCCCTCTACGCGCCGGCCGATCGGACCACGCCGCGGGTCCGGGCGAACTTCGTGGCGAGCGTCGACGGCTCGGCCACGGCGTCCGGGGTGTCCGGCGCCCTCGGCGGGCCCGCCGACAAACGTGTCTTCGACCTGCTGCGCTGGCTGGCGGATGCGGTGCTGGTGGCTGTGGGGACGGTCCGCACCGAGGGCTACGGCGCGATGCGGCTCTCCGACGAGGCCGTGGCGTGGCGGGTCGCTCGGGGTCTGGCCGCGCATCCCCCGTTCGTCCTCGTCACCGGCAGCCTGAACCTCGACCCCCGGAGCGACGTGTTCGCGAAGGCGCCGGTGCGGCCGATCGTGCTGACCACGACGCAGGCCCCGGCCGATCGACGCGCCGCGCTGTCGCAGGTGGCCGACGTGATCGACTGCGGCGAGACCACCGTCGAGCCGGCCCGGGCCGTCGCCGAGCTGGCTGCACGCGGGCTGACTCAGATCCACACCGAAGGGGGGCCGGCGCTGCTCGGGTCGTTCATTGCAGCCGGTCTGCTCGACTCCCTCTGTCTGACCGTCTCGCCGACGCTCGAAGGCGGGGCAGGCCCGCGCATCACCCATCTCGCCCCCGGGGCGCCCCCGATCGATCTGCAGGCGATGCGCCTCGACCACGTGCTGGTCGCGGGTTCGATGCTGCTGACGCAGTACTCGCGCGTGCGCTGACCGCCGCCGCCGCCCGCCGCCCGTCGTCGCCAAGTGAGGAAATCCTGACTTCAAGTGAGGAGTTTCGGGGGCCGGCGGATCGTGGCTGAGGAGATGGAGGCTGCGGGTGTCCGTAATAAAGGAGTTCCTTCGCCAAAGTCCTCACCTGGTAACCGAGCCAGCCCGAGCCGGGCACCCGCCAGCCCGAGCCGGGCACCCGCCACCCCGAGCCGGGCACCCGCCCCCGCACCCGGCACCCGCCCCCCCCCCCGACGCACCCTCCCGCGCCGTGGCACCCCGAACCCGCCCGCCCAGGGAGAATGGACCCCGTGAGCATCGTCGAGTGGCTGAACCAGACCATACCCACCCTGCCGGCGACGCTGGTCGTGGCCGTGGCGGGCGTCGTGGCGCTGCTGGAGTCGGCACTGGCGCTCGCCGTCTTCATCCCGGCCGGTCCGGTCGTGATCGTGGCCGCCGCCGCTCTCGGCACGGTGCCGAGCATCCTCGCCCTCTTCGTCGCGGTCGTCGTCGGTCGTGTGCTCGGCGACCTGATCGCCTTCCGTTCCGGTCGACGGGCAGGGGGTGGGATGCGCAGCTCCCGCCTCGTCGAACGGCTCGGCGTCGCCCACTGGGACACGTCGGTCCGCGTGCTCGAGCGCCGCGGGCCCCTCGCCGCACTGCTGACGCGGCTCGTGCCGGTTCCCCGGGCGTTGGCGCCGACGGCGGCCGGAGCGACAGGGGTCGGGGTCGGGGCGTTCGTCCGTGCATCCCTCGTCTCCTCTCTCGCCTGGTCGGCCCTCTATGTGGCCCTCGGCGTGCTCGCGCGGGCATCGTTCCACGTCGCGAAGCCGTACCTCGGCATCGGCGGCTGGGGGGTCCTCCTCCTGCTCGTCGCGATCGGCATCGTGTACCTGATCGTGCGGACCCTCGTCGTGCGACTGCCCGACGGCGACCTCCGGCGGATCCTCGGCGACACCTCCGCCGCCGGCATGTCCCCGCACCCCGACGGGCCCGTCACGAGCCTGCGCGAACGCCTGTTCAGTGACGAGTGGCGCACCCTGCCGAACGTGATCTCGGCGGTGCGGATCCTCCTGTTGCCGGTCTTCGGGGTGCTGCTCGTGCTGCACGACTTCTGGGCGTCGATCATCGTGCTGCTGCTCGTCTTCGTCAGCGACTTCGCGGACGGCTTCATCGCGCGGCGCTTCCACCAGACCTCGGCGCTAGGGGCCTGGCTCGACCCGGTGGCGGACCGTCTGACGGTCGTCTTCGTGGTGGCCGCGTTCGCCGCCTCCGGCATCGTGCCCTGGCAGCTCGTCGTCATCCTGCTGATCCCCGACGTCCTGTCCGGCATCTGGGCCGTCGCGGCGTTCCACGGGGCGCCGGACGTCCGGGTCTCGAAGATCGGCAAGGTCCGGACCGCTCTGCTCTTCGTCGGCCTCTTCATGATGCTGTTCGGCGAGGCGGTGCCGGCGGCCGAGTGGTGGCTGGTCGGTTTCGGATTCGCGTTCTTCGTGCTCGGCACGGTCGGGCACTTCATGGCGATGACGCGGAACGCCCGCGGGCTCGTGACGTTGTGGACGCGGGCAGCCGTGGGGGAGCCGACCGCGCGGTAGTGGGTCGGGTGTGGGACCCACTCACCCACCCACCCCTGCGCGGACCTGCACCCCTGTCGCGCGTACCTGCACCTCCGTCGCGCGGAGCGGCACCTCCGCCGCGCGGAGCCGCACCCTCGTACCCGCTACCCACCCCCGGTCGACGGGGGTTCGCTGCGGAAAGCGGGGTGCGCGTCGTCCCCGGCCGGGCGCGCCGCACCGAGGCCGAGAGCGCGGGCCGAGAGTGGGGGATGCACGGCCCTGCGCCAGGTCCATCGGAACCGCATCGGCCGCATCCAGCCAACGGCAAGCCTCTCGCCGGAAGGTTGACGTGTCAGCGACTGAAGGTTGACGTGTCCGCGACCGAAGGGCCAGCCATGCGCGACGAGAACTCCGAGCCGAAGAGCAAGCGCGATGCGGGCCGCCGCCGCGCCCGCACCGTGACCGCGGCCGTCGGAGCAGCGGGGATCGCGATCACCGCGGTCTCGGGCGTCGTCGTCTGGAACGAGTCGAACGCCGCGAAGGCCGACGCCGCCAGCCGGTCCGAGTCGTCGACGTCGGGCTCGTCGACGTCGGGTACGAGCGGCACGGACTCGAGCAGCACAGGCTCGAGCAGCACGGACTCGAGCAGCACGGGCTCGAGCAGCACGGACTCGAGCGGCACGGGCACGAGCGACGGCAGCAGCTCGACGAGCACCGGCACGGACGACGGGACGTCGAGCGGCAGCACCAGCAGCACCGGCACGAGCACTGACGGTGGCACGAGCGCCGACAACGGCACCAGCTCCGGCAGCAGTTCGTCATCGGGCGGTGTGAGTACCGGGTCGGGCTCCTCCGACGCGACGTCGACAGGATCCTGAGCATGAGCGCGAGCACTGCCGCGCCCGAGGAGCGGCAACCCGCACCCGCACCCGCACCCGCACCCGCTGAACCCGCGGCGACCCCTGGTCGACGAGGGGTCGGCAGCGGGCACGAGGGTGCGGCTCCGCGCGACGAGGGTGCAACTCTGCGCGAGCGGGGTGCAGCCAGCCCGGCCACCCGCGTCGCCGGCAGCCCGGCCGGCATCCCGACCGACAACGGCGCACAGCCGCCCAGCATCGCGCGCACCGGAACCGCATCGGCACCTCACAGGTTCCCGACGGCTCAGGCCCCGGCTGCGGACAGGCGGCCCGGCGAGAGTGGCAGTCCGACGAACGGAAGGACGAGCACCATGAACCCGACCACGACGCCCCCCGACGCATCCCAGCCGGCCGAGCCGAGCATCCCCCGCTCCGCCTCGCGCACAGACCGCACAGACCGCACAGACAGCACAGACCGCACTGACCGCGCAGACCGCACTGACCGCACAGACCGCACAGACCGCACAGACCGCACAGACAGCACAGACCGCACTGACCGCGCAGACCGCACTGACCGCGCAGACCGCACCGACCGCGCAGACCGCACCACCGCGACCACCGCCCGCAGCACCGCGACCGCGCCCCGCACCACCGCGACCGCCGCCCGCACCCTCACGGCCGCCACCGACTGGAGCATCTGGAGCACCTCCGCCCGCCTCGTCGTCACCGACGCCGCCAAGCTCACCCGCGCCCGCCGCATCGCCGACCGGATCCTCGCCGACGTCGAAGGGGCGTGCAGCCGGTTCCGCCCGGACTCCGAGCTCAGCCGTCTCGGCGGCCGTGCCAGTGAGGGCGTCGAGGTGAGCGAGATGCTCGCCGCCCTGGTCGAGCGCGCCCTCGACGCTGCCGAGGCCACGCACGGCGACGTCGATCCGACCCTCGGCGGCGTACTCGACGGGTTGGGCTACGACGAGGGCGTGAGAATGCTCCCCCACCCGCAGCACGGAGACGAGGCCTCGTTCTCCCTCTCGGTCGCCACGCCTCGCGAACCGGGCTGGCGGAGGGTCTCCCTCACCGGGCGCCTCCTCACGGTCCCGGACGACCTCCGCCTCGACCTGGGAGCCACCGCCAAGGCCATCGCCGCCGACCTCTGCGCGCGGGCCATCGCCCTCGAGCTGCACTGCGGCGCTCTCGTGAGCCTCGGCGGCGACATCGCGACCGCCGGTGTCGCCCGCGACGGCGGCTGGCAGATCACCGTCCAGGACCTGCCCCACGACCCGCAGGCCTCCATCGCTCTGGCCGACGGCTATGCCATCGCGACCTCGTCCACCCAGAAGCGCCGGTGGATGCACGACGGCCGTCAGGTGCACCACATCCTCGACCCGCGGCTCGGCCTCCCGGTGCCGCCCGTGTGGCGAAGCGTGACCGTCGCCGCGACGAGCTGCCTCCGGGCGAACGTGCTTTCGACGGCCGCGATCGTCAAGGGTCGGCGTGCGACCGAGTGGCTCGCCTCGCAGGGGGAGTCGGCGATGCTCGTCGACACGCAGGGCCGCGTGGTCCTCGTGGGCGGCTGGCCGGAGTCGTCCGTCGACGAGCACCCTCGTCGCGAGCACCGGGCGGGCTGAGATGGACGAAGCGCTCTGGGCCGTCGGGCGAGGGACGGGTGTCGCGGCCCTCGTCCTGTTCACCGCGTCGGTCGTTCTCGGGATCATCACCCGCTCGGGCCGGCCGCTGCCGGGCCTCCCCCGCTTCTCGGTGACGCTGGTGCACCGCAACGTCTCGCTGGCGGCCTCGTTGTTCCTGGTCGTCCACGTCGTCACGCTCATGTTCGACCCGTACGCGCTGCTGAACCTGCTCGACGTCTTCGTGCCGTTCTTCGGCAGCTATCGGCCGGTCTGGCAGGGCCTCGGCACGGTCGCGTTCGACCTCCTGATCGTGATCGTGGTGACGAGCCTTCTGCGCAACCGCCTCGGCCCGCGGGTGTTCAAGGCGATCCACTGGCTGACCTATGCGATGTGGCCGATCGCTCTCGCGCACGCGATCGGCAACGGCACGAACGGCGTCGAGGGGTGGTTCCTGGTCCTCTCGGGCGTCTGTGTCCTCGCGGTCCTCGCGTCCTTCGGCTGGCGCCTCTCGTCGCGGTTCGTGGAGTTCCGCAGCGTCCGACTCGGGGAGATCTCGTGACCATGACCCAGACCATCCGCACCAGCGTCGCCGGCCCCTCCGGATCCCGCCGCCTGTTCGCGGCTCGCGACTCCTCGCTCGCCGCCCACCTCGAGCGCTTCGGGCCGATGCCCGGCGACTTCGACGAGGGGCACCTGATCGCCGAGGTCGAGGGCTCCGGGCTCGCAGGGCGCGGCGGGGCGGGCTTCCCCGCCTGGCGCAAGCTGATGGCGGCGTCCACCGCGTCGGCGGCGATCGCTTCGGCCACGTCCTCGCCGGCCGCGCGTCGTCTGGCGAAGGCCGGGGGACCGGTCGTGATCGCCAACGGCGCCGAGGGCGAGCCCCTCAGCCGCAAGGACGAGACCCTGCTCCGCGCTGCTCCGCACCTCGTGCTCGACGGCCTGCTGCTCGCGGCGGCGACCGTCCGAGCGACCGAGGTGTTCGTCTACACCACGGCCGCCTCGCTGCCCTCTGTCTCGAAGGCGATCGGCGAGCGGGGGGACGCGGCCCACGTCCGTCTCTTCCAAGCGCCCGAGACGTTCCTGTCCGGCGAGGCCACCGCCGTCGTCAACGCCATCGGCGGGGGTGCGGCGATCCCGCGCGACCACATCGCGCGGATGACGTCGCACGGCCCGTCGGTCGGCGGCCTCCGCGGGCGCCCGACCCTCGTGCAGAACGTCGAGACGCTCGCGCACCTCGCTCTGATCGCGCGGTTCGGGGCGACCTGGTTCCGGTCGATCGGCCGCGACGGCGAGACCGGCACCCGGCTCGTCTCGGTGAGCGGCGACGTGCCCTCGCCCCTGGTGTTCGAGACCGAGGCCGGAGCGCCGCTCTCGGACACCCTCCTTGCGGCCGGCGTCGTCCCCGATCAGCTCCGGGCGGTGCTCGTCGGCGGCTACCACGGGGCGTGGGTGCCCTCGGGAGAACTCCGGCGGCCTCTGTCGCGCGACTCGCTCGCCCCCTTCGGCGCCGCGCCCGGGGCGGGGATCCTGATGGCCCTCGGCACCGAGCGCTGCGGCCTCGAGGCTTCGGCCGAGATCGCGACCTACTTGGCCGGGCAGTCGGCGAAGCAGTGTGGCCCGTGCGCCAACGGGCTTCCCCGGCTGGCCGACGTGCTGCGGCGCCTGGCCGCCCGGGAGCAGACGCCTTGGCTACCGGCCGAAGTGGAGCGGCTGGCGCTGCTCGTGCAGGGCCGCGGCTCGTGCCACCACCCCGACGGGACCAGCCGGCTCGTCCTCTCGACGCTGACCGTGTTCGCCGCCGACGTCGCGCAGCACCTGCAGGGTCGCTGCGAGGTGCACGCGTGAGCCGCGCCGCAGGGCCCGGAGCGGCGATGCCCGGTGGGACGCTCCACATCGACTGGACGCTCTGCGACGGCCGGGGCCTCTGCACCGAACTGCTGCCCGAACTCCTCGATCGCGACGAGTGGGGGTACCCGCTGGCGGTGAACGGAGCGCGGGATGCCCGGTCCGACGTCCTCGTGCCCGCGGCTCTCACCGCCGACGCTCGCCAGGCCGTCGCGCTGTGCCCTCGGGCGGCGTTGCGCTTGCTCCCGCCGACGTGACGCGAGCCGTGCATCCCACCGTCTCTGAGCGCGGCCCGCGCCGAGGGGTCTACCGTCCACCGGACACACGACCGTCTGGGAGGACGTCATGAAACCACGCTTCATCGTCATCGCGATCATCGCGTTCATCGCCTACGTCTTCGGGGCCAAGGCGGGCACGTCTCGCTACAGGGAGATCACCGGCGCCTTCAGCTCGGTCTGGAACGACCCCAAGGTGAAGAAGGCCCGCAAGCAGGCGGCCAAGGACGTCGCCAAGGGCCGCAAAGTCGCCGCGAAGAAGGCCAAGCGCAAGTTCGGCTGAACGACCGGCCCCCGCCCATCCGCCACTGTGCACACGACAGCGGCACGAACCCACCGCCGAGGCGAGGTGTTCGTGCCGCTGTCGTGTGTTCGAGACGCGTGCGCCCGAGGGGCCCGCTCAGATCAGGTCGAGCGACACCGCCCAGAGCCGCTCGGCCGACTCGGGGTCGAGCGCGTACGACTTGACGCCACGCCCGGGCTTGGCGTCGTCGAACGGTTCGGCCTCGTTGGCGTCCTCGAAGTAGCGGCCCGTCACGCCGTCGACGAGCGGTGACCCGGCCAGCAGCGTCGACGTCGAAGCGCCCTCGGCCGGAGTCTTGAACGCTGGGTTCTGCGTGCCGTCCTCGTCGACCCAGCCGCGCTTCGTGAACTCGGCCGGGTCCATGTGGCGCTGCAGGTTGGTCATGATGCCGCCGGGGTGGACGGCGTTGGCCGTGATGCCGTCATCGGCCCACTTCTGGCCGACACCCACCGCGAAGAGCACGTTGGCCGTCTTCGACTGGCCGTACCCGAGCCACGGGTTGTACTCGCGGCGCTCGAAGGCGAGGTCGTCGAAGACCACGTCGGAGGTGTGGTGCCCGGTCGACGACAGCGAGACGATGCGGGCGCCGTCGGCTTCGGCGAGTGCGTCGTGCAGGGCGAGCGCCAGCGCGAAGTGGCCGAGGTGGTTGTTGGCGAACTGCAGCTCGTAGCCCTCGGGGGTGCGGGTCAGCGGCGTCGCCATGATGCCGGCGTTGTTCACGAGGATGTGCAGGGGCCCCGTCCACTCCTCGCCGAACGCCGTCAGCGTGCCGCGCTCGGACAGGTCGAGGTACTTCGCGTCGACGAGAGACGAGCCGGTGGATGCACGGATCTCCGCCACGGCGGAGGTGCCGGCTTCGAGGTTCCGCACCCCCAGCGTCACCTCTGCCCCGGCCCCGGCGAGGGCGCGGGCGGTCTCGATGCCGATGCCGGAGGCTCCGCCCGTGACGAGGGCGCGCTTACCGGTGAGATCGACCCCCTCGAGGACGTCGGCGGCGGGGGTGTGGGCTCCGAACGGGGTGGTGAGTCGTGTCATGCCGTCGACGCTACTCACCTCAGGTGACACGCCGTCGCCGCGCGTCCGAAACACCCCCGCAACACCCGGGCCCTAGGTTCAACACATGGGAGACCTCTTCGACGGCTACGCCGGCGCCACGAGCCGCGCGACACGTCGGCCCGGCAGGGACCCGTGGGACGAGATGTTCCGCGGACCGAACTCGCCGCGGGACATGTATCGCGAGATCCACACCACCCTCATGAGCATGACGCAGGACGAACTGCGCGGACGGACGGCGGCGCTCGCCGACTCCTATCTGGCGCAGGGCGTCACGTTCGACTTCGCGGGCGAGGAACGGCCGTTCCCGCTCGACGCGGTGCCGCGGGTGATCGAGCAGGCGGAGTGGCAGGGCGTCGAGAAGGGCGTCAAGCAGCGGGTGCGGGCGCTCGAGGCCTTCCTCGCCGACATCTACGGGCCGCAGCGTGCCGTGGCCGACGGCGTGATCCCCGCGGCACTCATCACCTCGTCGCACCACTTCCACCGGCAGGCGGCCGGCATCGACCCGGCGAACGGCGTGCGGATCCAGGTCTCCGGCATCGACCTGATCCGCGACGAGGCCGGCGCCTGGCGGGTGCTCGAAGACAACGTGCGCGTGCCCAGCGGCGTGAGTTACGTCATCTCGAACCGCCGAGTCATGGCCCAGACCCTGCCGGAGCTGTTCGTCTCGATGCGGGTCCGCCCGGTCGGCGACTACCCGAACCGTCTGCTGCACGCCCTCCGCAAGAGCGCCCCGGTCGGCGTGGAGGATCCCACCGTCGTGGTCCTCACTCCCGGCGTCTTCAACTCGGCCTACTACGAGCACACGCTGCTGGCACGGCTCATGGGCGTCGAACTCGTCGAGGGCCGCGACCTCTACTGCTCCGGCGGCCGGGTGTGGATGCGCACCACGGCCGGCCCGCAGCGCGTCGACGTGATCTACCGCCGTGTCGACGACGAGTTCCTCGACCCGCTGCAGTTCCGCGCCGACTCGGTGCTCGGCTCGCCCGGCCTGCTGATGGCTGCGCGCCTCGGCGCCGTGACCATCGCCAACGCGGTGGGCAACGGCGTCGCCGACGACAAGCTCGTCTACACCTACCTGCCCGACCTGATCCGCTACTACCTCAGCGAGGAGCCGCTCCTCCCGAACGTCGACACCTGGCGTCTGGAAGATCCCGGAGCCCTCGAGGAGGTCCTGGACCGCCTCGACGAGCTCGTCGTGAAGCCGGTCGACGGATCCGGCGGCAAGGGTCTCGTCGTCGGTCCGGACGCTTCGCGCAAAGAGCTCGACGCCCTGCGCATCACCCTGCAGAAGGACCCTCGCGGGTGGATCGCCCAGCCCGTCGTGCAGCTCTCCACGATCCCCACGCTCGTCGACGACGGTCTCCGGCCGCGTCACGCCGACCTCCGCCCGTTCGCGGTCAACGACGGCGACGACATCTGGGTCCTGCCCGGCGGCCTCACCCGGGTCGCGCTGCCGGAAGGCCAGCTCGTCGTCAACTCGAGCCAGGGTGGCGGGTCGAAGGACACCTGGGTCGTCGGTGTCGACGCCGGCACCTGGATGTCCGGCCAGAACGTGTCCGCCCTCGTCTCCGAGCAGGCCACCCCGACCCAGTCGATCCCGATCATCGCCAGCGAGCACGTGCCCGACCAGTCGCCCTACGACGGCCCGCAGCAGGACCAGCAGTCGCAGCAGCAGCAGGAACAGATCGTCGGTCCCAAGCAGGGCGTCACCACGCGCGCCACGCGCCAGCAGGAGCAACAGCAGCAACAGACGGAAGGCCTCTCATGCTGAGTCGCATCGCCGAGAGCCTCTTCTGGATCGGCCGCTACATCGAGCGCGCCGACGGCACCGCCCGCATCCTCGACGTCCACCTGCAGCTTCTCCTGGAGGATCCGTGGATCGAGGAGGACGCCGCCTGCCGCTCGCTCCTGAGCGTCATGGGCAGCGAGGCGCCCGACGACACCGAGATCACTCGCGCCGACGTGCTCTCGATGCTCGCCGTCGACCGCCACAACCCCGCCTCCATCGCCTACTCGCTCGGGGCCGCGCGCGAGAACGCCCGGCGTGCTCGCGAGATCGTGTCGACCGAGCTCTGGGAGTGCCTCAACACCACCCGCGCCCGGATGCCCCGCAAGGTGTCGAGCGACAAGGTGCACGAGTTCTTCGCCTGGGTGCGCGAGCGCAGCGCGCTTGCCGTCGGCATCATCGAGTCGGCCACGAGTCGTGACGAGGTCTGGCAGTTCTTCACCCTCGGCCGCAGCATCGAGCGCGCCGACATGACCGCGCGACTGCTCGCCACCCGCACGCTGACCGAGGCGTCCGGGCCCTCGTGGACGACGATCCTCCGCAGTGTCGGCGCCTACGAGGCCTACCTCCGCACCTACCGCGGCGTGCCGAGCGCCCGCAACGCCGCCGAGTTCCTCCTGCTCGACCGGCTGTTCCCGCGCTCGGTGCTCTTCGCTATCACCCGAGCCGAGTCGTGCCTTCGCGAGGTCGAGCCGCACACGGCGCGCACGTCGTCGTCCGACGCCGGAGTGCGTATCCTCGGCCAGATGCGCAGCGAGCTCGAGTACAAGCCGATCCAGGAGATCCTCGACGACCTGCCGACGCACATGGACGCCGTGCAGTCCGCCACCTCGGCCGCGTCGGAGGCGATCCGCCAGCGGTACTTCCCGACCTCGGCCGCACCGACCTGGGTGGGGGAGCGCTCGTGAGCCGCCTCCGCATCCGCCACGTCACCGGCTTCCAGTACGAGGGCGAGGCGAAGGCCAGCTACAACGAGGCGAGGATGCTCCCCGCGAGCACCGAGAACCAGTTCGTCCTCTCGTCCAACCTCCGTATCGAGCCGAACTCGGGCGCGCACGAGTACCTCGACTACTGGGGCACCCGCGTCTCGTCCTTCGAGGTGCTGCAGCCGCATCGGCAGCTCTCGCTGACCGCGACGTCGCTCATCGAGGTCCGGTCGGCCCCGCACCCCGAGCATTCGTTCGGGTGGGACGACCTCGCCCGGGAGGTCACCCGCCGGGCCGAGTTCGTCGAACAGCTCGAGCAGACCCCGCTCACCGCACCGCCCGCCGAGGTCGTCGAGTTCGCTCGCGAGGCCGCTGCCTCGGCGGCGTCCCCCTGCGCCGCAGCCCTGCGCATCTGCGAGCTGGTGGGCGAGCAGGTGCAGTACCTCCGCGGCGTCACGAACGTGAAGTCCACTGCGGCCGAGGCGTGGGAGGCGAAGGCCGGCGTCTGCCAGGACATCGCGCACATCACCCTCGGCGCCCTTCGGGCCGTGGGGATCCCGGCCCGCTACGTCAGCGGCTACCTGCACCCGAAGCCGACCGCCGAGCTCCGCGAGACCATCGTGGGCGAGTCGCACGCCTGGGTCGAGTACTTCTGCGGCTCGTGGAACGGCTACGACCCCACCAACCTCATCGACATCGGGGAGCGGCACGTGGTCGTCGGGCACGGCCGCGACTACAACGACGTGCCGCCGCTGCGCGGGGTCTACGGCGGGTCGAAGACCTCGAAGCTGTTCGTCACGGTGGAGATCACGCGGGAGGCGTAGGGGCCTCCCGCGCGGCGGCCGCTCAGCGCTCCGACTGCGACCAGAATAAATATACGTAATTTGCATTAAGTATGTGAGTCCAACTAGTTTGAAGGCCTGCTCAAGCAGTCATCAAGGAGGATTCGACATGCGTTTTTCATTCAGGTCCACGGCCGTTCTTGCCCTCGCCGGTGCGTTGACGGCGGGTGGCCTTCGTGCCACACCGGCGGCCGAGGCGGCGTCAGCTCAAGGAGAGCCTCAGAGGGCTGACCACACCCTCATCACAGATCGACAGGTCCACGACGCGATCGTCGAAGCGCGTGATCTCGGATACGTCGTTTCCGAGACGACGACCTCAGGGGGTGTGCCGACGGCCACTATCGATCTGGGAGAGGGATTCACGTTCGACCTGACGGACACCTCGGGCCCCTCGGGCTACCTGTCGGCGGGTTCTGACGGCTACGGAAAGTACGTGGCCTTCAACTCGTTCGATCAGGGGGCCATCATTTCTGGTTCCGGCTGGGCCCTTTCCGCCGGTCTTTGTGCTCTCAGCGCGGGAACCTTCTGCGTGGTGGTCGGCGCCCTCATGACCGCGGCTACCTACGCGGTCTCCGTAAACGGCCTCCGATGCGGCAACAAGGCGATGCGTGTCTATCCCTTCAGTGGCCACGCGCCCCGGTGCGCATAGGCCGATGAGCGCCAAGATCCTGTCCTGGTGGCCCGTCCCGGCCGTGGTCAGCCTCGCCGGAATCGCCGCGGGGAACGCCTTGGCGGTCTTGGGGTCAACCGGTCCGCAGGTTCTCGTGGGCAGGCTCGTCGTGGCGGCGACTGTGCTCGGGGGGAGTATCTGGACGGGATGGGCCATTCGGCAGCGACGGCGCCGCCGCTCCTGAGGCGGCGGCCGCTCAGCGGGCGGGGCGGCCGGGCTTCAGGGGCTGCGTCGCCTCGAGCGCCGCCGCCTCACGGCGAGAGACGGTGGGATGCCCGGCCCGGGCTCCACGCTCGGCAGCACGCCGGGCATCCTCGCGATCCTGCGCTTCGATCCAGTACTGCGCCAGAGCGGCGAGCGCCACCACGAATCCGGTCAGGACCAGCGCGACGCCGATCATCAGGAGGCCCACCACGACGTAGTCGAGGTCGCCGGAGGCGATGCGCGACTCGAGGTGGTCGAGACGTGACGCCGACCCGAAGGCGAGACCCGAGCCCACCACGATCAGGGCGGCTGCGGCGATGGCCGTGGCGGTGGCTCTGCGCATCGGGGCGCTCCTCTTCGACGGGCCGTCCGTCTCGTCGTCGAGCCGGGTTCCGTCGTCGGGGGAACTGTACCGCCGCCGCGCAGAAGGGGTACCCCTCGTCGCAGAACGGGGTACCCCTCGTCGTCTCCTAGGATTCGGGCATGAACGGGAGACGGAGCCGTACCGCAGCATGGGCGACTGCTGCGGCTGCCCTGTGCGTGGCAGGCCTCGTCGGGCTCGGCGCCTGCTCGAGGACCCCTGCCGGGCATCCCGCGCTCGCCCTTCCGCCCACGTCGGGCGCCTTCGACTACCAGCTCGGCGGCGCCTACCCGCCCGCGGCCGGAGTGACCGTCGTGTCGCGCGACAGCACGGACGAGCCCGCGAAGGGCGTCTACTCGATCTGCTACGTCAACGGGTTCCAGACGCAGCCGGGGGTGGCCTGGCCCAGCGAGCTGTACCTGCACACGGCGGACGGCGCGCCGCTCGTGGACCCGGGCTGGCCCGACGAGCACCTGCTCGACATCTCGACGGCGGCGAAGCGCGAGGCGGAGGCGAGGATGCAGGGCCAGACGATCCGGCGCTGCAAGACGGCCGGTTTCCGTGCCGTCGAATTCGACAACCTCGACTCGTACACCCGCTCGAAGGGGGCGCTGAGCGAGGCCGACGCCATCGCCTTCGCGAAGCTGCTCGTCTCGGCCGCGCATGACGAGGGCCTCGCCGCAGCGCAGAAGAACACCGACCAGTTGGGCGCCCGCGGTAAGACGGAGATCGGCTTCGACTTCGCGGTCGCCGAGGAGTGCGACCGGTTCGACGAATGCGGCGACTACACGAAGGTCTATGGCGCGCACGTGCTCGACGTCGAGTACCCGGACGATCTGCGGGGGACCTTCGCCGAGGTCTGCGGCCGGAAGGGAACGCCCGCACTCACGATCCTCCGCGACCGCGATCTGGTGCCTCGCGGCGCCGATGGTTACGTCTACCGGAGCTGCTGACGGCTGCTGCCCCCTGCTGACGGCCGGGTGAGTGTCCGCGGATGGCTGATGGCGGTGCGTTCGCATCAGCCATTCGTGGACACTCAGCGACTCTCGGCGGAGACGACGACGAGATCGGGGCGGCGGGTGCGAGCAGGAGGCGGGGCGGAAGCTACTGCCGCGCCAGGGTCTCCTGCGTCTCGAGCTCGGCCGCCACGACCTCGCGCTGCACGGCGATGGACTCGGTGGCGGGCATGCCGTCGCCGTCGTGGCGCACGTGGAAGTGCAGCCCCTGGTCGTGCCGCAGGCGGAGGTGCTGACGACGGACGAGCCACAGGATCGCGACCCCGGCCGCGACGAACCCGGCCGCTGAGCCGACGCCGATCGCCTCGCGCGGGCCGAACGTGCTGGCGACCCAGCCGACGATGGGGGCGCCGATGGGGGTGCCGCCCGTGAAGATCGCCATGTAGAGCGCCATCACGCGGCCGCGCATCTCGGGGGCGGCGCCGAGCTGTACCGTGCCGTTGGCCGTCGTCATCAGCGTGATCGACGAGAAGCCGACCGCGATGAGCACGAGGGCGAAGCTCCAGTAGCTCGGCATCAGGGCCGCGACGGCGCAGGTCACGCCGAACGAGATCGAGGCCATGACGAGGATGCGCATCCGCGGTCGTTCGCGCCGGGCCGACAGCAGGGCGCCCACCAGCGAGCCCACGGCCACCGCCGACGTGAGCAGGCCGAAGCCGCTCGACCCCACGTGGAACGCCTGCGTCGCCATGGTGGAGGTGAAGATCGGGAAGTTCATGCCGAAGGTGCCGATGATGAAGATCATCACGAAGACGACGACGAGGTCGGGGCGGCCCTTGACGTATCGGAAGCCCTCCTTGATCTGACCCTTGGCGCGGACCACCTTGGGCTTGTACTGGAGCTCTTTGACCCGGATGAAGCGGAGCGACGTCAGCACCGCGAGGAAGGAGGCGGCGTTGATGAGGAAGACGGGGCCCGTGCCGACCACGGCGATCAGCACGCCGGCGACCGCGGGGCCGATCAGCCGGGCGCCGTTGAACGACGCCGAGTTGAGCGACACCGCGTTCGACAACTGCTTCGGTGGGACGAGCTCGGAGACGAAGCTCTGTCGGATCGGGGCGTCGATGGCCTGCACGATGCCGAGGGCCAGCGCGAACGCCCAGACCATCCAGAGCTGGACGACCCCGGTGACGACGAGGATGCCGAGGAACAGACCCAGACCGCCCAGGAGCGCCTGCGTCAGCATCAGCATGCGGCGGCGGTCGTAGCGGTCGGCGATGAGCCCGGTGATCGGGATCATCAGGATCGGCGGGAGGAACTGCAGTGCCATGGTGACGCCGAGCGCGGTCGCGTTGTTGTGGGTCAGGTGCGTCAGCACGAGCCAGTCTTGAGCGGTCGACTGCATCCACGTGCCGGTGTTGGAGACGAGCGCCCCGCCGAACCACAGCCGGTAGTTGTGCAGCTTGAGCGACGAGAACATGGCGCTCATCAGCGGGCCAACTCTCGGAGGATGCGGGTGGCGTCGGCGAGCACGCGGCGTTCGTCGGCGGAGAGCTTGGCCAGGCGAGGGACGAGCCACTCGTCGCGACGCCTGCGCGTCTCGAGCACGAACGACGCCCCCTCCTCCGTCGTGGAGAGCACGACGCGGCGTTTGTCGTCGTCGTCGCTGCCGCGCTCGAGGAAGCCGAGGTCGACGAGCTTGGCCACCGTCTTGTTCATCGACGGGGGAGTCACGCCCTCGTGCTCGGTGAGGGCGCCGATGGTGAGGGGTTGGTTCTGGAAGACGTAGCCGAGGGCGGCCATCTGCGCGTCGCTGACGCCCGTGTCGGCCTTCTGTTGCCGCAGTCGGCGCGAGAGACGGAGGACGCCCTGGCGGACGTCGCTGGCCAGTTGGGCGTGGGGGATCGTGCGCAAGGCTCCGGTCGTGGCTGTGTCTGTCATCGATGGTTAGCCTAACAAATTAGTTTGGCTAACTAAAGAGCGACGGTGTACCTTGGGAGAAGAACAACACATGTTCCGTAACTTGAGAAAGAAGTACAGCAATGAGCAGGTTCGACAACAAGGTCGCCATCGTCACCGGCGGCGGCTCCGGCATCGGCGAGGGCATCTCCAAGCAGCTCGCCTCCGAGGGCGCCTCCGTGGTCGTCACGGACATCGACCTCGAAGCGGCCCAGCGCGTCGTCGACGAGATCGTCGCCGCCGGCGGCAAGGCCTCCGCCTTCACGCAGAACACCGCGAAGGCCGAAGACAGCAAGGCTGCCGTCGAGTTCGCCCAGAAGACCTACGGCGCCCTGCACCTCGCCGTGAACAACGCCGGCATCGGCGCCCCCGCCGCCACCATCGGCGACTACGACCTCGCCGCGTGGGACCGCGTCGTCGGCATCGACCTCAGCGGTGTCTTCTACGGCCTCCACTACCAGCTGCCCGCCATCGTCGCGGCCGGCGGCGGCGCCGTCGTCAACATGAGCAGTGTGCTCGGTGCCGTCGGCATCGCCGAGAACGCCGCCTACGTCTCCTCGAAGCACGCCCTCATCGGCCTCACCAAGGTCGCAGCCCTCGAGTACACGGCCAAGGGCGTCCGCACGAACGCGGTCGGCCCGGGCTTCATCGACACCCCGCTCGTCCGCAAGATGATGAGCACCGAGGCCATCACGGCCCTCGAGGCCGAGCACGCCTCCAAGCGTCTCGGAACGAACCAGGAGGTCGCGGCCCTCACGCTGTTCCTGCTCAGCGACGAGGCGTCGTTCACCACGGGGTCGTACCACCTCGTCGACGGTGGGTACTCCGCTCACTAGACCCGAGCATCCCGCGCGCTGCTGCTGCCGCTCGCGCACCGCGCGGTTCGGACCCTCGCGTGCGGCGAACGATCCTGTCCGCGGACTGGATCGCTCGCCGCACGCGAGGGTCCTCGCCGTCAGCGGGTGCGTGCGTCACAATCAGGCATGGCCACCACCTCCGTCGTCCGCGATGACGCGACCTTCGTCGACGCGCACGGCGTCACCATCCACTACTACGTCTGGCACGCCGCTGCCGCCGCGACCGATGCCCCACCCCGCGGCGTGGTCCAGATCGCGCACGGCGTCGGCGAGTACGCCCTTCGCTACGACGAGCTCGCACGGAAGCTCGTCGCGGCCGGGTATGTCGTGTACGCCGACGACCACCGCGGCCACGGCCGGACGGGCGTCGGGCAGTGGGGGGAGGGCTCCGGCCGCCTCGGACACCTCGGCGAGGGCGGCCTGCGGGCGACGGTGGATGCCCTGCTCCGGTTGACGGCGATCGCGAGGCGCGAGCATCCCACGCTGCCCCTGATCATGCTCGGGCACTCGTGGGGGTCGCTCATGACGCAGATGCTCGTGAACCACCACGCGGACGCCTACGACGGCGTCGTGCTGACCGGCACCGCCTACCGCGTGCCCGGCTCGATGAACGGCGGCGACCTCAACAAGCGGCACGCCCACCTCGGCACGACTGGCTTCGAGTGGCTGAGCCGCGATCCGGCCGTGGCTGCCGCGATGTCGGTGGACCCGCTGGTCGTCGAGGCCTCCGTGCTGAAACTCTTCGGACTGCGGGATGCCCTGCGGCTGTACGGCCGCCCCGCTCGTGAGCTGTCCCGCGACGTGCCGCTGCTCATCATGGTCGGAAGCGACGACCCGCTCGGCGGCACCCGGAGTGCCGAGAAGTTGGCGAACGCCTACCTGCGCCGCAGCGGCCTGACCGATGTCGAGCTGATCGTCTACGAGGGTGCGCGTCACGAGGTCTTCAACGAGACGAACCGCGACGAGGTGGTCGCGGACCTGGTGGCTTGGTTGGATGCGCGGTTCGCTGCGTCTGCCGCTTCCGCCTGACCTGGCTGCCTCGGCTGCGGAAGGTGGTCCTCCAGGTCAAAAGCCGACCGCCCGTAGGGGGTGGTCGGCTCTTGAGAAGGAGTCAATGTTGGCGAGTGCCTAGCTGAAGCCGATGTTGATGCAGCGGGCAATCGTGCCGCCTGTTAGACCAGCCTGGGCGGCGATACAAGGGGCGCAAAGAACTGCCGTTGCGCAGGCGACGCTGCACGCGACACTGATGACCGCGACCAAGGCCCAATTGATGCCCGCATTGTTTAGGCAGTTCTTGAATTTGGTCCAGTTCATCCCATACGGGCTCGGGGACGTGGACGACGAGGTGCCGTCGGAGTCCTGGCTCATGATGACATTCTTGGTCTGGACATGGTCTTGCCACATGGAGAACGCCACTCGGGAGTCGCTTGTCATGCCCGCCACCATTTCAACGACCGCGACATCGTCCGGCGTAACGACGAACGTGAGGTTCGTTACTTCGGGAAGGTTTGTTCCCGAAAGAGGCACGGTCAAGACCTGGGTTGATCCGATTTGAACGGCGGAGGCTGACTCAAAGTCAGGCAGAAGACCACTTTCGACGCGGACCTGGCGTGCCCGAGTGGATTCGACAAGGGCCTCAACTGCGCTGCGGCCCAGGGCTGTCGATTCTTCGGCGAATACGGCTACCTCCCGAAGCTTGCTTTCGACGGCAGGTCCAGTCGTCATCGCGGCGATCATCCGCGGAGCTTCGGCGTGACGCGGACTCGCGTGGCTTGGGGTCGCGTCAACGAGGGTTCCTGCTACTAGGGCCCCTGAGACGAACAATACGCCAAAAATAAGGAGTCGCCGGCGATGGGTGGTCAAGCCTGGGGCCTTCCCGGACTCGCGTAGCTCGCGCCGGCCCAGATAGACAAGCGCCGCAGCGAGGACGGCGAAAGCGCTGACCCAGAGCGCGATCGCGGCACCCTGCAGGCTCGGCACGAAGGAACAAGCGATGAGTGCGCTCGCAGCGGTTGGGACTGCGGCCAGCCACCGGTGTCGGAAGGGAGCGGCGACAAGTTTCATGGTGCCTCCATTGGCATCGAAATGAATATGTCACACCAGAGTATTCATCTCGGGATTCATGTCAAGTCGAGTCCGAGACGAGCGGAGGGACGACCGTCAAGCCGCCGCCGCCGGTCGTAGGCTGGCCGCATGCATGGTGAGTACAAGGTCCCGGGCGGAAAACTGGTCGTCGTCGACCTCGAGGTGCGGGAGGGGCGTATCGCCGATTTCCGCCTCGCCGGCGACTTCTTCCTCGAGCCGGACGACGCCCTCGAGGCCATCGACCGGGCCGTGAACGGACTGCCGTCCGGCGCCGACTCCGCCGCGATCGTGCAGGCGATCAAGGCCGGCCTGCCCGAGGGGACGACCATGCTCGGGGTGACCGCCGAGGGCATCGCGGTCGCGATCCGCCGAAGCCTCAGCCACGCCACCGACTGGCGCGACTACCAGTGGGAGATCATCCACGACGGCCCGGTCTCGCCGAACGTCCACCTCGCCCTCGACGAGGTCCTCACGGCCGAGGTCGGAGCCGGTCGCCGCGGCCCGACTCTCCGCTTCTGGGAGTGGAACGAGCCCGCCGTCGTCATCGGCAGCTTCCAGTCGCTGAAGAACGAGGTCGACCCCGACAACGCCGAGAAGTACGGGTTCCAGGTCGTCCGACGCATCTCGGGCGGCGGGGCGATGTTCATGGACGCCGAGTCGATCGTCACCTACTCGCTCTACGCGCCCGGCGACCTCGTGCAAGGCATGAGCTTCGCCGACTCGTACGCCTACCTCGACGAGTGGGTCATCACCGGGCTCAAGTCCATGGGCATCGACGCGTTCTACCAGCCCCTCAACGACATCACGAGCGCCAAGGGCAAGATCGGCGGGGCGGCGCAGAAGCGGCTCGGCAACGGCGCCCTGCTTCACCACGCGACCATGAGCTACGACATGGACGGCGACAAGATGGTGCAGGTGCTCCGCATCGGCCGCGAGAAGATGAGCGACAAGGGTACGACCAGCGCGGCCAAACGCGTCGACCCGCTGCGGTCGCAGACGGGCCTGCCCCGCGCCGAGGTCATCGAGCGGCTCAAGCAGACGTTCACCGGGCTCTACGGAGCGACGACGGGTCATGTGACGCCGGACGAACTCTCCAAAGCCGAAGAGCTGGTCCGCACCAAGTTCGCCACGCCCGAGTGGCTCGCGCGCGTGCCCTGAGCCTTCCGCTCACGATCACCGAGAGCGGGGGATGCACGCCCACCGCTCAGCGGCGGGTCAGCTCCTCGTACTCCTGGTGCTTCTCCACCCAGTTCGCCACGTACGAGCAGGCCGGAACGACGCGGAGATCCGTCGTCGCCTTGACGTCGTCGAGAGCCTCCTGCACGAGGATGCTCGCCAGACCCTTGCCCTGCTCGGACGGGTCGACCTCGGTGTGGGTGAACGCGATGTCGTGCCCGCTCACCTGGTAGACGGCGAACCCGACGGGGCGGCCGTCGTCGAGGATCGTGTACTGGTTCTGGCTCTTGTCATTGCGCACTTCGACGGACATGCCCAGCACCCTACGCCGCCTGGTCTCCGAGTGAGCTCGGGGCGACCACAATAGGGGGATGCCCGTCGACTGGACCCCAGCCTCCCCCGATCTGGTGGTCGAGGGCGACAATCTCGACGTCGTCGTCCAGCTTCCCGACGAAGCGTTCACGGTCATCTACCTCGACCCGCCGTTCAACACGGGCCGCAGTCAGACCCGGCACGAGACGCACTCCGTCCGTGGCACGCGCACCGGCGCCGTCGCCGGGTTCAAGGGCGTGCAGTACGAGCGGATCCGTGGCGACCTGATGAAGTACGACGACCGGTTCGACGACTACTGGTCGTTCCTCGAACCGCGCCTGGCCGAGGCCTGGAGGCTGCTCGCCGACGACGGCACGCTCTACCTGCACCTCGACTACCGCGAGGCGCACTACGCGAAGGTGTTGCTCGACGCCCTCTTCGGGCGTGCATCCTTCTTGAACGAGATCATCTGGGCCTACGACTACGGTGCGAAGAGCTCGAGGCACTGGCCGACGAAGCACGACACGATCCTCGTCTACGTGAAGAATCCCGCGCAGTACCACTTCGACTCGACCGCGGTCGATCGCGAACCGTACATGGCGCCTGGGCTCGTGACGCCCGAGAAAGCGGCCCGGGGCAAGCTGCCCACCGATGTCTGGTGGCACACGATCGTGTCGCCGACGGGGCGTGAGAAGACGGGGTATCCGACGCAGAAGCCCGAGGGGATCCTGCGCCGGATCGTGCAGGCGTCGAGCCGCGAGGGCGACTGGGTGCTCGACTTCTTCGCCGGCAGCGGTACCGCGGGGGCGGTGGCGGCTGCGCTCGGTCGGCGTTTCGTGCTCGTCGACGCCAACCCCGAGGCCGTCGCCGTGATGCGCACGCGTCTGCCCGCTGCGACGTTCCTGCGCCCCTGAGGGCCTTCTCTCAGGCCGACTTGAGCAGCTGCTTGAAGGCGCTGCCGTGGAAGACCAGGGGATCGATCTCGGAGTCGGTGAAGATGCCCGTGACCTCGAGCAGGATCAGGGTGTGGTCGCCGGCCGGGTACTCGGTGTAGGCCTTGGTCTCGAGCCAGACGGGCGAGCCGTGCACGAAGAGCGCGCCGCCCTCGCTCGTCTCGAGCTCGAGGTTCTCGAAACGGGTCGCCTTGTCTTTGGCCGCGATCTGACGGGCCGTCTGCCCGTGGGTCTCGCCCAGCACGGAGATGCCGATGCGCCCGGCCTTCTTCAGGGTCGGCCAGGTGGTCGACGTGTTCTGCACGGAGAACAGCACCAGCGGAGGCTCGGCCGAGACGCCGACGGTGAAGGACGAGGCGACGAGTCCTTCGCGGACGCCGTCGATCTCGGCAGCGAGAGCCACGACGCCGGAGGGGAAGTACGAGAACGTGGTCCGCAGGAGCTGCGAGTCGGGCGAGTAGGGCGTCAGAGCCATGGGATTTCCTCCGGAGTCGGGGTGTTCCGCCAATCGTGGCAGGTCAATGTTGCAACCAGATTGCGCCGTACGCCAGATGTCCTTGCGTTGCGTTACTTCGGCGGTCGACGACAGGTGTCGAACATGGGACCGGCCCGGTTCCGCCTGAGAGCAGGGGAACCGGGCCGGTGGCGTGGCGATGCGGGGTCAGTGGCGGGGGCCGCTGCCCCGGGTCTTCGACGAATCGGCCGACGGAGCGCCGCCGTCGGTCGACCCCACGGTGCCTGACGGCGAGGCGCCGCCGTCGACGGTGGGGATGCTGCCGGTGTCGGGTGCGATCGGCGAGCCCATCGCGTTGGCGGCCTCCTGAGCTGCGACTGCCGTGGCATCCGCCTTGTCCTGGAACGCGGCCTCGTCCATCGCCGAGCGGGTCCGCAGCGGAGCCGGGCGGAGGAAGAAGCTCAGGATGAAGGCGACCAGGACGACGGCGAGGGAGATCGTGAAGACGGTCACCGTGGCGTTCGCGAAGCCTTGCAGGAACGGTGCCTTCAAAGCGAGCGTGGCCTTGTTCAGGAACGACGTGTCGCCGTTCAAGGCACTCCCGAGCGCCGAGAAGTCGCCGGAGGACGCCTTCTTCAGAAGGCCCAGCAGTGTCGCGTTGTCCGGGTTCGACAGCACCGACGGATCGGCCAGGGCCTTCGCCTGAGCGGCGGCCAGCGTCTTGTCTTTGAAGGCGTCCGGGATGGTCGTGCCGAGGCGCGAGAACAGCACCGAGAACAGCACGGCCGTGCCCAGCGTTCCGCCGATCTGACGGAAGAACGTCGAGGACGACGTGGCCACGCCGATGTCGCGAGGGCCCACGGAGTTCTGAGACGCGAGCGTCAGGGTCTGCATGAGCTGGCCGAGGCCGAGGCCGACGAGGACCATGCCGATGGAGAGGAAGTACCAGGGCTTGTCGTACGAGACCTGCGTGAACCAGGCGAAGCCGAGGATCATGAAGCCCGTGCCGATGGGCGGGAACATCTTGTACTTGCCCGTGCGGGAGATGATCTGGCCCGAGACGATCGAGGAGATCATCAGGCCGAGGATCATCGGCAGCATCTGGAAGCCGGACTCGGTCGGCGTGGAGCCGTTGACGAGCTGCAGGTAGAGCGGCACGGTCAGCAGGGCGCCGAACATGCCGAAGCCGACCAGGACGCCGAGGAGTGTGGCCATCGAGAACGTGGCGCTGCGGAACAGCTTGAGGGGGATGAGCGCGGCGTCTTTCATCATGCGCTCGGTCATGATGAAGGCGATGATGCCCAGACCGCCGATGACGTAGCAGACGTAGGCGTTGAGCGAGCCCCACCCCCAGGTGCGACCCTGCTCGGCGACGAGCAGAAGCGGCGCGGCGGACACGATGACGAAGACCGCGCCCCACCAGTCGATCTTGATGTTCTCCTTGCGCTTCTGCCCGGGGATGTGGAGGAACGTGATGACCACGGCCAGCGCGATCGCGCCGATGGGCACGTTGAGGAGGAACACCCAGCGCCATCCGGTGATGAAGAGGATCTGGTCCGCACCGGCGAACAGGCCGCCGACCAACGGGCCGATGACGCTCGAGACGCCGAAGACGGCGAGGAAGTAGCCCTGGTACTTCGCCCGCTCCCGGGGAGCGAGGATGTCGCCCATGATCGTCAACGGCAGGGCCATGAGGCCACCGGCGCCGAGGCCCTGAAGGCCGCGGAAGGCGGCGAGCTCGTACATGGAGGTGGAGAAGGAGGCGGCGAGCGAGCCGACCAGGAAGATCACGATGGCGATGATGAACAGCGGGCGCCGACCGAAGAGGTCGGACAGCTTGCCGTAGATCGGGGTCGCGATGGTCGAGCAGATCAGGTAGGCGGTGGTCACCCAGGCCTGCTGGTCGAGACCGTGCAGGTCGTCGCCGATCGTGCGGATCGCCGTACCGACGATGGTCTGGTCGAGAGCCGACAGGAACATGCCCGCCATGAGGCCGAAGATGACGAACAGGATCTGCCTGTGGGTCATCAGCCCCTCTCGCTCGGCGGGGGCCGTCTCGGCGGCCGGTGCTACCCGTGTCATGTGTGTGTCTCTCTTGTCTGGGAGGACGCAAAGAACTTGCGTGTGACGCAAATTTACACGACTGCCAGGAGATTGGCCACGCGAGGCGAGGATCGGCCCGACGTCGGTCCAGGCAGGGGCCGGAGACGGATGCTACCGTCGAGCGTTCCTGTCCCGAGGCGAGTGGAGACGACCAGGATGCGCACAAGACTTCTCGGCGTCGCGGCCGCCGCTTTCGTGGTGACGGCCCTGATGGCGGGATGCACGTCTCAAGGCTCGACCCGTGCATCCTCGCCCGCCCCGTCGTCGTCCGCCGCGGCCTCGACCCAGGCGCCCGCCGCGACCTCCGTCAGCCCGGCCGCGGGATCGCTCGTGGCCGGCGAGAAGGCGACGATCGAAGGCGCCGACCTGACCGGCGTCACCCGCGTCACGTTCGGCGACCAGGAGGCCACCGACGTCACGGTCGTGAGCCCCACGCAGGTCACCCTCGTCGTGCCGCACGCCGTGAACTACCAGCCGGGTTCCGCCGCGGTCACCGCCTACAAGGGCACGGTCGCGGTCGCCGCCACCAAGCCGCTGACCTACACCTGGGCCGTGCAGACCGGCGTCGACAAAGAGATGCAGTACGCCTTCGCCCACTGGAACACCACGACCTACAACCCCGCCTACTACGACTTCAACGCCGTCGGCGGCGACTGCCAGAACTTCGTGAGCCAGTCGCTCCTCGCCCGCGGCCTCGCCACGACTGCCGGCTGGTTCTACACGTCGCAGTCGAGCCACAGCGAGTCGTGGGGCTACGCGCCGTCGTTCAACTCGTACCTGGCGGCGAACCCGAAGCTCGGCTTCACGAAGCTGACGAGCGACCAGCGCTCGCAGCTCTCGGTCGGCGACCTGGCCTACTTCGACTGGAACCACAACGGCGTCCCCGACCACACCATGATCGTGTCGGGCGTCTCGACCGTGAACGGCGTCACGAAGGTCACGCTCGTCGGGCACAACCTCGACAGCGACTACCGCGACCTCGACACCGCGATCACCGTTGACCACCCCGGCGCCACGGTGTGGTTCTGGAAGGTGCCGGCGAGCCTGTAGCTCCTGGCGTCGGGCACATCCGCCCGGCGTGAACCTGCTGCCTAGGCGCGGTGTTCGTGCCGGTGGGATGTGTTCGAGCGATCAGTCGAGGTCGAGGCGAGCCGGACGCAGCAGCACCGGCGCCAGCAGCGTGAGCCCGAGCACGAGGGCGGCCGCGGCTCCGACGACGCCGAGCCAGACGATGCCGGTGCCGGCCGCAGCGGCACTGCCGGCTCCCGCCGCGCCGGGGCGAGCCAGCAGCGTCAGCACCACGAACGCGACGATCTGCGCCGCCACCTGCACGGCGACGTAGCGGACGAGCGGTCGGCGCAGCACCCGCAGCTGCACTCGAGCGCCGCCGGGTAGCCAGCCGGCCAGGGAGCCGAGGGCGTGGAGCAGGTGCGTTCCCGCCAGCAGCAGCGCGAAGCGTCCCGTGTACCCGGTCGGCGATGTCAGGACCAGCGCCATGGCGAGCTGCACCACGAGCATCACCGCGAACGGGGCCCGGGGGAGCAGGGTCGCGCCGATGGTGAGGAGCAGGGCCACGACCAGCCACCCGCTGAGCCCGATCACGAGCCAGGAGGTCGCGAGGCCGACCAGGAGGGTGGCGAGGCCGAGGGTCCGTGCCGGGATCGTCGGGCCGACGGCCGGGAATCCGGGGATGCGCGATCCGTTCATCGTCGCCTCCGAGGTCTGCTGAGCATCCGGAGCTGGACCGCCGGCACCGGGTCGCCGGGGAGCGGCTGCCAGCGGACCGGCTCGACGCCGGCCGCGGTCATGCCGTCGATGCGGTCGTTCCGTTCGAGCATGACGAGGCGGAAGGCGGTCTGCTCCTCACGGGTCGCGTGCTTCACCTCGGGCTGCGGCAGGACGTCGATCGCGACCACGCGATGCCCGGTGGACGCCCAGGTGATCGCCATCGTCGCGGCGAGGTCGTCGAGGAAGGTGGAGACGACCACGACGACGGCCGAGGACGGGACGACCGGCGTGCGGACCGACTTGACCGGGTCACCGGTCGGCGCGGCGGTGGCGATGGTCGACCGCAGACGGTCGAGGTGCCGGGTGCCGCCGCCCGGCTCGACGGAACGGGCCGTGCCGGCGAGGTCGCGGAAGCCGACCCGGTCGCCGGCGTCGATGTAGGCCGAGGCGAGCGAGAGCGCCGCCTCGCGGGCGAGGTCGAGCGAGGTCGCGGTGGGGGTGCCGCCCTCGGTGCCGGTCCAGCTTGTGACGTCGCTGCCGAGCTCGTCGCGGTCGTCGACGACGAGCATGACCAAGGCGTCCGCCGTCGAGAACGAGCGGCGCACGTAGAGGTCGCCGGGGAGCTGGGCGCGCCGGGCGGTGACCTTCCAGTCGATCCGTCGGAGGCGGTCGCCGGGTGCGAAGAGCGCGACGTCGCGGAACTCGCCGCCGTCGCCGGGCGTCGCCGAACCGTGGGCGCCGGTGATGCCGACCACGCGCAGCGGCATCGGCAGGTTCTCGATGCGCAGCCGAGGCGGCGGGATCAGCCGGGTGCTCTCGGGGCCGTCGTCGGGACTGCTGAGCGCGATGCCCGCTCCGGCGAGCAGCGAGTAGTGCAGGCGGAGGATCTCCTGCGGGCCGGAGTGCGCGACGGGGATCCGGCCGGAGAGGCTGGGCGCGCCCGGCGCCCGGTCCGTGCCCGCCGCGGTCCGGCGGTCGACGGCGACCCGGTGCACGGAGTGGTCGGCGGCGAACATCATCAGCGACACGGCCTCGACCTCGGGCGGGGCGTCGATGGTCACGCGGTAGCGGACGCCGGTGGCGTCCTGATCGGGGTCGAGCACCGTGCGCACGGACACGGGAGCAAAACGGTTCGGGCGGCGGTCGTAGCCGAGGGCGACCGCGAAGAACAGGGGTGCGGCGACGAGGGCGAGTTCGGCGCGACCGAGCACCAGGGCCAGGCCGGCGAGCAGGACGGCGGCGGCGGCGCCGTACGCGATGCCCGGGGTCACCGACCAGCGCGGCACGACGGACGTGGCGTCGGAGCGGGGACCGGGATCGGGCTGTGCCGGATCGGACGGAGGCACCGTGCCTCCCCCGTCTCGGCTCTGGGCTGGGGTCATCGAGCCGAGCGCGCCTCGCTGGCGGCCGGAGCACTGCTGCCTGCGCCGCTGCCGGCACTGCTGCCTGCCCCGCTGCCCACGGCGGGCGGGCCGGGGACGCGGGCGACGATCCCGGCGATCACGGCGGCCGCGTCCACCCCGTTCGCCCACGCCTGCGGGGTCAGTGAGATGCGGTGGGCGAGCACGGGGATCGCGGCGGCCTTGACGTCTTCGGGAGTGACGAAGTCGCGGCCGTCCATGACCGCGCGGGCCCGGCCGACGAGCATGAGGCCCTGGGCTCCGCGGGGGGAGGCGCCGACCTGCACGTCGCGGGCCTCTCGGGTGGCCGTGACGAGGTCGACGCAGTACAGGGCGATGTCGGGGTCGACGTGGACGCTCTCGACGGTGGCCTGCATCTCGAGCAGCTGCGCGGCGGTGACGACGGCCTCGACCGTCGCGACGTCCTTCCGGCGGCTCACCCGGTTGAGCAGCACCTGCTGCTCGCCCTCGCGGGTCGGGTAGCCGACGGCGAGACGCACCATGAAGCGGTCGAGCTGGGCCTCGGGCAGGGCGTACGTGCCCTCGTACTCGATCGGGTTCGACGTGGCGATGACGTGGAACGGCTTCGGCAGCGGGAAGCTCTGCCCCTCGACGGTCACCTGTCCCTCCGCCATGGCCTCGAGAAGCGCCGACTGCGTCTTCGGCGAGGTGCGGTTGATCTCGTCGGCGAGGAACAGGCCGGTGAAGACGGGGCCCGGCCGGAACACGAACTCGGTGGTGGCCGGGGCGTAGAGGAACGAGCCGGTGATGTCGGCGGGCAGCAGGTCGGGCGTGCATTGGAGGCGGCGGAAGTCGAGGCCGCTCGCCTCGGCGAGGGTGCGGGCGGCCAGCGTCTTGCCGAGGCCCGGGACGTCTTCGAAGAGCACGTGACCGCCGGCGAGGATGCTCGCCAGGGCCAGTTCGAGGGGTCCGCGCATCCCCACGACCAGGTGTCCGACCTGATCGAGGATGGCGGTGCTGAGCCGGGCCACCTCGTCGATGGTCAGCGGGGCTCCGGGTGCCGTCGGGGCCGCGGGTGCTGTTGGGGCTCCGGGTGTCGTCGGGGCTGCTGCCGGTGCCGGTGCTGTCTGCTCGGGTGCTGCGTCGGTCACGGGTGCCTCTCGGTCGGTGGGGTGGTCTGCTGCCGTCGCGGCTTCTGCGCTTGCGCTTGGGGCCTCTGCGGTTGCGCTTGCGGCGGCTGCTGCTGCGGCTGCTGCTTCGGGTCTCGCGTCGTCGGGGCGGTGCCGAGGTTCTCGAGGGCGCCGAGGATGCGGGTGAAGGTGGTCAGGTCGGTGTTCGTACCGCGGTTCGACAGGAGCATCTTGACGACGGCCGGGGCCAGGACCTGCTCGATGGCCGGACGGTCTGCGGGGTCGAACAGGTCGAGCCCGTAGAGGAACAGCAGGCGGTGCCGGGCGGCCTCGCGGGCCCGAGCGACTGTCTTCTCGTGGACTCCGCCGCGGGTCTTCATCGACCAGCCGAGCTGCTGCACGTCGCGTCGCGAGCCGGGGGAGCGGCTGGTGTCGGCGGCCGGCCAGAGGATCGGCTCGCCCTCCTGCACGGCCAGCCAGGTCAGACCGACGCTGGCGACCGCCACGGCCACCAGCACCGAGCCGGGGATGTCGAGGCCGAAGAACCAGACGACTCCACCGACGATCGCGGAGAGCACGAGGAGGAGGATCGAGAGGCGACGCAGGGGTTTGCGGAACAGACGGCGGGGGGCCGGGCCGTACGGCGAACGGGGGATGCTCACGGCGCCACCTCGCTGTCGTGCTGCGCCCAGTCGTCGGCGAGCTTCTGCACGGCGGCACGGGCGCGCGCCACGTCGTCCGCAGTGGCCGTGGCATCGCCGAACCGGACGGCGAGGTACAACCGTCGCAGCACGTCGAGCGACTCGCCGTCGACGGGCAGGAGGGCGAGGATGCGCGTGGTGAACTCCGTGGGAGTCTCCGCACTCAGCCGCTGATGCCCGGCGTCCTCCGCAGCCTCCTGCAGACCCAGCCAAGCCTCGACGATCGCGTCGGTCGGGGCGCGCTCGCCGTCCATCAGGTCGAGGGCGCGGCGGAGCCCGCGGCGCAGGTAGGGCGCACTGGTCTCGATGCTGGGCTCGTCGGGGGCGAGGTCGAGGTCGAGCGGGATCTCCTCGAGCTCGGCCGCGACGGCCCGGTCGCGCCGACGGACCCGCTGGCGGAGGGCGCGGACGACGAAGAAGACGATGGCCGCGGCCACGAGCGAGCCCACGACGATAGCCAGCCAGGTGAGGTTCGGCGGGGCGCCGGTCGGCTTGGCGGCGGGAGGCGATGTGAGGGGCGCGGGCGTGTTCGTCACCGGCTGCGGGGTGGGGGTGCGGGTCGGCAGCGTGCCGCTCGGGCTCCAGCGCGGCCCCGTGAACACCAGCGGCCCGACGGTGGCCGCACCCACGACGACCAGGAGGACGAGGATGCCCGTGCCGACGAGTGTCGTCGGGAACCCGCGTGTCCCCGCTGCACCTCGAGCCATGGTCAAACGGTACCCCTTCCCGCCGAGTGTCCAATTCCTGTCCTCCTAAGCGACTGTGGCGACCGATCGTGGAGTCTCACCTGTTCTCCCCAGCCGTCGATCGAGAAAG
This sequence comes from Frondihabitans cladoniiphilus, assembly GCF_039544345.1. Classification (NCBI taxonomy): domain Bacteria; kingdom Bacillati; phylum Actinomycetota; class Actinomycetes; order Micrococcales; family Microbacteriaceae; genus Frondihabitans; species Frondihabitans cladoniiphilus. The sequence continues at coordinate 193,892 of NZ_BAABLM010000005.1, forward strand.
GGCACTCCACAGATAGCGGGTCCCGTCGATGTCAGGTCTCCTTCTCGACGAGCGTGGGGTCATGAAGCCTCGCCAGTTACCCCCGCACCTGCGAGGTCGCCCGTTCAGCGTCGAGGAGGCCCTCGCCGCCGGTGAGACCCCCGGGCGACTACGGTCGCGTGATCTGGCTACGCCGTATCACGGAGCAAGGGCACCTGCCGAAGCGCGGACGACGCTCGAGCGATGTAGAGCCTTTGCCCCTCTCCTCCGCGAGGGCCAGGCGCTCAGCCATTCCACGGCGGCGGAGTTGTGGGAACTGCCTGTTCCGCCGGGCCCGCGCCAGGCTGCCACCATCCACGTGACCGCGACCCTCGGTCGGGAGCCTCGACGGCCGGGGATCATCGGCCATCGCGAGAAGAACTTGCCGATCACAATCGCGCACGGCCTTCCGATCGTCGAGCCCATCCACGCTTTCATCCAGTGCGCCGCGCTGCTTCCCCTGGACGATCTCGTCGCGATGGGCGATGCGTTGGTGGGCCGGTGGTCGTCCTTCGACGAGGCATGCCAGCAGCCTCGGGCTCGCGTGGAGGAGGCCGTTCGCGATTTCACGGGCGGGCGGGGAAGCCGACGGCTGAGTGCGGCCATGGCCCTCGTGAGAGTCGGCTGCTGGTCACCGCAGGAGACCGCGCTCCGTCTTCTCCTGCAACGCGCCGGACTCCCCGAGCCGGAATTGAATTCGGCATGCTGCGACGGCCTAGGACGATTTCTCGGCAGACCCGACATCGTCTATCGCTGGGCGCGCGTAGCTGTGGAGTACGAGGGCGACCATCACCGCACCGACGCCGATGTGTTTCAGCAGGACATCGAACGCCGAGAGCGGTTCGCCGACGCCGGCTGGCGCACCATCCGTGTGACGAAGGCCGATTTGTACAGTCGGCCGGAGGAGGTTGTCGCCCGGGTGAAGCGGGCCCTCGGGCGTCGAGTGTCCAACTAACGCCGTCTGGCAGGCACTAGCCGACAGGTCGTGGACACTCGTGAGGAGGGAACAGGGCAGAGGCAGCTAGGCGGCGACGCCCAAGCCGTCGAGAGCCTTCTCGAAGATGGTGAGGCCGCTCATGCCGGGGAGGCTCGCGATGTTCTTGTCGAGCTTCTCCATCTCTTTGCGGCCTTCGACGCCGCTCATGATCTGGCCGAAGACGAACTGCACGTCTTCGCGCTCCATGATGCTCGAACCGACGGGCGCCCAGAACTTCGACAGCAGCAGGCGGGTCAGCTTCTGTGCGCGCTTGCTCTTGCCGAGGCGCTCGCGGGCCTGCGAGACGTAGAAGGCCACGTGGCGGGTCTCCTGCTTGGCGATGCGTCGGAGCAGCTCGGCCAGCACGGGGTCGGTCTCGAGGTCGGCCATGCGCTTGTAGGCGCTCACGGCGGACCACTCGTTGGCGGCGCCCCACGACATGTGGACGGCGACGAAGTCGGCGCCGACGATCTTGCCGAGCATGGACTGCTTGATCGGGTCGAGCTTGTCGCGCCAGCCCAATTTCAGGCGGGATGCACGGAGCGCGTCGTAGTCGACCTTGATGCCGTGGACCTCGAGGATGGCGCCGAGCGCTTCGCCGTGCCAGAACTCCTCCCTGTTCCACATCGTCATGAAGGTCGAGATGTCGCCCTCTTTGTGCGAGGGCGTCGTGAGGAGATCGCGGGTGTAGCAGACGGTGTGGTACTCCACGTCGGCCATGTAGCGGAGCGTGCGAAGGGTTTCGGGCGAGAGGGGGTTCTCACGGAAGTGCTCGAGATCGAGGTCGTCCCAGCCCAGACGTTCAGAGGTCTCGGCGTACTTGTCGATGTCGAATGCCATTGTATGCAGGAAGGGGAATATGTGTCGCCGTGCGACTACTCCGTGCCTTCCACTCCCTTCGATTGTGCGGCCTTCAGCCGCGCCTGCTCCATGTACCGGGCGGTGAGCTCGTACGGCCCCCGTTTCCAGTCACGGATCCTCCACCTTCTTCGGAGCGCCTCTCGCGAGAGATTGGCGTCGGGGTTGATCGCGCTGGGGTGACCCAGCAACTCCAGCCAGACGAGATCCGCGTGACTATCACCGTATCCGTAGGAGGCTGAAAGATCGAGACCGTTCCGCTGTGCATACCGCTGGAGCCATGCAGCTCGTGCCTCGTCGACGAGCGGCGGCTGGTCGAGGTAGCCGGTGAAGACGCCGTCGCGCTGGTGCATCGTGCCGGCCACGACCTCGTCGAACAGCTCGGCCAACGGTGCCACGAGGGTGCCGATCGAACCGGTCACGAGCACGGTCCGGTGGCCGGCGGCGCGGTGCTCGGCGATGCGGGCCAGCGCCTCGGGCATCGTGTGCCGCAGCATGGTCTGGCCGAAACTGCGGGCCACGACCTCCTGCAGACGGGCCACGGGCATCCCTTCATACCGCCGGAGGAATGCACGGATGAACTCGCCCCGGTCTCGCTGCTCGGCGCGCAGGTAGCCGGGGAGCGAGGCGAGGAGGCTCGCGACCTCGGCGGGCCAGGCGGCCTTGCCGAATCCGGAGGACCGCACCCAGAGGTACTGCTCGACGATGTTCGAGTCGACGACGGTGCCCTCGAGATCGAACACGGCGACGACGTCCGAGCGGACGGGCAGAGCGGCGTCGGGCTTGGACGCCGAGGCGGCGCGCACGGTGAAGGCGCGCGTCATGGTCGTGATCGCCGGGATGTGGACGTTCTGGAAGTAGTCCTCCCAGTCGATGTCGGTGACGTCGAAGCCGATGTCGCCCGAGACCTCGGCGGGTGCCGATGCCACCAGTGCCGCCTGCAGGGCACGGGTGCGGGTGTCGTCGAAGATGATCTCGGACTGGATGTAGTGCCGGTAGAGGTCGGTGAGGCTCTGGAGGGATTCGAGGTCGGAGCGACGCTGGTCGACGGAGGCCAGGGCATCCCGCGTTCTCGTCGTCGACGGAAGGCGCATGAACACCGACTCGCGGGCGTCGTTGAGCCGGGCCTGGAGGCGCACGACCCGCTGGATCTTGCGCTCGCCGGGAAAACGCCAGGTCGGGGCCTGGATCGTGCCCTTGTCGGCGTCGGGCAGAGGATGCGCCGTGAAGAACATGCTGAGATTCGAGAACATCCGGTGGATCGGCAGCGGGTTGCCGGCCCCGGAGCTCGCATGGAAGTAGGCGGGGTCGGTGGGCGGCGAGGGGTTGGCGGCGACGAGCAGGATCACGTTCACGACGAAGTCGACGGGGATGACGTCGAGGACGCTGTCGGGGACGCCGGGGAATTCGGGGAGCATCCCCCGCCCGTAGGCCATGATCAGCGGGTCGGCGACCTTGAACCCGTCGATCCAGCCCGGGAAGGGGTGGCGCAGGGCGCTCTCGACGATCGCGGGGCGGACCACCGACAGACGGTGCCCGGCCGCCGCCCAGAGCTGCTCGGCGGCGCGCTCGGCGAAGGCCTTGGTGAGCGTGTAGACGTCGGTCCAGCCGAGGCTCTCGGCGCGCATCCGGCCGGCGTCCACCAGTTTCGCCTTCACCCACTCGCCTCGGGCGGTCTCGGCCTCGCGGGAGACCGCGAGCGGCCCCTCCTTGCCGTGTTTGGCGCGGGCCTCGGCGACGAAGCGGCGGAGGACCTCTGGCTGACGCGACGAGAGCTCGGCCCGGGCACGCGCCTCGCGCGCGGCGCCGAACTCGGCTCGCCAGTCGACGTCGTGCGTGAGCGAGGCCTCGGGGAAGAGCCCCTTGCGGAGGCCGCCGACGTAGGCGGTCGAGACGTGGACCACGTGCGGGTCGCCCCCGGAGGCGAGGAGGGCCTCGTACAGGCCGACGGCCCCGCCGACGTTCGTCTCGAACGCCTGGTCGATGGGCGGGTCGAACGAGACGCTCGACGCGCTGTGGATCACGACGTCGAGGTCGGCAGGCAGCGGCGGCACAGTGTCCAGCCCGCCGTCGAGCACCCGCAGCCGCTCGGTGACGGCCCGTTCGACCTCGTCGTCGCCGACCCGTTCGCGCCACGACTTGAACACGGGCTTGCGCAGCAGGTGACGCAGGCGATTCACGCCGGGCGTGCCGCTCTTGGGCCGGATCAGCAACCAGATCGTGGTGTCCGGGTGGTCGGCGAGCAGTCGCTCGAGGATCGCCTGCCCGACGAAACCGGTGCCGCCGGTCAGCAGCACACGGGCCGAGCCGAGGTCGTGGTTCGGAGACAGGGGGATGCTCGGGCCGGTCGGCCGGGAGGACGCGTCGCTCACGGCAGGAGCTTTCGAGCCGTGACCTGGCCGATGCGCCGGTCGAGGCCCGGCAGTGCCGCGACCTGCTCGCCGATGGCGTCGGCGGCGGCGGAGCCCTCGGGCCCGCCGAACACGTACGACTCGAAGAGGTCGCGGTCGGTCGCGGCCCGCTCCACGGCGCCGATCGGCCAGACGGCGGTCGCCAAGGCGGCCTTGGTCTGCCGCACGGCCCGGGCGGAGTCGCGCAGACGCCAGTCGGTCTCGTCGGCGAAGAACGCCTCGTGGCGCTTCTTGATGGTCTGCACCTTGGTGATCGTCTCCTGCAGCGCTTCGTTCGGGGTCGTGGCCCTGATCCGGTCGTATGCCGCTCGGAGAATCCATTCGTCGACGAGCCCGGTGACCATGTGCACGGCGACGATCGGGGCTCCGAGCCCGACTGCGATGATCGCACGGCGGATCGGTCCGCGGCGCTCGACGGCGTCCGAGACGCTGCGTCGGGGGTCGCCCTCCGGGATGGTCTTGGTGCGGTCGAGCCCATGCGCCTCGAGGACGGAGTCGAGGGCGTCGGCGATCCAGAACTTCTCGAAAGCCCAGGTCACGAGGAAGGCGGTGACTCGAGCGTCTTTGTGGGTGGCCGTGACGAGCAGGTTGCGCAGGTGCTCCATCGTGGCCGCCTCGAGGCGGGTCATGTAGCGCAGGATGCTCAGCGTGCGTTGGTCGAGAGGGTGCGTCTCGTACGCGGCCAGGTCGATCTCGCTGCGGAAGTTGCCCTGCGCGGTCCGGGTGAAGTCGCGGATGTCGAAGTGCGGGGAGCTCGACCGGAGGCCGTCGTTCAGAGGGTCGCCAGTAGTGGTCATGAAACGTTTGCCTCCGGAGCGGGTCTGAGCAGTGATCGATGCGCGAAGTTGCCCTCAGGCACCGTATCGTAAGCGGCATGGCTGTAGCGCTCGTGACCGGGGGCACGTCCGGCATCGGTGCCGAATTCGCCCGCCAGCTCGCACAACGTGGATACGACCTCGTTCTCGTCGCCCGAGACGAGGTCCGCTTGAGCACGGTGGCGGACGAGTTGCGGGCCCTCGGGCGTCAGGTGGAGACCTTTCCGGCCGACCTCTCGAACCGCGACGACGTCGATCGGGTCGCCGCTCGACTGGAAGACGAGAGCCGTCCCGTCGACCTCCTGGTGAACAATGCCGGTTTCGGCATGCACGTTCCGCTGACCCAATCCGATGTGGCCCCCCACGACCTCGGCTTCGAGGTCATGTGTCGCACGGTTCTGGTCCTCTCCGGCGCCGCCGCCCGGGCGATGCGCACACGGGGTCACGGCAGGATCGTGAACGTCTCGTCCATCGCGGGCATGCTCGCGATGGGCACGTACTCGTCGATCAAGGCGTGGGTGACGTCGTACTCCGAGGGCCTGTCGGTCGAACTGCAGGGGACGGGCGTCACGGTCACCGTCCTGCTGCCGGGGTGGGTGCGGACCGAGTTCCATCAGCGGGCCGGGATCCGCGCTTCGAGCATCCCAAACTCTCTCTGGCTCCAGCCCGAACAACTCGTGTCCGCAGCCTTGCGCGACGTCGACAGGGGCAAAGTGATCTCCATACCCACCATTCGGTACCAGGTGCTCGCCGGACTGCTCCGGCACGCGCCGAAGTCCGCCGTGCGCGCGGTGTCGGGGAAGATCTCGTCCAGCCGGAAGACGCCGGTGAATTCGTGATCGCCGACGACGAGAGGTCTGCAGAGGGCGACGCACCGGTCGGCGCCGACGCCGCCGAGCACGACTCCGTTCCCTCGACGCGTCTCCACGCCGTCGCCGACAGGGTGTCCGAGACCCGCGACCGGGTCGCCGACCGCGTCTCGGGAACGGCCGTCGACGTCCGCGACCGCTTCAACTCGAAGATGCACGCGTCCGCCCGCTTCGTGGCGCAGCGCTGGGTGATGAAGCCCACCGTCTGGTCCATCACCGACGTCACCGTCGTCGGACGCGAGAACCTCGAGGGCCTCGAGGGGGGCTTCATCCTCGTCGGCAACCACTCGAGCCACCTCGACGCCCCGCTCATCGTGGGCGCCCTGCCGCGCAAGCTGTCCCGGTACCTCGCGACCGGAGCCGCCGCCGACTACTTCTTCGACGTCTGGTGGCGACGGGGCCTCACCTCCCTCTTCTTCAACGCGTTCCCGATCCAGCGCGGCAAGCGCGGAGGCAAGGCCGAGAAGCGGGCGGAGGCGAAGGCTCGCCGCTCGCGGGGCGAGGATCCCGCCGTCAGCGCGGCCTCACTTCTGCAGCGCGGCTTCCCCGTGCTCGTGTTCCCCGAGGGCACGCGCTCGAAGGACGGCGAGATGGGCCCGTTCAAGCCCGGCGCGGCCCGCCTCGCCGGCGCCTGCAACGTGCCGATCGTCCCCCTCGCGCTCATCGGCGCCAACATCGCCCAGCCCCGCGGTTCGAGCTGGCCGCGGCCCGGGCGCCTTCCGGTCGGCGTGGCCTTCGGTGCCCCGATGCGGCCTCTCGAAGGCGAGAGCACGCTCAAGTTCTCCGAGCGCACCCGCGCCGAGGTCGTCCGCCTGAAAAACCAGTATTCGGCCGATATCCTTGGCCCTTCCACCCCGTCCAAAGGAGCCCGATCGTGACCGACCTCAAGGCAAAGGCCGGCGCGACCGACGCCGGCATCGACGTCAAGCACATGAAGTGGTGGGGCTGGGGCGTCGAAGGCGTCGCCTTCCACCACGAGGACAAGCCCGCCTTCGCCCCGTTCGTCAAGAAGGTGGTCGGCGTCGACCTCCATGGCGACGCCGTGGCGGTGGCCCCGTCGTTCGACGACCTCGACATCCCCGCCTCGCGTCTTCAGGCCCCCGTGCTGGCCGCCCTCTCGATGATCGTCGGCGAAGGCCACGTCGTGCTCGACGACATGTCGCGCGTCGTCCACACCTACGGCAAGAGCATCCGCGACCTGATCCGCATCCGCAATGGCGTGTTCCCCCGCGTGCCCGACGCCGTCGTCTACCCGGCGACCGAGTCGGAGGTCGCGAAGATCGTCGCGACCGCCCTCGAACACGACCTGGTCCTCATCCCCTTCGGCGGAGGCAGCAACATCGTCGGCGCTCTCGAGCCGCAGCCGCACGAGGAGCGCACGGTGGTCTCCCTCGACATGGGCCGCCTCGACCGGGTGCTCGACATCGACGAAGACTCGGGTCTCGCCGTCATCCAGGCCGGAGCCCAGGGCCCCGACATGGAGGAGCAGCTGAACGCCAAGGGCTGGACCATGGGCCACTTCCCGGACAGCTTCACCCACTCGACCCTCGGCGGCTGGGTCGCCACCCGCTCGTCGGGCATGCAGTCCGACAAGTTCGGCGACATCGCCGACATGACCCGGGGCCTGCGCATGGTTCGCCCCGACGGCGTCGTCGTCATCCGCGCCGTACCCTCGGCCTCCACGGGCCCGTCGCTCCGCGAGATGATCATCGGCTCGGAGGGGCGTCTCGGCATCATCACCGAGGTCACCGTCCAGGTGCACCGCATCCCCGAGAAGCGCGAGATCCTCGCCTATCTGTTCCCGTCGTGGGAGGCCGGTCTCAAGGCGATGCAGGCCATCGCCGAGAGCGACGCCACACCGTCGGTCACCCGCGTCTCGAACGAATTCGAGACCGAGATGTCGTTCGCGACCTCGAAAGAGAGCAAGGGCGCCTCGGCCCTCGTCATGAAGGGCCTCCAGCGCTTCCTCAAGGCCAAGGGCTGGAACCTCGAGAAGATGTGCCTGTCGTTCATCGGGTACGAGGGCACCGACGAGCACGTCGACCGCAACGAGAAGCTCGTCTCGAAGATCGTCAAGAAGCACGGCGGCATGGGCGTCGGCAAGGGCCCCGGCGTGCTCTACGACCAGAAGAAGTTCGACACCCCGTACCTGCGCGACTTCTTCCTCGACCACGGCGGCGCAGCCGACGTCTCCGAGACCGCTGCGCCCTGGTCGAAGCTGCTGCCGCTCTACCGCGAGGTCTACGCCTCGGCGAACCGCGCCTTCGACAAGATCGGCGTCAAGGGTCTCGTCATGGCGCACCTGTCGCACTCGTACCACTCGGGTGCCTGCCTCTACTTCACGTTCGCGTTCGAGCACGGCGAAGCGCCGCTCGAGCAGTACGACGTCGTGAAGAAGGCCATCCAGGACGCCTTCATCGTCTCCGGCGGCACCGTCTCGCACCACCACGGCGTCGGCGTCGAGCACTCCCCGTGGCTCGCCGACGACGTCTCGGTGCCGGGCCTCGCGCTGATGCAGGGGCTGCTCGATTCGGCCGACGCGGGTGCGAACTTCAACCCCGGCAAGATCACCGGCAAGTAGAGCCGCCCGTCGGGCCCGTGCATCCCCCGTTCACCATCGAGCGGGGGATGCCCGGGCCTTTGTCGTCCGAGGGCCCCGGTGTCTCGCACCTGACGGTTCGTTGCCCGGGGCTAATGTAACGACATGACCTCACTCGACGACACCTATCTCGCCTTCGCCGCCAAGCTCGACGGCCTCTCGGGAGACGACGACGCCTTCCTCGCGGAACTCCACCGCCAGGAGGCCGCCCTGCGCTTCGCCTCGTTCTCGCTGGAGGACGCCTGGACTCTCGGCCAGACGGCACGGGGCATCGCCGCCCGCCTGTCGCTGCCTGTGGCCGTGATCCTCTTCGTCGGCCACCAGCGCGCGTTCCACTCGAGCCTGCCAGGCGCCGCCCCGGAGAACGACGCCTGGGCCGGCCGCAAGATCAAGGCAGTCGAGCACGTTCTGCACTCGTCGCTCGCCATCGCCACGTCGAACGCGATCACCGGCGACTCGATCAACGACCGGCTGCCCGCGGCGGACTACGCGGCGGCCGGCGGGGCGTTCCCGTTGTTCGTGGAGTCGGGGATCCACATCGGCTCGCTCGGCGTCTCCGGGCTGCCGTCGATCCACGACCACGCGCTCGTCGTGACCGCGGTGGCCGACTTCCTCGGCCGGACGGACGCGCTGGAGCTCGGCTTGTAGCGACGGCGGCCCTCCGGTCCGGCTGCCACGCGCGCCCCGCCCGACCGCCCCGAGAACGCGCGATTTCACGGAGAACGCGCTATTCAAACGGCGCGTTCTCCGTGAAATCGTGCGTTCTCCGGCATGGCACCTTGGGGGGATGAGAATAGCTCGGGGCGCAGACCGCCGACGCGAACACTTCAGCGCACAAGAACTCGAGCTCGCGGCGATCCTGTTCGACTGGGATCCGATCGGGCTCACGGCCATGGGTGCGACCCACGTCGATGACGAGTACGACGACCTTGTGCGGCCCGTGCTTGCGGAACTCCGCCGAGGCGTGCATCACGACTCACTGGCGATGGAGCTCGTGTCGACGATTCGCCGCGACTACGGGCTCGAGCTTCGCACTCGTGACACGGCCGCTGTGGCCGTCCGCATCACCGACTGGTGGCGCGCGAGCCGTGAAGAGCCCCCGCACCCGGCCTGGACCCGTGCGCCGTGGCAGTGGTCGAACCGGATGCGGGGGCTCAGCGGCGGCGGAACGGCCGACGAGGCGGGCGCCGGAGCGACCGACTAGGCGCCGAGGGCGGCGTCGACGATCGTCTTCGCCTCCTCCTGCACACGCTTGAGGTGCTCGGGGCCCTCGAAGGACTCGGCGTAGATCTTGTAGACGTCTTCGGTGCCGGAGGGGCGCGCCGCGAACCAGGCCTTCTCGGTGACGACCTTCACGCCGCCGACCGCCGCGCCGTTGCCGGGAGCCTCGCTCAGCTTGGCGATGATCGGATCGCCCGCGAGCTCGGTCGCGGTGATGTCGTCGCCGCTCAGCTTGCCGAGACGGGCCTTCTGCTCTTTCGAGGCGGCGGCGTCGACGCGCTGGTAGACCGGGTCGCCGAACTTCTCGGTGAGCTCGGTGTAGAGCTGCGACGGGGTCTTGCCCGTGACGGCGAGGATCTCGCTGGCCAGGAGGGCGAGGATGATGCCGTCTTTGTCGGTGGTCCAGACGGTGCCGTCGGCTCGGAGGAAGCTGGCGCCGGCGCTCTCCTCGCCGCCGAACGCCACGCTGCCGTCGATCAGGCCGGGCACGAACCACTTGAAGCCGACGGGAACCTCCCACAGGCGGCGGCCGAGCGACTCGGCGACCTTGTCGATGATGCTCGACGACACGAGCGTCTTGCCGATGGCGGCGTCGGAACGCCACTCGGGGCGGTGCGTGTAGAGGTACTGGATCGCGACGGCCAGGTAGTGGTTGGGGTTCATCAGACCGCCGTCGGGCGTGACGATGCCGTGGCGGTCGGCGTCGGCGTCGTTACCGGTCGTGATGTCGAACTCGTCCTTGCGGGCGACGACGCTGGCCATGACCGACGCGCTGGACGGGTCCATGCGGATCTTCTCGTCCCAGTCGAGGGTCATGAAGCGCCAGGTCGGGTCGACCGACGGGTTCATGACGGTCAGATCGAGGTCGTAGGCGTCGCGGATCGCGGCCCAGTACTCGACGCTCGCACCGCCCAACGGGTCGGCGCCGATGCGGATGCCGGCCTTCTTGATGGCCTCGAAGTCGATGATCTTGGCGAGGTCGATCACGTAGCCGCGGAGGAAGTCGTGACGACCGGGGCTGACCATGCTCTTCTTCACCTCGGCGTTGCCGCCGGCGATGATCTCGTTGGCCCGGTTCGCGATCCAGGTGGTGGCGTCGCTGTCGGCCGGCCCGCCGTGCGGCGGGTTGTACTTGAAGCCGCCGTCGCGGGGCGGGTTGTGGCTCGGCGTGACGACGATGCCGTCGGCCTGGTCGGTGTTCTGCGGGTCGGCGTTGTAGGCGATGATCGCGTGGCTGACAACCGGGGTCGGCACGTAGCCGCCCTCGGCGTCGGCGAGCACGTGCACGCCGTTGCCGGCGAGGACCTCGAGAGCCGTGCGCTCGGCCGGGCCGGAGAGGATGTGCGTGTCGCGCCCGATGAACAGCGGGCCGGTGATGCCCTGGCCGGCCCGGTACTCGACGATGGCCTGCGTGATGGCGGCGATGTGCGCCTCGTTGAAGGCCGAGTCGAGCGACGACCCGCGGTGGCCGGACGTGCCGAACACGACCTTCTGCGCGGGATTCGTGACGTCGGGGATCAGGTCGTAGTAGGCGGCGCTGACGGCCTCGGGGTCGATGAGATCGGATGGTTCGGCGAGAGTGCCGGCGCGACTGGTCATGCAGCCATAGTGGCACCGACGCGGGGTGAGCGGGCGGGTTCTCCACAGGTCCCCGGGGAGGGGCACCGTGCATCCCCCGGCTGCCTTAGGCTCGGGGCCATGCCTGCGAACGACCAGCCCCCTGCCTACAGCTACCTCGGGCCGGCCGGCACGTTCACCGAGGCGGCGCTCAAGCAGGTGCCCGAGGCCGTCGGTGCGATCTGGCGCAGTGTCAACAACGTGGGCGAGGCGCTGGCCGACGTCGTCGCCGGCCGCAGCCTCGCGGCCATGATCGCCATCGAGAACAGCATCGACGGCGGTGTCAGCGCGACCCAAGACGCCCTGGCCAACGTGCCCGGGCTGCGCATCGTCGGCGAGTACCTCGTGCCCGTCAACTTCGTCCTCGTGGCGAGGCCCGGCACGAGACTGGGGGATGTCCGGGTCGTCAACGCGCACCCGGTCGCCTACGCGCAGACCCGGCTCTGGCTCGAGCAGGCGCTGCCCGACCACGGGCACCTGCCGGCGACCTCCAACGTCGCCGCCGCGGCCGCCCTCCTGCCCACCGGCGACGAGGTCGGCGTCCTGGCCGACGCGGCCATCGCGCCGCCCGGCATCACCGAGCACTACCCGCTCGAGGTCCTGGCAAACGACATCGGCGACAATCCCAACGCCGTCACCCGCTTCGTGCTGGTGGGGCGCACCTCGGCCGTGCCCCCGGCGACCGGCTCCGACAAGACTTCGATCATCGCCGAGCTGCCCGACGACCGTGCCGGTGGCCTGCTCGACATGCTCGAGCAGTTCGCGACCCGGGGCATCAACATGAGCCTCTTGCAGTCACGGCCCATCGGCGACGCCCTCGGCCGCTACCGCTTCGTGATCGACCTCGACGGGCACATCCTCGACGAGCGGGTCGCCGACGCGCTGCTCGGGCTCAAGCGCTTCAGCCCGCACGTGATCTTCCTGGGCTCGTACCCGCGCGCCGACCAGCAGCCGGTGACCGTCTCGCCGCGCTACGACAACGAGGCGTTCGTCGATGCGCGCGACTGGCTGCGGGCGCTGGTCGCGGGCGAAGACGAGTAAGGGCGGGCGGTGCATCCCCCGTTCGGCCTGTGATCGTCAGGTCGGCGGCTACGACCCGGGCCGGCTGCTAGGACCCGGGCGGCGGCTACGACTCGCGCGGCGGCTACGACCCGGCCGGCACCCGAACGCGCAACGCCAGCGGATCCACCCACGCCTTGATCGCCACGGCGAGGCCGTGCGAGTCGCCATCGAGCTCGAAGTCCTGCGGCGACTCCAGCCGCACCACGATCTCCGAGCCCTTCATGTAGCGGACCGTCTTGATCTCGGGCGTGTGGCGCATGATCCGGCGGCCGGTGCGGCTGCGGCGGAGCACGCCGTTCTCCCAGACGATCTTGAGCCAGATGCCGATCCAGTCGATCCGGTGCTCGGGCCGCAGCGCGACGATGTCGAAGATGCCGTCGTCGATCGCCGCGTCGGGCAGCAGCATGAGGTTTCCGGGCAGGAGGCCGCAGTTGCCGAGGATGATCGTGTGCGTCTTCATCGACTTCTTGCCGGTGCCGTCGAGGTCGTAGCGGATGGTCATGCCGTTCGCGTCCCGCAGCGAGCGGATGATGGCGTCGACGTAGGCGAGCCAGCCGACCCGCGCCTTGAGCTTGTCGTTGGTGTTCGCGAGCATCTTGGCGTCGAGCCCGAGGCCGGCCATGACCACGAACGTCTTGCGGTCGCGCGAGCCGTCTTCGTTCTCGATGTCGACGACGCCGAGGTCGATCTTGCGGTCGACGCCGCGGAAGGCCGTCTCGATGGCCGAGTCGAGGTGGTCGAGGTCCAACTTGAGGTTGCGGGCGAGCAGGTTGCCGGTGCCCGCGGGGACGAGGCCGAGAGCGGCGGTGGATCCGCGGAGGGCTTCGGCGACGTTCCGGACGGTGCCGTCGCCGCCGGCCGCGATCACGACGTCGGCTCCGGCCGCCAGAGCCTGCGCCGTGATCCCGCCGCCCGGGTCTTCGACGCTGGTCTCGTAGAACATCGTCTCGTTCCAGCCGGCGGAGAACTGGTGCTTCTTGACGGCCTTCTTCAGGTCTGCGAGGGAGACTTTCACCGGGTTGTAGACGACGGCCGCCGTCTGGGGGCGGCCGGAGCGCGAGTCGTCGGTGACCTTCTCGTCGCGACCGCCGACCGGTACTTCGGTGGTCTCGTCGGTCGGGTGCGAAGGCGTCATGCCCCAACCGTATTCGGTGTGCGCGACGCGTGTATGCCAGTCGTGTTAACGGTCGCCGCCGCTTCGTTCCTTAGGATGGTCCGGTGATCGATCCCCAGCTGCTCCGCGACGCCCCCGACCTCCTCAAGAAGAGTCAGCGCGCGCGCGGCGACTCTACCGAGGCCGTCGACGTGGCCCTGGCCGCCGACGTGGCCCGTCGCACGGCGATCGCCGCCTTCGAGGACCTCCGCGCCGAGCAGAACGCGTTCGGCAAGACCGTCGCGAAGGCTCCCAAGGAGGAGAAGAAGGAGCTGGTCGCCCAGGCGCAGCAGCTCGCCGCCCGGGTGAAGGAGGCCAGTGCCGCCTCGACCGCGGCCGACGAGACCTTCGACGTCGCGATCCGTGCCATCGCCAACCCGGTCATCGAGGGGGTGCCGGAAGGCGGCGAAGAGAACTTCGTCACGCTGCGAACCCACGGCGAGCCGACCACGTTCGACTTCGAGCCGCTCGACCACCAAGACCTCGGCGAGAAGCTCGGCGCGATCGACATCAAGCGCGGCACGAAGGTGTCGGGCTCGCGCTTCTACTTCCTCCGTGGCATCGGCGCCCGACTCGAGCTCGCCCTGATGAACCTGGCGCTCGACAAGGCGCTGCAAGAGGACTTCGTCCCGCTCATCACGCCGACGCTCGTCCGCCCCGAGATCATGGCGGGCACCGGATTCCTCGGCTCGCACGCCGACGAGATCTACTACCTGCCCGCCGACGACCTCTACCTGACCGGCACGAGCGAGGTCGCGCTCGCCGGCTATCACTCCGACGAGATCCTCGACCTGTCGAACGGTCCGATCCGCTACGCCGGCTGGTCGACCTGCTACCGGCGCGAGGCCGGTGCCGCCGGAAAAGACAATCGGGGGATCCTCCGCGTCCACCAGTTCAACAAGCTCGAGATGTTCGCCTACGTGCATCCCGACGAGGCCGAGGCGGAGCACGACAAGCTCGTCGGCTACCAGGAGGCGATGCTGCAGGCCTGCGAGCTCAGCTACCGCGTGATCGACGTGGCCGCGGGCGACCTCGGCTCGAGCGCGGCACGGAAGTTCGACATCGAGGCCTGGGTGCCCACGCAGGGCACGTATCGCGAGCTCACGTCGACCTCCAACTGCACGACGTACCAGGCCCGCCGCCTCGACATCCGCTACCGCACCGAGTCGGGCAAGACGGCTCCGGTCGCCACCCTCAACGGCACCCTGGCGACGACGCGCTGGCTGGTCGCGATCCTCGAGACGCACCAGCAGGCCGACGGGTCGGTCGTGGTGCCTACAGCGCTCCGCCCGTACCTCGGCGGCCTCGAGGTTATGGAGCCGATTGCGTGAGCGGTGAACCGACTCTCGACACCGGCGCCTCGCCGATCGTCTCCGCTGCCGGCGGCTCGGCCCCGGTCGAGTCGGTCGTCGGCGCCGACTCCTGGCTGATCGCCCTCGACATCGACGGCACCGTCATGACCGAGGGCGGCGTCATCAGCGACGCCGTGATCGCCGAAGTCGGTCGCCTCCGCGACGCAGGCCATCAGATCATGATCGCCACCGGCCGCTCCGCCGACCTGACTCTGCCGGTCGCCGCGCGTCTCGGCCTCCGGGCCGACTACGTGGTCTGCTCGAACGGCGCCGTCACCCTCGGACGCGACGACACCAGTGAGACCGGTTACCGCTCCGTCTACATCGAGGAGTTCAGCCCGCGCGAGGTCCTGACCACGGTGGCCGGCACGCTCGACGACGCCGGCTTCGCCGTGGAAGATGCGTTCGGCAACATGTTCTACAAGGGCGAGTTCCCGAAGCAGGCCATCACGGCAGTGAGCCGCGAGGTCTCGTTCGACGAGCTGCTCGACATCTCCGCCACCCGCGTCGTGGTGCTCTCGCCGAGCCACAGCCAGGAGGACTTCCTCGAGATCGTCGAGACGATGGGCCTCCACAAGGTCTCGTACAACGTCGGCTGGACCGCTTGGCTCGACATCGCCCCGTTCGGCGTGACGAAGGCGACGGCGCTCGAGCGTGTGCGCACCTGGCTCGGCATCCCCGAGTCGCGGGTGATGGCGGTCGGCGACGGACGCAACGACATCGACATGCTCACCTGGGCGTCGCGAGCCGGGCGCGGCGTGGCCATGGGACAGGCGCCCGACGACGTCCTCGAGGCCGCCTCCGAGGTCACCGGAGCCGACGTCGACGACGGGCTCGCGGCGGTGCTGCGGACGCTGTAGCGGGCGGCGGCGGGTTCGGGGCGTGCATCCCGCGCTCTCGTTCGCGCTTGTGCTGCGTGCTGAGTGCTGCGTGTTCGGTCTCGATCTCGGCGTCGGTGTCGGCGGGCGACTCCAGAACACGCTGCTCATGTTCTCGTTGGGCGGTCTGTTGTGGAGTCGATGTCGGCCACGCCGGGCCTCGACTCCAGAAGATGCGGTTCTCGGCAAAAGTGAGCGGCATGTTCTGGAGTCGGCGGCTGGTGCGGGCGTGGGGCGCGGGGCGTAGCGTGCGGGGCGCAGGGCACGGGCGCGGGGCACCGAAGCGAGCCGGGGGATGCGCGGGGCCGGTCGGATAGACTCGTCGCGGCTGCGATCCGCGAGGCATCGCCGCCGGGAGGGCTGTCCGAGCGGCCGATGGAGCTTGTCTTGAAAACAAGTGGGCAGAGATGTCTCGTGGGTTCGAATCCCACGCCCTCCGCTTCACGAGACACGGCGGCAAGCAGGGAGTGACGATGTTCGAGCGAGTCCGTCGAACGCTCCTCGGCAAGCAGTCGGCCGTCGACGAACGCAGCGGGCAGGCCGCCGGTGACGAGGGGCAGCGGCAGGCGTCCGCCCCGGGCAAGGTCTTCGCCGTCGACGCGGCCGACATGGTCGACTTCGGCCTCCCCGACGCCGCCTGCCTGGCCACCGACCGGATCACCGTCGACGGGGCTCCGGTCGGCTTCGCCCAGCGCGACCATGCCCAGCACGGGCCCGAGGACTCCGGCTGGCGCTTCTTCGCGGGAGACGAAGACGAGGCCTACCTCGACGACCCCGGTCACAGCGGCGTGTACTCGCTGAACGCCATCGCCAACTGCGACGACGCCATCGTGCCCGTCGTCGACGCACCGCGGGGCACCGCCTGGATCCGCGACGGAGAGGCCCTCGTCTCCGATCCCGACGGCTTCCAGGAGTCGAGCGCCTGACAAGGTCGAGCACCTGACACCCCGGCCGATCGGCGGCCGTCGACGTTGCTCGGCGCCGCAGCCTGGCGCCACATCCCAGCGCCACTGCCCAGCGCAACCATCCGGCGCATCCGCCCCACGACCCGCACCGTAGGCTCGACCGCATGGGCACAGTGATCCTCGTCCGCCACGGACGCACCACCGCGAACGCCACCGGCCTCCTCGCCGGGCGCACCGCGGGAGTCCGACTCGACGACGTCGGCCGCACGCAGGCGGCCCGCACGGGGGAGCGCCTGGCCGTCGTGCCCCTCGTCGGCATCGTGTCCAGCCCGCTCGAGCGGTGCCGGCAGACCGCGAAGTTCCTGCTCGACCGTCAGGTCGTCGCCGACGGTGCCGAGCCACTGCGTGTCGCCTACGACAAGGGCATCATCGAGGCCGACTACGGCGACTGGCAGGGCCGGAAGATCAGCGACCTCGCGAAGGAGAAGCTCTGGAAGGTCGTGCAGTCGAAGCCGTCCGCCGTCGAGTTCCCCGGCGGTGAGACCATGGCGACGATGCAGGCCCGGTCGGTGGCGGCGATCCGTCGGCACGATGCGGCGTTCACGGCCGAGCACGGCGCGGGAGCCGTGTGGGTCGCGGTGAGCCACGGCGACATCATCAAGTCGATCCTCGCCGACGCCTACGGCATGCACCTCGACCTGTTCCAGCGCATCACGGTCGGCCCGGCATCCGTGTCCATCGTCCGCTACGGCGAAGACCGCACCGACGTGGTCTCGACCAACACCGACGCCGGCGACCTCTCCTGGCTCAGGGCGCCGGCACCGCAGGGCGACGCTCCGATCGGCGGGGGCGCGGGTCCGGCCTGACCCGACGGGCGGCCAGACCTCGGGGCCGAAGGGCCGGGGCGAGCGGGGGATGCACGAGCCCCTCCGACCGGGCCGGCCCGTGCATCCCACGCTCCTGTCTGGGCCTCTGGCCAGCGCGCGCTCCTAGAATGAGCGCATGCCCACCATCGTCCACGGATTCGACTGGCCGGACCGGGTCGTCGTCGGCACCATCGGCAATCCCGGCGCCCGCACGTTCTATCTGCAGGCCCGCGACGGCGCCCGACTCGTGACCGTCGCACTCGAGAAGGAGCAGTCGGCCGCGCTCGCCGAGAAGATCGACGAGATCCTCGACGGGCTCATCGCGAACGAGAACACCTCGATCACCGTGCCTGCCGTGACCCCGGTCGAACTCGTCGACAACGAGCCGCTCGAACAGCCCGTCGAACCGCAGTTCCGGGCCGCGGCGCTCAGCCTCGGCTGGGATCCGTCGACCGCGCAGATCGTCATCGAGGCGTACCCGTTCGTCGAGGCGGACGACGACTCCACCGACGAGTTCGGCGAGCCCCTGCCCGACTCGCGCGCCGTCGAGTTCGAGCCGGAGGAGATGCTCGTCGTGCGCATGCCCGTCGGCACCGCCCGCGCCTTCGCCGACCGCACCCTCGAGATCGTCGGCGCCGGTCGTCCGATCTGCCCGTTCTGCGGCACGCCGATGGACCCCGACGGCCACGTCTGCGTCGTCCCCGACGGCTTCTGATGCCGGAGGCCGACCTCTCGGGCGGTGATCTCGAGATCACCGGGCGGATCACGACGGCCTCGAACGCGACGTTCCTCGCAGGCATCGGCGACACGGTCGTCGTCTACAAGCCGATCGCGGGCGAGAAACCGCTCTGGGACTTCCCCGACGGCCAGCTCGCCCACCGCGAAGCGGCGGCGTACCTCGTGTCGGAGTCGTTCGGCTGGAACGTCGTGCCGCGAACCTGGTTGCGCGACGGCCCGCTCGGCGAGGGCATGGTGCAGCTGTTCCAGGAGATCGACGCGTCTCAAGACCCGGTCGACCTCGTGGCGTCCGACGCCGTGCCCGCGGAGGGGTGGCGGCACGTCTTCGACGGCTACGACGAGTACGACCGCGAGGTGGCGCTGATCCACGAAGATACGGCGGCGCTCCGACGGATGGCGGTCTTCGACGTCGTCACGAACAACGCCGACCGAAAGGGCGCGCACATCCTCGCCATGCCCGACCGGCACCGCTACGGCGTCGACCACGGGCTCACCTTCCACGAGGAGCACAAGCTGCGCACCGTGCTCTGGGGCTGGGTCGGCGACTCGCTCACGGCGCCCGAACTCGAGGGGGTCGAGCGCGTGCGGGCCGACCTCGACGGCGAGTTGGGCGAACGGTTGGATGCACTGCTCACGCAGACGGAGATCGTCGCGTTCCGGTTGCGGTGCGAGCGCTTGCTCGCGAAAGCCCGGTTCCCGGCCCCGCGCGGCCGCATGCCCGCCACTCCCTGGCCGCTGTTCTAGGCGCTGTTCCTGGGGCTGTTTGTGGGGCTGTCTATGGGGCTGCTTATGGCGTTGTTCCTGGGGTGGGCGTGCATCCCCCTGCGACTCCAGAACACGCCGCTCACTTGTGCGATGGGCGGCATGAACTGGAGTCGTCGTGGAGTGAGGGCGGCGTCGGCTCCCGAATCTGCTTCCTAGAGCACATATGAGCGTCGTGTTCTGGAGTCTTGGCCGAGGCCGAGGCCGAGGCCGGTGCTGAGGGCGCCGCGCTAGGGGCTGCCGCGGGTGCCCCCCGTCGAAACGGCGGGTGCCCTTCGTGATGCGAAAGGGGGTGTGCCGAAACGAAGGGGGATGCGCGGCAGCCCCCGTCGAAACGGCGGGTGCCCTTCGTGGTGAGGGAGGGGGCGTGCCGGAACGAAGGGGGATGCGGGGCTGCCCCCGTCGAAACGGCGGGTGCCATCCGGGTTGCGGGAGGGGGTGTGCCGAAACGGAGGGGGATGCGTGGGTGCCCCCGGCGAAACGGCGGGTGCCCTCCGGGTTGCGGGAGGGGGTGTGCCGAAACGGAGGGGGATGCGTGGGTGCCCCCGTCGAAACGGCGGGTGCCCTTCGTGGTGCGGGAGGGGGCGTGCCGGAACGAAGGGGGATGCGGGGCTGCCCCCGTCGAAACAGCAGACCCCCTTCGTGGTGCGGAGGGGGGTGTGCCGAAACGGAGGGGCATACGCGGCAGACCCCCGTCGAAACGGCGCACCCCCTCCGGGATGCGGAAGGGGGTGTGCCGAAACGAAGGGGGACGCGGGGGCACCGCCGCGGGCGGCGAGCAGCAGAGCTACCGGCGGAAGAGACCGCCGCCGGGGCCGAAGTCGCCGCGATCCCCGAAGCCGCCGCCGCCGAACCCGCCGCCGCCGAAGCCGCCGCCGCCGAACCCGCCGAACCCACGCCCGCCGAACCCGGCACCCCCGCCGAAGCCACCGAACCCGCCGGCACGACGCGACCCGAGGTACGAACCCACGACGGCCGCGCCGAGGTCGTCGACCTCCGGCGCGACGACGGTGCCGTCGACGCGCTTGGCCATGGAGTCGATGAAGCGGGCCAGGCTCGGGTCGTCGCCGAGACGGAAGAACGTCGTGTGAGCACCGAGGCGCATGGAGGCGTCGAGCTCCCGCACCGAGTAGGCGATGGTCAGCGGGTCGGGCGGATAGTTGAAGTACACCTCGCCGTCGGGCTCGAGGTGCGAGGTCGGCTCGCCGTCGGTGACGATGAGCAGCACCGGCTGAGCGTTCGGGTGCTTGCGGAAGTGCCGGTTGGCCAGAAGCAGGGCGTGGTGGAGGTTCGTGCCCTTGTCCCATTGCGCGTCGAGCCCGACGAGCTTCTCGATCTCCATCACCTCGGCGTGGCGACCGAAGCCGATGAGCTGCAGGTCGTCGCCGCGGAACCGACTCGTGATCAGCGTGTGCAGGGCGAGCGCGGTGCGCTTCATCGGCACCCAGCGGTCCTCCATCGCCATCGAGAACGACGTGTCGACGAGCAGGGCTACACAGGCCTGGGTGCGAGCCTCCGTCTCCTGCACCTCGACGTCGCCGATCTCGATGCGGACGCCGGAGATGAAGGCGGGAGAGCCATCGGGGGAGTCGACGGGCGGCCGGGATCCCGCCGTCCGGGTCAGGGCGTTGGTGACGGTGCGGGTGACGTCCCACGGCTCGGTGTCGCCGAAGGCCCATTCGCGCGTGGCGCCGGATCGCTCGCCCGCGGCCCCGGCGGCCCGGGTGTCGCGGTTGCCCGAGCGGCCGGACAGGGTCGAGGCCACGTCGCGCAGCAGCGCTTTGCCGAGCTGCCGCATGGCCTTCGGGGTGAGCCGGAGCTGCCCGTCGGTGCCGCGTTTGAGGGTGCCGGTGTCGCGGAGGGCCTTTTCGAGCTGCTGGAGCGTTCGGGCGTCGACTGCGGCGGCGTCGCCGAGCTGGCGGGCGAGTGCATCGAGATCGAGGTCGTCCATGTCGGAGCCCTGGTACGACTGCGAGAGCTGCTCGGAGAGCGCGTCGAGGTCGGCCAGGTCTTGGAACACGCCCGTGCCATCGCCGAGGCCGAGCCCCTCGCCGCCCTCCATCTGCTCCGACCCGCCCCAGTTCTCGCCGGGGCGAGCCGCCTGCAGGTTGCCGTCGAGTTCGCCGAGAGCCTGCATCAGATCGGGGGATCCGAAGGCCTGCTGGGCGAGCGCGTCGAGTTCGTCGCGTTGCTCCTGAGTCATCGAGTTGCGCATCCGCTGCGCCGCGGCGGCGCGGGCCGCCAGGGCGTCGATGAGCTCGTCGATGTCGGAGGGGCCCTCGGGGAAGAAGTCGCCGTGCTTGGCCATGAAGTCGTCGAACTGCTCGGGGGTGTCTTCGCCTCGGTTGTGCGCCGCCAGGAGCTCGTTGAGGTCGCCGAGCATCTCGGTGATGGCCTCGCGGTCGGCGTCGGTGGCGTTCTCGAGGGCGTTCTTCATGCCGGCGAACCGCTGGTCGAGCATCTCTCGCCCGAGCAGGTCTTTGATCTTCTCGAAATCCTGCTTGGCCTGGGCGCTCTGCCACTGGTAGTCGCCGAGCTCGTTCACGGCTGCGGCGGTCGACGCCGGGAGGTTCTCGAGCTGCATCTCGGCGAGGGCGCGGTCGGTGTCGTCCATCAGGGCATCGCGCGCGAGCTGCTTCTTCTCCTCCAGCAGGGCGTGGTCGAGCAGCTCTTTGACCTCGTGCAGAGTGCCGTCGAGGTTGTGCTTCTGGGTCAGTTCGCGGCGCTTCTCGGCCACTCGCCGTGCCAGGTCGTCGAGGCCCGGCTTGTCGCGGCCGCCACGGCGCAGGAACTCGCGGATGGCTCGCTCGGGCGAAGAGCCGGCCATGACGTCGTCGCCGATGGCGTCGAGGGCCTCCTTCAGATCGACCGGCGGCGCCAGCGGATCGGGGCCGCCGTCGTACCGGGCGTAGCGCGTGTCGCGGGCGAGACGCCGGTTGCCCCTAGCCATAGACGGCCTCGCCTCCGCCCGTCTCCTTGCTCACACGGCGGGACAGGTACAGGCCCTCCAGTGCCAGTTCGATGGCGCCGGCCCGCTGACCGTCGCTGGTGGCGCCGACCCGGTCGGCGATCTCGTCGTACAGCTCGGACTCGCCGAGCGAGGGCAGCCCGGTCAGGAAGTCGCGGGCGGTGACCTGCTCGCCGGTGGTGACCATCGTGCCGCTCTCGAGCGCGTCGACGAGCACACCGAAGTCGATGCCGCGGAAGTGGGCCCGAACGGTCTCGGCCGTGGCGGTGCGGAGCAGGTGGTCGAGGATGTCGTCTTCGCGGCCCTCTTCGCCCGACTCGAACTCGATCTTGCCGCCGAGCACGTCGACGGCCGTCTCGAGGTCGATCGGACGGGCGACGGCCGCCTCCTCGCCCTGGCGGGTGGCCCGGTGCAGGGCCGCCGCGGCGATCGTCTCGGCGCCGGCGATGGCGAAGCGGGCGCTCACGCCGCTGCGCTGGTCGACGGCGCTCGACTCGCGGAGGCCCCGGGTGAAGCGGGCGAGGATCTCGACGAGGTGGTCGGGCACTTCGGCGACGAGGTCGGCCTCCTGGCGGATGACCGCCACCTCGTCGTCGAGCTCGGTGGGGTAGTGCGTGCGGATCTCGGCGCCGAACCGATCCTTCAACGGCGTGATGATGCGGCCGCGGTTCGTGTAGTCCTCCGGGTTGGCGCTGGCGACGACGAGCACGTCGAGCGGCAGCCGCAGCACGTAGCCGCGGATCTGGATGTCGCGCTCCTCCATCACGTTCAGCATCGCGACCTGGATCCGCTCGGCGAGGTCGGGCAACTCGTTGATCGCCACGATGCCGCGATGGCTGCGGGGGATCAGGCCGAAGTGGATCGTCTCGGGGTCGCCCAGGCTGCGACCCTCGGCCACCTTCATCGGGTCGACGTCGCCGATCAGGTCGGCCACGCTGGTGTCGGGGGTGGCGAGCTTCTCGACGTAGCGCTCGTCGCGGCTGCGCCACGACACGGGCAGCTCGTCGCCGAGGTCGGACGCCCGGCGGATGCTCTCGCTCGTGATCGGCTCGAACGGGTGCTCGCCCAGCTCGGAGCCCTCGATGACCGGCGACCACTCGTCGAGCAGGCCGGAGAGGGTGCGCAGCAGGCGGGTCTTGCCCTGCCCGCGCTCGCCCAGCAGGACGATGTCGTGCCCGGCAAGCAGTGCCCGCTCGAGCTGGGGGATGACCGTGTTCTCGAACCCGTGCAGGCCCGGCCACGGGTCGCGCCCCTCGCGCAGAGCGGCGAGCAGGTTGTCGCGGATTTCTTGTCGAAGGGACTTCTGGACGTGGCCCGAGGCGCGAAGCTCTCCGACCGTTGCGATGGAAGGACGCATCATCTTCCGGATGCTACGCCGAGCCTCCGACAGAACCCAGGCCCTGCGAGTACCCCCGAGCAACCCCGAAGAAACGAGCGGGGGATGCACGCCCCCCGCTGGAAGCGTGCGGGCCGGGCCGCTACGGTACTCGTGTGCCCCGCGACGAAGCCTCTCCACCGACGGTCCTCTTCGACCTCTTCGGCACGCTCATCCCGTCGGGCGACCGGACGGAGCGCGACGCCCTCTCCGCCGAGATGGCAGGGGTCCTCGGCGTCGACGAGGAGGCCTTCGCGGCGGCGTTCCGCGGCACCTTCGGCCAGCGCACCCTCGGCGAGCTCGGCGACGTCCGCTCCACGATCGGCACGCTGACGACCCGCATCACCGGCGTCGCTCCGGCAGACGACGTGCTCGACCGCGCGACCCGCTTGAGGCTCGCCTTCACGGAGCGGCTGATCCGTGCCTCGTGGGCCCTCGACGCCCTGGCGCTGCTCCGCGACCGAGGCTCACGTCTCGGGCTCGTGACCGACTGCTCGGCCGAGGTGCCCGAGGTTCTGCCCGGCACCCCGCTCGGCGACCTCTTCGAGGCGGCCGCGTACTCGTGCGCCCTCGGCACGCACAAGCCGTCACCGGTCATGTACCTCCACGTCACGGACTCCCTCGACGTCGATCCGGCCGACTGTGTCTACGTCGGCGACGGGGGCAGCCACGAACTGAGCGGCGCGCGTGACGTGGGCATGACGGCGGTGCTGTTCGAGCGTCCGGGCACTCCGCCGGTGCCGCAGTGGGACGGCCTCCGGGTCTCGTCGATCGCTGACGTGGCGCAGATCGTGCCGGCGCGCGCCTGATCGGTCGGCGCCCTGTGGCGCAGCGCGACGATCCCAGCCTGGAGGCTCACCAGGGGTTCGGGGTACACTGCCGGTCTTGCCTTCATCCGGGTCGCGGTGTGATGCCTCGTTCCGGACGACCGAAAGGACCTGCGTGAGCGACCGTTCCGACCGTCTCCCGACCCCCGCCCCCGACGCTCCGAAGCGACCGCGGGGCCCGCGATCCCGCAGACGGTCCGACGGGTCCGGCAGTGCATCCCCCGCCTTGCCCCTCGCCCCGGCGGCTCGGCACGGGCGACTGCGGCGGGGTCGCGCGACCGCCTTCGTGCTGAAGTACGTGGCCGTCGCGGTCGCCGTCCTCCTCGTGAGCGGCGTCTCGGTCGGGGCGATCGCCGTGCACCGGCTCACCAGCCAGCTCGGCCCCGGAGTTGCGCTGCAGGGCGAGAAGACGCAGATCGCGAAGGCGAAGGACGACAACATCGTCACGGGCGTCGGCGCCTACGACGGCGGGTTCAACGTGCTCATCGTCGGCACGGACAACGATGCCAAGCAGGGCGACGCGTTCGGAGTCCGCGACGCCACCCTGAACGACGTCAATATCCTGCTGCACGTGTCGGCCGACCATCAGAACGCGACGGCCGTGAGCATCCCCCGCGACCTCGTCGTGCCGATCCCGTCGTGCCCGAAGACCGACGGCTCCGGGTCGTACAGCGCCATGTCGGCGCAGCCGCTCAACAACGCGTACTCGTACGGCGGCTTGAACTGCGTCGTCCAGACGGTCAAGTCGCTCACCGGTGTCGACATCCCGTTCGCCGGACTGATCTCGTTCAACGGGGTCATCGAGATGACCAACGCTATCGGCGGAGTCCCGGTCTGCGTGAACAAGCCCATCACCGACCGCTACACCGGTCTGAAGCTCGCGGCCGGCACCACGACGCTGCAGGGCGGGGACGCCCTGGCGTTCCTGCGCAGCCGGCACGGCGTCGGCGACGGATCCGACCTCGGCCGCATCAGTTCGCAGCAGGTGTACCTCTCCTCCATGCTCCGCACGATCAAGAGCGGCGGCGTCCTCGGTAGCCCGACCAAGCTGTTCAAGCTCGCGTCGGCGGCCACGCAGAACATGTCGCTGTCGAACAGTCTCAACAACGTCAGCACGATGATCGAGATCGGCCTCGCGCTGAAGGACCTGCCGCTCGGCAACGTCAACTTCGTGCAGTACCCCGGCAGCACCGGCGGCACCGGCGTCTACTCCGGCAAGGTCAAGCCCGACACCTACACGGCCGGGCTCCTGTTCGACGCGATCAAGAACGATCAGCCGTTCACGATCCCGAAGGGCAGCACCGGCGTCGGGTCGGTGGACGAGACCGCGGGGGAGGCGGCCGGTGCGGCTGGCGGTGCGGCTGCCGGTGCGGCTGCCGGTGCGGCCACTACTTCGCCGACGGCGGGTGCCGGCGCGGGTGCCGCCACGACGACGCCGACGGACGGTGCGACGGCCTCGTCGGGAGCCTCGACCATCAGCGGACTGACGGGCCAGACCGCGGCCGACCAGACCTGCTCGGTGGCGTACAAGTTCTGAGGTGCATCCCGCGCTCGGTTTCGGGTTCGGTTTGGGTTTCGGTTTTCGTACTTCGGCCCCGCCCATCAGGCGCCTGCGTCGACTCGCACCCCTGAACGCGCGCAGGACCCCCGGTCCGGCGGGGTCTCTCGCGTGCGACGGGGTGCGGCTCCGCGGGATCGGGGTGCGGCTGCGCGGAGGAGGGTGCGGCTGCGCGGAGGCGGGGTGCGGGCGTGCGCAGCGGTGCGCGACTCCAGAACACGCCGCTCACCTTTCGGCAGCGCGGCCTCTTCTGGGGTCGCGTCGCGGGCGGGGAGTCGCTGACTCCACGAAGTGCGGGGTCGCACGAAGCTGAGCGGCGTGTGCTGGAGTCGCGTCGCGGGCTGGCGAGCGAACCGAAGCGCCCGCGGAGGAACAGGAAAAGGCCGCCCCGGTGCGAGTAACCAGCTCGCGGGGGCGGCCTCCTGCCACTCGACCGCTCAGGGGAAAGCGGGAGTGAGACCCTGCGAGGCCGGGATCAGGGGTGTTCGGCCTCGCAGGGCGCTGCGTGTCTGCGTCGTTGCAGGCGGAATGTCCGTTCTTCGACAGGCCTTCGAGCAGATTCGGGTTGCTCTGGACCTTCGGGATGCCGTGGGTGGGAACGGGCGTTGTGGCAACTCTATGGGTCCGCATAAATGAGGACAAGGGGACAATTCCACTCGGAATGGGGTGCAATTTCGCGTCCGCACTCCGGCGGACACCTCTAAGGCCGAGTCGAGAACGTGGGATGCCCGTTCCGACCCCGATCGGAACCGCCCGTCGATCCCGCTATACTCGTGGGCGTGCGTTCGCTCGTCGGGCGCGCAAGGAGCTGTCGCATAGTTCGGCCTAGTGCACCACCCTGCTAAGGTGGAGTACCCTTTTTGGGTACCGTGGGTTCAAATCCCACCGGCTCCGCGGATTTCTGGTCACTGCTTCGCAGTTCCCCGGGTCGCCTCAGTGCTTGCTGGGTCGCTTCGCTCCCCGGCTCCGCGGATTTCTGGTCGGATGCTTCGCGTCCTCCCCGGGTCGCCTCAGTGCTGGTTTGGTCCGCTGCCGCGGACAATCGCCTCACGGCTCAGAACGTCTGGCGTGTGCAAGCTCCGCTGCCGCGGACAAACGCCTTGCGGCTCAGAACGTGTAGCGCGCGCCGACTTCGGGCGCGAGCGGAGACGGGTGCGCACGGCATTCTGGGGCAAAGCACCCGCGGATCCTCGGCGGACCGCGTAGCTTGACCCCATGAGCGCAGAGCTGACGCTGGGGGCGGAAGAAGAGCTTCACCTGATCGACCTGTCGACCAGGAGGCTGTCGGCGCGTGCGCCACAGCTGTTGTCGAGGCTGCCGAGCGACCTCTACGGCGCCGAACTGCAGCGCACCACGGTCGAGACCAACGTCCCCGTCGTGACGAATCTGAGCGACCTGCGCCGCGAGATCGTGAAGCTCCGCCGCGACCTCGTCGACGTGGCCGGCCAGGACGGCCTCGGCATCGCCGCCGCCGGAACCGCGCCGCACTCGGAGTTCGAGGACTTCGAGCTCACCGCCACGGGCCGCTACGGGCGAATGCAGGAGCAGTACCAGATGCTCGTCAACGAGCAGCTGATCTGCGGCCTCCAGGTGCACGTCGGGGTCGCCGACCGCGATGTCGCCGTGCAGATCGCCGGCCGTGTGGCTCCCGTGCTCCCGGCGCTGCTGGCCCTGAGCGCGAGCTCGCCGTACTGGAACGGCCAGGACACCGGGTACGCGAGCATTCGCTCGATCATCTGGCAGCGCTGGCCGAGCGCCGGGTCGACCGGGCCGATGGCGGACGCCGCCGAGTACGACACCCTCGTCCAAGACCTCATCGCCAGCGGCGTCATCGCCGACGCCAAGATGGCCTACTTCGACGTGCGCCCCTCGTCCCACGCCCCGACGCTCGAACTCCGCACCTGCGACGCGACGCCGATCGTCGACGACGCGGTGCTCATCGCCGGTCTCTTCCGGGCCGCGGTCCGCGCCGCCGAGCAGTCGATCGAGGAGGGGCGGCCGTACACGCCCCGCGCCGCCCCTCTGCATCGGGCAGCGATGTGGCAGGCCGCGCGAGGCGGACTCTCGGCCGAACTGCTCGACCTCGCCGCGCATCCCTCGCCCCTGCCCGCGGGCATCGCGATCCGCCAGGTGCTCGACACTCTGAGGCCCCAGCTCGAGGCGCTGGGCGACTGGGACGACGTCAACCAACTCGTCGACGCGACGCTGGCGCGCGGCAACTCCGCCGACCGGCAGCGGGCCGCCTTCGAGGAGCGCGGGGAGATCGCCGACGTGGTCGACCTCGTCGTCCGCGAGACCCACGGGCCGAGCGGAGGAGCCTCCGACGGGGTGGCGCCGCTCGAGGGCTACCGTTACCGCGCCGGCGACGAGGCGGTCGGCCCCGGGCTGCATCCCCGGCCGGTGTACCGCGAGCTCGTGCCGTTCTTCCACGCCCTCGACGGCGACGCCGTCCGCGACCTGTGCCGCAAGCGCGACTCCTGGACCCGCGACGCCGGCCTCGGCTTCGTCGTCGACGGCGAGGCGCGCGGCTTCGGCGTCGACCTGTTCCCCCGCGTGATCACGCAGCACGAGTGGACCGGCCTCGAGGCGGGTCTCACCCAGCGCGCCCGGGCGATCGAGGCCTTCCTGCAGGACGCCTACGGCAAGCGGAGGGTCGTGGCCGACGGGGTCCTCCGCGAAGAGCAGGTCGTCGGCGCCACCGGCTGGCGCGACGAGGCGACCCGGCTCCCCGCGGGCACGGTCCGGGCGCCGATCCAGGGCTTCGACCTGATCCGCAACGGCTTCGGCGGCTGGCGCGTGCTCGAAGACAACGTGCGAACGCCCAGCGGTGCCGCTTTCGCGGTGACGATCCGCAGGATGCTCGACTCCGTGATCCCCGAAGCGCCCCGCCCCCACGGACTCCTCGATCCGTCGAGCGTGCTCTCGCTGATCCACGAAACCGTCCTGCCCGACGGCGGCACCGGCGCACTGCTCACGGAGGGGCCCGACAGCTCGGCCTTCTTCGAGCACCGCACCCTGGCCGAGGGCGCCGGCCTCCTGCTCGTGGTCGCCGACGACTTGACGGTCGCACGGGGTCGCGTCGTCGCTCGCGACACCAACCGGGTGATCGACTCGCTGTACCTCCGGCTCGACGGCGAGCTGATCGACCTCGCGTCCACCGACGACCCGCGCCTCGGCGAGTCGATCCTGGACGTCGCCGCCCAGGGCGACGTGTTCCTGGCCAACGCTCCGGGCAACGGCCTGGCCGACGACAAGGCGATGTACGTCGCCGTGCCCGACCTCATCGCCTACTACCTCGAGGAGAAGCCGCTGCTCGAGTCGGTGCCCACGTACCGCACGAGCGACGAGTCCGAGCGGCTCTCGGTGCTCGACCGCGTGGGCGAGCTGGTGACCAAGCCGGTCGACGGGCAGGGCGGGCGAGGCGTGCTGATCGGTCCGTCGGCGAACGCCGCCGCGGTGGCCGAGCGCCGGGAGGACATCGCGCGGGATCCCGCCGGCTGGGTCGCCCAGGAGGTCGTGACGCTGTCCTCGCATCCCACCCTCCTGCCCAGCGGTCTCGAGCCGCGCCACGTCGACCTGCGCGCGTTCGTCTATCTGACGGGCATCGCGCCCGGCGAGAGCCGGCTCGCCGACCTCGGGCTCACCCGGGTCGCACCCGAGGGCAGTATGGTCGTCAACTCGTCGCGGGGCGGCGGGGCGAAGGACACCTGGATCATCGGACGGACGAACTGACGAAGGGCACGACCGTATGTGCGGACTAGCAGGAGAGATCCGATTCGACGGTCTCCGCTCGGATGCCGGAGACGTGGCCCGCATGACGGGCTGCCTGGTCCACCGCGGACCCGACGGCGACGGCATCTGGACCCGCGGCCCGGTCGGTCTCGGCCACCGACGACTCTCGATCATCGACCTGACGACGGCCGGCTCGCAGCCCATGGTCGACGCCGAGCTCGGCCTCACCATCGTCTACAACGGGATGATCTACAACTACGAGTCGCTCCGCGACGAGCTCCGGTCGAAGGGGCACCACTTCTTCTCGACCTCCGACACCGAGGTCGTGCTGAAGAGCTACGCCGAGTGGGGCACCGACTTCGTCGACCACTTCCTCGGCATGTTCGCCATCGCGATCTGGGAGCACCGCACCGGTCGGCTGGTCCTGGCCCGCGACCGCCTCGGCATCAAGCCGCTCTACCTCGACCGGACCCCCGAGCGCCTCCGCTTCGCCTCGACGCTGCCGGCGCTCCTCGCCGGCGGCGGCACCGACACCTCGATCGACCGCGAGGCGCTCGCGACCTACATGACCTTCCACTCGGTCGTGCCCGCCCCTCGCACGATCCTCGCCGGCGTGAAGAAGCTGCCGCCGGCGACCGTCGCCGTCGTCGAACCCGACGGCCGCACGACCGAGCACGTCTACTGGACGCCGTCGTTCACGCGCGACCCCGACAAGGCCGACTGGAGCGAGAAGGACTGGCAGGAGGCGCTGCTCGCGTCGCTCCGGACCGCCGTCGAACGGCGGATGGTCTCCGACGTCCCGGTCGGGGTGCTGCTCTCCGGCGGCATCGACTCGAGCCTCGTCGTGGCGCTGCTGGCCGAGGCCGGGCAGAAGGACCTCGCGACGTTCAGCATCGGCTTCGACTCGGCGGGCGGCGAGTCCGGCGACGAGTTCGAGTACTCGTCGATCGTGGCGAAGGAGTTCGGCACCGACCACCACCGGATCCCGATCGACAGCACCAAGCTGCTGCCCGGCATCGACGGGGCGATCGCCGCGATGAGCGAGCCGATGGTGAGTCACGACTGCGTCGCGTTCTACCTGCTCGCCGAAGAGGTGTCGAAGACGATCAAGGTGGTGCAGTCGGGTCAGGGCGCCGACGAGGTGCTCGGTGGCTACGACTGGTACCCGCCCCTCGCCGACGTGCCGCGCGACGGGGCCGCCCGGGCCTACGCCTCCGTCTTCTCGGACCGCTCCTGGCACGACCTCTCCCGCCTGCTGAACCCCGAGTGGTTGGCCGCGAGCGACGTGCCGACCGGGTTCATCGAGTCGCAGTTCGCCGCCCCCGGGGCCGATACGGCGGTGGATGCGGCTCTCCGGCTCGACACCACCGTCATGCTGGTCGACGACCCGGTCAAGCGCGTCGACAACATGACGATGGCCTGGGGGCTCGAAGCCCGGGTGCCGTTCCTCGACCACGAATTCGTCGAACTGGCGGGGCGCATCCCCCCGTCTCTGAAGCTCGCCGACGGCGGAAAGGGCGTGCTCAAGCGCGCCGCGCGCGGGGTCGTGCCCGACGCGGTGATCGACCGCACGAAGGGCTACTTCCCGGTGCCGGCGATCCGGCAGCTCGAAGGCCCGTACCTGGCGAGGGTGCGGGATGCCCTGACCGACCCGGCAGCGCAGCGTCGCGGTCTCTTCGACCAGGCGTCCGTCGAGGCGCTCCTGGCGAACCCGAACGAGACGCGCACCACCCTCGGCTCCAACGCGCTGTGGCAACTCGCGTTGATCGAGATGTGGCTGCAGGCGCAGGGAGTGCAGTGAGTGGAGGGTTCGTGGAGCCCGGCGTCGCTAGCATCGGCGGGATGCACGACGACCTGACTTCTTCGCTGGTGTCCGCCTGGGGTTCGTGGGGCCCGACGATGACCCGGAACGCTCGACGGGTGGCGTTCATCAGCGACCGCACCGGCGTCCCCGAGGTCTTCGTCCAAGACGTGGTCGTCGACGGCGAGCTCCCGACGCCGACCCGCATCGTGCTCGAGGAGACGACCGACCCCGTGGTGGCCGTGTCGTGGTCGGCCGACAGCGCCTGGCTGGCCCTGGCCCTGGCCACCGACGGCGGCGTGCGCCAGCAGGTCTGGGTCGTCCGTCCCGACGGCACCGACGCGCACCGCATCGCCGGGTCGCGCGACCAGCACGCCGAGCTCGGGCCGTGGAGCCGCAGCGGGCACCGGGTCGTCGTGTCGTTGCCGTCGGCCGAACCCGAGCAGCCGGCCCGGTCGTACCTCGTCGATCCCGACTCGGGCGATCGCGACGACCTCGCCGTCGGCGAGCTGATCCACATCCTCGACGTGTCGGTGGAGGAGCGCCTCGTGATCCTGCGCGACGGCCGCCGCGGCGAGGAGTTCGTCGTGGTCGTCGACCGGCTCACCGACGAGGACCACCCGCTGCTCACCTCGCCGCACGCCGGTTCGGCCGAGGTCGCCCTGATCCGCCCGGCTCCGGAGGGCGACGAGAGCCCGCTCGTGGCCTACGTGTCCACCGAGGCCGGGCTGCCGCGCCGACAGCTCGTCTCCATGCCGATCGGTCCGCACGGCTGGCGCGGCACCTCGCAGGTGCTCGCCGGACGCGACGACGCCGAGCTCGAGGCCCTCGACGCCGACGACGCCGGCCGGGTGTTACTGCTGGTCTGGAACGTGGCGGGTCGCAGCGAGTTGGAGCTCTTCGACACGGCCCACGGCACCCGCAGCGTCGTCGACGGCCTCCCCGGCTCCGTCGTGACCAACCCCGTCCTCAGCCGCGACGGTCGAAGCGTGCTGCTCGCCGTCGAAGGCCCCGAGCGCCCCCGTGAGCTCTGGCGCCTCGACACCACGAGCCACACCTGGTCGCGCGTCACGACAGGACCGTCGCTGCCGGAGGTCGACCTGGTCGTGCCGACGCTCGAGACGTTCGTCGCGCGCGACGGCCTGGCGATCACGGGGTGGCTCTACCGGGTGCCCGGCAGTGCATC
The DNA here is from genome assembly GCF_039544345.1 of Frondihabitans cladoniiphilus. Taxonomy (NCBI): domain Bacteria; kingdom Bacillati; phylum Actinomycetota; class Actinomycetes; order Micrococcales; family Microbacteriaceae; genus Frondihabitans; species Frondihabitans cladoniiphilus. Next base: position 226,439 of record NZ_BAABLM010000005.1, read on the forward strand.
CCCCGGCCCCGCCCTTCTCCACCTGCACGGCGGCCCCGAGTCGCAGGAGCGCCCGACCTTCTCGGCCCAGCACCAGGCCCTGGTCGCCGCGGGCATCGCCGTGTTCGCCCCCAACATCCGAGGCTCGTCCGGCTTCGGGCGCGACTTCGTGCACGCCGACGATCTCGAGAAACGGTGGGATGCCCTGGCCGACGTCGTCGACGCCGCGGGGTTCCTGGCCGACTCGGGTGTGGCCGACCCCGCGCGGATCGCCGTCACCGGACGCTCGTACGGCGGCTACGCCACCCTCGCCTCCCTCGCGTTCACCCCCGAGGTGTTCGCCGCCGGCGTCGACGTCTGCGGCATGAGCGACTTCGCGACGTTCTACCGCGACACCGAACCGTGGATCGCGGCTGCCGCCGCGACGAAGTACGGGCACCCGGTGGACGACGAGGCGCTGCTCGAGACGCTCTCTCCGATGTCGTGCATCGACGACGTGACCGCGCCGCTCCTGGTCGTGCACGGAGAACTCGACACGAACGTGCCGATCGGCGAGGCGCACCAGGCCGTCGATGCGCTGCGCGCTCGCGGTGCCGAGGTCGAGTACCTCGAACTGGCCGGCGAGGGGCACGAATACCGACGCCTCGATTCGCGGCTGGCGCTGGTCGAGGCGATGGTGGCGTTCCTGCGGCGGACGCTCGACGCCTGACGCGCTCGTGTGCGCTGCCCGACGCGCTCGCGCCCGACGCGCTCGCCGCGCGAGATCACATTCGCCACTCCATTAACAGAAAGGTCTTGGGAAATCCTGCCCCCCGTCCTAGGGTGAAAAACAGACGGAAGGGTTCGGGGCCTCTCCGCAGAACGAAGGCAGGCGTCAGTGGTCGGGTCGAATTCGCGGGGATCGAGCACAGGCGGATCGGGCACCGGCAACGGCAAGGCGGCGCGGCTGAAGCGACGCGGCTTCGCTCTTCTAGCCGTCGTCACAGCTGCCTTCGTGCTCGGAACGACGGCGATCGCAGCCCCGGCGTCCGCCGCGGGTAACGCCGCCCTGACCGTGACCAAGTCCGTCTCGCAAGAGAACCTGGCGCCTGGCGACGAGTTCACCTACTCGATCCTCACCTCCTGTTCCGACAACGACTGCGTCGACGCCACGCTGTCCGATCCGCTGCCCGCCCAGTTCGCCGGATTCCCGATCCTGCAGACCCGGATCACGACGACCTACCCGAGCACCCGGGCGTTCACCGGCTCCTGCGCCACGACGAAGACCGTCTCGAGCGACTGCGTGTTCGGCGTGACCTTCGGCGAGAGCCTGCCGGGAGGCGGTATCGGCATCAAGGCCGGCGACTCGTACACGGCCACGATCACTCTGCAGGTGCCCGCGAGCCTCCCCGCGACCTGGCCGTACAACGGCAGCACGATCCCGAACGTCGCCACGGCCTCCTCGCCGACGGCCGTGCGAGACGCCTCCGACGAGGCCGACGTCGTCGTCACCGTGCCCACGATCGTCGGCACGACGCTCGGCAAGACCTGGGCTCCGGCTTCGCAGCAGTTCTCGCCCGGAGCCTCGTCGACCATCACCCTGACGCCCGCCAACACCTCGAACGTGCCGGCGACCTCGCTCGTCGTGCAGGACCCGACCACCGCGGCCGCCGGTGCGACGACGCTCGACGCCTCCAACCCCTTCACCGTGACCGACTTCGCCGGCTTCGGCACGCCGGTGCTCCCGGCCGGGGCGACGACCGTGCAGGTGGACGCCTACGTGCTCACCGGCGGCTCGTACCAGTGGGTGCCCGGACAGCCTCGCGCCCCCGGAGCCATCGCGCTCCCCGACGGCGTCACTCCCACTCAGGTCGCCGGCCTCCGTTTCACCTTCGGCACGACGATCGACCCGAACGGCGCGGCGGGCAGCGTTCCGATCACCGTCGAGCAGCGCGCGACGCAGCGGGTCGCGACCGGCACCGGCGCGTCGCTCGTCGGCGGGGCCTCCCTGACGAACGCCGCGCAAAGCACCGTGACGACGGCGGGCGGCTCGAAGTCGGCTGCTGCCACCGCTCCCTATGCGATCACGCCGCTCTCGGCGGCCGTCGCGGCCAACAAGACGATCACCCCCGGCACGATCCCCGCCGGCACCACCGCCGCCGCCTCGATCACCGGCACCAACCAGTCGAACGGCCCGCTCGACACCCTCACCCTGGCCGACCGCGACTACTTCACCGCCGACCTGCTGTTCGGCGGTTTCTCAGCGGCGCTCACGTACCCGAGCGGTGCGACCGCCGCATCCGTCGTCTGGCACTTCAGCACCGGACCCGACATCACCGTGCCGTTCGCCTCGGGCAGCACCCCGGCGGCACCCACGCCGCCGGCCGGCGCGTACCTGACCGGCTTCGACCTCACGTACACCGGAGCCATCGCCTCGGGCGCCGCGGCGACCGCGCCGTACTCCATCGCCCCCACCGTCGGCATCGTCGCGGCCCAGAACTCCGTCTCGACCACGAACACCCTCACGGTCTCCGGATCCAACGCGTCCGGTCCGGCCACGCCGGCCACGGCCACAGCGCCTCTCCAGATCGTGACGCCGCAGCTCTCGGTCAAGCTCGCAAAGACCCTCTCGCCCGGCGCGAACAACCCCGTCGCCCCCGGCGGCACCGTCGTCGCGCAACTCAAGGCCACGACCGACTCGGGCACGGCCTTCGTCGACCCGAGCACCATCGTCGTCACCGACGGCGCGGGCTCGAACGCCAGCTTCTGGGGCGCCTTCAATCCGGTGTCGATCGCCTCGACGCAGGTGCCCGCCGGGGCGTCGCTGCTCATCGAGTACACGACCGACGGCACGAACTACCGCACCCTGACCCAGGTGCCCGCGACCGACGGCGGCCAGGTCTACCGCGGTCCGATCGACCCGGCGTTGGTCGGCACGATCACCGGTCTCCGGTACACGTTCTCGAACCCCGACGGCTTCTCGGCCGGCACCACGGTCTCGCCGAACACGGTCTTCCAGGCGCGCTCCACGATCCGCGGAACGTCGACACCCACCTCCGTCGCCGACGCTCCGGCCAGCACGTACACGAACGCCGCAGCGGTGCTCGCCACCGGCACCGTGGCCGGACGCCCGCCGCTGACCTCCACCGACACCGCACAGGCTTCCGCCGCGATCCGCACGTTCTCGGGCGTCGGCCAACTGCTCGCCGACAAGAACTGGACGACGCCCACCTTCTCCGGCGACCTCGCCACCGTCGACGCGCAGTCCGGTCAGCAGGCCGGCACGAGCCTCGGTTGGGGAGTGAACGCGACCGGCTACGGATCCGTCGTGGTGAGCGACCCGAACACCGCTCAGGGCAGCCCCGCCCAGACCACCTTCCAGGCGTTCGACCTCAAGGCCGTCGCCCCGGTGACGTACGCGGCCGACCCGCTGCTCCAGTGGGACTCCGTCTCGACCGTGGAGCTGTACCAGAACGGCGCCTGGACGACGGTCGCACCGCCGACCGGCTCCTGGATGTCGAGCCGGGGGTTCGCGGGCTACACGTTGTCCGCGGGGGAGTCGGCGGCCACGACCGGCGTCCGGATCACAGTCGTGCCGAACGACGCCGCGCGTGCGGCCAGCACCGACCCGACCGCGCCGGTCGCCGGAACCGGCATCGCACCCTCGTCGACCACCCGTCACTTCGGCCTGGTCTGGCAGCTCCGGAACACGGTGCGGGTCGCCACGAACGGCGCGACGCCGTGGGTCACGTCGACGCACGGCTACAACGTGTCGGGCAGCAACAACACCGTGAGCAATACCGATTCCGTCTCGGCGACGCTCCTCGACGGCTCGTCCGGCGGATCGCGGACGGCCTCCGACACCATCTCCATCGTCGACCAGCCGCCGGGGGTGCGGGTGACCAAGACGAGCACCCCGACGACCGTGGTCGTGCCGCAGCCGGGCGACGTGCCGCAGAGCGGGTACCCGACGAGCGCGTTCCAGGTCGTGGCTTCGAACACGTCGACGGCACGGGCATCCTACGTTCGGGTCTCGGATCCGATGCCGTGCCTCGCGACGAACACGGGCGCCTGCACCTCGTCGGCCACCGGCTGGAGCACCGACCCCTACGCCGGGCAGGCCTACTCGGCCACGAACCCGTTCGAGCGGCTGAATCTCACGGGCATCGCCTTCACGCTGCCCGCCGGTCAGGTCGACCCGAACGCCACGATCGTGACCCTGCAGCACTACTCGGGCACCGGCACCGCCACGACGACCACCCAGGTCACGCTCGCTCAGGCGCGCACCCTGACGGCCGCCGCCTTGGCCGACGTGGTCGGGGTCAGCGTGCTGTTCCAGGGCACCGACCCGGCCACGAACGGAGGCTCGATCGGCACCGGCGCCGCCTCGCGTCTGACCATGACGCTGTCGACGCAGGTCCGGGCCACCCTGCGCAGCACTCCCGCGGTGTTCACGACTCCGTTCACGATCACGAACTACACGTTCGCGCAGACCTACGACCCGGTGCTCGCCCCGACCGCCACGCCCAACTCGAACGCCAACGCCCCGCTGGCGCTGACGCAGGGCGCGCTCGACGTCACGGCCTCGAAGGCCATCTCGCCTTCGAGCCTGCTGGAGGCGAACCGGTTCGCGCCCGTCACGGTCACCCTCGGCGCCACGCAGGGGCCCAAGGCGACGGTGCCGACGAGCCAAGTGACCATCACCGACTCCGATCAGACCTTCTGGTCGCAGTTCCGCCTCGCCTCCTTCGCGCCGAGCGATGTCACGCTGCCTGCGGGGGCGACCCGGGTGCAGGTCGACGTGCAGCTGAACGGCTCGTCGACGTGGACCACCGGCACTCCTGCGGCCACCGCCGCCCTGCCAGCCGGCACCGACCTGACCCAGGTGTCGGGCATCCGCTTCGTCTTCGACCGGGCCGACCAGGGGCTGTTCTCGAACACGGCACCGCCGACGACGTTCCAGGCGTCCGCGGTGCTCCATGTCGTGCTGCTTCCGGCGGTGCGGGGCACCGGCGCGGGCACGCCGGCCGATCCGGGCACGCCGATCACCTTCCCGAGCACGATCACCGATCAGGTGCAGACGCTGACGCACCGCTACACCGACTCCGGTCTCTATCCCGACGTCGCGGCGAACGCGAGCGCGGGCATCTTCCTCGACCCCGGCACCTTCCAGCTCGACGTGCACAAAGACCCGCAGGACGGCATCCACACCGTCACGGTCGGTGACCCCGTGCCCTGGACCCTCACCTTCACGAACAAGGGCACCGGCTACCTGACCGTCACGAACCTCGTCGACACCCTGCCGACGTCGCTCGAGTGGGACGGCGTCGCTCCGACCTTCGCCGACTCGAACGGCGGCCTGCTCGGAACGGCCGGCATCACCACGGCCTACGACCCCGCCGGCCGCACGCTGACCTTCACCTGGCCGACCGCCTCGCAGCGCATGGCGCCGGGGGAGTCGATGACGATCACGCTCGGCATCGCCCTGCAGCCGGGCCTCACCGCCTCGCAGCGGGCGACCAATCAGGTGACCGTCACGACCGTGCAGTCGCTCGCCGCCTGCACCAATGCCTCGACCAACGGCCAGGGCACCCTCGCGGGGCTCGCCGACAACCAGTGCGGGTCGTCGAACTTCGTGCAGCCGAGCCCCGGCGCCGCGCTCTTCACGTCGAAGGGCGTGAAGGGCGACGTCGTCGACCCGCTCGTCACGGGAGCGACCGGACCCGCCGGCACCACCTGCCTGCCCGACTCGCAGGGCTTCTACAAGTCGCCCTGCGCGGCGAACACGCGGGTCGGCGGCACCGACGAATGGAAGCTGCTCGCCTCGAACAGCGGCACCGTGCCCTACACCTCGCTGACGCTGGTCGACCCGCTCCCCGTGCAGAACGACCGGCTGCTCGCGACGGGCACGGCGCGCTCGTCGAGCTTCCGACCGGTCTTCGACGAGGGCTTCGGGATGCAGTTCTCGGCTCCGGCCGGGACGACGATCACCTGGCAGGTCACCACCGATTCGAACGTCTGTGTCGGAACGAGCGCGACCACGACCACCTGGGCATCGGGCGACCCGACCTGCACGGCGAACACCTGGACCGCGAACACGGCGTTCACCGGTGACTGGAACACCGTGACGGGCCTCCGCGCCATCCTCGACTTCTCGACGACGGCCGCGCGCCAGCTCAGCCCGGGTGCCGGTGTCTCGGCGATCTATCGCACCGTCGACGCCCCGCGCACCGCGGCGGACCAGTCGCTCGTGCCGACGACGCTGAACTACGCCGACGCAGCCCTGCCCGCCGGCACGGCCAGCCCGTTCGCCTGGAACCAGTTCGGTGCGACGGCCGTGCCGAGCCAGGGCACGCGGACCATCCTCGGTGCGCCGATCAAGGCCGGCGTCACGATGAGCTCGGGCCCGCTGACGATCAGCAAGGCCCTGACCGGGGCCGCAGCCGTCGACGCTCCGACCTCGTTCGACGCGAACGTGGTCTGCACGGTGGCCGGGGCGTCCGTCGACCTGGGCGCGTTCTCGACGGTGACCCTCGACGCGGCCGACGCGTACTCGGTCGTCGTGCCGGGCATCCCCCTCGGCTCCTCCTGCTCGGTCACCGAGGCGGGCGGCCCCGGCAGCTATGGCGAGGCGAGCCGGTCGGTGTCGAACGACAGCGTGCGGATCCTGAGCGCCACGCCTGCGACGACCGGCGCGGGCGACCAGGCGGTCACGATCACGAACGACTACGAGTACGGCCAGCTCACCGTCGACAAGACGGCCTCCACCTCGACCGTGCAGGTCGGGACGGGCGTGCCCTACGACATCACGGTGTCGAACGTCGGCGGGCTGCTCGCCCGCGACTTCACGGTCACGGACACGATCCCGGCGGGCGCCACGGTGGATGCCATCGGCCAGGGCGGAGTCCTCGCGAACGGCGTCGTCACCTGGAACGTGCCGGTGCTCGCCGCCGGGGCCAGCGCGACGTTCACGATCACGCTCTCGTACGCCGGCGCCGGCTCGTTCACGAACCAGGCGGCCGTCTCGGATCCCACGGGCCTCACGCCGTTCCGGCGGTCGCTGGTCGTCGACCCCTGCCTGACGGCGACGACTCAGGCATGCGCGCCGGTGACCGTGACGGTGGCGGCGCCCCCCGGGACACCGGGTGGCGGCGCCGGTGGTGGCAGCACCGGGACGGGCACGGGCTCGGGCGCCGGTTCGGGCGTCTCCGGGAGCGGTGGCCACTCGTCGCTCGCCGCGGGGGTGCTCGCCTTCACGGGCTCCAATCCGACAGGCGTCGTCGGCATCGCTCTGGCGCTGCTGCTGGCAGGCCTGGCCCTGGTGATCGTGCGGCGGCGTCGGCGGATCTGACCGGGGCGTCACGGCCTTGTGAACATCATGTTTCGCAGGGCCGTGACCCCCTCTCGGGGGTAGTAGCTTGGGCGAATTCCTCGCGACCTTTGCGCGGAGTGCAGGTTTCGACCGAGGGGAACGCCCATGACCCAGTCCGTGCAATCGTCAGGAACAGCAGGAGCCGCGGCGGACTCGCCCCGGCTCAAACGCAACGTCGGCTTCTTCGGCCTGACGTTCGTCTCCCTCGGATCGATCATCGGGTCGGGCTGGCTGCTCGGAGCCCTGTCGGCGGCCGAGACGGCGGGCGGCGGCGGCTCGCTCGTCTCGTGGGTGCTCGCGGCGATCATGCTCATCGTGCTCGCGCTGATCCACGCCGACCTCGGCGCCGCGTACCCCGTCTCCGGCGGCACCGCGCGCTATCCGCACTATGCGTTCGGCGGTTTCGCCGGCTTCACGGCCGGGTGGGTGACCTATCTCCAGGCCGTCGCCATCGCGCCCCTCGAGGTGGAGGCGAGCCTCGGCTACGTCAACTCCGTCGGCAGCATCAAGCAGAACTTCGCGCTCGTCAACGTCGACGGCACGCTGACCTACCGGGGCATCATCATCGGCATCCTCGCGATGCTCCTGTTCATGTTCATCAACCTCGGCGGGGCGAAGCTCATGTCCGACAGCAACACCGGCATCGTCATCTGGAAGATCGCCGTGCCGCTCCTGACCGTCATCGTCCTGCTGATCCTGACCTTCCACCCCGAGAACTTCACCCACGGCGGTTTCGCGCCCTTCGGCTTCAAGGGGATCTTTGCGGCACTGCCCGTAGGCGTCGTCTTCGCCCTGCAGGGCTTCGAACAGGCCACGCAGATGGCCGGCGAGGCGAAGAACCCGAAGAAGGACGTCTCCCGCGCCATCATCACCGCCATGATCGTCGGCGCCCTGCTCTACATCCTGCTCGAGGTCGCCTTCGTGGGAGGCCTGAACCCCACCAAGATCGGCGACTGGACGAGCCCCATCGGCTCCGGCGACTACGGCCCGTACTACACGATCGCGATCACGGCGGGCGTGGGCTGGCTCGCCGTCATCCTCATCATCGACGCGGTCATCTCGCCCGGCGGAACCGGACTCATCTACGTCGGCACCACCGCGCGCATCTCGTACGCGCTCGGGCTGCCCAAGGCCCTCTCCCGCCTGTCGATCCGCGGCGTCCCGATCTGGTCCGTCCTCGTGGCGACGCTCTTCGGCATGGTCGCCCTCGCGCCGGCTCCGAGCTGGCAGCAGCTCGTCTCGCTCATCACCGGTGCCACGGCGATCATGTACGCGTTCGCGCCAGTCTCCCTCGGAGCCCTGATGAAGGGCGATCTGCGCCGGGAGCACCCGTACCGCCTGCCCTACCCGAAGGTGCTCCTGCCCGTCGGCTTCGCCTTCGCGAACCTCATCATCTACTGGGGCACCTGGGCCGCCACCTGGAAGCTGGCGGTGGGCCTCCTCCTCGGCCAGGTCATCTTCGTCATCGCCGCCCTCGTGAACGCGGCGAACATCGACGTGGCGAAGGCGCGGTGGAAGTCGGCGCTGTGGATCTGGCCCTGGTTCCTCGGGCTCATCGTCATCGGCAAGCTCGGCAACTTCGGTTCCGACGTCAAGGGCGCCGGCTTCTGGTCGCACCCGCTGCACGTCCTGCCGAACGAGATCGACGCCCTGGTGGTCATCGCCTGGAGCTTCGTCATCTACTACTTCGCCGTCTCGACGGTGCAGAAGACGGAGAACATCGAGGAGATCGTGGCCAGCGACGCCGTCGAGGACGAGTTCGGCGACCTGGCGGTCAAGCCCGGCATCGCCTGAGCGGAGGCGTACGGTGGACGAGCCCCTCCGGAGCGTGATTTCAACACACGAGCCGGCGGGGCTTCGTCGTTCCCGGGTTGCCGGATGCTGTCGAACTGTCGGGCATGCCGGGTAAATGCACGACAGGTGTCGGACAGGGGGATGCACGCTGGTAGAATAAGGGTACGTCCGAGTTTCGTAATCGGTCCCTTGTGCAGGAAGAAGACCCCGTGCCCACAGCCAACCGTGTCGGGCGCCCCCGTGATCCGTTCATCGAGGGCAAGCTCCTCCGCGTCACCCAGCAGCTCATCGCCGAGATCGGGATCGACGCACTCACCATGAACCGCGTGGCCGAACGGGCCGGGGCGAGCAAGGCGACGCTCTATCGGCGCTGGGACGACAAGCGCTCGTTGGTGCGCGATGCCGTGGCCGCCTTCGACGTCGACACGAGCATCCCCAATACCGGCGCTCTCCGCACCGATCTCGAGGCGCTGATCCGCACCTGGGTGAGCCCCATCGGGTACCCGCCGTCGGAGTTCCGACACGTCATCGCGGCCATCTCCCGCGACCCCGACATCTGGCGGGCCTTCGACGCCGCCACGCACGCCGAACGGACTCGGGCCCTGACGGTGGTCGTCAAGCGGGCCGTGCAGCGCGGCGAGGCCGAGCCGCTGCGGTACGACGCCGCGTTCGTCACCCGAGCCGTGCACGCGTTGGCCGTCGAGCACGCCGCCCAGCGCGAACTTCCGCTCGACGAGGCGTTCGTCGCGCGCGTCATCGAGAGCGTCGTCGAGCCGGTCCTGGGCGTCGGCAGGCACCCCGAGCAGGACGCCGCCGACGCCGCGTCGGGGATTCCGCTGCACGTCCGCCGCTGAGCGTTCGAGCTCGGTGTCTTCGGTGCTGCCCGCCGGATTTCGGTCCGTCCCCCGCTTTCGGCAGGCTGGACCCGTCGTTTCGGCTCAGGCCCGTGGTTTCGGCAGGCTGGGCCCGTCGTTTCGGCTCAGGCCCTCGTGATCGCGGACGGGGGCGTGCCGAAACGAAGGGGGCAGCGTGGGGGCAAAGACCAACCCCCGCCACCGGTGGACCCCCTTCTCGAGCATGGGGCCCGCCCGCGACGGGGGTTCAGCAGCGCTGGGTTCGCAGCGCTACCGTCGGTCGTCCAGCCCGAAGGACCGGACGGCCAAGTCGATCGAGCGCTCGATGGCCTCGGCACGGATGCCGGGGCTGTAGAGCGCGTGGTCACCGGTCGCCCGTTCGACGACCTCGAGGTGGCCAGGGGTGTCGGCCAGCCGCTTGACGGCGGTGGCGCCTCCGTGAGCGGCGAAGACCCGTGCATCCTTCGCCCCGTTGAAGAGCAGGACGTCGGTGCCGGAGGCCAGCGCGCGGCGCAGGTTCGGCTCGGCGAACTGCACGTAGCCGCGGGCGGCGAGCGCGTTCAGGGCACGGTAGGGCAGGTGCTCCTTGGCGTAGGCCACGGCGCGGTCGACCCAGCGCGGCCCCACCGGCGGGGCGTCGGCGAGGACTCCCGCGGCCAGCTCGCGCGGTTCGGAGGGGCGGACGCGGTGGTCGTTCATCGCGAGCGAGGCGATGAACTTCGTCTTCTCCGGAGAGGCGACGAGACCCAGCCAGCCGCCGACGCACATGCCGACGACGCCGACCTTCTCGCGCGGCAGGTCGAGGTAGTCGAGCGACGCGTCGCCGTCCTCCACCCAGGCCTGGGTGAAGAGCAGGCTCGGTTCGCCGGGGGTGACTGTGCCGGTCTCGCCCGTGCCGCGGCGGTCGACTCGGAGCACGCGCATCCCCCGGGCCGCCAATTCGCGCGCGAGAACGACCTGGTGCCGCGTCGCACCGGTGCGGTGTTCGGCCGAGCCGTTGTGGAGCACGACGGCGGGGATGCTCGAGTCGGCTCCCCGAGGACGGGTCTCGATCGCGAAGAGCCGGTTCGGCCCCACGCGCACGATCTTCTCGGAGAGGTCGGCGTCGGCCGCCCGGAAGAGGGCCTCGTCGACCGCCACCGGCGCCGTCAGCGGTGACGTCGATCCGGCGAAGTGCTCGGCGAGCCAGTCGACGACGACACGGACGCTCGTCGCGGGGATCGTGGCGAGGATGCTGGAGAGGTCGAGGCTGTCCTCGTGGCCGGGGACGTCGACCGTGTCGATGAGGTCGGTCGCCGACCGGAGGGACTTGGGGACGGTGCCCGTCGGGCCCTCGCGCAGAGCGACGAGCACGGGCATCCGGCTCGCCGTCTCGGGCGCGTAGTCGAGCGACGACACGTGGTCGGCGAACGACGTGGGGAACTCGGCTCCGGCGATCTCGACGACGCCGTCGGGAGTCGGCTCGGCCGTCTCGCCCATCTCGATCGTGTAGAGGGACTTCTGGCGACGCAGCCATTGGCGGCCCGAGGGGCTGGCGTCCCAGAGGACGAGACCGGAGGCGCACACGTCGGAGGCGGCGGCCGCGGAGGCGACCAGGGCGCCGCTGCCCAGGCCGAGGTAGACGATGCGCTCGACGCCGGCTGTGCGCAGGGCGTCGGCCGCGATGGCCGCACCGCGCTCGAGGGAGTCGTCGGCCAGGGGCACGGTGGAGTCGCCGAAGCCGGGGTGGTCGTAGCGGACGGCGGCCACGCCGGAGAGGGCGATGCGGTCGGCCAGGTGGCGGAGGGTCCGATACGCCACGGCGTACTCGTAGCCGAGCGGAGGGCAGATCACGACACCGGTGTCGGCGCCGCCTCCCGGCAGGTGCAGGGTCGCGAGGACGCTGCCGCCGTCGAGCCAGGTGTCGACGACGGTCTGCGTGCCCGGGCGGGACGGCAGGGTCGGGCGCCGGTCCGCCGCTTTCGGGGCGGCGGAGCGGTCCGGGCGGGGCGTACGGCCGGCGGGGGTCGGATGCAGCGCCGTCATCGGTCCAGCGCCAGAAGATCGAGGACTTCCGTGGGCCAGGTCTTCAGGTCGGTCCCGTGGGTGCGGACGAGGGCGAGGACCACGCGCTCGAGGCCCCAGCCGAGGCAGGCGCTGTGAGCGGCGTCGCCCTCGGCCGTCTCGATGCCGAAGGTCGCGCCGAAGTGGTCGCCGTGGCGGTTCGCCGAGGCGATCGCAGTGCCTTCGTCGAGGTCGCCGTAGATGGGCACGACGATCTCGAGCTTGGCCTCGTCGGCGAGCTGGTTGCGGGCGAGGAAGCGGCCGGTGCGACCGAAGAACGGGTCGTTGGCGGCGACCGTCTTCGCGTCGAGGCCGAGTTCGAGCAGCCCCTCGAGCTGGCGGGCGGCCATGTCGTTGCGGAAGGTCCGGGCATCCTCGTCGGCTCCCACGAAGACCAGCTCGTGCTGGCGGAACGCCTGCAGGCGCATGGGGTCGCGCGAGGGCTCGTGGCGGAAGCAGAAGCCCTCGAGGTCGAAGACCTGGCCGCCCTCGGGGAGGGTGCCGCGGAGGCGCTCGTAGAGCGGGTGGCAGACGGCCGGCACGAGCATGGTCTCGGCGGGGCTCAGCCAGGAGTCCCACTGCTCGCCGTTGGCGCGCGCGTTGACGAGCTGCTTGTGCTCGGCCTCGGTGCCCTGGAAGCCGTTGATGGCCCCGGTCAGGTGCGGGAACGAGACGATGTAGTCGGTCTGCTCGAACTCGGCACGCGGGAAGACGGGTGCGAAGCGGAGGCGCGCGGCGTCGAGGTCGGCGAAGCGGGTCTGCACGAAGCGGGCGACGCCCTCCACGGCGTCCTCGAAGCGGCCGGAGCGAGCGTACAGGCCCGGTTCGCCGGCGGCGACGAGCCACTTGGTGTCGAGGATCTCGGCGCGGAACGCGTCGCGGGCGGAGTCGAGGGCGGAGGTCTGCGTGAGGGTGTCGGTCATCGGTGGGCCTTCTTGCGCTGGAGGAGGGAGATCTGGGCGTTGTTGCCGAGGATGCGGTCGTTGTTCACCATGACGGCGGTCCCGTAGGAGTCGCGCAGCAGGCGGCCGACGCTGACCTCGGAGTCGAGTCGGTAGCCGGCGATCCCGGCGATGAGCATCGCTTTCGACGTGATGGCGATGACCGACTCGGAGGCGGTGATCTTGAGGGAGTTGAACCGCATCGTCAGTGCCACGCTGGTGAGGACCTCGGGGTCCTCGACGTGGTCCTCGAAGGTCCTGGTCGCGTCGTCGACCAGTGCCTCGAACGCGGAGAGCTCGGTCAGGAGCTCCGCAAGCCGGGTGGCCGACGGGGGCAGGGTGCCGATCGTCTTGCGAGCGGCGGCGAGCACGACGGCGCGAGCCCGGTCGGCGGCGGCGGTCGCGATGCCGAACCACACGGCGGCCCACAGCACGTGCGAGACGGGCAGCATGGTCTGGCTCGAGATGGTCGCGAAGTCGACGTCCATCACGTGGTCGGCGGGCACCTCGGCGCGCAGCTCGAAGCCGGCGCTGCAGGTGCCGCGGAAGCCGAGAGTGTTCCAGTCGCTGGTCTGCGTGAGGCTCGTCTGCGGGCTCGGGCAGATGACGACGACCTGGTCGGATGCCGCGCTGTCGGCGGTGCGGCGGGCGGTGGCGAGCACCACGTCGGCCTGCGCGCCGTAGGAGATGACCGGGGTGGCCTTCGAGAGCGACACCCAGTCGTCGGCGAGGGGCTCGACGGAACAGCCGCTGGTGCGCGTGTTTCCGCCGATCCCCAGCTCGGTGGTCGCCGAGGCGAGAAGCGAGCCGTGGGATGCCACTCGGGCCAGGGTCGCGCGGGACGTCGCCGAGTCGGCCCCGTGGCGCGTCATCATGAGCACCTGGATCTGGTGCATGGCGAAGACCATGCCCGTGGCGGAGCAGGCCTCGCCGAGGAGGCGCGAGATCTCGACCAGGTCGGCCATGGTGGCGTCTTCGCCGCCGAGGTCTGCCGGGACGGCCGCCGCCAGGAGGCCCGTCGCCCGGAGGGCTTCGAGCGACTCCTGGGGGAAGCGGGAGAGCCGGTCGACGTCGTCGGCGTGACGGGCGGCCACGACGGCGACCTCCCGTGCGCGGTCGGCGAACGAAGCGGTGCCGGGCTTCGAGAAGGTGTCCGGGGTCCGTTCTTCGGAGGCCAGATCGCGGTCGGCGAGCGTCGACTCGGCCATCAGGCGTTCTCGAGAGAGCGCGCGGCGGCGTCGAGGGCGTCGATCGAGGCGAAGGTGTCGCGGGTCAGCAGCTCGTCGGGGAACTCGAGGTCGAGCTCCTCCTCGAGGGCCAGCATGACGTTCACCGTCGCGTGGGAGGTGAGGCCCCTCTTGTAGAGGTCGTCCGCGTCGCCGATCTCGGTGGCCGGGGTCGTGAGGTGGCCGTGGAGGTCGAGGACGGAGCGGATGGTGTCTTTCATGGAACTGGCTTCCTTTCGGGGGAGCAGGGTGATGGCTGTTGCGAAGGCGAGGCCGTGGTCGTGCGAGAGGGAGACGGCGATGTGGCCGATGCCCTGGGTGCGCGCGTGGGAGGCGGCGTGACCGTGGAGTCGGACGTGCGGGGCGCCCGACGGCCCGAGGGCGATCTCGATGTCGCGATAGGGGATCGCGGTGCTGCGGGAGGTGCGGAGGATCTTGACGACGGCCTCCTTGCCGGCGAATCGAGCGGCGAGACGCTCGGGCGTGCGCTCGCTCTGGACCAGTTCGAGGGCGGTGAACACCCGGTCGAGGTACTGGTCTCCGAATGCGGAGATCGACCCCTCGACGTCCGCCACCGAGACGAGGTCCGAGCCGATGCGCGGCACGGTCGTCGAATCGACGCGAGACACGAGCTCGGCTGCGAGAGCAGAGCCGACGGCACGGTGGTCGACGCCAAGCGACTGGACGAACATCAGGAGAAACCCCTCGGGTAGGGCGGCGCCGAGACCTGTGGGTTGTTGCTCGGCTCATTCAGTTTACGGACGCCCTCAGGGCGTGGCCAGGGGTGGTCGCCCCCCAGAACGGGGACACTCGTGTACCCCGTTTTGTCCCCCTCGATGCGGGCTCGCGAGCCCCGACGTCATCCGGCCGGAATCGCGTCGAACGCGTCCCGGAGATGCTCGGCGAGTTGGGCGACGTGCGGCTCGCGGAGGATCGAGGTGTGCTCGGCCTTCATGCCGACGACGGTGACCCGGCCCTTGAGTGCGGCCTTCCAGCCTTCGAA
The DNA here is from genome assembly GCF_039544345.1 of Frondihabitans cladoniiphilus. Classification (NCBI taxonomy): domain Bacteria; kingdom Bacillati; phylum Actinomycetota; class Actinomycetes; order Micrococcales; family Microbacteriaceae; genus Frondihabitans; species Frondihabitans cladoniiphilus. The sequence continues at coordinate 241,630 of NZ_BAABLM010000005.1, forward strand.
GCCGTCCGGGTTCTCTTCGGCCAGCACCAGGACGACGTCGCCGAAGTACGGCTTGACCTGGTAGCGGCGACCGAGCAGGACGGCGTGGTCGAAGAACGAGTCGTACTGACGCTGGCCCTCGTGTCGCAGGATCCCGGCCAGGTAGGCGCGGAACTGCCGCCCGATGTTCTCGCCCCGGGGGATGCCGTCGGGCACATAGCGGCTCTTGACCCGACCGACGACGTTCTTCGCCGTCGCGATCGGGCTGCCGTCGGCGAGGGCGGGGACCGGCTCGGTGCTCGGACGGTTCGCCTCGTCGAACTCGGTGATGCTCCGCGGCCCGTAGGTGTCGAGGATGACGACCTGCTCAACGACCTCGCCGGCCTCGGTCAGCATGCGGGCGACCTCCATGGCGACCAGGCCGCCGAAGGAGTGGCCCACGAGGCGGTACGGGCCGTGCGGGCGGACGATCCGCATGAGCTGGACGTAGCGCTGGGCCATGGCCTCGAGGCTCCGGTCGGGCAGTGCCCGCTTCTCGATGCCGTGCTGCTGGAACGCGTAGAGGGGCGTGTCGGGGAACTGCTTCGACAGCGGGAAGTAGGTCAGCGCGAGGGATCCCGCGCCGGGGAAGCAGAACAGCGGGGTCGCCGAGCCCTCGGCGTTCAGCGTCATGACGTCGGGGTGACTCGGCAGCGTCGACTCGTCGGAGCCGATCCGCTGGGCGAACTCGCGCAGGGTCGGGAACTTCAAGACGTCCATCGACGGGATCTCGACGCCGAACACGTCCTTCACCAGCACGAGCATCTCCTCGGCCGAGAGGGAGTCGCCGCCGAGGGCCATGAAGTCGTCGTCGAGGTGGAGCTCGGGCAGCTCGAGGACCTGCTGCCAGATCGTCGACAGGGCGAGCTCGCGCTGGTCCATCTCCATCACGTTGGTCTGGCGCGGCGGGACCGGCGGCAGCGAGGTCCGGTCGACCTTGCCGCGCTCGGTACGCGGAAGGGCGTTCAGCTGGACGATGTCGCCCGGCACCATGTACTCGGGGAGGCGCGAGCGGAGGCTCCGCCGGATCGCGGCTCCCGAGGGCGGACGGAGGGTCGACTTGGGGGAGACGTACGCGACGAGGCGGGTCGGAGCGTTGTCGGTCACGATCGGGATGACGACGGCCTCGCCGATCTCGTCGAGCGAGAGCAGCGCGCTCTCGATCTCGCTCGGCTCCACGAGGTAGCCGCGCACTTTGACGCCGGAGTCGGAACGTCCGCCGATCCGCAGGTGGCCGTCCTCGCCGAAGTGGCCGAGGTCGCCGAGTCGCGCGAAACGCCGACCGCCGGCGTCGACTCCGAATTTCTCGGCGGTGAGCTCGTCGTTGCGCCAGTAGCCCGGCGCCAGGTAGTCGGAGTACACCAGGATGTCGCCGGTCTCGCCGACGGCGGCCTCGGTGCCGTCCTCGCGAAGGACGACGACTTCCTTGCCCAGCACGGGGCGGCCCGCCGGAATCATGCCGCGGGGGATGTGGCCGTCGAGGCTCACGTGGAAGAAGGCGACGCTGTTCATCTCCGACGAACCGAACGCGTTGCCGAAGACCGCGGAAGGCACAAGGTGCTTGCGGATCCCCTCCACGTCGTTGCTGTGGACACCCTCTCCCATGGTGACGAGGAGGCGGATCGAATCGAGGACCTCGCCCTCGTCGAGGGCGGCGGTCATGCCGCGGACGAGGTGCGGAGTCGCGTCGAGGAGGTCGATGCGGTGCTCCCGGACGAGCTGGAGCAGCCCGTCCGCGCCGATGTCGCGCGGGTCGGCCAGGACCGCCGTCGCTCCCATCAGCAGGGTGTTGAAGAGGATCAGGCTGCCGGCGACGAACGAGAGAGGGAGGACGAGGCCCGTCTTGTCGCCCGGGCCCATGACGGGCGCCGGCCAGTCGAGGACCGCGGCGGAGGACGCGAGGAAAGTCGCGTGGGTTTGGACGACCCCCTTCGGCACGCCCGTCGAGCCGGAGGTGAAGACGATCTGGACCCCGTCCGCGCCCGTCCGGGAGGCGCCCAGGAACAGTTCGAGGGCGACCCGATCGGCGAGCGCCTCAGCCGAGACGGTGGAGGCCGCGGCATCGGCGATGAGATGGTCGAGCGAGAACGTCGTGGTGAAGACACCGCCGATCGTCGCCATCACCTCGGCGACTGCGCCGTCGACCAGGCAGGTGCTCACACCGGCGAGGTCGACGATCTGCTCGAGCCGCTCGGCCGGGGTGTGCGCGTCGAGCACGACGATCATCCGACCGCTCTTCAGCACGGTGAGGAAGGCCAGGACGGCCGCGGTGTCCTGGCCGAGAAGGGCGCCGATCGGTTCCTCGGACTCTCCGAGGGCCGCGACCAGCTCGAGAGCCATCAGATCGCTGATCCGATCGGCTTCGGCGTAGCTGTACGACGTCGAGCCGGAGACGGCGGCAATGCCGTCGGGCACGGAAGCGACGACGGAACGCCAGCGTCGGAGGAGGGACATCCGTTCCGGTTCGTCCGGGAAGACGAACGGTTCGAGGCCAGCGATTCGGGTGGAGACGATGTGTGCAGTCGTGTTTCGGGCAGGACTGAGCGTCATTGTGGAGATCCCCTTCGGGTAGGGATGAAAGTCGAGCGATTCGGGTAACAGCTCGACCCGAACAGCCTATTTCGCTCTTCTCCGGGAATCCATAGGGAGGACTGCAAAGCAGGACCCCCAGTCTGGGGGACCTGGCTTGTCCCCCGATCCGTACCCCGGCGAGTCATCAGGGGAGCGCGACTCCCCGGATGAGCCCGCCCTGTCGAGCCCGGGAACGCGAGGGCAGAGTGAAGGCATGAAGACGAACGGAAACACCCTATTCATCACCGGCGGCACCTCGGGCATCGGCCTGGGGCTCGCCCTCCGCTTCCAGGAGGCGGGCAACACCGTGATCATCGGCGGTCGACGCACGGAGCTCCTCGAGAAGATCCGGGCCGAGCATCCCGCCATCGACACCGTCGTTCTCGACGTGGCGAGCCCCGAGTCGATCCAGGCCGCCTTCGAGACCGTGACCTCGCGCCACCCCGACCTGAACGCGCTCGTGAACGTCGCCGGCATCATGCTGCCGGAGGATCTGAAGGACCCGGCGCACGTGTCGACCTCGGAGGACATCGTCACCACGAACCTCCTGGGCACGATCCGCGTGACCGCCCTCTTCACACCGTTCCTCCTCGCCCAGCCGGACGCGAGCATCCTCACCGTGTCGTCGGGTCTGGCCTTCGTGCCGCTGCCCCTCACCCCCACCTACAACGCGACGAAGGCGGCCGTGCACTCGTTCACGCAGAGCCTGCGCGTCCAGCTCGCAGACACGTCCGTGCAGGTCATCGAGCTCGTGCCGCCGGCCGTGCAGACCGCGCTGATGGGGCAGGACGAGTCGGGTCGGGGGATGCCGCTCGACGACTACCTCTCCGAGACGATGGAGCTGCTGGGCTCGCAGCCGGAAGCCGAGGAGATCCTCGTCGAGCAGGTGAAGATGCTCCGCTTCGCCGAGGTGAACGGCAAGCACGCCGAGATCGTGGCGATGCTGAACGGTTCGCACTGAGCGTCGCCCCTGCCGCAGCGGCTCCGGGCCCTCCGGTCTGAGACCATGGGGGCATGACCGCAACGCTGGTGGCCAAGGGCCTCTCCGGGGGCTACGCGCATCGCACCCTCTTCGACGACCTCGACCTCACCGTCGCTCCCGGCGACGTGGTCGGGGTCGTCGGCGTGAACGGCGCCGGCAAGTCGACGCTGCTCCGCCTGCTCGCGGGGATCGACGCTCCGCTCGCCGGCACCGTGTCGCTCGCCCCGGCCGACGCCTTCATCGGCTGGCTGCCGCAGGAGCACGAGCGGGTCGTCGGCGAGACGGTCGCCGACTACATCGCCCGCCGCACCGGCTGCGCCACCGCCACGTTCGTCATGGACCACGCCGCCGAAGCCCTCGTGGAGGGAACCGACGAAGCCGCCGACGCCTACGCCACGGCGCTCGACCGCTGGCTGGCGTCCGGCGCCGCGGACCTCGACGAGAGGATGCCCGTGGTGCTCCACGACCTCGGCCTCGCCACCGGGGTCGACGCAGCGGTCGACGGCGCATCCCTCATGACCTCGCTCTCGGGCGGGCAGGCGGCCCGTGTCGGGCTCGCGGCCCTTCTGCTGTCGCGCTTCGACATCGTGCTCCTCGACGAGCCGACCAACGACCTCGACCTCGACGGGCTGGCCCGCCTGGAGGCGTTCGTGCTCGGCCTGCGGGGCGGCGTGGTGCTCGTCAGCCACGATCGCGAGTTCCTCGCCCGCTGTGTGACGCGGGTCCTCGAACTCGACCTGGCACAGGCGTCCAATCGTGTCTTCGGCGGCGGCTACGACTCGTACCTCGAAGAGCGCTCGATCGCCCGCCAGCACGCTCGCGACGCCTACGACGAGTTCGAGTCGAAGAAGGCCGATCTCGTGGGGCGAGCCCGGGTGCAGCGCGAGTGGTCGAGCCAGGGCGTTCGCAACGCGATGAAGAAGTCGCCCGACAACGACAAGATCCGGCGCCGGGCCGCGACCGAGTCGAGCGAGAAGCAGGCGCAGAAGGTCAGGCAGATGGAGAGCCGCATCGCCCGGCTCGACGAGGTCGACGAACCGCGCAAGGAGTGGCAGCTCGAGTTCTCGATCGGAGCCGCACCGCGGTCGTCGGCGGTCGTCGCAACCTTGTCCGACGCCTCGTTCGAGCAGGGCTCGTTCACGCTCGGTCCGGTCTCGCTCCAGGTGAACGGTGGCGACCGCATCGGCATCACCGGGCCGAACGGGGCGGGCAAGTCGACCCTCCTCCGCGCTCTGCTCGGGCGTCTGGCGCCCACGTCGGGCACGGCCTCGCTCGGCACCTCGGTCGCGATCGGCGAGATCGACCAGGCTCGCGGTCTGTTCGTCGGGACGGAGCCGCTGGCCGCGTCGTTCGAGGCACTCGTCCCCGACCTGACGACGGCCGAGGTGCGCACCCTGCTGGCGAAGTTCGGTCTCAAGGCCGACCACGTGAACCGCCCGGTCGGCGAACTGTCTCCGGGCGAGCGCACCCGGGCCGCGCTGGCGCTGCTCCAGGCACGCGGCGTGAACGTGCTGGTGCTCGACGAGCCGACCAACCACCTCGACCTGGCCGCCATCGAGCAGCTCGAAGAGGCTCTGGAGGGCTACGAGGGCACGCTGCTGCTGGTGACGCACGACCGGCGGATGCTCGACACGGTCCGCACGGATCGGCGCTGGTCCGTCGAGGCCGGTCGGGTGACCGAACTCTGACCGGAGGGCGTCGCTCGGTCGGCGTCGCCCGCGGTCGGCGTGGCCCGGTCGGCGTCTCCTACTCGGCGGCGGGGGCGGCGGGGACGTAGGTGAGGACGGCCACGCCCTCCTTCGTCATGTCGGAATTCGTGAGGGTGAGCGCCTGCTCCGGCACGCCCTTCGCCCACAGCTTCTTGCCCCGGCCGACGACGACCGGGAAGATCATGAACCGGTACTCGTCGACGAGGCCGTGGCTCGAGAGCATGTTGAAGAGGTCGGCGCTGCCGTTCAGCAGCAACACCCCCTCGGATTCGGCCCTGAGCTTCTTGATCGCCTCGACCACGTCGTTCTCGCCGCTGTCGCTGAGGGCGGTCGCGTTCCAGGTCAGGGGCTTGCGCGACGACGTCGCCACGTATTTGGGCATGGAGTTCATCCGCTTGCCGAAGTCGCCGGTCGTCTCCTCCATCTGCGGCCAGGCCTCGGAGAACCCCTCGTAGGTGACGCGGCCGAGCAGCAGTGCGTCGGCTCCGAAGAGGTTGTTCCACTGGAACGTGCCCAACTCCTCTCCGAAGTACGGGCCGCTCCATGCGGGTTCTTCGAAGACCCCGTCGAGGGTGATGTATTCGACTGCGACGATCGTTGCCATGTCACGAAAATAGCGGATGCACGGCCCTCGCAGTGGGGTCGGCCCGACATGGTCGTCGGCTTGTGGGCCCCCGCGACACCCAATAGCGTTCAAGGGTGCGCGTGCCGTCGCACGCCGACCGACCTCAGGAGCCCCTCATGACCGTTTCGTCCGAGGCCTCCTCCACCTTCCTCTCCCGTCTCGGGGAGGACGTGTTCCAGGCGTTCCACCACACGGTCTTCACGAGCATCCTCGGATCCGCGTTCGTTCCGAGGGTGGCCCGCCGAGCCCTCCTCCTCGCCGGTGGTGCGCACGCCGAGTCCGGTGTCGGCCTCGGTTTCTCGCTGTCGGGCAGCCCCCGCAACCTGAACATCGCGAGCGGCGTCTACATCAACGGCGGCGTCTCGATCGAGGCGATCGCTCCCGTGACCATCGGCACCGACACGGCGATCGGCATGCAGGTGCTGATCATCACGAGCCACCACGAGATCGACGAGTCGGGTGCCTGGACCGCCGAGGCCACCGGACGTCCCGTCACCATCGGCAAGCGCGTGTGGATCGGCGGCCGGGCGACCATCCTGCCCGGGGCAGTGATCGAGGACGACGTGGTCGTGGCCGCGGGGGCCGTCGTCGCCGGGCGGCTCGAGTCGCACGGGGTCTACGGCGGGGTCCCGGCCAAGCGGATCCGCGAGCTGACGCCCCGCACCGGCGTCTGAGGCGGCGCGCCTGAGGCGCCGCGTCTGAGGCGGCGCTAGTGCAGGGCGGTCTCCGCCGCGAGCAGGGAGCGGTAGACCGCGACGAGCGCCTCCGCGGAGTGGTTCCAGCTCAGGCCGACGGCCCGGACGCGCGCGGTCATCGACAGCGACGAGGCCAACGCCCGGTCGTCGAGCAGGCGCACCATCGCCGCGGCCCAGACGGCGGCGTCGCGCGACGGCAGCACGAGGCCGGTGACCCCGTCGACGACGGCCTCCCGAAGACCGCCGGCCGCCGCGGCGATCACCGGAGTGCCGCTGGCGGAGGCTTCGAGGGCGACCAGTCCGTAGGTCTCGGAGTGCGAGGGCACGACGACGATGGTGGCCTCGCGCAGCAGGGCCGCGAGGTCGCTGCGCGACTGCGGACCGACGAACTTCACGCACGACCCGACGCCGTGCGACTCGGCCAGGGCGAGGAGCTCGTCGGGGTAGTCGCGGTAGTCGACGGACTCCTCGCCGGCGATGACGAGTTCGGGGCGCTTCTCCTTCGGCACGAGCGAGATGGCCTCGATGGCGAGATCGAAGCCCTTGAGCGGGTCGAGGCGGCCGGCAGCGACGACGTAGGCGGGATCCCCCGTCTCGCCGGGATGGAACAGGACCGAGTCGACGCCGGGAGACACGACGCGCACCGAGTCGGGCGCCGCCCCGAGACGCCGCACCACCGTGTCGGCCTCGGCGGCGCTGATCGCGACGACGAGGTCGCTCTCTTTCGCCAGATACGCCTCGCCCGCCAGACGGCCGGGCGATTCGGGCCGTTCGCCCTCGGACAGCGGCGTGGCGTGATCGGCCGCGATGCTGTGGAAGCTCTGCAGATGGGGGATGCGCCGCTCGCGTGCGTAGGGAAGCGCGGCCATGCCCGAGAACCAGTGGTGCGAGTGCACGACGTCGTACGGGCCGAAGGCCTCCATGCGGTCACGGAACTCGTCGACGAACTCCTCGTGGACCCCTTTGGCCACGGGATGCGCGGGGCCGGCGTCGAGGAACCGCAGCGTCACGTTCTCGCCCAGCTCGGTCTCGGCCGGCTGCTCGGTCGACGACCGCCGGGTGAGGATCTCCACCGTGTGCCCCAGAGCCCCGAGCGCGATCGCCTGGTTGCGCACCACGACGTTCATGCCGCCTGCGTCGCCGATTCCCGGGTCGGAAGCGGGCGACGTGTGCAGGCACACCAGGGCGATACGGAGCGGTGTGGAAGTCAGGGGGGACACTCGTGAAATCCTATCCGTCGGGCGAGTCCGCCTCCGGGGGTACGGAAGGCGGCCGGGCGCTCTCAGCCGCGGACCCGTACTAATGGAGGCATGACCTCCTCGTACCCTTACCCCCTCGGCGTCAGTGTCGTCGACGGGGGAGTCTCCGTCGCCGTCTACACGGAGACCGCCACCGGCGTCTACTTCTGCGCGTTCGACGACTCGGGCGCCGAGACGCGCACCCTGCTCGGCCACCGCGACGGCTACGTGTTCCACGACTTCATTCCGAGCATCCCCGTCGGGTCTCGCTATGGCCTCCGGGTCGACGGCGAATGGAACCCCGCCGAGGGCCTGCGCCACGACGTCGAGAAGCTGCTGCTCGACCCGCACGCCCGCGCCATCGAGGGCGCCTACGAGTGGGGTCAGGCGCTCTTCTCGCACGAGTTCGATGACCTGGCCACGCGCAACGACGATGACAGCGCCGCCTCCATGCCGCGCTGCATCGTGACCGACAACTCCTTCGACTGGGAGGGCGACACGGCCCCCCGCGTCTCGCTGGGCGAGACCATCGTCTACGAGGTGCACGTGAAGGGGTTCACGAAGCAGCACCCCGACGTTCCGGAGGAGATCCGCGGAACGTATGCCGGGCTCGCGCATCCCGCGGCCATCAAGCACCTGACCGATCTCGGCGTGACCAGCGTCGAACTGCTGCCCGTGCACCAGTTCGTGCAGGACGACAACCTCGAGGCGAAGGGTCTGCGCAACTACTGGGGCTACAACTCCATCGGCTTCTTCGCGCCGCACAACGAGTACTCGTCGTCGGGTGACGCGGGCCAGCAGGTCGAGGAGTTCAAGTCGATGGTGAAGGCGCTGCACGCGGCCGGCCTCGAAGTCATCCTCGACGTGGTCTTCAACCACACCGCCGAGGGCAACGACCACGGCCCCACCCTCTCGCTCAAGGGCATCGACAACGCGTCGTACTACCGCCTCGTCGACGGCGACCGCGCTCACTACTTCGACACCACCGGCACCGGCAACAGCCTGAACGTCGGGCACCCCGCGGCCCTCCGCCTGATCATGGACTCGCTCCGCTACTGGGTCACCGACATGCACGTCGACGGGTTCCGCTTCGACCTCGCGACGACGCTCACCCGCCAGGACGGCGACGCCGAGAAGCACAGCGCGTTCCTCGACCTGTGCCACCAGGACCCGGTGCTCTCCCCCGTCAAGCTCATCGCCGAGCCCTGGGACACCGCCGGCTACCAGGTCGGAGGATTCCCGGCCGACTGGTCGGAGTGGAACGGCAAGTTCCGCGACGACACCCGCGAGTACTGGGGATCCGGCGACGTGCTGTCGACCTTCTCCGAGCGGGTCATGGGCAGCCCGGACGTCTACCAGGCCGACCGGCGGTCGCCGCTGTCGTCGGTCAACTTCGTGACCGCGCACGACGGCTTCACGCTGCACGACCTCACGTCGTACGCCGAGAAGCACAACGAGGCCAACGGCGAGGACAACAACGACGGCGAGAGCAACAACTCGTCGTTCAACGGCGGCGTCGAGGGTGCGACGGACGACGCGTCGGTCCTCGAGTGGCGGGGGCGCCAGCAGCGCAACCTGCTCGCGACCCTGCTGCTCTCGGCCGGCGTGCCGATGATCCTCGGCGGCGACGAGATCGGCCGGACCCAGGGCGGCAACAACAACGCCTACTGCCAGGACAGCGAGATCTCGTGGTTCGACTGGGCCGCCGTCGACCAGGACCTGCTCTCGTTCACGAAAGCCCTGATCGCGCTGCGCAAGGAGAACCAGACGCTGCGGCCGCACTGGTTCCGCACCGACCCGTCGGTCTCGACCGACGACACGGTGCAGGTGCTCCGCGCCGACGCCAACCACTTCGAGGACGCCGACTGGCAGAACCCGGAGAACCGGGCGATCATGTTCGTGCTCGGCCACGACGGCGGCGACACCTTCGCGGTGCTGTTCAACGCGGCCGGCAACGGGGTCGACTTCACCGTGCCGGCGGCGCCGTTCGGCGAGTGGGAGCTGGCGCTGTCGAGCGACCCCGAGCAGCAGGTCGTCGGCCCGGTGACGACGCTGATCGTGCGGGACGCGTCGTTCACGCTGCTGCGGTCGCGGGCGTAGGTGCAGCGGCGGCTGTCGAGCGGCGGCTGCTGTGGAGGCGGCCGCCGCCGTCGAGCGGCGGCTGCTGTCGAGGCGGCCGCCGCCGTGGGGCGGGGCTGCGTAGGCTGACAGCGTGCGCAGCTCCTCTCTGACAGTGCGGTCGACCACCGAAGAAGACTGGCGGGAGGTCCGGGCCCTGCGGCTCGAGATGCTCGCCGACACCCCGATCGCCTACGGCGAGACCCTCGAGCAGGCCCTCCGTCAGCAGGAGCCGGAGTGGCGCCTCCGCGGCCGCCGCGGCCAGGAGCCCCGCTCGGCCTCGTTCGTCGCCATCGACGGAGGCTCGATGCAGTGGGTCGGCACGATGGGCGGGTACCTGCCGACGGCGCCGGGCGAGGGGCCGCTGCTGGTCGGCGTGTACGTGTCGCCGGGGTTCCGCGGTGCATCCGCCGGTGTCGCCGACGCCCTGCTCGACGCGGTCGAGGGCTGGGCGCGCGGGCACGGCAGCGACCTGACTCTGCACGTGCACGAGGACAACCCGCGCGCCATCGGTTTCTACCAGCGCCGCGGCTTCGTCGACACCGGGCGGCGCCTGCAGTACGAGCTCTACGACGGCGGCCAGGAGTGGGAGATGCGCAAGCCGCTGTAGGTGGCATCCCCCTGCTCTGTCTGCTCCGTTGTGCGTGTGCGTGTGCGCAAATGTCGAGCGATCTGCGTCGTCGCCGCCGGTGCGGCCTGTGTTTCCGGGGTGCGCCGCGCGGATCGCTCGACATTTGCGACCAGTGAGGGAGGCGGGAGCGAGCAGGCGGGGCGGATCAGGCAGGGCGGGAGGGAGGGGCGGATCAGGCGGGGCGGGGGAGGCGCTGGGCGGGACGCGCGGGGGTGACGATCGTCGCGGGGCGGCCCCGTGCATCCCGCGCCTCGTCTCTGCCCAGCACCTGCGTGCGCGCGTCGCCGTGGCGGGCCCAGATCGATGCGGTCCAGGCGCAGAGGGCGGCGTCGAGCAGGTCCTCGCGATGCTTGTGCGCGGGGCCGGCGAGGGGCGTGGGTTCGTCGACGAGGGCACGGGTGACGGGGTGCGATCGCAGGTCGAGCGGGGGATCCGCGGCGTCGAGGCGTGCGGCCCGGCGGATCAGTTCGTCGGTTGCCGCTTGTCGGGCGACACGAGCCTCGGCCGGCGGAAGGCTGCGGTCGAGCCTCTTGTAGCGGGGCCGCTCGTCGTCGTACCCGAGCTCCGCCATGCCGACGAGGGTCGTGTAGGGATAGCACTCGAACATGACGCGAGCATCGAGCGGGGGATGCACGAGCCCGTCCGTGACGACCACCCCGGCCCCCTCGAGCCGGTCCCGCAACGTCACTCCGCCGAGCCAGCCGAGTGCCTGGTTCGTCGGGTTGCACGCCACCTTCCAGCGTCCGTACGCTCGCCCGACCTGCTTCTCGGACTCGCGCATTCCCGTGGCGTTCGGGACCACGAGGGGTGCGTCGACGGCGATGACGGCGCCTTCGTGCGTCGTGTCGTGGGTGGTGTCGTGTGTGTCTTCGTGCGTGTCGTCGGTGCTCGGCACTCTGGTGTCCGGCTCTCTGATGTCTGGCACTCTGGCGTCGGGCTCGATCGCCGCGAGGATCCAGTCGGCGACGGCGGGGATGCCCCGGGCCCACCCCGCGTCGAGCACCCGCCCGTCGGCGTCGATCACGCACAGGCCGGTCTCATTCGCGGGCTTCATCGCCGACCCCTCGCCCCAGGCCAGGTCCACGCCCACGAACTTCATGCCTCGAGCGTAGGCGCGCGGCGCGGACCCGGGGTGCGAGTCCGGGAGGTGGGGGTGCGGGTGCGCGGCGCAAGGGTGCGGGTGAGCCAAGGCCGCGGGGCGCGGACGAGCTGCACCCCGTTACCCGTTGAGGACCCCTGGTTGACGAGGGTTCGTGGCGCGGGCCGAGGGTGCGGTTCCGCGGGGCGGGGGTGCGGGCGTGCTGGGCGGGGGTGCGGGTGCGGCGACCGGCCGGGCGGACGCGCCGGGCCTGCGTGGGACGGGGTGCGGGTGCGCGGCGCAGGTGTGCGGGTGCGGAGGCCGGCCGGGCGGACGCGGCGGACCCGCGTGGGACGGGGTGCGGGTGCGCGGCGGGCGTACGGGTGAGCCCGGGGCGCGGAGGCAGGGAGGAGCTGCACCCCGCAAGCCGCTCGGTACCCCTGGTCGACGAGGGGGCGTGGCGGGCGCCCGGGGTGCGGTTACGCGGGGCGGGGGTGCGGGTGCGCGGCGCGGGGGTGCGGGTGCGGCGACCGGCCGGGCGGACGCGGCGGACCCGCGTGGGACGGGGTGCGGGTGCGCGGCGCAAGGGCGCGGGTGAGCCCGGGCCGCGGGGCGCGGAGGCGGGGAGGAGCTGCACCCCGTAAGCCGCTCGGTACCCCTGGTCGACGAGGGGTCGTGGAGAGTGCCGGGGGTGCGGTTCCGCGGGCGCGGGGTGCAGGTGCGCGGGGCGGGGGTGCGGGGCGGGGGTGCGGGCCCGGCGGGCCGCCCGCCCGCCTACGCCCCGGCCCCGTCGGGCACGAAGCGGTACCCCATGCCGGAGACGGTCACGAGGTAGCGGGGCGCAGCCGGCTCGGGCTCGAGCTTCTTGCGGAGCTGCGCGAGGTAGAGGCGGAGGTAGCCGGTGTCGCGCGAATGGTGCGGACCCCACACCTGGGTGAGCAGCGACTCGCGCGTGACGAGCGCCCCGGGGTTCTGCACGAGGAGCTCGAGGATCCGCCACTCGGTCGGGGTCAGACGCACCGACGCGCGGGCGGCCCCGGTGCCCCGCGAAACGGTCTTGGCCGAGAAGTCGACCGCCACGTCGCCGAACGTCGCCGTGGGCTGGTCGGCCGCAGTCGGCACCACTCGGCGAGTGAGAGCACGGATGCGCGCCAGCAGCTCGTCCATGGCGAAGGGCTTGGTGACGTAGTCGTCGGCCCCGGCGTCGAGCGCGTCCACCTTGTCGGCGGCGCCCGTGCGGCCCGACACGACGAGAATCGGCACCTGCGACCAGCCGCGCAGCCCCTCGACGACCTCGATGCCGTCGAGTCTCGGCATGCCGAGATCGAGCATGACGACGTCGGGATGCTCGGAGATGGCCTTCGAAAGAGCCTCGGCCCCGTCGTCGGCGGTCACCACCTCGTACCCCTGCGCGCCGAGGGTGATTCGGAGCGCGCGGATGAACTGCGGGTCGTCGTCGGCCACCAGGATCTTCACGCGGACACCCCCCGGTCGGTGACGGCAGAGGCGCCAGGATCGGTGCCGGCAGCCGCCCCGGGAGCGGTGCCCGAAACGGTCGCACGCGACTCCGCGCCCCCGGTCGCACGTGACTCCGCGCCCCCGGCCGCCGGCAGCGACACCACCATCGTGAGCCCACCGCCCGGGGTGTCGTCGGCCTCGAGGGTGCCACCCATGCCCTCGGTGAACCCCTTCGACAGGGCGAGCCCGAGCCCCAGGCCGGTGGTGTTGTCGGTGTCGCCGAGACGTTGGAACGGCACGAACACCTCGCTGCGACGCTCGGCCGAGATGCCCGGACCGTGGTCGGCGACGCGGATCTGCACCGACCCGCCGAACGCGCTCGCCGAGACGCGGAGCCGCGTGCCCTCGGGGGAGTACCGGAGCCCGTTGTCGAGCAGGTTGACCACGACCCGCTGCAGCAGCACGGCGTCGGCCGTGGCGCGGGGCAGCTCGTCGGGGAGCCCCAACTCGACCTCGTCGGGCCCGAGCCCGAGTTCGTCGAGCGAGCCGAGCACCACGTCGTCGACGTCGACGGAGGAGAGCGACACCGCGAGCACGCCCGCCTGCACCCGGCTGACGTCGAGCAGGTTGGTCACGAGGGCGGCGAGTGATTCGAGACTCTCCTGGGCGGTGGCGAGCAGTTCGTCGCGGTCGGCGGCGGACCAGACGACGCCCGGGGAGCGGAGGCCGGTGACCGCGGCCGTGGCGGCGGCGAGAGGCCGACGCAGGTCGTGGCCCACTGCTGCGAGAAGGGCCGTGCGCATCTGATCGGCCGCGGCCAGCGGGGCGACCTCGCCGGCGGTGCGGCTGAGGGTGTTGTGCTCGAGGGCGGCGTCGACCTGGGCCGCGATGACCGTGAGGAGACGTCGCGCGGAGGCGTCGAGTTGCGGCCCGCGGAGCTCGAGAGTGGCGTGCTCGCCCGCCGGCACCGTCGTGAGGGAGTCGCCGGAGACCGTCTCGCCGTGAGCCTCGACGACCTCGCCGTCGGCCACCACTCGCACGTCGGACTGCCCGAACGCCTCGCGCGTGCGCATTACCAGCGACTCGAGGGCGTCCTGCCCGCGGAGTACTCCGCCCGCCACTGTCGCCAACAGGTCGGATTCGGCGAGGGCCCGGGCGGCGGCACGGGATCGACGCGCCGCCTGATCGACGACGTAGCTGACGAGGATGCCGTTGATCACGAAGAGCGCGAGCGCCAGCAGATGCAGCGGCCGCGCGATCGTGATGCTGTGCACGGGCGCGACGAAGAAGTAGTCGAGGGTGAACCCGGAGAGCACCGCCGCCAGCAGGGCAGGCCAGAGCCCGCCCACCAGCGCGACGACGACGATCAGCAGTTGGAAGGTGAGCACGTCGCTGGTGAGGGTGTCGGCGCTGCGGAACGAGACGAGCAGCCACGTGACGAGCGGGCCGAGCACGAGGGCGAGACCCGTCCCGACGAGCCGACGGAACAGCGAGAGCGAGCCGCCCACCCGGGGCAGCGCGAAGTGCCCGCCGGCCGCGGCGTGCGTGACGATGTGCACGTCGATGACGCCGGACTCGCGGATGACCGTCGCGCCGATGCCGGGGCCGGTCAGCGCCGCGGCGAGGCGGCTGCGCCGGCTCACCCCGATGACGAGCTGGGTCGCGTTCGCGGCCTTGGCGAACTCGACGAGCGTGCGCGGGACGTCGTCGCCGACCACCTGGTGGTAGGTGCCGCCGAGCTTCTCGGCGAGGGCTCGCTGTGCCGTGAGGGCACCGGGGTGCTCCTGCGCCAGACCGTCTTGCCGGCTGACGTGCACGGCGATCAGCTCGCCCCCGGCCGACCGGGCCGCGATCCGCGCGCCGCGGCGGACGAGCGTCTCGCCCTCGGGCCCGCCGGTGAGTGCGACGACGACGCGCTCGCGGGCCTCCCACTTGGCGTCGATGGCGTGCTCGGAGCGGTACGCCTTGAGGGCGGAGTCGACCTCGTCGGCCAGCCAGAGGAGGGCCAGCTCGCGGAGCGCGGTCAGGTTGCCCAAGCGGAAGAAGTTCGAGAGGGCCGCGTCGATGCGGGCGGCGGGATAGACGTTGCCCTCGGCCAGGCGGTCGCGGAGGGCCTGCGGAGCGAGGTCGACCACTTCGACCTGATCGGCCGAGCGGAGGAAGAGGTCGGGCACGGTCTCGCGCTGCACCGCCCCCGTGATCTGCTCGACCACGTCGGTCAGCGACTCGATGTGCTGCACGTTGACGGTCGACACGACGTCGATGCCCGCGTCGAGGAGGGCCTCCACGTCGAGCCAGCGCTTGGCGTTGACGCTGCCGGGGGCGTTCGTGTGGGCGAGCTCGTCGACGAGGGCGATCTCGGGGCGCCGCGCGAGCACGCCCGCGACGTCCATCTCGGAGAGGGCCACCCCGCGGTGCGACGTCTCGACGCGGGGCACGACCTCGAGCCCGTGCAGCAGGGCCGCCGTCGCCGGCCGTTCATGCGTCTCGACGACGGCCACGACGACGTCGCGCCCCTCGTCGGCCAGGCGCGCCCCCTCTTCGAGCATCGTGAAGGTCTTGCCGACGCCCGGCGCGGCGCCGAGCAGCACGCGCAACCGCCCTCGTCTCATGCCGCTACTCCTTCGAAAGGGATGCCAGAGCCACGTTCAGCTCGAGCACGTTCACCGTCTTCTCCCCAAGGTAACCGGCCCCGCGTCCCCCGATCATCGACTCGACCAACCTGTGGACGACTCCCTCCGACAGCCCCCGGGTGTGAGCGACTCGGGCCACCTGCTCGAGGGCGTAGGCCGGGCTGATGTCGGGGTCGAGTCCGGAGGCGGATGCGGTCAGGGCGTCGACGGGCACGGCAGACGGGGCGACGCCGTCCGAGGCCGCGATCGCCGCCCGGCGTGCCTTCACCGCGGCGATGAGGTCCTTGTTCTCGGGGCCGTAGTTGCTGGCGCTCGAGGCGGTTGCGTCGTAGCCCGCGGCCGGCCCGGATCCGGTCGCCGCCGACGGCCGCGACTGAAACCACTCCGGTCGCGCCTTGCCTGACGGGGTCGTGAACGACTGCCCGATGAGCGACGAGCCGACGACGCGACCGTCGACCTTCACGACCGACCCTTTGGCCGTGGCGGGGGAGACGAGCTGCCCCACGCCGGTGAGCAGAGCGGTGTACGCGACGCCGAGCACGACGGTGAAGACGATCATCGCGCGGAGGGCGACGCCGTACTGGCGGAAGAACGAACGCGAATTCATGGGGGAGTCCTTAGAAACTGGGGAGGAGGGAGACGACGAGGTCGATGATCTTGATGCCGATGAAGGGGGCGATGATGCCGCCGACGCCGTAGATCAGGAGGTTCCGCGACAGGATCGACGACGCGGAGGCGGCCCGGTACTTCACCCCGCGCAGCGAGAGCGGGATCAGGGCGACGATCACGAGCGCGTTGAAGACGATGGCCGAGAGGATGGCCGAGGCCGGCGAGTGCAACTGCATGACGTTGAGCAGGCCGAGCCCGGGGAAGATCCCGGCGAACATGGCCGGGATGATCGCGAAGTACTTGGCGACGTCGTTCGCGATGGAGAACGTCGTCAGGGCACCGCGGGTGATCAGCAGCTGCTTGCCGATCCGGACGATGTCGATCAGCTTGGTGGGATCGGAGTCGAGGTCGACCATGTTGCCGGCTTCCTTCGCCGCCGACGTGCCGGTGTTCATCGCCACTCCGACATCGGCCTGCGCCAGCGCCGGGGCGTCGTTCGTGCCGTCTCCGGTCATCGCGACCAGGTTGCCGCCCTCCTGCTCGCGCCGGATCAGCGCCAGCTTGTCCTCCGGCGTGGCCTCGGCCAGGAAGTCGTCGACCCCGGCCTCGGCCGCGATCGCCCGGGCGGTGAGGGGGTTGTCGCCGGTGATCATCACCGTGCGGATCCCCATCAGCCGCAGCTCGGCGAACCGCTCCGCGAGGCCCGTCTTGACGACGTCCTTCAGATACACGACTCCGAGGATGCGCGCGGCGTCCGGGCCCGAGCCGCTCGCAGCCGACCGCGTGGCGACCACGAGCGGCGTCCCACCCGCGTTCGAGATGGCGGTGACCGCGGCGTCCAGCTCGTCCCGCTCGCGGATCGTCAGAGACCGCACCTCCTCGATCCAGCCCATCACCGACGACGAGGCTCCCTTCCGGACGCTCGATCCGTCGGAGAAGTCCACGCCGCTCATGCGCGTCTGAGCCGTGAACGGGACGATGGTGCCGACGGGCGCCGACGGGATGGCGTAGCCGCGGGTGACGGCGAGATCGACGATCGACTTCCCCTCCGGGGTCGGGTCGGCCAACGACGAGGTCGCTGCCGCCTCCATGAGCGTCGCGACAGTGGCTCCGCCGATCGGTGTGAACTCGGCCGCCTGCCGATTGCCGTAGGTGATGGTGCCGGTCTTGTCGAGCAGCAGGGTCGTGACGTCGCCCGCCGCCTCGACGGCCCGGCCCGACATGGCCAGCACGTTGCGCTGCACGAGCCGGTCCATGCCGGCGATGCCGATGGCCGACAGCAGCGCGCCGATGGTGGTGGGGATGAGGCAGACCAGCAGGGCGATCAGCACCGGGATCGAGACGGCCGCGTTCGAGTGGGCCGCGATCGGGTTCAGCGTGAGAGCGACCACCACGAAGACGATCGAGAGAGCGGCGAGGAGGATGTTCAGCGCGATCTCGTTCGGAGTCTTCTGCCGGGCGGCCCCTTCCACGAGCGCGATCATCCGGTCGACGAAGGTCTCGCCCGGTTTCGACGTGATCCGCACGACGATGCGGTCCGAGAGCACCCGGGTCCCGCCGGTGACGGCACTCCGGTCGCCGCCGGACTCCCGGATGACGGGCGCGGACTCTCCGGTGATGGCCGACTCGTCGACCGAGGCGATGCCGTGCACGATGTCGCCGTCGCCGGGGACGAGCTCCCCTGCCACCACCACGACCGTGTCACCCAGGGCGAGGTCGGCGGAGGAGACGGTGCTGAGCGTCGAGTGGGCGGCGGGTGCATCCCCCGTCTCGTCGTAGTGGTCGACGCGGGTCGCGGTCGTCGAGGTGCGCGTCTTGCGGAGGCTCTCGGCCTGGGCCTTGCCTCGGCCCTCCGCCACCGACTCGGCCAGGTTCGCGAAGAGCACTGTGAGCCAGAGCCAGACGGCGATGGCCCAGGTGAAGGAGCCGGGGACGGTGGATCCGCCCGACGTCCCGGCCCCGCCCTGGAAGGGGGCGGCGATCGCGAGGACCGTCGTGTAGGCGGCCCCGATCTCGACCAGGAACATGACCGGGTTGTGGACCATGTCGCGCGGGTTCAGCTTGCGGAAGGCGCCCGGCAGGGCCTCGAGGAGTTGGGACGCGGAGAACGCGCCCTTCTTCGCCTGCTCGGGGCGGGCATCCGTCGTCTCGGGTTCCAGAAGTGTGGACATGGTCTAGCGCAGCCCTTCAGCCAGCGGCCCGAGCGCGAGCACGGGGAAGTAGGTGAGCGCCGTCACGATCACGGACACCCCGATCAGGAGGCCGACGAACTGCGGCCGGTGGGTGGGGAGGGTTCCGGCCGTGGCGGGGACCTTCTCCTGAGCGGCGAACGAGCCGGCCAAGGCGAGGACGAACACGATCGGCACGAAGCGGCCGACAAGCATCACGACTCCGAGGGCGGTGTTGAACCAGGGCGTGTTGGCGGTCAGGCCCGCGAACGCCGAGCCGTTGTTGTTGGCGGCACTGGTGAACGCGTAGAGCACTTCGGACAGGCCGTGCAGGCCGGTGTTCTCCATCGACGTGCCGACGACGCTCGTCTTGACGGCAGGGATCGCGAAGCTCAGAGCCGTGCCGGCCAGGGCCAGCGTCGACGTCACGAGGATGTAGAGCGAGGCCAGCTTGATCTCGCGCGGCCCGACCTTCTTGCCGAGGTACTCCGGGGTGCGCCCGACGAGCAGCCCGGCGATGAACACCGTGATGATCGCGAGCACGAGCATGCCGTAGAGGCCGGAACCGACCCCGCCGGGGGCGACCTCGCCGAACATCATGTTGAGCAGCGCCATCATGCCGCCGAGCGACGTGAACGAGTCGTGGGCCGAGTCCACCGCGCCGGTCGAGGTGAGGGTCGTGGCCGTGGCGAACAGGGTCGAGCCCCAGACGCCGAAGCGCTCCTCCTTGCCCTCCATCGCTCCGCCGGCGAGTCGGGTGGCCGTGCCGGCGCCGCTCGTCTCGAACAGGGTCATGGCGATCAGCGACGCCGCGAAGATGCTCGTCATGACCGCCACGATCGCGGTGCCCTGGCGAGTGTCGCCGACCATCCGCCCGAAGGTGCGGGGCAGCGAGAAGGGGATGCACAGCATCAGCACGATCTCGAAGAGGTTGGTCCACGCGGTCGGGTTCTCGAACGGATGCGCGGAGTTGGCGTTGAAGAATCCGCCTCCGTTCGTGCCCAGCATCTTGATCGCCTCCTGCGACGCCACCGGCCCGCCGGGGATGCTCGCCGTGCCGCCCGTGATCGTCGTGACCTGGGTGAAGCCGTCGAAGTTCTGGATCACGCCGCTGACGATCAGCACGATCGCGGCCACGACCGACAGGGGGAGGAGCAGTCGCAGCACGCCCCGGGTCAGGTCGACCCAGAAGTTGCCGAGGGTGCCGGTCTTGACCCGGGCGAGCCCGCGGATCAGCGCGACGGCGACGGCGATCCCGACGGCGGCCGAGACGAAGTTCTGCACGACGAGGCCGCCGAGCTGCACCGCGTAGCCCATGGTCACGTCGGGCGAGTACGACTGCCAGTTCGTGTTCGTCACGAACGACGCCGCCGTGTTGAACGAGAGGCCGGCGGGGATCGCCGGGAAGCCGAGCGAGTACGGCAGCACGGCTTGCAGGCGCTGGATCGCGTAGACGAACAGCAGGCCCATGACGGAGAAGGCGAGGACTCCGCGGAGGTAGGCGCGCCAGGTCTGCTCGCTCCCGGCGTCGACGCCGACGAGACGGTAGAAGCCGCGCTCGACCCGCAGGTGCCGCTTCGCCGTGTACACGTGGGCCATGTACTCGCCGAGCGGGCGGTGGATCGCGACGAGGATCACCGCGAGGGTGAGGATCTGCAGGATGCCGGGGAGGACGTCGGCGGCGGCGCTCGTGCTCATCAGAACCGTTCCGGTTTGACGAGGGCGTAGACGAGGTAGCCGAGCGAGGCGACGGCGAGGACCGCGGCGATCGCATCGAAGACGATCACAGCTTCTCCACCCCCTTCGCGACCAGCGCGACGACGGCGAAGGCCGCGGCTGCGACGAGCAGGTAGACGATGTCGAGCACGACGTGTCCGTTTCTTCGAGAGGGGCCGGATCCCCGCCTCCTCGGCGACGGATCCGTGTGCCCGGCGGGGCACGTTCCGATCAGACACCGACGGGGGATGCCCGATCCCGCCGTCTACGGGATCCATACGCCCGGGCCCCGAACCCTTACGGATCTCTTACGGCGGTACTCTGATCGCGTCCCCGCCCGAGGCCCCTGGAGCATGCATGACCGAGACCGTCGTCCCCCCGAAGTCGCCGCGCGACCCGTCCCCGGCCGACCTGCGGCGCTGGCGTCGGTACCTCGCGGACGAGCGCGCCGAAGGGGCCGTGTACCGCGACCTCGCCGCCCGCCGCGAGGGGGAGGAGCGCGACATCCTGCTCGCACTGGCCGAGGCCGAGGGCAGGCACGAGCAGCATTGGCGCGAGCTGCTGGGCGATCGGGTGGGGCGCCCTGCCGGGACGGACCTGCGGACGCGCATCCTCGGACTCCTGGCCCGTCGCTTCGGATCGATCTTCGTGTTGGCGCTCGTGCAGGTGGCCGAGGGGCGCTCGCCGTACGAGAACGACGCCGACGCCACGTCGGCCATGGCGGCGGACGAGCGGATCCACGGCGAGGTCGTGCGTGGGCTGGCCGAGCGGGGGCGCTCCCGCCTGTCGGGGACTTTCCGGGCCGCGGTCTTCGGGGCGAACGACGGGCTGGTCTCGAACCTCGCGTTGATCCTCGGGGTGTCGGCCAGCGGGGCGTCCCACGCGATCGTCCTGGTGACGGGCCTCTCGGGTCTGCTCGCCGGCGCGCTGTCGATGGGGGCGGGCGAGTACGTCTCCGTGTCGTCGCAGCGCGAACTGCTCGCGGCCTCGACCCCCGACCCCGAGGCGCAGACGGCGCTGCCGCACCTCGACGTCGACGCGAACGAACTCGAGCTGGTCTACCGGGCGCGCGGCATGGAGCCGGCGGCCGCCGCCCTGCACGCCCGCGAGGTGCTCGGAGCGCTCCAGGTGCGGACCGGGGCGCTGCCCACGGTCGCCGCATCGGCACTGGAGGCGCCGGGCTCGGAGGGCTCCGCCTCGGAGGGCTCCGCCTCGGGCGTCGACGAGCACGAGGCGATCGGCAGCGGTCTCGGTGCGGCACTCTCGAGTTTCTGCTTCTTCGCGTCGGGAGCGGTCATCCCCCTGATTCCCGTGTTCTTCGGCGCGACGGGTCTGACGGTCATCGTCATCGCGGCGATCCTGGTCGGGCTCGCGCTGCTCGGCACCGGCGCGGTCGTCGGCCTGCTCTCGGGGACCTCGCCCCTCCGCCGCGCCCTGCGGCAGCTCGGCATCGGGTTCGGTGCCGCGGCCGTCACGTACCTGCTCGGCCTGCTGTTCGGGGCCGCCGGCGCCTAGCCGCCCTCCGTGGGTGGGCCCCCTGCCGGTCTGCCCCGCCCCTTCTCTTCTGCCGCAAATGTCGAGCGATTTGCGTCGGCGGAGCTCCGCGCCCGCACAGGTCTGGGGCGGCGACCCCGGAATACTCGCGATGTGTAGCGGTAGGCGGGCGTCAGAAGCTGCGGTCGAGCTTCCAGGCCACCCAGCCGGTCGCGATCACGACTCCGGCCGAGAGCAGCCGCGCTCCGACGAGGACGCCCGGGCCGGTGGACATCGTGATGCTCATGTCAGCGCCGATCCCGATCGAGAAGATGGCCCCGGCGGCGCACAGGGATGCGACCATCGCCAGGCCGAGAAGCCCCGAGGTGAACGCATGAGCGCGCCGACCGACGGTGTCGCGCGGGTCGTTCGACCACACGGCAGCCCCGCTCCGTACCAGGGCGAGCCACAGCATCGAGACCGCGCAGGCCCCGCAGACGTCGCTGACCCGGTGCCAGCCGTAGGCCACCGTCTGTTCGGCGACGACCGCGGCGAAGGCCGTGCCGAGCACGATGACGAGCGGCTTCAGGTGGCGGCCGAACGCCGTGGCGAGGGCGAGGATGCCGGCCACCGCGATCGTGACGTGGCCGCTCGGGAAGCTGTTGCTGAGGGTGGACGAGGTGAGTTCCGGCCTCGGCGCCACCGCCTTGACGACCTGCGCGGTGGCGATCGCGCCCATGATCAGCACGCCCGACTGGACGGCTGCCCCCGGGCGGCGGCGCACGAACGCGATCACGACGACGACGGCCACCACGACGAGGATCGCCGGGATCGAGATGGCGTCGAGCGCGCTGCCGGAACGCAAGAGGGTGCGGCCGTCGACCGACCGCAGCACGCTGTCCTCGATCTGCTGCCCGGGACGCGTCAGGACGGCGACGACGTAGACGCCGAAGAACGCCACCACCGAGACGACACTGGTCAGGATCCACCGAGTCGGCGCCTGACGGCGGACCGTCGGAGGCGCGGAGAGGGTGGTGGCAGGCACTGCCCTATCCAATCGCAGGACTCCTGACAACCACCTCCGTCCCGGCCGATTGGCGGCGGGACCTGCGCTCGTGTAATGTTCCCTGTGGCCATTCGGCCGGTTCCTTGCACCTCAGCAGGGGAGAAATGCGCCTGTAGCTCAACGGATAGAGCATCTGACTACGGATCAGAAGGTTGGGGGTTCGAGTCCCTCCAGGCGCACCAGTGTTTATTCAAAACACACAGTGTTCATTCACGACACTAAAGAATTACGAAGAACTGGTTGAGACAGTAGTCGCTCGTAAGACAGCGATTGGAAGCCCCGCAGCTTTGGCTGCGGGGCTTCTGCTTTTGTCCGGGGCGCCTTGCTGATCGTGCCGCGAGGCCAGTAGGCCCGAGTCGGGCGTGCCGCGAGCCGGGCAGGCCCCCGAGCCTGGCGGCCCGAGGTCGCCCTTTCGAGGCCGGCTGCCTCAGCGGCGGTAGCGGAGCCCGTGGCCGAAGCGGAAGACGGGGTCCTTCGTGTCGAAGGGCACGTCCTCGCGTCCGGCCTCCACGGCCGCCATCGACCGCGGCAGGTCGAAGGGCAGCGAGCCCTGCGGCTCGTCGTCGCCGAAGAGCACAGTCAGGAGTGCGCTGTCCGCGGCACCGAAGTTCGCGACGATGGCCGGAACGAACTCGACCATCTCGGTGAGGATGGCGGGGCGGTCGAGGTAGATGTCGACGACGGTCGGGACCACGGCGGCGAGGGCGGCGATCCGGTCGAGCTCCTCCGGGGGGAACGCCAGAGAGCCCGCCCGGAAGTACGACTCGAGACCGTCGGGGCGGAAGTCGAACGGTGCCTTGAGGCGCAGAATGGCGACGTCGGCGTCTTCGGGGCGGGCGGCCGAGGTCGCGAAGCCCTCGAGGGACTCGGGGGCCACGCCCTCGGTGTACACGCGAATGCCCTTGGTGAGCGGGAGCATCGGCGCGTCCGGCGCCGTCCCGTTCGTCAGGAGGGTGAGGGATGCTCGCTGCGCAGCCAGCCCGGCGGCCCGGAACTCGTCGTTGCCGACGACGATCTCGGCACGGTCCTCGTCCGCGAAGGCGTTCTCGAACAGTCCGAGCGCGAATTTCTCCCGGAGCAGGCGGCGGACGGAGACGTCGAGGCGCGCCTCGGTGACCCTGCCGTCGGCGACCAGTCCGAGCAGCAGATCGGTGCAGTCCTCGCCGCCGAACTGGTCTGCTCCGGCGTCGAGGATCTTCAGCATCCGCTCCTCGCGCGTGAGGTGCTCGACGCCCCAGGCGCGGGCCGCCATCGGGGCCCCCATCATCTCGACGTCGGTGATCAGGCCCCAGTCGGTGCAGATGATCCCGTCGAAGGCGAAGCGTTCGCGCAGGAGGCCGGTGAGGACCGACTTGTTGAAGCCGAAGCCGACCTCTTCGTAAGGGGTGCCGACGGGCATGCCGTAGTAGGGCATCATCTGTCGGCCACCGGCGTCGATCGCGGCTTCGAACGGCTTCAGGTGGTGCTCGAACATACCGCCCGGGTAGACCTGCTCGCGACCGTACGGGAAGTGCGCGTCCTCGCCGTTCTTCTGCGGCCCGCCTCCGGGGAAGTGCTTGGTGATCGTCGACA
This sequence comes from Frondihabitans cladoniiphilus, assembly GCF_039544345.1. Taxonomy (NCBI): domain Bacteria; kingdom Bacillati; phylum Actinomycetota; class Actinomycetes; order Micrococcales; family Microbacteriaceae; genus Frondihabitans; species Frondihabitans cladoniiphilus. The sequence continues at coordinate 265,990 of NZ_BAABLM010000005.1, forward strand.
CCGACGTGGAACCGATCTCGTCGCCCTGGAATCCGCGGATGTACGCGACGGCCATGCGGGAGGTGAGTTCGGCATCCTCCCCGAACGTCCCGTTGGCACGCGACCAGCGCGGCTCGGTGGCCAGATCGATCTGCGGATGCAGGGCGACCCGGATCCCGACGGCCACGTACTCCTGCCGCGCGATGTCGCCGAAGGTGCGAGTCAGCTCGTCCGAGCCGATCGCCCCGAGCCCCAGGGGTTCCGGCCACTGCGAGAACGGGCCCGCGAGAATCGCAGTGCCCGGGTTGTCGGTGAAGGAGTGTCGAGGGTCGGTCGAGAAGGTGATCGGGATGCCGAGGGGCGAGGTGAGAGCGATCCGCTGGATCGAGTTCTGCCACGCGGCGAACTCCCGCCCCGTCGGCGTCGAACCGAGCAGGTTGAAGTGGTTCATGCGACGCTCGGTGATCATCGACGTGAGCGAGGGCAGCGTGAACTCGGTGTTGATCACGGTGGGGTCGCTGACCGACGTCATGGTGTGGAACAGGAGCCCCGCCTTGTCGGCGAGCTCGAGCCGGGAGAGGAGATCCTCTACGCGCTGCTCGATCGCGAGGGTCGCGTCCTGGTAAGGGAAGGTGCTGGCTGATGACATCGGTGCGGACTCCTTGGTTGTCGTGCGGACGCGGGCTGCTCTCACGGCGTGACCGTGATCGGAGTCAGCTCGCGTTCGCCTTGTCGAGAATGTCTTCGAGGTGGTCCCGGGTGACCTTGCCGCCGGAGAACGTGATGAGGCGTTCGAGGGGGATGCTCTGCATCATTCGATCGAGGTCCATTCCCAGCGCTTCGCTGCCCTCGTCGGAGAACGGCGTCTCGCGCATGGCAGCCTTGACCAGCGGCGCTCCGACCGGATTCGCCATGACCTCGCTCAGCGTGGACTCGATGTCCAGGGGGATCCGGAGGTGTTCGCCCTCCAGGTGCACCACGGCGTGGGTGCGGAGGTCGCGGCTCGACGACCCGACGGAGATCCCGTAGTCGCCCGGCTCCAGGACGAAGCGGTCGAGACGGATGTCCCAGTACTCGAGCTCCGAGCGCTCGATCCGCACGACGACGTCCCGGCTCTCGCCGGCCTCGAGCTCGACGCTCGCGAAGCCGCCGAGCGACCGTCGCACGCGCACCTGTTTCGAGCCCGGGACGGACACGTAGGCCTGCACGACTTCGCGGCCCGCGCGGGAGCCCGAGTTCGTGATCGTGAGGGCGGCCAGTACGTCGTCGCCCTCGACCGAGAGCGACACCGGCGAATACGCGAAGGTCGTGTACGACAGCCCGTGACCGAACGGGAAGGTCACGTCGAGATCGCGCGCGTCGTACCAGCGGTAGCCGACGAACATGCCCTCGCCGTAGCGGACGTGCTGGTATTCGCCGAGGTAGTCGAGGTAGGCCGGGGTGTCTTCGAGCCGGACGGGCGCGGTCTCGGTCAGTTTCCCGGACGGGTTGACCGCGCCGAAGAGCACGTCGGCGACGGCCGAGCCCACGGCCTGGCCGAGCAGGGCGGCGTCGAGGATGGCGGGGGCCGAGGCGACGACGGGCGCGAGCCGGAGCGCGCCCCCGTGAGAGAGGACGACGACGACCCGGGGCTGGACGGCGGCGACGGCGGCGAGGAGGGCCAGCTGACCCGCCGGCAGATCGATCTCGGTGCGGTCGATGCCCTCCGTCTGCTGGCCGGCGTCCGGGCCCAGGAAGAGGACGGCCGCGTCGGCCGCAGCCGCTGCGGCGACGGCCTCCTCGGCGAGGATCGCCTCGGAGTCGCTGCCGTCGATGGTGAAGCCGGGCGAGAACGAGACCGAGGCCCCGGGAGCCGCCTCGCGGATGGAGTCCACGGGCACGTCGAGACGGGTGGGGTTGACGTTCGAGCTGCCCCCGCCCTGGTAGCGCGGCGTGCGGGCGAATTCGCCGATGACCGCGATCGAACCGCCGGCGGCGAGCGGCAGCACGGAGCCTTCGTTGCGCAGCAGCACGATGCTCTTCCCCGCAGCCTCACGCGCCAGCTCGTGGTGAGCGTCGACGTCGACCACGACGCCGTCGCGGTGTCCGGCCCGGCCCCTCTCGGCCAGGGCGGCGACGGCCGTGGCCGCACGGTCGACGGCCGCTTGGTCGAGAGTGCCCGCTTCGACGGCTCGGACGACGTCGGCGTCGCCGGCGCCCCCGTCGTCGGGCATCTGGAGGTCGAGACCGGCGCGGACGGCCGCCACCCGGTCGACGACGGCTCCCCAGTCGCAGACGACCACGCCGTCGAAGCCCCACTCGTCACGGAGGATCTGGGTGAGGAGGAAGGGGTTCTCGGACGCCCGCACGCCGTTGACCCGGTTGTACGACGACATGACCGTCCAGGGCTTCGCCTCGGTGACGGCCCGACGGAAGCCGCGCAGGTAGATCTCGCGCAGGGGGCGCGGGTCGACGTCGGAGCTCGTCCGCATCCGGTCGGCCTCCTGGTTGTAGAGCGCGAAGTGCTTGAGGGAGGCGCCCACCCCGCGGGACTGGATGCCGCGCACCCAGGCCGACCCGAGCATCCCCGACACCAACGGGTCTTCGGAGAAGTACTCGAAGTTCCGCCCACCGAGCGGGGACCGCTTGATGTTGATGCCCGGGCCGAGCAGCACCTGCACGTCGGCCGCCTGGCACTCGTCGCCGAGGGCCCGACCCACCCGCTCGACGAGCCGGGGATCCCAGCTCTGGCCGAGACCCACCGCCGGCGGGAAGCAGGTCGCCGGGAGGCTCGCCGCGATGCCGAGGTTGTCGCCGCCGGTGGCCTGCTTCCGGACGCCGTGGGGCCCGTCGATCAGCGAGATCGAGGGGATGTCGCCCACGACCTTGGTGCTCCAGAAGTCACGGCCGGAGCCGAGGGCTGCGCGGTCGGCGAGCGAGTCGGGGAGTGTCATGCGGGAATTTCCTTCGTGGATCGAACGGGTGGGATGCAGGGCGCGGGAGGTCAGCGGACTTTCTTCACCCGGAGGACGGAGAGCGCACCGATCACGCCGAAGATCGCGCCGCCGACGAAAAGACCGGGGTAACCGAAGGCGCCGACGACGGCGGGGGCCGCGACGGGCACGAGCGACTGCGGGAGGGCCTGGGCGATGTTGACGACGCCGAGGTCCTTGCCCGAGTCGGCGGCGCTCGGGAGGACGTCGGAGATGAGGGCGAGTTCGACGGCGAGGAACGAGCCCGTGCCGGCACCGAGGATGAGTTCGCCGAGGAGGACGCCGTCGAAGCTGTGCGAGGTCGCGATGATGAGCAGGCCGATCACCGCGACGAACGCGGAGGCGATCACGAACGGCTTGCGACGGCCGACCCGGTCGGAGAGCCAGCCGAGGACGGCCGTCGTCAGGACGATGCCGATCGCGTTGGCCAGGGTCGCCTGGAAGACCAGGGACGGTGCCTTGGTGTCGGCGATGTGGAGGTCGGTGATCAAGAAGAGCGTCAGGTAGCTCGTCGCGGTGGTCTGAGCCGTGATCAGGCAGAAGCGGGTGAGCCACGCCCACCCGAGGTCGGGGAACTTCTTCGGGTTGAACACGAAGGAGCCGAACAGGGTCTTGAGGCTGAAGGTCTCGGCCGGCCGCTCGGTCCGCTTCCGGTCTTTGATGCCCGCGATCATGATGAACATGAAGACGATTCCGAAGGCGCTCGGGAGGAGGTTCTGAGCCGTGCCGATCGCGAAGAGCTGGACGATGAACGTGGCGCCGACGCTGCCGAGGTTCTGGGCGAGGCTCACGAACGAGGCCACGCGACCGCGGCGGCTGGGCCGGATCTGGTCCGGGAGCATGGCGATCAGGGCGGCGAGAGCGAAGTTGAATCCGATCTGCGTGATCGACCAGCCCACGATGATCAGGAGCACGTTCGGGGCGAACGAGATGAGCAGGATGCCGAGGTAGCCGATCAGGGCGCCCACGACGATCCAGGGCTTGCGCATCCCGAACCGGCTCATGGAGCGGTCCGACAGGCGGCCGCCGATCGGGTTGCTGACGAAGGCGAAGAACGCCCCGATGGCGAGGACGAGGCTGAGGTGGCCGGCCGAACTGGCGACGTCCATCTCGCGCAGGCGCAGGGCCAGGGTGACGAGCAGGGGCGGGAGCAGCGCGACGATCAGGCCGAGCATCGCCAACGGGACGGCGAGCATCGGGTAAAGGGGCTGACGGACGGCCGGCATGTTGGTCGTCTCCGGCATCCCGCTCAGGGGGAACCCGGGCATGTCGCCGAGCGGGGCGTCGGGATGCACGGAGGCTCCCGAGGTGGGTCGTGAATCGTCCACAGTGACTCCTTGAAGAATGCGGGCATCGGTGCCCGGAGCGAGCGGCACCGCCCGTCGTCCGCGAACCTATCAGTGAAAATCGCCGCGTGGAAGTTTTCGCGGAAATGTTTGTGGCTACTCTCGACTCATGACGACCAGCGAATCGCCCGGCACCCCTCGCGGCCCGTATGCCAAGGGGGTCCAGCGCCGCCGCGAGATCCTCGATCGAGCCCTCGGCGTGTTCGCCGAGAAGGGGTCGGAGAGCACGTCGCTCCGGGCGATCGGAGAGGCGATCGGCGTCTCCCACGGCGTGCTGACGCACTACTTCGCCTCCCGCGAGGCGCTGCTGGTCGAGGTGCTCCGCGAGCGGGACGAGCAGGCGCGCGCCGAGATGGGTGTGGCGGGCAGTGGGGGAGTGCTCGGGTCGGTGATCGACGCCGTCGAAGGGAACCGCGAGATTCCCGGGATCGTCGCGCTGCACACGATCCTCATGGGTTCCGCGGTCGAGACCGGTCACGATGCGGCGACCGAGTTCTTCACGGAGCGCTTCGCTCGGAACCGGCGGGACATCGTCGCTCAGGTGCGTTCGGTGCTCGCCGAGCAGGGGCTTCCGGAGGGCGTCGACCTCGATGCCTTCGCCTCGCTGCTCATGGCCGCCTCCGACGGACTCCAGATCCAATGGCTGCTCGACGACTCCGTCGACATCTCGGCGAGCCTCCGGCAACTGGAGCTGATCGTCGCACCGCGCGGCTCGAATCCGGCCCCTCCGACCACAGGCGATCCGGCCGTCTCGGGGTGAGGCCCCGCCTTTCTCCCGGCGGAGGGGGTGGAATTCGGGGTGTCGGTCAGGCCCTCGCGGGGTCGGACAGCTCGCGGAGGGCTTCGTCCAGACGGGCGAGCAGGTCGTGGCGATCGGTCGAGTCGTCGGGGCCGCCGGCCAGCGCGTTGACGTAGAGATCGACCTCCGTCGCCGCGAGCACGAGTCGGTCGTCGCCCACGGCGTCCCCCCGCCCGAGGGTGAACGGCGAGGTCGTCACCGTCCGGAGCTGGAAGATGCGCTGGTCGACGACGCGAGCCGCGTGCGTGGCGGACGGGCCATCGCCCGCGCCCTCGAGAGCGGTGAGGAAGTCTTGGACGGACTCGCGGAGGTGCCGGACCGCGACGGCGATCATGGCCTTGTGCGGGATGGGGAACACGACGGCCGTCACGAGAACGGCGATGGCGGCGCCCAGGGCGTTCTCCGCCAGCCGGAGGGGGATGAGCCCGATCGAGAACGCGCCCGTCAGCGCGTAGATCTGGCACAGCGCGACGACGAGCATCACGGTCCAGAGGGCGTAGCGGTGGCCGACCCAGTACATTCCGAGCGCGATGCAGACCATGATGATGGCGAGCGACACCACCGGCGAGTGATTCTGGAGCAGGAGTGCCAGGGGGATGCCGACGACGCCGCCGACGGCGGTTCCCCAGATCCGCTGCCATCCCTTGACGACGCGGTCACGGGTCGAGTTCGTGCCGCCGAAGACGACCATGACGCCGATGATGCCCCAGTAGAAGCGGCCGCCGCCGAGGAGGATCGCCAGGGGCTCGACGGCCGCCCCGGCGATGAGCGCCTGGAGGGCGGTACGAGTGATCGGGCTCAGGTGGATGCGGTGCTTCCGACCGGCCTCGTCCATGATCGTCTTGACGGTGGATCCCGCACCCACCACGCGGCCCCCGGCCACCGTGACGGCGGACCGGAACGTCTCCCGGGGGTCGCTCTCGACGAGGTCGACTCGGATCGCGCGCCACTCGTCGACGTCCTCCGCGAACCCCTCGAGGGTCGCTGCCAGGCGCTCGAGATCGGGATCGGCGACCGCGCCGTCGACTCGAAGGGTCGCCGCGGCCTCCCGCCCGGAGGCGCCGCCCGCGTCGAGGACGATCCGGATGGCCTGCGCGGCGCGTCCGGCGGCGGCGGCTCCGGCTCGTCTCTCCCGCAGAGCGCCGGCGATGCGGCCCAGTTCGAGGACGTCGAGCTCGGTGTCGAACAGGATGCGGTGCAGGCCGAGTGCGCCACGCCCCCCGAGGCCGGAGTCGAGCTTCCCGATGAGGCCGTCGGCCAGCATCGCCGCCTCCTGCACCCGCAGGACGGCGCGATCGAGACGGATCCGAGCGCGGTGGTCACGGCCGTCGGGTGATTCCAGAAGGATCGCCGCCCGGATCAGGACTTGCCGCGTGGCCGCCAGGTAGCCGCGACGAGCCCGAGCGAGCGAGCGGCGGGCGTCCGGTCGGAAGAACAGGGCTCGGAGCACGATCGTCAGCGCGAGCCCGGCGACACCGAGGAGGGCGAGTTCCGGGAACGACGTCGACGGGATCGGCAGGATCAGGCCGCTCATGAAGGCGACGATCGCGCCGATTCCCGCATCGGCGCCCCACGGGGCGATTCGAGCGCCGTAGAACTGGAAGAAGAGCAGCCCGACCATGATGACCAGCTCGACGAGTCGCAGGCCCTGCAGTTCGAGGCTGAGGAAGAGCGCGATGAGGTACGGCAGCACGAAGACGGCCGAACGACGAGCCTCGCGACCCGGCCGTTCGTCCGTCACCAGGAAGCAGCAGATGAAGGCGGGCAGGGCCCCGAGGATGGCGCCGAGAGCGGTCGGGAGTCCGAGCGGGCCGGCCAGGAGCATGCCGAGGCCGGAGGCCGCGAAGGTGCAGACGAAGATGCGGATGGCCGAGTTCGTTCGGACGAAGCCGAGATCGTGTCGGCCCAGCTCGGCGACGAGCCGGCGCCCGAAGCCGATCCGGGGCCGCGATCTCGCCGCCGGGGCCGCCGACTCGGATCGGGGGGATGCGGATGCCTGCGCGATGATGATCTCCTCGACCGGGACGGTGAACGTGTCTGAGGGGCATCACTTTACTGGTACGAAGTCCCGAAATCAGGCCGGGTCGCGACGGCACGGAAGAACGGGCGGCGTCGGCCCGCGAAGGCGCCCCGCCCGCCCTCAGCGCCCCGGCGTACGCGTCCGTTACTCTGGATGGCGACGGGGTGCAGGTTGGAAGATCTCGAACGGCAGCGCGCCCCGCGCGACGAAAGACGATCACCGAGATGTTGAACATTGTCATCCCCATGGCCGGAGCGGGCAGTCGGTTCGCAGCAGCGGGCTTCGTGGATCCGAAACCGCTCATCAAGGTGCGTGGGGTCGAGATGATCCGAGTCGTGATCGACAACCTCGCTCCGTCGGCCGAGCATCGGTTCGTCTTCATCTGCCAGAGCGAGCACGTCGCGGCCTACGGTCTCGAGGAGAAGCTGCAGCGGTGGGCTCCCGGTGCCGCGGTGCTGACAGTCGACGGCCTGACCGCCGGTGCGGCCGCCACGGTCCTCGTCGCCGAAGAGCTCATCGACACCGACGACCAGCTGATGATCGCCAACAGCGACCAGTTCGTCTCGGTCGACATCGACTCCTATCTCGACACGATGGAGTCCGCCCACCTCGACGGGCTGATCATGACGATGACCGCCGACGACCCGAAGTGGTCGTTCGTCGGGCTCTCCGACGACGGCCTCGTCACCACTGTCGTCGAGAAGCAGGTCATCTCGAACGAGGCCACCGTCGGCATCTACAACTTCCGCCGCGGCTCCGACTTCGTCCGCGCAGCCAAGGCGATGATCGAGCGCGACGAACGCTCCAAGGGCGAGTTCTACGTGGCTCCCGCGTATAACGACCTGATCGCCGAAGGGCAGCGCATCGGCATCGAGAACGTCGGGGCCGAAGCCGACGGGATGTACGGACTGGGCATCCCCGCCGACCTCGAGCTCTTCGAGGGGCTCGCCGTCTCCGACCCGATCGAGAAGCTCGCCGAGGTCACCCGTGCGGATTCTTAGTCACCGGGGCCACTGGCTCGACGCCTCGGAGAAGAACACCCTGGCGGCGTTCGAGCGGTCGTTCGCCGGAGGGTTCGGAACCGAGACCGACCTTCGAGACCTCGCAGGCACGGTCGTCATCTCGCACGACATGCCCACCGGGCCCGAGATGACGGCGAGCGATTTCCTGGGCCTCGACCGTGCATCCTCGCTGCCTCTCGCTCTCAACATCAAGGCCGACGGGCAGGCCGACGTCGTCCGCCGGCTCATCGACGCGGCGGGTGCCGATCAGGCTTTCGTCTTCGACATGGCGGTGCCCGACATGCTCGCCTATTTCGCGGCCGGGGTGCCCGTCTACACGCGCATGTCCGAGGTCGAGCGGGAGCCGGCCTGGCTCGAGCGCTCCACGGGCGTCTGGCTCGACGCCTTCGAGGGCACCTGGTACGACCGCGAGCTCGTCGAGCGCCTCCTCGTCGACGGGACCCACGTCTGCGTCGTCTCGCCGGAGCTGCACGGGCGAGACCATCTGGCCACCTGGGAGATCCTCGCGCCGCTCGTCGACGCGCCGAACCTCTCGATCTGCACCGATCTGCCGCTCGACGCGGCCACCGCGTTGGGAGTCGTCTCGTGAGTCACGCCATCAAAGCCGTCGTCTTCGACATGGACGGCGTGCTCGTCGACGCGAAGGAGTGGCACTACGAGGCCCTCAACCTCGCCCTCGGCCTGTTCGGGTACACGATCCTCCGTACCGAGCACCTCGAGACGTTCGACGGCCTCCCGACCAAGAGCAAGCTCGAGATCCTGAGCGCCGAGCGAGGCCTGCCGACCGGCCTGCACAAGTTCATCAACGAGATGAAGCAGTCGTACACGCTGGAGATGATCCACACTCGCTGCCGACCCACGTTCGCGCACCAGTACGCCCTCTCCCACCTGAAGCGCGAAGGGCTCCTCATCGGCGTCGCTTCCAACTCGATCCGCGAGAGCGTCGAGCTGATGATGGAGAAGACGGCCCTGTCCGAGTACCTCGACGTGCTCCTCGGCGCCACCGACGTCGCGAATCCGAAGCCGCACCCGGACATCTACCTCGAAGCGGTCCGTCGTCTGGGCCTGGACCCGACCGACGTGCTCGTCGTGGAGGACAACCAGAACGGGATCGCCGCCGCGAAGGCCGCCGGCTGCCATGTCCTCGAGGTGGCGGACACCCACGAGGTGAACCTGGAGAACATCCACCGGCGCATCGCCGAGGTCGAAGGAGTCCACGCATGAAGGTCCTGATCCTCGCCGCCGGACGCCGCGAGCCCGGCGTGACCGACAACTATCCGGTCTGGCTGGCCGAATTCGCCGGGCAGCCTCTCATCGAGAGCCTGCTCCAGCGAATGAAGTCGTTGGGTGACCCGGAACTCCACGTGGCGCTCCGCTCGACCGAGCTCTCGAAGTACCACCTCGACGACATCATCAAGCTGATCGACGAAGAGGCCACCATCATCCGGGTCGAGAACGACACCCGAGGTGCCACCTGCACGGCCCTCCTGGCGATCGACCACATCGACACCGACGACGAACTGCTGATCGTCAACGGCGACGAGCTCGTCGACCTCGACCTCGGCCCCGTGCTCGACGAGTTCCGCCAGGCCGGGCACGCGGCGGGCACGCTGACGTTCCCGTCCGTGCATCCCCGCTATTCGTACGTGCGTCTCGACGCGGCCGGCATGGTCGTGGAGGCCGCCGAGAAGCGGCCGATCAGTCGTCACGCCACGGCCGGCGTCTACTGGTTCCGTCACGGCTCGGACTTCGTCACCGCTGCCAAGAACCAGATCCGCAACCGCGACTCGGTCGAAGGGCTCTTCTACATCTGCCCGTCGCTCAACGACCTGATCCTCAAGGGGCTTCCGGTCGGAACCCACGAGTTCCCGGCACGCAACTACCACCCGCTGAAGACCGAACGCCAGGTCGACAGCTACAGCAACGCGCTCGAAAGGCCGGCCGGAGAATGAAGCACTCACGACTCGAGGACATGACCGGCGGCTGGTTCGTCGGCGGTTTCACCCCGACCGCCCTCTCGACCGAGAGCGCCGAAGTGGCGGTGAAGTCGTACAAGGCCGGCGATTACGAGGCCAAGCACCTGCACAAGGTCGCGACCGAGGTCACGCTGATCCTGTCCGGACGCGTGCGGATGGCCGGCGGCGAGTTCGGCGCCGGCGACATCATCGTGCTTGAGCCGGGCGAGGCCACCGATTTCGAGGCGCTCACCGATGCAACCAACGTGGTCGTGAAGACCCCTGGCGCTCTCGGCGACAAGTACCTGGTCGACTGAGCCACCACCCGGCGGACTAGTCGGGCAGCGAGGCCTCGAACGTGTGGTGCGCCTCCAAGAAGGCCCGATTGGCTGCGACGAGCTCGGGCCCGCTGACGATCGGGGCGGTCTTGTCGAGGAAGGCCGTCACGCCCCGGGCGACGTCTTTCGCGTCGGTGGGTTCGACGAAAAGGCTCGGATTGAAGTTGATCTGGCCCAGTGACGAGCCGGAGCCCGAGATGGCGGGCAGCCCGAAGGACTGCGCCTCGAGGATCGGCAGCCCGAGCCCTTCGTAGAGGGAGGGGAACAACAGCACGTCGCACGACCGGTACAGAGCGACCAGGAGCTCGTCGGACGCCCCTCGGTACCACGTGACGGCCGCCCCGTTTTCGCTGAGGCGCTCGAAGTAGTCCTCCGGTGCGTGACCGGGCGAGAGTCGGCTGTTGCCGACGATCTCGATCGAGAGCGGCCGGGTGCGGCTCAGGTCGGAAAGGGCACGGGTCACCTGCTCGATGTTCTTGCGCGGATCGAGGACGTTCACCAGCAGGATCCGGGCCGCGCCCGCAACGCCGCCGGGTGCATCCACCGTCTCGACGTCTCGATAGTCGGCCAGGAAGCGATCGAGGTCGAAGGGCACGTCGACGACGACCGCGGTGCCCTCGTCGGGCTCGTAGTAGCGCAGGAAGTCGTCGCGCGTGCTCGTGCTGATGCAGAGGATCGTGTCGACGTGGTCGAGGAAGAACTCGTAGCCGCGATGGTGCGAGTGCGCGAACCCCGTGACGGGCCAGTTGGGCGTGCCGAAGTCCATCGCCTGCGCGGCCAGGAGGTTGGGGACCAGGTCGTAGACGACGCCGTGCGTGAACCGCTCCGAAGGCATCAGCTGGTCGCACAGCCACGGGTTGCTGAGGAGGGAGACATCGAAATCGGCCGCTCGGACCCAGCCGACCAGCGCCGTCGAGAGGTCGAGCGGCTGCTCCGCCGCGAGCGAGGGGGCGAGCGTGGGATGCGCGTGCCCGGCTCTCGCGGTCGCAGTGCTCCACGCGGGGCTCGTCATGCCGCTGCTTCGTCGGGAGATGTCGATGCGGGTGCGAGCCGCGGCCTCCGCGTCCACGAGAGCGAGGACGCCCTGGTGGACGACGGCCAACTCCACCTCGAAGCCGCGGGCGAGCAAGCGCTCCCAGTAGTCGACGATGACCCGGCGGACACCGACGTGCTCCTGGGCGAACCGGGGCTCGACGACCAGCAGGGCGCGGCGTCCGGACGGCTTCATCGCGAGGCCCTCGGCGCCGTCAGGCACGGGCCTGACGGATTTCGCGAGCGGTCAGCGAGTGGAGCGCGATGCCGAGCCGGCGGTGGTCTCCCGAGCCGGTCTCGTCGAGCGGGGCCGAGGGCCAGGCGATCTCGAAGCCGATCTCGAGCCAGCCACGGGTCACCAGGGAGGCAGGCACGGTGAGCGTGCGCTTCTGGAGGTGCGCTTCGGTGAAGGTCCAGATCTCGAGCGGCACCCCGGCCGCGTTCACGACGACGCGCTGTTCTCCGGTGCCGGCCGGGAGGTGCGGCTGGATCTCGGCGGTCACCAGGACGTCGTGATCGGGCGCGATGGGCGGGGCCGGAACCGCCACCGAGGCGCGCTCGCCGACCGACCAGCGGCCCCATGCCTCGGCGTGACTCCAGCCGACGAGCTCCGACGGCTGCGTGAACGTCTCGCTGAGGCTCACCTCCAACGGGAACGACGCGCGCTCGAGATCGAGGTCGAGCCGAAGCGTCGCCAGGACGAAGCCGGCCGGGTCCGCCGAGGTCAGTTGGACGTTGAACGTGTCGCTGTCGTTGGCGAGGTCGTCGGGGATCGCGAAGGTGAGATCGGTGACCTGACCGCGCGACGAGGTTCCGACGAGGGGCGCCCGGCGTCCGTTCACCCAGGCTTCGGTGAGTGCGACGTCGTGGCGTCCGCCTCGGACGCCGAGAGTCAACGACCATCGTCGGTCGGCGACGCCTTCGGGCACCCGGGGACGGACGGAGATCTCGGGCGAGCGGGTCGCGGACCAGTGGAGGCCGTCGGGCTGCGCGTGCCACGCCTGAGGCAGCGTGACGCCGTGGTCGGCGAGCCATTCGGCTCGAGAGGCTGAGGTGAACGACAGGGTGGTTCCCACCAGGTACTTCGGGCCGAGCAGGTCGGGGGTGAGATACTCCGGGCTGTAGGGGAATCTCTGGAAGACGGAGACCTGATCGCTGCGGGTCAGGTCGGTCAGGACCACGACCGACTCGGAGAAGCGGGCGACGACGCCGGCGTTGGCGAGGCGCCGGGTGAGCTCGACGTCCTCGGCCTCGGCCCAGAAGAGCAACTCGTTGAACCGGGTCGCGCGCAGGACTTCGGTGCTGGCGATCATGATGCCGCCGTTGACGTACATCGACGGTGTGTAGTCGCCCGGTTGGAGTTCGCCGACGCTGGCGATGTTCCAGAGGTCGGTCGAGGCGACGCGGGCCGGATAGCGGAATCCCTCGACAGTGCGCTGGGCCGGCACGAGGACGTCGAAATCGGGGCCGAACTCCTTGAGGTTCGTCAGGAAGCCGGGAGTGAACGAGTACCGGTCGTGCGCGAGGACGACGGTGTCGCCGGCCGCTGCCGCCACGAGTCGGTTCTTCTTGTTGGTGATCCAGCCGAGGTCGGCGAAGCGCGAGGACTGCTCGACGAGTCGGGTCCGAGTGAGTTTCTGGTCGATGTGGTCGACCGCACCGGCCGGCCCGCAGACGAGGACCTCGTAATCGACCTCGTCGATGCCGTCCATGAGCATGACGCTGTCGACGAACCGGGTGATGCGCTCGGGGAACCGGCCGTCGGCCACGAGCCCGAAAGTGAGGGAGTCGAGGGAACGCCGGCGGGGCTCGGCGGACAGACGCAGGCCGATCACCTTGGATCGGTCGTCAGCCCAGCGTCGGGAGAAGAGGACCTCGGCCCGACCGCCCGTCCAGGCGTCGATGGCTGTGAGGAGTTCGTGGCTGTTGACGTACCGGTACGGGTAGTAGCGGATGACGAGGGTGCCGGTGCCGTTCGTCAGGTGCAGGAGTTCGTCGAGGACGAGACGCCACTGCTTGACCTGGCCGAGGTCGTGCTCGACGAAGAAGACGCCGTCGAACGAACCGTGGAGATCGGGATCGACGCGGAAGTCGGTGTTCGAGTCGAGGACGTCGAGGGACGACACGAAACCGGGGAGGGGCGGCGTGGATCCGACCCAGTAGTTGAGCTTGGACGGGTCGAGGAAACCGAGTTCGTCGGCACTGAGGAGGTCGGTCATGCGTCGCTCTCCGGAACGTCGGGAAGGGCGGGCACGGTGCGAGTCGGTCGCGAGTTGACGAGCAGGGCGTCGATGATGCCGGCGAGTTCGGTGTTCTTGAGCTGCAGCACGTCGTTCTGTCGGCGGGCCGCCGCCAGCGCGGCTTCGGCGGCGAGGGCCCTTCGACGCTCGCGCCGGAGCTGTTCCAGGGTTTCGTCAGACATGCTCGCCTCTCGCCAGCCAGTTCCAGGTCGCCTCCGCATAGGCCTGCCAACTCGAGAGCGGCGTGCCGTCGGCCTCGGACTTCAACCGGGCGTACTCGTCGGCATCGGTGAGCATCGTCGTGAGAGCCGCGGTCACGGTCGACACGTCGCCCGGAGCGATGAGCAGGGCACCGCCTGTGCGGGCGACCTCGGCCATGCTGCCGAATCCGCTCGTGATGACGGGAGTGCCCACCGACAGGGCTTCCGCGATCGGAAGGCCGTAGCCTTCGACGAACGACGGCAGGACGACGACGTGGGCCTCTCTGTACAACGACCACAGCTCGGCTTCGCTCACGTTGTTCAGAGTGGAGACGGCTCGGCCCAGTTCGGACTGCCGCTCCACCAGTTCGGCGAAGTCGCCCTGGTGCCAGGCGTTCGGGGCGACGAAGACGACTTCGAACTCGATCCCCGCGGACCAGATCGCGGCTGCGGCGGACAGGGTTGCCCGTTGGTTCTTGTGGGGTCCGATCGATCCCACCTGCAACACCAGGGGCAGTTCGGGTCGCTTGCGCAGATGTGCGATCGTCGCGGCCGTCGAGGGCGGGGCTGCGGGGGGCGGGACGATGGGCAGCAGATGGGCTTCGACGACCGGACCGGAGAACCCCTGCGAGGCGAAACCCAGGTTGAGGCCGCGGAACTCGGCGCCGGCGCTCTCGGAGATGGCGGACACCCGGCCGGAGTGCTTGATCATCGACGTGTACACGGCGAAGTCTGCCGTGGTCTGACGAGGCACGAATTCCGATGCAGCCGTGGGGATCGTGTCGTAGACGATCGCGGCCAGCGTGTTCGTCGACGAGTGGCCGACGCACCGGAGGATTTCGAGGTCGCCTGGCAGTTTGAGCTCGGGGACGATGACGGTGGTGTTCCAGGGGACGACGACCTCGGTCGGCAATTCGCCCGCGCCGGCCGGTGCGACGGGATTGCCCATCGCCGAGTCGTCCCATTCGACGACGCGGCCGAGTTCGGCGGCAGTGGGCACGCGGTACGCGCGGGCCGCTTCGTCGAGGACGAGCACGGTGGCGCGGGAGCCCCAGAGCGGGACGACGTTGCGGACGACCCGCTGGACACCCGTGTGCAGGGGAGTGGACGCCGTGTGCGTGACGTCGACGACAGGCGTGCCGATGATCCGGAGGGGAGTCGCCACCTGCCACTGGCCCGTGCGCTGACCGCGCCAGGCGCGCAGGCGTGCGATCGCCCGTTCCGTCTGGCCGGCCGCGGCGTCGGCCAGGACGAGGTCGAGTTGCGAGTCGGTGGGAAGGGAGCCCAGGTAGCCGACGAACACGAGCCACCAGGAGCTCCGGTCGGTCGGCGGTTCGGCCAGGAGGCGGGCCTCGGCCGGAAGGGGGTCGGTCTGGCTTGCGCCGACGAGCGGGGTGCCCAGGGTGGCCAAGACCGTGGTCAGGCGACTGTCGAGGAGGAGGTCGTCGATCTCGCGCGAGATGAAGTGGAAGGCGGGCAGAGCCTCGGCGTGAGGCGGGGCGGGGGCCGGGCGGGGCTGCGGGGGCGGTGTGCTCGAACCGATGCGCCGCGTGAGCCGTCGCACGGTCGGCGCCGCCCGGATCCCGACCTCTTTCGCGTCGCGGAGGTACCGCGTGACCCGCCACGAGGTCGAGCTCTCGAGCTCGGCGATGCGCACACGCAGGGCGTGGATCTCGCCCTCCGAACCGGTGTGGGGGCCGGATGACGGAACCCCGGCGCGTCGGAGGTCGCGAGCTTCGTTCTGAGCCCCCTGGAGTCGACGGACGAGAAGTCTCACGCGACGTTCGAGCTGCTCGATCGTCTTTCGGTCTGATGGCGCCGAGGCGACGTCGGAGGGTGATCCTTCCCCCAAGGCTCGCGCGGCGTCGTCCTTCATTGGTTCCGGCACGTCGAACGACTCTACCGCATCGCTTTTCACGACCGACCGGAGCGACGACGGTTCACGACGAGGCCCGCTTGCCAGCGGACGATGCCGAGGGGACCTCGGGAGTCGAGGTCGTCGAGGCGATGGTGGAGGAGATCGTTCTCGTTGTGCAGATGGACGGCCTCCGTCTCGAGGGCGTCGACGCGATCGGCGAGCTCGGCCACGCGGTTGACATGGGCAGCGAGGTGTCCGGAGAGCTCGCGGATCTGCGTGGTCCGCTGCTGCTCCGTCTTCTGGAGGAGAGCCGCGAGCCGAGCGTGTTCGCCGGCTTCGTATTCGTAGTGGCCGGTGACCCACCGGGTGAAGCCCGCGGCGACCGAGCGGGCCGTGGTCTCCGCGGAATCGCGGATCTCGTCGAGAGAGGGCGCCGTCCGCCCGAAACTGACCCGCGCGTCGTCGACTGCGACATCGCAGAGGGCATCGACAGGGGCATCCTCTTCGGGCGCGGAGGCGAGGGCGGCGGCCCAGCGCTCGCGGAAGAACTCGACGGAGTGGCTGAACGACCACACACGGAACGTGTTGTCGCCGGCCGTCGACGCTCCGGACAGGTGCGTCACTCGAGCGCTCGGTTCTACGACCACGGCGAGCCCCGCCGCTTTGAGCCGGAACTGCAGGTCGACGTCCTCGCAGTAGGCGGGTTCGTAGGCGGGGTCGAACCCTGCGGCGGCCTGGAACGCCGGAGTCGGCACCAGAAGCGCGGCGGCCGAGCCGTAGTCGACCGGACGTCGTTCGAGGAGCCCCTGTTCGGCGGCCTCGTCGAGAGTCAGGCCGTGGCCGAGTTGGATCGTGTCGGCGCTCGCCAGAACGCGGCTCCCGCTCTCTTGCACGGTTCCCGACGGATTGAGGAGGAGGCTGGCGACGGCCCCTACGGCCTCGGTCGCCACCGCCGCCGAGTGCAGCGCCCGGAGCCAATCGGCGTCGACCACGGTGTCGTCGTTCAGGAAGACGAGGTGCTCGCCCCGGGCCGCCGCGGCACCGGCGTTGCACCCGCCTCCGAAACCGACGTTCGCGGGAAGGTCGACGATGGTGGCGCCTCGGACCTCGCCCGCCACGATCTCGCGGACGGCGGCGTCCGCGCCGTTGAGGACGAGGACGACTTCGAACGGCGGAGCGTCGACCAGGCGGGTCAACGACTCGAGGCACTCGATCAGTTCGGTGGTCGTCCGCCAGGCGAGGATCACGATGCTGCAGGTCGGATGCTCGGGCGGAGCGAAGGCAACACTCATCAGCGGAAAGCTCTCCTTGGTCGTGCGTCGGCGAGGAGTCGGCCCGCCGGATGACTCACGGCACCGCCGCTGGTCGCCGCTCAGCCTAGCGCGGGGGTCCTGGCCGTCCGAGGAGCGCTCGCCGCTCCGGGCGGCAGAGGCCGCGCATCCCACGTAACACAACCGTAACGAGCGCGCCATGAGGCCGACGAGAAGCGGAACTAGAGTCCGAAACAGGGCGGCCCTGCCCGGACGAGCCGCCACGATCGAAGGAGCCGCCATGGACGAGCAGATGGATCTTGCCGAAGCGATCGGCCGGGCTCGAGCGGGGAGCCAGGGCCGGATCCGCGCGCTGCTGCAGTCGTCGCCGCGTCGCGCCCACGTGCTCCTGCGGGCGAGCATCCGCCGCGGGGTGCTTCCGGCCTCGTCGAACGTCGAGGAGCAGTCGCTCATCATGTCGATGATGATGAGCCGCAACAGCATCCGCAGCGCCCTCCAGCAGCTCAACAGCGAGGGCCTGGTGCAGCGTCGTCAGCGCCTCGGCACGAGCGTGGTCGGAACCATCTCCGAGCTGCCCCTGCTCGAACTCCTGCCGGTCAAAGGGTGGTCCTCCGCGCCGCGCGAGCAGCACGCGAGCATGTCGCTCGGCATCGAGCACCTCGAGAAGGCCGAGGTCCTCGCCGACGAGCACATCCAGGGGCGCCTCCGCCTCCCGTCGAACCGGGTGATGATGCAGGAGGACCTCGTGACCCGCGGCGGTGAGGTGATCGGCATCATCGTCGGCTATCACCCGATCGGAGCCGACGTCAGTCGCGAGCCCGACGCCGCCGAGGACGACCGCTACAACTACCTGCGGATGATCTCGCGCTCGCACATCGAGGCGACCGTCGAGGCGGTCAACTGCGACGAGCGCACCGCGAAGGTGCTGGGCGTCGCCGAGGGGGCGGCGATCCTGGTCCGCGAGACGCTGCTCTACGACAGCGACGGCGCCCCGAAGATGCTGGCCTACGGGCACTACCGCGGCGACCGGGTCGCGCTCTGGGCCGAGGACGCCGCCGTGCCCGCCATGGTGCCGCCGGGATCCGCGGACTGAGACGGAACGACGAAGGGCATCGGACGACACCCGATGCCCTTCTCTATGAGTCGGCGGTGTCCCCGGGGCGTGAGCCGGGCATCCCACCGGTGGTCGTTTTGTCGGCACCCGTGACGAAAACCCCGATCAAGCCACCATTGCGCGAATGTGACGAGAGCGCAATCAACCTGGAACGGCCCGGGACCGAATCGGAAACGTCGACACGCTTCACTGATGACGTCCCGAAACCGACCCGATCGCAGAAAGGGGGATGCACGTGGCCCGCTTCATCACCCGCCGCCTCATCCAGGGAGTGGTCACCGTCTTCGGTGTCCTGACCGTCACGTTCTTCCTGGTGCGTCTCAGCGGCAACCCCGCGGCTCTCCTCCTCGGCCCCGAGGCCAGCCAGCAGGCCATCGCCGCGCTGAGCCACACCCTCGGCTTCGACCAGCCGCTCATCGTCCAGTACGGCAAGTTCCTCGGCGGCGTCGTCACGGGCAACATGGGTAACTCCCTCGCCCAGAACCTGCCCGCCATGGGGCTCGTCCTGCAGCGGCTGCCCAACACCCTCGAACTCGCGCTGAGCTCGTTCGTGCTCGGCCTGGTCCTCGCCTTCGTGGTCGTCCTCCTCCTCCAGCTCTCGGGCAGCTCGCGTCTCCGCAACGCGATCCTCTGGTTCGCCAGCGCCCGTCAGGCGATCCCGTCGTTCTGGCTCGGCCTGGTGCTCGTGCTGGTGTTCGCCGTGCAGTTGAAGCTGCTGCCGTCGATCGGCAACCAGAGCATCAAGTCGCTCGTCCTGCCGGCCTTCACCAGTGCCACCCTCGAACTCGCCCTCTACATCCGTCTCCTCGACGGCGGCTTCGGCGACCAGCTCCGTCAGGACTACGTCCGCACCGCCTACGCCAAGGGGCAGACCCGCACCAAGGTGATCGTGCGGCACATGCTCCCGAACGCCGTGCTGCCGATCATCACCGTCGCCGGCCTCAACCTCGGATCGCTCCTCGGCGGCACCATCGTGGTCGAGCTCGTCTTCGCCTGGCCGGGGGTCGGGCAGCTTTTGATCAACTCGATCAGCAGTCGGGACTACACCCTCGTGCAGGCCGCGATCCTCGTCATCGCGCTGTTCTTCGTCATCGTCAATTTCCTGGTCGACCTGCTGTATTCGGTTCTCGACCCGAGAGTGAGGCTCCAGTGACCGACATCGCCATCAACGAGACCGGGCTGGCCCCGGATCCCGCACCGGAATCCGCCCCTCGGCTCGGCGACACCCCTCGACGCAAGCGCCGGCTCGGCCTCTCGCCGTCGCTGATCGTGGCGCTCGCTCTCGTCCTGATCGTCGTGCTGATGATCGTCGTCATCCCGTTCCTGCCGGGCTACGACCCGCTGACCCAGGACCTCACCAAGCGGTTCCTGCTCCCCGGCAGCCCCGGCCACCTGCTCGGCACCGACCAGCTCGGGCGTGACATGCTCGACCGTCTGGCCCTGGCCGGCCGCACGAGCCTCAGCATCGCGATCCCCGCGGTCGCCGTCAACATCGTCATCGGCGTGCTGCTCGGCCTGTTCGCCGGCTACTTCGGAGGCTGGCTCGACAACGTGATCTCGGCCCTCGCCGACATCCAGCTCGCGATCCCGATCATGCTGCTGCTGATCGCCATCGTCTCGGCCATCGGTCCGAGCGAGATCACCCTGATCGTCGTCATCGGGCTCACCAACTGGGTCGGCTACGCCCGCGTGTCCCGCGCGACCGCCTGGCAGCTCCGCGAACGCGAGTTCATGTGGGCTCCGAAGACGCACGGGGCGTCGCGGCCGTGGATCATGCGCAAGCACCTGCTGCCCAACGTGATCCCCTCGCTCGCCGTGCTCGTGCCGTTCGACATCGGCGTGATCATCCTGCTCGAGGCCGCCCTGTCGTACCTCGGCCTCGGCATCCAGGCGCCCACCCCCTCCTGGGGCGGGATGATAAAGGACGGTCAGGCCTACCTGAGCCTCAGCCCCCTCACCACGGTGCTGCCCGGGATCATGCTCTTCATGCTCGTGGCCGGCCTCCAGTTCGCCAGCCAGCGGCTCACCGGCGAACGCGACGGTGTGCGTCAGGACGCGTTCAGCCAGTGAGCGACGACCCGAGCACGACCACCCCCACCCCCGTTCCCACTTCGACACCAGGAGGCGCCATGACCGACACGCTGACTCCGACCGTCCACTCCACGGGCGACGTCGGCGATCCTCGGGGAGCCGTGCTGAGCATCCGAGACCTCGTGGTCGAGGCAGGCCCGCGGGATGCACCGATCCGACTCCTGGACGGCGTCTCGATCGACGTGGCCCCCGGCGAGGTGGTCGCCCTGGTGGGCGAGTCCGGTTCGGGCAAGTCCATGACGATGCTCGCGACGATGGGGCTCCTCCCCGCCGGCGTCCGCGTCGTCTCGGGCAGCATCCGGCTGGGCGACCGCGAACTCCGCGGCGCCACTCTGAACGATCTCCGCTCGGTGCGCGGCAAGCAGCTCGCGATGATCTTCCAGGACCCGATGACGTCGCTCAACCCGGTCATGCGGATCGGCTCGCAACTCGCCGAGATGATCACCCTGCACGATCGGCAGGCGACCAGGGAGCAGGTGAAGGCGCGTTCGATCGAGCTCCTCGAACTGGTCCACATGCCGGACCCCGAGCGCCGCCTGCGCGCCTTCCCCCACGAGCTGTCCGGCGGTCAGCGCCAGCGCGTGATGATCGCCATGTCGATCGCCCACGAACCGCGGATGCTCATCGCGGACGAGCCGACGACCGCGCTCGACGTGACCGTCCAGGCGCAGGTCATGAGCGTCCTCCAGGAGGTGCGCGAGCGCCTCGGCTCCTCGCTGGTCCTCGTCACCCACGACCTGGGCCTGGTCGCGCAGAACGCCGACCGCGTCGTGGTCCTCTACAAGGGCCGCATCGTGGAGGAGGGCGACGTCGTCGACCTCTACCAGCGGCCTCAGCACGACTACACCAAGAAGCTGCTGGCCTCGATCCTGCCGATCAACGGCCCCCTCCACGCGGCCGGCGTGCAGGCGGTCGTGACGGAGGAGGTCGTCAAGCCCGCCGCGACGGGCGAGCCGGTCATCACTCTCGAGGACGTCCAGGTCCACTACCCGCAGCGCACCGGCCTCGGCCGCCGAGCCGAGCCGTTCGTCGCCGTCGGCGGTGTGAGTCTCGAGCTCTACGCCGGACGCACCCTGGGCCTCGTGGGGGAGTCGGGCTGCGGCAAGTCGACCCTGGTCCGCACGATCCTCGGCATGACGAAGCCGACCTCGGGACGAGTCACCTACGAGGGCAACCCGATCTCCACCATGAACGACCGGAAGCGGCGTCCGTACCGCCCCGCGATCCAGGCGGTGTTCCAGGATCCGTTCTCGTCCCTCGATCCGCGGATGTCGGTCTTCGACATCGTCGCCGAGCCCCTGCGGATCAACCGGAAGTTCACTCCGGGCCGGGTCCGCGAGGTCCTCGACCAGGTCGGGCTGACCCCGGAGATGGCCAAGCGCCGACCGACGGAGTTCTCCGGCGGTCAGCGGCAGCGTGTCGGCATCGCCCGCGCTCTGGCGCTCAAACCGCAGGTCCTGATCCTGGACGAGCCGACGAGCGCCCTCGACGTCTCGATCCAGGCGCAGGTCATCACCCTCCTCCGCGACCTGCAGGACGAGCTCGGTCTCGCCTACCTGTTCGTCTCGCACGACCTCTCGGTCGTCCGCAACCTCTCCGACGACGTGGCCGTGATGCGACGCGGTCTCATCGTCGAGAAGGCGCCGAGCCACGAGCTCTTCGAAGCGCCGACCCACGAATACACCCGGCAACTCCTCGCCTCCGTCCCCGATCCGGATCCCACCGCCCGCACGCGCTGATCCGGTCCTCCTCACACAGCTCCCTGTTCCTTCACCCCTCCTTGGGCTGCTTCGCGCTGCCCGAATCCGAAAGGCGCACCATGTCCCTGAGAACCACCTTCCTCGCCAAACCCAAGCGGATCGCGGCCGTCCTGCCCGCCGCGGCGCTCGTCGTCGTCCTCGCCGCGTGCTCCTCCGGCGGCGCGACCTCCGGCTCGTCGTCGTCCTCGTCGGCCTCGGGGTCGTCGACGGCGAGCACGAAGATGCTCACCGTCGCCCAGCCGGCCGACCTCACGAGCGACGACCCGGTCATCGACAACGGCCTCTACAGCCTCAACGTGTTCCACGCCGTGTTCGACCAGCTCACGCAGATCTCGCCCGCCGGCGCGATCGAACCGAAGCTGGCCACCAAGTACGTCTCGAGCAACGGCGGCAAGACCTGGACCTTCACGATCCAGAAGGACGCGAAGTTCTCCGACGGCACCGACGAGACGGCCGACGACGTGGCCTACAGCTTCCAGGCCGTGCAGGCCAACCCGAAGTCGCTGAACCAGATCTACACGAAGAACATCGCCAGCGTGAAGGCGGTCGACAAGACCACGGTCCAGTTCGACCTGACCAACGCCGACGCCAACTTCCCCCGCATCGCGTACTACATCTCGGTCGTGCCGCAGGCGCTGTACTCGAAGGAGGGCACGGACGGCTTCGTCAAGGCCCCCATCGGTGCCGGGCCCTACACGCTCGTCAAGTGGACGCCAGGCACCAGCGTCGTCCTCAAGGCGAACGACAGCTACTGGGGAGGCGCACCCAAGATCAAGAACGTCACGGTCGTCCCCGTGGCCGACACCGATTCGCGTCTCAACAGCCTCCTCTCCGGCTCGGCCGACCTGGCGGCCCTCGCCCCGTCCCAGCTGAGCCAGGCCCAAGCGTCCACCACGTCGACCGTCAAGCAGGCGCAGAGCAACCAGGACGTCTACCTCGGCTACAACACGTCGGCCACCTGGCTCTCCGACCCGAACTTCCGCGAGGCCGTCAGCCTCGCCGTCGACCGCAAGACGATCATCTCGACCGTGCTGAACGGTCTGGGCACGATCGGCACGGCCTCGTCGGTGGCCCCGAACGTCAACGGCTACGACTCGTCGCTGTCGGCCATGAAGTTCGACCTCAAGAAGGCCAAGGCGCTCGTCAAGGCCTCCGGCTACGACGGCACGGCGATCCCCTTCCAGTACGCCACCAACGGCGGCATCGCCCAGTCGGACGAACTCGCCCAGTCGATCGAGGCCGAGCTCAAGGCGGCCGGCATCAACGTCACCCTCCAGGGCAGCGACACCGCCTCGTTCAACCTGAGCTGGTCGTCGAAGTCGCTCAAGGGCCTGTACCTGCAGCAGTTCTCGCCGTCGATGATGGACGCCGCTACGACGCTCAACTACCTCTACGGCCCGACCGGCGAGGCCCTGTTCAGCGACCCCGACATCAACAGCCTCATCACCGAGGCGTCGGGGACGACGGATCCCACCGCTCGGAAGGCCGTGATCGCCAAGATCTGGGGCATCAACGCCGACAAGACCTACCTGTCGAACCTCTACTACACGAAGGCGATCTACGGCGTCGCCAACGACCTGAACTGGACGCCTCGCGCCGACGGCATGCTCGACTTCGTCCACGCCTCGTACAAGTAGGCCGCCCGATGTATCTGGAACGGAACACGGACCGGCAGTTCGACTTCATCTGGATGGTGAAGAACGCGGTGGTCCCCCGCCCCATCGCGTGGGTGGGGACCGTCTCGCCGGACGGCGTCGGCAACCTGGCTCCGTACAGCTACTTCAACCTCGTCACCATGGATCCGCCGACGCTGATGATCTCGTTCATCGGCCAGAAGGACTCCTACGACAACCTCAGGGCCTCGGGCGACTTCGTCGTCAACCTGGTCACCGACGGCCTCATCGACGTCGAGACCGACAGCGCGGCGATCCTGCCGCCCGAGGACGACGAGGCCGAGCTGCTCGGCCTCGCCACCGTCCCGTCCGTCCAGGTCGGCCCGCCGCGGCTCGCGGCGGCGAAGGTCGCCCTGGAGTGCGTGTTCGATCGGGAGTTCGAGCTCCACGGCGCACACGTGGTCATCGGAGAGGTCGTCGCCGTCCACGCGGCCGACGACGTCCTCGACGGGACCGGCCGGATCGACATCGCCCGGTACCGTCCCGTCGGCCGGCTGGGCGGGGCCCTCTACACGACGGTCGTCGACGAGGTCCGGGTACCGGTCCCCGAGGCGACACCCGAGTGGCTCGCGGCCGTCCAGGCGCGCGTGCCCTGAGCCGCTCGTCATCCCGATCAGCACCACCCCTCAGAACCAAGGAGCACCCCGTGTCAGCAGATCCCTTCCACCTCGCGTGGTTCACCCCGTTCAAGGTCCCGGCCTGGAAGTCGCCCTGGGCGCAGGACACCCCGTTCACCTGGTTGAACGGCCAGTACTACGTCGACATGGCGCGCAATCTGGAGCGCGCCGGCTTCGACTTCATGATGTTCGAAGACTCCACCCTCGTCAGCGACACCTACGGCGGATCGATGGAGAACGACCTGAAGCACGGTCTCCACTCGCCGAAGGGCGACCCGGTGCCGCTGCTGCCGATGCTGGCGCAGGCGACGAAGCACATGGGATTCATCGCCACGATGTCGACCAGCTTCTACCCGCCCTTCATCCTCGCCCGCGTGATGGCGACCATGGACCACCTCACCCAGGGGCGGGTCGGCTGGAACGTCGTCACGTCGTCCGAAGACCTCGCGGCTCAGAACTACGGCATCGACCACCTGCTCCAGCACGACGAGCGCTACGTCATGGCCGAGGAGTTCATCACCGTCGCGAAGGCGCTGTGGGACTCGTGGGAGGACGGCGCGATCGTCGCCGATCGGGAGACCGGCTACCTGGCCGACCACACGAAGGTGCACCCGATCCACCACGAGGGCAAGTACTTCAAGGTGCGCGGACCGCTGAACCTCCCGGCAGGACCGCAGCACTACCCGACGATCTGCCAGGCCGGCGGGTCGCCGATGGGCCGCGACTTCGCCTCCCGCCACGCCAACGTCCTTCTCGCCACCCCGAGCGGCGTCGACGCCATGAAGGAGTACCGCGACGACATCCGATCGCGTGCGGTGGCGCAGGGACGCGCGGCCGACGACGTGAAGGTCATGTTCATCGTGCAGCCCGTCCTCGGCGAGACCGAGGCCGACGCTCAGGCGCTCGCCCGTCGTCGCTACGAGCTGACGCAGGACCAGATCGAGACGATCCTCGGCATCATGTCGATCACGACCGAGGTCGACTTCAAGCAGTTCGACCTCGACCAGCCGCTGCCGGCCGACGTCACGACCAACGGCCACCAGTCGGGCCTCGACCAGTTCCGCAAAGGGGCCGAGGGCAAGACGATCCGCGAGGCGCTCATGGGTCGTCAGACCGAGGTGCTGCCCCTCATCGGCACGCCGGCGTCGGTCGCCGAGCAGATGGACGAGGTCATGGAGGCGGTCGGCGGAGACGGCTTCCTGATCCGCGGCGAACCGGTGCGCACGCACTCGCGCCGCTACGTCGACGAGATCGCCTCCGGCCTCGCACCGGAACTGCGCAAGCGCGGGCTGATCCGCTCGGACTACACCGAGCCGACGCTCAAGGCGAACCTCGGGGCGTTCTGACATGAGCGCATCCCCCTTCCACCTGGGCTGGTTCCTGAACGGGACCAACGCCCCGGCCTGGGCCCAGCCGTTCTCCGGCTCGATCGGCGAGACCTGGGACGACGCGCAGATCTTCGTCGACCTCGCCCGGTCGATGGAACGCGCGAAGTTCGACTACGTGCTGATCGAGGACAACACCTTCATCGGCGACCGCTACGGCGACAGCATGGAGGTGTACCTCCGGTCGGCCATCCAGGGGCCGCGGCAGGATCCGATGATCGTCGCTACGCTCCTCGCGCAGGCGACCTCGCGGCTCGGCATCGTGCCGACGGCCGGCACGTTCGCCTACCACCCGTACCTCCTCGCGCGGATGATCGGATCGCTCGACCAGCTCTCCAAGGGCCGCATGGGCGTCAACATCGTCACCGGCACCAGCGACCGCGCGCTGCAGAACTACGGCAACGACGGCATGGACGAGCACGACCACCGCTACGAGGTGGCCGACGACTTCCTCTCCGCGGCTCAGGCCCTGTGGGGCACGTGGGATGCGGACGCGGTGGTCGCCGACTGGACGACCGGCACCTTCGCCGATCACGAGAAGGTGCGGCGCGCCGACTACGAGGGCCCGTTCTTCAAGACGCGTGGTCCGCTCAACTCAGGTCCGCTTCCGCAGGGCAGCCCCGTGATCTCGCAGGCGGGTGGATCCCCCCGCGGGATCCGGTTCGCGGCCAAGCACGCCGACACGATCGTCGCGATCCAGGCGACGCCCGAGAAGGCGCGCGAATACCGCGAGGCAGTGCGCGCCTCGGCGGCCGAGCAGGGCCGGAACCCGGACGACATCAAGGTGCTGTTCTGCGTCTGGCCGACCGTGGGCTCCTCCCAGGAGGAGGCCGAGCAGCGGGCGGCCGAGCGCGTCCAGCTGGCCCGGGACAACATCGAGGTGCCGCTCGCGGCCATGTCGAAGTCGACCGACATCGACTTCTCGACGGTGCCCCGCGACGTCCCGCTGGGCGAGCTCGACCTGGCCACCAACGGCACGCAGCTCTTCGCCGACTATCGGGCCCGCAACGCGAAGTACACGCTGCGCGAGGCCGTCGCCCGGCAGGCGAACGGCTCCGGACCGTCGCTCGTCGGGTCGCCCGAGCAGGTCGCCGACCAGCTCGAGGAGTTCGCCGACATCGCGGGCGGCGACGGCTTCCTCATCGCCTCGCACGGAGTCACCCGCCGCTTCATGGCCGAGATCTGCGACGGCCTCGTGCCGGAGCTCCAGCGTCGCGGCCTCACCCGGCGCGAGTACGACCACGAGATGCTGCGGGACAACCTCCGGGCCTTCTGACCGGCTGGGCCCGCGGGCACCGCCTTCTGACCTGCTGGTCCCGCGGGCACCGCCCCCGGACGGCGGCGCCCCGGGCCCCGCCTCCTGCTCCACCCACCACCCACCACCGAAAGGACATGACATGCGCGGATACGTCGACACCGACTGGGGACAGATCCACTACCGGGCCGGAGGGCACCCCGTCGCGGGAGCCTCGAAGGTCATCGCGTTCTATCACGAGTCGCCCCGTTCCTCCTTCGTCTACGAGCCGGTCCTCGACTCGTTCCCGGAGGGCGTGGCGGTCCTCGCCTTCGACACCCCCGGCTTCGGTCAGAGCGACTCGGCCCCGGCCGGCGTCCCGCTGTCCGAGTACGGCCGCGTGCTGATCCAGGCCCTCGACAACCTGGGTGTGGGTGAGTTCCTGCCCGTCGGCATGAAGACCGGCTCGTCGCTCGTCGTGAACATGGCCTCGCAGCTCGACCGCTCGCGTGTGCCGGCCGTCGTGCTCTACAACCCGGAGGCCCCGAACGACGAGGAGAGCGAGCGCTGGGCCCTGACCTGGGCTCCGACGCTCGAGTTCCCCGCCGACGGCTACACGCTCGAGAAGCTCTACAAGAAGAACGTCGGCCTCTACGGCACCGACAACCCCCGGGTGCTCTACGAGGCGGTGGCGGAGACGATCATCAACGCCGACCGCTACAACTCGATCTACCCGACGGTCTTCCGTGCTCACACGCAGACCTGGAACGACATGCACGACCTCATCGCGGGCGGCACCGATGTCACGATCTTCCGGCCGTCGTCGGGACAGATGACCCCGGACGACCCGATCGAGTTCGCCGACATAGAGGGCACGAAGGTCGTGGCGTTCGACGTCACCGGCCAGTTCCCGGCGCTGGCCCACGACGCCTTCGTCGAGGCCGTCGAGGTCGCAGCCGGGCTGCCCGTCCCCGCCGCCTCCTGAGGGGGGCCGCCTCCTGAGGGGAGCCGCCTCCGAGCGCGGGCCGGGTCGTTTCGCGCCGGGGGGATCGTTTCGCGCCGCGGCGCGAAACGACACTCCCCGGCCGAAACGACGCGTCAGGCGGCGGCCGCCCCCAACCGCTCCCAGGTCTCGACCACGGTGTCGGGGTTGAGCGACATCGACTCGATGCCGAGCCCGACCAGCCAGTCGGCGAAGTCGGGGTGGTCGCTCGGCCCCTGTCCGCAGATGCCCACGTACTTGCCGCGGGCCCGGCACGCCGTGACCGCCATCTCGATCAGGCGCAGCACGGCCGGGTCGCGCTCGTCGAACGACGACGCCACCAGGGCCGAGTCCCGATCCACCCCGAGCGTGAGCTGCGTGAGGTCGTTCGATCCGATCGAGAACCCGTCGACGTGGTCGAGGAAGGCGTCGGCCGACAGCGCATTGCTGGGGATCTCGCACATCATCACGATCCTGAGCCCGTTCACGCCCCGCTCGAGTCCGTGGGCGGCGAGCACCTCGATCACCCGCTCGATCTCCGCGACGGTCCGCACGAACGGCACCATCACCTGGATGTTCGTGAGCCCCATCTCGTCGCGAAGCCGACGGATCGCCTCGCACTCGAGCGCGAACGCCGCCTCGAACTGGGCCGACACGTACCGCGACGCCCCGCGGAACCCGATCATCGGGTTCTCCTCCTCAGGCTCGTAGGCCGAGCCGCCCAGCAGGTGGGCGTACTCGTTCGACTTGAAGTCGGAGAGGCGGATGATCACGGGATGCTCGGCGAACGCCGTCGCGATGGTCCCGATGCCCTCGACCAGCCGCTCGACGAAGAACGCCGTCGGCGACTCGTACGCGGCGATGCGGCGCTCGATCTCGTCCCGCACCTCGGGCGGCTGCGACGCCGGGTCGAGCAGAGCCCGCGGGTGGATGCCGATCTGCCGGTTGATGATGAACTCCATCCGCGCGAGTCCGACGCCCTGGTTCGGGATCCTCGACTGCGCGAAGGCGAGCTCGGGGTTGCCGACGTTCATCATCAGCTTCGTCGAGAGCTCCGGCAGGTCGCCCGCGCGGGTCGTGGTGACCTCGATCTCGAGCAGTCCCGCGGAGACGACCCCGGTCTCGCCCTCGGCGCAACTGACGGTGACCTCGCGGCCGGGGGCGAGCATCCTCGTCGCCTCGCCGGTTCCGACCACGGCGGGGATGCCGAGCTCGCGCGCGATGATCGCCGCGTGGCAGGTGCGCCCGCCGCGGTTCGTGACGATGGCGCTCGCCCGCTTCATGATCGGCTCCCAGTCGGGGTCGGTCATGTCGGCCACCAGGACGTCGCCGGTCGTGAAGGAGTCCATGTCGCGCAGCTCGGTCAGCACCGCGACGCGACCACTGCCGGCGCGCTGACCGATGGCCCGGCCCTCGACCAGCGTCGTAGCGGTTTCGGCGCCCACGACGCGGAACTTCTCGGTGATGCCCGACTCGCGCGACCGCACGGTCTCGGGGCGGGCCTGCACGATGAACAGGTCGCCCGACAGGCCGTCCTTGGCCCACTCGACGTCCATCGGGCGACCGTAGTGCTTCTCGATGGCGAGGCCGAGGCGGCCCAGTTCGTGCACCTCCGCGTCGTCGAGGCTGAACACGACCCGGTCGGAGGGGGAGACGTCGACGAACGCCGTCGTCTCGCCGACCCGGGCATCCTCGGTGAACACCATCTTGAGGGCCTTCTCGCCGACGGCGCGCTTCAGGATCCCGGGACGGCCGCTCTCGAGCGAGGACTTCGACACGTAGAACTCGTCGGGGTTCACGGCGCCCTGCACGACCCCCTCGCCCAGGCCGTAGGCGCTCGTGACGAACACGGCGCCGTCGAAGCCGCTCTCGGTGTCGATCGTGAACAGGACCCCCGAGGCGGCGAGGTCGGAGCGGACCATGCGCTGGACGCCGGCCGAGATGGCCACCTCGGCGTGCACGAACCCGTGGTGCACGCGGTACGCGATCGCGCGGTCGTTGTAGAGCGAGGCGAAGACCTGGCGGACCGCGTCGAGGACGTGCTCGATGCCCGCGATGCCGAGGAAGGTCTCCTGCTGACCGGCGAAGCTGGCGTCGGGGAGGTCCTCGGCGGTGGCGCTCGAGCGGACCGCCCAGGTGACCCCGTCCGGGCTGTCGGCCTCGAGGGCGGCGAACGCTGTGCGGAGGGCCCGGTCGAGCTCGGGGGCGAGCGGCGTCGTCTCGATGAGGTGGCGGACGCTCTCACCGGTCGCGGCGAGGGCGGCGGTGTCGTCGGCGTCGAGCCCGTCGAGGAGCTCCCCGATCCGCTCGTCGAGGCCGCTCTGGGCGAGGTGGCGACGGAACGCCTCGGCGCTGGTGGCGATGCCGCCGGGCACCCGCACGCCGGCCTCCTGCAACTCGGAGATGAGTTCGCCGAGCGAGGCGTTCTTACCGCCGAAGCGGTCGACGTCGGTCAGGCGGATCTCATCCAGGCGGGCTACGAGCGCGGCCTGAGACGGCCGGGCGTCGTCCATCGGCTGGGCGGCCTGAGACGGCTGGGCGGCCACGGTGATCGGTGCGGTCTTGAGCAGGGTCATGGTCGGACTCCTCGGTGAATCGACGGGGTGATTTACCGATTCTGAGAGAGCGCGGGATGCGCGAACACCACTTCAGACGGAAAGATTCGCCGATCTTTCCTTCCTGCAAACTTCGCGGCAGAGGTCAGACGGAGGCGTCGTCCCGCTCGGAGAGGGTGAGCAGCGCCAGCCCGAGCACGGTCGCGGCCCGTCGAGGGTCGCGGAACGGCGAACCGGGGGCCCGGGAGGTCGGATCGCCCGCCTCACGGAGCACGCTCACCGCCTGCCGGATCGGAACGTCGGCGGTCGGCTCGGGAAGCCAGCAGGCGGCCATGGCGGCGTACCCCAGATCGGTCGCCGCCTGTTCGGCCGCGCGCCACTGGGCCAGATCGGGATCGTCGGCGGAGGCCTTCGTGGCCGCGGCGCCGTTGGTGATGAGCTCGTACTGGAGTTCGTTCCGGGCCGCGAGGGTCGACGTCGTCCGGCCCCCGGAGGCCAGGCTCGAGAGGACCGACTCGGTGGCCGAGACCGTGCGACGGAACTGCGCCAGAGCGACCCGGCGCGGGAACCGGATGCCGGTCAGCCACACCACGAGGAGTGCGAGCACGGCACCGATCACCGTCTGGAACACCCGGTCGCCGGCCAGCGCGAAGGGCGGCACGGTGCTGCCGATGTCGCTCGAGAGCAGCGCCATGGGGGTGATGAAGATCACGGCCAGGCCGTAGTTCGACATGACGATGAGGTTCATCAGCATCAGGCACGCGATCATCGCGGCCACGTCGCCCCAGGCCGGGAGCTGGAGGACGGCCAGGCCGGCGAACACCAGCACGCCGATCACGGTGCCGAGCGCTCGGGAGACGGCGCGGCGCGTGAGGGCGATCCGGCTCGTCCAGGCGTTGACGATCAGCGTGGCGGTGAGGATCGCCCAGTACGGGTGACCGACCTGGAGCGCCTCGGCCACGATGCCCGCGACGGCTCCTGCCAGGCCGATCCGCCAGGCCGTGAACCAGGCCACCGAGGTGAACCGCAGGCCGTGACGGGCTCGGAAGCGAGGGCTGAGTCTCGTACTCTCGGACGTCGGCGTCTCGACCGATTCGGGGCTCGGCCAGGCGAGGGACCGGGCCACCGCGGCCGCCAGGCGTTGGTTGATGGACATCATCGCCGTGTCCATGAGCTTGTGGCGTCGACGCAGACGGGCGGCGTGGATCACGATCCAGCCGCGGTTCACGGCGTCGTAGGCCTCGTCACGCGCCTGGCGCAGGATGTCCGGCTGGACGACGAGGTCGTTCGCCACCGCGTGCTCGAAGTCCTCGACGGCTTCGCGCGCCGTCATGAGCGCGCGGATCTCGGGGCCGCGCGGCCGGGGGATCAGCAGGAGGCACGAGATCGTCGTCGCGATCAGGCCGGACAGGGCCGTCACCGCGATGAACTCCCACCCCTTGGCCGGGTCCTGGCCGAGGTAGCTGCCGAGCGCGACGCCGTAGAAGAGGTTGAGCGGGCCGGGCCCCTGGAGCTGCACGAACGTGTAGTAGAGCGTCGCGACGACGAGGATCACCAGGACGATGACCGGGGTGTCGAGCAGGCCGAGTCGCGACCCCAGGACTCCCGCCGTCGTCGCGGCCACCGTCGCCAGGGTCGCGGTCAGCATCGAGCGCGCCCGGAGCGAGAACGGGCGGCCGTTGATCCACTGCGACGCCATCGACCCGAAGAGCGAGAACGCCCCGATGACCGGCCCGAACAGCAGGCAGCAGATCACCACGGTGATGCCCGAGACGATGCCGTAGGTCAGGCGCGTGCCTCGCGGCACGGGGGCCTTCGATCGGCGGAACAACTCGACCGTCTCGTTGCGCAGGGTGATGAGACGGAGGGGGATGCTCGTTCCTTTCGTCGATCGGTTCGCCTGTCGACGGTACTCGCGTTCACCTCCGAGTCGCTCGTCGTTCCGAACCGGGTCACTCGGTTCTCCTACCTTCCCGAGCATGCACAGTCCTCGAAGAAGATCACGCTTCACCCGACTCGTCGCCGCCACGGCCGTGGGCACCGCCCTCGTCGTGGGCGCGCCCCTGGCCGCCAACGCCGCGACGACCTACCCCAGCGACTCGGCCAAGCCCGACCTCGTCTCGCTCCTGGGCGGCTACAACGGCTTCTGGACCCCCAGCGGCACCAACGACCTGCACGGCACGGTCAAGGACGCCGCCACGCTCAGCCTGAACGACCAGCTCGCCGTCTGGATCAACAACAACGCCACTCCGGCCCAGCAGTTCAAGGCGCTCCAGGACGCGGAGTACAACAACGCCACGAACACGGCCTACGACCAGTCGTTGACGATCGCCGACTCGCTCGGCTCCGCGCTCGCACCGCTCTACGTCAAGGGCACCGAGACCGGCGCCCTGCCGTTGACCACCGCGCTGATCAACAGCTCGAACGGCACCTCCGGCTCGTACGTCAGCACCGGCACCGCCAAGGCGACCTTCAGCTACCCCCGTCCGTACCTGCCGACCGACCCGACGACGCCCGCGGTCGCCGGAGACGCCGCGGCCTGCGCGCCGACCACCGTGAACGCCTCGTCGACGAGTGCCGACCGCGTCGGCAAGAGCTACGCCGACGCGCAGGGCAACCTCGCGATCAACCGCGTCGCGCCCGTGACCGACACCACCAACGTCTACTCGCCGAACGACGTCACCCTCGACGCCGGTTACGGCACCGTCGGCATCTGCACCGGCGGCTCGTTCCCGAGCGGCCACACGACCACGGCCTACCAGGCCGGGGTGACCCTCGCCACGCTGCTGCCCGAGCTGGCTCCCGAGATCCTGACCCGCGCCTCCGAGGCCGGCAACGACCGCATCGTGCTGGGCGTGCACTACCCGCTCGACATCGTGGGCGGACGCATCGACGGCGAAGCCGCTCTGGCCGCCCGCTGGTCGGACGCCGCCTACCGCACCCAGGTCCTCGAGCCGGCCCGCGCCGAACTCGTGAACTACCTGACGGCCCAGTGCGGCGGCACCCTGACCTCCTGCATCGCCAAGGAGACCGCGTACAGCTCCAACCCCTACGGCGGGGCCGCGATGCCCGGCGGCACTGCGCAGATCGTCACGAACCGCGCCTCGGCCGTCTCGGTCTACAAGGAGCGCCTGACCTACGGCTTCCCGCAGATCAGCGCGACGAACCTCGCCGCCTCGGTCCCGACCGGTGCGAGCAACCTGCTGCTCACGGCGTTCCCGACCCTCACCGACGCGCAGCGCACCGCGGTGCTCGCCCAGACCGAGATCGCCTCGGGCTACCCGCTCGACCAGAGCGGCACGGCGAACGGCTCGTGGCAGCGGCTGAACCTCGCCGCGGCGACCAGCGCAACCGTGCAGCTCGCCGCCGACGGCTCCGTCCAGGTCACGGCGACGGGCGGTCAGGCCACGGTGCTCGCCGCCGCGGTCACCGCTCCGGCCCCCGTGTCGGTCACCCCGGCCGCGCCCGCCGCGACCAAGCCGCACCTGCCCGTCGTCAGCGGCTAGCAGCCCCCGCCGGCAGTCTGTCGGCACCGTTCCACCCCTGCGGGTGTCCGTCCCCG
The DNA here is from genome assembly GCF_039544345.1 of Frondihabitans cladoniiphilus. NCBI lineage: Bacteria > Bacillati > Actinomycetota > Actinomycetes > Micrococcales > Microbacteriaceae > Frondihabitans > Frondihabitans cladoniiphilus. The sequence continues at coordinate 299,995 of NZ_BAABLM010000005.1, forward strand.
GACGGGCACCCGCAGACCCGCATCACGAACACGTCTCGCGACCACGAAAGACACCCCATGGCTCCGACCCCGTCCTCCCGTGAATCCGGCTTCGCCGCACTCGCTCTCAAGGCCCGACGGCACCGGGGGATGCTCGTGCTCGTCTCCGTGGGAACCGCCGCGCTGGTCGTCGCGGCAGTGGTGGCCGTGCCCGCGCTCGTCGAGGGCCCGGGCCGTGCATCCCACGCTCCCGCCATCGCGGCGACCGTCGCTCCCGTCGCAGCCGCCACGCCCACCGCGGCCCCACGGCCGGCCCCGCCCGTCGTCGCGCCGGCCGCCGTGGCCGCCCTGCCCGAGGTGGACTACAGCGCTGTGATCGCGGGGCTCCTGCCGCAGGCTGCGAAGCTCCCGGCCTCGGCGTCGACCACCGTTTACCACCTGAACACCGACGCGCCGCTGTTCGGGGCCGACCCGACGACCCCGGTGGCGCGATTCGCGGCGAAGGACTTCCTCGGCGCGGACTCGACCGTCGTCGGCGTCGAACAGTCCGGCGACTGGGCGCTCGTGCTGACCCCGGCGCGGAGCATCCTGCCCTCGAAGGCGCCCGCCGGCGTGACCGCGCCCGCCCAGACCGCCGCGTGGGTACCGACCTCCTACCTCGTGCAGGTCGCGACCCCGGCCGAGCACGTCGTCGTGTCCACCGCCGCCCAGACCGTCTCGATCGTCGACCAGGCCGGCACCGTCGTGCAGTCGTTCGGCGCCGGCATCGGCACCTCGACCACTCCGACGCCCGTGGGAGTGACCGGCTACCTCGAGGAGCGCTACGTCGACCCGTCGCAGGGCACCGGCACGCATCCGATCCAGCTGACGTCGTTGCACTCCAGCGCCGCCGACGAGCCCTACGGCGGATCGGACGGCGGCCTGATCGGCGTGCACTACTACAGCGCCCACGCCGGCGCGGTGTCGCACGGCTGCGTGCGCCTCGACGCGACGGCGCTCGCCGCCATCGACGCGTTGCCGCTCGGGACGCTCGTGACCGTGCAGTAGCTGCTGCCGCCCCTGCCACCCCCGCTCCCGCTCCTGCTGCCACCCCCGCTCCTGCCACGGTCCGTGCGCAAATGGCGAGCATTTCGTCCTCCGCCGCCTCCCGGAGCCGCACCAGACGGCCGTCGTGTTGCGGATCGCTCGCGATTTGCGCCGCGCCGCCCAAGGCGCTGCCCACAGAGAAGCCCCGCAGTCGCGCGACTGCGGGGCTTCTCCGGCGGTGAGGCGGCTACCGCGGCAGCGTCACCAGCAGGTTCAGCAGCCGAGTGCGCTGCAGCGCTCCGAAGTTGTCGTCGCTGATCAACGTCACGCCGACCGTGCCGCCCGGCCCCGATTGGGCGCCGGCCGTGATCGCCATGCCCTCGAAGTTGTCGAGCAGCGGGTTCGTCTGCGTCTCGAGTGCGGTCGCGCCGAGCGTCGGGCCCTTCGCGAGGTCGGCCACGAGCGTCTTCGACAGGAACGACCCGGCGGGCGATCCGGACAGGTTCGTGACGCTCGAGACGTCGGCCGCCTTCTGCAACCCCGTGACGGAGTAGAGGGTCACCGCGTTGCCGGTCTCGGGGGAGAAGGAGGCCTCCTCGACGAGCAGGCGGTCGTCGCTGATGGCGGCGACCTCGGGGATGCGCTGCCCGGCTTCGGCCCGGTAGCCGACCTGCTTCACGAGCTTCCAGGTGTTGTAGCCGGTCTGCGTGTACACGAGGAAGCGGTGCGCCGTGGCGTCGCCCGCCGCGGAGACGTCGCCCGAGAGGGCGCCCTCCATGGCGGCGACGATCGTGCGGCCCGAGGGTGAGATGGTGAGGCCCTCCAGCGTGGCGTTCGAGGTCGCCTGGCCCGCGGCCGGTGCGCCCGAGAGGCCCGCCCCGGAGAGCGTCGTCCCCGTCACCGCGAAACGACCGGGCACCGGAAGCTGCGCCTTTTCGACGCCGTTCCGCCCGAAGATCCGGATCGACGGTTCGGTCTCGGAGGAGATCACGTAGTCGCCCGTCGGCAGGACCGCGAGACCCTCGTTGTCGGCGGTGAGCCCGGTGTAGGGCGTGCCGTCGGCGTGCTTGAGGACGAGGGGATCCCGCGTGATCGTCGGATCGGTGAGGCTGCGGAAGAACCAGAGCCGCGACGGGTCGTCGGCGTGGTTGTCGACCGCCGAGACCCACGAGCCGGACAGCTTGTCGAAGGCGAGCGACGACAGGCCGCCGACCTCGGCGCCCTTGGAGGTCAGCTTGTCGAGGCCGTCGCTGTAGCTGACAGCGGTGGTCGACGGTGGCACGACGCGGGACGGCGGCGTGCTGCGACCGAAGAGCCGGACGACCTGGGGGTCGTGGTCGCTCGTCTGGTTCGTGAACTCCGAGTTGAGGTGCAGCACCTGGTAGTCGGGCGTGCCGACGCCGGGAGTGACCAGGATGTGGTCGAGCACCTCGCTGAGACCCTCGTAGACGTAGGTGTACTGCTGGTTCGCCGGCAGGGTGGTGATGAGATCGGTCAGGATCGGCTTGCCCGTCGCGGCACCGGTGAGCGTCTTGAGTGCCGGGCTGAACTGGTAGTCGTTGAGATCGCCGGCCACGACGACCGCGGCCTTCTTGTCGACCTTCAGCAGCGACGCGACGAACTGGTTGACCAGGGTCGCCTGCGCCTGACGCTGCACGGCCGACGACTGCGCCGGGTACTGGTACCGGCCGTCCTGGCTCTGGTCGCCGCCCTTCGAGTCGAAGTGGTTGCCGATCACGAAGACCTTCTTGCCGCGGAACGTGAACTCGCCGACCAGCGGCTTGCGCGAGGAGTTCCACGCCGTGTCCGTCGGGTCGATTCGGCCGGGCGAGAGGGTCAGGTCGGGTGCGCCGTGCGCCTTCGTCACGGCGGTTGCCGTCGTCGAGCGGTCCGTCGCCGCGGAGCCGCGGTCGTCGAACGAGACGCGGGCCGAGTTGAAGAGGAACACGACGCGGATGTTGCCGCCGGGCTGACCGCCGTCCTGCCCGTCGACCGGGTCGATCTCGCGGTACTGGTACGCCGGACCGCCTGCTGCGCTGATCGCCGCGGTGAGCTTGGCGAGCGTCTGGTCGGACGCCACCGTGCCGTCGCTCGTCGCGCCGGAATCGTCCTGCACCTCTTCGACGGTGAGGATGTCGGGCGACGCGAGGTTCGTCACGACTCCCGTGGCCAGGGCCTGGAATTTCGACGCGGGATCGGACGGGGCAAGGTTCTCGACGTTGTAGGTCGCGACCGAGAGCTGGTCGCTCTGCGGTTTCGTCGCCACGCTCGGCGTGAGGCCGTTCGACTTCACGGCGCCGACGGTCGTCGCAGCGAGCAGGTAGCCCCCGTACTGCGAGTAGTCGATCGGCCCGACGGTGGCGCCGGTGAAGACGTCGCCGACGTTCACGCCGGGGTTGGAGCCGTCGACGGGCACGACTTCGAGACGGCCGGACGGCGTCGTGTTCTCGGCGGTCAGCAGCGTGCCGCCGCGCGGGGTGGTGAGCTGAGCCGGCTTCGTCGTGACGTACTGCTCGCCGTAGTCGCTCGACGGGCCGATGACGCGGGCGTCGTCGACCTCGACCCGCATGCCCTCGATCGATTCGTAGAAGTCGAGCGCCGAGCGGCTGGGCGTGATCGGAGTGGTCTCGATGTTCGCGCCGCCGAGATCGGGGGCGTAGGTGCCGGGCACAGTCGTCGGCGTGAGCACGATCGGCGCGGGCAGGGCGTCGCCCGACGAGAGCACCACGGTGGTGGCGCTCTGCAGCTCGGTGATCGACAGGTTCGATGTGGTCGCGGTGGTGTCGCCGGATGCGAGCGGGTAGTAGTCCTTCACCGTGGCGGACACCAGCACGGAGTCGCCGACCTTCACGGTCGGGCTCGTGCTCGTGTAGACGAAGACGCCCTCGCTCGTGGCGGGGTTCGCATCGGCTTCGGGGTCCTGCAGCCAGTAGCCCTTGCTGGTGCCCGAGGTGCGGACGCCCGTGACGATGCCGGGCACGTTCGCGACGGTCTGACCGTTCAGCGGCGAGACCCAGGTCGTGCCCTGGATGTCGTGGATCCGCACCGTGCCGGCGACGGGCCCAGGCCCTGTCGGCGGGGTGACCGGGGCGGTCGCCGTGTTCGCGGCCCCCGGCGTCGGTGCGGCGGCGGCGAAGTCGGTCGCGTCGTCGTCGGTGTCGGCGGCCGCCAGACGCTGCACCGAGTTCACGGCCGAGGCACCCGTGGCAGGGGTGCCCGACGACAGCGCCGCAGCGCCGAACCCCACGAGATCGAGGGATGCACCCCGGCAGCTCGCGCTGTCGGAACACGTGAGAGCAGCGGTCTGGGGCACCACGGCGACGGTGCCGTCGGTGGCGCTCATCGCGATCGTGCCGGTCGCATCGGGCGTCGGCAGCGGTGTCGTGCCGCCCGAACCCTTGGCCTCGGCGACGAGGTACAGGGCGCCGGGAGCGATCGTGCCGGCCAGCGGCGTCGCCTGCCAGGTGCCGGTCGCCGCCTTCGAGTGGTACTGCACCGAGTAGCCGGCGAGGTCGATGGCCGTCGTGCCGCGGTTGGCGAGCTCGACGAAGTCGTTCGTGTAGGTGCTGCCGCTGTTGCCGCCGCCACCGTAGACCTCGTTCACGACGAGACCGGCGGACGGTGCGGCCACGGCGGACGGTGCCGCAGTCGCGGAGGGTGCCGCGGTGGAGGACGGTGCAGCCGTGATGGACGGCGCCGCCGTCGCCGGACCGGCCGCAGCCACCCCGCCGCCGATGAGCGCAGCCAGAGCGGCCGCTGCGCCGACCGGTCGGCCGACCCTCCTGATGTTCTCTGCGAGTGATCGTCGCATTCGTTTCTCCCCTGGATCGATGGCTGGTCGAGCGTGATCAGAACGACGTGGTTCGGTTCGCCGTCGTCCTCGATCTAACAGGGCGCCTGTGACATTCGTGTGTCCTGCAAGTGACGCGATGTGTCTTCCGGCTGGCGTTCGGAGCCGGAGGCGGGCATCGTGAGGGCATGAGCGATTTCACTGCGGAGGAAGTCGAGAACATCCGCAACGATCGAACGAGCATCAAGTGGACGCGCTACGCCCCCGAGGTGCTCCCGCTCTTCGTGGCCGAGATGGACTACGGCGTGGCCGAGCCCATCAAGGAGGCGATCATCGCCCGGGTCCGTTCCTCCGACCTCGGCTACCTCGACGGCCCGGGCCCGCTTGCTCCGGCCTTCGCCGACTTCGCCCTCGATCGCTGGGGCTGGCGGATCGACCCCGCTCGGATCCACATCGCCACCGACGTCAGTGTCGGCATCGTCGAGACCCTCCGTCTCGAACTCGCGGTCCTGAAAGCGCGAGCCGAGGGCGCCGAGACCCGACCGGAGGCCCGCGTCGTCATCACCCCGCCGGTCTACCCGCCGTTCTTCGAGCTCGTCGAGGAGGCCCAGGGTGACATCGTGGAGGTGCCGCTCCGGGAGACCTTCGGTCGCTGGTCGCTCGACCTGGAAGGGCTCGAGCGGGCGTTCGCCGACGGGGTCGGGATCTTCCTGCTCTGCAACCCGCACAACCCGCTGGGCCTCGTGCATCCCCGGAGCGTCCTCGAGAAGCTGGCCGAGCTCGCGGCCCGCTACGACGTCCTCGTGGTCAGCGACGAGATCCACGGGCCGCTGACGCATCCCGGGGTGACCTTCGAGCCGTTCGCCCCGATCGCGGAGGCGGCCGGCGCGCGGTCGGTGTGCGTCACGTCCGCGAGCAAGGGCTGGAACCTGGCCGGGGTGAAGTGCTCAGTGATGGTGGCGGGCGACGACCGGACGGCCGCTCTGCTGGACACGTTGAACGAGGAGGTGGCCTGCCGGGCGAGCATCCTCGGCCTCCACGCCAACGTCGCCGCGCTCTCGTGTACCGACTGGCTCGACGACGCGGTCGTCAAGGTCGCCGCGAACGCGTCGCTCTTGGGCGCGCTGCTCGCCGAGAACCTCCCCGGCGTCGTGTATCACCGCCCGCGGGCCGGCTACCTGGCCTGGCTCGACTTCCGCGGCCTCGGCCTCGGCGACGACCCGGCGGTGAGCCTGCGCGAGAACGCCTACGTCGCCCTCAACTCGGGCCTGAGCTTCGGCCGCGAGGGCCGCGGATTCGCCCGGCTCAACCTCGCCTGCGACCCCGCCACGCTGCGGGAGGCCGTCCTGCGGATCGCCTCGGTCTTCCCCTCGAGCATGCAGGGGGCGTTGATCTGGAGGACGGCCGCGAGCTGATCCCCACGCGACCGTCCACCGGATCACCCGCCCCGGTGTCCTCCCTACGACCGTAGGAGACGGTTCGGCGCGCGTCGACCGATCGGGCCTCCGGACATTCCGGAGCGGGCGCGGCGGAAATTCCGGACGGGCCTCACTCGCGTCTCACTCGCGCGTCAGAGGCAGATCTCGTGCCCGAAGTCGACGGTGGATCCCGACACCGTGACGCTGCCGGTGGCGCAGATCGTGGTCTTCGGGGTCGGCCGCACGAGCAGCGTCGTGTACGCGCTGTCGACGTCGGGCTCGGTGGTCTCCTGCCGGTCCGATGCCTGCGGCGACGCCTTGCGGAAGATCTGCGCCGACACCTCGTTGCCCTCCGACGCGTTGTCGTAACGGGTGATCCGGGCCCAGGCGGCATCGCACGAGGCCGACCACACGATCTGCAACTGCGTGCCCAGGGCTCCCGTCTCGCTCGCGGCGACCACGGCGTCCTTCACGCAGGCGGTGTCGGCCGGGTCGGCGCCGACCTTCACGACGACGTGGGGCGCACCGCTCGTCGCGGTGCCGCTCGAGGACTCCGCCGTCGGGGTGCCGGCCGCGGAGGTGCGGCTGCTCATGCCGAGACCGACCGCGGTGGTCGCACCGACACCGACGACGAACGCCAGCACGACGAGGGCTACGGCCGCTCCGAGACGGATGCGGCGGGGTTCGCGGCGACGGTCGCCCCGGCCGGTGGCGTCGTTCGGGGCCTGCGGCGCGGGGGCGGGCGAGGATGCACGCGCCTCGCTCGAGGCGTCGGCCGGTGCATCCCGCGGACCGACCCCGACCGCCGGCGTCGGCCGTTCGAGGGCGTCGCGGCGACCCAACCAGGCGCCCACGTCCCCCTCGAGCACGGAGACCACCGCTCGCACGGTCCGCGCACTCGGCAGCTTCCGGCCGGCCAGGGCGTCGGAGACGACGGACTTCGAGACTCCGGTGGCCTTCTCGATGCCGGCCAGGGTGGGGTTGCCCGCCTCGAGCCGGAAGTGGCGCAGGTCGCGGGCGAACTGCTCGACGGTGTCGGGCGCGGTGGGATCGGGCGGGATCGGGTCGGTCATGGCGGATTCCGGTCGTTCGGGCGGACGGTCTGCGGGGCGGCGGCTCTGCGTGGGAGCACAGCGCCGTGATCCCTTCCTACCAGTCCGGTCGGCTCCACGACACGCCGCTCATGTTTCGCCGGACCCGTGCCTTCCGGAGTCGCGGCAGCGGGACTGGTGGCCGCACGAAGCGCCGGCCTCAGCGCGCGTTCTGTCTCGGCACGACGACCTCGCGGATGATCAGCAGCACCGCCGCCGCGATGGGCACGGCGATCAGCGCGCCCAGCACGCCGAGCAGGGTGCCGCCGACGAGGGCGGCGATGACCACCATCGCCCCGGGGACGTGCACCGCCCGTCTCATGACGCGGGGCGCCAGGAGATAGGCCTCGACCTGCATGTAGACGAGGTACCAGATGGCCAGGATGATCCAGATGTGCGGCTCGGTCGGCGTCAGCGCGATCTGGGCCACGACGATCACGGCGGCGGCCGAGACGGTTCCGACCAGGGGGATGAGCGCCCCGAGGAACGCGAGGAAGGCGAAGAATGCCGGCAGCTTGGAGCCGGTCAGGCTCAGCACGATGAAGCTGCAGACGCCGTTGAGCAGCGCCAGGGCGACCTGCCCCAGCACGTAGCGCCCGACGGACTCGCTGATCTGCTCGGAGAGCCGCTGGAACTCGGGCCGGCTGGTCGAGGGGACGAGCGAGTACAGGCCGCGCTTCATGCTCCGCAGCGAGGCCATGAAGTAGAGGGTGAGGATCAGGACCACGATCGTGCCGGCCACGCCGTTGCCGATCGCGACTCCGACCGCGAGGAGACCACCGCCGATGGAGGCGAGGTTCTTCGGGTCGCTGACGAACGAGATGCCGCTGTCGATGGCGTTCTGCACGTTGAACGCGCTCTTCGGGACGAGCGACTGGAGGTTGTCGATGATGCCCTGCGCCGTCGTGCTCTGCACGTACTGGGTCAGGTTCGTGACGAGAGTGGTCGTCTGCCCGATGATCGTCGGGACGATGGCGAGCACGATCCCCGCGACCGCCAGCAGCACGACCACGGTGACGACCGTGACGGCCAGGGGACGGTTGAGGTGTCGCCGCTCGAGCCAGACGACGAGGGGGTCCAGGCCGAGCGCGAGGAAGAGGGCGATCCCCACGTAGGTGATGACCGTCGACAGCTGCCCGATAGCGAGGCCGATGGCGATGGCGGTGAGGACGCCCAGGCCGCCGAGGAGGCCGAGGCGATAGGCGTGGTGGATTTTCATCGTGTTCCCAGAATGCTCTATCGACGGCAATCCCGCGGGCCGGTCGACGGGAGCAGCGCGCGAACGCCCCGGCCGAGACCAAACCGTTACCAAGACGGCGCCGAAGGAAGTGCTGAGTGCCGACGCCCGCCCCGAAAGCGCGGGTCGGCACCCTATGCGTCCCCGGGGTACCCGACCCCGGGGGCGCATCCCCCGGACAGGGCAACCGCGCGGGGCCGCGTCAGGCTGCGGCCAGGAAGCGGTCCGCAGTCCTGAGACCCAGCGCCATGATCGTCAGGGCCGGGTTGGCGATCAGCGACGACGGGAACACCGAGTTGTCGGCGACGAAGAGGTTCGGCACGTCGAAGCTTCGGCCCTCGGCGTCGACCACGGCGCCTTCGGCGGACGTGCCCATGCGGGCCGTTCCGACGGTGTGGGCCGTCCGCGGCAGGACGAACGTCTCCGTCGCCCCCGCCGCCTCGACGATCGAGGTCATCACACGGACGGCGTGACGGTCGAGCGCCTCTTCGTTGGCGGACGGGCCGAAGGTGATGCGGGCCTTCGGGATCCCGAACTCGTCCGTCTCGTCGCTCAGCACGAGCCGGTTGTCGTCGGAGGGGAGGCACTCGCCGTTGATCCCGACGCCGGCGAGGTAGCGGTAGCCGTCCATCGCTCGGACGAGGTCGGCGCCCCACAGCCCGGCGCCGCGGGTCATCGTCGTGGCCACGGTCAGGGGCATGGCGCCGAGGCTCTGGATCAGATAGCCGCCGGCGAAGTCCGCATCGGTGGGCCGGACGAAGTCCTCCGAGATGATCGACGACGGGTAGCCGCGGTAGCTGCGCATCTCGTCGGGGAAGCGACCCCAGACCTGAGTGGCGCCGTGGGCCATGAAGTTGCGACCCACCTGGCCGCTCGAGTTGGCCAGGCCCGTGTGCAGCAGGAGCCTCGGCGTCTCGACCCCGCCGGCGCAGAGGAAGAGGTTCGCGCAGAGCTGGCGGTGCTCGACCCCGTCGCGGACGTAGACGACCGCGGTGACCCGGCCCCGGGCATCCCGCTCGATTCCGGTGACCATCGATTCCGGTCGGATCTCGGCCCCGTTCGCCACGGCCTGCGGCAGGTACGTGGTGTCCATGCTCACCTTCGCGGCGTTTCGGCAGCCCTGGTGGCAGCTGCCGCAGGCGGCGCAGGCGTGGCGCGTGCCGTAGTGCTCCTGCTCCCACTCGCGGGTGACGACGGCGGCCGGCGCGTCGGTCGCCCGGATGCCCACGGCCGCGCAGCCGCGCAGCATCGCTTCGGACGAGCCGTTGCGGGCGGTCGGCGCCATGAGGTAACGGCGCGAGGGATCCCACGGGTACTCGGCCGGGCCGGAGACGCCGACGAAGTGCTCGACCTCTTCGATGTAGCGGGTGAGCTCGGCGTGGTCGATCGGCCAGTCCTCGCCCTGGCCCGAATCGCGCTTGAGCCGGATGTCGTTCTCGGTCGGGCGGGGCGTGAACGCACCCCAGTGCAGCGTCGAACCGCCGACGCCCCAGCCGGAGTTGTTGGCGCCGAACGAGGTCGGCGTCGAGCCGCCGGAGAGCCGTTCGCCCATCCAGTTGATGTCGACGCCCTCCATCTCGTCGGGCGTGTGATCGTCGGGCTCGAAGTTCGGGCCGGCCTCGAGGGCGACGACGCGGAGGCCCTGAGCGGCGAGGCGGGCCAGGATCGGAGCCCCGCCGGCGCCGGTGCCGATCACGACGGCGTCGACGACCTCGTCGTCGGAGTAGCGGCGCATCGGTTCGAGTCTCATCGGGTGACCTCCATGGCGGGTTCCCACGCCTCTCGTTCATTCGGCAGGAGCAGTTGGAACCCCTGGATGTTCGTCCCGTCGCCGCCGTTCGCGAACGCGTCCCAGCCGATCCGGTTCAGGGTCGCGGGATGCGCGAGCCACTGTCGCACGAGATCCACCCGGGCGTCGTCGAACCAGGCGGAGAGCTGGGCCGAGGTCCAGGCGGGGGCGCCGGCGCCGAGGCCGCCGCGGGTGTCGGTGCCGTCGAGGGCCGTGCCGTCGACGATGGAGCCGAGCCGTGCATCCCGCGCTTCGGGCTCGTCGTCTTCGAACCCGGCGAGCAGATCGAGCGCCTGCCCGTACGCGACCTGGTCGGAGGGCAGCGTCGGGTCGCGGAACCCGTCGCCGAGCCCGGCTGCGAGCTGGGCGTCGACGCGGGCGGCGAGGTCGATCGTCGGGCCGTCGCCCTGGGGCACGACCCGGTCGGCCACGGCCCGCAGCGTCGTCAGCTGCGAGGGGGTGAGGATGCTCGGGGCGAAGTCGGGGTCGTCGGCCAGCGCCCGCCGCGCGAGGATTCCGCGAGTGCGGCTGCTGGTCCGGGAGGAGGCGATGGTCTTGGCGAAGTCGCTCGGCAGCTCGGGCGAGGTGCCGGCCCAGGATCGCCAGAAGTCGAGGACCGCCGCGTCGTCGGGGGCCGCGAGGGACAGACGGGGGAGCGGGGGAGCTGTGACGCGGAGAGCGCCGGCGGGGGCATCCTCACCCAGGACCACGACGCCGGTGAGGCCGAAGACCCCCGGTTCGCCCGCGAGGACGCGATTCGCCACCTCGACGACGACCTCGGCGGGTCCGGCGAGGAGCCAGCGGGTCGAGCCCGTGCGGCGGATGGTGCGGATCACGTCGTCGGCCGTCGCGCCCTCGGTCGGGACCACGTCGAGGACGCCGTTCAGAGCGGCCTCCGATCCGCCGACGCCGAAGCCGGTGCCTGCGGGGTCGGGGCTACCGGGGGTCGCCCGGGGGATCACGAAAAGCGACGGGCGTCGCGCGGGCGCAGTGGTGTCCAAAAAGCTGTCTCCTCGAGTGCCGCCTCGATGGCGACGCCCTTTCGACAGTACGTCCGGAGGTGCGGGCCCGTCCGGTGGATGCGCTGAGTGGGTGTCCCCCGGCGGACCCGCCGCGCCTCAGCGCAGGAACGTGTTCGTGTACCAGAGCGGAGTCGACCCGCGATAGAGCACCAGGTTGCCGTCGCTCTGGACGATCAGGCGATTGCCCGAGCCGGTGCCGCTCGTCTGGCTGTTCCAGAGGGCGACACCCGACTTCGAGTAGACGACGAGGTTGCCGTCGCCCTGGAGGACAAACCAGGCGCCCGGGTTGCCGGAGGTGCCGGAATTCCACCGCGCTGTGCTGTTCTGGTAGAGGACCAGGTTGCCGTCGCTCTGCATCACGAAGCGGGAGATCCCGCTCGCGTTCTGGAGATACCAGTCCGACGTCAGCTTCTGGTTGGCTGCGAGTGTGTCCACCGCCGGCATGACGTGCCAGGTCAGGGCCAACTTCGTGCTGCTCGTCTTCGCGTATAGGAGGATGGCACCATTGGACACCACGGCCACCTGCGGGGACGTGCCCTGGCCGGCCGTCTGACTGTTCCACAGCGGCGTGGTGCCGTCCTTGGCGTAGACCACGGCGTTGCCGTCGGACTGGGCGATGAAGGTCGCGCCGGGGTGGCCGGACGTCTGAGTGTTCCAGACCGCCGAGCCCGCCCCGCCGCCGCCGTATTCGACCAGGTTGCCGTCGGTCTGCATCACGAGGAGGTACTGGCCGCTGTCGGACGCGAGCGATGCGCCCGATGCCAGCGTGGTGCCCGTGCCGGCCGGGAACGTGGGTGTCGGTGTCGGTGTCGGTGTGGGTGTGGGTGTGGGTGTCGGTGTCGGCGTCGGCGTCGCGGTCGGCGTCGTCGAACTCGGACTGGTGCAGGTGGAGTTCGGCAGAAGGTACTGCGCGAGGGCGGTCCAGTTCGGCGAACCGAGACCCGTGGCCCGGTCGTACCCGGCGCCGGCGCTGTAGGTCAGGTTCGTCCCCGTCGTGACGTCGCGGAAGGTCGTGGGATGCGCGGCGGCGGCCGTGTAGAGAGCACTGTGGATGTCACCGACGCCCGTCGTGCAGCCGAGGCTCGTCAGCGTCGCGGCGAACTGCGCGGCCATCAGTGGGGCCGCGGCGCTGGTGCCGCCGAACACGCCCCACCCTTTGGCGCCGTTCTGAGTGACGTAGACGCCGACGCCGTTGCTCGGATCGGCGACGGCCGCGATGTCGGGGACGAGTCGGGTGCTGCCGGAGATCGCGAGGTTCGCCTGGTACGAGGGGCGAGTCGTCGACAGGGAGGCTCCGCCGCCGCTGGCGTGCTGCGTGCTGGAGTCGCCCCAGGCGCTCTCGGTGTAGGAGCTGCCCGACTTCGTGAGCTTCGTTCCACCGACGCCGATTACCTCGGGCACGACGGCCGGGTAGTCCACGTCGGGCGTGGCTCCCGAGGCCGCGACCGCGGACGAGGTGCAGTCGTAGGCGCCGTCGTCGCCGGAGGCGGCGAAGGTCGTAGCTCCGGCCGCGATGGCGCGGTCGATCTGGTCGGTGATGGCCTGCTTCGTCGAGGGTGCCTGCGCCAGCGTCGACTCGCAAAAACCCCAGGACGTGCTGACAGCGGTGATGCCGCTGCCCGCAGCGTCGGACGCGACTGCGCTGTAGGCCGCGAGGATGCCCGACGCGTTGTTGTTGGCCACGTACACGCGTTGCTTGGCTGCGGGGGCCCCGGCGGCGATCATCTCCTGGTCGAGGGCGACCTCGGTGTCGCCTCCGCTTCCGTCGGGCGTGCTCACCGAGGCGCCGCCCACGGAGATCTGGGTCAGGCTCGGAGTGGCGATGCCGGCGGCCTGGCTGTACGTGGTCAGGACGGAGGAGTCCCAGCCGGAGAACTGGACGGTCGCGACCGTGGCCCCCGCGCCGGTCCCGGTCGAGGTCGTCGTCGGCACGCTGTAGGCCGCGGCGAGGTCGCTCGGGCCGTAGCCCATCGGCACGGCGTTGTGGTGGAGCAGGGGGCGCTGGTCGAGGCCGACGACGGCACTCGCCACCGACCCGAGGGAGCTCGGCAGGGTCGGGGTGCGGTCGGGGTGCTGGTCGTCACCGCTGCCGACGAGGTCGACGGAGAAGAGCGACTCGGCCTGCGCCTCGGTGGCACGCACGTGGACGGCCCAGGGGGTCTCGGAGGTCACCTGCATTCCCGCCGCCGTCAGCGCTGCGGCGGCCGTCGAGCGGGCCGTCGCGGTCGGAGCAGCCTGGGCGAGGGCGGATTTTCGAGCGCCGAGCGAGAGGGTGCGGGCCTTCTGGGCGGTCGCGCGGAGCACAGCGCGGTCGGAGGGCTGCAGCGCGATCGTGAGGTCGAGCGTCGCCGAGGAATCGGTCGGGGTCGAGGAGGCCGTCGGCGGAGCCGTGTCGGTCGGTGTGGCCGAGTCGGTGGGGGCTGCGGAGGCCGATGTCGACGGCGTCGGGCTCGCCGCGTCGGCCAGCGCCGGGGAGGCCCCGGCGACGACGGCGACGATCGACAGGAGCACACCGGCACCCAGTCCGACGGATGGGAGCACTCGTGCCCGGCCTTGGTTGCGCATTCTGCCCCTGCTCTCGTTCGGTCGATGGCTTCCGCAGTTTATTGAGTGCCACTCCTGTATTTCGACTGCGCAGGCACCCCCAGTGCTGGTCCGCCCCGAAAGGGGTCCGGAGCCCTCAGCCCCAACCCCCGAGGTACGCGGCCAGCGGCGGCTCCGGGTCGAGCAGCGTCAGCCAAGGAGCCGACCGCTGCGACGTCTCGAAGAGGCCGGGGCCCCAGCGCCGCTCGCGAATCGCCGCACGACTCGACGTGATGCGGAGCGCGACCGCACCGGCCACGACGTACTCGACCGAGCCGAGCATCCCCACGCCCACGCCGTTCGCGCCCTCGGCGCCGACTACGGCGAGCAGAGCGGGGGATGCCCCCTCCGAGTCGACCCGGAGGGGCACGAGCACGTCGAGCCGCACGCGGGGCGGAGTCCGGGCATCCCCCGCTTCGGGCCCGGTCACCCGCTCGTCGCACCGGAACACGGGGGCCACCTCGGCCGGAACCACCACCCGCGCCATGGGCAGCACCGCCAGCAGGGAGTCGACGGTCACGAACGCCGCTGCGGCCGTGGGCGACCCGTGCAGGCGGATCTCGACGTCGACGGAGCGGGAGCGGACGGCGCGTCCGCGCGAACCGGCCACCGGGACGGCGTCGGCGAGGCGCAGGGTCTCGGCGTTCTTGCGGGCGCGGCGGCGGGCCTCCTCGTCTCGAGCGTCGGCGTCGGCGGCACCGTTCCCGTCGGCCCGAGCGGCCCACTCCGGCCCGTCGTGCCAGGCCTCGGCGCTCGGCACGAAGGCGAACACGGCGCCGGCGAGCCAGGCGCGGTGCGACCACTCCCAGTCCTCGCCGCCGTAGTCGCGGAACGACTCGTCGAAACCGCCGCACTGCGACAGGAACCACCGGCTGCAGGTGATGACGGCCCCGAGCAGGTGGCGGTAGGAGCGGTCGTCGGCGTCGAGGAGGTTGTGCGACCGGTCGTAGGCGTCGACGAGCCACTGCGGTTCGGGCAGCTCGTGGGCGGGGCCGGCCTCGTCGACCGGAGCCTCGACGGGAAGGCCCGCGAAGTCGGCGTGGCGGCGGCGCCCGGTCACGACGGCCTCGGGAGCGAGGGCCGGGAGCCGGGTCGCTTCGGCGACGTACGACGGCGACGGGGACGTGTCGGCGTCGAGGAAGCACACGATGGCGCCGGTCGACGAGCGGATGCCGAGGTTGCGGGCGGCGGCCACGCGGAAGCCGTCGTCCTCCTGTACGACGAGCGTCACGCCGTCGGGGACGACCGGGGGAGTCGGGGAGCCGTCGTCGACCACCACGATCTCGAGCAGATCGGCGGGGTAGGTCTGTCGGGCGAGCGCGGCGAGAGTGCGGTCGAGCTCGGCCTGCTGGCGGTAGTGCACGACGATCACAGAGACCGTCGGCAGCGGATCCGGCCGCATGCCTTCGAGCAGGTCCCAGCGGTTGCCGGGGAGGCCGCGCCCGAAGGGTGGGCGCTCGGGCGTCGACGTCATTCGCTGGACGGTACCCGGCAGCGCTGACGACACACGGCGTCACATGTACCCCGGCAGGGCTGGCGCTTCCCAGCCGTCGGGTGTTCAGTGATCGACGTCGGGAAAGATCCCGCCGGATCCTCCCGTGGTGTCGTCACCGGGCCTGTCCGACCGCCCTGCAACACGGGCGGCCGATGAACACCCGCACGACCCACGTTCCGCCCCTGACATCGACGTCGGGGGCGGAACTCTCGGCGGCTACAATGTCTCCCACCACGACAGGTACGAGCGGGCCACCGCCGCCCAGTCGGGGGCCGTCACCGCTTCCGCCTCCAGCCACGTCGACTCCGGCTCGTCGAGGGCGCGCGCGATCGCCGTGGTCCAGTCGTCGTCGGCCACGAGAGTCAGGGTGCCCGGGCGCAACGCGTCCATCTCGCGCGAGTACCGGTTGTCGGCCACCAGGGGGCGTCGTCCCGCCGCGATCCAGGCGGTCAGCGACGCCGAGGCCGACACGTGCCGATGTGCGATCACGGGCACCGACGCGTGCCGGCAGCGTTCGACCAGCGTCGCGTCGTCGAGGTAGCCGGTCACCTCGACAGCGACGCGTCGAGCGGCGGCGGCGGCGAGCAGGGCGTCGAGCTCGCCCTCGTGCCCCGGCGACGCCCGACCCAGCGCGGCGAGGCGGAGGGGGTGGGAGTGGAGTCGTGCGGGGAGCGCGGCCAGGGCATCCACCGTCTCGGCATGGCCCTTGCCCGGGTAGAAGAAGCCGATCAGGGCCACCGACCCGTCCGGCTCCGGGCGCACGGCGGGGGCGGGGAGCATCTCGACCGGCAGGGGGATCACGACAGCGGGGGATGCGCCGCCCCCGTATTCCGCGAGCAGCTCCCGCTCGTGCCGGCTGTTGCACGCCACGCCGCTCGCGAGCTCGACCACGCGGGCGTAGCACTCGCTCCGCCGGCGCAGGTTGCGCTCGCCGTCGCTCGGCTGCGGCAGGTCGTGCAGCGTCACGCTCACGGCCGTGTGGGCGGCCAGCTCCTCGAACCGGACGGCGGCCTCTTCGGGCGACCCGGCCCACAGCCGGTCGGTGAAGTGGAGGTGGGCGCGTGCCGGGGGAGCGTGGCCGGTCAGGGCTTCGGGCTGGAGGGTCAGCTCGGCGACGCGTCGTCCGGTCTCGCGGGCGACCGCCGCGGCCAGGTCGCGGGCGTAGGCGGCCACCCCGTGCTCGGCGTGCGGCGTCACGACCAGGGCGGGCGCCGCGGCCGGGGCGGGCGCCGCGTCCGGGCCGGGCGGCGCGTCGGTCGGGCTCACGCCGACTCCAGCAGGGCGAGGGTGTCGGCGTGCCGGGCGAGACCCGCCGCGACGACCTCGGGATGCTCGGCATACCAGTCGAGATGAGCCCGCCGCACCTCCTCCGAGGTCACGACCCGACCGTGCACGAGCCAGTTTTCGGTGGGGGAGCCGTCCAGTTCCCACGCCTCCAGGACGACCTCTTCGTGCGGCGCATGCACCGAGTCGAGCAGCGGTCGCCCCGGGTCTCCGTCGTGCGCCGGCCAGCCGAGGCGCTCGCGGACCCGGCCGGCCAGCGCGTTCCACACCGGGTTGCCCGGGTGGTTGAGGGTGCGCATGAGGTCGAACGACGGCCGTTCGAACAGGTCGGATGCCACGACGGTGTCGAAGGCCTGCTCGCGCTTGCGGAGCTCGGCCAGCGAGTGCGCGCCGACGGCCCGGACGACGTCGGTGGTCAGGGGCCGCGCTGCCTTGTCGCGACCCGCGGTGCCGGCCCGGCCGCGCCCCGCGGCCTCCGCGAGCAGCCGGAGGTCGTGGTACTCGACGACCGGCGGCACGAGCGACGGATCGCTGGGCGGGCGGACGAGGGCGGCGGCGGGGAAGAGCCCGGCGAAGCGGATGACGGGCACCGTGACCGTGACGGAGGCGACGCGCATCCGCCCGCTCATCTCGGTCGTGCCGAGCGGCAGTCCGTGGTAGCCGTCGCGGATGGGCTGAGAGACGAGCACGTCCGCCTCGCCCAGCCAGCGGTCGAGGTACGGCAGATCGGACGCGACGAGTTCGTGGACGGCGGGCAGGCGGACGGAGCGGACTCCGCCGCCGTCGAGCACGATCCGCAGCGACTCGGCCTGGCAGTTGCCGACGATCACGACGACGGGTCCGTCGCCGGGCGGCTCGGAGAGGCCGTAGAAGTCGCCGTAGTGACGGGTTCTCGGATCGATCGCGTCGGCTGATGGCATGGGGACATCCTGTCGCGTCGGCGGCATCCGCGGTGTCAGGCGCCGAAGGCGCGACTGCCGGCGAGGAGACGATCGAAGGCGGCGTCGACGGCGGGATCGACGACGCGGCGGGAGGGGTCGGCGTCGAACCAGTCGACGATCTCCCGGGCGCCGGTCGCCCACGACGTGGTCGCCTGCCAGCCGGGCACGAAAGCCTTGACCTTCGAGTTGTCGAACACGACGGAGTGCGTCTTGTCGCCGAGGAGCCCGGGCCCCCACTCCGGTCTGACGGTGGCGATGCTCTCACTCGCCACGTGGATGAGCTTCGGGTCGTCGACACCCGCTGCGGCGGCGAGGGTCGTGTAGATCTGGTTCCACGGCAGGGCCTCGTCGGAGGTGATGTGGAAGACGTCGCCGACGGCGGCGGGAAGGCCGAGCAGCCCGACGAAGGCGCGGGCGAAGTCGGTGTGGTGGGTCAAGGTCCAGAGCGAGGTGCCGTCGCCGGGCACGACGACCTCGAGGCCGCGACGGAAGCGGTCGATCGCCGTCCAACCGCCGGTGACCGGTAGAGACGTGCAGTCGTAGGTGTGGGAAGGGCGGACGATCGTGACGGGGAAGCCCGTCGAGCGGTGGGCCCCGATGAGAAGGTCCTCGCAGGCGATCTTGTCGCGCGAGTACTGCCAGAACGGGTTGCGGAGCGGCGTCGACTCGCGAATCGGGAGCGCCGCGACGGGCTTCTGGTAGGCCGAAGCCGAACTGATGAAGACGTACTGGCCGACGCGGCCGGAGAAGAGGTCGATGTCGTTCTGCACCTGGTCGGGCGTGAAGGCCACGAAGTCGACGACGACGTCGAAGTGCCGGTCGCCGATGGCGGCGCGGATGGATGCGGGGTCGGACACGTCTCCGGTCAGGACCTCGACCCCCTCCGGAACGGGGCGGGTCGTCGACGACCCGCGGTTGATCACGGTGAGCTCGTGGCCGAGCTCGAGGGCCCGGACGGCGGCTGCGGAGCTGATGATTCCGGTACCGCCGATGAAGAGGACAGTCAGCGCTGACATGGAGGAGTCTGCTTTCTCGTTGAAGGACCGCCCCAGTCTGCTCGCTTCCTGCACCGGGCAACCGCCTCCGCCCTCGTGCCGGTGCTCGTGCCGATGCTCGGGCCGGCACGCTCGCCGAATGCGCACTTTCCGGGGTGGAACCGGCCTGCGCGCCCCGATTTCGTCCATACGGCGCTGGAGGGCCGGGGGGCGCTCCGCCGAAGTCCGCCTCCAGAGCGCGGCTGAGCATCCGCTTCCTGCACCGGGGTACAGCGCGTGAAGAGCGCTCACCCGCCGCGGTCTACGTTGAGCGAACGGCCCTCCTTCCCAGGGGCCCCCCTCGTCGACACGGCCCGACATCAGGGCCCGACGAGTCGCCCCGGCTCAGCTGAACACCGCCGAGGAGGCACTCATGAACACCCGTCCCATCCGTGTCGCATCCGTCCCTGCGGGCCACCCCTACGTGGCTCATCTGACGTCCGACCAGCCCGCACCGGCTCACCAGCCCGGTACCGGCATCGTCCGCCTGCCCGACCCGCTGCCCGACGGCGCGGCCCCCGGCCAGTGGTGGCCGCCGGTCGTGCTCGACGCCGCCTGGATCCGCGCGCACCGCGACGACTTCGATCTGCTGCACGTCCACTTCGGCACGGAATCGTTCTCGACCGAGCACCTCGCCGGGGTCGTCGACGCCCTCCACGAGGTCGGTCACCCGCTCGTCTTCACCGTGCACGATCTCGAGAACCCCCAGCTCGTCGAGCAGGACGCCCACGTCCGCCACCTCGACCTGCTCATCCCGTCCGCCGACGCCCTGATCACGCTCACGCCCGGGGCCGCCGACGAGATCCGGCACCGCTGGAATCGGACCGCCACGGTCATCCCGCATCCCGACATCCTGCCGCTCGACGTCCCGATCCCCGGCGGCACGCCCTCCGAGCAGATCGTGGTCGGGCTGCATCTGCGCGACCTCCGACCCAACGTCGATGCCGTCGGGGCGACCCGCACCTTGCTCGCCGCCGTCGCGGCCCTCCGCGAGCCGACGTCGGGCAGCGCGCTCGACGTCGTCGCGCGCATCGACCTGAACGACCGCGTGCGAGACGAGGATGCCCGGGGCCGGGTGGCCACGCTGGTCGCCGCCAGTCCCTTCGCGACGCTCCACGAGCATCCCCGGCTCTCGGATTCCGACCTGGCGGCCTCCCTCGCGGACCTCGACGTCGCCGTCCTGCCCTACCGGCACGGCACCCACTCGGGCTGGGTGGAGCTCTGCTTCGACCTGGGCGTGCCGGTCGCGGGCCCTCCGGTGGGCTACGCCGCCGAGCAGCACCCGGAGTCGTTCGCCCGCTTCGGCGGATTCGCGGAGGGCGACGCCGAGTCGCTCGCCGCCGCGATCCGGACGCTGGTGCAGGACGCCGCTGGCCGCCCCGGCGCCGCTGGCCGCCCCGGCGCCGCTGGCCGCCCCGGCACCGCCGCCCGCCCCGGAACTGCCGCCCGTCGTGCTCTGACTGCCGCCCGCCGCGAGGCCCGCCGTGCCCAGCGGCTCGAGGTCGAGCAGGCTCACGCCGAGGTCTATGCCCGCGCGCTCTCCGCCGTGGC
Source organism: Frondihabitans cladoniiphilus (assembly GCF_039544345.1). NCBI lineage: Bacteria > Bacillati > Actinomycetota > Actinomycetes > Micrococcales > Microbacteriaceae > Frondihabitans > Frondihabitans cladoniiphilus. The sequence goes on from NZ_BAABLM010000005.1 coordinate 320,235, forward strand.
CGTCGCATGAGCCGCCCCCTCCGCATCGCCGTCATCGCTCCGCTCCGCTACCCCATCAGCCAGCCGCATGCCGGCGGTCTCGAGTCGTCGGTCTGGAACCAGGTCCGCACCCTTCGCAGCCGCGGCCACCGCGTCGTGCTCTGCGCCACCGAGGGCTCCGACTTCCTCGACGGCGGTCCGGCCGAGTTCACCCTGCCGCGCCCGGTCTGGGACGACGAGAGCCTCGCGACGGACACCACCTATCCCGACGGCTACCTCGACCGGGCCTTCGCGGCGCTCGACCGGGCGATGGAGTACTTGCGCGACCACGCGGACGACTTCGACGTCGTCGACAACCACTGCTTGCACGGACTGCCGCTCGGCTGGGCCGACCGGCTCGGGATCCCGATGGTCTCCACCCTGCACACGCCGACGCTGCCCGCCCTGCTCGAGGCGCACGCCTCCTGCGGCGAGCCGCGCAGCCGGTTCCTCGCCGTCAGTCGGCACACCGCCCGCGAGTGGGCCGTCGAGGGGATCGAGACGACGGTCGTCCCCAACGGCATCGACACGGACCGGTGGATGCTCGGGCCGGGCGGCCCGGACCTCGTCTGGTTCGGCCGCATCGTCCCCGAGAAGGGCGCCCATCTCGCGATTCGGGCGGCTCGGCTCGCCGGCCGTCGGCTCGTGCTGGCCGGCCGCATCGGAGACGCCGACTACTTCGAACGCGAGGTGGCGCCGTTCCTCGGGAACGGGGTCGAGTACGTCGGTCCGCTCGGCCAGGCGGATCTCGCCGAACTCGTCGGCCGGAGTGCCTGCGCCCTCGTGACCCCGGTCTGGGAGGAGCCGTTCGGCCTCGTCATCGCCGAAGCCCTCGCGACCGGGACCCCGGTCGCCGCGTTCGACACCGGCGGCGTGGCCGAGGTGGCTGGGAGTTCGACCGGAGCCCGGCTGGTCGCGATGGGCGACGTCGAAGCGCTCGCTCGCGCGGCGACCGCATTGGCTGAGGGCGCTGCCCACGACCGGCACCTGCGGGCGGCGATCCGGGACGGCGTCGTCGAGCGGTTCTCGCTCGAAGCGCGCGCGGCGACGCTCGAGGGCATCTACTCGGCGCTGGCGGACGGGTTCGCCGGGGAGGGTGCGAGCCCTGCCGCCGACGCCCGGCACCACGCCGGCCTCGCCCCCGGCCTCGCCCCCGACCTCGCCCCTGAGACGGTGGGCGCGTGACGGTCGTCGGCTGGTACGTGCACCACCACGGCGCCGGCCACGTGACCCGGTTCCTCGCCGTCCGGCCGCATCTCGCCGCCGACGTCGTCGTGTTCAGCTCGCTGGCGGCGCCCGTGCCGCTCCCCGCCCGGACCACCTGGGTCGAGCTCCCCCGCGACGACGAGCCGGTCGCCCGCGACGACGGGACCCTCGACGCTGCCGCCGAGCGGTTGCCCACGGCGCAGGGAGTCCTGCACTGGGCGCCCCTCGCGCACCCGGGCCACACGGCCCGCCTCGGTCTCCTCGCCGCACACGTCTCCGCGGCCGTCGCGGCGGGCGCCCCCTACGCGGCCTTCGTCGTCGACGTCTCGGTGGAGATCACCCTCTTCGTCCGCCTCCTCGGCGTGCCGATCGTCGTCGTCTCGCAGCCCGGCAACCGCTCCGACGCCCCGCACCGGCTCGCCTACGACGTGGCCGCGCGCATCCTCGCCCCCTGGCCGGACGGCCTGCACGTCGGCCCTGCGCTCGAACGGGTCCGCGACCGCGTGCGCTGGGTCGGCGGCATCTCGCGGCATGACGGTCGGGCATCCACCTATCTCTCCTCGAGCACCGGCACCCCCGGCGCCGTGCTGGTGCTGGGCGGCGTCGCCGGCGAGAGCGGGGGATGCCCGGGTCGACTCCCGGCGCCGGTCGCCGAGGCCGCCGCTGCCACGGGCCCCTGGTCGTGGCAGGTCGTCGGCGCCTCCGCCGAGTCGTGGGTCGCCGACCCGTGGGAGGACCTGCGGAGTGCCGAGATCGTCGTCAGCGCCGCCGGGCAGAACAGCGTGGCGGACCTCGCCGCGGTCGGGGCGCGCGCCGTGATCGTGCCGCAGGAGCGCCCGTTCGGCGAGCAGTTCGCCACCGCTCGAGCCCTCGACGATCAGGGCCTCGCCGTCGTGGTCGACGAGTGGCCGACACCGGCCGAGTGGCCGGCGGTCATCGAACGCGCCTGCGGACTCGAGCCGGAGTGGACGCGCTGGCAGGTCTCAGGCGCGGCCGAACGAGCGGCCGCAGTCATCGCGGAGGTCGCCGCGTGGGCTCACTGACCGTCTCGGCGGCTGCGATGGGCTCGTCGGCGCCTCCCGGCGCGTCGACCGCCGTCGTCACCCTCGCGTCGGACGCCCGCCTCGGTCATGTCCGGAATCAACAGCGGATGCTCGGGCTCGTGGCTCCTGAAGTGCTCCGCGTCGTGGTCTGGCTCGACGTCGCCGCACCGCCCGCCGTCCACGAGTTCGGCGGCGCGCTCCTCGTGCACGTGCCGCCGGGTGCGCACGGCCTCCGCCTGGCCGAGGGGCGCAACCGGGGAGCCGCCGCCGCCCTGGGGGCCGGGGCGGGCATCCTCGTCTTCCTCGACGCCGACTGCCTGCCGGGAGCCGCGCTCGTTCCCCTGTACGAGCGCGCCGCCCGTGCCCATCCGGAGGCGCTGCTGTGCGGACCGGTGACCTATCTGCCCGAGGGGTTCGCGCTGCCCGCTGCGGTCGGCCCTGCTGCGGCCGGCCCTGCTACGGCCAGCGCCGCCGCAGTCGGCCCTGGCCCTCACCCCGCCGCAGCCGCGCTCGCCGAGGCGACCGCCCCGCATCCCGCCCGCCCTGCCCCGCCCGAGGGGTCGACGGTCGTGGCCGCCGCATCCGAGTACACCCTGTTCTGGTCGCTCTCGTTCGCCGTGACCGCCGCCTCGTGGCGGACGCTCGGCGGATTCGACACCGGCTACGAGGGCTACGGCGGCGAGGACACCGACTTCGCCTTCACGGCCCGAGCCGCCGGCGCCCCGCTCGTCTGGGTCGGCGGTGCCGACGCCTACCATCAGCACCACCCCACGTCGTCGCCGCCCTGGCAGCATCTGGACGACATCCTGCGCAACGGCGCCCGGTTCGCTTCCCGCTGGGAGACCTGGCCCATGGAGGGTTGGCTGCGGGCGTTCGCCGACGCCGGAGCGATCGAGTGGCACGCCGGCTCCTGGCGGCGTGTCTCCGAGGCTGCTCCTGCGCCAGTGCCCGCCCCTGCTCCTGCACCCGCACCCGCACCCGGCTGATCCTCCGCCGACCACGCGCTCGCCCGTCCGACTCCAGAACACGCCGCTCATCTTCGGCCCGCCCCGTCGTTCCTGGAGTCGCGGGCTGCGATGGGGTGCCGGAGCTGGGCTGGGCTGCGTAGCGGGGCTGGGGCCGACTCCAGGAAGTGCGGCCGCTTCCAAACGTGAGCGGCGTGTTCTGGAGTCGCGGAAGCGTGGCCCGAGCAGACGCGAGACCACCGGCCCGAAGAGAGAGGGCGAGGTGTGGTTCAGCAGCAACCCGAATGCGGCTGCACCACACCCCGCCGGCGCAAACCCCTCGAAGCGACCCGAATCGCTACCGGGGCCCTGATGCTCTGATCGGAGCATCTGCGCTCGTCCACCGTAGGCCGTCTCGGCCCAGGATTCCAGTGGGCCGAAGAGCGGACTTCCCACATGCCCCGTACCCCGGCGTCCTGTCCCCCATTTCGCGCCGCGATCCGGGGCGTGGCGAGTCGCGATCCGGGCGGGGAGAATGGGCCGGATGGACACGAGTCGCTACCACCCCTACGAGCTGGAACCCCGCGCCGCCCGGCCGGTCCTGCGTCCGACGACCTACCTGCCCGTCGACGCCCTCCCGATCGTCGCCGAGGGGCAGACCATCGGCTGGCTCTGGTGGAACGACTCCGACCTCGCCGCCCAGGTCGAACCGGTGCGCCTCGGCGGCTCGCCCGCGGATCCCCGCCTCGCCTCCGCCACCTGGAACACCGCCCTGGCCGACCTCGTCGCGCGCGGCTCCCTGCCCTCGAGAGCGGTCGAACTCCTCCGCAGTGCCGGGCCCGACACGGTCGGCGCCGCAGAACCGAATGCCGGACGCCCCGAAGCGGGGGATGCCCGAGCCCACGTCCCTGAAGGCGCCGAACCCGTCCGCCTCCCGTACCGGCACCTGCTCCACCGCGCGGGTTCACCGGGCGCCGTCGCCGCTCCCGCCCCCGCGGCCCACCCCGCCTGCACGCAATCGCCCGCCGGCACGCAGCCGCCCGCCGGCGCTCAGCCCGCACCCTCGAGCGGTCTCGACGCGTACGCCCGCGACATGGACCCCGCCCTGCCCGTCGCCTACGCCGCCTTCGAGACCGACGGCGAGGTCACCGGCTGGCTCTGGTGGAACGACGACCAGCAGGCGCTCGGCCACGTGGCGAACCACTTCGCGGCATCGGCTCGCGAGGCCGACGGAACCACGATCCTCGGCGAGCATCCCTGGCAGGCCGACCTGCGCATCCCCCGTTCCGAAGGCCTTCCGCCGAGCGCGGCCGTGCGGCGTCTGATGAGCGACGAACCGGACGAGGCCGGGCACCGCATCCCCGTCGAGCTGCCACAGCGGGCTCGGTCGCTCGCGCACCTGCGCGAGATCGCCGGCCAGGACGACTACGACGAGGCCCGCGTGCGATTCGAGGCGGACCAGGCAGAAGCGGGGGATGCCCGCCGAGCGCTCGAGGCCGCGTACTACGCCGAGCATCCCGACGAAGCGGGCTCGCCCACGCGTCCGCCCCGCGCGTCGAAGCCGCGAGGCCTCTTCGCACGGCTCTCCGCGCGCCGACGCTGACCGGCGCCGTGGTCAGGCGATGACGGCGCTGGTGACCTCGGTGTGCAGTCGCTCGAGACGGACCATCGCGTCTTCGGCGGTGAGACGGCCCTCGTTGAAGCAGTCGACGATGGTGATCAGCTGCAGTCGGAGCCGTGCCCGCTCGAGGAGGGACAGCGCGAAAGAGGCGTCCAGCTCGCGGGCGATGTCGAGACGCAATTGGATGATTCCAGCGATCTGCGGGTCGGTTCTCATGCTCTGCTCTCGGTCGGACCGTCGTCGTTGACGGCACTTGCACGATACCCTCCGGGGGTCCCGACGCACTCAGGGACGGGCATCCCCCGGCCGCCTCGGGGACCCGTCGCCGGGCGCTCCCGTCACACCGGAACTGGGGGATCCTCAATCCTTTTAGGGACTCCACCGCGCCCCTAGACTCGGGCCATGACGCCAGACCAGCCGTCGCGTTCCGACGGACGCCACTCCGAGATCGACGATGCCGCGCGCCAGATCGCGCTGGCGGCAGGTCTCGCAGCCATCACCCTCCGCCGCCTCGCTTCGACCGCGGGCGTCGCCCCGGGGGTCATCGCCGAGCACGAGCCGTCGATCGGCGCTCTCGTCGCCCGCACCTTCCAAGAGCTGGTCCAGGAGGAACTGCTCGAGACGACGGCGCACGTGGCCGAGATCTCCGATCCTCTCGAGGCCCTGCGGATGCTCGTGGACATGCTGGTCGACGACAGCCACGAGGGCTACAACTCGGTCTGGGCCGACGCGTGGAGCCTCGGCCGACGCAACCCGCCGCTCGCTCGCGCCGCCCGCGAGAACATGGTCGAGTGGAACGATTTGATCAAGGGCGTCATCGCCCGGGGTGTGGAGACGAAGGCGTTCGGCGGGAGTGATCCCGATCTCGTCGCCATGCAATTCCTGGCCTTGATCGACTCGACGACCGCCTACGCCCTCGTCGACTACCGCACCCACGAGGAGAGGGTGCACCTCATGCGGCGCACCCTCGAGATCTCGCTGGGCCTGCCCGAAGGCACGCTGGCCCCCTAGGCGGTGTCGCCGCCCGGGGTTCCGTCGCTACTGAGCCAGCGACTCCTCGCGCTTCGGCAGCTTCCAGCCCGGCCGCACGTAGTGGCAGGTGTAGCCGAACGGGTCCTTCTCGAGGTAGTCCTGGTGCTCCTCCTCGGCCTCCCAGAACGGGCCCGCCGCGGTCACCTCGGTGACGACCTCGCCGGGCCACAGGCCGGAGGCGTCGACGTCGGCGATCGTGTCGAGGGCGACCCTCTTCTGCTCGTCGCTCGTGTAGAAGATCGCCGAGCGGTAGCTGGCCCCCACGTCGTTGCCCTGGCGGTTCTTCGTCGACGGGTCGTGGATCTGGAAGAAGAACTCCAGGATCTCGCGGAACGAAGTGACCTCGGGGTCGAAGACGATCTCGACCGACTCGGCGTGCGTGCCGTGGTTGCGGTAGGTGGCGTTCGCGTTGGTGCCGCCGGAGTAGCCGACACGGGTGGAGATGATGCCGGGCCGACGACGGAGGAGCTGCTGGGCTCCCCAGAAGCAGCCGCCGGCGAGGATGGCGGTCTCGGTGGTTCCTGACATGCGGGGTTCCTCCTTGGTGGTGAAGATGGTTCGGTAGTCGCCGTACCCCTCGGCCTCGAGGTCGTCGTAGGCGACGAAGCGGAGCGCGGCGGAGTTGATGCAGTAGCGGAGCCCGCCGTCGGCGAGCGGCCCGTCGTCGAAGAGGTGGCCGAGGTGGCTGTCGCCGTCCTTCGAACGGACTTCGGTCCGCTTCAGGAACAGCACGCCGTCCTTCTTCTCGACGACGCGGTGGGCTTCGATGGGGCGCGAGAAGCTCGGCCACCCCGAGTGCGAGTCGAACTTGTCGACGGACGCGAAGAGCGGCTCGCCCGAGACGACGTCGACGTAGATGCCCTTCTCGTGGGAGTTCCAGAACTCGTTGCGGAAGGCGGGCTCGGTGCCCTTCTTCTGTGTGATGCGATACTGCTCCCGGCTGAGTCTCGCGATGGCTTCGGGATCCCTGCGGTAGTCGTTCGGCATTCGTGCCTCCTGATAATCTTCTGCTCTACCCAACGCTTCGGAACCCTGGGATGTTCCGGCGGGCTGGCGCCCGTCCCTCTTCAGCAACCCGATCGGTCTCCCGTGCTCCGTCCCACTCGGTTCCGTCCGCGCAGTGTCGCGATCGCCTCTCTCGTCGGCCTCACCGTCCTGCTGGCCGCGTGCAGCTCGTCGGCTCCCGCTCCCAGCACGACGACCACCACGCCGAAGGCCGGAGCGGTCCTTTTCCAGGACGACTTCTCGGGAGCCAAGGGGACCGCCGTGAACGGCTCCCACTGGAGCAACGATGTAAGCGGCACGGGCAACGGCAACGACGAGCTCGAATACAACACCGCCGGTACCGCGAATGCCGCGCTCGACGGAGACGGTCATCTCGCCATCACCGCCAAGAAGGGGAGCGGTGGCCACACCTGCTGGTACGGCACCTGCGCCTACACGTCGGCCCGGCTCGTCACGGCCGGCAAGTTCCAGACGCAGTACGGCCTCGTGGAAGCGAGGATGAAGCTCCCCGCCGGCCAGGGCATCTGGTCCGCTTTCTGGATGCTCGGGGCCGACGTCGACACGAACCCGTGGCCCGGCGCCGGCGAGATCGACATCATGGAGAACATCGGCAGCGAGTCGGGCACGGTCCACGGCACCCTGCACGGCCCGGGCTATTCGAGCGGTGCCACGACGACCGACACCTACTCGCTTCCCGACGGTGAGGCCCTCTCCGACGCCTTCCACACCTTCGCCATCGACTGGACGGAAGACAAGGTGGAGTTCCTCGTCGACGGCACGGTGTACCAGACCCGCACTCCCGCCGACGTCGAGGGCAGCACCTGGGTCTTCGACAAGCCGTTCACGCTGCTCCTCGACCTCGCCGTCGGCGGCACCTTCCCCGGAAACCCCGACTCGAGCACCGTCCTGCCGGCGACGCTGCTCGTGGACTGGGTCAAGGTCGTCCGGAACTGAGCCGGCGCCCGGCGCCGATTCGCGGGTCCCCCATACGGGTCCCCCATTGGGAGGACTTGACACCCGGACGGGGACCTCGTTTTCCTCCCGTTTTTCGACATACTGGTGGGACCGTGACGATTCCTCGACGCGGCGAATCGACCCCTCCAGAATGGCGCCCTCGTGTCCCACCTCCTCCGTCGCCGAGTGCGTGCCGTGGTCGCTGCCGCGACCCTCGTGGCCGTGTCGGCGCTGCTGACGGGGTGCGCGACGACCGAGATGGTCCCGGGGGCCGCTCCCGCGGCGGCGTCCACTCCTTCGCCGACGCGGAGCGTGCTCTTCTACGACGGGTTCGACGGGGCGGCCGGCTCTGCCGTCGACGCGTCCAAGTGGACGAACATCGTCTCCGGCAACGGGAACGGCAACCACGAGCTGCAGTACGACACCGCCGGCACGGCCAACGCCGCTCTCGACGGTCAGGGCGACCTGGCCGTGACGGCGCGCTACGCGACCGAGACGAACGCCTGCTGGTACGGCGTGTGCAAATACACCTCCGCCCGGCTTTCGACGGCCGGCAAGTTCTCGGTGAAGTACGGAGTCGTCGAGGCCCGGATGAAGTTGCCCGCCGGCGTCGGCCTCTGGTCGGCGTTCTGGATGCTCGGGGCCGACGTCGACACGAATCCCTGGCCGGGTGCGGGGGAGATCGACGTCATGGAACATGTCGGGACCCAGCCCACAGCCTCCCAGGGGACCCTCCACGGCCCGGGTTACCAGGGCGGCGACAGCCAGGAGGGCGGTTTCACCCTGACGAACGGGCAGACCTTCTCCGACTCCTTCCACACCTTCGCGGTCGACTGGGAGCCGAACAAGGTGCAGTTCCTCGTCGACGGCCACGTCTATAGGACCGAGACGCCGCAGACCGTGACCGGCACCTGGGTGTTCAACAAGCGGTTCAACATCCTGCTCGACCTCGCCGTACCAGGCAGCCCGACGATCATGACCGATTCGGCGCCGGACTTCCCGGGCACTCTTTTGGTCGACTACGTCGCGGTCTACGGCCAGAAGCACTGACTCGCACGAGAACGAGCACCTGGCAGGAAGCTGCCCACTCGCGCGGGGGACTTGAGACATGCACGAATGTGCATCAGACTTGAACATGCGCCCTCGTCGTGGAGTGGCATTCCCCTTCCGCCCTCCGCTCAGAAAGTTCCGCGACGAATGCAGACCTCCGTCAGTTCTCCGCGCACCACGTCCACCCCGACGCCGCAGCCGCACCGCCTGACCCCGGCGGCCGTCGTCGGCATCGCCGTCCTCGGCCTCGCCTGCTTCTTCGCCATCACGACCGAGCTGCTCCCGGTCGGTCTGCTCTCGACGATGAGCACGTCGCTGCACGTGAGCGAGTCGACCATGGGCATCGTCGTGACCGTCTACGCGCTCGCCGTCGCCCTGCTCGCTCTCCCCCTCACCTGGGCGACGGCCCGGTTCCCGCGCAAGACGATCCTCGTCGCGACGCTCGGCGGCTACGCGCTCTCGAACGTGATCGTGGCCATCGCCCCGAGCTTCGCCGTCGTCTGCGCCGGCCGGGTGATCGGCGGCATCGCCCACGCGCTCTTCTTCTCGGTCGCCTCCGCCTACGCGACTCGCATCGTCCCTCCCCGTCTCGCCGGTCGCGCCATCGCGTTCGTCTACTCGGGCAGCTCGCTCGGATTCGTGATCGGCGTGCCGCTCGCCACGACCGTCGGCGACCGGTTCGGCTGGCGACTGGCCGTCGGCGGGGTCGCGGTGGCCGCGGCGGCTCTCGCTCTCGTGGCGCTGGCCTTCCTACCCCGGGTGGCCGGGGAGTCCAGCCCGCACCTCGGATCCCCCCGTGCTTGGCAGCGCTCCGGGCTCCTCGCCGTCGTCACCGCCGACCTCCTGCTGTTCGCCGGTCACTACGTCGTCTACACCTACATCGGCCCCTATCTGGTCACGGCCGGGCTCGGGGCCGGCGAGGTCGGCGGCGGGCTCCTGATCCTCGCCGGCACGGGCATCGTCGGTCTGCTGCTCGCCGGGGCGTTCGTCGACCGGGCTCCCCGCCAGACCCTCCTCGTCGCCGTCGGCGCGATGGCGGTCGCGCTCGCCGCTCTCCCCTTCGTGCACGGGTCGCTCGTCGCGACCTTCGTGGTGGCCGGCGTCTGGATGGCCGCCAACGGCACGACCGGCACGCTGTTCATGGCCGCCGCGATCCGGGCCGGCGGCATCAGCCCGGACATCGCGGGCGCTCTGATCAACGCCGGATCGAACGTCGGGATCGCCGCGGGTGCCGCCGTCGGGGCCCGCGTGTTCGGCATGGCCGGGCTGGGCGCCCTCCCGTTCGCCGCGGCCGTGGTCGTCGCGGCCAGCTTCGCGCTCATCGCCGTCGCCCGTCGAGGCTTCCCCCTCCACGGCCACAGCCAGCCCACGCTGTCCACGTCGTCGATCCGCACGATCACGACGTCCGTGGCCGTCGTGACGTCGTCGATCTCCGTGATCACCTCGGCGATACCGACCCTCCGAACGGGATCCGTGCGGGCACAGCGGTCTCAGCCGGCCACGGGGTCCGTCGCCGCAGTGACCGGATCGATCCGCCGGCCGTAGCGTCCGCCGGTCGTAGCGTCCGCCGGTCGCAGTGTCCGCCGCGCTCGGCTCCCGCGCTCGGCACCCGTCGTCGCGGCAAACGAAAGAGTTCGGTACTTGCGGGCCGGGCGGGGCCACGCACTACAGTGATGCTTCGTGAGCGACATCGAAGTCCCTATCTCGGGTGAGCAGATCGACCTCGTCGCCGGTGACTACACCGCGACGATCGCCAGCGTCGGAGCGAGTCTGCGAACGCTCCGCTTCCGCGATCGCGACCTCGTGGTGCCCTTCTCGGCCGACGAGCTGCGTCCGTCCTTCCGGGGCGCGACCCTGGCCCCCTGGCCCAATCGCATCGTCGACGGCCGCTACACGTTCGACGGCGCCGAGCAGCAGCTCCCACTCACCGAGCCGGCACGGGGCAACGCCCTTCACGGCCTCGTCGCCTGGCTGGACTTCGAGGTCGTCGACCGCACGGCCTCGAGCGTGGTCCTCTCGGCGACGATCGCGCCGCAGCTCGGCTACCCGCACCGTGTGGCGGTGGTGGTGTCGTACACCCTCGGCGAGGCGGGGCTCGAGACCGAGGTGGAGGGCACGCATCTCGGGGCCGGAGTCGCCCCCTGGGGTGCCTCCGCGCATCCCTATCTCCTTGCCGGTCCCGGCCCCGTCGACGACTGGACCCTCATCGTGCCCGCCGACACCGTGCTCGAGACGGCGGGCGAGCGCCTGCTGCCGGCCGGTTCGCACCCGATCGACTCGGTGCGTGGTGGAGAGCTCGACTTCCGCTCGGCGCGATCGATCGGCGACACGTTCGTCGACCACGCCTACACCGACGTCCATCGGGACGACTCCGGGTTCGCGACGGTCACCGTGACCAATCGAGCGGGGGATGCCGGGGTCGCCCTGGTCTGGGACGCCGCCTGCGAGTGGGTCCAGATCCATACGGCCGACAGGCCCTCCCCGGAGCCGAGCCGGATCGGCCTCGCGGTCGAGCCCATGACCTGCGCACCCGACGCGTTCAATTCGGGCGACGGCCTCGTCCGGCTCGAGTCCGGTGCGAGCCACGCCGCGTCGTGGCGGATCCACGCCCTCTGATCTGCGCCTGGTCACGCCCGGAGCGACGCCCCGCCGCTCGTGCGGCGGGGCGCCTCCTCACCTGTCTCGCCAGAGATCGACCGCGAAGCGCGCCACCGACACGACGAATGTCGCGATCGGCAGCCACAGCGGCGGCTTCTCTCGGCGGTTCCGTTCGTCTTTCGACATCGAAACACCTCCTGGTGTCTGCGCCGGCGGACACCGCGAGAGCGAGGATGCAGAGCGCCCCGATATTTGCATATCTGGAGAGGCGGATCTAAACTCTCCGATGTGGTTCCGGGGATGTCTCTGCATCCTCAGCTCTTCTATCGGAGGGCAATTCGAAGCCCAGGGTCGCTGTTACGGCCCTGGGCTTCACCCTTGCCCGGACCGCTACCCGGCGGTGTTGCGGCCCTGCAGAGATCGTATCGATTTCTCGAATGTCATACATGATGTACTCGAATGCATGTATCGGCCGCGATCGGAGCGACGGCCCCGGAAGTGGGGGCAGTGAAGTGGCTGACATCCGGGCGGCGACCCGCCAAGCTGGTACCCCACCCGGAGGATCACATGGAGACACCCGCTGTCGACGCGCCCCGCGCGCTGGGCCTCGACGTCCGAGGCCGCATCGAGATCGTCGAGGGCGCGATCCGCACCTTCGCGAGCCGCGGCTACCGAGCCACCACTCGCGAGGACATCGCCCTCGAACTCGGCATCACCGTCGACGAGATCCTCAGCCAGTTCCCCTCCTGGCCCGGTCTGCTCCTGGCCGTGATCGACCGGTGGAACAACCACCGTCTGCTCGCCGTCCAGCGCGCCGTCGGCGACCGCGGCACCCTCGAGTTCATGCGCGAGCTCATCGAGCACAACGTCCGCGAACCCGGTCTCATGAGGCTCCTCGTCGGGGTCTCCTCCGAGGCCGCCGACCCGACGCATCCGGCCGCGCCCTACTTCCGAGAGCGGTACCAGCTCTTCCACGAGCTGATCGAGGCCGGAATCCAGAACGACGTCGACCGTGGTCTCGCCCCGACCGGTCTCGTGCCGTCGATCATGGCCGATCAGCTGATCGCGCTCTACGAGGGTCTGCAGCTCCAGGCGATGCTGCGACCGGAAATGGACCTCGCGGCCTCGTTCAATCGGGCCGTGAAGTATCTGACCCAGGGCTGGTGACCGCGAGGTCGTCGTCGGCCGAGCCGTTGACCCCGTCGGCTCCGTCGGCTCGGGCCTGGGAGGCGTCCGGCGCCGAGCGCGGGTCGACCACCGGATCCACCGTTCCGCGTCGCCCCTGAATCACGAAGAGCACGACGCCGACGATCGCCATGAGGATCGCGATGTCCTCGTTGATCTTGAGGCCCAGGAAGTAGAACTCGGTCGGATCGAGCCGCAGCGACTCGAGCACGGCCCGGGCGCAGCCGTACCAGACGAGGTAGGAGGCGAGCACCTGGCCCCGCTTGAAGGCGATGCGGCGGCCGAGCGCCATGATCAGCAGGGCGCCGATGATGTTCCAGACCATCTCGTAAAGGAACAGCGGCTGGAAGAGCGTGCCGGCGGGGAGGCCGGCCGGATAAGCGGGGCTGCTCGTCGAGATCTGCAGGCCCCACGGCAGGGTCGTCGGGCTGCCGTAGAGCTCCTGATTGAAGTAGTTGCCGAGGCGACCGAACGCCTGGGCCAGCAGCAGCCCGGGCATGAGCGCGTCGGCGAAGGTCACGAAGTCGACCTTCGCCCGCCGGCAGCCGATGTACGCGCCGAGGGTGCCGGCGAGGATCGAGCCGAAGATCGCGAGGCCGCCCTCCCAGATGGCGAAGACGTTCCAGAGGTTCGCGCCGGCGTAGAAGTAGTCGTGCGGGTGGGTCACCACGTGATAGAGCCGCCCGCCGATCAGGCCGATCGGGACCGCCCAGATGGCGATGTCGAGGATGACCCCGGACTCGACGCCTCGTCGCTTCAGGCGGCCGTTGGTGAGGACGATGGCGATGACGATGCCGACGAGGATGCACAGCGCATAGAAGTGCACGGTCAGCGGACCGATGTCGAAGGAGTTGATCGACGGGCTGGGGATGCCGGCGGACATGGCGGAGCCTTCTGCTGGGGATGCTCGGGGGATGCTCGGGGAGGCGAGACGCGACCATCGTACGAGAATGGACCTATGACCCGAACGAGAAGCCTCCGCCTCGTCACCGTCGTGATGGCGCTCACCTGCGGGTTCACCGTCGCGAACATCTACTACTCGCAGCCGTTGCTCGGTCTGATCGCCCACGACTTCTCGGTCTCCGAGGGCACGGCCGCGCTGGTCGTCACCCTCACGCAGCTCGGCTACGCCCTCGGCATGATCGCCCTGGTGCCCCTCGGCGACAAGGTCGAGAACCGCGGTCTCGCCTCCTGGACCCTCCTCGGCACCGCCGTCGCGCTCGGCGTCGCGGCGTTCTCGCCGTCGTTCGGCGTCTTCCTCGCGATGTCGATCCTGATCGGCGTCACGAGTGTGGTGGTGCAGGTGATCGTGCCCATCGCAGCGAATCTGGCGCCGGAGGGGCAGGGCGGCCGCGTGGTCGGTCAGGTGATGATGGGGCTGCTGTTGGGCATCCTGCTCGCCCGGACCCTCGCGAGCTTCGTCGCCGCCGCATGGGGGTGGTCGTCGATCTACCTGATGAGCGCCGTGGTGATGGTGGTCCTCAGCTTCCTGCTGCGGGGCATCCTGCCGAAGCGTCGCCCGGCCACGCCCGTGTCGTACGGGGCACTGCTCAAGTCGATGGTCGTCCTGGTCCGCCGCCACGAGCCGCTGCGTCGTCGCGCCCTCAGCCAGGCGCTCATCTTCGGGGCGTTCACGGCGTTCTGGACAGCCGTGGCGTTCCACCTCATCGCTCAGTTCGGCTTCGGCCAGACGGCGATCGGGCTGTTCGCGCTGGTCGGGGCGGCCGGAGCCCTGGCCGCACCGGTCGCCGGCCGTCTGGGCGACCGCGGGCTCGGGCACCTCTCGAGCGGGGCGGCCATGCTTCTGGCGGTGATCGCGCTGCTGATCGTCGCGGTTCTCCCGACGAGCATCGTGGCGCTGGCGGTCGGGGCGATCCTGCTCGACTTCGCGGTACAGAGCCATCAGGTGCTGGGGCAGCACGAGGTCTACGCGCTCGATCCGTCGGCCCGCTCGCGCATCAACAGCGTCTACATGTTCACCCTGTTCGTCGGGGGCGCGATCGCCTCGGCGATCACCGGGCTGCTGTACACGGCCGGGGGATGGGACGCGGTCAGCCTCTTCGGGGCGGCCCTCCCGTTCGTCGGGCTCCTGATCTGGCTGGCGCACCACCTGCGGCACGTGCGTCCGGCGGCTCGCGAAGCGGCTCGGGCCGTCGCTGCCGCGTCGTCTTCGGGTGCCGCTGCCCGGTCCCCGCAGCCCACGCCCTAGGTCGTCGCCGCTCGGGCTCGCCGTGCATTCGGTGGTGCGCAAATCGCGAGCGATTCGCAACCCCCGTGCGATGAATCCGGGGCGCTGCGGCGCGCGCACCCGGGATCACTCGACATTTGCGCACAGGAAGGCTGCTGAGGGGGAGAAGGGAGGGAGGAGGGGGAGAAAGTCAGTCGGTCGGGGGCGCATCAGGGCGAGGACGACGGGGGATCCACTTCGCCAGGGTCGCCGCCGCCGCGAACCCGACGAAGCCCGAGACGACGATGCCGACGGCGAGCCCGGCGAACCCGGTCACGATCGACAGGATCAACGGCCCGATCGCACTGCCGCCGTCGGCCAGCTCGCGCCAGAGCCCCAAGAACGTGGGTCGCCCCACGGCCGGCGACGCGTCCGAGCCGAGCGTGTTCACGATGCCCGACCCGATGCCGTTGCCGAAGCCCATCAGGACCGACACGAGGGTCAGCGTCACGGCCGCGTGCGTCAGCGGCATGAGCAGGAACGAGATGCCCATGATGATCGTGCAGGGAATGGCGATCCACTTGCGGCCGTACTTGTCCATCACGTACCCGGCCGGATAGAAGATGGCCGCGTCGACCACCCCCGCGATGCCGTAGACGATCGAGGTCTGACCGGCGTCGAGGCCGATGTGGGTCGCCCAGAGAGGCACGACCACCTGGCGAGTCGACCGGATGGCCGAGAGCAGCAGGATGCCCGTTCCGAGCATCGCGAAGGTGCGCCAGTGCGTCTTCAGCATGCCGAGCGTCGTCGCTCGGGCCGGAGCCGGTCCGCCCGCCGCGGCCGCGCGTCCCGCCTCGGTCTCCTCCTCGGACAGGTCCGGCACCGTGTAGGCGATCGCTCCCGCTGCCAGGATCGCCACGAGCCCGATCAGGTACGCGCCGGAGAGACCGATCGTGCCGAGAGCCGCCGCACCGATGAACGGGCCGACGAAGACGCCGATGCGCTGGGCGCCGCCGAGGGTCGAGAGTGCTCGGGCCCGCATGGACTCCGGCACCATCTCCGTCATGTACGACTGACGCGCGAGGAGGAACACGGAACTCGCGGCGCCGATCAGGAGGATGCCGAGGGCGAAGACCAGCAGGTCGGCGTTCAGCAGGCAAAGGATGAGGCCGACGGCGCTGAGCCCGGCCGCGCCGACCATCGAGCGGCGCTCGCCGATCCGGGTCGTGATGACGCCCGCCGGGATGTTGGTGAGGAGCGATCCGAGACCCATGATCGCCACGACGAGGGAGGCGACGGCCTCGGTGGCGCCCCGGTCGATGGCGCTGATCGCGACGACCGGGAGGATCGCGCCCTGCGAGAAGCCGAAGAGGACGGACGGACCGAATCCGGCTACGGCGATGCTCCGGAGTCGGAAATCGCTGTCGGCCGGAGAACTCATCGATCCCACCCTAGACCCGAGTATCTCGACGTCGAGACACTTTTCCCGACGCCGGCCTTCGCCGACGGGTGCTGGCTACGCTCGAACCATGGTTCGCGATCCCCTCTCCGTCGTCGTCATCGGTTCCGGAGTGGCAGGAGCGTCCACCGCCTTCGACCTGGCCCGAGGGGGTGCCCGCGTGACCGTCGTCGACGCCGACCTCGTCGGGACGGCCACGAACGCCGGAGCGGGCATCATCCAGCCCTGGTCGGGCACGACGACGGGGGCCTTCTACGACCTCTACGCGCAGGGCGCCCGGTACTACCCGGACCTCGTCCGAGCGCTGGCCGACCTGGGCGAGCACGAGACCGGCTACGGCCGCCCCGGCGCCCTGGTCGTGAACGCCGATCCCGCGAAGCTCGACGCCGTGGCCGCGCGCCTGGCGGAGCGGATCGGTTCGGCTCCCGAGATGGGTGACGTGAGTCGCCTGACGGCGGTCGAGACGAGGATGCACTTCCCGCCGCTCGCCGAGGGGCTCCCCGGCATCCACCTCACGGGCGGGGCGCGGGTCGACGGGAGGCTCCTTCGACGCGCCCTGCTCGCGGCAGCCCGCAGGCTCGGGGCCGAGGTGGTCGAGGGGCGGGCCCGTCTCGAGGAGCGCGGGACGGGCATCCTCGTCACCGTGGGCGACAGCCCTCTCGCGGTCGACGCCGTCGTGCTCGCCACCGGCGCCTGGACCCCGGCCCTGCTCGCGGGCCTCGGCCGACCGCTGGCCCTGGAGCCGCAGCGTGGCCAGATCACGCACCTGCGCCTCGACGGCGTCGACACCTCCGGCTGGCCGTCGGTGCACCCGATCGCGGGCAACTACCTCGTCGCGTTCGACGATTCGCGGGTGGTGGCCGGGGCGACGCGCGAGACCGGCAGCGGCTTCGATCCGCGGGTCACGGCCGGGGGCCAGAGGCAGGTGCTCGAGGATGCACTGGCCCTCGCACCGGGCCTCGCCGACGCCACCCTGCTCGAGACGCGCGTCGGTCTGCGCCCCGCGGCCGGGCGCGAACTCCCGTTCGTCGGAGCCCTGCCCGGAGGGGACGGGGTGTGGGTGAACGCGGGGTTCGGGGCGGCGGGCCTGACCATGGGGCCGGTCGTCGGGCGGCTGCTCGCTCGGCGGATCCTCGGAGAGGCCGTGCCGGAGCTGGAGCCGCTCGCGCTCTGACGCCCGGACGGACTCGGTTCAGGCCGCGAGCAGCTCGACCTTCAGGCCGCGAGCAGCTCGACCTTCCACGGGCCGAGCTCGCCCCGCCAGGTCCGCGGGGAGCTGGGTCGGTGCTCGTCGAGACCGAGGGCCTCGCCCCACCGCTCGACCGGCTCGGAGGGGCCGGTGCCCTCGACGTGGATGTGGCCGTTGACGGTCAGGACCATCCAGGCCAGAGGAGGGAGGGCGCGATCGCGTCCGAACCCGTCGATGGTGTCGAGGACCTGCTCGTCGATCTCCATGGCCGTACCGCCTTCATTGGTGGTTACCCCGGTTGTTCCCTGATTCGTGGAATCTACACGGCCTTGTGGTACCAGGTCCAGCAATGTTTCTCACTGCGCGAGAGAGCGCCTCGACGGCCACCAGAAGCGGTCGCCGGTCAGGAACACCAGAGCGGGGACGACCAGGGTGCGCACGACGAGAGTGTCGATGAGCACCCCGAGGCAGACGATGATGCCGACCTGCGTCAGAGCGACGACCGGCAGGACGCCCAGGACGGCGAAGACCGCCGCGAGCAGGATGCCCGCACTCGTGATCACGGCCCCGGTGGATCCGAGAGCCCGCACCATTCCCTCGCGAGTCCCGTGCGCCTGACGCTCTTCTCGGGCCCGGGTGGTGAGGAAGATGTTGTAGTCGACTCCCAGCGCCACCAGGAAGAGGAAGGCGTACAGCGTCACGCTCGTGTCGAGGGCCGGGAACCCCAGGAGGTGGGTGAAGGCCCAGGTCGAGGCGCCGAGGCTCGCGAAGAAGGTGGCGAGGACGCTCGCGATGAGGAGGACGGGCGCGACGAGCGAGCGGAGGAGCAGCCCCAGCACGACGAACACGATCGCGAGGATGATCGGCGCCACGAGCCCGAGGTCGTGGGCGGCCGCCTGCTTGGTGTCGAGGGCGGTGGCGTCCGAACCGCCCACGAGCGACTCCGCCACGGTGCCGCCCGCGTCGGCGAACTCGGAACGGAGCCGTTCGACCGTCGCGAAGGCGGCGTCGCTCTGGGGTTCGGCCGTCAGGGTCAGGTCGATCCGGGTCAGGCCTGCATGCTTTTCGGTGATCGACGCGGTCTCGACGCCCGCGGTCGCCGTGGCTTCGGCCACGGCCCGGTCGGCAGCGGCATCGGGCGTGAGCACGGTGGTGCGGCTCGTGAGGCCCGCGGAGAACGACCGGTCGATGACGTTCTGGGCCACGACGCTGTCGGGGGTCCCGAGGAGCTGCGCCGTCTGCGAGAGCCCGACGGAATACCCGCCGAGCCCGAGTGCCAGGATGCCGAGGCCCACGACGGAGGCGACGGTCACCCGGCCGGGGCGGCGGGCCACGCGGCGGCCGAGGCGGGCCCAGAAGCCGTCGCGGTCGTGGTCGACGACGGTGTGGTCGCGCGCGGGATCGGCGGGCGCCTCGGTGTGCGTGGCGGCCGCCTCATCGGAGGCCGCCACTCGCGGCACGAACGGCCAGAAGAGGCGACGGCCGCACACGGCGAGAGCCGAGGGCAGGGCGATCACGGCGAACAGCACGGCGATCACGACGCCGATGGCGCAGGCGAAGCCGAGGGCCCGGTTGCTCGACAGCGAGGCCAGCAGGAGGGTGAGCAGGCTGAGAGCGACGGTGCCGCCGCTCGCCGCGATGGCCGGCCCGGCACTGGTGACGGCGGTGCGCATGGCGCGGAACCGGTCGTCGGTGCGCGTGAGCTCCTCGCGGTAGCGGGCGACGAGGAGCAGGGCGTAGTTCGTGCCCGCGCCGAAGACCAGGACCGACAGGATGCCCGAGATCGAGGCGTCGACCGTGATGCCGACGGCGTCGGCCAGCGCGGTGACGACGAAGCGCGAGAGGCCGTCCGCCACCCCGACGACGGCGAGGGGCACGATCCAGAGCACGGGGCTGCGGTAGGTGATGATCAGCAGCGCGGCCACGACGATGACAGTGACCAGCAGGAGGCGGAAGTCGGCACCCGCGAAGGCGTTCGACACATCGGCCTGGAATCCCACCGGGCCGGTCAGCAGGGCGTGCAGGTCGCTCGGCAGGCCCTCGGATGCAGCACCGCGGAGCCCCTTAGCCGCAGCCTCCGTGTCGGCCGACACGGTCGCGCTGGCCAGGGGTACCGCGACCAGCGCGGCGGTGCCGTCGTCGCTCACCTGCGGCTTCACGGCCTGCGGCGTCGTGGAGAGTTTCGCCAGTGCCGTTGCCCGCGTGGCGATCGCGGACGTGTCGGCCGCGTCGAGGCGAGCGCCGTCGTTCCGTTCGAAGACGAGGATGCCCACGGTCGTCTGCGAGGAGGGGAACTTCTCGAGAAGGGTCGTCACCTGCGCCGACTGCGCGCTCGACGGAAGGGTCGAGGTGGGGAACGCCGAGCTGCCGCCCTTGGGAAGGAGCGCGAAGAGGAGGACGACGACGGCTGCGGTGATGCCGAGCACGAACCAGGAAGTGCGGCGTGAGCTCACGAGGCGGGCGAGGGTGCGGATGATTGTTCCCTTAGTCACTGGATGTCTTAGCTACTAAGGTTTATAGCAATCGGGTAGATTGCGCAACATGACCGACGACCCCGACCGCGCTCGCCTCCGGGCGCTCGCCGTCGAGGACATCCAGCGGCTGATCACCGAGGGGCGACGCATCACCCAGTACTTCTCGGCCCGGCAGGGGCTGAGCCAGACCGACCTCGACGCGCTCCTCCACGTCCTGCACGAGGAGAACGCCGGGTCGCCGACGAGCGCCGGACGCATCGCCGAGCGCCTCGGCCTCACGTCCGGTGCCGCGACGGGTGTCATCGATCGGCTGGAGCGGCAAGGGCACGTGGTTCGCAAGCGCGACGAGCAGGACCGCCGAATGGTGCGCGTGCACTACGGCGATCAGGGCATGGCCGTCGCGCGGCAGTTCTTCACCCCCTTGGCGCGCATGAGCGATGCGGTCTTCGACGACCTCGACGAGGACGAGCTCGTCGTGGTCGAGCGGTTCCTGGCCCGGATGTCCGACGCCATGGGGGCCTACGCCACCGAGCTGGCCGAAACCGACGACGGCTCCGGTGTCGCCCCGGGGGAGTGACGGATCGGCATCCAGCAGCGCCTCCGGACGCCGGGCTACGCTCGCCTCATGAGCCCGAGTCCCCTCTCATGAAGAGCAGCCGCCTGTGAACGACAACGACGAGGTCGACCTGCTCATCGATGCCTGGGCCGGGCAACTGCCCGAGATCGACTTCACGCCCCTCGACGTCATGTCGCGATTGCGACGGGTGTCGCATCGATTGACGGGGATCCGACGTGCGGCGTTCGGCACGGCCGACCTCGCCATCTGGGAGTTCGACGTCCTGGCCGCCCTCCGCCGAGCCGGCGAGCCGTTCGAGATGAGCCCGGCACAGTTGTTGACTGTGACCATGGTCACGAGCGGCACCCTGACTCAGCGCGTCGACCATCTGGAGGAACGCGGCCTCGTCGGGCGGCGGAAGAACCCCGAAGACGGCCGCAGTGTGCTCGTCCAGATGACTCCGCTCGGCCGGGAGCGCGTCGATCGGGCCATGATCGCGCTGGTCGAATCCGAGGAGCGCGCCCTCGAGCCCCTCTCTCGCTCCGACCGCGCTCAGCTCGTCGAGCTGCTCCGTGCCCTCGGCGAGGCCGGCGGACCGCCCGCCTGACGGTCGCCCTCGACTTCGCTCTGATATTCGCTGTCACTTAAATTGAGCACAACCTAGTTGCGCGCAATGTGATACTGTCGACGGCATGGACCAGCAGCCGAGCCTCGACGAGCAGATCTGCTTCGCGCTCTACAGCGCGTCGCGGGCGCTCACGACCCGGTACCGCGACCTCCTCGTGCCGCTCGGCCTGACCTACCCGCAGTACCTCGTGTTCCTCGTCCTCTGGCAGTCGGGCCCGCTCACCGTCTCGCAGCTCGGCGAACGCCTGCATCTCGACTCCGGCACGCTGTCGCCGCTCCTTCGGCGTTTGGAGAAGGCCGGTCACATCGTCAAGACCCGGGTCGCCACCGACGAGCGTTCCGTGCTCGTGTCCCTGACCGAGACCGGCGCCGCGCTCCACGAGCAGGCTCAGGGCATCCCCGCCGAGATCTGTGCGGCCACGGGGCTCGACCTGCCGGCCCTCCAAGCGCTCACAGCCCAGCTCAACGGTGTCGGCGACCATGTGCGCCAAGGGCTCCGGTCCGCCTGAGCCGGGCCCGTGCATCCCCCGTTTCCCTCCCGATCCACCACCCCCTGAAGAAAGAAGCACTCATGCCCACCCGCACCGCACGCACCGCCTGGAACGGAAGCCTCGAGAAGGGCGAAGGCCAGGTCGAGCTCTCGAGCTCGAAGATCGGCACCTACGACGTCTCGTTCCCGAAGCGCGCCGCCGACGACGCCAACGGCTTCACCAGCCCCGAAGAGCTGCTCGCCGCGGCCCACTCGGCCTGCTACGCCATGCAGTTCTCTGCCGTCCTCGGTGCAGCGGGCGGCACGGTCGAGGCGCTCGACGTCAAGGCCGACGTCACCCTCGGCCCGGACAACGCCGGCGGCTTCGAGCTCAAGAACATCCACCTCACGGTGCGGGGCGAGGTCACCGGCATCGACGCCGACGCGTTCCTCCAGGCGGCGAACGACGCCAAGGTCGGCTGCCCCGTGTCGAAGGCCCTGACGGGAGTCGAGATCACGCTCGACGCCCAGCTCGAGGCCTGATCCGTCCGGTTCCCTTGCGAAGCGCCTCTTCCTCTCCCTTCGGAGAGGGGGAGGCGCTTTGGCATTGTGCGGCAGGTCGATGCAGCGAGTACCCAGGCGGGAGGCCGGGAATAGCGTTTCGTGGCTAGGACGGCATCAACCGATGCCTTTCTCGGACGAGACGGTCGAGCATCCCTCGTCTCGGCATAAGGTCGTACCCACGCCGTCTCACCCACCTCACCACTGATCGAACGAGCCCCATGCCCCTCGCCTCCGCTGTTCTCACCGGCGATCGACGACGGCGGTCGCTCGTGAAGTGCGCGGACGAGCTCTTCAACGCCCACGGCATCACGCCGACGTCGTTGGACTCGATCGCTTCCTCCGCCGGCTTCTCGCGGGGGGATCTCGACGCGGCCTTCGTCGACAAGGACGCCCTCGTCGAGGCGGTGCTCGACGCCCGTCACGCCGATTGGCGCGCCAACATCGCCAAGGGCATGGAGGCCTTTCCCGACCCTCGCGACAAGATCCTGTCGATCTTCGGCTACCTCGAGGGCTGGTTCGCCGAAGAGACGTTCCAGGGCTGTGTCTTCGTCAACGCCTACGCGGAACTCGGGCGCGACGTGCCCTGGGTGGCGGTGATGGTGTTGCGTCACAAGACGGTGTTCAGCGACCTCGTCGAGGCGCTGGCCGTCGAGGCCGGGTTGCCCGTCATCGCCGGCACGAGCATCGCCCTGCTCGCGGAGGGTGCCCAGGTCACGGCTGCGTTCACGCACACGGTGGCCCCCGCTCGCGAGGCCCGGACCGCGGCCGCCATGATCATCGCGCTATACCAGGTGCCGACGACGGGCTCGCTCTCGTTCTTCTGAGTGCCACTGCTCGCCTCGTGACTAGTGTCGGGGCTTCGCCACGAGAACGGGGATGCACATGACCGACCTTCCGGGAACACCCGCGCCGACCGATCCCGACGCTTCCGGGCCCGCCGCTTCCGGGCCCGCCGCTTCCGGGCCCGCCGCCGACATCACCGAGCCTCTGGGCGGTGCGCTGTCCGGTGAGCGGGACTACGTCGCCGCCAACGACGCCGGCGTCACGGCCGAGCGCCACGTGCCGAAGGGCGACGAAGAGATCGGCAAGGGCTCCTCCTACGACCCCGCCGACGAGCGCTACCCGGACGAGGAGCGCGGCGACTCCTGAGACGGCTGCTCGCCTGGTTGTCCTGAACCGAGTGGGCGCAATCGGCCGACTCGCGTCGCCCGCCCGGCCGTTTGCGCCCATTCGGTACACCGCGCGGCCGAATGGGCGAAAACGCGGCCTCGGGCTGCTCGCTTACCCCCGATTTCGCCCCTTCGACGGGCCGGTAGCCTGGCCGCATGAAACGGATCGCGGCCGCCTACGACACGGTGGCCTCGACCTACGCGCGCGTCCTGCCAGACGTCACGTTCGAAGCACCGCTCGACCTCGCCATGATCGCGGAGTTCGCGCGCGAAGCCCGATCTCGAAGCGCCCACGGCGCCCGGGTGCTGGACGCCGGGTGCGGTGCCGGCCGGATGATCGCGCATCTCGAGCACCTGGGGATCGCCGAAGTCGAAGGGGCGGACGTCTCGGCCGGCATGGTCGCCGAGGCGCGGCACGTGCATCCCACGATTCCGCGCCGTCGCTGACTTGATCGAGCTTCCGTACGACGATGCGCGGTTCGACGGTGTCCTCGCCTGGTATTCGATCATCCACACGCCGCCGGCCGAGCTCGGCCCGGTGTTGCGGGAACTGCGTCGCGTGACGAAGCCTGGTGGGATCGCGCTCCTCGGCTTTCAATCCGGGGAGGGCACTCGCACGATGGCGTGCGCGTACGGGCACGACGTGGAGATGATCGCGCACCTGCACAGAGTCGACGACCTGGCGGTTGCTCTCGAGGCCGTCGGGTTCGAGGTGAAGGCCCGTCTGGAGCGAGCACCTCGCGTCTCGGAGCGGCACCCGCAGGGGTTCGTCCTCGCCGCGGCTGCCTGACCCCCCGACGGTCGCTGGGTAGCGCCGGATCCCCTGAGGGGGCGCAATCGGCCGCCCCGCAGTGGATGCCCGGCCGTTTCCGCCCACTCGGCGGCCGAATGTACGAAATGCGGGCCGGAGACGCATGCTCCGCCCCGATTTCGTACAGTCGGCGACCGGAGCAGCGAGGGTGCGGCTACGGCGGCGACACCGCACGACCTACGGCGGCGACACCGCACGACCTACGGCGGCGGCACCGCACGACACAGTGCCGTCCCGCCCTACCGCGGCAGCGAACCCAGGTACTCCACCACCGTGGCGACGTCGGTCACGTCGGCGTACTTCATGTGCAGGTCGAACAGCGAGGTGGCGTGCTGGAACGGGCTCCAGTCGGCCGTCGCGTCGTGGGGAAGCACGACGTTGAAGTTGTTCATGTAGCCGTCGAGGGCGGTCGCGCGCACGCAGCCGCTCGTCACCATGCCGGTGACGATGAGCGTGTCGATGCGGTGGAACGTCAGGAACTCGAGCAGCGGCGTCGCGTGGAACCCGCTCGGCTTGGTCTTCATCAGCTGCAGCTCGTCGGGCCGTGCTTCGAACGCGTCGGCCACCTCGCTGCCGTCGGGCAGCGACGGGTCGGTGAGGGGAGCCGCGCCGTCGATCTCGTAGCGTCGCGGGCCGACGATGCCGGCGACGGTCGTCTCCTGCATGATCTGGCGGGTGTAGACGATGGGCACGCCGGCGGCACGAGCGGCGGCGAGCAGCGGGAGGGTCGCGGCGACGGCCGGCCCACCGGCCTCGGAGTCTCCGGTCGGATAGGCGCTGTCGACGAACTCGCGCGACATGTCGACGACGATGATCGCGGGGCTGGAGCCGACGGCGAGCGGTCGCACGACGGGTCCCTGGCGCCGTTCGTGCAGGGCGATCTCGTCGGCGGGGACGACGCCCTCCCAGGGGAACACGGTGGTCATGGCATGCCTTTCGAGGAGCAGGAGCAGGAGCAGGAGCAGGAGAACACAGACGGGGGATGCACGGGGCCCGGCCCGAGAATCGGACCGGGCCCCGTAGGCGGTGCGGTGGCTACTTCGCCGTGAGGTCGGCGGGCAAGATGTACCCGTCCGACCGGGCGTTCACGCCGACGCCCGAGGTGCTGGCGTAGGAGTACTTGTTGACGAACAGCGGCGCGTAGAGCGCGTCGGTGTTGGACGCCTCCCACACCTTGCCGATGGTGGCCGTGCGTGCGGTCGGGTCGGCCTCGGCCTGCGACTGGGTGATGAGCGCGTCGATGGCGGGGACGTCCTGGTAGCCCTTGCTGGTGGGGCCGTAGAGGAGGCCGAGCACGAGCTGCGAGTCGAGCGTCGACGGCTTGAAGCCGAAGAGGTAGATGCCGTTCATCGACTTGGCGAGCCAGTCGTTGGTCAGCGTCGCGTTGTCGGTGCCCTTCATCGTCACCGTGATGCCCGCGGCCTTGAGGTAGCCCTGGATGGCCTGGGCGACCTGCGACGACTGGGGGATCCAGCCGTCGGTCGGGTACTCGAACTCGATCGGCGTGCCGGTGTAGCCGGACGCCTTCACCAGGGCCTTGGCCTTCGAGAGGCTGTAGTCGGTCGGCTTCACGCTCTTGTCGTAGCCGGCGGTGACCGGGGCGACGAGCTGGCCGATCGGGTCGGCGTTGCCGTTGAGCAGCGTCTTGGCGATGGCGCCGCGGTCGATCGCGTAGCTGATCGCCTGGCGCAGCTCGGTGCTCTGGAGGCCCGATGCCGACGTGTTGTAACCGAGGTAGGCGACGCCGTTGCCGGAGGTCGAGTTCACGGTCAGACCGGCTCCGGTCGCCGTCGAGACCTGCGTCGGGGCGACGAGCGCGGCGTTGATCTCACCGGTCTGGAGGCCGTTGAGCGTGGCGGTCGCATCGGCGACGTACTCGATGGTGGCCTTCGAGTACGCGGGCTTCTTGCCCCAGTAGTACTTGTTCGTGGTCAGGGCCACCGAGCTCTGCGTCGACGAGGCGACCGCGTACGGGCCGGAGCCGAGGGGCGTCTTGGCGTAGCCCGCGGGGTCCTTCGTGTAGGCCGCCTGCGACACGATCGAGATCAGCGTGGTCGTGCGGGGCCACGACGCGACCGGCTTGGCGAGGGTGAAGGTCACCTGGTCGGTGCCGGTCTTCGCGACGCTCGTCATGCTGCCGAGGTAGCTCTTGTTGAGCGCGTCGGCCCGCGACTGCGTCGACTGGTAGGTGTAGACGACGTCGTCGGCCGTGACCGGGGTGCCGTCGCTGAACTTGGCGCCGGGGCGGATCGTGTAGACCCACGAGGTCGAGTCGGCGTTGGCCTTCCACGAGGTCGCGAGGTCGGCCACGAGCTTGCCGGAGGCGTCGGTCGTGGTCAGCGAGTCGAAGACCGACTTGTTGATCGTGAGCACCTGGTTGAGGATCGGGTCGAGCGTGGTGATCTGATCGGGGATCGCGACCGTGACGCTCTTCGACGACGTGCCGGAGGCCGAGGCGGACGACGACGACGAGGAGGACGAACCGGACGACGAGCACCCGGTCAGCGCGAGGGCGGCGACGGTCGTCAGTCCGGCGATCGTCAGCCCGAGGCGGAAACGCTGTCTCATGGGAGAACCTTTCTGTGGTCCGGCCAGGGGGAGGGCGCGGACGGGGGAGGTGAAGGCGGGAAGGGGAGGGGCTGTGCGGGTGGTGCGAAGAGGACTGTGGGGAGGAGCCGGCGGTCAGGACGCCCGGACGAAGAGGTCCTCGGGGGCGAACAGGCAGGCCGCCGCCCGCTCGGAGTTGCTCGGGCGAGGCGTCTCGACGGAGCAGACGTCGCGCGCCACGGGGCAGCGCGTGTGGAACGGGCATCCCGCGGGCGGATTCGCCGGGCTGGGGAGGTCGCCGGTGAGGAGTGTGCGCGACCGCTCGGCCCGACCACGGGGTTCCGGCAGCGGGATCGCCGAGAGCAGTGCCTTCGTGTACGGGTGCTCGGGCGAGTCGAAGACCTGCTCGCGGCTGCCGATCTCGACGAGCCGGCCGAGGTACATGACGGCGACGCGGTGCGAGACGTGACGGACGACGGAGAGGTCGTGGGCGATGAAGAGGTAGGCGAGGCCGAGCTCGCGCTGGAGCTCGGCGAGGAGGTTGATGACCTGGGCCTGGATCGAGACGTCCAGGGCGGAGACGGGCTCGTCGAGGATCAGCAGTTCCGGCTTCAGCGCCAGGGCTCGCGCGATGCCGATGCGCTGGCGCTGGCCGCCGGAGAACTCGGACGGCTTCTTCGTCAGGGCCTCGCGGGGCAGCCCGACCTGGTCGAGCAGCTCGTGGACGCGGGCCTGGTCGTAGCGCCGGTTGATCCGGAGGGGCTCGGCGATCACGTCGTGCACGGTCATGTCGGCGTTCAGCGACGTGGAGGGGTCCTGGAAGACGACCTGCATGCGCGACCGGTACTTGCGCCGGGCCCCGTCGGAGAGGTGGACGAGTTCGTCGCCGCCGAGCTTCACGCTGCCGGCGGTCGGCTTGTGCAGCCCGAGGATGCTGCGGACGAGCGTCGACTTGCCGCAGCCCGACTCGCCGACGAGGCCCAGGGTCTCGCCGGGGCGGATCGAGAACGACACGTCGTCCACGGCCCGGATCGGTTTGCCCCGGCGTCCGGGGAAGTGCATCGAGAGATTCGAGACGTCGAGGATGCTCGGGGTCGCGTCGCCGGGCAGGGTCGCGCCGGGTGCGGGGAGAGTGGTGCTCACGGGGTGCTCCTCGAGGGGCTGAGAACGGGGTCGCCGGAGCCGGCGGTGGCGGTGGTCCGGGCATCCGCCTCGGCCAGCAGCGCCTCGGCCTCGTCGGCGAAGAGGCAGGCGGCCAGGTGGTCGGCGTCGCTGAGGCCGAAGACGGTCGGAGCGCCGAAGTGCCCGTCGTCGTCGCCGGCGGTGGACGTCGGTGCCGCGGGAGCTCCCACGACGGGGTCCGCGAGCCGCACCAGTGGCGGCACGACGGCTCCGCACTCGGGCCGGTCGCGGCCGATCGCGCAGCGGGGCTGGAAGGCGCAGCCGGACGGGCGGGTGGCGAGCGTCGGCGGTTGGCCGGGGATGGCGTAGGCCACGTCGGTGGTCGAATCCGTCCGCAGCAGGCTGCGGAGCAGGCCGATCGTGTACGGGTGCGACGCCTCGTGGAAGATCTCGTCGACGGTGCCCGTCTCGACGAGACGACCCGAGTACATGACCGCGACCCGGTCGGCGGCTTCGGCGACGAGGCCGAGGTCGTGCGTGACCAGGATCATCGACGAGCCGACCTCGGCCCGCACCTCGGACAGGACGTCCATGACCTGGGCCTGGATCGTCACGTCGAGGGCGGTGGTGGGCTCGTCGGCGATGAGCAGGGCGGGGCGGTTGGCCATCGCCATGGCGATGGTGGCGCGCTGCCGCATCCCGCCGGAGAACTGGTGCGGGTAGGCGTCGTAGCGCGCCTCCGCGTCGGGCACGCCGACCTCGCGCAACAGGTCGATCGCGCGTTCCTTGCGGGAGGCCGCCGTGCTCGCCTTGTCGTGGAGACGGATCATCTCGCCGATCTGGCGGCCGACCCGACGCACCGGATTGAGGGCCGTCATCGGGTCCTGGAAGACCATGGCGATCCGGGATCCGCGCAGTTCGCGCATCCGCTTCGGCGTCGCCTCGGCGATGTCCTCGCCGCGGTACAGGACCTGACCGGATTCGATCTTCGCGTTCGGCGGGAGGAGGCCCATGATCGCGAGGTTGAGCACGGACTTGCCCGAACCGGACTCGCCGACGATGCAGAGCACCTCGCCGGGGAAGACGTCGAAGCTCACGCCGTCGATGGCGGTCAGGACGCCGGCGGGGGTGCGGAAGGTCACGACGAGGTCGCGGACCGAGAGGAGAGGCTCGGGCATCACATGCCTCCGGAGATCGAGTTGCCGGTGGACTCGCCGGTGAAGCGCTGGCTCAGGAACTGCACGCTGCCGACGAGGAAGAAGATCGCGATGGACGGGAGGATGATCAGCCACGGGTTCGTCTGGAGGTACTGCTGGCCCTCGGAGATCATGCCGCCCCAGGTCGGGGTCGGCGCCTGGACCCCGAGGCCCAGGTAGTCGAGCGACGACGAGATGGTGATCATCGTGCCGATGTCGAACGAGGCGAGGATCGCGAGCTGGGGAGCCACCTTCGGCAGCAGGTGCTTGCGGATCACCCAGGTGGGCCGGGCGCCCTGCGTGATCGGTGAGAGGACGAAGTCGCGCTGGCGCAGGCTGAGCGTCACCGCGCGGGCCGTCCGACCGTACGCCACCCAGTAGGTGACACCGAGCACGAGGATCAGCGTCGAGGTCGAAGGGCCGACGACGGAGACGACGAGGATGAGCAGCAGCATGATCGGGATCGCGAGCTGGAGGTCGGCCACGCCCGAGACGATCGTGTCGAGCGCCTTGCCGAAGTAGCCGGACGAGAGGCCGAGGATGGCTCCGATGACCACGTTGAGGGCGACCGCGCAGACCGAGATCAGCAGGGAGACGCGCCCTGCCAGCGAGAGGCGGCTGAGGATGTCGCGGCCGAGGGTGTCGGTGCCGAGGAGGTGCGCCATGTCGGTGAACGGAGCCTGCTGCGCGATCGACAGGTTCTGTGTGAACGGGTCGTAGAGCGGTAGGAAGGGCACGACGGCGACCAGGACGATCACGAGGCCGAGCATGATCGACGACAGGACGATGCTGGGGGACCAGCCGCGACGGCGGCGGGGGAGGACCTTGCCGCTCAGTCGGACGGGCCGGGTCAGGACGAGGGGGTCGTTTATGCTCACGACAGTCTCACTCTCGGGTCGAGGACCCCGTGCAGCAGGTCGATCAACAGGTTCACGACGACGAAGATGACGGAGATGACGAGCAGGCCGGCCTGCACGACGGGGAAGTCGCGGCCGCTGACGCTGGTCAGCATCAGTTGGCCGACGCCGGGCCAGTTGAAGACGACCTCGACGACGGCCGCGCCGCCGAGGAGGGCGCCGAAGTTGAGGCCGGCGACGGCGAGGACCGGCAGGACCGCGTTGGACAGGGTGTCCGACAGGACGATCGCGATCGGCCCCTTGCCCTTGGAGCGGGCCGTGCGGACGTAGTCGGCCGAGTTCTCGCGCTGCAGCGACGAGCTGAACAGCCGGAGGTAGAGGGCGAGTTCGAACGTGCCCATCGTCACCGCGGGCAGGATCAGGGCGGTCGGCTTGAGGTTCCCCTGCGAGGGCAGGAGGTGGAGGCCGATCGAGAAGACCAGCACCAGCAGGATGCCGAAGACGAACACGGGGATCGCCTGGCGGATGGAACCGAGCCAGAGCAGCGTGGTGCGCAGCCACCGCCAGCCGGTGATCTGCACCAGCACGGCCGCGACGAACGCGGGCACGATGCCGATGAGGAAGGCGGCGACGGCCAGTTCGAACGTGGCGGGCACCCGCTGGATGACGAGGTCGAAGGCCGAGGTGTGCCGCACGAGGGAGTCGCCGAGGTTCCCCTGCACGGCGTTCACGAGGAACGAGCCGAACTGGGCGATCAGGGGCCGGTCGTAGCCGAGCTGGTGCGAGAGGGCGTCCACCTGGGCCTGGGTCGCCGACTGGGAGAGCAGGAGCCTGGTGGGATTGCCGGTCAGGCGCAGCAGGAAGAAGGACACGACCATCACACCGAACACGGTGAGCACTCCTCGGAGTACACGTTTGATGACGTAGCGGGTCATGGGGTCTCTGGGTCTTTCGTTCGTTCGGCGAAGAGGGAGTCGGCCCGGCGCCCGTTGACGAGGCCTCTTCTCCTCGTCGCCCGGCGCCGGGCACGTGTCGAGTCTCCGTGGCGTGGGTTCCGGCCGAGTTACCGTCGAAACACGTCCCGATTACGCCAGAAAAAACGGTCGTGAGGAAGCGCTCGAAACGAAGCGTCAGGGCCGGGAATCCGGGGGTCGGAGGCCTGCCGACGCGGGGTGAACGAGCGTTTACGCCGCGCGGGAAATCGGTGGGAACGAGTCGTCTGCCCCGCTTGACCGGGACCAGCCGAGTAGCGCTACAGTCGTTGCCTACCGACGACCCGTCGGTGAAGGCTCCCTTCCGCTGCGCGACTTCGACCTCTTCCGAAGCGTCCGCGCGCGACGAGCCGCGGCTCGACCGTCTCGATCGGATTCCGGTCCCGAGACGGCGTGATCCGTCCTGACACCGAGAACACCCGACCCCTGGAGACCCCATGCGTACCGGCTATCAATCCTTCGCCTACTGGATGCGTCGCAGCACCGGCATGACCGCCGCAGAGCTCACGCCCTTCTACGAGGACGTCGTCGGCCTCCCGGTCATCCGCGACCTGGATCCCGCCGTCCTGTTCTGGGCCGGCGAGGATCTCGTCTTCGAGATCAAGTGCGACGACGAGCCCGACGTGGACGCGACCGACCCGGCCACGGCCACCACGACGCCGCTGTTCCGCTCCTACGACCTGGCCGCCACCGAGGAACGTCTCGCCGCCGCCGGCTACCCGGTCGTCGGACGCGAGTCCGGAGAGCACTCCGAGACGATCTGGATCCTCGGGCCCGACCGGCTGCTGACCGGGTTCCAGTCCCGATCGGAGACGTCGCCGTGGGCCGCCGACGCCGAGGCGCTCGCCCGATGGAATCGACCCGCGGTCGCGTTCGACGGCCTGCCGGCCCTCCCGCCGGACCTGCAGTACCTGCACCGAGTCCGACGCCGCGCCGCCGACGTCGAGGCGCTCGCCGCCCACTACCGCGACGTCGTCGGGCTCGACGAGGTCGGTCGCGAGGACGGCAGCGTCCTGCTCGACCTCGGCGACACCGTGATCCTCGAGATCGCGCCCGGCGGATCGGTCGACGAGGTCCCCGAAGACCGCACGTCGCTGCCCGACGGGTTCATCCTGCGTATGCGCTACTGGGACGACTTCGTCGCCGGGCTCACCGCGTCGGGCGCCGTCTTCGCGGGGGGCACCGCCGCGTACTCGACGGGCACGATGCTCGCCTACCTGGCCGATCCGGAGGGCAACCTCGTCGGCATCGAGGAGCGCACCCAGTGGGGCGACTACCCCGAGGATCTCGAGGCCGATCGCCGCTGGCTCGAGCTCGTCGAAGCCGGAGCGCCGCAGGTGGATCCGAAGGGCGTCCAACTGCGTCCGATCCCGAACGACGCCCCTCCCGCAGACAACGCCTGACGCGCAAGTGCCCCCGACCGAGGTCGGGGGCACTCGCAATAAACACCGACGATTTGCTGATCAGAGGCTTTATTTCCTGGCGCAATTGAAAAGACATGCGAATGATGCGGCGCGGTAACGTCCCGTCCGTAGTTTCGGTGGCGACCACTCGACGGCACGAGAACCGAGGAACGACACATGGACTCCATCGACACGTCAGCCCCACCCGAGCCGCTGCTCGAGGTTCACGGGCTCACCGTGGAATTCCGTACCCGGCGCGGCGTCGTCCGTGCGGTCGACGACGTGAGCTTCTCCGTCCAGCCCGGTGAGAGGCTCGCGATCGTCGGGGAGTCGGGCTCCGGCAAGTCGACCGCGTGCCTGGCCATCGGCGGCTTCCTCCCGCCGTACGCAGAGGTCACCGCCGAGTCGATGCGGCTCGACGAGGTCGACCTCCTGGCCCGGAAGACCTCGCGCATCCCCCTCGGCACACCGCACCTCGGACTCGTGTTCCAGGACGCCATGACCTCGCTCGACCCGGTCTGGACGGTCGGAAGTCAGCTCCTCGCCGCCCTCAAGGGCAAGAGTCTCCGGGCCGGCGTCAAGGAGTCGAAGGGCGAAGCGCTCGCCGAGGCCCGCGACTGGTTGCACCGGGTCGGCCTGACCGACACCGAACGGGTCATGAAGGCCCGGCCGGATGCCCTCTCCGGCGGCATGCGGCAACGCGTGATGATCGCCCTCGCCCTCTGCGGGGGCCCTGAGCTGCTCATCGCCGACGAGCCGACCAGCGCCCTGGACGCCTCGACCTCGCACGAGGTGATGGACCTCATGGTGGAGATGACCGAGACCCTCGGCGCCGCGCTCATCATCGTGAGCCACGACCTGAAGCTCTGCCAGGAGTACACGAGCCGCATGGTCGTCATGTACGGCGGCAAAGCCGTCGAGCAGGCGCCCTCGATCGACCTCGACACGACCGCCCGCCACCCGTACACGTCCGCGCTCCTCGGCTGTGTGCCCACCCTGGCCAAGCGCAACGTCGATCTCCTGCCGATCATCCCCGTGAACGTGCCTCGCGAGAGCGCGAGCGTCCACGGCCAGTGCGTCTTCCGCGACCGGTGCGAGTTCGCCGTCGCGGCCTGCGCCGTCGCTCCGCCCCTCGTGGACGTGGCGGATCGCCACGAGGCGGCGTGCTGGGTCACGGCCGGCCCGACCGACGCCGACTCGCGCATCCCCGAGACCGTGGGGAGCCACTGATGGCCGCGTTCGATCCGACGACGCCGCACGAGACCGTCCGCCTCGAGGCCGTCGGCGTCTCCAAGTCCTACGGCGCCCGCCGCAGCACGCGGATCCAGGCCGTCGACAACCTGTCGTTCGCCGTCGACTCGACGATGAGCATGGGCATCGTCGGCGAGTCCGGCTCCGGAAAATCGACCCTGGCGAGGATGCTCACCCGCCTCGAGACACCGACCTCGGGTTCGATCGTGTTCAACGGTCGCGTCCTCCCCGAGCACCTGCCCGCCGACGAGCTCCATGCCTTCCGGCGCACCGTGCAGTACATCGCGCAGGACACCTCGTCGTCGTTCGACCCCCGGCGCACCCTTCGCGACGCCGTGCGGGCTCCGGCGCGTCGCCTCCTGGGCCTCGGCAGGAAGGAGGCGGAAGAGCGCGTCGACGAGGTCCTCGGCCTCCTGCACCTGCCGGTGGCGCTCGCGGATCGCAAGCCCGCAGCCGTCTCCGGCGGTCAACGGCAGCGGTTCTCCATCGCGCGCGCCCTGGTCGTCCGCCCGCGCATCCTCGTCTGCGACGAAGTCGTGAGCGCCCTCGACGTCTCCGTCCAGGGGGCCATCCTGAACGAGCTGCGGAGCTTCTGCGCCACGCACGGCACCGGTCTGGTCTTCGTCTCGCACGGACTGCCCGCCACGGCGTTCATCTCGCGCGATCTCACCATCATGAAATCCGGCCACATCGTCGAGACCGGCTCGGTCGACGACATCGTGACCGATGCGCAGGATCCCTACACGCGGGCGCTGCTCGCCGCCCACGCGGATCCGGCCACGTCGCACTACTCGGAGGCAGCCCTGTGACCACCCTCGCCCGCGATCAGCGAACGGTCGGCCCGGTGGCCGGCCTCGCGCCCGAGAAGAGCCGTGCCACGGAGATCTGGCAGTCGAACCGCTGGTGGATCAAGCGC
The DNA here is from genome assembly GCF_039544345.1 of Frondihabitans cladoniiphilus. Lineage (NCBI taxonomy): Bacteria > Bacillati > Actinomycetota > Actinomycetes > Micrococcales > Microbacteriaceae > Frondihabitans > Frondihabitans cladoniiphilus. Next base: position 354,660 of record NZ_BAABLM010000005.1, read on the forward strand.
ACCGCGCTGCTGCCCGTCCACGTCTTCGTCTTCGCGATCATCTCCTTCTTCATCGTCCTGCTGATCCCCGGCGACCCCGTCAAGCTGGTCGGCGGACCGCAGATCACCGCCGCGCAGTACGCGACCATCCAGAAGGCGCTCGGCCTGAACGGGAGCGTGTTCAGCCAGCTCCTCACCTACCTGAACAACATCGTCCACCTGAACTTCGGGGTCTCGGCGTACTCGGGCAAGTCGGTGCTGTCCGAGTTCTCGGTCCGGCTGCCGGCGACTCTCGAGCTGACCCTGATCGCCTTCGTCATCTCGATCGTCTTCGCGGTGGCCGCCTCCTGGTTCGTGCTGATGCGTCCGCGGAACGTGCTGTCGCGCATCCTCACCGCCTATTCGCGCACCGCAGGGGCGATCCCGCAGTACCTGCTCGCCGTTGCGGCCATCTTCATCTTCTTCGCCACGCTGCACTGGGCTCCCGCGCCCCTCGGCCGGATGTCGCCCGGACTCGCCGCGGTGCCTCCGATCACGAACCTGCCGTTGCTCGACTCGATCCTCCGGGGGCGCTTCGACGCGACGGGATCGATCGTGGCGCACCTGACGCTCCCCGTCCTGGTGCTCGTCGCCTCGCAGGCCGACCTCCTGATCAAGATCCTGGTGCGGGCGCTGGAAGAAGAGGTGGATCGGCCCAGCACCTGGTTCCGCATCGCCAGCGGCGTGCCTCGCCGCATCGTGTTCCTCAGCGTCTTCCGGCGGGCCCTACCCCAGCTCGTGGTGCTGCTCGCGGCCATGTTCGGCTTCTCGCTCGGCGGGGCCGTGCTGCTGGAGAACCTGTTCTCGCTCGGCGCCATGGGGCAGTACGCCGTCGACGCGATCAACACGAAGGACATCGTGGCACTGCGCGGCTTCCTGCTCTTCACGGCCACGGTCTCGCTCATCGTGTTCCTGATCGTCGACCTCGTGAACATGATCCTCGATCCCCGACGCCGCTCCGACACCGCCACGAAGGGCAACTGACATGACCGCCGGCCTGACCCCGATCGACCGCGGCCTGCCGGGCGCGACCACCGCCCCGCGCGAGCGGCGCCACCGCAGCGCCCCGCGCTGGCTCCGCCTCGTCCCGGCCGCAGTGCTCGTCGTGCTCGCCGTCGTGGGTCCGATGCTCGTCACGCACGACCCGACCCTGATCGCCTCCGCGCCGGGTCTCGCCCCGAACGCGCAGAACTGGTTCGGCACCGACGGCAACGGCTACGACGTGTTCTCGCGTGTGATGGCCGCGTTCCGTGTCGACGTCCCCATCGGCGCCCTCGCAGCGATCATCGCCTCCGCCGCGGGGATCCTCTGCGGCATCGTCACCGGCATGAACGAGTCCCGCCGGGGCGTCGTCGGTCTCGCGGCGCAGGGCCTCTCGCGCTTCCTCGACCTGTTCCAGGCCGTGCCGGCCATCGTCATCGGCCTCATCGCCTCGACTCTCTACGGCACCAGCGAGACCGCGCTCATCCTGATCATGGCCGCCGTCATGTTCCCGCTCCAGGCGAAGCTGGTCCGCACCGAGACGCTCAAGGTCAAGAACGAGGCCTACGTCGACGCCGCTCGCATGGCCGGCTTCCGTGAACTCCACCTCACGATCCGCAACGTCCTGCCCAACGCCTCCTGGCCCGCCTTCGAGTACGCCCCGATCCTCTTCGGATCGGCCCTCGTGCTCACCGCGGGGCTCGGGTTCCTCGGCGTCGGCATCAAGATGCCCACGCCCGAATGGGGAACCATGCTGGCCACCGGTGCGAGCGACGCGTCCGCCGGCCGCTGGTGGGGCTTCCTGTTCCCCGGCCTCGCGCTGAGTCTCAGCATCGTGGCCGCCTCCGTCCTCTTCTCAGGTCGTCAGAAGGACTGACCGATGACCACCCTCCGCTTCACCCACACGAAGGATCACGCATGAACAACCCGACCGCTCTGGAACGACTGCTGGCCGCGCCGGTGTCCCGCCGCAAGCTGTTCATCACCGGAGGTCTGACCCTCGCGACCACCGGACTCCTCGCCGCCTGTTCCACCGACGGCTCCGGCACCTCGGCCTCGGCATCCGGCGCCGCCGGCGCGGCCGGGGTCGCCGGCAAGAGCACGATCACGGTCGCCGCACCGACCCTCGTCACGACGTTCGTTCCCGACGGCGGGGGAGCGAGCGGGGCCCTGAACGACATCCTCTGGCCGAACCTCGGTGCCGGACTGATCCGCTTCCCCTACAAGAAGAACAAGTCGTCGGGCGAGTTCGAGCAGGACGCCTACCACTTCGAGGGCTGGCTCGCCGACACCTACGAGATCTCGGCCGACGGCAAGACCGTCACGTTCCACCTCAACAAGACCGTGACGTCGACGAACGGCAACCCATTCACCGCCGACGACGTGCTGTTCTCGCAGGAGCGGCGGATGCTGTCGCCCTACGCCGTCCGGAGGGCGGAGGAGATCGCGGCCATCCCGGACATGAACAGCTGGTCGAAGATCGACGACCACACGGTCAGCCTCACGATCACCGACAAGAAGTGGCAGTACCTGATCCTCAACACCCTCGCCGTGCCGTACTCCGGCTACATCTACGACAGCGTGCTGATGAAGGCCAAGCAGTCGACCGCCGATCCCTACGCCGTCGTCTGGTCGAAGTCGAACTACAACAACGGCTTCGGCGCCTACAAGGTCACCTCGGTCGTGCCGAACCAGTCGATGACCTGGGAGGCCCGCTCCGACGCGGTCTTCGGCGAAGCCAAGATCAAGAAGATCACGTTCACCCCCGTCGCCGACGCCGGCACCCGGGCGAGCACGCTCATCAGCGGAGACATCGACGCGTCGATCGCACTCCAGCCGGCCGACATGGCCTCGATGCTGACCAACAAGGCGCTCTCGGTGCCCGAATACTCCAACCCGAGTGCGACCGCCAACCTCGGCATGGTCACGTCCAAGGGGCCGTTCGCCGACGAGCTCGTCCGCCAGGCGCTCTGCTACGCCGTGCCGTACCAGCAGATCATCGACAACGTCTACCACGGTCGCGCGAAGAAGACCGTGGGGTACCTCAACCCCTCGGCGCCGGGCTTCACCGAGAAGGGGCTGCCGGTCTACGACTACGACATCGCCAAGTCGAAGTCGCTGCTGAAGAAGGCGGGCAAGACGAGCGTCTCGTTCGAGGTCGCGTACTCAAATGCGGCGCCGGACATGCAGGCGATCGCGGTGCAGATCCAGTCCTACGCCAAGGCCGCCGGTTTCACGGTCACCCTCAAGGCGGTCCCGGACTCCGACTTCTACGGCAACCTGTCGAAGCACGCCTACGACTCGTTCCTCTACCGCGTCGCGATCTGGAGCCAGGACCCGGCGCAGCAGCTGGTGAACTACGTCAACACCACGCCCGACTACAACTTCACCGATTACCGGGTGACGACGTCGGAGGATCTCGCCGCCAAGTCGTACGACGAGCCCGCCTTCAGCAAGGCCGCCGGAGCGCTCTGGAACGAAGCCGAGAAGGGGCTCCTCGAGGCCGCGCCGCTCGACTTCATCGTGCGGGTCCAGCCGCTCAACGCTTTCACGGCCGGGCTGAAGGGCGTGCCGTTCCGGTACGACTACGCGGTCGACTTCGCCGCCATCACCATCTGAGTCGCTGACCGCGACGACGAACCCCCTCCGCCACGATCGTGGCGGAGGGGGTTCGTCGTCGTGTGCGGAGGTCAGCCGAGCAGGCTGCCCATGGCGCCGTTGAAGACCGACCAGGTGACGCTCTGGTAGATGCCGCCCTTGAACAGCGGATCGTTCTCGAACAGGGCCTTCGCCTCTTCGAGCGTGGCGGCGTGGTAGATCAGGAAGCTCCCGGTCGCGGGCTGGCCCGCCTCGGTGACGATGCCGCCGCCGAGGGCCACGCGACCCGGGATCGTGCCGAGGTACTCGGCGTGCGCCGGGCGCAGTTCGGCGCGGCGCTTGTTGCCTTCGAGGCTGTCGACGGCCTGGACGGCGTAGAGGACTTCTGCGGTGCTCACGGTGGTGCCTGCTTTCTGGTGGGGTGGGCGGAACGGGGGATGCGCGGGTCAGGCGACGATCGCCTGCGCCTCGATCTGGACGAGGTACGCGTGGAAGCCGAGCGCCGGGACGCCCACGAAGGAGGCGGGCGCGACCGGCCACTCGGCACCGAAGACCTCGCGGCCGATGGCGGTGACGTTCTTGGCGTCGCCGGGCTTCGGGTCGACGACGTAGGTGCGGTACTGGACGACGTCGAGACCGGTCGCACCGGCGGCCGCGAGGGCGTCCTTGACGTTCGACCAGCACTGGCGCAGCTGAGCCTCGAGGTCGCCTTCGCCGATCATCGCGGCGTCGGCGTCCCGCGAGATCTGGCCGTTCACGAAGACCTGGCGGCCTCCGGTCGACACGATCACCTGGGCGCTCGCCTCGGGGTTCGGCTTGAACAGGGTGTCGGGGTTGATTCGTTCGAGGGCCACGGTTCTCCTAGGTCGGAAGGGTTCCAGCCCTCGCACGCTACGGGCATCATGTGTCGTGCATCGGTCGATCGGATTGCCCTCCGTTTACGCCACGCCAGCACCCGCCTCTCCGCTCCGATCAGGGGCGCCGCAGTCGTTTCCGCCACCGCTCGAAAAGGCCTTCGTGGGTCGTTCGACGGGCTTCCGCACCTCGGGTTGACAGGGGGGTGAACAGTGGTTCACCATGGGGCGTCGACTCTTCGACTCGGGCTCCTCTTCCGCGATCCTCTTCATCGCGGCGGGCCCGGCAGACACGGTCCGGGGTGCGCCTCGCGGTCGTCCTCGTTCGCTCTTCCCGGCCGTGTGCATCCCCCGCTCGGCCTCGACGAAAGGTCCTTCATGTTCCATCTCGGTTGGTTCGTCGGATACGGCTACGGAGTCCAGACCTGGCGCGGCCAGTGGTCCGGCACCGGCGCCACCGACTGGATGAAGCCCGACACCTACGTCGACCTCGTCCGGTCGATGGAGCGCGCCGGGTTCGACTACGTCATGTTCGAGGACTCCTCCTGCATCCCCGACACGCACGGCGGCTCGGTCCACTCGGTGCTCGCCAACGCCCACGGCGCCCCGAAGCTCGACCCGATGACGCTCGTGCCCCTGCTGGCCCAGGCCACGGACAAGCTCGGCATCGTCGTCACCGCGGCGACGGCCTTCTACCCGCCGTACATCCTCGCCCGGCTCGCGGCGAGCCTCGACCAGCTCTCGTCCGGCCGCGTCGGCATGAACTTCGTCACCGCGTCGTCGAACTCGGCGGCCCGCAACTTCGGCCTCGACCAGCACTTCGAGCACGACCACCGCTACACGATGGCCGACGAGTGGACCGACGTCGTCACGCGGCTCTGGGAGTCGTGGGAACCCGACGCCATGGTCCACGACCGCGACGCCAACCTCTTCGCCGACGGCGACAAGGTGCACCCGATCGACTTCGAGGGCGAGTTCTACAAGGTCAAGGGGCCGCTGCAGGTGCCGCGCTCGCCGCAGGGTCGCCCCGTGATCTGCCAGGCCGGCGGCTCGCCCTCGGGTCGCGACTACGCCGCCAAGTGGGCCGACACCATCATCACCGGCGTACGCGGAGTCGACGCCATGAAGGCCTACCGCGACGACATCCGCAGCCGCGTCGCCGGCCACGGACGCGATCCGGACGACGTCAAGGTGCTGTACCTGGTCTCGCCCGTCCTCGACGACACCGTCGAGGCCGCCCAGGCCAAGGCGAAGCGCATCGAGCAGGATCGCCTCGACAACGCCGAGTGGGCGCTGCAGACCATGTCGTACGCCTCCGGCATCGACTTCTCGCAGTTCGACCTCGACAAACCGCTGCCCGAGGTCGAGACCAACGGCCACACCACGACGCTGTCGGAGTTCGCCAAGTCGGCCAACGGCAAGACCCTGCGCGAGGCCGTGGCCTACCGCCAGAACGAGTCGGTGCCGCTGATCGGCACCCCCGAGACGGTGGCCGACGAGATGGGCGAGATCGCCGAGGCCGCCGGCGGCGACGGCTTCCTCATCGCCAACGAGCTCGACCGGGTCACCATCGCGCAGATCACCGAGGGGCTCGCGCCCGCCTTGCAGCGCCGCGGCCTCACCCGTACCTCATACGAATTCGACACCCTCCGGGAGAACCTCCGTGCCTTCTGACATCGCCGTGACCACCCCCGCCCGCCAGCCCCTGACGCAGCAGCGCAGGGTGGTGACGAGCATCCCCGGGCCCAAGTCGGTCGCGATGCAGGAGCGTCGTCTGGCGGCGGTCGGCAACTCGGTCGGCGCCGTGCTGCCGACGTACATCGAGCGGGCCGAGGGGTCGATCCTGCTCGACGTCGACGGCAACCAGCTGCTCGACTTCGGCTCGGGCATCGCAGTGAACGCGCTCGGCCACGGCCGCCCCGAGATCGCCGACGCCGTCCGGGCCCAGCTCGACGACTTCGCGCACACCTGCTTCACGGTCAGCCCGTACGAGGAGTACGTCGCGGTCTGCGAGCAGCTGAACGCGCACACGCCCGGCGACTTCGAGAAGCGCTCGGTGCTGTTCTCCTCGGGATCCGAAGCGGTCGAGAACGCCGTCAAGATCGCGCGCTCGACGACCGGGCGTCAGGGGATCGTGGCATTCGACTACGGCTACCACGGTCGTACCTACATGGCCATGGCCCTGACCGCCAAGGCGCTGCCCTACAAGTCCGGGTTCGCGCCGTTCCCGGCCGAGGTCTACCGGGCCCCCTTCCCGTACTCGTACCGCTGGCCGACCGGCGAGGCCAACACCCTCGAGGAGGCCTTCGCCGCCTTCGTCGACAGCGTGCACACCCAGGTCGGCGAGAAGAACGTCGCCGCCGTGATCTTCGAGCCCATCCTCGGCGAGGCCGGCTTCATCGTGCCGCCCGCCGGCTACTGGAAGCGGGTCGCCGACTGGTGCGCGCTGCACGGCATCCTGGTGATCGCCGACGAGGTGCAGACCGGATTCTGCCGCACCGGCGACTGGTTCGCCTCGTCGTACGAAGGCATCGAACCCGACCTCGTCGTGACCGGCAAGGCGATCGCCAACGGGTACCCGCTGGCCGGGGTCACCGGGCGCGCCTCCATCCTCGACGCCGTCCCCAAGGGCGGCCTCGGCGGAACGTACGCCGGCAACGGAATCGCCTGCGCCGCGGCCCTCGCCACCATGAAGATCATGGACGAGGTGGATGCGCCCGCCCTCGCCCGCACGATCGGAACGAAGATCGTGGCCCGCCTGACTGCCCTCCAGCAGAAGTACGACGTCATCGGCGAGATCCGCGGCCGCGGCGCCATGATCGGGATCGAGTTCGTGCTCGGTGCGGGCGACAAAACCCCGCACCCCGAGATGGCGGCGGCGTTCGTGGCGGCGTGCCACCGGGAGGGGCTCCTGGTGATGGTGACCGGCGACAAGAAGCAGTGCATCCGTCTCCTGCCGCCCCTGACGATCTCGGACGAGCTGCTCGACGACGCGCTCGACGTCATGGAGCGCGCGGTCGCGACCGCGGCCTGACGATGTCGCGGCAGATCTTCCGTTCGGCGCCCGGCTTCGAGGCTCCGTCGACCCAGGGCCCCTTCGACTTCCACGCGGAGAAGGAGGGGCGCTGGGCGCTGCTGCTGTCGGCGCCCTTCGCCTTCACGCCCGTCTGCACGACCGAGCTGGCCGCCGTCTCGAAGCGGTACGACGAGTTCGTGGCGCGAGACGTGCTGGTGGCGGCGGTGGCGGTCGACACCGTGCCGCCCCTCGAGCAGTGGGTGGTCGACATCGAGGCGGCGTTCGGGGTGTCGGTACCGTTCGCGCTCGTCGCGGACGCCGACCGGTCGATCGCCGTGGCCTACGGGATGATCGACGTCGAACAGGCCGCGCAGGTGCTGCCGGTCGCACCGGGCCGCTGGCTCAAGGCGTCACCCGACTTCGCGGTGCGGACGGCGTTCGTCGTGTCGCCGGCCGATGTGATCATGGCGGCGATCTCGTACCCGCCGTCGGTGGGGCTCTCGGTCGACGAGGTGCTGCGGGTGATCGACGCCCTGAAGCTGACGCGCTGGAAGCTGGCGGCCCCCGCCGACTGGCAGGACGGCGACGACGTCGTGGTGGGGCGCGTGACGCCCGACTCCGAAGCCGTGACGCGCTACGGCAACCTGCGCACGATCACGCCCTACCTCCGCACGACGACTCCGCCCCCGTACACCCGGACGCCCCGCTAGCGGTACTGAGCCATCGGGTTGGTGACACTCGGGCGGCGGCCGTGCGGCACAAACCCTCGCGTGCGGCACAGGATCCGCGCCGCGGACTAGAGTTTTCGCCGCTTGCGAGGGTGCAGCGGGGGATCGGAGGCGGGCAGCTCACAGACCCCAGGGAGTCACGAGATTCGTCGAGGTCATCGCGACGCGGCCCCCGTGGTAGCTGTTGAAGGAGAGCTCCCGGGCGCGGTCGGACGAGTCGAACATCACCAGCTCGTGCAGCAGCAGGGGCGCCCCCGGATCGATCCCGAGCAGGTTCGCCGTGCGGGCCTCGGCGCCCACCGCCTCGAGAGTGGCTTCGACCCGCGTGATCACCCGGTACAGCACCGAGATCTCCTCCTCGGCGCTCTCGGGCGGGTAGCGGAACTCCTCGATCTCCTCCTCGGCGAGCGGCCGATAGGCCACCCGCAGCGAGTACGGCTCGTCGTTCGTCACGAGGAGGTGCTCGGTCACCAGCACGAGCGAGCCCGGCACCAGGTCGAGCTTGGCCGCGACGATCGCCGGTGCCGGCAGGATCTGCCGCTCGAGTTCCCGCCAGGACACCGAACCGGGGCCGGAGGTCCGTGTCACCCCGTGCAGGTTCGGCTTGTCGATCGAGACCCGGCGGATGCGCCCCACGACCTTGGTGCCGTGGTGGGCCTGCCGGGTGACGAGTCGCTCCGACGCCAGCAGCTGCAGCGCCTCGCGCACCGAGTTCCGGCTCGTCGCCAGGGCCTTGACCAGGCTGTCCTCGACCAGCATCTCGCCGCGGCGCAGGAGCCCGTCGCGGATGCCGGCACGCAGCAGCTGATGGGCACGGCGGGGCGACCTCTGCGGCTGGATCCGGATGAGGAGGCGACGCGGGGGGATGTTCGACACGGGATGCTCCGATCGGCCGACGGTCGACGCCCGGCGAGAAAGCCGGGGTGAACGGCTGTTTACAGTAACGTGCAGGAGTGAGCGAAGCGACTGACGACTCCGGGCGGGCGAGTGACGTCCGGTTCCGCATCGTCGACGTGACCCGGCGTCTCCTCGCCTGGGCACCCTACAACGATGTCGGCATCCGCCTGGTCGCCCGCGAGGCCGGAGTCAGTCCGAGCCTCGTCATGAAGTACTTCGGCTCGAAGGAGAACCTGGTGATCCAGGCGACCGATTTCAGCGACGAGTTCACCGAGCTTCTCGCGGGACCGGTCGACGGGTTGGCCCGACGGATCGTCGAGAGCCTGGCCGTGATCCCCGAGGCGCCGGAGGGCACGGACCCGCTCGGGGCCCTGCTGTTCATCGCCGGTTCGCGCGGCCTGCCCGTCGAACTCCGGCACGCGCTCCTCGATCAGTTCGTGAGCCGTCTCGCCGGGCTCCTCGAGGGCCCCGACGCTCAGGCGCGTGCCGAAGTCGCCTGCGCGATCCTCGTCGGCGGCAGCGTGATGCGCCGGACCCTCCAGGCTCCGGTCCTCGGTGCCCTCGAGGCGGCCTCCCTGGCCGATCGGATCGCGCCGCTCGTCCAGGCGCAGCTCGACCCCCCTCACGACGACGGCTCCCGCACAGCTCAGCGCAACGGCGAGTAGGCCGTCGGGCGCAGGTACGAGATGGTCTTGCCGGCGAGCTGGCTCTTCGGCAGTCCGTCGTCGGGCACGCCGTCCGGGTCGACGGCCACCTGACGCCAGGTCTCGAGAGCGGCTTCGAGCGAGGGGTGCGCGAGGACGAAGGCCATGCGGGGCTCGGTGCTGTCGGCGACGGGATTCGCGACGGGAGTCGTCCCGGGCGCGGGAGCGACCGCATCCCCCCGCTCGAGGAAGAACGCCACGTTGCCGAGCCCGTAGCGGTCGAACAGGCCGAGCGTGAAGTACTCGAATCGCTTGACGAGCGCGCCGGTCATGTCGGGCAGCGGCGAGTAGAGACGCAGTTCGTAGACCCGCCCGTCCTCGGCGGAGGCGGGCACGACGCCGTCCAGTTCGGCGGCGAGGTCCCGCGCGAGCTGCGGCAGGGCGTCGAGGGCGATCGTCGTCGTGGTGACGTCGAGCGGTGCCCGCACCACTCCGTGCGACTCGTCGCGGATGCCCTGCCAGGAGGCGCTCGCGTCCTCGGTGTCGTGCGACACCCAGTGGTAGACCGCGAGCTCGGGGCCGGCGACTCCGGCGGGGCCGCCGAGGCCGGTGAAGACGCCGTGCGTGTGCACGCCGTGGCGCTCGAACAGCGGCACGGTGAACTCGCCCAGGCGCTCGACGAGGGCGTCGAGGGTCTCCTGGTCGGGCACGGTCATGATGCGGATCTCGTGGTAGCTCATGGGGCTCCTGAATCGGGACGGGGAGAGGGCGGGTGAAGGGGAGAAGGGCGAAGAGCGGGGGATGCGCGGGTCAGGCCAGAACGGCCGTCGCCTCGATCTCGACGAGGTACTCGGGTCGCCCCAGCGCCGCGACGCCGAGATACACCGCGCCGCAGACCGGCCAGTCGACTCCGAACACGGCCTTGCCGGTGTCGACGAGCATCCGCCCGTCGCCCTCCTCGGTGCCGACGACGTACATCCGGTAGTTGAGGACGTCGGCCCCTGTGGCCCCGGCGGCGTGGAGGGCCGTGTGCACGTTGCGCCAGCACTGCTCGGCCTGAGCGCGCTTGTCGCCGGGGCCGACGAGTTCACCGGAGGAGTCGCGGGCGATCTGGCCGTTGACGAAGACGATGCGGCCGACCGGGGCGACGGTGACCTGCGCGTTGAGGCCGGCGGGCGGGACGATGAGCCCCTCGGGGTTCAGGCGGGCGACGGTCATCAGAACGCCAGCAGGTTCTCGCGGAAGGTGGGGAACTCGTACGACGAGCGCACCAGTCCGCGCTTCTGCAGCTCGGGGACGAGGCCCTCGCAGATCTCCGTGATGTAGCGGCGGGTCAGCGGGCGGCGCTGGATCAGGAAGCCGTCGCCGCCGATCTCGTCGATCACCTCGCCCATCTTCTGGGCGACCTGGGCCGGCGTGCCGACGAGGTCGAGCGAGCCGGTGCGGTGGCGGCCGATGATCTCGCGCAGCGTGTCGCCGGGGTGTCCGAGGGCGAGGAACGCCCGGGCCATGCCCTGGTAGCCCTCGGTCATCGATTCGACGTCGAGCTCGGGCAGCGGCTGGTCGAGGTCGTACTGGCCCCAGTCGTGCTCGGTGTGGAACGACAGGCGCGAGAGCGTCTGGTCGATGATCGCCGGGGTCGGGTCGTTGAGGCGGCGGTCGGCTTCGAGGGCCTCCTCCTCCGTCTCGCCCACGGTCGGCGTGATCAGGAACAGCACCTTGCAGTCGTCGGGGTTCCGGCCGAACTTCACCATGCGCTCGCGCAGGTCGTCGCGGAACTCCTTGAGGGCCGAGACGCTGTTCAGGCCGAACGTCGTCGCGATGACGGTGTCGGCGTGCTTCGCGGCGAAGTCCCGGCCGCGCGGCGACGACCCGGCCTGGCAGAGCACCGGTCGTCCCTGCGGCCCGCGGGGCACGTTCAGCGGCGAGTACGACGAGTTGTACTTGCCCTCGATCGGGCCCGAGTGGACCTTGGTGGCGTCGACGTAGCGGCCGCCCTCGTCCTGGATCACCAGGGCGTCCTCGTCCCACCCGGCCCAGAGCTTCTCCACGATGTCGAGGAAGTCGTCGGCGCGGTCGTAGCGCTCGTCGTGGGCCGGCTGGCCGTCCTGACCGAAGGCGCGGGCGCCGCGGTCCTCGGTCGAGGTGACCATGTTCCAGCCGGAGCGCCCACGGCTCAGGTGGTCGATCGTGGTGGTCGACCGGGCGAGCTGGAACGGGTGGTAGAACGACGTCGACATCGTCGACACGATGCCGAGTCGGCTGGTGGCGGCGGCGATCACGGCCGCGACCGGGATCGGGTCGAGCCGCGGCTCGAAGTGCGACTCGTCGTCGCCGAGGACGACGTGGTCCTCGAGCATGATGTAGTCGAACCCGGCCCGTTCGAGCGACTTCGCCATGTCGACCAGGAACTCGCCGGTCGCCCAGGTGTCGGGCAGCACGTCGTTGCCCGCCCAGACGTCGCGGCCCGAGGGGGTCCAGCCGTGGGGGATCGGGTTGGTGAACCAGCCGAGGTGGAACATGGTGGTGCCTTTCGCCAGTGCTGCAAGAAGGGGGTGCGGTGAAGAAGGGGGATGCTCGGTCTCAGACCGCGAGGAGCGCCTGCAGGTCGCGGACCGTCGCCTCGTCGAGCACCCAGTCGGCGGCGCGGGCGTTGGCCACCACCTGCTCGACCTTCGAGGCGCCCGCGATGACGCTGCCGACGCTCGGGAGGGCCGCCAGTCCGGCGATGGCGAGTTCGAGCAGGGTGCGGCCGTGCGCCTCGGCGAACGCGGTGAGCCGGTCGATCTCGTCGAACGTGGTGTCGGGGATCGGCTTGCCCGCCATCCGGCCCGAGGTCGGGATCTCGCCGCGCCGGTAGCGGCCGGTGAGGATGCCGTTCTCGAGCGGGAAGTAGGGGAGGAGGCCGACGCCGAACTCGACGAGCGCGGGAATGAGCTCCTTCTCGGCGTCGCGGGTGAGCAGGCTGTAGTAGTTCTGGGCGCTGACGAAGCGCTCGGTGCCCTTGGTCCGGGCGATCCAGTCGGTGTGCGCCACCTCCCACCCGGAGAAGTGCGAGTGCCCGATGTAGCGGACCTTGCCCTCGGTCACCAGCTCGTCGAGGGCGGCGAGGGTCTCCTCGAACGGCACCTTCGGGTCCTGCCAGTGCATCTGGTAGAGGTCGATGTAATCGGTGTCGAGCCGCCGCAGGCTGGCCTCGGCGGCCTGCCGGATGTAGCGGCGCGAGCCCCACGCGACGTGGTCCTCGAGGCCCGATCCCCACTTGGTCGCGATCACGACCTCGCTCCGGCGGTCCTTCAAAATCCGACCGAGGTACTCCTCGGAGCCGCCGCGGGCGTAGACGTCCGAGGTGTCGAAGAGGGTGACCCCGTTGTCGAACGCGGCGTCGATGACGGCCTTCGAGACGTCGAAGTCGAGGAACCCGTACGTGGGTCCGTTCGGGTACGTGATGGCGTTGCCGCCGAAGTTGTTGCACCCGAGTCCGACCGCCGACACGGTGAGGCCGGAACGACCGAGCTGCCTGTATTTCATGGGGCTGACGCTACGGGCACGGTGTGTCCGACTCTTGTCTTTCGGATTGCCCCTGGTTTACGCCAGTGTCCGGGCCCCGCCCCGCCCGGCCGAGCCGTGCATCCTGCCGTCGCATTGCCGGTTCGCGCCACCGGTTCGCGCCACCGCGGCGAGTCGCCGTCGGGCGCGGGATCAGGGGCGGAGGCCCACCGCGGGCAGGAGGATCTCGTCGATCAGGGACTGATGCGACTCGAGTGTGACGGGCTGGCCGAGCACGGCGCAGCGGTAGAACATCATGGACGGGACGATCAGGGCGAGGGCGTCGAGGTCGCGGTCGGGGGCGATCTCGCCTCGCTCGACGGCGCGGAGCAGGAGGCCGCGCATGAGAGTGGTGCGCGGGGCGATCAACTGCTCTCGGATGATCGCGGCCAACTCGGGATCGGAGGCGAGGCTCGGGGTCAGACCGGCGAGGATCTGCATCTTGAGGCCGATGTTCGAGTGACCGGAGGCCTTCTTCATCGTGGCGAGGTCGGCGGTGAACGAGCCGGAGTCGGGTACGTCGGAGAGGGTGACGTTGGTCTCGGTGAGGCTCGCGATGGCGCCGACGACCAGGTGGGCCTTGGACGGCCACCGACGGTACAGGGTCGCCTTGCCGGCCTTGGCCCGAGAGGCGACCATGTCGACCGTCATGCCCTCGTAGCCGGTCTCGGCGAGGACGTCGAGGGTCGCCTGGACGATGGCGGCGTCGCGTTCGGGGTCGCGGCGGCGGCCCACGGGGCGGGCGGCGGTCTGTTCGACGGTCATGGAGTCCTCTCGATTCCCCGCCAGTGTAAACAGGGAATGAAATCCGGAACCAGTGGGTTCCGATACTGACGAGTATCGCTTATGCTCGTCTTCTGCCGCAATGACGGGGCTGCCACCGCACACCACACTCATCCCCGGAGGCCTGTCATGTCAGCCACCACCACCGGCGTCGGCGCACCCGCGCAGCACGCCAATCACGCCATCCGCTGGTGGATCCTCGCCACCGTCGGTCTCGCTCAGCTGATGGTCGTCCTCGACGCCACCATCGTGAACATCGCCCTTCCGGCCGCTCAGACCGACCTCGGGTTCTCCGACGGCAACCGTCAGTGGATCGTCACCGCGTACTCGCTCGCCTTCGGCAGCCTCCTGCTCTTCGGCGGCCGTCTCTCCGACGTCGTGGGCCGCAAGCCCATGTTTCTCATCGGCCTGATCGGCTTCGCCGGCTCGTCCGCCCTGGGTGGTGCCGCGACCAGCTTCGGCATGCTCGTCGGCGCCCGGGCACTGCAGGGCGCCTTCGGCGCCATGCTCGCGCCGACCGCGCTCGCCCTCCTCACGACCACCTTCATCGACCCGAAGGAGCGCGCCAAGGCGTTCGGCGTCTTTGGCGCGATCGCCGGTGGCGGCGGGGCAGTCGGGCTCCTCCTCGGCGGCGTGCTCACCGAGCACCTCAACTGGCGCTGGAACCTCTACGTGAACGTCGTGTTCGCGGTCGCGGCCCTCATCGGCGGCATCCTCTTCGTCAAGAACCCCGCCCGCACCGGCCCCCGCGCCCGCATCGACGTGCCCGGCACCATCCTGATCTCGGCCGGCCTGTTCAGCCTCGTCTTCGGCTTCTCGAACGCCGAGACCAACGGCTGGTCGGACTGGACCTGCTGGGGCTTCCTCGCCGCTGCTGTCGTCCTTCTCCTCGCCTTCGGGTTCTGGCAGCAGCGCGCCGCGCACCCGCTGCTCCCGCTGCTCATCCTCAAGGATCGCAACCGCGGCGCCGCTCTCCTCTCGGTGATCATCGTCGGCGCAGGCATGTTCGGCGTCTTCCTCTTCCTGACCTACTACCTCGAGCTCACGCTCCGGTTCACGCCGATCCAGACCGGTCTGGGCTTCCTGCCGCTGATCCTGAGCCTGATCCTGTCGGCGCAGTTCTCGACGAACGTCTTCACCCGGGTCCTCGGGCCGAAGGTGCTCGCCACGATCGGCCTGATCCTCGGCGCTCTCGGCATGCTCTACCTGAGCCGTCTCGGCGTCAGCGCGAACTACGCCGCCGACGTGCTGCCCGGCCTGATCCTCGTCGGCCTCGGCGTCGGGAGCGTCATGCCCCCGGCCATCCAGGGCGCGACCGTCGGACTCGACCCGCGCTACGCCGGCGTCGCCTCCGCGACCGTCAACACGAGCCAGCAGGTGGGTGGCTCCATCGGCACCGCGCTTCTCAACACCCTGGCCGCCAGCGCCGCCACCGCGTACGTCGGCAGCCACACGGCCGCCTCGAACACGGCAGCCGGAATCGCCGCCTTCAAGATGAACGCCGCCGTGTACGAGTACCACGTCGCCTTCCTCTACGGCGCGCTGTTCTTCGCCATCGCCGCCGTCGTCACGGCCGTGCTGTACCGCCGCAAGGGCGTGCCCGGCAAGACCGACGCGACCGACATCGAGGAGACCGTGGGCACCCACACGCAGAGCACGCCCGTCTCCGCGTAAACCCCGGTCACCCGCGACGCCCCGCACTTCGGATCGAAGTGCGGGGCGTTTCTCATTCCCCGAGGATGTCGTGGTGCGAACCCGCTGACTGGGCATATGGTGTGAACAAATGTGCAGCGTGAGTTCCCCTCAACGGCGAGGGAAACCGGAAAGATCGCCCACAATCGGGCACGCGTCTGCACGTTCGTGCAATCCGCTCTGGAGGAGGTGCAGTTAGCACTAGCTTTCAGATGGCCGATTCCTCGGGATCGGGCAGCCCGGCAGCGACACGTGTCGTCTGCTTCCCCTCACGTAGACAATGGAGTTTTCCCCAGTGAGCGAATACATCATCTCGATCGACCAGGGCACGACCTCGACCCGGGCCATGGTCTTCGACCACGCCGGCAACGTCGTCTCGACCGGCCAGCTCGAGCACGAGCAGATCTTCCCCCGGGCCGGCTGGGTCGAGCACGACCCCATCGAGATCTGGAACAACACCCGCGAGGTCATCGGCCAGGCTCTGTCCAAGGCGAACATCACCCGCCACGACATCAAGGCCATCGGCATCACCAACCAGCGCGAGACCGCAGTCGTGTGGGACAAGACGACCGGCCTCCCGGTCTACAACGCGATCGTCTGGCAGGACACGCGCACGCAGTCGATCGTCGACCGCCTCGCGGCCGACGGCGGCGTCGAGCGCTTCAAGCCCGTCGTGGGCCTCCCCCTCGCCACCTACTTCTCCGGCACCAAGATCGTCTGGATCCTCGAGAACGTCGAAGGCGCTCGCGAGAAGGCCGAGGCCGGCGACCTCCTGTTCGGCACCACCGACTCGTGGGTCGTCTGGAACCTCACCGGTGGCGTCAACGGCGGCGTCCACATCACCGACGTGACGAACGCCTCCCGCACCCTCTTCATGGACCTCGAGACCCTCGAGTGGCGCGACGACATCCTCGAGGTCTTCGGCGTGCCGAAGTCGATGCTGCCCGAGATCAAGTCCTCCTCCGAGGTCTACGGCATGGCCAGCGACAACAGCCTCCTCCGCGAGGTGCCGATCGCCGGCATCCTGGGCGACCAGCAGGCCGCGACGTTCGGTCAGGCCGCGTTCGACCAGGGCGAGTCGAAGAACACCTACGGCACCGGCAACTTCCTCATCTTCAACACCGGCGAAGAGATCGTCCACTCGAAGAACGGCCTACTGACCACGGTCGGCTACAAGCTGGGCGACCAGGCGACGCACTACGCGCTCGAGGGCTCGATCGCCGTCACCGGATCGCTGATCCAGTGGCTGCGCGACAACCTGGGCATCATCAACTCCGCTCCCGAGGTCGAGGCGCTCGCGACGACGGTCGACGACAACGGCGGCGTGTACTTCGTGCCCGCGTTCTCCGGTCTGTTCGCTCCGTACTGGCGCTCCGACGCCCGCGGTGCCCTCGTCGGCCTCACCCGCTACGTCAACAAGGGGCACATCGCCCGCGCCGCCCTCGAGGCGACCGCGTTCCAGACCCGCGAGGTCCTCGACGCGGTCAACGCCGATTCCGGCGTCGACCTGACCGAGCTCAAGGTCGACGGCGGCATGACCGCGAACGACGCCCTGATGCAGTTCCAGGCCGACATCCTCAACGTGCCCGTCGTCCGCCCGGTCGTCGCCGAGACCACCGCCCTGGGCGCCGCGTACGCGGCCGGCCTCGCAGTCGGCTTCTGGGAGACCCTCGACGACCTGCGCTCGAACTGGCAGGAGTCGAAGCGTTGGACGCCGAACCTCGACGCCACCGAGCGCGACCGCACGCTCCGTCTCTGGAAGAAGGCCGTCACCAAGACCTTCGACTGGGTCGACGAAGACGTCAACTAGCCCCGCACCGCATCCTTCACAGAGTCGTTAGGAACAGATCATGGCAATCCTCCCCTTCCCCGCTACGGCGCGGCGAGGCCTCACGGCCAAGCGCGCCACCGAGTCGCGCGGCTTCTGGCAGCTCCGCCGGGTCAACAACGACCTCGCCGGCATGGAGAACCCGCCCGCGGGCAGCACTCCGACGCTGCTCGGCGAGCTCGTCGCCGAGGCCATCGGCTCGCTGATCATCGCGATCTTCGGCTTCGGCGTGGTCGCCCAGGTGACCGTCGGCGCCGGCGGTCTCGGTGACCACAACAGCATCGCCTGGTCGTGGGGCCTCGGCGTCACGCTCGGCATCTACGCCGCCGGCACGATCTCGGGTGCGCACCTCAACCCGGCCGTGACGTTGGCCGTCGCCGTGTACAAGGGCTTCCCCTGGAACAAGGTGGGTCCGTTCATCGTCGCCCAGGTCGTCGGATGGTTCATCGGCGCCCTGCTGATCTACCTGAACTACAAGGCCTCGCTCGACAAGATCGACCCGAACCACACGATCAAGACCCAGGGCGTCTTCTCGACCAACCCCGGCAACGGCAACAACGCGCTGGGCGTCTCGGTCTTCGGAGCCTTCATGGACCAGGTGCTCGGCACCGCCGTCCTGATCTTCCTGATCTTCGCCATCACCGACGCTCTGGGCACCAACCCGCACCCCGCCGTCTCGGCGATCGCGGTCGGTCTCGTCATCGTCGGCATCGGCTTCGCCCTCGGCACCAACGACGGCTACGCCATCAACCCGGCCCGTGACTTCGGTCCTCGCCTGATGGAGTTCATCGTGGGTTACAAGAACGCCTGGAGCGATCAGAACGGCACGATCTTCTTCTGGGTCCCGATCCTCGGCCCGTTGGTCGGCGGTCTCGTCGGCGGTGGCCTCTACCAGGCCACGATCGGGCGCGCGCTTCCGCAGGCGCTGGCCGGCGTGAAGGAAGACAAGTAGCACAAGGCACCAGCAGCACTGCACGCAGAAGGCCCCGGGACGAGCATCCCGGGGCCTTCTCTTGTGCGGAGTCTGCCGCCGCGCAACGTCTCACGGACTCTTCCACGCGCCGCGGCACGTCTCGGTGTCCGTGATACGTCGCGCGGCCGGGGCAGCTCGTGCCCACATGCAGCCCCCGGCGCCTAGGAGGCGAGCCAGGCGGTGATCCCGGCCCGAGCGCTCTCCTTGAGCGAGTCGGACGCTCCGCTGCAGTCGATGGAGGACCAGGCGCAGTCGGCGAGCTGCTCGTCGGTGAGGCCGAGCGTCGTCCGGGAGACCTCGTACTCATCGAGGATGCTCGGGCCGAACAGCACCGGATCGTCGGCGTTGATCGAGCAGCGTACCCCGGCCTCGAGCAGGGTGACGAGGGGGTGCGTCCCGAACCCGTCCACGGCGGAGAGCAGCACGTTCGAGGTGGGGCAGACGTCGAGGCAGACGCCGTCCTCTGCGAGGCGGGCGACGAGTGCGGGATCGGTCGCGCTCCGCACGCCGTGGAGGATGCGGTCGGCGTGCAGCACGTCGAGGGCCTCGAGGACGTAGTCGGGGCCCTCCAGCTCGCCGGCGTGCGGCGTGGACAGGAGTCCGGCCTCCTTGGCGATGGCGAAGGCCTCGGCGAACTTCGCGGCGGGGTAGCCGCGCTCGTCGTTCGCGAGCCCGAGCGAGACGACGCCTCGGCCGGCGTACGCGGCCGCCAGGTGCGCGAGCTGGTTCGCGGCCTCGACGCTCTCGGTGCGATCGACCGTGATCATGAGGCCGATCTCGACGCCCCACTTCTCGCCGGAGGCGGCACAGGCCTCGAGCATGGCCTCGAGCGACTCCTCGAGCGAGCCGAAGGTGTCGACGTAGAACTGGGGGCTGGCGCCGAACTCGGCGTAGACGACGCCCTCGACCGCGCAACCCTCGATCGACTCGTCGACCAGCCGGAAGAAGTTCTCCTTCTTCGAGAGCACGCGCAGCATGCCCCGGTAGGTCGCGCTGAAGTCGCTGAAGTCGTCGAACTCCGTCGGAATCGTGATCGTGATGCCTTCCGCCTCGGCCATGTCCATCAGGGTCGTCGGCCGGATCGCGGCCTCGTGGTGGATGTGCAGGTGGCCTTTGGGCAGGGCGGACAGGTCGCGGAGCGGGGCCGACTGGAGGTCGGCGGTGGTGTCGGTCATGCGGTGGGGGCTCCGGAGATCAGGGCGTCGAGGAACGCGGGGAGGAAGGCATCGGTGTCGATGACGGTGGCGGCGATCGTGTCGGGCGTGGGGTCGATCTCCCACGCCACGGGTGCGCCGGAGGCGGTCTGCATGACGCGGGCGCGCACGGTGAAGCCGTCGTCGGTGATGTTGACCGGGCCGGTGACGCTCTGGGTCATCCACTCCGGGTGCAGCATCAGCGCGGCGGCGAGACCGTCGTGGACGGGGCTGACCCGACGGCCGAAGGCGAGCTTGTAGAAGTCGAGATAGAAGGCGAGGATGCTCGCCGCGAAGTCGCTCGTGGGTGTCCCGGCCTCGGAGAGGGTCTCGACGAAGGCCTCGTCGGTGATGACGGTCGCGGTCGCGTTGACGCCGACCATGAGACGTCGCGTGGCCGGGGCGGCGAAGACGGCCGCGGCGGCGACGGGATCGTTCTGGATGTTGGCGTCGAACATGTCGCTGCGCCCGACCTCGGGGAAGGGGCCGGAGCCGCCCATGATCGTGATCGACCGGAACAGCGTCAGCAGGTCGGGCTCGACCCGCAGCGCCAGCGCGATGTTGGTCAGGGGGCCGAGGGTCAGGAGGTCGATCTCGCCCGGGTTCGCCCGAGCCATGTCGACCAGGTACTCGGCGGCGCTCTCGGCCAGGAGGACGGCGGGCTCGTGCCGGTCGAGGCGCACGTCGCCGAGGCCGTCGTGTCCGTGGACGTAGTGGGCGATGTGCGCCTCGGCCTCGAGTGGGCCGTCGGCGCCCTTGGCCACGGGAACGAGCGGGTGGCCGGCCACGCCGAGCACGGTGCCGATGTTGCGGACGGCGTCGTCGATCACGCAGTTGCCGTACACGGCGGTGACGCCGAGCAGGTGGACCTCCGGCTGGGCGGTGAGGAAGAGCAGGGCGAGAGCGTCGTCGATACCGGTGTCGGTGTCGACGATGACCTTGCGGGTCACTTGGTGGTGACCTTGCCGGCGTTCGGCCCCCACTTGGCCAGCACGGCCGTCTCGATGAACGTGGTGATCGTGTAGAAGACGATCGACACGACCGTGATCAGCACGACGATGGCCCAGATCTCGCTGTACATCGACTGCGTCTTGGCGGTCGTGATCGCCGCTCCGAGGCCCTGCAGGGTGAAGAGCCACTCGTAGAGCATCGCGCCGGTGATGGCGCCGGGGACCGCGATGCGCATGGAGGCGAAGAAGTGCGGCAGGGCCGTCGGGATGGCGACCTTGAGCATGATGGTCCAGCGGTTGCCCCCGTAGACGCGGATCAGGTCGACCGACTGCTGGCTGACCGATCGGAAGCCGAGCGTGAGGTTCACCAGCAGCGGGAAGAACACCACCACGCCGCCGATCAGGCCGGCGGTGACGCTGCCGTTGCCGAAGACGAGGTAGATGACCGGGGCCATGGCGAGCAGCGGAACGGTGCGCAGCAGCATGGCGAGCGGCATGAACATGAACTCAATCGGCCGCACGAGCGTGAACAGCATGGCGATGATCACCGAGACGACGATGCCGGCGACGAAGCCGATCGCCGCGTGGTGCAGCGTCACGCCGAGGAGCGAGGCGAGAGTCGCGCGGTTCTGCCCGGGCGTCATCGTGCTCAGGGTCGACTGGACGAAGAAGTATTTGAAGACGTCGAGCGGAGTCTTCGAGATGAACGTGTTGGCGTTCAGCAGCTTGAGCGCGACGGTCCAGAGGATGCCGAGGATCGCCAGGGAGATGACGATGGTCAGGACGGTGCGACCGATGCGGGCGAAGACGTAGCGCGTCGTCGCGACGGCGTTGGCCGTCGTCTCGGACGGCGTGGCCCGCGCGGTGGCGCGGGGGCCGGGGACGGTCGTGGCCATCAGAAGCCCTCTCCGGCGCGCGAGTCGCCGGACGACCACGGGGCGACGAGACGGCCGATGCGGCCGATCAGGAAGTAGGCGAGACCGGCGACGCCGGCACAGATCAGGGCGAGGGCCCAGAGCTTCACGGAGGCGCTGGTGGCCTGGGCCGCGAGCAGGAGGATGCCGATGCCCTGGTCGACGCCGAGCACGAAGTATTCGCCGAGGACGGCGCCGAGGAACGCGGCCGGGGCGGCCAGCTTCAGGGCGGCGAGGATGCTCGGCAGAGCGGCGATGAGGCGCACCTTGAAGAGCTGGGTGAACCGCGACCCGCCGTAGGCGCGGATCACGTCGAGCTGCGTCTCGCTGGCGGCCCGGAGGCCGAGGAGCGTGCCGATCACGGTCGTGAAGATGACGCTGAGCGCCGCGAGGATGACCGAGGTGTTGCGGCTGCCGGCCGGGGCCAGCAGCGTCACGATCGGGGCGATGGCGGTCAGGGGGATGCACGAGCAGACCACGGCGAGCTGCGTCGAGAGCCCCTCGAACCAGGGTGCCAGCAGCACCAGGAACGCCAGGAAGAAGGCGACGAGGTTGCCCCAGAGGAAGCCCCAGGCTGCGGCTCCGCCGGTCTTGGCGATGGCGTTCCAGTAGACGTCGGTCGTGAACAGGTCTTTGAAGAGCTGGACGAAGACGAGCCCGGGCTGCGGGACCGACTTGGTGACCGCGAAGAACGTGACGGCGACGACCTGCCAGGCGATGAGGATGATCACGATGCCGAGCACCGAGCCGACCCAGGGCGGCATCGCGGCGAGCGTGCCGATGAACGACCGGCGCTCCCGCCCGCGGGCGGTCTCGTAGTCGAGCGAGACGCTCTCGCCGAGCTCGGTCTCGGACTGGGCGAGGTCAGTCATCGGTGGCCGTTCCGTGGGCGCCGAAGAGGATCTCGGAGATCCGGTCGACGTAGGCGTGGAACTCGGGGGCGCGGGTGAGTTCGGGGAGGCGGGGGCGCGGCAGGTCGATCTCGACCACCTCCGCGATCCGGCCGGGACGGGCGCTCATGACGGCGACCACGTCGGAGAGGAACACGGCCTCGCTGATGCCGTGGGTCACCATGAGGGTCGTGGCGGGCTTCTCGCCCCAGATGCGGAGCAGCTCGACGTTCATGCGCTGTCGGGTCATGTCGTCGAGGGCGCCGAACGGCTCGTCGAGGAGCATGATCGTCGGCTGGACGGCGAGGCAGCGGGCGATCGAGACGCGCTGTCGCATCCCGCCCGAGAGCTGGGCGGGCTTGGCGTTCTCGAAGCCCTTCAGGCCGACCAGTTCGATCAGGTCGTCGATCAGACCGTTCGGCGGGGTGATGCCGGCCACCTCGAGGGGCAGCCGGATGTTCTTGGCGACGGTGCGCCAGGGCAGCAGAGCGGAGTCCTGGAAGGCGATCCCGGTCTCGTGGCTCTTCTGCACTTCGGCCGCCGACTTGCCGTTGATCACGACGTTGCCGGTGCTCGGGGTCTCGAGCCCGGCCAGGATGCGGAGAATCGTGGATTTTCCGCATCCTGACGGGCCGAGGAGGGTCAAGAAGGAGTCCTTCTTGGTGCCCAGGTTGACCTCGGACAACGCCTGGACGGACTTGCGTCCCAATTGGAACGTCTTGGTCAGCCCTTGGATGTTGATGCCGGTCGCGAGCGACGGCATCGACTTCGGGTCGTTCGTGGCGTTGACGAGTTCAGTGCTGGGCGAGGTAACCATTGTGAGAATTATGCCGTCGGGATCGTGAAGGTGGTGATGAGGTCCGGGTTCTCCTTGTAGACCTCGTTGATGATGCTCATGTCGAAGAGCTTCTTCGCGGTGATGGTCGTTCCCATCGCGGCCAGCGACTTGATGTTCTCGGCGATCAGGTCGTCGGTCATCGTGAAGAGGCCGTTCTTGTTCACGTCGTCCGTGACGATGAGCGCGTTCTGGGCCGTGGCCTCGGACGTCTGCTCGTCCTGGGCCAGGTTCTGGTCCTTGCCGTACTTCTCGACCGCGTAGGTGGCGCTCTGCGACGGGCTCTTCACCGCGTCGGTCCAGCCCTGGATCTCGGCCTTGAGGAAGGCCTTCAGCAGGTCGCGCTTGTTGTCGATGGTCTCCTGCGTCGTGAGGTAGGTCTCCGCGACGAAGGGCAGACCGTTGTCGGCCAGGGTCAGCACCACAGGGGTGAAGCCGTCGGACTTGGCCAGGATCGGCTCGTTGGTCGTGTAGGACATGTGGGCGTCGTACTTGCCGGCCTCGAGAGGGGCGATCGAGTACTGCGTGGTGACGAGCGTGACGTCGTTCGTCAGGTCGTTGGCCGCGAGGAAGCCCTTGAGGATCGTCTCGTTGCCGCCGGTCTGCACGCCGATCGTCTTGCCTTTGAGGTCGGCGACGGTCTTGATGGGCGTCTTCTCGGAGAGCGAGAGGAGGCAGAACGGGTTCTTCTGGTAGGTCGTGGCGATGATCTTGAGGGCGGCGCCCTGGTTGACCGAGGGGGCCGTGATCACGGGCGACGAGAGTCCGACGAGGGCCTGTCCGGCGAGGACGGCCTCCTCGGCACCGGTCTGGCCGCCACCGGCGAGGAGCGTGACGCCCTTGAAGCCGGCCTTGGTGTAGTAGCCCTTCTCGGTGGCGAAGTACTCGCCAGCGAACTCGATGTTCTTGATCCAGGAGAGCTGCAGGGCGATCGTGCCGTACGCGCCGGCCTTGACGGCGCCACCGGCGGACGACGACGAGGAGGACGAGCTCGACGACGACGAGCTGCTGCACGCGGCGAGCAGGGCGGTCGTTCCGACGGTGAGGGCGGCAGCGCCCCCGAGACGGAAGAACGCGCGGCGGTCGAGGCCCTTGTCGAGGACGGGCGGGGCGGAGAAAGCGCTCATTGACACTCCTGGGGGTCTGCGGACCGCTGATTGCTGTGATCAGGTCCGCGGGGTTGGACTTCTCGCAGGGCACGAAGAAGTCGGGTGCTCGAAAAGCTAACCCGCAATTGTTTCGCCCACATTTCGGCAGCGTTGTAATCGTCGGACGGGATCGTGTCGGGTTAGCGTCGTCGCATGTCCCAGGCCGTCACCGCCCCCGCCGCCCAGCGCCGAGCCGAGCTCCTCGACAAAGTCGTCGACCAGGTGCTCGAGCGGGGCATCTCGCAACTCACCCTCCGGTCGCTCGCCACCGCCGTCGGCTCGAACAACCGCATGCTGCTCTACTACTTCGGCAGCCGGGAGGAGCTGATCGTGGCGGCCCTCCACGGGGCCGAGCGGCGCTTCCCCGGCATGGAGCGCATCCTCGTCGACCTCGACGACCGCACCCGTCCGCTGGCCGACCGGGTCCTGGGCGCCTGGGCCGTCATCGCGGATCCCACCAACCTGCCCTTCCATCGCCTGTTCTTCGAGATCTTCGGCCTGGCCGGTTTCGAACGCGATCGCTTCCGCACCCTGCTCGGGCTCATCGGCAACGAGTGGGTCGGCCATCTCGCCGCCGGCTATCGCGACGAGGGAACGGGGGATGCCCGGGCCGAGTCCCTGGCGCACGAGACGGTTGCCCTCTGGCGCGGCTTCCAGGCCACGCTCCTCAGCCTCGACTCGACCGACGCGGTCGGCCGAGAAGCCGTCGCCCGGGCCTCGCGCGACGCCCTGGAGGCGCTCCTCGCCCGAGCCGGGCGACTCGGATCCGAGGCGTCCGTTTCGGATCGACACCCGTCGTGTTAAGAGTCTGTTTCGTGGCTGGACTCGGCGTGAACCACTTGGTTCACTGAAGGCATGAAGCAGATCCACCTCGGAGTGTTCGAAGTCGCCGGTACCCAGGTGGGCGGCACGCTCAGCTGGCAGCACCCCCGCAGCGACTCGCTCCGCTACACCGAACTCGACATGTGGATCGGCATGGCCAAGATCCTCGACGGCGCCGGTTTCGACTTCCTGTTCTTCGCCGACGGCTACGGCTACCCGGCCATCGGCGGCGACATCGCCCTCGAGTCGGTCCGGTCGGGCATCAACTTCCCGGGCATCGACCCGGCCCTGCTCATCCCGACCCTCGCCCGCGAGACCGAGCGTCTCGGCTTCGTCGTCACGTCGTCGACGTCGATCGACCACCCGCTGCAGACCGCCCGCCGCTTCGCCTCCCTCGACCACCTGACCGGCGGCCGCATCGGCTGGAACATCGTCACCGGCGGTTCGGGCAACACGGTCGCCGAGCTCTTCGGGCACACCGAGATGATGGCCCACGACAAGCGGTACGACCAGGCCGACGAGTACGTCGACCTCGCCATGACCCTGTGGGAGGGCTCGTGGGAGGACGACGCCTACCTCGGCGACAAGCAGACAGGGGAGCTCGCCGAGCGCGCGAAGCTCCACCGCATCGAGTTCGAGGGCGAGCACTTCCGCTCCAGCGGCTACTTCACGGTGCGCCCCTCGCCGCAGCGCACGCCCATGCTCTTCCAGGCCGGCACCTCGGCCCGGGGCCGTGCCTACGCCGCCCGCAACGCCGAGGCCGTCTTCGTCCAGTTCACGACGACGGAGGCCACGCGCGCGAACGTCGCCGACATCCGAGCCAAGGCCGCCGACGAGGGCCGCGACCCCGAGTCGGTGCTGACGATGATCGGCATCACCGTCGTGGTCGCGCCGACGACGGAGGAGGCCCAGGCGCTCCGCCGAGAGTTCGACGACCTGCAGACCGACGAGGTCGTCGCCACGCTCTACGCCGGCAACACCGGTATCGACCTGCTCTCGCTCGATCCCGCTCGCGATCTGACGCAGCTCCAGGACGACGGCGGCCCCGTCGGGCAGATCGCCCAGTCGAACATCGACCGCTTCCTGCCGACCGACGGCTCCACGCCTCCCACGGTGCGCGAGATCCTCGACGACCTCAAGGGCAAGGGCACCCGCGGCCTCCAGCTCACCGGCTCCACCGTCGAGGTGGCCGACGCCCTCGAGAAGCTGATGGACGACACCGGGCTCGACGGCTTCATGATCGAGCCGATCTTCGGCACGGCCGACGTGCGCGACTTCGCCGACCTCGTCGTGCCCGAGCTGCGCCGCCGCGGTCGCATGCCGGCCGCCCCCGCCACCGGGGCCCTGCGCGAGCAGATGCTCGGTCGACCGGGAGCCCACCTGTCGAGCGACCACCCGGGCACCCGGTTCCAGGTGACGCCCGCGACGGTCGAGCCGGCAGCGGCCGAGCCGGCGACCGTCTGACGACGGCGCGAGCCGGCTGCCGTCTAGCTCCGGTTCACCCAGGCGCCGATCGGCTCGTAGAGGTCCTCGAACGTCGGCGCCCGGAAGTCCGGCACCGCCTCCGGTGCCGGCAGCCGCTCGATGAGCGCTGTCGCCGAACCCTGTCGATGGGCCGGCTCGAGGTCGTTCATCCAGATGTCGCCGACGCTCAGGAGGTGGTCGGCCGCGACGCCGTGGTCGGCGCGGAGCCGCTCCAGGATGGTGGGCATGCCCGCCGGTTTGCCCGCCGACGTGACGAGTTCGCCGAAGAGTCCGGCGAGGCCGAGATGGGCGAGCTGCTGCACGATCCCCGCCTCGGGCGCGTTCGTCACGAGCACCCGCAGCACGTCGTCGGGAAGGCTCTGCAAGAAAGAAGGAAGGCCCGGGGGAGCCCAGGTCGGGATCGAGCCCGTCGCCAGCTCGTCACGGCTGCCCTGGTAGGCCGCCGACAGCTCGGCGTTGGTGATGCCTCGGGAGTGCGCGAGACGGGCGGCCGCGGCGTAGCCGTCCGGGCTGCCGATCACGGTCTCGAGCGCCTGCACCAGCATCTCATCGGCCTCGACGTCCTCGCCGAGGAACCGGCGCAGCGTCGTCTCGACGAGGCCGGCGGGATGCTCGGGGTCGCGAGCCGCCAGGGCCTCGTCGAGCCGGCGGGCGTAGCTATAGACCGGACCGTCGCCGAGGCAGATCGTGCCGTCGAAGTCGAGCACCAGGAGCTTGGTCGTGACGGTCACCAGGCGTCGACCTCGGCGAGCAGTTCGGCCTTGCGGTCGTCGTCGGCGAACGACCCCGTGATCGAGTTCCGGGCGAGGGTCCGCAGGGCGTCGTCGTCGAGGTCGAGAGCAGTGCGGACGGCGTCGAAGTTGGCGTCGACGTAGCCCCCGAAATACGCCGGGTCGTCGGAGTTGACGGTGGCGACGAGGCCGAGGTCGAGCATCCGGCGCAACGGGTGTTCACGGAGGTCGTCGACGACTTGCAGCCGCAGGTTCGAGAGGGGGCAGACGGTCAGGGGGATGCGCTGCTCGACCAGGCGGGCGACGAGCGCGTCGTCCTCCAGGCTCCTCACCCCGTGGTCGACGCGCTCGACCTTCAGCTCGTCGAGCGCAGCCCACACATAAGAGGGGTCTCCCTCTTCTCCGGCGTGGCCGACGCAGTGCAGGCCCAGTTCGCGAGCGCGGGCGTAGACGGGGGCGAACGGAGCGGCGGGGAATCCGACCTCGGACGAGTCCATCCCCACGGCGAGAAGGTCGGATGCACGGTGTGCGACGGACTCGAGGGTCGCCGCCGCCTCGGCTGCCGGGAGATGGCGGAGGAAGCACAGGATCAGGCCGCCCGTGGTGCCGTGCGTCGCCTTCGCCTCGGCGAACGCGTCGAGGAGACCATCGAGCACGTCGTCGATCGCGACGTCGCGGGCCGTGTGCGCCTGGGGGTCGAAGAACATCTCGACGTGTCGGACGCCGTCGGCGTGGGCCTTCTCGAGGTAGGCGCCGGCGAGCACGCGGAAGTCGTCGCGGGTGACCAGGACGTCGGTGCAGGCGTAATAGAGGTCGAGGAAGGGCTGGAGCGACTCGAACGAATACCGCGAGCGGAGGTCGTCGATGTCGTCGAACGGAAGGGTGATGCCGTTCTTCTCGGCCAGGGCGTACACCATCTCCGGTTCGAGGGTGCCCTCGACGTGGAGGTGGAGCTCGGCTTTCGGCAGGGTGCGGGTGTCTCGCTCGCTCATGGCCCCAAGGCTACCGAGCGCTGTGCGGGCATCCCGCCGTGTCCCGTTCTGGGGTGTCCGAAGAGGAGCTTTCGGCCGGGGTCGCGAATAGCATTGGACCCGTCAGCAGACGTCCGTCACGACCCCGGGGAGATCGGTGCAGGTGCCAGGCCCTTCGTCGAGTGCCCCCTCGGGCGAGGTGTCGAAACGCGGCCGCGCCAATCGCAATCCGATCAGCGGGCCCACCATCGAGCGGGCGCTCGGCCGGGCCATCGCCATCCTCTCCCTGGTGTTCGGAGCGCAGTCGGTGCCGTTCGCCGTCGCCCAGCTCGGGTCGATGAAGCCCGGCTGGGCCTGGATCGTCGGGATCGCGATCTTCGGCGGGCTCGCTCTCACGGCCGTTTCGGGCTTCACCCTCCGCGGTTTCGAGGTGATGGCGGCGTTCGTGTCGATCGCCTACTTCGTGGCGCTGGTGACCTGGAGCATCGGTGCGAAGGATCCCACGCACGTTCTGGTGGGGGTCCCATGGCTCTGGTACATGTGCAACCTGGCACTCACCGCGGCGGTGGTCGCGTTCTCGCCGCTGGTGGCGACGGTCTACCTCTTCGTCATTCCCGGCGCCTACGCGGTGATCCGCGTCCTGCCGGCCGGGGGTGCGGCGTCGCCCGGGCGAGCCGCCCTCGACAGCGTCTACGTCCTCATCCTCGGAGGGGCCGCCCTCATCCTCATCACGCTCCTGCGCCGTGCGGCCTACCTCGTCGACGCGGCCCAGCTCGGAGCGATCGGTCGGTACGCGGATGCGGTGCGCGAGCACGCGACGGAGGTCGAGCGGGTGCAGGTCGACTCCATCGTGCACGACAGCGTCCTGACGACGTTCCTGTCGGCGGCGCGCGCGTTCAGTCCGTCGGAGAGACAGCTGTCGACCGCGATGGCCCGCAACACGCTTCGAGAGCTGGGCACCGTGGTCGGCGGTCCGAAGATCAGCAGTGACACGAGCCTTGCGTCGATGCGCCAGCGGGTGCGCAACCTCTGCGAGGAGATCGGGGTCGAGGTGGATCTCCGCAGCCGCGGTCTCGACAACCACACCATTCCGTCACGAGCCGCCGAGGCGCTGTACTCCGCCGCCATTCAGGCCCTCCTCAACAGCGTCCAGCACGCCGGGCCGGGTTCGATCGAGCGGTGGGTCGAACTCGACTGGACCGAGCGGGGCGTCAGCGTCGAGGTCGGAGACCGAGGGGCGGGGTTCGACCCGAGCGCTCTGAGCGGCGAGCGGCTCGGAGTGCGGGTCTCGATCCAGGAGCGACTCGCCAACGCGGGCGGAGAGGCCGAGATCGAGTCGGCCGTGGGGGAGGGAACCGTGATCCGCCTGCAGTGGCCGCGATTGGCGGCCTGACGGGGCTGGACCGCTCGAGGCGCCGGGGCCTCCGCCGCGACTCGGTCGTCCGGGAGGATGACAAGTGCTTGGAAAGAGCCGTGCTCCGCTTATCGTAATCAGGTGACTCGAACTGCACCCGGCGTGATCGGCGCCATCATCGGCTTCGCCGGCCTGTCCGTCGTCGCGGGCGCCCTCGTGGCGGCCCTCTTCGTCCCCGGAGCGACGGTGGCGAGCAACGCCGTCACGACCACGGTCGACACCTTCGACTCGCTCCCGAGCTATCTGCAGATCACGCCGCCGGCGCAGGCGTCGTCGATCTACGCCAAGCAGGGCGGCCAGGACGTCAAGATCGCGACCTTCTACTCGCAGAACCGCACCGACGTCGCTTCGGCCGACATCGCCCAGGTCTTCAAGGAGTCGACGGTCGCGACGGAAGATCCGCGGTTCTACGACGAAGGCGCGATCGACGTGCAGGGCACCCTCCGCGGCGCCATCTCGACCGCTCTCCACAAGGGCGTCCAGGGCGGCTCGTCGATCACCCAGCAGTACGTCAAGAACGTGCTCGTGAACCGGTGCGAGCAGCAGGGCGACACCAAGGCCGTCGACGCCTGCTACTCGCAGGTGACGGCGACCACGCCGGCCCGCAAGCTCCGCGAGATGCGGTATGCCATCGGCGTCGAGAAGAAGTACTCCAAGGACGAGATCCTCCGCGGCTACTCCAACCTGGTCGGCTTCGGCGGCACGGTCTACGGCGTGCAGGCCGCGTCGCTCTACTACTTCAACGTGAGCGCGAAAGACCTGTCGCTGGTCCAGGCGGCCACGCTCACGGCCATCATCAACAACCCGACCAACCTGCGCATCGACCAGCCGACCAACGTGAAGAACGGCTCGGCCAACGGCTACGCCCTCACTCTGGCCCGCCGCAATTACGTGCTCGACCGCATGTACGTCAACCACTACATCGACAAGGCCACCCGCGACGCCACCAAGGCCCTGCCGGTCACCCCGGCGATCACGCCGTCGGTCAACGGCTGCGAGTCGGCCATCGCCTTCGACGCCGCCTACTTCTGCAAGTACGTCGAGCTCTCCGTTCTGGCCGACCCGGCCTTCGGCTCGACGCAGGACGCGCGGAACGCCTCGCTCGACGGCGGCGGACTCTCGATCTACACGACGCTGAACCTCGATCTGCAGAAGGTCGCTCAGACGAACGTCTCCGCGTACATGCCCACGAGCATCCCCGGGGTCAGCCTCGGCGCCTCGCAGGTCTCGGTCGAACCCGGCACCGGCAAGATCATCACGATGGTGCAGAACACCAACTTCGACGAGACCTCGACCGCGTCGACCGGCTCGACGTCGGTGAACTACAACACCGACTACGACCGGGGCCGCTCGGAGGGGTTCCAGACCGGATCGTCGTTCAAGGCGTTCACCCTGGCGGCCTGGCTCGAGGCCGGCCACACCCTGAACGAGAACGTCAACACCGCGACGCACTACTTCCCCGGCACGGCGTTCAAGAACAGCTGCGCCAACACGTCCGCGTCGAACTGGAACGTGGCCAACGCCGACCCGGCCCCGGCCAACATGACCGTGCTCGCGGCGACCGCCGACTCGGTCAACTCGGCGTACGCCCGCATGGGCACCTCGCTCGACCTCTGCAAGATCCTCGACGTCGCCAAGGGGATGGACATCCACGCCGCTTCGCCGGTCAACCCGCTCCAGACCCTGCCGACCATGATCATCGGCACGAACTACATCGCACCGCTGGCCATGGCGACGGCGTACGCCGGCATCGCGAACAACGGCGTCGTCTGCACCCCTGTCGCGATCACCAGCATCACGTCGACCCTCGGCACGAAGATCACTCCGACGCCGACCTCCTGCACCCAGGGCATGCCGGCCGACATCGCGCACGGGGTCTCGTACGCGCTGCAGACGGTCCTGAAGCCCGGCGGCACCGGTGCGGCGGCTCAGCCCGGAGACGGCGTGCCGATCATCGCCAAGACGGGCACGACCGACGCGGCCACCCAGAACTGGCTCGTGACCTCGACCTCGCGGATCGCGCAGGCCACCTGGGTCGGCAACATCCGCGGCAAGATCGGCTTCTACAAGTACTACGTCAACGGCGTGTACGGCTACAGCCTCAAGTTCCTGATGGACAAGCCGATCATCCAGGCGCTCAACAAGGCCTACGGCGGAGGCGACGCGTTCATCGCGCCGCCCGCCAATCTGATCGGCTCGGTGGCACCGGCGCCGACCACCGCACCGACTCCGGGTACCGGGACGGGGTCCGACAACGGCTCGGGCGGCAACGGCAACGGCAACGGCGGGAACAACGACGGCGGCGGGGCCGGCGGGACGCCGAACCAGTAGGTCGCGGGCCAGCTCCAGAACGCGCCGCTCATGTTCCCTCCAAGCGGTACCTTCTGGAGTCGGCATGCGTGAAGCGTGATGCGGGCTGGCGCCGTGCGACGTGTGGCGGTCTACGACACGCGCCGCGGCAGGGTGCGGTGTCCGTGATACGTCGCGCGGCAGCCCGTGCCGCCGAGCCCGAGAAGGGTGGCAGTTTCTGCCACAAAGAGTAGAGTCGCGGACGTGAGCGACGACGGCACCCGAGGCACCGCGGTGCTCCGCGCCTCCGAGGCCTGCGCCGCGCTCTACATCGCACGCGGCACCACCGACCTCACCGTCGCCGAGATCGCCGCGGCCATCGGCATCAGCCAGCGCACGTTCTACCGGTACTTCCCGATCAAGGCCGAGACCGTCAGCCCCCTCTTCGCGTGGACGACTGCGACGTTCGACCGGGCTGTGGCGGATGCGCCCGCGTCGGAGTCGGTGCCGGGCATCCTGCGCTCCGGATTCCGGGCCATGCTCGGCGGTGAGGTGGCCGACCGCACCCGGGGTCTCTTCCCGCACGTCTTCGGCGATCAGGAGATGTGGTCGGTGTTCCTGCGCCATGTCCACGACGGCGAACGATCGCTTGCACCGGTGCTGGCGGCTCGGCTGGAGCTGGAGGCCGGATCCGTGGAGGCGCGCGCCGCCGCGGCCGCCGTGGCGAGCTCGACCCGGATCGCCCTCGAGGGCATGGTCACCGACGGGCGTGACCCGGAGGAGCTGTTCGCCACGACGCTCGAAGCCTTCGCGGCCGGGCCTCTCCGCGCTCTTCCCGCGACGCGCACCGTGGCATCCCCCGCCCCGGCCTGACGACTCGGCGCCGCGGCGGCCGAGGCCCTCCACCGCGACGTCTCATTCGCAACGGGCCGGAAGAAGAAGCAGAAACCATGACAGGACTCCTCGAAGGCAAGGTCGCCATCGTCACGGGCGGCACCAGCGGCATCGGTCTCGCCAGCGTCGAACGGTTCGTGAAGGAGGGCGCCAAGGTCGCCATCGCCGACATCCAGGACGACCTCGGCGCGAGCATCGCCGAGCGCCTCGGCGAGAACGTCGTCTACGTGCACACCGATGTCACGGACGAGGCGGCCATCGAGGCACTCGTCGCCACGACGGTCGCCACCTTCGGCAAGCTCGACGTGATGTACAACAACGCCGGGGCGCAGGGCGACCCGTCGACGATCCTCGAGATCGGCTCGGCGGGCTTCGACAAGACGATCGCGCTGTTGACCCGCTCGGTCCTCCTCGGCCACAAGTTCGCCGCCCGGCAGTTCCAGGCGCAGGGCACCGGCGGTTCCATCGTGACGACCGCCAGCGCGGCCGGGATCCAGGGCGGCTGGTCGGCTGCCGGCTACACGATCGCCAAGCACGCGATCGTCGGAATCGTCCGACAGGCCGTCGCAGAACTGGCGCCCCTGGGCATCCGCTCGAACGCGATCGCACCCGGCATCATCATGACGCCGATCATGGCCCGCAGCTTCGGCGTGCCGGTCGAGGAGTCGGAGGAGTTCACGAAGTTCCTCGCCGGCAAGCTCGGCTCGACGCAACCGATCGGCCGCGTGGGGCAGCCCGACGACATCGCAAAGGTGGCGACGTTCCTGGCCAGCGACCTGGCCGAGTACGTCACGGGCGTCGTCATCCCCGTCGACGGTGGTGCGACCGCGATCACCCAGGGCACCTTCGCGACCGACGTCGTTACGGCGGCGGCGGAGTACAACGACCGCTAGCGCGGATGCCGCGCGACGTATCACGGTCGACGAGACGCGCCGCGGCGCGGTGCGGAGTCCGCGATACGTCGGGCGGCGCGACACAGGGACACGTGCGAGACACGGGGTCACGTGCGCGACACAGGGTCACGTGCGCGGGGCGGCGAGAGCGTGGGATGCGCGGGGCGGATCCTGCGCGAGGCGGCGACCCCGTGCATCCCCCGTCTCGACGTGTCTGCGCAGCGGTGCGACCCGGCGGGCTCTGACTCCAGGACACGCTGCTCATGTTCGGCCCGGGCGGCATCTCGTGGAGTCGGCTCGAGAGCGGCCACCCGCCGACTCCAGAAGACACGGGTTCATCGAAAGATGAGCAGCGTGTTCTGGAGTCGCAGCGGCGCGGCGGATGCGCGGCACGCAGCACACGCAGCACACCCAGCACGAGGAGCACACGCACCGGGTAGCGCCCGGCGCGCAGGACCGGTCAGGCGGCCGCGGCACTCACGGCGGCGCGGCGCGAGCGACCCGAGCCCATCGTCAGCAGGACGACGGCGCCGAGCACCGCGATCCCACCGGCGAGGAAGAAGTCGAAGGGCAGTCCGAGACCGCTGACGGCGAGGCCTCCCACGACCGAACCGGCCGCCAACGAGAGCTGGATCGTCGTCACGAACAGCGCCAGCCCGCCCTCCGAGCCACCGGCGGCCGCGGTGCCCATCCAGGTCTGCATGCCGAGCGGGATACCACCCCACACGAAGCCCCAGACGATCAGCAGCACGAAGACGCCGACGAGCGACTGGGCCAGCAGCGGCAGCAGGATCACGGCCACCGCCAGCAGGATCTTCGCCGCGATCATGGTGCGGACGATGTCGCGCGAGATCCCCACTCCGGTCGCGAAGTTGCCGACGATGCCGGCGACGCCGAAGACGAGCAGCGCGAT
Source organism: Frondihabitans cladoniiphilus (assembly GCF_039544345.1). Lineage (NCBI taxonomy): Bacteria > Bacillati > Actinomycetota > Actinomycetes > Micrococcales > Microbacteriaceae > Frondihabitans > Frondihabitans cladoniiphilus. The sequence continues at coordinate 389,563 of NZ_BAABLM010000005.1, forward strand.
CGTGATGGTGCCGCTCGACACCTTGGCGAGATTCTCCAGGTACGGCGAGACGTAGGTGTAGGCGGTGAACTGCCCGACGAAGATGAGGGCTGTCGCGATGAGGCCGACGCGGGCGCGCGGGATCCGGAACAGTCCGCCGAGAGTGGCGAAGCGCACGCGGTTCAGCGCCGGGATGCTCGGCAGGAGGAAGAGCTGGCCGACGAGCGCGACGACGCCGAGGGCGGCACCGATCAGGAAGCCGACGCGCCAGGTGGCGAGCGACGAGACGAGTGCGCCGAGGGGGAGGCTGACGACTGTTGCGACCGAAACGCCCGCGGTGATGAACGAGGTGGCCTTGATGACGGCACCCGCGTGGACGAGGCGGGGCGCGATGCCGGCGCCGATGGACCAGAAGCCGCCGATTCCGATGCCGAGGAGGAGCCGCGCGACGATCAGCACGCCGAAGTTCGGCGCGAAGGCTCCGAGCACGTCGGCCACGACGAGGAGCACGGTGAGCCCCCACAGCACGTACCGGCGGTCGATTCGGGAGGCCAGCACGGTCACCATGGGAGCGGCGAGCGCCCCCATCAGCCCGGTGGCGACGACCATCAGTCCGGCCGTGCCGATGTCGACGCGCAGGTCCGAGGCGATGGCGGGGAGGAGGCCGATCGGCAGGAACTCCGACAGCACCAGGACGAACGAGCCGAGCGCGACCGAGAGCACTCCGAGCCAGCCGCGGCGGTCGGACATGCCCCGGTCGTTCTCGCCCGGTTCCCGGCCGCCGGTGGCTCCGGTGGCGCCGGTGGGCGCGATCAGCGGGGGATGCACGGGGCTGGAGACGGGGATGCTCGTGGTGTCGTTCACTCGGGCTCCAAGCCCCGGCCCTCCCGATCCATTCCCCCGTGACGCCCCTTGCCTCCGAGGCCTGCCCGAGCGTGGTCGCAACGCGCGGAATCGCCCCGTGAGAACTCGTTGACATCACGCCTGTGATGGCGGAGACTCCCTCCACACGAAGTCTCGAGGAGGATGCCATGACAACCCCTGCGTCGGTTCTCTCGCCGGTCGAACAGGTCCCCGATCCGACCCCTCTAGCCGGTCCGGTCACGCGGGTCGGGCCGCTCGGCCGCTGGTTCGCCGGTCTTCGCGCTCGTCGGTCGGCTCTGGCCGAGCGTCGCCGAGCCGAAGACGTCGCGCGACTGGCGGACCTCCTGCCCGTCCTCGCGTCGGCACGCGATCGAGTGGAAGCCGGCTGGATCCAGAACGCCTGGTTCGAGACCGTTGGGCCGACGGGTGGACGGATGCTCGCCACCGGGATGGCGGCCTTCCGGGTGGAGCCCCGCGACGTCACGGGGTCCTGTCTCGTCGGCGCCCTCGTCCTGGCGGCAGGTGGGCCCGCCGAGGTCCAGTCGCCGGTGGTGCGCGACGCCGTCGCCGCCACATGGCATGCCCTCCATCGTGCCGACGGCGACCCGTTCGAGCGGGCGCACGAGCCGATCGCCCGAGCGCGCACGGTCCGCGACCTCACCGGCTGGAACGATGACCCGGGTCGCAGCGCCGAGGAGGTCACCGAGCTCCTGCTGACGGCCGAGCGGATGGTGTCCCGCGAGCTGCTCGCGTCCGGCTCCTGACCCCGGCATGAACTGTACGGTTCCGTTCTCGTCCTGTACGGTTGGTGCATGACCACGACCACTTCGCCCCTGCGTCCCATCGGGTTGACCGCCGCCCGCACGCACCTGAGCGACCTCGTGGCGCTCAGCATCGAGACCCGCACTCCGGTGTATCTCGAGCGCCGCGGCAAGCGAGTCGCGGCCATCATCGCGGCCGACGACCTCGACACCCTGCTGGAGATGGCGGAAGACCTCGCCGACATCCGAGCGGCCGACGCCGCCCGGATCGAAGCAGTCGGGGCGAATGCACAGACCGGCGGCGCAGACACCTCCATCCCGTGGGAGGAAGTCAAAGCCGAGCTCGGTCTCGTCTGATCAGCGTCGGGTGAGCTACGAGATCCGGCTCGTGCCGTCGGTCGTCAAGACGCTTCGCAAGCTCGATCCGTCCGCTCGTCGCCGAATCCAGGCCGTCGTCGAGATCCTCGCCGACGATCCCCGGCCCCCGGCCGCGACCCAGCTCGTCGGTGGTTCCGGAGAATGGCGGGTCCGGACCGGCGACTATCGAGTCGTCTACGAGATCCGTGACTCCGAGTTGATCGTGCTGGTCCTGACGGTCGGGCATCGGCGAGACGTGTACAAGCGATGACGTCTTCGAGCGACGGCGCCCAGCGGCGTTCGGAATGGCGCGGAGACCGCCGCCCGGTAGGTTGGCCTCCGACATGACTACGACGACTGCCTCCGGTGTCGGCTTCCGCTCGGAGCGGGGCCCCATCCTCATCGCCCTGATGCTCACCACCGGGCTGGTGGCCATCGACTCGACGATCGTCGCCACTGCGGTGCCCTCGATCGTCCACGACATCGGTGGCTTCTCGTCGTTCCCCTGGGTCTTCTCGATCTACCTCCTCGCGCAGGCCGTGTCCGTCCCGATCTACGCCAAGCTCTCCGACACGGTGGGGCGGAAGCCCATCATCCTCGTCGGCATCGGACTCTTCCTGCTGGGGTCGATCCTCTGCGGGTTCGCCTGGAGCATGCCGGCTCTCATCCTCTTCCGAGTCGTGCAGGGCCTCGGCGCCGGGGCCGTCCAGCCGATGGCGATCACCATCGCCGGTGACATCTACACGGTGAAGGAGCGGGCGAAGGCGCAGGGCTACCTGGCGAGCGTCTGGGCGATCTCCTCGGTCGTGGGCCCCGCGCTCGGAGGCGTGTTCTCCTCCCTCGGGGTCTGGCGGCTCATCTTCTTCGTCAACGTCCCACTCTGCCTGCTGGCCGTGTGGATGCTCCTCCGCGCCTTCCACGAGACGATCGAGCACACCCGCCACAAAGTCGACTACCTCGGCGCCGGCCTCCTCACGGTGTCGTTGAGTCTCCTCATCCTCGCCGTGCTCGAAGGCGGCCAGGCGTGGGCGTGGAACTCCCTGCCTAGCATCGGCGCCTTCGTCGTCGGCGGTCTTCTGCTGATCGCCTTCGCCGCGGTCGAACGGCGTGCGGCCGAACCGATCCTGCCCACCTGGGTCTTCTCCCGCCGACTGCTGCTCACGACGTCACTCACGTCCTTCGGAGTGGGCGCGATCATCCTCGGTCTCACGTCGTACGTGCCGACCTACCTCGAGGGCTCGATCGGGACCTCGCCGATCCTCGCAGGGCTGGCTCTGGCCGCGCTGACGCTCGGCTGGCCGGTGAGCGCCTCCCAGTCCGGGCGCCTGTACCTCCGTATCGGCTTCCGGTCGACCGTCCTGATCGGCGTAAGCATCGTCACGATCGGTTCCCTCGCGACGGCGATCGTGGCCCCGCATCCCAACGTCTATCTGCTCGCTCTGACCTGTTTCGTGACCGGTCTCGGCATGGGGCTGGTCGCCACGCCGAGTCTCATCGCCGCCCAGTCGAGCGTCGGCTGGAACGAGCGGGGCGTCGTCACCGGAACCAACCTGTTCGCCCGATCGGTCGGCAGCGCGCTCGGCGTGGCCGTCTTCGGGGCCGTGGCCAACGCCATCTACGCGAAGACTCCGGGCGGCGACCACGTGCCGTCCGTCATCGTGCACGCGTCGGGCGCCGTCTTCGTCGCCGTCGTGGTCGTGGCGCTCGTCGTCGCCGCGGCGGTCCTGGCCATGCCGCGCACGAGCGCCGTCGCTCCGACCGCCTCTGCAGCGTCCGACCCCGACAAGGACACCGCCGTCTCGGTGTGACGGGGGCGTTCGGAGCCCTGCGGAAATCGGATTGCCTCTCGAGACGCCCCCGATCTGGATGATGCGGATTGCTCATCTGCTCCCATATGCTCGTCGGAACCACATAAATGCTCCAGCAGGAGTCGCTTCTCAGGATCAGGGCGACGCTCCACTGCCGGCCGCATGACGAATCGCTCGGAGAAACCACGATGAGCTCCTTCGCTGACGCGCTTCGGCGCCCGCACCAGAAACGCCTCTACCGCCGGATCATGTCCGGTCCCCTTCTGCTGACCCGTCCGAGCGACGCCACGCGGGCGCACGCCTCCGGCGTCAACCCCGATCGCGTCCTCCTCTTCGGCAACGGCGTCGCCAACGGATGGGGCGCCCGTACGCAGACCCAGGCCCTGCCGGGCGAACTCGCTCAGGCGTTGACGGAGCGCACCGGTCGCGGCACCGACGTCGACGTCGTCGCCGGGGTCGACTGGACCATCGAGAACGCTGCCGAGGTCATCGCCGGTCGTGACCTGACCGGCTACGACGCGATCATCCTCCTGATCGGGGTGAGCGACGCGTTCCAGCTGCTGCCCGAGCAACGCTGGACCGCGGGGCTCGTCCAGGTCCTGTCCGAGTTGCTCAAGCGGACGTCACCCTCGACCGGAATCACCGTGATGGGCATCCAGCCGATCAGCACCATCGGCGTCTTCGACACGGAGCCCGGAGGACTCGCCGACCGGTGGGCCGAACGCCTGAACCAGGTCTCCTGGCAGGTCTGCGAAGGGCGTGCCCGGGTCCACTACGTCGACCCGCCCGCGGCGAACCTGATCCGGGAACCCGTGTCGCAGGCCGGTGCGGAGGCCACGAGTCTCGACCACTTCCACTCCTGGGCGTTCGTCCAGGCCGCCCATCTCGCGCCGTACCTCGACGCGCAGAGCGGAGTCGAGCATCCCGCCCGCGTCTCTCGCAACACGTCGCAGAGCCGGCAGCGGCGGCTGGACGCCCTCTGGAAGACCCATCTCCTCGAGGGCCCGCCCGAGCCGCGGTTCGACGCGATCGTGCGTCGGGCTCAGCAGGTGTTCGGGGCCGACGGCGCCGCATTCACCGTCATCGACGCAAACCGGCAGTTCAACAAGGCGGTCGCCGGCTTCGACATCACGGAGGTGCCGCTGGAGCGGTCGTTCTGCAAGACCACGATCACGACCTCGCAGCCGTTCGTCGTCGGCGACGCCGAGACCGACACACGCCTGATCGAACACGAGACCGGAGAGCTCGGCGCGCGGTTCTACGCCGGCTACCCCGTGGAGGCACCGGACGGCACCCGGATCGGGGCGCTCTGCGTGTTCGGCGGCCAGCCCCGTGACCCCGACAGCGTCGACATCGTGGCCCTCCGGGACTTCGCGCTGGCGATCCAGGACGAGCTCGCGCTCACGGTCGCCGGGCGCACGCACGAAGAGTCGCGCGACCCGTCGATCCCCTTCGCGGAGGGTCGGCCCGCCAGCCCGCGGTCGAGCGTCTCCGTCTGAGGCGCTGCCGGCAGGGGTCGCGGAACGCGGCAGTTCCCGTTGGCGTATAACATGTCACAATGCGAATCGGGGTTTACGTCGACGGCTTCAACCTCTACTACGGGGCGAGAAAGACCTGCGGCCGATCTGCTCCAGGGTGGCGATGGCTGGATCTCCGTTCGATGACGATGGAGTTGATCGCCCAGTATTCGAACTGGGCTCAACCCACAGAACTGAGGGTCGTCTACTGCTCCGCCCGGATCCGCGGTTCCGCGGATCAGAGCGGACAACACGATCAAGACACCTACCTCCGAGCGCTGACGCAGTCGAAAGCGGCCAATGTCGTCGAGATGGGGAGCTACGTCGTCCGAACGGCGACGGCCCCACTCGCCACTGCCGGTCCTCGGGGCAAGCCGGTTCTAACGCACCCGGCATGGCCTCTGATGGTCCAGGGAAGCGACGGTGAACCGCAGGCTTCGGCGGTGTTCATGGCCTCCGTTGCCCGGCGCGAGGAGAAGGGATCCGACGTCAACGTCGCCTCGCATCTCCTGATCGATGTCCTCGATGGTCGAGTCGATCGAGCGATCGTCGTCAGTAACGACAGCGACCTTTCGTTGCCCCTGCGTGAGGCCCGGAAGCGCGTACCTGTCGGCACGGTCAATCCGACCGCGGGCTACACGGCAGGGCTTCTGAAAGGGGCTCGCGACGACGGCGTCGGGAACCACTGGTGGCACCAGATTCAGAGAGGCACCTTCGAAGCCAACCAGCTGCCGATCTCGGTGGGGCACCTTCGGCGGCCCCAGGGCTGGTGACTCCGTGATCTGTTAGTCTGTTGAAATACCACTCGGTCCCTCTGGGGCCGAGTTTTTCTTGTATCCCGGGCCGAAACCTCCTCCTCGCGAGTGATTCCTGACGCCGGATCGGCGGGTGGGTGTCGGAACGGGGCCCGGACGTGGTCTGATATCAGAATGACGAACGCCCTCTCGCAGCCTTCCGTCCGCCTGAAGGTCAAGCGGATCAGCCTGTGGGCGACGTTCAAGGTCGCCTTCATCGCAAGCGTCGTCATCGGTATCGCCGTGTTCCTCCTGGTGATCCTGCTCTGGTCGTTCCTGACGCACCTCGGGGTCTTCGCCGGCATCGAGAAGACCATCACCGACTCGACCTCGGGCAGCTCGTCTCTAGCGCCGTTCTTCGGCTCCGGCCCCGCGCTCGCCGTGGCAGCCGTGTTCGGGTTCGTTCAGGTGCCCGTCGTCACGATCGGCGCGATCATCGGCGTGCTCTTCTTCAACGCCGTCTCGCACTTCACCGGCGGCATCCTAGTCGGTTTCGCCCGGCGCTGACGCGGCACCCCGTCCGGCGCTGACGCGGCACCCCGCCCGGCGCTGACGCTGCACCCCGCCGCCGCCGACGGGAACAGTCCCCGACTCAGCGCAACGGCGCCGCCTCGGTCGGCAGCTCGCGCGGAGCCCCGAAGCGCCAGGTCATCGCCGCCAGCGAGATGGCTCCCGCGCAGAGGATCGCGGCCAGCACGATGATCTGGAACTGGGCGGCCATGAGGGGTGACGAGCCGCCGAAGACCGCGCCGACGAAGGCGCCGGGCAGCGTCACGATGCCGGTGGTCCGCGTCTGGTCGGTCGACGGGATGATGGCCGACGAGGCGCTCGCGCGGGTGACGTCCCGGGCGGCCTCGCGAGGAGTCGCGCCGAGCGCCAGCCAGCCCTCGATCTCGTTGCGGGACGACAGCAGGCCGTTTCCGAGCAGGCGTCCCATGAGCGTCGTCACCGTCATGACGTTGCCCACGATCAGCCCGCCGAGGGCGAGGACGTAGCGGGGACTGAACTCCACGGCGCCCGTCGCGAAGACGACGGCCACCGGCACGGCGGCGGCGAGCGCGACCGTCGCGAGGAGGAACGGCAGGGTGCGCCGCGCCAGCCCGAGTCGGGTGTAGACCGTCCAGCTCGCGGCGCAGACCATCGCGACCAGGAACAGGGCGACCCACCACCCGCTCGTGATCACTCCCAGGAGGATGACGCTGAGGATCCCGAGCTGCACGCCCGCGCGGAGAAGGGCCCAGGGCTGGAGCCAGGGATGCTCGAGCCGCAGCCCGAGGACGATGGCCGTCGCCACCGCCAGCAGTGCCAGGGCGCCGAACCCGGTCGAGACGAGCGACACGCTACCTCGCCGTGGGGAGTTCGAGGGCCATCGTCGTGCCGGCCGCACCGGTCGACGCGACGAGGACCCGACCGCCCTGACGGTTCGCGATCTCCCGGACGAGCGCCAGGCCGATTCCGAAGCCGGGGCGCGCTCGCGGGCCCTGCTCGCCGGCACCTGCCTGCGGCGTGGTCCCCGAGACCGGTGCGGCGTGGGCGAAACGATCGAAGACCCGCTCGGGTGTGATCCCGAGGATCCCGGCACCCTCGTCGGTGACCTCGAGGCGCAGGACGTCGCCGCGGCGGCGGGCCGTGACGGAGACGGTCGTCCCCGGCCGAGTGTGGCTGAGGGCGTTGTCGACCAGAGCGATCACGCAGCGCCGAAGGGCGGTCGCGGGGATGCGCACGGACACGGTGTCGTCGACGTCGACGACGAGGCGGACCTCCCGCTCGGTGGCGAGGATCCGGAGGGAGTCGACGGCGCCGACGATCACCGGGCCGGCGGGGAAGGCCGCGGTCCGTGCGGAGTCTCCGCCGCCGGCCGCGAGCAGGAGGTCGTTCACGATGTCGACGAGGGCTCGGGAGTCGCTGCGCAGTTCGGAGACGGTGCGGGCCGCTTCGAGGGCGTCGGGCGGCGTGGGGCCGGTCAGGCGACGCTGGAAGACCTGGATCCGTGCATCCAACACCGCCAGCGGGGTTCGGAGCTCGTGGCTGGCATCGGCGACGAACTCGCGTTGCCGCCGGAGCGCCTGTCCGAGCGGGCGGACGGCGCGGCGGGCGATGATCCAGCTGACCAGACCGGCGAAGAGGACGGCGCCGATGCCGATGAGGACGAGCGCCTTGTAGACGTCCCCGGTGTCGACGTAGACGTGGGGCAGGGTGGACTCGTCGCGGTCGAGCTGCTCGCGGGGGAGGCCCTGGTGCAGGATGAAGACCACGGCGACGACGACGATGCCGAGCACCAGGACGGCCGAGGCGAGCATGATCTGCCAACCGATCGAGAGCGACGCGCGAAGAGTGGCCCGGGCGTCGGGATCGTGCCGGGTCACAGGGTGCCCAGACGGTAGCCCTGGTTGCGCACGGTCAGCACGACGTCCTTCTCGGTCTTCTTGCGGAGGTAGTGCACGTAGGTGTCGACCGTGCCGAGTTGGTCTCCGTCGGGGAACACGACTCTCAGCAGGTGCTCGCGACTGAACGTGCGGTTCGGCTCGGCCGCGAGGACTCCGAGGAGCGCTGCCTCGCGTTCGGTGAGAACGACGCGGCCGTCGTAGGGCGACGACAGCACCCGGTCGTCGGGCGAGAAGCTCCAGGTGCCGACGTCGAGGAGCGCGCCCGCGCCGGTGAAGGACCGGGTCAGAGCCCGCAGCCGGGCGAGCAGCTCGTCGAACTCAAACGGTTTGACGAGGTAGTCGTCGGCTCCGCTGTCGAGTCCTTCGACCCGGTCGACCACGGTGCCGAGGGCTGTCAGCATCAGGACGGGCGCCGTCACCCGCCCCCGTCGGAGCGCCTCGACGACGCCGATGCCGTCGAGCGACGGGAGCCGACGATCGAGCACGATCACGTCGAAGTCGCCGTCCAGTCCGGCGATCAGGCCGTCCCGGCCGTCGATCTTCCGGACCACGTCGTAGACCTCCGCCAGGACCTCCTCGATCAAGGGCCCGAGAGCCGGGTCGTCTTCGACGAGGAGGAGGCGCAGGCGTGGTCCGGTCACGGTGTCAGTGCGATTCCAGGGGCTGCGGTTCGGCGGCGGCCTCGGGCGCGACTGCGGCCCGGCGGGATTTGCGCCACCGGACGAGGCCGCTGATCACGATCGGCAGCAGGGAGACGATCACGACGAGGATGGCCAGGACGTCGATGTGGGTGCGGACGAACCCGATCTGACCCAGGACGACGCCGAGGATGCTCACGACGACCGTCCAGGCCGCGGCGCCGGTCATGTTCCACAGGAGGAACTTGCGGTAGTGGTACTTGCTCGCCCCGGCGGCGAGGGGCACGTAGGTGCGGACGACCGGCACGAAACGGCCGAGGATGAGGGCCGCTCCGCCGTACTTCGCGAAGAAGCCTTCGGCCTCTTCGAGGTAGCGGGTCTTGAGGATGCGCGCCTCCGGCTTGAAGAGACGTCGCCCGAATCGGTGGCCGAGCCAGTAGCCCGCCTGGTCGCCGAGGACCGCCGCGACGAAGGCCACGACGACGACGGACCACACGGGCACCCCGATCACGGCGCTGGAAGCGAGGAGCCCGGCGGTGAAGAGGAGGGAGTCGCCCGGCAGGAACGGGAACAGCAGGCCGGACTCGATGAACACCATCACGCCGAGCCCGACGAGGACCCAGGGCCCCAACGAGGTGAGGAAGGACTGGGGATCGAAGATCATGCGAGGGGCTCCACGGGTTCGGGTCGGGTGTCGGGCGGTGCGGCAGGGACGACTCAGGCCCTGGGGAGAACGTAACCGCTGCAGCCCGGGAGAACCAGTCCGACGGCTCTGAGGCGAGCATCCCCGCGTCTCTCCAAGAAAGCTCTGAGACACCCCTCGTTGTCCCCCGATTCCGTACCCCCGCCTGTACCCCGCAAGTCGGCACTTCTGCCCATCCCCGCACGAGTGGCACCCGGTTTGGAGTCTGTCGGGGGACGAAAAGCGCTGATGGGATAGCGGTTGTTCCACCAAGCCCAGTGGACCGCTTCATGATCCGACCGTGCGACCATCCCCCGCACCGACACTGTTCAGGACGTCTCATGCCACGCCTCTCCCGCGCTGTACTCCTGGGAATCGTGACGGTCTCCGTCGCGACGACGCTAGCCGCCGTCCTTCCCGCCACGGCCGACGCCACGCCGGTGACGTCGGCGACGGTCCACACGGCTTCGAGTTCCGACGTCTTCGGCGCCGGACCGTACCTGGTGCCGAACAGCTCGGCCGCACAGGCCGCCGCATCGCTCAAGGCGTCCGATGCCGCGGGTTCTGCCGCTGCGTCGACCATTGCCCAGTACCCAGTCGCCACCTGGCTCGGCGAGTGGTACACGAACGCCCAGCTCGTCAGTCTCCTGAACGCGCAGACGTCCGCGGCCGCGGCGGCGGGCACGACTCCGGTCTTCGTCACCTACGCGATCCCGAACCGGGACTGCGGCGGGTACTCGGGCGGCGGGCTGACGGCCACGACCTATTCGCAGTGGACCGACCTCATCGCCTCGACGCTCGCGGGGAAGCGAGCCGTCGTCATCGTCGAACCGGACGCTCTGGCCATGCTGAGCACCTGCACCTCCGAGGCCGCCACCCGGTACGGGTTGATCAAGCACGAGGTGCAGACGTTCGCCGCGAACGGGATCGCCTCGTACATCGACGCCGGCAACTCGCACTGGGTCGACGCCGCCACCATGGCCACTCGCCTGCAGGCGTCCGGCATCGCCGACGCCCGGGGCTTCGCCAGCAACGTCTCGAACTACTACCCCACCTCCGACGAGCAGACCTACGACAACCAGGTCTCCGCGCTCACCGGCGGCGCGCACTACGTCATCGACACGTCGCGCAACGGCCAGGGCTACAAGAACACCTGGTGCAACGGACCGGGTGCAGGCCTGGGGGCCGCGCCGCGAACGGTCTCGGACGGCACCGCGCTCGACGCTCTGCTCTGGGTCAAGACGCCCGGCGCCAGCGACGGCACGTGCAACGGTGCGCCTGCGGCGGGGAGCTGGTACTCCACCTATGCCCAGGCGCTGGTCGCCAACGCCGTGTTGAGCGTCCCGGTGGGCGGCGGCTCGACCGTCACGCCGCCGATCACGACGCCGCCGACCACGACGCCGCCGACCACGACCCCGCCGACGACGACTCCGGTCACCACGCCGACGACAGGCTCGCAGACGGCGACGGCTCTCACCGGCCCGCTCACGGTCCTGGCGAACACCGCTATCTCCTCCGCCGGGGGCGCCGCGCAGTTCGTCCTCCAGGGCGACGGGAACCTGGTCCTCTACTCGAGCGGGCGGGCCGTCTGGTCGTCGGGGACTTCAGGAAACGTCGGCGCGACCGTGGTCCTCCAGAGCGACGGCAACATGGTCCTCTACTCCGCGACCGGCAGGGCCTTGTGGAACAGCGGCACGAGCGGTCGCGGAACCGGTGAGAAGCTCACCGTCTCGGACCAGGGCCAGGCAACCCTCTCGATCGGTGGCACGGTCGTCTGGCAGAGCCCCGCGCCGGTGGCGAGCTCCGTCACACCGACCGCGACCGTCGCCCCCGGCCAGAAGATCGCCGACCCGGCCCAGGCGCACCAGCTCGTCATGCAGGGCGACGGAAACCTGGTCCTCTACTCGGGCGGCCGGGCCACCTGGAACTCGCAGACCAGCGGAAACCCGGGGGCCCGTCTAGTGGTCCAGGGCGACGGCAACATCGTCGTCTACTCCGCATCCAACCGGGCACTGTGGAACTCGAGCACCGCCGGAGCCGGTTCGGGCATCCAGCTGGTCATGCAGTCCGACGGCAACCTCGTCACCTACCGCGGCAGCCGGGCGCTCTGGAACTCCGGAACCAGCGGCCAGTAGTCCCCTTCGGGACGGGCGGGTCGGCGTCTCAGGGCGCCGACCCGCTTCGGCGTGGTCGACCGGTGCGTCTCGGAGCGACACGCAGTAACCTCGGCTCATGACTTTCTTCGCCGTCTACATCGCGATCGCAGCAGGGTTGCTGTTCGTCGCCCTGATCGTCCTGATCGTGACCATGATCGTGCTGGCCGTGAAGGGGCGCTCCACCCGTCTCGACCGTCAGCTCTACCGCTCCGGCTCGGAGTCGCGCTCGACGCCCTCCGCGTCGCGTCGGTGACCGCGCCGATCCGGTGACCGCGCCGCTCCGCTAGCCGTCTCGCGTCGGTGACCGCGCCGATCCGGTGACCGCGCCGATCCGCTAGCCGTCTCGCGGCTCGAACGCGCGGCGGGACGCGTCGAGGCAGGCCTGGATCGCTGGGTCGTGACGGATCGTGTTCCGGGTCGCGGCCAAGACCCGCCGGTGCATCCGCGGCACCAGTTCGAGGGCGACCACTCCCGGTTCCGCGTCGGCGATCGTGAGCGGCAGTAGGGCCACCCCGGAGGCCGCAGCGACGAGCGAGGCGAGCACCTGGAGCCCCTCAAACTCCCATCGCTGAACCGGCGCGGCTCCGATCGAGCGCAGCCGTTCGTCGGTCGCCGTCCTCGAGAGCTGCCCGAGCGGCGCGCACAGGAGCGTGTCCGTCTCGAGGAGCCGGCGCAGGACGGCCACGGTGACCGGGCTCCGGCGCGAGGCCAGCTCGTGTCCGGCGGGGACCGCGAGCACGACCGGCTCCCTCCGCAGCAGGTGCACGTCCAGGCCCGACGCCACCTCCGTCGTCTCCTGGTTCCAGTCGTCGACGATGGCCAGATCGCTGCGACCGTCGAGCACCGCCGCCGCGGCCTGCGTCGAGTCGATCTCGTGCGCGACGACGGTGAGCGCGGGATGCACGCGCTGCACTTCGGCGAGAAAGGGGGCGACGGTCACGGCCAACCCCGGGATCGTACTGAGGTCCACCCGCCCGGCGACGGTGCCGGCTCGCGCCAGCATCTCGCTCTGCGCCGCCTCGACCGCGTCCAGGATCGGACCGGCGTGCCCGACGAGCACGCGACCCGCGTCCGTCAGGTTCGCGCGCTGGGCGGTCCGCTCGAGGAGGGCGATGCCGACCTCCTTCTCGAGCGTCGCGAGGGACTGCGAGATGGCCGAGGGGGAGTAGCCCATGTCGGCGGCCACGGCACTGATGCTGCCGAGCGAGGCGAAGCGGTGGAGGATCTCGAGGCGGCGAAGATCGAGCATAAGCTCTGCTTACACCAAGCCCCGGTCATGCGCGCTGTTGCTGGTGCTCCGGATGTTTCAGACTTGTTACAGGCCGAGTGGATCCCCCTCGCCGAACCGTTCCGTCTCATCCTCAGGAGTCCGCCGTGAAAGACAATGTCATCCCCATGAAGCGCCCCGGCGCCAAAGTCGTCGAGAAGCCCGTCGAGGTCGCGACGACCGGTCGTCTCGCTCGTGTCTGGGCCGACATCCGCACCGCCAACGCCGTCATGATGCAGCGCAACGTCGGTCCCGTCTCGAAGTCCACGCGCGTCCGCTGATCCGCCCGTTCTCGTGAGAAGGGCCCGCCGCACCTCGGGTGCGCGGGCCCTTCTCTGTTCGCCCCGCGCCGTTCAGGCGTGGCGGTGGCGCCAGAGGTAGGGCAGGAAGAAGGCGAGGTTCGCGCTGCCGCCCATGCTGGCGCGCGTGATCACTTCCATCTCCTCGTCGACGGTCAGGGGCTTCTCGAACCCCGTGTACCCCTGCGCCAGCAGCTTGCACTCCCGCTTCGCCTGCCGGATGAACTTCTTCGTGTCGTGATCCAAGGTTCTCGTCGCCTCTCTGCGCCGTATACCGTGTGTGCGGCCCCTGCAGGCCGGACGATCGACGTCAGTGTCGACCACCCCTCCAGCGTACCTCCGCGCACGCGGATAGCCCCCGAGATCGGCGGACACCCCGCGAGGTTCGCGTCGGACGGGCGATCCCGCTCGCGCAATGGATGCGTAATGCCGCCGCAACAGCCGGTGCCACCGGGCCAGCCAGACTTCGGGGAGACCCCGCACGCTGGCAGGAAGGCGCACACATGTTCCATCTCGGATGGTTCCTCGGCAACGGATACGGCATCCAGCCCTGGAACGGCACCTACGCCGGCACGAGCATGACCGACTGGACGAAGCCGGCGATCTACCGCGACCTCACCACGTCGCTCGAGCGAGGCGGCTACGACTTCCTGTTCATCGAGGACACGTCCATGATCGAGGACACCTACGGCGGGTCGGCCGAGTCGACCCTCGCCTACGGCCGCATGGCCCCGAAGAACGACCCGATGCCCCTCGTGCCGCTGCTCACCGCCGCGACGAAGCACATCGGCGTCATCTCGACGGTGTCGACGACGCAGTACCCGCCCTTCCTCGCCGCCCGCCAGGCCGTGACCCTCGACCACCTGACCGAGGGCCGCTTCGGCGCCAACGTCGTGACGAGCGTCACCCACCGCGTCGGTCAGAACTTCGGCTACGACAAGCTGCCGCCGCACGACGAGCGGTACGAGCGGGCCGAGGAGTGGCTCGACGTCGTCTCGAAGCTCTGGGAGAGCTGGGACGAGGATGCACTGGTCCACGACCAGATCACGCCGCGGTACGCGGACCACACGAAGGTCCACACCATCGACCACCATGGCAAGTACTTCGACGTGCGCGGCCCGTTGAACACGATCCCCGGACCGCAGCGCCGCCCCGTCGTCGCGCAGGCCGGCAACTCGATCCCAGGCCGGGAGCTCGCCGCCAAGCACGCCGACACCATGCTCGCGATGGGCCAGAACCCCGACCAGATGAAGGCCTTCCGGGACGACATGCGCCAGCGCATGATCGCCCACGGCCGGAACCCCGACGACCTCAAGGTCATGTTCCTCGTCACCCCGATGCTCGGCGAGACCGATGCCCACGCCCAGCAGCGCGAGGCCGAGCGGGTCGCGTACGCCGCGACCGACGAGGCCCTCCGCGACAAGCTCTGGAGCCTCTCGTACGTCTCCGGCGGCGAGGTCGACTACGCGCAGTTCGACCTGGACGGCCCCATGCCGACGAACATCGTCGGCAACGGCGAGCAGTCGTCGATGAAGCAGTACACGCAGGGCAACGAGGGCAAGACGCTCCGCGAGGTCCTCCTCGAGCGCCGCCAGATCAACGACCTCGGCCTGATCGGTTCGCCGGACACCGTGGCGGCGAAGATGGGCGAGATCATGGACCACGTCGGCGGCGACGGCTTCCTGCTCTACCCCGAGATGACCCGGCGCACGATCGCGGAGTTCACCGACGGCCTCAGCTCGGCGCTCCGCAAGCGCGGGTTGATCCGCGACGGCTACGACCACCCGACGCTGCGCGAGAACCTCCGCAGCTTCTAGGGCTGCGTCCGGCGACGGTCAGGGGCGCGACAGCAGCTGCGCCATCCGCAGTTCGATGTACTCCTGCAGCACGATCGAGGTCGAGGTGCGCTGGATCCCCGGGATCTTCATCATGTGCTGCGTCACCTCGAACAGGTGCGCGTTGTCCCGGGCGATGACCTGGCAGATGATGTCGTCGGAGCCCGAGACGGCCACGCACTCGATGATCTCGGGCAGGGCATCCAAGTCGCTCATGCTGTGGTCGAGGGTGGTCTGGTCGACCGACACCATCACGAAGGCCCGGGTCGAGTAGCCCAGCGATTCGGGCCGGATGCGGGTGGAGTGCAGCCGCAGGCGTCCGGCCTCGCGGATCCGGGCGAGACGTGCCTGCACGGTGCCCCGGGCGAGCCCCAGCCGATCGGCCAGCAGTGCGGCCGGCCGTCGGGGCGCGTCGTCGAGGTCTTTGAGGATGCGCTGATCGGTGGCATCGTAATCGGTCATGGTGTCGCCTCCCGGACCAGCATTGCACGGTCCGGTCGATCAATCTGCTCGGTGAAGTCCGTGCCGGTTGTGCAGTCGGCGCCGACCTGCTGAAGTCGTGCCATGACCTCGCCGCACCTCCGCCAGCCCGCCACCGTCACCGTCGGCCAGTACCTCGCCACCCGCCTTGCCCAGCTCGGCGCCACCCGCGTCTTCGGGCTGCCGGGCGACTACAACCTGAGCCTCCTCGACCAGATGCTCACGGTGCCCGAGTTCGAGTGGGTCGGCTCGACGAACGAGCTCAACGCCGCCTACGCCGCCGACGGCTACGCGCGCATCTCGCGTGGGCTGGGAGCACTCGTCACGACCTACGGCGTCGGAGAACTGTCGGCCATCAACGGGGTCGCCGGCTCGTTCGCGGAGGACGTCCCCGTGATCCAGATCACCGGCGCCCCCGCCACGACGGTCGCGGCCGCGGGCAAGAAGGTGCATCACACGCTCATCGACGGCGACTACGGCCACTTCTCGCGCGCCTACGACGAGGTGACCGTAGCGAGCGCGACCCTCCGGGTGGAGAACGCCGGGCCGGAGATCGACCGGGTGCTCGTCACGGCCCTCGAGGCGTCGAAGCCGGGCTACCTCTCCATCCCCGCCGACGTCGCCGTGGCACACATCGGAGCCGGGACCCTCTCGACGCCCCTCCGAGCCCGCCGAAGCGACCCCGACAACCTGGCCGACTTCGAGGCCGCGCTCCGCGAAGCCCTCGCGGGCAGCACCGACCTCACGGTCCTGGCCGGCCCGCGGGTGCACCGGAAGGGCCTCGAGCACGCGATCCGCTCGCTCGCCGACGTCCCGGGCGTCCGCGTGGCCTCGCAGCCGGGCTCGCGGGCCGTCATCGACGAGTCGCACCCGCACAGCCTCGGCATGTATCTCGGGGCGATGACGAAGACCCCCGGCACCCGCGAGATCGTCGACACCGCGTCGCCCCTCGTCCTCGCGGGCGTCGTCCTGAGCGATTTTCTCACCGGCTTCTTCTCGCACGGCTTCGACCCCGACCGCTCGATCGACCTCGGCTTCCGCCAGGCCCGCGTCAACGGCACGAGCTTCTACGAGGTCACGCTGGCCGACTCGCTGGCCGCCGTCGAGCGCATCGCCCGCGACCTCGCGTTCGCTCCGACTCCCGCGTCCGACGTGGTGGCCGGGGCCGGCAGGGTCGCGGGGGATGCACGGGCTCCCCTCTCGCAGGACGCCTTCTGGGCCGAGATCCAGACCTGGCTGCCCCGCGACACGATCGCCATCGCCGAGGCGGGCACCCCGTTCTACGGTGCCCTCGAGCTGGCGATGCCGGACGGCAGCGACCTGATGGGCCAGCCCGTGTGGTCGTCCATCGGCTTCACCCTGCCGGCGATGCTCGGCGCCCAGATCGCCGCGCCCGACAAGCGGTCCGTCCTGTTCATCGGCGACGGCTCGGCCCAGCTCACGATCCAGGAGCTCGGCACCGTGCTCAAGCGTCGACTGGCGCCCATCGTCTTCCTGATCAACAACGACGGGTACACCGTCGAGCGGGCGATCCAAAGCCCCGACGCCCCCTACCAGGACATCAACGTCTGGAACTGGACCGCGGTGCCGTCGACGCTGGCGCCGAACGTCCCCTCCGAGACGGTGACGGTGCGGACCGTCGCCGAGCTGCGCGGGGCGCTCGCGCTCGCCTCGAGCGTCACCGACCGGCTCGTCTTCGTGGAGGTCGTGGTGCCCAAGGACGACGAGCCGAGCCTCCTCGTCGAGCTGGCGGCCGGCGTCGCGGCTGCGAACCGGACGGCGTGACGGGGCCATGATGGAGGGGGCGCTGCTTTCGGCGCCCCTTCCCCTGATTGGATTCCCGATGTCTCAGACCGTCCTTCTCGAACTCTCCCTCAAGCCCGACGCGATCGACTCCGCCAAGGAGGTCATCCGCGAGACCCTCAAGGCGACCGCCGCCGCCGAGGGCAACGAGAGCCTCGAGGTGATCGTCGACGACGCCGACCCGACGAAGGTCGTGATCGTCGAGAAGTGGCGTGCTGCCGCCGATCACGACGCCTACCTCGCCTGGCGCGCCACCCCCGAGGGCGCCTCGTCGCTCGGCTCCATCGTCACCGGCGCCCCTGTCACCCGGACGTTCGAGCCCTTCGTCGCCCTCTGAGTCCGTCCCTGCGGGGTCGGGCGTCGCTGCGTCCGACCTCGAGGCGGCCGTAAGCCGCCCAATTCGACTGCGAGGGCCGAAAAACCGCGAAAAACGGGGGATGCACGGCCCGACCCACCCGCGTTGAAGTCGCGTAGCACGTTCGAAACGTTCGAGGACGCCGCCGGAAACAGCCGACTGCGACCCTGGTGACATGACTGCGACCGACATTTCCGCAACACCCGTCATCCGGGTGGAGAACCTCAGCGTCTTCTACCGCGTCGGCGACGAGGAGCACGCGGCCGTCACGAACGCGTCCTTCGCCCTCGCCCCGGGCGATCGCCTCGCGATCGTGGGGGAGTCCGGCTCCGGGAAGACCACGCTCAGCTCGACGGTGGCCGGGTTCCAGTCGGCCCCGAACGCACGCGTGACCCACGACGCCTTCGAGTTCGACGGCAAGCCCCTCGACCGCACGGTCGTGCACCGTCTGCCGCACCGCACCGACGGCCTGTCGATGGTCTTCCAGGACGCCATGACCTCGCTCGAGCCGGTCTGGACCGTCGGCAGCCAGCTCATCAGCGTCCTGCGCACCGAGTCCAAGCGCTCGGGGCGGAAGATCTCCCGCAAGGACGCCGTCCGCGAAGCCCACGAGTGGTTGAACCGCGTCGGCATCGTCGACGCGCCCCGCGTGATGGGCGCTCGGCCCTACGAGCTCTCCGGCGGTATGCGCCAGCGGGTCATGCTCGCCATCGCCCTCTCCGGCCGCCCGCGGCTCCTGATCGCCGACGAGCCGACCAGCGCCCTCGACGCGTCGCTGAGCCGCGAGGTCATGGAGCTCATGGTCACTCTCACCGAGGAGACCGGGGCCGCGTTGATCATCGTCACCCACGACCTCAACCTCTGCCTCGAGTACGCGCACCGGGTGCTCGTCATGAAGGACGGCGACGTGGTGGACGACGAGCCGGCCAAGACGATCCGGACCGGGGCCAAGGATCCGTACACGCAGGGACTGCTGGCGTGCATCCCCACTCTCGCCAGCGTCTCGGTCGACCGCCTGCCGACGCTCGAGAGCATCGCCCGAGACGCATCGCTCGCCCCCGAGAGGCTCGCATCATGACCACATCCCGTGCCCGCGTCACCATCACGGCCCAGGGCGTCCAGCGCCACTACGGCAGCCGCGCCAAGCGCTTCGCGGCCGTCGACGACGTCTCGCTGGCCATCGACTCGACCCGCGCCCTCGGCATCGTGGGCGAGTCGGGTTCGGGCAAGTCGACCCTGGCCAAGATGCTCGTCGGCCTCGAGAAGCCGACCGCGGGCACCATCCTCCTCGATGGGCAGGACATGACCGACATGGCGTCCCGCACCGAAGGGATGCGCGAGCTCCGCCGCACCGTGCAGATGGTCGCGCAGGACACCTCGTCGTCGTTCGACCCGCGCAAGACCCTCCGTGAGGCCGTCCGTCGACCCGCTCAGCTGCTCCGCGGTCTCTCTCAGACGGACGCGGACGCCGAAGTGGATGAGCTCCTCGCCCTGCTGGACCTCGACCCGAAGCTCACCGACCGGAAGCCCGGGCAGGTCTCGGGTGGTCAGCGCCAGCGGTTCTCGCTGGCGCGCGCCCTCGTGGTGCGGCCGCGGATTTTGGTCTGCGACGAGGTCGTCTCCGCCCTCGACGTGTCGGTGCAGGGCACGATCCTCAACTTCGTCAAGGACTACTGCCTCGAGCACGACTGCGGCCTCGTCTTCGTCTCGCACGGTCTGCCGGCCACGGCCTTCATCTCGGACGACATGATCGTGATGTACAAGGGCAAGATCGTCGAGAACGGCCTCGCCGAGGACGTCGTGACCGCCCCTCGCCACCCGTACACGAAGAGCCTCATCGAGGCCTACAGCACGTCGGAGCAGAGCGCTTGACGTGATCGGATCCGCCTTCGACGGCGCCGGGCCCCGTGCCCGGCGCCGTCGTCCGTTTAAGCCCTCGTCGAGAGGGCTCGATCGACTGCGGTCCGACAGGTCGCGGTATTGCCGCTCGAGTGGCGGAGTACTCGCGGAATGGGCATCCGGTTCACTGAAATAGCTGATCAGAGGCCAGGAGAGAGATATGCCGAGAGGCGAAACAGAAGCGGAACCCTGCGCATTGTCTGCCGAAACATGCTTCCGAGAGACTCTGACCAGACCCCCTCGACCCGACCGGAAGGAATCCCGATGAACCCCTGGTTCGACAGGAACAGCTGGTGGGTGCGGCGCATCGCCGCCCTGCCCGTCCACCTCTTCCTCTTCGCGATCGTCGTCTTCTTCATCGTGCGACTCGTGCCGGGCGACCCTGCAGTGCTGCTCACGCAGGGCAAGGCGACGGCGGCCCAGCTCGTCAAGGTCCGCGAGGCCCTCGGCCTCGGCGGCTCCCTGCCGCACCAGCTCGGCACGTTCCTCCTCCACCTCGTGCAGCTCAACTTCGGCAGCTCGCTGGTCAGCGGCCGTCCGGTCGCCCTCGACGTGTTCCAGCGTCTTCCGCAGACCCTCGAGCTGACCGGCATGGGCCTCGTCGGCGCCGCGATCATCGCCCTCGTGCTGGGCTCCGTCGCCGTCTTCCGCCCGAAGAACCCGATCGCCTACGTCGCCCGCGGCTACGCCCGCGCCGCCGGGGCCGTGCCGGACTTCTGCCTCGGCATCGTTGCGATCCTGATCTTCTACGTGGTCCTTCACCTCTCGCCGGCGCCGATCGGACGCATCGACCCGCGCATGACCGCGGCGCCGACCGTGACCGGCCTGCCCTTCCTCGACACCCTGCTCAGCGGCGACTCGTCGCTGATCCAGTCCGCCGTCGCGCACCTCGTGCTCCCGGTGGCGGCCATGAGCATCGCCTACGCCCCGTACCTGCTGAAGCAGCTCATCCCTGGTCTCGAAGACCAGATCGACGCCCCCGCGACCCGCTTCCGGATCGCCTCCGGCGGCTCGACGTTCATCATGATCGTGAGCGTCTACCGCCGGGCCCTCCCCGCCGTCCTCGTCGTCCTCGGCGGTCTCCTCGGAGCCCTCCTGGGCGGAGCGGTCGTCATGGAGTCGATGTTCGGCCTCGGCGGCGTCGGCCAGTACGCCGTCAACGCGGTGCAGACCACCGACTACCCGGCCATGCAGGGCGTCCTCGTGATCCTGGTCGCCTTCGTCCTCCTCGTCTTCCTCGTGGTCGACGTCCTCAACATGCTGCTCGACCCACGGCGCCGTTCCGGCGCGATCGGAGGTGCCTGATGACCACGGCCCGACTCGAGATCGACGCGCTTCCCGCCGTCGTCCGTCCCCGCGGCAAGGTCCGCACCGCGGGCCTCCGCTGGGGGTACTTCGTCCCCGCCGCGATCGTCCTGCTGGTCGCGATCATCGGCCCGCTCGTCACTCCGTTCAGTGCCACCGCGGTCGTGGGCGGCACGTCGCTCGCCCCGGGCGGCAAGTTCCTGCTCGGCACGGACCAGAACGGCATGGACGTCTTCTCCCGCGTCATCGCCGCCACCCGCAACGACGTCGTCATCGCGCTGCTGGCCACGATCGGCGGCACGATCGCCGGGATCGTCGTCGGCGTCGTCGGCGGCATGAACGAGGCGAGCCGGGGGATCCGGGGTTTCCTCGCCGGCGGTCTCGCGCGGGTGATGGACATCCTCCAGGCGGTCCCCGCCGTGCTGATCGGACTCGTCCTGGTCGCCCTGTTCCAGTCGTCGATCCCGACCCTGATCGTGGCGCTCGTCCTCGCCACCCTCCCGGGCCAGGCCAAGCTCGTCCGCACGGAAGTGCTGAAGGTCCGCTCCGACGCCTACGTCGACGCCTCCCGCATGGCGGGGGAGCGAGAGGTGTTCGTCCTCCTCCGCACCGTGCTGCCGAACTCTATCCGACCGGCCATCGAGAACTCGTCGGCCGTGTTCGGGCTGGCGATCATCGTGACCGCGGTCCTCGGCTTCCTCGGAGTCGGGATCGCCCCGCCCACGCCCGAGTGGGGAACGATGATCTCCCTCGGCGCCTCGGAGGCCCTGAGCCTCCGCTGGTGGGGAGCCGCCTTCCCCACCGTGGCCCTCGTCTTCACCGTCTCCAGTTTCGCCATCGCGAACACGGAGCTCCTCCGCCGGCGCTGACCCGGCTGCCGTCCCCTCTCCCTCCCTGCACCCCTCGCCCCCACCTCACAGGAGTACCCCCATGCCGAAAATCGCCCTCCCCGCCGCGATGAGGAAGGCGCCGTCCGTCCGGACGGTCCGCCGAAGCCTCCTCGCCGCAGCCGCCCTCGGGCTGGCAGTGACCCTGGCCGCGTGCTCGTCGTCGTCCGGCAGCACGAGCGCCTCGGCCGACAAGACGCTCATCATCGCCTCGGCCGCCGCGCCCACGAGCTTCTTCGGCGACGCCGGTTCGAACGTCTACCCGACGTACGAGATCGACACGCAGGTGTCGAGCACCCTCGTCAAGAACCCCTACGCGAAGAGCACGCAGGACTCCAAGGCCCTCCAGCAGGACTACTACAAGTACTCCCCGTCGCTCGCGACGTCGTACGACATCTCCTCCGACCAGAAGACGCTGACGTTCCACCTCCGCAAGGGTGTCGTCAGCCAGGAGGGCAACCCCTTCACCGCCGACGACGTCGTGTGGTCGTTCCAGCAGAAGTTCGGGAACACGCTCGCGCTGTTCCCGTACATCTCCTCGCCTGGCATCACCGCCGCCGACCAGATCACGAAGGTGGACAAGTACACCGTCGCCTTCCACCTGCAGACCGCGGGCTCGGCCAACACCGTCCTGTCGATCCTCTCCAACATCACCGGCTGGATCTGGGACTCGACGCTTCTGAAGAAGCACGCCACCTCCGCCGACCCGTGGGGCGTCGCGTGGGCCAAGGCCCACCCGACCGTCGGCGACAGCTACGGCCCGTACAAGGTCAAGTCGTACGACCCGTCGACGGCAACGACCCTCGTCGCGAACCCGACCTACTTCGGCACCAAGCCGTCGATCAAGACCGTGACCTATAAGGTCGTCGCCGACTCCGCCACCCGGGCGAACGCCGTCGCGAGCGGCGCGGCCGACGTCGCCGAGGCCCTCACTCCGCAGCAGCAGGCCGACGCGAAGAAGGCCGGCAAGGTGCAGGTGTTCACGCTCGACACGAACACCTACTCGTTCGCCATCCCGAACGCCACCAAGGCGCCGTTCACCAGTGAGGCCGCTCGTCAGGCGTTCGCCTACGCGATCCCCTACGACCAGATCCTCAAGAGCGTCTACCAGGGCCGTGCCACCAAGCCCACCGGCTACCTCGACAAGTCCGCGGCCGGCTACGACGGCGACGGTCTGCCCCAGTTCAGCTACGACCCCGCGAAGTCCAAGGAGCTGCTCGCGCAGGCCGGCTACCCCGACGGCGTCGATATCACGCTGACGGTCAACGCCGACGTGCCCGACCTGGTCGCCGCGGCGATCCAGATGCAGGCCGCTGCCAAGGGCACCGGCTTCACCATCAAGATCGACCAGCAGCCGTCCGCCGCCTTCGCGGCCGGGCAGTCGTCGGGCGGATTCCAGATCTTCCTGCTCCGCGACTACGCGATCACGCTGTCCCCGCCCTACGAGCTCGGCCTCTACACGGGCAAGGGATCACCGATCAACTACTCCAAGTGGGAGGACCCGACGTTCTACTCGCTCCTCAAGACGGCGACCGACCTCGGCGACCCGCTGACTCCGGAAGCCGGCAAGGCGTACAACGCCGCCGAGAAGTACATGCTCGAGAACGCCGCCACGATGATCAACTACGCGAACGTGCAGCCGTCGTTCCTCGTCGGTTCGAACGTCAAGGGCTGGGCCCAGCGCAGCGACAACTGGCTCGACGTGTCGCAGCTGTCCTTCAGCAGCTAGCACCACCGCACCGAACGGCCGGATGCGGGTGCCAGCCACCCGCATCCGGCCCCCTCTCCCTTTCGAAAGGCAGTCGAGATGACCCGCTACGGCCTGTTCCTGCCGACCTCCAGCAACGGTCACGTCGCCTCCACCGCACTCGACCCGGGCGACCCGACCTTCGAGCAGAACCTCCGCCTGACGGCGCAGGCCGAGTCGTTCGGAATGGACTTCGTGCTCGGCATGGTCAAGTTCCGGGGCCCCGGCGAAGGCAGCCGGTACTGGGACGCCTCGCTCGAGGCGTTCACCCTCGCCGGCGGCCTGCTGGCCGCGACCCGGCGGATCCAGGTCATCGCCTCGGTGGGGATCCTCAGTATCCACCCCGCGGTCGTCGCCCGGATGGCGGCCACCCTCGACTCCATCGGCCCCGGCCGCGTCGGCATCAACGTCGTGAGCGGCTGGAACGCGCAGGAGTATTCCCAGATGGGTCTCTGGCCGGGTGACGCCTACTACGGCTACCGCTACGAGTACGCCCGCGAGTACATCGAGATCCTGCACGAGCTGTGGTCGACCGGAACCTCCAGCTACACGGGTCGGTACTTCGACCTCGAGGACTGCAACGGGCGCCCCCGGCCGAGCTCTCGGATCCCCCTGCTCTGTGCCGGTTCGTCGGAGAAGGGGCGTGAGATGACCGCCCGCTTCGCCGACGAGAACCTCACCCAGCTCAGCCCGGGCCTCGCCGAAGCCACGGCCGACATCGCTGCCAGGGCTCGCGCTCACGGCCGCGACGTCACCGCGAACGTGCTCACCACCGTCGTGCTCGCCGACACCGACGACCTCGCCTGGGAGCGGGTCCGATACCTGAACGCGCACACCGACCACGCCGCGCTCTCCGGTCGCCGCGAGCAGTCGGCGCGCGACTCCGGCAACGTCGGAGGCACCGCCGCCCAGGCCGCGACCATGGTCCAGGCCGTGAACGAGGACCTCGTCGTGGCCGGGAGCACAGACTCCGTCGCCCGGCAGCTCTCCCGGATCGCGGCGAGCGAGGGCGTCTCCGCGATCACGCTCCAGTTCGACGACTTCGACGACGGTCTGACGCGCTTCGGGCGCGACGTGCTGCCTCTGCTCCGAGCATCCTGACCCCCTCTTCTCCTCTTTTCTCTCCCCCGCAAGGACCCCTCATGACTGCAGATCCCTTCCGCCTCGGCTGGTTCGCCAACCTGGCCGCCCCCGAGTGGAAGTCCGTCTACTCGGGCCGTGACGCCACGACGAACTACCTCAACGGACGCTTCCACGAGGACATGGTGCGGAACCTGGAGCGCGCCGGCTTCGACTTCATCATGCTCGAGGACTCGCTGATGGTCTCCGACATCTACCAGGGCACCTCCGAGATCGAACTGAAGCACGCGCGCTACGCCCCGAAGATGGACCCGGTAGTCACCGCCGCCCGTCTCGCCGCCGCCACCACCCGCCTCGGCATCATCGCCACGGCGTCGACGACCTTCTACCACCCGTACCAACTCGCCCGACAGTTCGCGACGCTGAACAACATCACCGAAGGCCGCATCGGCTGGAACATCGTCACCTCGTCGGAAGACCTCTCGGCGCAGAACTACGGCCTCGACAAGCTGCCCGAGCACGACCGGCGCTACGACATGGCCGAGGAGTTCGTCGACGCGGTCACGAAGCTCTGGGGCTCGTTCCAGCAGGACGCGATCCTCGCCGATGCCGAGAGCGGCTACTACGCCGACCACACCAAAGTGAACCCGATCCACCACGAGGGCGAGTTCTACAAGACGCGCGGCCCGCTCAACCTGCCCGCCGGACCCGGCGGACGACCCGTCATCTGCCAGGCCGGCTCGAGCCCGCGCGGCCGCGACTTCGCCGCGCGCACCGCCGACGTCGTGCTGGTGATCCCCAACGGCGTCGAGGGCGCGAAGGAGTACCGCGCCGACATGCGCGCCCGGGCCGCTGCGTACGGCCGCGACCCCGACGAGATCAAGATCTTCCCCGTCGTCTACCCGATCATCGGCGAGACCGAGCGCGAGGCCCAGGAGAAGAACGAGGCCTGGTACGCCCGCAAGCAGCACAACTTCGAGGTGCAGATGGCGCACATGGGCGCCCTGACCGAGATCGACATGTCGGTGCTCGACCCCGATCAGCCGATTCCCGAGGACCTCACGACGAACGGCCACGCCGGTCAGTTCGAGATCTGGCGCAAGCAGCTCGCCGGCAAGACCGTGCGCGAGGGCTTCAGCGGGATGCGCGTGCAGACCACCGAGATGGTCGGCACCCCCGACGGCATCGCGTCGCAGATGGACGAGTTCATGCAGGAGGTGGGCGGCGACGGGTTCTTGATCTACGGCCAGCCGATCAGCCGCCAGTCGATCGCCGAGGTCACCGACGGCCTCTCGCCGGCCCTCCAGCGCCGCGGTCTGCTGCGCGAGGACTACGCCCACGCGACCCTCCGCGAGAACCTCCGGTCGTTCGTCTGATGCGGCGTCTCTACGTCGACCTGCCGGACGGGCAGGTGCACGTCCGCACGGCCGGTCACGGCCCGATCCCGATCGTCCTGCTGCACCAGACGGCCGCGTCGTCGGTCATGTACGAGGCGTTCTCGGACGAGTTCTTTCGCGACCGGTCGGCGGACGACTTCACGCTCTTCGCGATCGACACCCCCGGCTTCGGCATGTCGTACCAGCCGGTCGAGGCCTACTCGCTCGAATCGTGGGCCGACGTCGTCGCGCTCGTGGCGACCGAGCTCGGGCTCGACGGGTTCCACGTGCTCGGCCATCACACCGGCGCGGCCGTCGCGATCCTCGTCGCCTCCCGCCACCCCGAGCGGGTCCTCGGTCTCACGATGATCGGCGCCCTCGTGCTCCCTCCCGCCGAGGCCGCCGAGCGCCACGCCGCCGTCCGGGGCCTCGTCCCCGTGGCCGACGGCAGCCATCTGCTCGACGTCTGGGAGGCTGTCAACACCATCGACGGCGACCCCCTCGCCTACCCGCCGTCGCTCGAACTCCGCGAACGCGAGGCCGTCGACAAGCTCCTCGCCGGAACGCGCTGGCACGAGGCGTACCTGGCGGTCTTCTCCGCCGATCTGGCTGCGCCGCTGGCGAGCGTGGGATGCCCGATCCTCCTGATCTGCGGGAGAGCCGACGTCCTGCGTCCGTACGTTCCCACCACGCTCGCCGCCAACCCCCGGGCGAAGTGCGTGGAGCTCGCCTCCGGCGCCTACGTGCTCGACCAGGATCCGGCGCTGGTCGTCGGCCCCTTCGCGGCGTTCCTCGACGCCGTGCCGGCCGCCGAGCGGGTGGCGTCGTGACCCCGCGCGGGCCGGTCGTCGGCTGGGCGGTGGCGGCGGAGACGTCCGCCCTGCTCGTCTCCGAGGTCCGAGCCCTCGACGCGGCCCGCGTCGACCTCGCCATCGTGCCGGTGACCGGGCTCGGCGCTGCCGACCCGGCCGTGGTCCTCGCCGCAGTCGCCCCTCTCACCTCGCACATCGGACTCGTCGCCGGCCAGTCGCCCTGGCAGCAGCCGCCCTTCCTGGCTGCCCGCGGGCTCGCCACCCTCGACGCCGTCTCGCGCGGCCGGGCCGGCTGGTTCGTGCAGCCCGAAGTGACCGTGTCGACCGTGACCGACGACTCCGGTCGCTGGTTCCCGTCGCCCGACGACTCACCGGAGGTGCGGGCGGCCGCGCTCGCCGACCTCTACGCGGCGACCCTGGCGCTCTGGGACTCGTGGGAGCCCGACGCGATAGTCGCCGACGTGCCCGCCGGCCAGTACGTCGACGACGAGAAGGTGCACGTCGTCGACCACGTCGGCCCGTACTACTCGACCCGCGGCCCGTTGAACCTCCCGCGCACTCCGCAGGGCCGGCCGCTCGTGGTCTCCGCCGTACCGACCGGCGGTACGCCGCCTGTCGCCGGCGACGTCGTCGTGCTCTCCACGTCGGTCGCCGAGGCGCCCGCCGAGGTCGCTCGCATCCGCGCCGCGGCTGCTTCTCCGGACACTTCCGGGGCCGCGGCACCGCTCGTGCTCCTCGCCGTGCGCCCGCTGGTCGACGCGGCGGCGGACGACCGGACCAGGCCGTACCCGACCCTCGCCGGGTCGGCCGCTCAGGTGGTGGCGGATGTGCTGGCACTCCTGGAGACCTCGGGCGCCGATGGGATCGTCGTCGTCGACGTGCCGAAGGGGGCGCCCACGGGCGCCGTGCTGCACGGGGTCCTCCCCGAGCTCGGGGCAGGACACGGGGCCGACCCGCGCATCCTGCGGACCCGCCTCGGCCTGGCGCCCGTGCCGAGCGTGAACACCCCCGTCCCCGCCGACGGCACGACCCCCGTCGGAACCCCTGTCCTGGAGGTCGCCCCGTGACCGCATCGCGAATGATGCTCGGCTGGTTCGTCAACTTCATGCCGACGGCGTGGAACCGACCCTGGGCCGGGTCCGACCCGCGCGCCTGGACGACGGGCGAGTTCTACCTCGACATGGCCCGGGCGCTCGAGAGGGCGTCGCTCGACTTCATCATGCTGGAGGACTCGTCGGTCGTGCCGGAGAGCTACGGCAAGAGCATGAAGGCCGAGTTCCAGGCGACGACCAAGTCGCCGAAGCAGGATCCGATCGCGCTCGCCGCGGCGATCTCGCAGGTGACGCAGCACCTCGGCATCGTCTCGACCATGTCGACGAGCCTCTACCCGCCCGACCGCCTGGCTCACGTGCTGGCGACCCTCGACGAGTTGAGCGACGGCCGCGTCGGCTGGAACATCGTGACCTCGTTCGAAGACCTCGCCGCGCAGAACGTCGGGCTGCCGGCGCTGTGGCAGCACGACGAGCGGTACGTGCGGGCCGAGGAGTTCGTCACGCAGGCGGAGCAGCTCTGGGGCGGGGGCGGATCGCTCGTCTCCGCCGGCGGCTCGCCGATCGTCGCGAGCGGGGCCTTCGGCACGGTCTCGGCGCCCCAGGGCACCCTCGGCCTCGTGCAGGGCGACCGGCCGCTCTACTGCCAGGCCGGCGGCTCGCCGACCGGCATGGACTTCGCCGCAGCGCACGCCGACGTCATCGTCGCCGCGCCCACCGGAGTACCGGCCATGAAGGCCTACCGCGACGGGATCCGCGAGCGTCTCGAACGTGCCGGAAAGGACCCGGACTCGGTACGGGTGCTCTACATGATCACGCCCGTCGTCGGCGAGACCGAGGGGGATGCCCGGGCCAAGGCCGAGCGCCTCTACGCGCCGACCGGGGACGCCCTCCTCCGCCGTCTCGTCATGATGTCCAATCAGACGGAGATCGACTTCGCGGAGTTCGACCTCGACGCGCCGATCCCGGCGGACGCCACCACGAACGGCATCACCTCTGCCTTGGAGGCGATGAAGAAGCGCACCGCCGGCTCGAGTCTCCGGGCCGCGCTCTCGGAGGGCGGGCAGTCGGAGTCGCTCTCGCTGATCGGGACGCCCTCGTCGATCGCCGACACGATGGAGTCCGCGCTCGAGGAGGTCGGCGGCGACGGGTTCCTGCTGTTCGGCGGGGGCGGCGGGCTGCTGAGCCGGCGGTACCTCGACGAGGTGCTCGACGGCCTCGTGCCCGAGTTGCAGCGGCGCGGTCTCGCGCAGACGTCCTACGCGCCCGGAACCTTCCGGGAGCGCGTCGTCGCCGTCTGACCGCTGCTGCGATCCGCTAGCTGGTGACGTCGGCCTCCACGTCGCTGCGGTCGACCGAGATCGTCGGGATCGACGCCGTGACGACCGACCCGTCGGCCCGCAGCATGCCGCGGAGGTCGCTCGTGGTCGGCGGCGGCGTGTCGATTCGGGGGCCCTGGTTGCGCAACGGCACGGTGACGGGCTCGCCCTTGGTGACGACGACCCGGCCGTGGTTGACCTGGACCTCGGCCTCGGTGCCCTCCTCGATCGTGAACGTGATCGTGGTCTGCTCGAGGTCGACGCGGATGCGCGAGCCGCGGACGGTCATGCGGAACGTCAGGCGCTCCCAGTCGCTCGGAAGGCGCGGGTTGAAGCTGATGACGCCGTCGTGGTCGCGCATCCCGCCGAAGCCGTAGACCAGGGCACTCCAGATGCCGCCCGTCGACGCCACGTGCACGCCGTCGGAGGTGTTGTGGTGCAGATCGGCGAGGTCGACGAAGAGGGAGGAGAGGAAATAGCTGCGGGCCAGCTCGTGGTGCCCGACCTCGGCCGCGATGATCGACTGGACGACGGCCGACAGCGTCGAGTCGCCGGTCGTCAGAGCGTCGTAGTACTCGAAGTTGCGGCGCTTCTCGGCCGGGGTGAACTCGGCCCCCTGGAGGAACAGGGCGAGCACGACGTCGGCCTGCTTCAGCACCTGGAAGCGGTAGATGACCAGCGGGTGGTAGTGGAGCAGCAGCGGGCGCTTCGACGCCGGGGTGGAGTCGAGGTCCCACAGCTCTTTGTCGAGGAACTGCGCGTCTTGCGGGTGGATGCCGCGGTGCGCGTCGAAGGGGATCTCCATCGCGTCGGCGGCGGCGTTCCAGCCGCGGATCTCGTGCTCTTCCAGCCCGAGGCGCTGCACCATGCGGGCGTACGCCTGCGGGTTGCGGACCGCGAGCTCTTCGCACATGCGGACGGCCGACCAGAGGTTGGCCCGGGCCATGACGTTCGTGTAGAGGTTGTCGTCGACGACCGTCGTGTACTCGTCGGGGCCCGTGACGCCGTCGATGTGGAACTTCTCGTCGCCGTTCGAGCGCCAGAAGCCGAGGTCGGCCCAGAGCCGGGCGGTCTCGACGAGGATGTCGATGGCGCCGCGGTCGAGGAAGTCCTCGTCGCCGGTGGCCGCGACGTACTGCATCAGCGCATGGGTGATGTCGGCGTCGATGTGGTACTGCGCCGTGCCGGCCGCGTAGTACGCGCTCGACTCCAGGCCGTTGATCGTGCGCCACGGGAAGAGGGCGCCGCGCTGGTTCAACTCGGTGGCGCGCTCGCGAGCCGCGTCGAGCATCCCTTGCCGGAATCGCAAGGCGTTGCGGGCGACGTTCGGGGCCGTGTAGGTGAGGAACGGGAGCACGTAGATCTCGGTGTCCCAGAAGTAGTGGCCGCCGTAGCCGGAGCCGGTCACGCCCTTGGCCGCCACTCCCGCGCCGTCGGTGCGCGCGGTCGACTGGGCGAGCTGGAAGAGGTTCCAGCGGATGGCCTGCTGCAGGATCGGGTGGCCGGGCAGCTCGACGTCGGTGCGGGCCCAGAAGTCGTCGAGCCAGTCGCGCTGGGTCTCGAAGACTTCTTCGGGCGCCATCTCGAGCGCGCGGTCGAGGGTCCGGTCGCAGCGGTCGGCCAGCTCGCGCGGGGGCACGCCGCGCGACGTGTGGTAGGTGATCGTCTTGACGAGGCGGATGCGCTGGCCGACCTTGGCCTGGACCCGGTAGACGTGCTTCGCGAGGTCGTCGTCGATCTGCGACGACTCCTGCCACTCGTTCGCAGTCGACATGCTGTGGTCGGCGCCCACGGCGATGGTCATGCCCGAGTTGGTCGTCTGGTAGCCGAGGACGGACCGGGTGCCGTGGCTCTTCTTGACCTTCGGCTGCAGCACGCGGTCGGCGAACGACTCGGCCTTGCGCGGATCGAAGGTCGCCGCGGCCCGCATCCCGGCGTGGTACTCGTCGCCGAGGTCTTGGCGGTTGAGGATCTGGCTCGAGATCAGGATCGATGCGTCGGCGTCGAGCATGGTCACCTCGTACTCGACGACGGCCAGGTGCCGGTCGGCGAAGGAGACGAGGCGGCGGCTTCGGATGAGGACGCGCTTGCCGGACGGCGTGCGCCACTCGAGTTCGCGGGAGAGGACGCCGTCTTGGAAGTCGAGCCGGCGGGAGTAGCGGAGGATGTCGGCCTCGGCCATGACGAACGGCTCGTCGTCGACGTAGAGGCGGATGACCTTCGCGTCGGGCGCATTGACGATGGTCTGCCCGACGCGGGCGAAGCCGAAGGCCTCCTCGGCGTGACGGATCGGCCAGGTCTCGTGGAACCCGTTGATGAAGGTGCCGTACGAGTGACCGCCCCGACCCTCGTCGAGGTTGCCGCGCATGCCGAGGTAGCCGTTGGCCACGGCGAAGACGGTCTCGTTGGTGCCCTGGTCGTCGTCGGAGAACTCGGTCTCGACGAGGGCCCACTCGTCGACGGGGAAGCGGTTGCGGTCGAGCGGGTCCGACGTGATGGTCGTCATTCGGCAGTCTCCGGAGTCGAGGAGGAAGAGGCGGTGGGGGAGGAGGAGGTACGGGAGGGGAGGTCGGGGACGAGCTCGGCGAGATCGTCGACGACGTAGTCGGCACCGGACTCGAGCAGAGCGTCGTGCCCCACGCCGCGGTCGACGCCGACGACGAGACCGAAGGGAGCCGCGTGACCGGCCTGCACGCCGCTGGTGGCGTCTTCGAGGACGACGCAGGCTTCGACGGCCAGGCCCAGACGGCGGGCGCCTTCGACGTAGGTGTCGGGCGCCGGCTTTCCGGGCAGCCCGGCCTCGGCGGCGACGAGACCGTCGACGATCACGGCGAAACGGTCGAGCAGCCCGGCTGCCCGGAGGACCGGGACGGCGTTGCGCGAGCTGGACACGACGGCGACCTGGACGCCGGCGGAGATCGCCGCGTCGACGAGGACCACCGAGCCCGGGTACGGGCTGACGCCGTTCTCCTCGAGTTCGGCGGCGAAGACGGCGTTCTTGCGGTTGCCGAGCCCGCAGACGGTCTCGGCGTCGGCCGCGTCGTCGGGGGCGCCCTCGGGAAGCGTGATGCCCCGGGCAGCGAGCATCGCCCGGACCCCGTCGTAGCGGGGCCGACCGTCGACGTACTCGAAGTAGTCCGCCTCGGTGTACGCGGCGACGCCCCGGGCGGCGAACTCGTCGTTGAACAGACGGGACCAGGCGCGCATGTGGACTTCGGCCGTCGGGGTGAGGACCCCGTCGAGGTCGAACAGGAGCGCGCTCATCGACGCGAGTCGGGCGGAATCGCGCGGTGGCGAGGATGTCACGAAAGCGGGGCTCCTTCGGGGGACGGTGAGTACCAGTCTGGCACCACCCGGGGGACGTTCCTAGACGTGCCGCGAGGCAGTGCGGGCGGTCGACGCGCCGCCTGAGTAGTCTCACCAACGACGACGATTGCTCACCACCCGAGGGGGCGACGCCGGATTCGAGGAGGAACCCACGATGACGTTTTCCCAGCCCTATCCCGACAGTGGCCCCTCGTACCCGGCGAAGGCCGGGCCGGTCACACCGCCGCGCTTCGTGAACATCGCCTTCTACCTGTTCCTCCTGGTCGCCCTCGTCAAGCTGGTCGCCATCGTGGTCTCGATCGCCTCGTTCGGCACGGTCGCCGCGCAGGCCCGCGACCGCGTCTCCGCGCAGGTCGCCGGCACGAGCCTCACCCAGGCCCAGGCCGAGACGATCATCCGCGGCTCGCTGGTGACCGGCATCGTCCTGTCGATCGTCTTCCTGGTGCTCTTCGTCGTCTTCGACCTCGTCATGCGCCGCGGCGCCAACTGGGCCCGCATCGTGCTGTTGATCCTGACCGTGCTGTCGCTCTCCGCCGTCACCGGCGCCTACGGCCTGGGTGCGCTCGCCACCGTCGCCGGCATCGTCGCGACCGTCCTGATGTTCCTCACGCCGTCCAACGCCTACTTCCGCGAGGTCAAGGGGCGGAAGCTGGCCGCCCGCGGTCAGATCCCCGGGGGCCCCGGCGCCTACCCGCCGCCCGCCGCGCAGTAGCGTGGTTGGGGTGACCCACGACACCCCGCACACCCACGACACCCTCGACGACGAGAACGCCTGGCTCGAGGACATCCACGGCGAAGCGCCGCTCGCCTGGGCGGCCGAGCAGACCGCCACGACGCTGGAGTCCGTCGCCGGGCCCGAGTTCGAGGCGCTGACGGATCGGCTGCTCGAGGTCATCGACTCCGACGACCGCATCCCGTACGTCTCCAAGCGGGGCGAGTTCTACTACAACTTCTGGCGCGACCGCGAGCACCCGCGAGGCCTGTGGCGTCGCACGACGCTCGAGCAGTACCGCAGTGCCGACACGGAGTGGGACGTGCTGCTCGACGTCGACGAGCTGGGGCGCGCCGAGGGCACCGAGTGGGTCTTCGCGGGGGCCCGCCTCCTGCCGCACGACCACACGCTCGCCCTCGTTTCGCTCAGCCCCGACGGCGGCGACGCGACGACCGTCCGCGAGTTCGACGTCGTCGCCCGCCGCTTCGTCCCCGAGGCGGAGGGCGGCTTCGTCGTGCCGACCTCGAAGGGCAGCGCCTCGTGGATCGACCGCGACAGCATCTACGTCGCGACCGACTTCGGCGAGGGCTCGATGACCACCTCGAGCTACCCGCGGACGGTCCGCCGCCTCGAAAGGGGCCAGAAGACGGGGGATGCACGGCTCGTCCACGAGGTCGCCCCCACCGATCTGACCGTGGCGGCCTCGCACGACCACACCCCCGGATTCGAGCGCGACGTGGTCGCCGAGGTCTTCGACTTCTACCGGAGCCGCACGCTGGTGCTGGTCGACGGCGTCCTCGTCCCGCTCGACCTGCCGGAGGACGCCGACGTCAGCCTGCACCGCGAGTGGCTGTTCGTGCAGCCCCGCTCCGACTGGACGGTCGGCGGCGCCACCCACGCCACCGGCACCCTGCTCGCGCTGCCGTTCGACGACTTCCTTGCGGGTGACCGCGCCTTCGAGCGGGTGTTCGTGCCCGACGCCCACACGGC
Organism: Frondihabitans cladoniiphilus; assembly: GCF_039544345.1. Classification (NCBI taxonomy): domain Bacteria; kingdom Bacillati; phylum Actinomycetota; class Actinomycetes; order Micrococcales; family Microbacteriaceae; genus Frondihabitans; species Frondihabitans cladoniiphilus. The sequence continues at coordinate 424,048 of NZ_BAABLM010000005.1, forward strand.
CCTGTCGTCGTGGGCCTGGACCCGGACGCGGCTGGTGCTGACGCTCCTCGTGGACGTCGCCACGCGCATCCTCGTGCTCGATCCCGCCGACGGCTGGGCTGCGACCGCGCTCGACGGTCTGCCCGCACTGAGCACCGCCCGCGTCGTCGCGACCGACTCCGACGAGTCGGACGAGATCTGGATCCACGCCACCGGCTTCACCACGCCCGCCCGGCTGCTGCGAGGCGTGCTCGGCGACGGCCCCGACCGTGCGCCGCTCGAGGTCGTGAAGTCCGCGCCGGCGTTCTTCGACGGGTCGGAGTACACGACCACGCAGCACTGGGCGACCTCGGACGACGGGACCCGGGTGCCGTACTTCCAGGTGGCGGCGGCGGGGCTCGAGGAGGGGATCGCGCATCCCACGCTCCTCTCCGGTTACGGCGGGTTCCAGGCGGCGCGACTGCCCGAATACAGCGGCGTGATCGGGCGGGCCTGGCTCGAGCGCGGGGGAGTGTTCGTGCTCGCGAACATCCGCGGCGGCGGCGAGTTCGGGCCGGCCTGGCACACCTCGGCGCTCAAGGAGAACCGGCACCGCGCCTACGAGGACTTCGCCGCCATCGCCCGCGACCTCGTGACCCGCGGCGTGACCGTGCCCGCACAGCTCGCGTGCGAGGGGCGGAGCAATGGAGGGCTGCTCGTCGGCAACATGCTCACGACCTACCCCGAGCTGTTCGGCGCCGTCGTCTGCGGGGTGCCGCTGCTCGACATGAAGCGGTACACGCACCTCTCCGCGGGCGCCTCGTGGATCGCGGAGTACGGCGACCCCGACGTGCCCGACCAGTGGGAGTACATCAAGACGTTCTCGCCGTACCACCTGCTCCGCGACGACGTCGAGTACCCGCCGACGCTCATCTACGCGGCGACCAGCGACGACCGCGTCGGCCCGGTGCAGGGCCGGAAGATGGCGGCGAGGATGCAGGGGCTCGGCATCGAGTCCGTGCGGTACTACGAGAACGACGACGGCGGCCACGGCGGCGCGGTCGACAACCGCGCCAGCGCGCGCCTGTTCGCGCTGATGTACGACTTCGCCTGGCGGGCGGTGGCTGACCAGCCGAAGTGGACGCCCTGACGGGTCGTCCTCGAGGGACGGCGCCGCGATTCGCGACCCGTCGACGGCAGAGGGGACTGTCGGCGATGTGGAGGCCGTCGGGCGCGTCGTCGCCGATCTCTGCCACGCTTGCCGTTCGGGCCGAATCACCGAGGGAAGCGTCCGACATGGACGGCTACGCCATCTGCATGGACCACAACACCGCCATCGAACGGATCGCCCGGCACGCCGACTCCCCGTCGCGTCTGATCCGGGCCCTCGAAGACTGTGTTCCCGACGGCTCCCGCCTCGTGGGGATCGTGATCAGTCACGGCTCCCAGAACCAGGCCCGGCCTCCGCTCTCCCTGGTCTCATGACGACCCCAGGCGTCGGCGGGCCCGGTCGTGTTCCGCGTTGAGGTGCAGGCGCGACTGACGTCGGGTGCCGTCGTGCCCTTCTCCGTGACGCACGAGAAGCGCGAGGTGGCGATCCGGCTCGCGCTCGACAGCATGCCGCTGGGCAGTGTCGCGATCCGCACGGTCGTGGTGCCGTCGCTCGGGTCGTCGCCGCTCGCCGCGGCGGAGCCGCCTGAAGTGGGTGCAAATGTCGAGTGATCCGGCGGCCGACAGCGGGAAAGAGCGGTGTGTCGGTGCCAGGGCCCGCGATTCACTCGCCAAATGCGAACGCGACGTCGGCGCTTGCAGCCTCGCCCGTTCCCCGGGCTCGAAGGGCGCCAGAATCGGGGGATGCACCTCCGCGCCTACGACCCCGCCGACGCTCTCGCGACTCTCGCCGTGTTCCGTCGGGCCGTCCGTGTGACCGCGGCCGAACATTACGACGCGGAGCAGATCGCGGCGTGGTCGAGCGACGACATCGATCCGGCGGCGTGGGCCGTTCGGCGGGCGGGAGCCGGGACGGTGGTGGCGGTCGACGACGCGGGCTCGGGCATCCTCGGATTCAGCGATGTGGACGGCCGCGGCTATATCGACATGCTCTTCGTGGACCCCTCGGCGGGCCGCCAGGGGGTGGCGACGGCGTTGCTCGGGGCCGTGACCGCCCGGGCACGGCAGGCCGGAGCTTCGGACCTCTGCACGCACGCCAGCCTGTCGGCCCGGCCGTTCTTCGAGCGGCACGGCTTCTCAGTGGTGGAGGAGGGGCGTCCGGTCGTCCGGGGAGTCGTTCTGCGTAATTTCGTGATGCGGCGCTCGCTCGCCTGACCCCGACGGGTGCGCATTTCGCGAGCGATCCGGCCGCCGGGCCCGGGAAACTGCGGCGTGTCGGTGGCCGGAGCGGCGGATCGCTCGCCAAATGCGAACAGGACCGGCGAGCGGGCGGGGCGGACAGGCGGCGGACAGGGCGGACAGACGGGGGATGCGGGGCGAGCGGCAGTGCAGGGGAGCGCCGGGTCAGGGGCGCAGCGCCGCCGCCACCCGGTCCCACCAGGCGGAGGAGGTGGCACGGGCATCCCCGATCCGGTCCTGCCACGAGGCACGCGTCGTCGCCGCCACCCGCCAGGCGCCGAGTGCCACGTCTACCGCCGAGCCGTCGATCACCGCGGCGGCCGACACCACCGAGGACTGCCCGAAGTTGCCGAGCGCGCCGGTCAGCTTGACGGTCGTGTAGTCGTCGACCGCGATGCCGACCGTGGGCACCCCGCCGGCGACGGCGAAGACGGCCGGGTGGTAGCGGCTCGTGACGACCAGGGCCGCCGAGCGGGCCAGGCGGGCGGCTGCAGGCGAGTCGGTGGGCGTGACGACGGCGACGTCGGTGGTGGTCATCGCGTCGATCACGGCGCGGTGCATGACCGAGTCGCCGCGCTCGTCTCCGGGCGTGAGCGAACCGAAGTGGGCGAGGAACGTCACACCGAGCCCGCTCTCCGAAGCGAGGGCGTCGAGGAGGCTCGCCACGGCCGGGACGAACAGGCCGCGGTCGGCGTCGCCCACGTGCGAGGCGAGGCTGACGACGAGCGAGGGGCGTGCATCCTCGTCGCCTTCGCTCTCTGAGCGGGGCTCGGACGAGCCGGCGCCGACGGAGCTCGCGCCGACGAAGCTCGCGTCGTCGATCGTCGCGGTGAGAAGACGCGGGTCGACGCCGAGCGACTCGACCAGCGTGTACGACGCCGACTCGCGGAGGCCGACCAGGGCGGCGGACGAGAGGAGTTCCGCGACGAGATCGCGGTCCTCGCCCGTCAGCTCGGGCCCGATCGTCTGACCGCTCACGACGAGGGGCTTGCCGAAGATCCGCGCGAGGCCGGCCAGGGTGGCGCGCTCGAAGATGTGGAGCGGCCAGATCGAGGCCATGTTGCCGCCGCCGGCGATGGCCACGCCCGAGGCGTCTCGCACGGCGGCGATGACCGCGTGCGCCGAGTCGTCGGGTGCGAGGGCGTCGGACGGTGCCGGGGCTCCCGCCGCCGCCGCCGACGCCGTCGCGAGCACCCGCTCCATCCGCGCCCGTTGACCGTCGCGGCCTCCGACGAGCCCCGGAGCGAACCCGACGTTCAGCACCGCGTCGACGCCGTAGCGTTCCTCGGTCTCCGCGGGGTTCGACGACAGGGCCGTGATCCGTGTGACCCCCCGAGCGCGCATCTGCTCGACGAACTCCTCGAACATCGCCTCGTCGCCGATGTGCACCATGCCGTCGAGGACGCCGACGTCGCCGATGACCACCAGGCGCGCAGCCCCCGCACCCGCGTCCCCGACCAGTCGCGCATCGGGTTCGCTCCGAACATCGCCCTGGCCCGAAGGGGCATCGTTCGTCATATTCGAGGTACCCATGCTGATTGCGGCTCCGATGTCTAGGATTCGAGGGGCGCTCCGAGCACCGCGACGACGCTACTAGAGAAAGGCCCCGCGCCATGGGCATCCAGACCTCCCTCGACGCCGTCCACGAGGCCGACCGCCTCGTCGAGATGATGCGTCGCGCCGACGACCTCGCGTTCGAGGCTGGCCGCACCCCTGGGGCGCGCACCATCCGTCTGTTGACTGCTGCTCTCGACGGCCCCGACCAGCTCACGGCCATCGCCGCGATCCACGCGCTGTCCGAGGTCTTCGACGTGCAGGCCGACGTGGTCCTGTCCTCGCTGCTCTCGAGCCGCCGCGGTTTCGTGCGCGAGCACGCCGCTCTCGCTCTGGCCTCGCGGCTGCCGCGGTTCGACACGATCGCCCGCCTGATCGGCCTCGTCGTCGACGGCGGCTTCGCGGGGATGCTCGGGCAGTCGACCCTCGAAGCCTGGACCTCCGCATCCCCCGACCCCATCGCGATCGGTCTCGAGAGCGCGCTCCTCGGCGTGCGCGAGCCGGCCGCCCGCTACCGCGTCGTCGAGACCCTCGGCCTGGTCCGCAACCACATCGCCACGCCTCCGCTGCTCCGGATCGCGCTCGACGCCTCCGAACCCGAGCACGTCCGAGTCGCAGCCGTCTCCGCCCTCGGCCAGCGTCCGGGCGACTCCGCCGTCGCGGCCGCGCTCGAGGGGCTGGCCAGCGGCGACGGACACCTCGCCGACGTCGCCCGCCTCGCGCTGGTCGACCTCGCCCCGCAGCCCGCCGATCAGCGCCCGGCCGACCTCCGCGTCGCTCAGCTCTTCCTCCACGCCGACATCGACGCCGACCTCACCCAGGCCGGCAGCGGCGACAACGGCGGGATCGCCACCCTGCTCGTCCGCCTCGGCGACGCACTCGTCGCCACCGGCGAGGTCGGCCAGGCGGTGACCATGTCCCGCGGCTCGACCCTCGGCGCCCTCGACAGCGTGTCCGACGTCGCCGCGACCGGACTCGGCCACGCCTACGGCCGCATCCCCCTGCTGAGCGAGCCGGTGCAGTCGGCCAACGCCTGGCCCCTGCGGGTGGCGGCCAGGCGCGGCATCCGCCGCATGCTCCGCGCCGCCCGGGTCGACGTGCTGCACCTGCGCATGGCCGACGTCGGCAGCCTCGCCGCCGCCGACGTGGCTCGAGAGCTCGAGATCCCCGTCGTCTTCACCGTCGCCCCCGACCCTCACGCCGTCATCCAGTCGCTCGACCTGTCGGGCAGCCTCACCCGCGAGAACTTCGGCGACACCGACGAGCGCGAGCACTTCTGGTTCCGCGCCCGCCTGGTGCAGCAGCTCGCGTCGAACGCCGCGCACACGGTGCTCTTCCCCCGGCCGAACCTGGCCGACGACATGCGCGAGCTCGTCGGCATCGACGTGACCGCGCATCCCGAGCGCCACACCGTCGTGCCCGAGGGCATCGACCTCGAGGTCGTCGACCGCGCCGTCGCCGAGGCGGCCGATCACGCCGCCGGCCGGCCCGCGACCCCTCCCCTCGCAGAGCTCCGAGCGCTTCTCGAGACCCTGCCCGAGTCGCGTCGCGACCTGCCCCTGCTCGTCAGCGTCGGCCGCTTCCACCGCGTCAAGGGCATGGCGACCATCGTCGAGGCCTGGGCGACGGGGCCGTTGCGCGACCGCGCCAACCTGCTGCTGGTCGGCGGCAACCTCGAGCACCCCTCGGCCGACGAGCGCGAGCAGCTCGACCTCGTCGACGCGCTCGTGCCGGTGGCGGAGCGGGCCGCCGCCGGCCTGCTCCTACCGGGCCACCGCCCGAACGACACCGTCGCGCGCTGGGTCGCGGCCGCCCGCTTCGGCGTGCCCGGCCTCGCCGCCCCCCGCGGCGTCTACGTCTGCGGCAGCTTGAAAGAGGAGTTCGGCATCGCCCTCCTCGAAGCCATGGGTGCCGGCCTGGTCGTCGTCGCACCCGACGGCGGCGGCCCCGCCACCTACGTCGAGCAAGGGGTCACCGGCTTCTTGACCCGCACCTACGACGTCGCCCGGCTCGCCGAATCGATGGGGGATGCCCTCGCCCACGTCGCCGCCGAGACCGACGACACCCGTGCCGCCCGCTCGCGCGCCACCGTCGAGGCGAGCTTCACCATCCAGGCCATGGCGCGCGCCCTCGCCGCCGTGTACACGCGCGTCCACCGCGACGAAGTGACGGAACGCGACTGGAGCCTCCTCGCCCGATGACCCTCCTGATCATCAGCCCCGACTACGCCTCGCACCTCCTTCCCCTCGCCACCCTCGGCACCGCCTGGCGAGACCGGGGCGAGCGCGTCGTGGTCGCCACCGGGCCGTCCACCGCTGCCATCGTCGAGTCGTTCGGCTTCGAGCGCGTCGACCTGCCGCTCGCCCGCGGCTCCAACCCCGGCATCATCCGTGCTGAAGACCAGCCCGAGGGCGAGGACGACTCCCTGCGCGGCTTCTTCGACGCCACTCGGCTCGGCATGACCGAGACCTTGGCCTACCAGGCGGGCGAGCGCCTCACCGACCTCATGTGGCAGCCGGTCGAGACCGCCCGCCGGGTGCTCGCCGTGGTCGAGTCCGTGCGACCCGACGCCGTCGTCGTCGACCACCTCGCGTTCAGCGCGCGCCTGGCGTTGGCGGCCGGGCGGGTGCCCTACGCCGACGTGGTGCTCGGGCATCCCACGGCCCTGCCCGTCGCAGGCGAGGTCTACGGGTTCCCCCCGGTGTGGCCGAGCGCCTTCGAGCCGGGCGGTGCACAGCTCACCGACCTGCGCGAGCTCTGCGATCGGGTCAGTGCGTCGTTCACGCGGGAGTGGAACGCCGCGCTCGCCGTCCTCGACCCCGCCGCATCGCCGTCGGCCAGTGCGTTCGCGGAGCACGGCGATCTCCTTCTCCTCAACTACCCGGCCGAGCTCGCCGATCCGGCGCGGGAGTTGCCCCGGCACGAGTTCCTGGGTTCCGCAGTGCGCACGGAGCCTCTCGACCCCGAAGTCGAGGAGTGGCTCGCGTCGAGCGACGAGCCCTTCGTCTACGTCAGCTTCGGCAGCTTCCTGTCGGTGCGGTCGGACGTCGTGGCGCGCGTGGTCTCCGCTCTGCAGTCGCTCGGCCTGCGTGCCGCGATCGCGCAGGGGTCGGCAGCGCTCGCCGATCTCGGGCCCCTGCCTGCATCGTGGCTGGTGCGGGAGTTCCTGCCGCAGGTGCGGCTGCTCGGCGCCGCTGCCGCCGCTGTCACGCACGGCGGCAACAACAGCGTCACCGAGGCCATGACGGCGGGTGTCCCCGTCGTCGTGCTGCCGTTCTCCACCGACCAGTTCGCCGGGGCGGCCGCGTTGCAGCGTACGGGCTTCGGCGTCGCGTTGGCGCCGAACACCGCGACCGTGCCCGAGCTGGCCGCTGCTCTGTCGCAGGCGCTGGACCTGCCGTCCGAGACGGCCGCGCGCCTGGACGCCCTGGGGGAGTCGCTGCGGAGCGTCCCCGGTCGGCTGCGCGCGCTCGCGGCCGTCGACGCCGCCCTCGCGAGCCCGAGCTAACCGCCGAAGACGAAAGCCCGCATCGACTCGGGGCTCGTGGCGGCATCGCGGTATCGCTGCATGAGCGCGGCGTTCGCGTCGTACTGGGGCCCCTCGCGCACCTCGGCCTGGTGGTGCAGCGCGAACACGGAGCCCTCGTGCCGCTGCGGCGGAGCACCTAGCAGCGTCTCGTGCGCGAGGTACCAGGCGGCGTCTTCGAAGCCCCAGCCGCGGAATCGCTCGTCCTGACCGCCGTGCGAGGCCCAGGTGCGGGGCGTGGTCACGTACACGCCCGAGCAGGCGCCGCGGACGAGTTCGTACTCGCACTCCTCGAGCGGGAGCCCGTCGCGGAACTGCGCCGTGCCCGGTCGGCCGAGCCAGTGGTACTCCGTGTAGGGCAGGTGGACGAGCCCGGACGTCCGCGCGGCGTGGAGGGCTGCGAGCAGAGGGGCGGGCTGCGGCAGGGTGTCGGCGTCCCCGACGACGACGGGCTCATCCGGCGAAGATCCGGCCGAACCGCCTGCGGCGGCGACCCCGAGATTCCGGCACTGCGCCAGGTTGAACACCTCGTCGCGCGAGTCGACGGTGCGGATCTCGGCACCCGGCAGGTGAGTCGTGTACCAGTCGACGACGGCGTCGAAAGCGGGGATGCGAGACGGCTGGGGGCGCCAGGGCAGGATGACGGTGACCATCCGCCGAGCCTAACCAACCGGAGTTGAGCCGACGTCGCTCAACTTTTTCGACGAACCGGGAATGTCCGAGACGGCCGTGCGTTTACTTGAGTCAAAGGCACTCAAGTTTCCCCAGGAGGTACCTTGCCTGACACCAACGGCTTCACCGGTCAGAACGCTTCGGACGATTTCGAAGCCATGATCGCCCGCCTTATGAACTCCGCGAACGCCGGCTCCTTCGGGCGTCCCGTCGACATCTCCCGACTCCTCAGCCGTCGGTCGCACGAGGTGCTCCAGCAGGCCGGACAGTTCGCGACATCGCACGGCCACGCCGAGGTCGACGCGCTCCACATCCTCCGCGTGCTCGTCGAGGAGCACCCCGCCGTCGACGCCATCGCACACGCCGGAGCCGACGTCGACGCCCTCGTCCGCGCCATCGAAGGCCGCCTCCCCGGCGCGTCCTCCGACACCCCCCAGCGCCCGCAGCTGACCTCGTCGGCCCAGCGTCTGCTGCTCGAAGCGGCTCAGGCCGCCCGTGCGTTCGGCTCGACCTACGTCGACCCCGAACACCTGTTCTTCGCTCTCGTCGTCAACGAGGGCGCCGTCTCCGGTCAGCTCTTGAACGCGGCCGGCGTCACGGCCCAGTCGCTGCAGGCGTTCGTCCGCGACGCCTCGGCCGCCGGTGCCGCCGTCGCCGGAGCGAACGGAACGGCCACAAGCACTACGCCGGGCCGCCCGGGCGAGGGCCAGTCCGACACCCCGACCCTCGACCAGTACAGCACCGACCTCACGGCCCGTGCCGCCGCCGGCGAACTCGACCCGGTAATCGGCCGCGCCGACGAGATCGAGCAGACGATCGAGATCCTGCTCCGCCGCACCAAGAACAACCCGGTGCTGATCGGCGAGCCCGGCGTCGGCAAGACCGCCATCGTCGAGGGCCTCGCTCAGGAGATCGCCGACGGCGACGTGCCCGAGTCGCTCCGCGGCAAGCGCGTCGTCGCCCTCGACCTCGCCGGCATGCTCTCGGGCACCCGCTACCGCGGCGACTTCGAGGAGCGCCTGACCAAGGTGGTCGACGAGATCACCGCCCACAAGGACGAGCTGATCGTCTTCGTCGACGAGCTGCACATGGTCGTCGGGGCCGGTGGCGGTGGCGACGGCTCGATGGACGCCGGCAACATCCTCAAGCCGCGCCTGGCTCGGGGCGACCTGCACCTCATCGGTGCGACGACGCTCAAGGAGTACCGCACCATCGAGAAGGACGCCGCCCTCGAGCGCCGCTTCCAGCCGGTGCAGGTGCCGGAGCCGTCGGTCGACGACGCGGTGCGCATCCTCGACGGGCTGAAGGGCGCGTACGAGCAGCACCACGGCGTCAGCTACGACGAGCTCGCGATCCGAGCCGCGGTCGAGATGTCGCACCGCTACATCAGCGACCGGTTCCTGCCCGACAAGGCGATCGACTTGATCGACCAGGCCGGTGCACGGCGTCGTCTGCGCCTCGGATCCCTGGTCGACACGGCCGCGCTGCAGGCGCAGCTCGCCGACCTCGAGGCCGCCAAGAACCAGGCCGTCGAGGCCGAGCACTACGAGGACGCCTCGCGCTTCCGCGACGAGATCGACGAGGTCGGCTCGCAGCTGGCGAAGGCGACCGCCTCGCAGGCCGAGTCGAGCCCCGAATCGCAGGATGCACGGATCACCGAGAACGACATCGCCGAGATGATCGCGCGCGCCACGGGCATCCCCGCCTCCCGTCTCACCGAGGGCGACCGCTCCCGCCTCGGCAAGCTCGAGACCGAGCTGCACGAGCGCGTGATCGGCCAGGACGACGCGGTCACCGCGATCGCCAAGTCGGTGCGGCGCAACCGCACGGGCATGGGCGACCCGAACCGTCCGACCGGATCGTTCCTGTTCCTCGGCCCCACCGGCGTCGGCAAGACCGAGCTGGCGAAGGCCCTGGCCGAGTCGCTGTTCGGCGACGAGGACTCCATGATCCGCCTCGACATGAGCGAGTACGGCGAGCGTCACACGGTCAGCCGTCTGGTCGGGAGCCCTCCCGGCTACGTCGGCTACGACGAGGCCGGGCAGCTCACCGAGCGCGTCCGCCGCAACCCGTACTCGGTGATCCTCCTCGACGAGATCGAGAAGGCCCACCCCGACGTCTTCAACCTGCTTCTGCAGGTGCTGGACGACGGACGGCTGACGGATGCCCAGGGTCGCACGGTCGACTTCCGCAACACGGTGATCGTCATGACGTCGAACCTCGGTTCGGAGTTCCTGGCCTCCCGCAGCGGGGCGCTCGGGTTCACGCCCTTCGACGCCAGCGCCTCGGACGAGGGCAACGGCTTCGGCTCGGACAAGGCGCTGCGCGACCGGGTGATGGGCAAGCTGCGCGAGGCGATGCGGCCGGAGTTCCTCAACCGCATCGACGAGATCGTGCTGTTCCGCAAGCTCACCCACGAGCAGCTCCGATCGATCGTGTCGCTCATGCTCGGCGCCACCGCGCGTCGGCTCGCGACGCAGGACATCGCGTTCGAGCTCGACGACGCCGCAGCCGACCTCCTGGTCGAGCACGGCTACGAGCCGGAGTACGGAGCCCGTCCGCTGCGTCGCGTGATCCAGCGCGAGGTCGACGACCGGGTCGCCGAGCTGCTGGTGTCCGGCGAGCTGGTGTCGGGAGGCCGGGTCCGCTTCACGGCGGACGACGGCTCTCTCGTGGCCACCGCCGTGCATCCCGCGCTCGTGGCGTAGCCCGCTCATCGGGACGCAGAACGCCCCCGGCCTCTCGAGGCCGGGGGCGTTTCTACGCGTGAGCTACTCCGCGAAGGAGAGCCCGCCCATCCGCTCGAGCACCGCGGTCAGGATCGTGCCGGCCGCGTCGGGCAGCACGTGGTGGTTCAGGTAGATGCCCTCGAGCCAGGCCAGCACCTCGTCGGCGGGCATGCCCACTGCGGTCCAGTCGACCCCGGGCAGCGCGTTCGTGACGGGCTGCTCGGTGGCCGGGTCGAGGCGGGCCTCGGCGATCGGCACGTCGGGCGCCGACGCCTCGGATGCCGACCAGAGCAGCGCGATCGGGTGGTTGTCGCCCTCGATGTGGTCGTGGTCGACGTGGCCGGAGCCGAGCCACGGCAGGGTCAGCAGTTCGCCTTCGATGTCGACGGTGATGAGGTCGAGCCGGGCCGGCTCCTCCACCTCGCAGACGTAGAGGTCGTAGCCCTCCTCGTGCCACGCGGCCGCCTCCTCGACGTCTTCGAGCAGGTCGGGCATGCGGTTGTGGAACTCGGTCAGCAGCAGCGACGCCCAGGTGAGGATCGGCTCGGTCTGCTTCGGGGTCCACGGGCTGCGGTCGGTGTCTTCGCCGGTGCCGCGGTGGAAGTGGTAGTCGATGCCGCCGTCGACCGTGTCGAGGTGGATCTGCCCGCTCGCGAACTCGACGGCCAGCGAGGACTGCTCGGTCTCGTCGTCCCAGTCGCCGAAGAGCAGCGGGTGCCCGAGGCCCGTGTCGGGCGGGGCCGTCGCCGCCGTCTTCGGCCCGAGGTCGAACACCGCCTGGAATCTCTTCGTCGGGAGGCGCAGGCTCATGTCTGTCACGGTGGTTCCAATCACTCGGCTTCGAGACTAGGGCACCGACGCCCGACCTGGAATCGAGCGGGGGATGCAGGAGTTGGCTATCCGAGGAAGCATTCGACTCACAGAGGGAGACACCCCATGACCACTCTCGGCATCATCGGCGCAGGAAACATCGGCAGCCAGCTCGCCCGGCTCGGCGTCCGCCACGGCTACGACGTCGTGCTCAGCAACTCGCGCGGGCCCGAAACGCTGGGGGACCTCGTCGCCGAGATCGACTCCGACCCGGCCTCCAACGGCCCCGCCGACTCCGGTCTCGGCACGAGTGGCGCGAAGGGCAGCATTCGTGCGGCAACCGCGACGGAAGCTGCCAAGGCCGCCGACATCGCCGTCGTCACCATTCCGCTCAAGAACTACGCGGCCGTGCCGGTCGAGCCGCTCGCGGGCAAGATCGTCATCGACACGAACAACTACTACCCCCAGCGCGACGGGCAGATCGCCGAGCTCGACGACGAGTCGACGACCACGGCGGGCCTCCTGCAGACGCATCTGGGTGCATCCCACGTGGTCAAGGCCTTCAACAACATCATGGCGTCGAAGCTGACGACCGACGCGACGCCGACCGGCACGAAAGACCGGTACGCCCTGCCGATCGCCGGCGACGACGCCGCGGCCAAGGCGACCGTCACGACGCTGATGGACGAGTTCGGCTTCGACGTGGTCGACGCCGGCGAGCTATCCGAGGGGTGGCGCTTCCAGCGGGACACCCCGGCCTACGTCACGGTCAACACCGTCGAGAGTCTGCAGAAGGAATTGGCCGCCGCGAAGCGCTACCGCGACATGTAGTCGAGTCGGGGCCGGCTCGGTCGGGAGCAGAGCTCAGACGAGGGCCCAGGCGTCCTGCAGGGTGCCCCGCAGGATCTGCTCCATCTCGTCGAACTCCCGCTGCCCCGAGATCAGCGGCGGCGCCACCTGGATGACCGGGTTCACCCGGTCGTCCGGGCGGCAGTAGAGGCCGTTGTCCATCAGGGCGTTCGGCAGGTACTGCTTGATCAGCAGCTCGCGCGCCGCCGCGTCGAAGGTCTCCTTCGTGCCCTTGTCGCGCACGAGCTCGACCGCCCAGAAGTACCCGTCGCCGCGCACGTCGCCGACGATGGGCAGGTCGAGCAGCTTGCGCAGGGTGTCGCCGAACGCCTGCTCGTTGTCGAGCACACGCTGGTTGAGCTGCTCGCGCTCGAAGAGGTCGAGGTTCACCAACGACACCGCCGCCGAGACGGGGTGGCCGCCGAAGGTGTAGCCGTGCGGGAAGAAGTTGGTGCCTTGCAGGAACGGCTCCATCACGCGCTCGTTGGCGATCATGGCGCCGATCGGGCCGTAGCCGCTCGACATGCCCTTGGCGCAGGTGATGATGTCGGGCTCGTAACCGAACTTCTCGCACGCGAACGTCGTGCCGTGTCGGCCGAAGGCGCAGATGACCTCGTCCGAGACCAGCAGCACGTCGTACTTGTCGCAGATGGCCCGCACCCGCTGGAAGTAGCCGGGCGGGGGAGTGAAGCAGCCGCCCGAGTTCTGCACCGGCTCGAGCACGACCGCCGCGACGGTGTCGGGCCCCTCTTGCAGGATCGCCTCCTCGATGCGGTTGGCCGCCCAGAGGCCGAACGCGACCTCGTCGTCGCCGTGCTCCAGCGCGCGGTAGAAGTCGGTGTTCGCGGCCCGGAAGCCGCCCGGGGTCAGCGGCTCGAAGGCCTGCTTCATCGCGGGCAGTCCGGTGATCGCCAGGGCTCCCTGCGTCGTGCCGTGGTAGGCCGCCATCCGGCTGATCACCTTGTGCTTCATCGGCTTGCCGGTCAGCTTGAAGTACTGCTTGGCGACCTTCCAGGCGCTCTCGACGGCCTCGCCGCCGCCCGACGTGAAGAACACACGATTCAACGAGCCGGGAGCGAGGGAGGCGAGACGCTCGGCCAGCTCGATCACCGGCCTGTTCGCGATGCCCCAGGCCGGGAAGTAGGCGAGCTTCTTGGCCTGCTCGGCCGCCGCCTCCGCGAGTTCGTGCCGACCGTGGCCGGCCTGCACCACGAACAGCCCCGAGAGCCCGTCGAGGATCTTCTGCCCCTTGTCGTCGTAGAGGTAGACGCCCTCCGCGTGGTCGATGACCCGCATCGGCTTCTCCTGGAACGGAGCCATGCGCGAGAAGTGCATCCAGAGGTGGTCGCGCCCGGCGGCCTCGAGGTCGCTCCATTCGTGGGCGGTGTCGGTCTGAACGTTCGCGGTCGTCGTCATCGCCCCATCGTGACGGCCTCGCAACGAGGGGCCAAGGACGAAACGGCGGGATGCACGGGCCCGCGTGACGGTTCGGCTCACCCGCTGGCGGCAGGAATCGTTTTGTGGCAAAATCAAATGGTGACCACGACCCGACCCGCACCCGCCCCCGAGACGACACCGGCCCCGAGCCTCCTCGGCGACTGGCGCCGCGAGGTCGTCCGCGTCGGCCCGCACAACTATGCGCACTGGGGGTCGATCCGGGTGGGCCTCTCGGTCGTCGCGCCCATCGCGATTCTGGCGCTGTCCGGGCATCCCACCTTGACGCTCTATGCCGTGTTCGGCGCGATGGCGGGGATCTGGGGTCGTCACAACACCTACGGCGAACGGCTGCGGGTGCAGAGCATCATGGGGGTCGGCATGACCGTCGCCGTGGTCGCCGGCACGCTCTCCGGCCTCCTGGCGCCGGGAACCTACCTGCCGGTCGCCATCATGACCGTCATCTCGATCGCCGGTCTCCTGCTGTCGCGCTCCGCCGGGCTGCTGCCCGTGCCGTCGCTGTTCTTCGTCTTCGCGGTCGGCTCGACATCGGCGGTTCCGCACACCCCGAGCGATCTCGTGCCCGCCACCCTGCTGCCCCTCGCCGCGGCCGCCTTCGCGATCCTCGTCGGGCAGATCGGACGCCTCCACCCGAACGCCGCCGCGGTCAAGAACCCGCGTCGGCCGGCCGTCCGCCTCGTCGAGGTGCTCCGCACGCCCGGGGTGAAGCTCGACATCGTCCGGTATGGCGCCGGACCGCTCCTCGCCGGCGGCATCGCGACGGCGGTCGGCATCGGGCACCCCTACTGGGCCGCCGTGTCGGCGACCGTCCCGCTGGCGGGAGTGACGCTCGGCTCCCAGCTCGGGCGGGGCACGCAGCGGTTCCTCGGCACCGTCCTCGGCCTCGCGATCGCAGCGCTGGTCTTCTCGCTGAACCCGCCGCTCATCGTCCTGCTCGTGTTCGTGGCGGCCTGCCAGATCTGGGCCGAGCTCTTCTCGATGCGCAACTACGCCATCACGGTGATCGGGGTGACGCCGTTGGCGCTGACGATGGTGCATCTCGCGTCGCCGCTGCCGATCGACCAGCTGATCGGGCAGCGCTTCCTCGAGACGCTCATCGGCGTCGTCGTCGCCGCGGTCGTCCTGATCGCCACCCGCCCCTTCGTCCGCCGCGTCTCCTCCTGACGAGCGGCTGTCGCCGCCTGTCCGAGCGGCGAGCGGGGGATGCACGCCGGGATCAGGTGCGGACGTCGACCGTCAACACGATCGTGACCGTGTCGCCGACGGACACCTGCTCGGCGTCCTGGAACACGCGCTTCACGGGCACGATGTAGCCGCCGTCCTTCGGCCAGAGCGCCGTCGTCGCCGTGGTGCCGCCGATCCGCACGGTCGCGGGGATCATCCCCCAGCCGTAGGAGACCAGCGGCGAGACGTCGGCGAGGGCGGCGCTCTCGGCTTCGGGCACGCTCACGAAGTGGAAGGGCGCCGGCCCGCGCCAGAAGAAGATCGGGCCCGTGAAACGCAGTTCCATGCGCTCACGGTAGCCCGAGCATCCCCCGATTCGACAGGTGTTCTACTTCTGGATGTTCGACAGCTCGTCGAACTCGGCGTCGCTGAGCTCGATGCCGGCTCCGAGCAGGTTGTCTTCGAGGTGCGCCACCGACTTGGTGCCGGGGATCGGCAGCATGACGGGGGAGCGCTTGAGCAGCCAGGCCAGGGCGAGCTGGGCCGGGGTCGCGTTCTTCTTCTCCGCGAGCTCGGTGAGGGGACTGTCCGCTCCGGTGAGACCGCCGGTGGCCAGCGGGAACCACGGGATGAAGGCGATGCCCTGCTCGGTGGCGTAGTCGACCAGCTCTTCGGAGGAGCGATTCGTCAGGTTGTACAGGTTCTGCACGGAGACGATCTCGGCGACCTTCTGCGCCTGCTTGAGCTGGTCGACGGAGACCTCGCTCAGGCCGATGTGGCGGATCTTGCCCTCGTCCTGCAACTTCTTGAATTCGCCGACCTGGTCTTCCAGCGGCACCTTCTCGTCGACGCGGTGGAGCTGCATCAGATCGATGCGCTCGACGCCGAGCCAGCGGAGGCTCATCTCGGTCTGCTGACGCAGGTACTCGGGGCGTCCCACCGGAGGCCACACGTTGGGGCCCGAACGGGTGAGGCCGGCCTTCGTCGCGATGACGAGGTCGTCCGGGTAGGGCTTGAGCGCCTTCGCGATGAGGGGCTCGGCGACGGCGGGGCCGTACGAGTCGGCGGTGTCGAAGAAGTTGACGCCCAGCTCGATGGCTCGCTTGAGGACGGCGATGGCGCCGTCCTGGTCGTCGGGCGGGCCCCAGACGCCGTCGCCGGTGAGCTGCATGGTGCCGTAGCCGAGGCGGTTGATCGTGAGGTCGCCGCCGAGGGCGAACGTGCCCGCGCTCTGGGCGGGGAGGAGTTCCGTGGTCATGTGTCAGTGTCCCTTCGGTCGTGCGCGTCGGGGTCTCGCCCGTGGGGCCGACCCGGCGCACCTTCCAGCAAACCCCTCGGCACCCGTGCGTGTTCCCGAGGGCCCCCTTCCTCCTCAAGTGCCTTGAAATGCGACCAGGGCGCGGGATTCCGGCCAGTCTGGTCGTGACGTCCCCCGATCCCGAGCGGGACGTCCCCCGATCACGAGGAGAGACCATGACCGACCAGCCCCAGCCCGAACGCCCCGAACGCCCCGCCTACGGCGAGTACGCCCCTCCGGGCGCCGGTTCGCAGCTTCCCCCTCAGGCGTCGACGCCCCCGGCCGAGACGACGGGGTCGGCAGCCGAGTCGCTCGGCGGCGTCGGCGCGTTCGTCGGAGGCAGCTATCCGCAGGTCGTCGCGACGTACACGAAGTACGAAGACGCCCAGCGCGCCGTCGACAAGCTGTCCGACGACGGCTTCCCGGTCGAGAACGTCTCCATCGTCGGGCACGACATCCGCACGGTCGAGAACGTCTCCGGGCGCCTCACGAACGGCAAGGCCGCGCTTCGCGGAGTCAGCGGCGGCGCCTGGTTCGGGCTCCTCATCGGCATCCTGTTCAGCTTCTTCGTGCCCGGCGTCAACGCGATCGGCATCATCATCCTGGCGATCGTGCTCGGCGGCGTCTGGGGGGCGCTGTTCGGTTTCATCGGTCACGCGGCCACTCGCGGTCAGCGCGACTTCTCGTCGGTCAAGACGATGGAGGCCGGTCGGTACGAGGTGCTCGTGCGCGGCGAATTCGCCGCCCGCGCGAGTCAGATGCTGAGCGAGGCCGTTTACAAATAGGGTTCTGCACGAGGCGTGCCGCCGATCAGGGGCGGCGCCCGGCACTCACGATCGCAGGGGAATCAATGACGAACAACGACCGCGCACCGAAGAACGCTCGGCGCGAAGCCGCCCGTGAGACGGCGCGGCTCCAGCGCGAGCAGGAGCAGAAGCGTCAGCGCCGCAACCGGTTCTTCCTCCAGGGAGGCATCGGGGCGGCTGTCGTCGTGGTGGCGCTCGTCGTGATCCTCGTCGTCGTGAACTCCAACTCCGGCAGTACCGCCAAGGTCTCGACCGAGGCGGGGCCGGCCAACCTGCCCACCGACGGCATCCTCTTCACCGGCGTGAACGGGTCGGTCACGCCCACCCTCGGCTCGGGCGTCGCGGCCGGTGCCACTCCGAAACCCGTCGCCTCGTCGAACGCCGACGGCAGCGCCAAGGTGGTCACCTACATCGACTGGGCCTGCCCCGCCTGCAAGCAGTTCGAGGCGACCTACTCCTCCGAGATCCAGTCGCTCGTCGCGAACGGCACGGCGACGCTCGAGATCCACCCGGTCTCGATCCTCGACCGGAGCTACCAGAACAGCCGCTACGCGAGCCGCGCCGCGAATGCCGCCGCCTGCGTCGCCAACTTCGACCCGGACAAGTTCCTGGCCGTGCAGAACGAGTTCTACGACAACCAGCCGACGGAGGGCTCGACAGGCCTGACGGACACGCAGATCAAGCGGCTGATCGCCCGGGGCGGGGTCGTCGACAAGAAGGTCACGACCTGCGTCGACTCCGAGACCTACAAGTCGTGGGTGACGGCCGCGACCAACCGGGCCACCTCGGATCCCGCGCTCGTGAACCCGACTTCGGGCGGCTTCAGCACGCCGACCGTCGTCGTGAACGGCAAGCGGTGGGACAACACGACCGACCTGCTGTCGCTGATCAAGAAGAGCTAGGGCCTGCGGCGCGGGGGATGCAGCAGCAGCACTCCCGACAGGAAGAGCACCGACGTTCCCACGTGCCAGGCGAGCGCCCTGCCGGACGGCGCCCATGAGCCGGCCGTCGCCTTGCCCGACCACTGCCCGGCCAGGTAGCCGGTGGCGCTCGCAGCCAGGGGGAACCAGGCCTGCGCGTCGCCCCGGCCTGTGGCGACGGCCGACCCCACGGCCGCTGTGACGGCGCCCGCGGTCGTGAACGCCTCGCGGGCCAGGTGGTAGGCGACGTGGCCCTCGCCCTGCGGCACGTCGGCCGTCTTGTAGGCGTCGTCCGTGATGTGGCCGCTGGTCTCCCGAAGCGAGTGGAGTGACGCCAGCGCGCCCCCGATCACCGAGGCGATGCCGAGGCCCTGCGCAAAAGTAGTTTTGTGTCCAGTCATAGATGGTCGACTGTAGGCCGCCGGTGCGGGCGGTGTCCGTGCGCTGCGGGGAGGTGGAAGGGCGTCAGACCTCGTCGAGGGTCCAGGTGGGAGCCTTGTAGGAGCGGGTCCAGCCGTGACGGAGGCGCGTGACGGCGCGATCGTAGGAGTCGAGCAGGTCCATGTCGCGACGCACCAGTGCTTGGAGCTGCAGCCCCTCGTACAGGGCGATGAGCTGTTCGGCGCCCCGCGCGGGCTCCATCGTCGCGGGCTCGCGGCCCAGCTCGATGTCGCGGGCCAGGTTGCGCTGCACGAGCTGGTGGAAGTCGCGCCAGTCGCTCTGCAAGGGAGCGGACATCGGGTGGCCCGGTGTCGCCGCGATGTTGATGACGGCCGTGAGCAGACGCATCAGGTCGGGATCGTCGACGTTCGCCTGCACGATGCCGCGGAGGAAGACGACGGTGCCGTACTTCGCCGCCAGCGGCATGATCGGCTGCATCCGCTTGACGTTCCAGCGGTCGATGGCAGCGAGGATGAGGCCGTTCCAGGACGGGAACTGCCCGGTGACCTCCGCGAGCGGCAGGCCGGCCTCGACGGCGACGAGCTGCGGGCTGGCCTCGTGCAAGGCGTGGCGGCGGAAGACGCGGATGGCGGCCTCGACCACGGCGATGCGGACCTCGACACCGCCGAGGGGAGAACTGGGGGACTGGGGGAGGGTGCTGCCTGCAGGATCGGTCACCCGAAAATCCAACCAGTGATCGGCCCTACCGCTCTACCTCCCCTTCGGGGCGTTGTGCGCCGGGGTCCGGGTATCGGCGAGGATGGACAAATGAACTCGATCCGCCCGTTCCAGCATTCCGATACCGAAGCCGTCGTCGCCCTGTGGGAGGCGGCAGGCCTCACTCGCCCGTGGAACGACCCGTTCGCCGACGTGCGTCGCAAGGAGACGACCCAGGCGGAGATGTTCTTCGTGGCCGAGACACAGATCGAAACCGGCGCCGAAACCGAAGTCGGAGCCCGCATCGTGGGCGCGGTCATGGCCGGGTACGACGGGCATCGGGGCTGGATCCACTACCTGGCCGTCGCGGCCGATCAACGCGGAACAGGTCTCGGCCGGGCTCTCGTCGAGACCGCCGAGGAGGCTCTGGCCGCGCTCGGTTGCCCCAAGGTCCAACTCCAGGTGCGCCCGGACAACACCGGCGTCATCGCCCTGTACGAGCACCTGGGCTACGAGCCCTACGAGGCCGTGAACATGGGCAAGCGGTTGGTCGAGGACGGGCCTGCCGCTTAGACGGCGACGTCCGCCTGGGCGTCGGCCCGCGCATCCCGCGCTCCCGCCAGGAAATCGGCGTAGGAGGGGTCGGCGGGAAGGCCCTGGAGTGCGCTGAAGTCCGGGACGACCGGGCGGATCGGCGTCGCGGCCGACAGCCGACCGGCGCTCCGGCGCTTCGGGTACGGGTGGATGCGCAGCGGCACGGCGTCGGGGTGGGAGAGGTAGAGGCTCGGCGAGGCCGGGTGGATGTCGATGACGGTCATGGTGACCTGTACTTCTCGAAGCATCGTCGTGCCTCGCTGTCGGAGGAGTCGCATGCCGTGGGAGTGAAGCCCGTTCCTTCGATCACGAAGGGTCGTCTGGGCGCCACGGTGAAGAAAGCGAATCCCTGTTGCACACGCTAAGTGAGCGGCGACGCTCGACCAAACGGTTATCCACATAACGCGCCTGCCTGCGAGTTACTCACAGATGGCGTCTTTTCAGTATGAGATATATTGAATTGGCTACGGTGGGACCTTCTCCAAGGAAAGGTTCCCGTTGAACACCAAGCGTTATATCCCCACTGCCCTGGCGGCCGTCCTGCTGGCCGCCGTCGCACTTCCGGCCACGGCCGGGGCGGCATCCGCCGCCACGCCGGACCGGACCCCTCAGACGCCGCAGATCAAAACTGTCCAGGGGGTTCGCTCGGGCACCGTCGCGAATGGCGAGGTGACCCTCGAGCAGAGCGATCTCATGTACATCGGTGACAGCCGCGGCTCCGGGTTCCAGAAGCTGAACGTGGTCGTCCGCGACGAGAACGACCGGCAGATCTGCTCGTCGGCCGACTTCTCGAACCCGCTCGGTCAATACCGCTGGTTCTGCGAGACGACGCCGGGCACCTTGGCCCTCGGCGATCACACGCTGACCGCGACGGCCTACGACTCGAACGACCAGGCTTCCGACGTCTCGCTGCCGGTCGTCGTCCACGTCGTGAAGCCCGGTGGCGGTCCGGTCGTCGCACCCCCAGCCACGGTCGACCCCGGATTCGCCGTCGGCTACGACGACCCGAACTTCACTGCGCCGATTCTGACGGCCGAAGACCGCGAGGGCGAGTCGACGCTGCACATCCAGGGCCTCGCCGGCACGACCTACAAGGTCATCGACCCGAAGGGGTACTACGTCGCCGAGGGTCGACTGGACGAAGCCGGGCTCGCTTCCGAGGTCGTGACGACCTCGGGCAAGGGCAAGTACGTCGTCCAGCTCCAGGACGACCGTGGGCACATCCAGCAGTCGAATATCACCTTCGGCCAGGAGCTCCCGCCCGAACAGGCGCTCGAAGAGCTGAAGTTGTCGGCGGAGGAGCGTGCGGGCGAGTCGGTGTTGCATATCCAGGGCACGGCGTCGTACGCCTATGACGTGCTTGACTCGCGCGGCTACTACGTGGCGCACGGCACGACCGATGAGAAGGGTGCGGCGACCGAGGTCATCAAGACCGATCGTAAGCAGGAGTACCTCGTGCTCATGAACGGTGGCCCGACGGGCCAGATCCAGGCGAGGATCGTTTTGGGCAGTGACCCGGTGGTCGCCGAGCTCGAGCCTCTCGAGTTGTCGGCGGAGGAGCGCCCGGGCGAGTCGGTGCTGCACGTCAAGGGCACGGCATCGCACGAGTACGACGTGCTTGACTCGCGCGGCTACTACGTGGCGCACGGCACGACCGATGAGAAGGGTGCGGCGACCGAGGTCATCAAGACCGATCGTAAGCAGGAGTACCTCGTGCTGATGAACGGTGGCCCGACGGGCCAGATCCAGGCGAAGATCGTCCTGGGTAGCGACCCGGTGGTCGCCGAGCTCGAGCCTCTCGAGTTGTCGGCGGAGGAGCGCCCGGGCGAGTCGGTGCTGCACGTCAAGGGCACGGCTTCGTACGCCTATGACGTCCTCGACTCGCGCGGCTACTACGTGGCGCACGGCACGACCGATGAGAAGGGTGCGGCGACCGAGGTCATCAAGACGGACCGTAAGCAGGAGTACCTCGTGCTGATGAACGGCGGCCCGACGGGCCAGATCCAGGCGAAGATCGTCCTGGGTCAGGATGCCCCGCCGCTCGAGGCGCCCACGTTGACGGCGGACGACCGCGACGGTGAGTCGACGCTCCACATCCAGGGTGCTCCGTCAGCGCACTACAAGGTCATCGATCCCGACGGGGCCTACGCCGCCGAGGGCGACCTCGACGAGAACGGCCGCGCCTCCGAGGTGTTCGCCACGACCGACACCGAGAAATGGATCGTCCAGCTGAGCAACCAGTTCGGCCACATCGTGCAGACGGACATCAGCTTCGGCAAGCCGGCAGCCGCGCTGACCGCCCCGATCGTCACGGCCGAGCAGGAGGACGGCATCGCCACCCTCTTCAACCTGCACATCCAGGGTGGCGCGTCGACGAAGTTCGAGGTCGTCGACTGGCGCAACCAGGTGGTCGCGAAGGGCAAGACCGACTCGCAGGGTCTTGGTCGCACCACGGTGCTCACGAACGGCGTGGCGCACGAATACCGCGTGAAGATGACGAACAGCCAGGGGTCGGTCGAGACGACCATCACCTTCGGCTAGTCGCCGCCCTCGGAGCGGTCGAGGATCAGGACTCGACCGCTCCGCAGAGGGCGAGGCCTCGTCGGACATCCATGCGCTTTCCGGATAACGCGCCGGCTCGGTTCGCGGGGCCCCTTAGCGTCGGGGGATGAGCGAATACCTCAGGAACCCGGACGTGGCGGCAGCGCGGATCGCGGCCTACCCCCGGCGCCGCACCCGCTCGCAAGAGGTCGGCCTGGCATCGGCCTCGCATCCCCTCCTGTTTCCGCCGCCTCTCGACGGCACGACCGGAGCTCGTCACGTCGAGCCGACCTACGAGGATTTCCTCGTCGATGCGCCGGCCGAATCGGCGACGAGCGCCTGAGGCCGCTCAGCTGCGCAGAGTCGTGCTCGGATACTCGCCGAAGCGCTCGGTGTAGGCGGCGGAGAACCGGCCGAGGTGCACGAAACCCCACTTCTGCGCGATTTCAGCGACCGTCGTGGAGTTCGGCGAAGCGAGTTGCAGGTCTTCCCGAGTCCGGTCGAGGCGTACCGATCGGACATAGGCGGTCGGCGTGGTGTCGAGCTGTCGGGCAAAGCTCTGCTGAAGCCCCCGCACGCTGAGGCCCGCCGCCTTGGCGATGCTCGTCGCTGTGAGGGGTTGTTCGGCGTTGGCGTGGATGAACTCCACGGCGACACGGAGGGATGCACCGCTCGGCAGGAGGAGGGACTCGCCGATGTCGGCCTGTCGGTGCGCGAACGCGTCGAGCAGAGCGGACGCCGCGAGGCGGGACATCTCCGCTTCGAGCAGCGGGCTCGGCGAGCCGGCCAGGAGCGTCTGCGCCACGAGCTGGAGAGTGGCGTTCCACGCTCGCAGGGCCGCTTGCGACACGGGCGCGACCGAGGGGGTGAAGCGGAGGGAGCCGAGGACGGCGCCCTCTCGCTCGCGGGCGATCCGATCGACGAGGTCCTTGTCGAGGTGGACGAGGTCCTGCTCGTAGTCGCGATACGAGAAGGAGAAGGGCCGGCCGGTGGGGAACATGACCGGGCTGCCGAGCGTCAGCCGGACGTTGTCTTTGTGCACGTCGACCGTGGCGGTGCCCCGCTTGATCCACTGGACGATGTACTCGCCCTCGGGCTCGATCTCGCCGGTGATCTCGCCGAACACCTTGGACGATCGCAGGGTGACGCCGTTCTCACCGGTGGCCGCGTGCCGGTAGGAGAACTCGAGCTCGGTGCGGTTGATGATGAAGCCGTTGCCGTTGTAGCCCGCCTCGAAGAGCTGGATGGCCTCGTCGGGGTCGGTCCCCGAGACGTCGGTCCGGCGATTGGGGGGTGTGACAGCAGACATCGAACTTGATTATGGGGGCCGGGATCCGCCAAGGTAACCCCTTGCCAGATCGCTTCCGAGTCGCTAGTCGCTAAAAGGCTTGGCGATCGGGAGCAATCCGGGGTGGTCCGACTGTAAGAGCCCGTCTCGTGGGATCTCGTCGTGCGGGGGAAGCGGCGACGCCCCGGTCGGAACCGGGGCGTCGCGATCGGGCGAGATGGCGTCAGGTGCGCGTGTTCGATGCCCACAGGGCTGTCGCGCCCCGGTAGAGAACGAGGTTTCCGTCGTTCTGGACGGCCAGGACATTGCCCGAGCCGGTGCCGTTCGTGCCGCTCCACCAGAGGGCACGCCCGTCGGCGGAGTAGACGACCGCCTGGCCGTCCGACTGAAGGCGGAAGAACGATCCGGCGTTGCCGGCACTGTACGACGTCCACCGCGGCTGTCCATTGATGTAGAGCACGAGGTTTCCATCGCCTTGCATGGAAAGGAGGGTGCGTCCGTCCTGCGAGTGCAGGTAGGTGTTGGACGTCAGCCCGTTGGCGCCGGAAAGCGAATTGGTGCCCGGGGCATTAGTCCGCCACGGCACCCCGTAGCTGGTGGACAACGCGAAGTCGCCACTCGATTGGAGATAGAGGGTGGGAAGGGCTCCGGAGTTCATGGTTCCCGTGGACCAGATGGCCTGACTGTTCGCGTTGTATATCACGACGTTTCCGTCGCCCTGAAGAAGGAGGAAGGCTCCGCCGTTTCCGCTCGTCCCGCTCCACCACAAGGCGCGACCGTTGCCGTAGACGACGAGGTTGCCGTCTCCCTGCATGAGGAGCATGTACTGGCCGTTCGGAGAGACGCGGGTGTCGCCGGAATTCAGGCGAGCGTTGGTCGCGATCGTCGAAGCCGACGTGGCTCCGTCGGAGACGAGACCGACGCTGCCACCCAGGGCGAGCGATCGCAGAGCGTAGGCGTTGCCGTTGAAGACGTCCTGGTCGCCCGGGAATGTTCCGCTGTCGGCCCACTGCCAGAAGCTCCAGGTGGGCCAACCGGCGGGGAGGGTCCCCGGCAGGGCACCGCTCGTGTACCGGGCGATGAAGAGGGGGTTGGCCGAGAAGGCGCTCGTGTTACCGGTGCAGGTCTGCCACCAGTTCGTCGTCGAGTAGATCGCGGGGTTGATACCCGTGAGCGAGCGGACCGTGTTCGTGAACGTGGCGATCCAGTTGACCATGTCCGATTGGCCGACACCCCAGCAGGTACCGCCCTGCGAGGCGCTGCCATACTCGATGTCGAGCAGCGGCGGGAGAGTGATTCCGTCGGGGGTCCAGTTGCCACCGTTCGCCACGAAGTACCGGGCCTGCGCCGCGGCGTCCTGGTTCGGGTGGGCGAAGTGGTAGGCGCCGCGGAGGAGGCCGGCATTGGCGGCACCGTTCACCTGGGTCGAGAACTGGCTGCTGCGGTAGGTCGTCCCCTCGGTCGCCTTGACGTAGACCCATTTCGCCCCGTTGTTGGCGGCGGTGACGAAGTCGCCCGCGGAGAGGACCTGATAGGCGCTCACGTCGAAGCCGGCGAGGGCGTTCGTGCCGGAGGCGGCGTTGGGGGTGGCCAGGAGCGAGTGGAGCGACGAGCTGCCGGTCGAGGTCGAGGCCGGGTCGGACGCGGGGATGGTCGAGCCCATCACGTGATTGTCGCTCTCGTCCTGCTTTGCAAGAGAGGGATCGGTCGTCGTGCTGTTGGTGGTGCTGCTCCCGCTGGCGGGCGTCGCGACCGCTGTCGGCGTCGTCGTGGTGCTCGGCGGCGTCGCGACGCTGGGGCTGTCGGTCGGTGTGGACGTCGGGCCGGCGGAGGGGGTCGCGGTCGGCGTCGCGGTCGCTGTTGCCGGGGAGACCGTCGCGGCCGGGCTCGACGTCGTCGTCGGCGTGGCGGCGGTCGCTGTCGAGGCACCGCCCGCGACGAGGCCGATGGCCACGAGGACGGCACCGGCGACGCCGATGGACGAGCGGATGGACGAAGTCATAGGTCTCCTAGGTGCGGCGCGGTCGTACCCCTAGTACGGTCGGCTCTCCCCGAGTTAACCCGAGGGGGTGGCGGATGTACACCCCCCGAAGGAGTCGCACGAGTCACTCGAGTCACACGAGTCACAGGTCTGACAGGCCTCCTGAGGGGATCTGCAGGCTGATTTCGAGGGTGCGCCGAACCAACTCGTCACGCTCGTCCGCAGCGCGGTAGTCGACCAGGGCATAGGCCGTCGTGGCGTCGATCAAGGCGAAGATCAGCAGTGCGGCGCGATCGGACGACCCTGGTGTGAAATCGCCCGACATGACCCCTCTGTCGATGACGGCGGTGGCGAGTCCATGCCAAGCGGCCATGGCGCCCCGGGACGCTTCGGCGAGCGGAGGGTTTCGTCGCCCGAGGCTCCAGGCGTCGGCCCAGAGGGCGGACAGCTCGTGTCGGGCGGGCGCGAGGAGGGTCGAGACGAGCATCCTCACCCCTCGGATCGGGTCGGCGGCGGTCGCGATCAGTGCCTTCACCTCGTCGAGTTCGGCCGTCGCCAACTCGGTGAACGTGCGGGCCACCAGAGCCTGGATCGAGGGCTCGTAGTGGGCGACGAGGGCGCTGGTCACGCCGGCTTCGGCGGCGACGCCCCGGAGAGTGACTGCACCGAGGCCGTCGGTCACGGCGACTCGGCGTGCGGCGGCGGCGATGTCGGCGGCGCGCTCGGCGGCGGGCTTGCGGGTGGGGGCCGCGGGCTTGCGGGTCGTTGCCGCGGATGCCCGCGTGGCGGCCGCGGATGTCGAGGTGGCGGTCGGCCGCTTGTTGATCATATGATCAACACTATCCGATCGAGAGGTGCTCCATGAAGACCGTCATCGCTCCGCCCGCCCCGGCACCGCTTCGCCCCGTTGTCGACTCCGGTTCGGCTCCGTCGTCGTCGGGCGCGTCCGCCTCGGGCCGCCGTGCTCCGGTCCGGGTCGCCCTCGTCCAGATGCAATGGCTCGCCGACCCCGTCGCGCACGCGGAGCAGCTCGCCGACGGCATCGCCTCCGCCGCGGCCGCCGGAGCGAGCGCCGTCTTCCTCCCCGAGCTCTCTCTGCGCCGCTACCCCGGCGACGTGCCGGCCTCCGGCGTGCCGAAGGACCACGCCGAAGACCTCCTCACCGGCCCGACCTTCACGTTCGCGGTCTCCCAGGCCCGTCGACACGGCGTCTTCGTCCATGCCTCCCTCTACGAGCGGCCCGCGGCCGACGACGAGCCGGGGGATGCCCGGGGCTACAACACGGCGATCCTCGTCGCGCCCTCGGGCGAGTTGGTCGGGCGCACACGCAAGACGCACATCCCGATCAGTGCCGGCTACTACGAGGACACGTACTTCCGACCCGGTGCGGCTCCGGCGGCGGCGCTGTCGGCCTCCGGCTCGGCTTCTTCGGGCGGCTCGCCTTCTCTGGCCGGCTCGGCCTTCCCGGCCGGCTCGCCCTTCCCCGTCTATGAACCCGCCGGGCTCGGCGCTCGGGTCGGCCTCCCGACCTGCTGGGACGAGTGGTTCCCCGAGCTGGCCCGCTCCTACGGCCTCGCGGGCGCGGAGATCCTCGCCTATCCGACGGCCATCGGTTCCGAGCCCAGCTTCCCCGACTTCGACACCCGCGACATCTGGCGGCAGGTGATCGTCGCCAACGGCATCACGAGCGGCCTCTTCATGGTCGTGCCCAACCGCTGGGGCGACGAGGGCGACATCACCTTCTACGGCTCGTCGTTCATCTCCGACCCGTACGGGCGAGTTCTGGTCTCGGCTCCGCGCGACGAGTCCGTCGTGCTCGTGGCCGACCTCGACATCGCGCAGCGGGAGGAGTGGCTGAAGCTCTTCCCCTTCTACGTCACCCGGCGACCCGACCTGTACGAGGGGCTCGTCGCCCCGGTCGACGAGGCGCGGCACTCCTACGGGGCGTTCGAGGCCATCGCCGAGTCCGTCGCGGACGTGCGACCGTGAGCGGCGGCGCGGCCGTCTCCGGCGGTGCTGCCGGGGTCGGCGCCTGGCGGATGCCCGCCGAGCCCGAGCGGCACGAGCGGCTCTGGATGGCCTTCCCGCGCGGCGGCTACACGCTGGGCGATGACGACGCATCGGCCGAGGCCGCACGGACCGCCTGGGCCTCGGTCGCGAACGCCGCGGCCGAGTTCGAGCCGGTCACGGTGGTGGTCGACCCGACAGCGACGCGGGATGCACGGCGCCACCTCTCGGGAGAGATCACGATCCTCGAAGCCCCGCTCGACGACGCGTGGATGCGCGACATCGGGCCGACGTTCGTGGTGCCGTCCGGTGGGTTCGCCGAAGGCGGGGTCGAGCAGAAGCTGGGCGCGGTGGACTGGACGTTCAACGGATGGGGCGCTCAACCCTGGGCCTCGTGGGAGGCCGACCGCGAGATCGGGTCGTTCGTCGCCCGGGCCGCCGGGGCGTGCATCCTGCCGTCTCTGCTCGTCAACGAGGGCGGTGCGATCCACGTCGACGGCCGCGGAACCGTGCTCGTGACCGAGACCGTCCAGCTCGACCCCGGCCGCAACCCGTACGCCGACCGGGCTCGGGTCGAGGCGGAGCTGGCGCGGACGCTCGGCGCGACGCACGTGATCTGGCTGCCGCGCGGGCTGAGCCGCGACTACGAGGAGTTCGGCACGCGCGGGCACGTCGACATGGTCGCCGCGATCCCGGCGCCCGGGGTGCTGCTGCTCCATTCGCAGCCCGACCCCGCGCATCCCGACCACGCCGTGATGGCGTCGCTCCGGTCGTTCCTGTCGGAGACGGTGGACGCGGAGGGGCGGCCGTGGGAGATCGTCGATCTGCCGGCGCCGTCCGAGCTGCGCGACTCCGCCGGCTTCGTCGATCACAACTACGTGAACCACCTCGTGGTCAACGGGGGCGTGCTCGCCTGCGGCTTCGACGACCCGGTGGCGGACGCGAGGGCGGCTTCGGTGCTGGCCTCGGTGTACCCGGGGCGGCGGGTCGTGACGCTCGACGCGCGCGAGATCTTCGCGCGGGGCGGCGGGATCCACTGCATCACGCAGCAGCAGCCGGCGGTGTAGCTCCGCGGCGCGCTTCGTTGCACGCGAGTCGCCCCGTTTTACGTAGGTCGCCTCGTTTCACGTAGGTCGCCCCGGCACGGCAGGGCGACATGCGTCAAACGGGGCGACTTGGCTGGGGGTGTCGGGCCGTGCTCACGTACGGCGGGTCCGCACCCCCGTTCCGCGGGGGCGAACCCCCGTTCCGCGGAGTGGCACCCCTTACGGCCGAGTCGACCCACTCGTCGACAGGGGGGCTTGCGCGGTGTCCGGGGTGCACATGCCTGCGGGCGCGCCCATGCTTCTGGGTGTCGAGCGCGGCGCGCCTTGCTGGAACGGGGCCCAGCGCCACCGGGCAGAGGCGCCACGGGGGAGCTCAGCGCCGCGCCGACGCCAGGCGCAGAGTGGCCGCGTGGGCCTCGGCCATGCCCGGGTTGGCGAGGCGCGGATCGTCGACCGAGCGGCCCGCGAGCACGGCCTCGATGTAGCGGCGGTCGGCGTCGAGCCGGGCGCGGGCGTTGGTGCCCGGTGTGCCGTGTCCGGGAACGACCAGTGCCGCCCGCTCGACGAACGGCGCGAGTGCGTCGAGCCCGGCGAGGTAGTCACCGAGGGGATCGACCGAGCCGAAGGCGCTACCGGAGCCGCCGGCACCGCCGGAGCCGCCGGCACCGCCGGAGCCACCAGTACCGCCGGAGCCACTGGAGCCACCAGCACCGCCGGAGCTACCGGAGCCACCAGCACCGCCGGCGCCGCCGGAGCTACCGGAGCCACCAGCACCGCCGGAAGCACTGATGCCACCGGCACGCTCGTCGGCAGGCAGCGGCAGCTCGACGTCGCTCAGCATGTCACCGGCGACGAGGATGCCCGCGTCGGCCAGCCACGCGGCCGTGTGCCCGATCGCGTGCGCATCGTGTTCGACGAGCTCGACGAGCTCGACCGTTTGGCCGGACCAGGGCAGCCGGGTTCCGCTCACCGCCTGGACTCGGGCGAAGACGCGCGCCAAGTCCGCCGGCCATGCCGGCCCCAGCTCGGCCAGTAGCTCAGCGAGATGCGCCGTCGCCAGGCGAGCGGTGTCGGCGGATGCCCAGCGCGGGACCTCGCCGAAGCCGGGATGCCAGAGCAGGTGATCGTGGTGGAAATGCGTCGACAGGCCGGCGACGGGGTGCAGGCCCCGCTCGCTCAGGGCGGTGGCCAGGGCTGCCAGCTCGTCGGCTTCCCACGCCGGATCGATCAGGAGGACGTCGCCGCCGCCCGGCACACCGCCGAGCGGGTGGAAATCGCCGCTCCCGACCGGGCCCGGATCCGCCCGCACCACCACGCTGTTCGTCGAGTCGAGACGGCTGGTCGCGACGAGGACGCCCGGCGCGACCTCGCGCAGCGGATCCGGAGCCATGCGTCTAGCCGGCGGAGGAACCCGAGACGGGACCCGCCGTGCCGGAGGCGCCGCCGCCGACACCGCCGCCGACGACCCCGGCGCCTGCCGCATCGAGCTCGCTGGCCAGGGCCGCGTTCTCGCGCCGCGTCTTCGTGCCTGAGACCCAGAACAGCACCCCGATCACGATGAACGCCACGACGGGCACCAGTTCGGTCAGCAGGTAGAGCCCGCCCTCGGAGGCCTTCCACCCGTCGGGTCGGAAGTCCGAACCGAACCACTGGTAGAACGCGCCGGGCGCCATGAGCTGGATGACCGTGAAGGCGAGCAGCACCATCAGGAGGATCGTCAGGGGTCGGTGCCAGGGCATTGTGAACGGACGGGCGACGTTCGGGTGGCTTCGGCGCAGCTTCCAGAGCGACGGGAAGATCAGCAGGTAGCTGATCAGCGTGGTCGAGATCGTGACGCCGAGGACGGCGCCGAAGAACTTGTAGGCGTTGCCGCCGGTGATCGTCGTGGCGAGCACGAGGACGATCGTCGAGACGATGCCGGAGAAGATGTTGACCCGCACGGGCGTGCCGAGCCTGGCGTTGATGACGCCGAGGAAGCGCGGCGCGGCTCCGTCGTAGCCGGAGACGGCCAGGGAGCGGTCGGATCCCATGATCCAGGTCACGCCCGACGTGAGCACGCAGAGCACGAACAGGATGCCCGCGGCTCCACCGACGACCGGAGCGGCCGGCCCGAAGACCGAGAAGGTCGTCTGGATGGCGTCGACGAAGCCGCCGAGGTTCGTCACCTTGTCGACCGGGATGACGAGCAGGATGCCGAGGATCGGGACGGCGTACAGGACGAAGGAGAAGATCGCCGAGCGGGCAATCGCGAACGGCACGTCCTTGGTCGAGTTCTTCATCTCTTCGCCGGCGCTGTTCGGCAGCTCGAAGCCGACGTAGTTGAACAGCAGCACGCCCACGAGCAGCACGAACCCGGAGTACTGCGGCATGAAGCTCGACGCTCCGAGACCGTGGACACCGTGTTGGATCGCGTAGACGACGACCGTGATGACGAAGACGCCGAGGAGGAGGAACCGCGCGAACGCTCCGACCGTGGTGATCCACTTGCCGACGCGGAACGACAGGATCGCGGCGAGCACGGCCACCCAGACGAAGGGGATCGTGACCGCGTAGAAGACCGGGGTGGAGAACGTCTTGCCGTGGTTGAAGAAGACCTCGAGAGCGTACGCGGCGGCCCCGGCCAGCGTGCCGCCGAGCCAGACCGGGTTGGTCACCCAGTAGAGGAAGTTGTTGACCGCCCCGGCCAGATGGCCGAACGCCATCCGGGTCCAGAGGTAGGGACCGCCCTCCTGCGGGAACGCCGTGCCGAGTTCGGCGAACAGAAGCGCCTGCGGTACGAAGAAGACGATGGCGAGGATCACCATGAAGGTGAACGCCTGCCCGCCCGCCGACGCCACCGAGGCGATGGTGTCGACTCCGACGATCGTGCAGATCAGGAAGAACAGGATGTCGAAGCGGCCGAAGTGCCGCTTCAATTTGCTGCTCTCGGCGGCTGCCGGAGCGAGGTACTTCGTATCGACGTCAAGTGCCATGGATGCCTAGCCTCGGGTTCGTAGGGACAGATGTGTCGTGGAACGGGGGCGGAACGGTGGAACGACAGCAGGTGGGACGGTGAAGCGGACGGGTCAGGCGGGGACGCCGATCTCGGCGGAGATCTCCGCCGCGATGCGATGCCCCACGCGGATCGCGCCGTCCACGTGCTGGAAGCCGAGGCCGGCGAGATCGCTCGATCCGAATCGTAGCGGCCCGACGGGTGTCGTCTGACCCGCACCGAAGCGAGTCAGGCCGCCGAGGTCGAACGAGGTCGCGTAGGCACCCTGGGTCCACTCCTCGGACGCCCAGTCGCTCTCGTAGTAGACGACGGGCGTGAGGGCCTGCGGCCCGTAATACGAGGCCAGAGAGGCGAGGATGCGCGCCTTGCGTTCGTCGGGATCGAGCGCGAGCAGACGGTCGGCCTTCTCGTCGGACACGAAGCCGACGAGAGTGCCTCGGTCTTCGCCGAAGTTGCTGTTGTCGTAGGCCTCGTGGACGAGCTGATAGGGGCTGAACGAGGTGCCGGACAGGCCTGCCTCGCGCCAGAACGGCGTCTCGTAGGTCGCGTGGACCTTGATCACCAGGCCGAGCGAGAGGTGCTGGTGCATCTGATTGCGCTCGCGCGGCAGCGGGGGCTCGTAGGCGATGCGGCCGTAGAGGTTCGGCGGGACGGCCACGAGGGCGCGGCGGGCGTGCACCTCGAGGTCGTCGGTGACGGCCGTGACGCCGTCGTCGCCCCAGTGCAGGGTGCGGACCGGCTGGTCGAGCCTGACCCGGTCGCCGAGCCCGTCCGCCAGGGCCAGCGGGACCTTCTGGAGTCCGCCGACGACGCGCTTGTCGAGGATGAAGTCGGCGTCGACGAGGTGCGAGAATGCACCCGCGCTCGCCGCCATGAGCAGGGCCTGAAGCGTGGAGAACGCGTGGGCCGGCTTCGTCAGCATGGCGTCGGCGATGAAGAGGGCGATGTTGTCGCGGGCCTCCTCGTCGTCGCTCTCGGCGGCGAGCCACTCCTTGAACGAGACGGTGTCGAGCTCGCGGGCTCGCGGGTGCTGCCAGGGCGCGTCGGGGTCGATCTCGGCCGTGAGCTCGTCGAGTACGCCGATGAGACGTTCGATCTCGCTCTCGGTCCGGGGCGAGGCGGGGAAGATGTCGCCCGTGAATCGCTTGGCGACTCCGTCACGGCCCACGTAGACGCTCTCGCCGTCGCGGAAGCGCGAGTAGGTGGCCAGCCCCAGCTCGTCGAGGGACGCGAGCAGGGCGGTTTGGTCGGGGGAGACCCACTGGCCTCCGATCTCGTAGAGCTGACCCTCGATCGTGTTGGTCCAGACGCGGCCGCCGACACGGTCGCGTGCCTCGAGGACGACGACGTCGAGGCCCTCGGCGACGAGGTCGCGGGCCGCGGTCAGGCCGGTGACGCCGGCTCCGATGACGACGACGTCGCAACGAATTTCAGACATGGGGTGGAGCCTTTCGAGCGGGACGGGCGTGGAACCGTTCATCGGGAGCGGGCGGTCAGCCGGCCGGGATGAGCGTGTAGGTCGTGTCGAGGTACTCGTGGATGCCTTCCAGGCCGCCTTCGCGGCCGAGACCCGACGACTTCACCCCGCCGAACGGCGCTCCGGCGTTCGACACGACGCCGGTGTTGAGACCGAGCATGCCGGTCTGGAGCGACGCGATCAAGCGGTGCCCTCGAGCGAGATCGGTGGTGAACGCGTAGGCGACGAGACCGAACTCCGTGGCGTTGGCCAGTCGGACCGCCTCGTCTTCGGTCTCGAAGGTGGCGATGGCTGCGACCGGCCCGAAGATCTCCTCGGAGAGGAGGCGGGATCCCGGTCGGACGCCGGTCAGCACCGTCGGGTCGAAGAAGGTGCCGGGCCCGGATCGAGCGGAACCGCCGGTGAGGACCTCGGCACCGCGGTCGACGGCGTCGGCCACGAGCTGGGCGTTCTTCTCGACGGCGGCCCGGTTGATCAGAGGGCCGATCGACACGCCCTCTTCGGTGCCTCGGCCCACCCCGAGCGCCTTCACCTTGGCGGTGAGTGCGGCGCCGAAGGCCTGGGCGACGGAGGCGTGGACGATGAACCGATTGGCGGCGGTGCAGGCCTCGCCGATGTTCCGGAACTTGGCGAGCATGGCGCCGGTGACGGCGGCGTCGAGGTCGGCGTCGTCGAAGACGAGGAAGGGGGCGTTTCCGCCCAACTCCATCGACGTGCGCAGGACGTTGTCGGCGGCCTGCTTCAGCAGGACCTTCCCGACCGGAGTCGACCCGGTGAAGCTGACCTTGCGGGTGCGGGAGTCGGCCAGCACGGCCGACGAGACTCCGGAGGCGTCGGTGGTCGGGACGACGTTGACGACCCCGGCGGGGACCCCGGCGTCGAGGAGGAGCTGGGCGAAGAAGAGACTCGTCAGCGGTGTGAGCTCGGCCGGCTTGAGAACGACGGTGCAACCGGCGGCCAGGGCCGGAGCGATCTTTCTCGTCGCCATGGCGAGCGGGAAGTTCCAGGGCGTGATCAGGAAGCAGGGGCCGACGGGCCGGTACGACACGATCGTCGTGCCGGTGCCCTCGGGGTTGGAGCCGTAGCGGCCGGAGATGCGCACGGCCTCTTCGGAGAACCAGCGGAGGAACTCGGAGCCGTAGGCGACCTCGCCTCGCGCCTCGGGGAGGGACTTGCCCATCTCGATGGTCATGAGCAGCGCCAGATCCTCTTGGCGCTCGATCGCGAGGTCGAAAGCGCGGCGGAGGATCTCGCCCCGGCGCCTCGGGGCGGTGGCCGCCCACTCGGCGCCCGCGCGACTGGCGGCGTCGAGAGCGGCGAGCCCGTCGGCCGGAGTGGCGTCGGCCACGCGTGTGAGGACGAGCCCGGTGGCGGGATCGACCACCTCGAAGGTCTCGCCCGACGAGGACGGTCGCCACTCGCCGTCGATCAGCAGGCCGGTCGGAACCGAGGCGACCAGCTCGGCCTCGCGAGTCGCGGT
Source organism: Frondihabitans cladoniiphilus (assembly GCF_039544345.1). Lineage (NCBI taxonomy): Bacteria > Bacillati > Actinomycetota > Actinomycetes > Micrococcales > Microbacteriaceae > Frondihabitans > Frondihabitans cladoniiphilus. The sequence continues at coordinate 458,641 of NZ_BAABLM010000005.1, forward strand.
GGGCGCTGCAGGGGTGGTGGTGCTCATGCTGCCTCCAGGGCTTCGCGCACGACGTCGAGGCCGTCGTGCAGGAGCTCGTCGCTGATCGAGAACGGCGGCAGGAATCGGATCACGTTGCCGAACGTGCCGCACGTCAGAAGGATGACACCCCGGGCGTGCGCGCCCGCGGCTACCCGGGCGGTGAGTTCGGGATCGGGCTCACCCGTCGATGGATCGACCAGTTCGATCGCCACCATCGCGCCGCGGCCGCGGACGTCGCCGACGCGAGGATCGGACGACTGGAGGTCGACGAGGCGGTCCATCAAGAGGGTGCCGATTTCGGCGGCCCGCTCGATCAGGCCGTCGTGCTCGTACGCCGCGATCGTCGCCAGGGCGGCTGCGCACGCCACCGGGTTGCCGCCGTAGGTGCCGCCGAGGCCGCCCTTGTGCGGGGCGTCCATGATCTCGGCGCGGCCCGTGACGGCCGCCAGCGGAAGGCCGCCCGCGATGCCCTTCGCGGTCGTGATCAGGTCCGGCACGAGCCCCTCGTGCTCGGAGGCGAACATGCGACCCGTGCGGGCGAACCCGGTCTGCACCTCGTCGGCGATGAAGACGACGCCGTTCTCCTTCGCCCAGGCGGCGAGAGCGGTCAGGAAGCCGGGTGCGGGCACGATGAAGCCGCCCTCGCCCTGGATGGGCTCGATGAGCAGGGCCGCGACCTGCGAGGCGCCGATCTGCTTCTCGATGAGCTGGATCGCCCGAGCGGCGGCGGTGGTGCCGTCGAGGCCGTCGCGGTAGGGATAGGACAGCGGGGCGCGATAGATCTCGGGGGCGAAGGGGCCGAACCCCAGCTTGTACGGCATCGCCTTCGCAGTGAGCGCCATCGTCAGGTTCGTGCGGCCGTGATACGCGTGGTCGAAAGCCACGACGGCACTCCGGCCCGTGTACGACCGGGCGATCTTGACCGCGTTCTCGACGGCCTCCGAACCCGTGCTGAAGAGGGCGGTGCGCTTGTCGTGATCGCCGGGCGTGAGCCGGTTGAGGGCCTCGGCGACCTCGACGTAGCCGTCGTAGCCGGTGACCATGAAGCAGGTGTGCGTGAAGCGCTCGACCTGGGCCTGGACGGCGGCCGCGACGCCCGGGTCGGCGTTGCCCACCCCCGTGACGGCGATGCCGGTGCCGAGGTCGATCAGGGTGTTGCCGTCGACGTCGACGACGACCCCGCCGCCGGCCACGTCGGTGAAGATCGGCAGGCTGACCGAGACGCCCTGGGGGACGGCGGCCGACTTGCGGGCCAGCAACTCTCGAGAACGCGGACCCGGGATCTCGGTCACGAGGTTGCGCCGTTGGGGGAGGGAGGGGCCGCCGATCCGGCGTTCGGCATCGGGGGCGGCGCCGTGGCCTCGCCCGTCGCGCGGGCGCTCGTCGAGATTGGGGTTCGCGATGGTCATCGGGGCCTCCGGTCGTACGGCTTCGGTCTTCCGCAAACATAGGCACCCGTGCATCCCACGGACTTGCCGGAACGGCACCCTGTGGAGAATCTATGGACCAAGCGGCAGCCTGTGGATAGCCTCGTGCTGTGGACAAGACGTCGCCCCCGACCATCCGTGGCCTGCTCGCCGAGACCGCGTTGCGGCTGCGCCCCCGCCTGACGGGTGCGCACCCCGAGACGCCGATCGACTGGGTGCACAGCTCCGACCTGACCGATCCGACTCCATTCCTCAGCGGGCATACGATGCTGCTGACGACCGGCACCCAGTTCCCCGACGACGCGGTCGACCAGGACGCGCCCGGCGGGGCCGACGCGGACGACTACTACGACGCCTACGTCGACCGGATCGTCGCGGCGGGAGTCGTCGGCATCGGCTTCGGCCTCGAGGTCATCCGCGAGGGCACGCCTCCCTCCCTCGTCCGGGCCTGCCGCGAACGCGACGTCACCCTCGTCGAGGTGCCCTACGAGATCCCCTTCATCGCTCTGATCCGCTGGGTCGCGGACCGGATCTCGGCCCGCGAGCACGAGCGCGACGCCTGGACCCTGCGTGCGCAGCGGGCCGTGTCGGTCGCGGCTCTGACCACCGGCACCCTCGACGCGGTCGCCCGGGTGCTGGCCGAGCAGGTGGGCGGCACGGTCGTGATCCTCTCCGCCGCGGGCGACGTGGTCCGCCGTACCTCGGGAACGCCGAGCGACATCCCGCTCGACGCGATCACGACGGAGGCCCGCAGGATGCTCGGCCGGGGCACCCGCGCGAGCGTCGACCTGACCCTCCCCGGCTGGTCCGGTTTCGCCACGGTGCAGACGCTCGGCCCCCGCGGCTCCCTCCGCGGCGCCGTCGGCGTCGTGGGCGCGGGCCGGAACGACCTCGGCATGCAGGCCGTCGTGACCGGCGCCATCGCGATCGCCGAGGTGCTCCTCGCCAAGGACGACGAGCGCCGGCGCCTCGAGAACGACCTCGGCGGGATGCTCGTCCGACTGCTGCTCGACGGTCAGGTGGTCGCGGCCTCCGCCGTCGCGGCGGAGCTCGACCGGTCGATCCCGGATCCACTGCGGGTCGGCGTCGTCCGCCTCAGCCCGGAGAGGGCGGACGCGGACCGGCCCGGCAGCACGGCCGGCGCCGACTCCGACCTCGGCTCCGACATCGATGCCGACGCCCTCGACACCGCCGCCCGGAGCGTCGTCGACGTGCTGGCTCGGGAGGTCGGCGCCGTCGCCGACATCCACGACCGCGCCCTCGTCTTCGTCGTCCCGGCAGCGGCCGTGGGGCGTCTCGAGCGCCTGATCGACGGTGGCCGGGGAGTCGAACCGAGCGACGTCTTCCGCACCCTCTCGGTCGGGCTGTCGGCCGAGCTCTCGCCGGCCGAGGTCGCGAGCGGTCGGGCTCAGGCCCTGCGCATCCTCGCCCGCAGCGACGGCCCCGGCCTGGCGGTCTTCGGGGTCACCGCCGCCGGCCTGCTCGACGACCTCTGGTCGCCCGAGGCCGCCGACGTCGCACGACGCCGACTGTCGGCCCTGCGCGGAGAGCCCGGCGATCTCCTGCAGTGCTCGCGGCTCTGGTTGACGCACAACGGGCACTGGGAGTCCGCAGCGCGCGAGGCGGGGCTCCATCGCCACACGCTCAAGGCGCGGGTCGCCCGGGTCGGCACGCTGCTCGCGCTCGACCTCGAGACGTTCGCGGGACGAGCCGAGCTGTGGGCGCTGCTCGAGGCGTCCGACACGCGACGCTGACGCGTCCGACACGCGACGCTGACGCGAACGGGCCCTCGACAGCCCGGCCTTACCGCTGCGAGCTCTCCCGCACCACCAGTTCCGGCTGGAACACCACGTGCTGCGCGGCCCGACCCGCCCCCGACGCCTCCTCCATCAGCACGTCGACGGCGGTCTGCCCCATCAGCGCCATCGGCTGCCGGATGGACGACACCGGCACCATCGCCGACCCTGCGAATCCGATGTCGTCGTAGCCGATCAACGACATCTGCTCGGGGATCTTCACGGTGCCCTCGATCAGCATCGCCTCGAGCACCCCGAGGGCCACGAGGTCGTTGGCCGCGAAGACGGCGTCGGGCCGGGCGGCGGGGTCTCGGCGAGCGATCTGTCGCCCCACGCGGCGCCCCTCGGCGACGGTGAGGGCCGAGACCGTGACGACCTCGAGGGATGCGCGAGGCTCGGCGCTCGCCGCCTCGCTCGCCCCGTGCAACCGGTCGGAGACCTGCCGGATCGTGAGCGGCCCGCCGATGAACGCGATCCGCCTCCGACCCTGCGCGAGGAGATGGCCGACGGCGGTGGCCCCGCCGCGGATGTCGTCGACCGAGACGGAGCTGAAGCTGGTGTCCGTGCTGAGCCGGTCGACGAGGACGGCCGGGATGCCGTGGGCCCGGAGGCGCTCGAGCCGGGGTCCGGGTTCGGCCGCGGGCGAGAGCAGGACCCCGTGCACCCGCTGCTCCTCGAAGAGGTCGAGGTACGAGGCCTCACGCTCGACCTTCTCGTCGCTGTAGCCCAGGATCACGGAGAGCCCGGACTCGGCGGCACGCTCTTGAGCGCCCCGGGCGAGGCCGGTGAAGAAGGGGTTCGCCACGTCGAGGATCACGAGGCCGATCGCCCGGCTGCTCCCGGCCCGGAGCTGCCGCGCCGCGTCGTTGCGGATGAAGCCGAGCTGCTCGATGGCCGCGTGGACGCGTGCGGCGGTCGCCTCGGTCACCTTGTCGGGGCGGTTCAGCACGTTCGAGACGGTGCCGATCGACACGCCGGCCAGCGCGGCGACCTCTTTCACGCCGATGGTCGCCATGCGACCCCCTTCCCCTGCGTCGTGTCATTATGACGTTTCATCGACCTCTTCACCAAGGCGGAGGGCGAGCGGGGGATGCACGAAGCGCGCTTCGATCCCGATTCCGCAGCATTTTCCATCGGTATCTTGACTTCCGAGCAATCTCGACAATAGAGTCGCAGCCGTCGCAATAAAACGATTCAATCTTCGACGATGAAGAAGGGCAGTTTCAATGATGAGGCAGCACGCATGACGGGCATCCCCCTCGCCGAGGCCCCCGTCACCCTCGAGATGCGAGGCGTCACGAAGGCGTTCGGTCCGGTGGTCGCCCTGGCGAACGGCACGATCGCGCTGGAGGCCGGCCGCATCCACGCCCTCGTCGGCGAGAACGGTGCCGGCAAGTCGACCATGGTGAAGACCATCGCCGGCGTCTACCAGCCCGACTCCGGCACGCTCGAGCTCCGAGGCGAGCCCGTCGTGTTCGCCGGGACGGCCGAGAGCAAGGCGGCGGGCATCTCCGTCATCTACCAGGAGCCGACCCTCTTCCCCGACCTCACCGTCGCGGAGAACATCTACATCGGGCGCCAGCCCCGCAACCGGCTCGGATTCATCGACCGGCCGGCGATGCGTCGTGAGGCGGCCGAGCTTTTCGCCCGCCTCGGTGTGCCGATCGACCCCGATCGCGTCGCCGAGGGGCTCTCCATCGCCGACCAGCAGATCATCGAGATCGCCAAGGCCATCTCGCTCGAAGCCCGTGTGCTGGTCATGGACGAGCCGACGGCGGCCTTGAGCGGCGTCGAGGTCGACCGTCTCTTCGCCGTCGCCCGCAGCCTGCGCGACCAGGGCGCGGCCATCCTCTTCATCTCCCACCGCTTCGACGAGGTCTTCGCCCTCTGCGACAGCATCACCGTCATGCGCGACGGTGCGTACATCGCCACGCACGACGCCGACTCGATCACCGTCGACGAACTCGTGCACGAGATGGTCGGTCGCGACATCAGCGCCCTGTTCCCCAAGGAGGAGGCCGAGATCGGCGACGTCGTCCTCTCCGTCGAGGGGCTCAGCCGGGCCGGGGTCTTCTCCGACATCTCGTTCGAGGTCCGCGCCGGAGAGATCGTCGGGCTCGCCGGTCTCGTCGGAGCCGGTCGCACCGAGGTGGCTCGTGCCGTCTTCGGCGTCGACCGCTACGACACCGGCTCCGTCACGATGGCGGGCACACCGCTCCGGGCCCACTCGCCGAAGGCCGCGATCGAGGCCGGCATGGCCTTCGTTCCGGAGGACCGCCGCAAGCAGGGGCTCGTCATGGATCTGTCCGTGACCAAGAACACCGCTCTCACGCTGCGTCACCAGCTCGCTCGCTTCGGGCTGATCTCCGGCCGGGCCGAGCGCTCGGCGGCGGAGGACTGGTCGAAGAGGCTCCAGGTCAAGACCGGCTCGCAGAGCCTGGCCGTCTCGACCCTGTCGGGCGGCAACCAGCAGAAGGTGGTCCTGGCCAAGTGGCTGGCCACCAAGCCGAAGTTCCTGATCGTCGACGAGCCGACCCGCGGCATCGACGTCGGCACCAAGTCCGAGGTGCACCGCCTCATCTCCGAGCTCGCCGGACAGGGGATCGCCGTGCTCATGATCTCGTCCGAGCTGCCCGAGGTCATGGGCATGGCCGACCGCATCCTCGTGATGCACGAGGGCACGATCTCCGGCCGGTTCGACCGCGCGGACGCCACGGCCGAGGCCATCCTCCACGCCGCCTCGACCGATGCGGAGGTGGCCGCATGACCCGCGTCGCCGAGACGGCCACTCCGTCGCCCGTCCGACCCCGTGCATCCCGCCCGGCTCTCCGGGGTCTCAGCCGTACGTTCGTCTCGCGCGAGTTCTCGGTCTTCGCCGCGCTCGCGATCCTCCTGATCGTCACGACGATCGCGAACCCCCGGTTCCTCTCGCCGCAGGGCACGAAAGACCTGCTGCTCAACTCGGCGATCTTCGTCGTGATGGCGGTCGGCGAGGCGCTGGTCATCATCACGCGGAACGTCGACCTCTCGGTCGGCTCGATCCTCGGACTGACGGCGTTCAGCACCGGCGCGACGTACAACGCGTTCCCGCACATGCCCGTCATCGGCATCTTCGTGATCGGCGTAGTGCTCGGCGCGATCCTCGGAGCCGTCAACGGTCTGATCGTGACGGCCGCGAAGGTGCCCGCCCTGGTGATCACCCTCGGCACGCTCTACATCTACCGCGGCATCAACAACGCCTGGGCCGGCAGTACGCAGTACTTCATCGGCAACGACCCGCCGGAGTTCGGCAACCTGTCGGTGGCGTCGGTGCTGGGGCTGCCCCTGCTCGCGCTGATCGCCCTGGTCATCACCGTCGTGTTCGCGCTGTACCTCTTCGGCTCGCGCTCGGGTCGCGACCTCTACGCGATCGGCTCCGACCCGGTGGCCGCTCAGCTGTTCGGCATCAAGGTGACCCGTCGGGTGATCGGCGCGTTCGTCGCCAGCGGTGCCCTCTCGGGTCTGGCCGGCGTGCTCTACGCCTCCCGCTTCAACTCGGTCGGAGCCGACACCGGCACCGGCTACGAGCTGCAGATCGTCGCGGCGGTCGTCGTCGGCGGGGTCGCCATCTTCGGCGGCTCGGGCACCGTGGTCGGCGCGGCGATCGGCGCCGTGCTGCTCACCACGATGACCGGCGCCCTCGCGGCCCTGAACGTCAGCAAGTTCTGGCAGCAGGCCATCGTCGGCATCCTCATCATCGCCGCCATCCTCATCACGAAGCTCATATCCCTGCGCAACGCCAAGAAGTTGCGAGTCAGCGAGGCCAAAGATGTCTGACACCATCGAGAAGACCGCGGTCCGGCCGCCTGCTCCCGCCGTCCGCTTGCGCAGTCGCTTCTGGCGCGGGCGGGATGCCACGATCGTCTACGCCCTCGTCTTGATCGTGGTCCTGGCGGCGCTCTTCATCCCGTACTTCGCCTCGGTCACCACCGTCAGCTTCCTGCTGATCGACGCCATCCCCATCCTGCTGATGGCGATGCCCATGGCCTTGATCATCATCACCGGCGAGATCGACCTGTCGGTGGCATCGACCGCCGGTCTGTCGGCTGCAACCCTCGGGGTGCTCTGGCAGGCGGGGCACGGGCACACGAGCATCGTGGCCATCTTCGTGATCTGTCTCGTGATCGGCGCCGCCTGCGGAGCGTTCAACGGATTTCTCGTCGCCGTCGTCGGGCTTCCGTCCCTCGCCGTCACGATCGGAACGCTGGCGCTCTTCCGGGGTCTCGCCCTGGTCGTCATCGGCGACAACGCCGTGGCGGACTTCCCGACCGCCGTCACGACGTTCGCGACCTCGAACATCCCCGGAATCGGCGTGCCGACCGTGATGATCTTCGTCGCCATCGTCGTCGTCATCTTCGGGGTGATCCTCCACTTCACCCCGTTCGGCCGCGGGCTCTTCGCTCTCGGCTTCAGCCCCGAAGCCGCGAGCTTCGTCGGCATCCGGGTCAACGCGTCGAAGTTCTGGCTCTACGTCGCCAGCGGCGTGGTCTCGAGCGCGGCCGGCCTGTTCTGGGTGCTCCGCTACTCGAGTGCCCAAAGCGACAGCGTGCAGGGGCTCGAGTTGAGCGTCGTGGCGGCGGTCCTGCTCGGCGGGGTGTCGATCTTCGGGGGATCCGGGAGCATCGTCGGCGTCGTCGCCGGCGTCCTGATCATCCGCACCGTCAACTACTCGCTGCAGCTCGCGGGTCTGCCCGACACGGTGCTCACCATCGTGACCGGCGGCCTGCTCGTGCTCTCGGTCGTCGCCCCGAGCATCACCGCCCGCGTCCGGGTCCTGCGCGAGCAGCGAGCCAGGGCCCGAGACCTCGGTGCTCCGGCACCGGCACCGACCGGCGCTCCCGCGTCGTGACCCACTCGGCGCCCCCGGCGCCCCGAAACCACCGGCGCTCGCGCGTCGTGACACCTGCGACGCCCGGCACCTGGCGTCGTTCCACCAGAGAGGAAGAACAATGAAGTTGTCTCGCAACGCTGCGGGAGGGACCCTGTCCCGATCGCGGAAGGTCCTGGTCATCGCCGCAGCATCCACAGCAGCCCTTCTCGCCCTGACCGGCTGTGCCGGTTCGGGCAGTTCGGGCGGATCCGCCAGCAAGCACATCAGCATCGCCTTCGTCCCGAAGCAGCTGAACAACCCGTACACCGACGTCGAACTCGGCGGCGGGAAGGACGCAGCCAAGGCCACCGGCGACACCTACTCCGTCGTCGGCCCGAACACGGCCAGCGCGTCGTCGCAGGTCAGCTACATCAACACGCTGACCCAGAAGCACACCAACGTGATCGCCATCGCGGCCAACGACCCCAACGCGGTGTGCTCGGCCCTGAACCAGGCCAAGGCCGGCGGCGCGAAGATCATCACCTTCGACTCCGACACCGACAAGAACTGCCGCAGCCTCTTCATCAACCAGGTCAACGCGAAAGACGTCGCGCTGATCGAGCTGAAGCAGATGGCGGAGCAGATCAACAACGAGGGCGAGATCGCGATCCTGTCCGCGACGGCCAACGCGACCAACCAGAACTCCTGGATCCAGTACATGAAGCAGGAGCTCGCGTCGAACCCGACCTACTCCAAGATCAAGCTGGTCACCACGGTCTACGGAAACGACGACGACACGACGTCGTTCCAGGTCGCCCAGGGTCTGCTGCAGTCGTACCCGAACCTGAAGGGCATCATCTCGCCCACGACGGTCGGCATCGCGGCGACGGCACGCTACCTCTCCACCTCGTCGTACAAGGGCAAGGTCATCCTGACCGGTCTCGGCCTGCCGAACCAGATGCGCCAGTACGTGAAAGACGGAACCGTCAAGGAGTTCGCGCTCTGGGACCCGGCCAAGATCGGTCAGGCCACCGTCTACGCGGCCAAGGCCCTCGTCGCCGGCACCATCACCGGCAAGTCCGGTGACACCTTCAAGGCCGGCTCGCTCGGCACTCTGAAGGTCGGCGCCGACAACACCGTGATCGTCGGCGGCCCCACCGCCTTCGACTCGTCGAACATCGACAAGTACAACTTCTGACCCGGTTCGGGCCCGTGTCGCTCCGGCACGGGCCCGGCCCCACGAAGGAGCCCCATGCATCGGATCTGCTTCCTCCTCCACGTGCGGCCGGATCGGCTCGACGAGTACCGCACGGCACACGAGGCCGTCTGGCCCGAGATGCTCGAGGCGCTGAAGGCGACCGGCTGGAACGACTACTCGCTGTTCCTCGAGGAGGAGACCGGCCTCGTCGTCGGAGTCCTCGACACCGTGGACTTCGAGGCGGCACAGGCCGCGATGGCCGCCACCGACGTCGACGCGAAGTGGCAGGCGTCCATGGCGCCGTACTTCGCCGAGACCGACTCGCCCGTCACCGCGCTCCCGCGCGTGTTCCACCTCGAGACGCAGCTCGCCGCGCTCGCCACCCCCTGACTCCCCGCTCACGCTGACTCCCCGGGTCACCCTGACCTCCCGCTCACGCTGGCTCCCCGCTCACGAAAAGAGACTTCGAATGACCACGTTCGCCGACATCGCACCGATCCTGGAACGCCAGGCGATCGAACTGCCCAGTTGGGCCTTCGGCAACTCCGGGACCCGTTTCAAGGTGTTCGGCACGCCGGGCACGCCCCGGACCCCGGAGGAGAAGATCGCCGACGCGGCCAAAGTGAACGAGCTGACGGGGCTGGCTCCCGCCGTGGCGCTCCACATCCCGTGGGACCTGGTGGACGACTGGTCCGCCCTCCGCTCGTACGCCGAGGGTCTCGGCGTGCAGCTCGGCACGGTCAACTCGAACACCTTCCAGGAGGACGACTACAAGTTCGGCAGCCTGACGCATTCCGACCCCGCCATCCGTCAGAAGGCGGTCGACCACCACTTCCGCTGCCTCGACGTGATGGACGCCACCGGCAGCCGCGACCTCAAGATCTGGCTCGCCGACGGCACCAACTACCCCGGTCAGGACTCGCTGCGGGCCCGGCAGGACCACCTCGCCGAGTCGCTCGCGAAGATCTACGACCGCCTCGGCGACGACCAGCGGATGGTGCTCGAGTACAAGTTCTTCGAGCCGGCGTTCTACCACACCGACGTTCCCGACTGGGGGACCAGCTTCGCGCAGGTGAGCGTGCTGGGCGACAAGGCCTACACCTGCCTCGACACCGGCCACCACGCACCCGGCACGAACATCGAGTTCATCGTGATGCAGCTCCTGCGCCTCGGCAAGCTCGGGTCGTTCGACTTCAACTCGCGGTTCTACGCCGACGACGACCTGATCGTCGGGGCCGCGGACCCGTTCCAGCTCTTCCGCATCCTCTTCGAGGTCATCAACGGCGGCGGCCTCGAGGTCGACTCCCCGGTGCAGTTCATGCTCGACCAGTGCCACAACGTCGAGGACAAGATCCCCGGCCAGATCCGCTCGGTGCTGAACGTGCAGGAGATGACGGCCCGCGCGCTGCTCGTCGATCGCCCGGCCCTCGAGGCGGCGCAGGCCGCCCACGACGTGCTCGGTGCCAACGGCGTCCTGATGGACGCGTTCTACACCGACGTGCGGCCGGCGCTGGCCGAATGGCGCGAAGGGCGCGGGCTGCCGGCCGACCCGATGAAGGCGTACGCCGAGTCCGGCCACCAGGGGAAGCTGGCGGCCGAGCGCGTGGGCGGCAAGCAGCTTTCGTGGAGCGCCTGAGCGACCCCGTGCATCCCCCGTTTTCCGCTCTCGACCTGGAGATCCTGTGACCGACACCACCACCAGCACCGCGTCCGCTGCGGCGGACCTCATCGCCCGCTCGAACCGCCTCGGTTCCGACCCGCGCAACACCAACTACGCCGGTGGCAACACCTCGGCGAAGGGCACCGAGATCGACCCGGTCACGGGCGAGCCGGTCGAGCTGCTCTGGGTGAAGGGGTCCGGCGGTGACCTCGGCACGCTGAAAGAGAGCGGTCTCGCGGTGCTCCGGCTCGACCGCCTCCGTGCCCTGAGCGGCGTCTACCCGGGTGTCGACCGCGAGGACGAGATGGTGGCCGCGTTCGACTACACGCTGCACGGCAAGGGCGGTGCGGCCCCGTCGATCGACACGGCCATGCACGGTCTCGTCGACGCCGCGCACGTCGACCACCTGCACCCCGACTCGGGGATCGCCATCGCGACCGCTGCCGACGGCGAGGTCCTGACCGACACGATCTTCGGCGACAAGGTCGTGTGGGTGCCCTGGCGCCGGCCGGGCTGGCAGCTCGGCGAAGACATCGCCGCGATCAAGAAGCAGAACCCGGAGGCGATCGGCACGATTTTGGGCGGCCACGGCATCACCGCCTGGGGCGACACGTCGGACGAAGCGGAACGCAACTCGCTCTGGATCATCGAGACCGCCGCCGCCTACATCGCCTCGCACGGCCGGCCGGCCCCGTTCGGTGCCGCCCTCGCGGGCTACGAGGCCTTGAGCGAGGATGCACGGCGCGAGAAGGCCGCGGCCCTCGCCCCGGTCCTGCGCGGGCTGGTCTCCACCGACGAGGTCAAGGTGGGGCACTTCACCGACAGCCCCGAGGTGCTGGACTTCCTGGCGTCGGCCGAGCATCCCCGTCTCGCCGCCCTCGGCACCTCGTGCCCCGACCACTTCCTGCGCACGAAGGTCAAGCCGCTCGTGCTCGACCTGCCCGGCACGGCCACCGTCGAGGAGTCCATCGCCCGTCTGCGCGAGCTGCACGACGAGTACCGAGCCGAGTACCAGGCGTACTACGACCGCAACGCCACCCCCTCGTCGCCCGCCATCCGCGGGGCCGACCCGGCGATCGTCCTGATCCCCGGCGTCGGGATGTTCTCCTACGGGGCCGACAAGCAGACCGCCCGGGTGGCGGGCGAGTTCTACGTCAACGCGATCAACGTGATGCGCGGCGCCGAGTCGCTCTCGACCTACGCGCCGATCGACGAGCACGAGAAGTTCCGCATCGAGTACTGGGCGCTCGAAGAGGCAAAGCTCGCCCGCCGCCCCGCGCCGAAGCCGCTCGCCGGCCGGATCGCACTCGTCACCGGCGCCGCCTCGGGCATCGGCAAGGCCATCGCCACCCGTCTCGCCCACGAGGGGGCCGTGGTGGCGATCGCCGACCTCGACCTCGCGAAGGCACAGGCCGCCGCGGCCGAGCTCGGCTCGACCGACGTCGCGATCGGAGTGCAGGCGAACGTCACCAGCGAGGACGAGATCGATGCCGGGATCCAGCAGGTGCTGCTCGCGTTCGGCGGCCTCGACCTCGTCGTCAACAACGCCGGCCTCTCGCTGTCGAAGTCGCTGCTGGAGACGACCGTCGCCGACTGGGATTTGCAGCACAACGTGATGGCGAAGGGCTCGTTCCTCGTCTCGCGGGCTGCTGCCCGGGTGCTCATCGACCAGGAGCTCGGCGGCGACATCATCTACATCTCGTCGAAGAACTCCGTCTTCGCCGGCCCGAACAACATCGCCTACTCCGCGACCAAGGCCGACCAGGCCCACCAGGTGCGCCTGCTCGCAGCGGAGCTCGGCGAGTACGGCGTGAAGGTCAACGGCATCAACCCCGACGGCGTCGTGCGCGGCTCCGGCATCTTCGCCGGAGGGTGGGGAGCCAAGCGCGCCGCGGTCTACGGCGTGCCCGAGGAGGAGCTCGGCGCCTACTACGCCCAGCGGACCCTGCTGAAGCGCGAAGTGCTGCCGGAGAACGTCGCCAACGCCGTCTTCGTGTTGACCGCCGGCGACCTCTCGCACACGACGGGGCTGCACATCCCGGTCGATGCAGGGGTCGCCGCGGCGTTCCTGCGATGACGCCCGGTGTCGGTTCCGGTGCGTGGCCTGGGGCTGGAGGGCACTCCGGGGCGGGGGCACGCCCTGGGGCTGGAGGGCGCTCCGGTTCCGTCGCCGCGGTCGACCTGGGTGCGACGAGCGGGCGCGTCGTGCTCGGCCACGTCGGGCCGGGCGAGCTGCGTCTGCAGCACGTCGCGCGGTTCCCGAACCGCCCGGTGACCGTGCCCGAGAGCGGGGGAGCCCCCGGCCTCCACTGGGACCTGCTCGGCCTCTGGAGCGCGATCGGCGACGGCCTCGCCCAGGCCGGCCGCTCGGCCGACCTCGTGTCGATCGGCGTCGACTCCTGGGCGGTCGACTACGGCCTGCTGCGGCAGGGTAGCCTCGTCGGCCTGCCCTACCACTACCGCGACGAGCGAACGGCCCTCGGCGTCGCCACCGTCCACGCCGCGATCCCGGCCGACGAGCTCTACCGCCGCACCGGCCTGGCGCACCTTCCGTTCAACACGATCTTCCAGCTCGCCGCCGACCAGGCCGTCGGCACCCTCGACACGGCCGACCGCGCCCTCCTCGTACCCGACCTGATCGGACGCTGGCTGACCGGCGTCGACGTCACCGAACGCACGAACGCCTCGACGACGGGGCTGCTGTCGGCGGTGTCGGGGGAGTGGGAGCCCTCGCTGTTCGCCGGGACGCGCATCCCCCGTTCTCTCTTCGCGCCTCTCGTCGACCCCGGAACGTCGGTCGGCGCACTCCTGCCGGCCTTCGCCACTTCTGCTGGGCTCGGTTCGGTGCCCGTGACGGCGGTCGGCTCGCACGACACGGCCTCCGCCGTCGTCGGGGTCCCGCTCGAAGACGAGCACGCGGCCTACATCTCGAGCGGCACCTGGTCGCTGGTCGGGGTCGAGCTGTCGGCGCCCGTCGTGACCGATGCCGCCCGTTCGGCGAACTTCACCAACGAGGGCGGGGTGGACCACCGCATCCGCTTCTTGAAGAACATCTCGGGTCTCTGGCTGCTGTCCGAATCGATGCGCACGTGGGATGCCCGTGCCTCCGCTTCGGCCGCGCCCGGGTCGTCGTCCACCGACGCCACGCGCGCGAGCGATCTCGCGACCCTTCTCGCGGCGGCGGCCGAGGTCACGCGTCCCGTCGCCGTGTTCGACGCGTCCGACGAGCGATTCACCCCGCCGGGTGACATGCCGTCCCGCATCCGCTCGTGGTGCGTCGAGCATGACGTCGAGCCGCCGGCGTCGCAGGCCGAAGTGGTGCGGAGCATTCTGGAGTCGCTGGCCGCGGCCTACGCCGTGACGTTGGACGAGGCGGAGCGGGTGTCGGGGCGGACCATCACCACGGTGCACGTGGTCGGCGGGGGATCGCAGAACGAGCTGCTCTGCCGGTTGACGGCGGAACGGACCGGCCGCGTCGTGCTGGCCGGGCCGGTCGAGGCGACGGCGATCGGGAACGTGCTCGTCCAGGCACGGGCGGCCGGGCTGCTGCCGCAGTCGTCGTCGCTGGAGGCGCTTCGGGCGCTCGTGCGGGAGGCGTTCCCGCCGGTGCGGTACGAGCCTGCTGCTGCGGCGCGGCGGTAACTCAGGACGGATGGCGCGCTCGGCCTCGTGGGGGCCTCGCGCGCGTTGTTCAGCCTGAGTTGTCGGCGTGCTGCCGCTGCCGTGCTTGCGCGCGTGCCGCCGCTGCTGTGCTCGCTGCTCGCGCTGCTCGCGAGTCATTCGTCGTCCGCCCGTGCTCGTCGCGTCGGCAATTCAGGACGTCATGCTCGTCGCGATGTTGCCCCACGGCGAGGCGCGCCGTTGCGGCGCCAGGCGCCTGAATTGCCGACAGCCGGCCAGGGGGCGGGTGGGATGCGGGGGCTGGCCGGGCTCCTTCTGGCCGGCCGCGCTTGCTCGGATGGCGGCCTCAATTCGAGTTCGGCCCCCGTGTCGGCGATTCAGGAATCTGGGCGCCGGGCCGGGTGACTGCGGGCGCGCGGCGGGGCCCGGTGACTGCCTGCCTGAGTTGCCGACGGCGGGGACGGGGCGGCCGGGTCACGGACGAAGGGGTGGCTGGGCCCGGGGGGCTGGCCCGGCTCGGACGGCGGACTCGGTTCGAGTTCGGCCCCCGTGTCGGCGATTCAGGAATCTGTGCGCCGGGCCGGGTGACTGCGGGCGCATGGCGGGGCCCGGTGACTGCCTGCCTGAGTTGCCGACAGAAGACGCGCGTGTCGGCTGGTGATCGTGCCCTGTCGACAATTCGGGAATCTGGCGCTCGTCCTGGGCAGCTGCTGCCGCCGAGCGGCAGCCCGCGGCAGAACGCCTGAGTTGCCGACCGGAGCCGTCGCCTGCTGCTGGGAGGCGCGGGGTGTCGACAATTCGGGAACCTGACAGTCCGCACCCGCCGGTCAGCGCTTCGTGGCGGGGCCCAGTGACTGTTTTCCTGAATTCTCGACGGCAGCGGGAGCACGCGCGAGAGAGCCCAGCGGAGCGCGCGCCGCTACGACCGCGCGCGCCGCTACGACCGCGCGCGCGGCGCCAACCGCTCGAGCTGCGTCACGTGCGCGGGCGTCAACTCCTCCAGCGAGTGCGCGCCGAGCAGCTTCATCGTGCGGACGATCTCGTCGGACAGGATGGCGATCGTTCGGTCGACTCCGGCTCGCCCGCCGGCCATGAGCCCGTAGAGGTAGGCGCGCCCGATCAGCGTGAACTTCGCCCCGAGCGCGATGGACGCCACGATGTCCGCGCCGTTCATGATGCCGGTGTCGACGATCACATCGAGGTCGTTCCCGACCTCCCGCACCACCTGCGGCAAGAGGTGGAACGGGATCGGCGCCCGGTCGAGCTGGCGTCCACCGTGGTTCGACAGCACGATGCCGTCGACCCCGAAGTCGGCGAACTTCTTGGCGTCGTCGAGACTCTGCACGCCCTTGATGGCGAGCTTGCCGGGCCACATCTCTCGGATCACCTTGAGGTCCTCGAAGCTGATCGACGGGTCCATCGCCGAGTCGAGGAGTTCGCCGACGGTGCCGCCGGTGGAAGCGAGCGAGGCGAACTCGAGCTTGGGTGTGGTGAGGAAGTCGATCCACCACCACGGCCTCGGGATCGCGTTGATCACGGTGCTGGGCGTGAGCTGCGGTGGGATCGAGAACCCGTTCCGCTTGTCACGCAGTCGAGCACCGGCGACGGGGGTGTCGACCGTGAAGAACAGGGTCTCGAACCCGGCGGCGGCGGCCCGCTCGACGAGGCCGTACGAGATCTCGCGCTGTCGCATCACGTAGAGCTGGAACCAGTTGCGGCCCGTGGGGTTGGCCGCCTTGACGTCTTCGATCGACGAGGTGCCGAGCGTGGAAAGGGAGAAGGGGATGCCCGCTGCCGCAGCCGCACCGGCTCCGGCGATCTCGCCCTCCGTCTGCATCAGGCGCGTGAAGCCGGTCGGCGCGATCCCGAACGGCATCGCGGACGCCGCCCCGAACACGGTGGCCGTCGTGTCGACGTTTGCGACGTCGCGCAGCACGCCCGGGTGGAACTCGACGTCCTCGAAAGCTTGGCGAGCGCGGGTGATCGAGATCTCCCCTTCGGCCGAGCCGTCGGTGTAGTCGAACGCGGCCTTCGGGGTCCGACGTTTGGCGATCATGCGGAGGTCGGCGATCGTGAGCGCCGAGGCGAGCCGGTTGGCCTTGAGGTCGAGGTTCGGTTTCTTGAACTGCAGGTACTCGAGGAGATCGGCGGGCTTCGGTAGCTGTCGTTGCGTCATTGCAGGGCCTCCAGGCTCAGGGCGGTCGTGATGTCGGAATAGGTCGGGGCGTCAGGAAGAAGGAGAAGGGTGTGGAGCTCGGTCGACGTGCTCGAGCAGCCGGTCGCGCGAGGTCAGGATGTGCTCGCGGACGAGCCGGGCCGCAAGCGCCGGGTCGCCCGCGACGACGGCGTCGAGCACGCGAGCGTGCTGAGCGGCGATGTCGGCGGGACGCCAGAGCGCGTTCGCCTGGACCTGGCCGATGCAGAGTTCGATCTCGCCCATGAGGGAGTCGTGCATCCTCGTCAGCCGGGGGCTCGACTGGGCCACGACGAGGGCGCGGTGGAACGCGATGTCGTCGGCCGCGAACGGGGCGTCGTCGGGTGCTTCGGCGAGGGCGCGGTTGCTCCGAACGGCGTCGGGCGGCACGGAACCCAGGCCGGCGAGAGCGGCCAGAGCCGCCCCTTCGACGAGGGCCCGGTTGTCGTAGAGGTCGACGATGTCGGCGCGGCTGAGGGCGGGAACGCGAGCGCCTCGGTTCGGTTCGCGACGCAACAGGCCGGCGCCGACGAGCTGGTCGATGGCGATGCGCGCCGTGGGGCGGGAGACGCCGAAGCGCGCGGACACGGCGGCCTCGGTGACGGCGTCGCCGGGACGGATCCGCACGGCCAGCACGTCGTCGCGCAATTCGTGGGCTACGGTGGCGGGAATGCGGGCGACTTCGACGAAGGACATTTGTCAGGCAATCTAGCAGATTGTCAGACAATCCGAGCCTGCGTGTCGCAAATCGCGAGCGTCCTGTCGGGAGCGCCGCGAAGGTGCGGGCCCCGCCGCGCCGCCGGAGGCGGATCGCTCGACATTTGCGACACCAGGGTGCGGCGCGAGAAGTGAGGGGTGGGGGCGCGAGCGGCGGGGGCCCGAGAACGAGGGCGCGAGAACCGGAGCGGGGGATGCGGGCACCACGCGGCAGACGCCCGCGCAGGGCTCAGCCGCGCACGAACCAGAGCGGGTCGGCCACGAACCGCGCCGCGCACTCGACGGTGCCGGGCAGGTTCTCGTCCCAGAGGTCGGCCGGAAGCGCGTCGGGACGGTGCGTCGTCGCCCAGCCGAGCATCGTCAGCCGTCGCATCATCGACAGGGCGCCCGCCGTGGCCAGGTCGGCTGCCGAGAGCGGGGCGACCGACCGGTAGCCGTCGAGCCAGCGCGCCCCCATCTCGAGCGCGGCCGGACGGTGCTCGTAGAAGGTCAGCGCCGCCCCGAAGTCGTAGAGGAACCAGCCGTAGCCGCAGTCGTCGAAATCGATGATCGTGAGCTCACCGGAGCCGCCCGAAGACGAGCCGCCCAAAGACGAGCCGCCCGCAGCCGACGAACCGCCCGAAACCGACGAACCGCCCGAAACCGACGAGCCGCCCGAGGACGAGCCGCCCGAAGACGAGCCGCCCGCGACCGACGGGGCGGTCATCACGTTCGACGGTCGGAGGTCGCCGTGGATCAGCCCCCAGTGCTCCGGCGAGGGGTCCACCGCGGCCAGCAGCTCGAGGGCACGCGTCTCGGCGGCCTGCACGACCGCCCGATCCGAGTCGCCGAGGGGAGCGTCGCCCCAGGTGCCCCACCGGGCGGTCGGACCGACCATGTCGCTGTAGTTCCAGGCGAAGCGGCGGAACGACGCCGGCACCTGCCAGCCGCGCGCGTGCTCGTGCAGCTGCGCCGTCACGCGCCCTATCTCCACGAAGTGCGAAGCGAACCCGTCGCCGTCGAAGTCGAGGCTCTCCTCCAGGATCGTCCCGGGCACGAAGTCGAACGCGACCGCCGTCCACGCGGCACCCGTTTCGTCCGTCAAGAACTGCACGAAGTCGCCGTCGACCCCGGTCCGCGGCGACGGCGTCGGCACGCCCACGTCCTTCTGCAGGGCGTCCACCCACACCAGTTCGCTCCGCACGTGCTCGACGCTCTCGGCGTAGCCGGGCCGGCCGAGACGGACCACGAGCGTGGGATGCCCCGCCACCGTCACCTTGAACGTCACGTTCTCCGACACCGCGATCAGCGTCACGGCCGTGGCCCCTGCGTCGAGGCCCCAGGCCCGGCAGACCCCGTCGTGCACCCAGCCGGGTGCGGCGTCGCCCCGGGCGACGTGGTCGAACGAGGCGAGCGAGCCGGTGGTCGTCGTGGTCATGCGCCGACCGTAGGGGCAAAGACGGCGGGATGCACGTGCCCGGCCCGATCCGTTACCGGCCATTCACACGGGCCCCCCGATTGGTAACGTCGCCGCAACACGAGCCGCCTGCACGTCCACTCGGGCCCCCGAGAATGGAGATCCACCTTTCGAGCGCGCTCCGCTCGACGAGCGACGGGAACCGGCATGACGAACACCGCATCGATCCTCGACGGCAACAGCTTCAAGGCGTCCGACGCCGAGGGGCTCGACCCGCGCACCCGCTCGCTGACCGAGCGCCGCCGGGTGCTGGGCGCCTCCTACCGCCTCTTCTACCGACACCCCGTCGAGCTCGTGCGCGGGCGCGGGGCGCATGCGTGGGACGCCGAAGGCAACGAGTACCTCGACCTGTACAACAACGTCCCGAGCGTGGGGCACGCGCATCCCGCCGTCGTCGCGGCCGTTCAGGAGCAGATGTCGGAGCTGAACACGCACACGCGCTACCTGCACCCGAAGATCCTCGACTACGCCGACGACCTGCTGTCGACCATGCCGTCTGCCGTCGATCAGATCATGTTCGTCTGCACCGGCTCGGAGGCGAACGACCTAGCGTTGCGGGTGGGCCGGGAGTTCACCGGAGGCAAGGCGTGGATCGCCACGGCTGAGGCCTACCACGGCAACACGGCGCTGGTGTCGGCGCATTCGCCCTCGCTGACGGGCGCGGAGGAGATGGATCCGGCGCTGCGGGTGATCGAGGCGCCCGACACGTACCGCCTGGGCGACGGGACCGCCGCGGGCGCCGGGGCCTGGTGGACCGCCCGAGTGGCCGAGGCGATCGCCGACATCGAGGCGTCCGGCGACGGCTTCGCCGGGCTCATCATCGACTCGTCGTTCTCGTCGGACGGCATCTTCCTCGGCGAGCCCGGCATGATCGCCGCCGCCGTCGACCTGGTGCACGCCCACGGCGGCGTCGTGATCGCCGACGAGGTGCAGCCCGGCTTCGGCCGCACCGGCACCCACTTCTGGGGATTCGAACGAGCGGACTACGTGCCCGACCTCGTCACGACCGGCAAGCCGATGGGCAACGGGTTCCCCGTGGCGTCGATGGCTGCCCGGCGCGAGGTGCTGGAGGCGTTCAGCTTGAAGCGGCCGTACTTCAACACGTTCGGCGGCAACCCGGTCGCGATCTCGGCGGCGCAGGCCGTGCTCGACGTGATCCGCGACGAAGGGCTGCAGCGGCAGGCGCTCGAGGTCGGGCACGAGCTGCGCGCAGCCGTCCGCGAGCTGCAGGGCGTGCATCCCGCGCTCGGAGACGTTCGAGGATCGGGGCAGTATACGGGGGTCGAGATCGTGTCGGACCGGGAGGCCAAGACCCCGTCCTCGGCGGTGGCGCTCGACCTGCTCGAGGAGCTCCGCGACCGACGGGTGCTCACCAGCGTCTGCGGACCGAACAACAGCGTGCTGAAGCTGCGGCCGCCGCTGGCGTTCCGGTCGACCGACGTGCCTCGGCTCGTCGAGGCGCTCGACGCGTCGCTGACCGCACTCGGGGTCTAGGCGGATGGCGCGCGACCCCTCGGAGCTCGGCCAGCGCATCCGCGCCCTCATCGCCCGCGCGGAGCTGCGCGTCGGTGACCGGATCGGCTCGGAACGGGCCCTGGCCGAGCAGTTCGGCGTGCCGCGCTCGGCGCTCCGAGAGGCCCTGGAGGAGCTCGAGGCCGCGTCGCTGGTCCGCCGGACCATGGGGCGAGCCGGGGGCGTGTTCGTGGCCGACGGCAAGATCGAGCGGCAGTTAAACACACTGCAGGGCGTTCCCGACCTGCTGCGGCAGCAGGGGTTCGTCGCGCACACGGAAGTGCTGGCGAGCGGGGTCGGAGTGGCCTCGCCCTCGGAGCAGCGGAGCCTGGCGCTCGCCGAGGGTGACAACGTGTTCCGATTGCAGAGACGGCGGGATGCGGCCGGCGTGCCCTTGTCGCTCGACACGATGGTGCTGCCGATGCGGGTGCTGGCGGGGTTCCAGCAGCGCGACCTCAGCGAGTCGGTCTACCGGATCCTCGCCCGCGACTACGGGATCGAGCTGACCCACGCCGACGAGACGATCGACGTGACGGCGGCGACCCCGGCCCAGGCCGCGGTGCTCGGAGTGGCCGCCGGGGCGCCGCTGTTCGAGATCTGGCGCACGGCCTTCGACGCCTCCGAGACGCCGATCGAGTTCTCGCACGACTTCTTCCGGGCCGACCGCACGCGCATCAGCCTCCGGCGGTACGGAGCGCGGTGGAAGCGGGCCGCCGGGTAGGGCGGCCCGCTCCGTTCCCGTCCTACGGCGTGGTCCGCGCCCGCTAGACCAGGTCGGACTCCCGCGCCGCCTCGGCCGACCGCACCTCCGCCTCCATCACGTCGTAGCCCTCCGTCTGCGGGTCGCGGTGCAGGCCGCCCGACAGCGCGTACTCCTCCTCCGGCGCGAGCACCAGGTTCTTCCGCCCGACCAACGCGAACAGGATCAGGCCCACGGCGTAGACGATCAGCATGATCACGATCGCGCTCGTCAACGCCGGGTTGAGGATCTCGCCGATGAAGATGGCGAGCCCGATCACTCCGGCGATCACCGCGCCCGTGATGCCCCACGGCGACTTGTACGGCCGCTTCGCGTTCGGGTACTTCCGACGCAGGAGCAGGAACGACACCATCTGCAGCATGTACGACACGACCGCGCCCCACACCGCGATGTTGAGCACCATGCCGCCTCCGCCGCCCGGCGTCGACAGCTCGGCGACGACGAGGGCCGCATAGCCGAGGAGGGACGCGACGACGATGGCGATGACCGGGGTCTGGCGCTTGCCGGTGATCGAGAGGCCGCGCGGGTAGTAGCCCGCCCGCGAGAGCGAGTACATGTTGCGGCCGGCGGCGAACATGATCCCCTGCAGCGAGGCGAGCAGGCCGACGAGGGCGAACGCGGAGAGGATTGCGGCGATCTTGTCGTTCGGGATGATCGCCCGGAACCCGTCGAGCAGGGGTTCGGCCGATGCTCCCGCAGCCGTCCCGCCGAGCACGGCCGGGTTCAGCACCAGCACGATGGCGCCGCATGCGACGAGCGTGACGAGACCCCAGACGCTCGCCTTGGGGATGTCCTTCGACGGGTTGTGCGCCTCCTCGGCGGAGAGCGGCAGCTCCTCGATCCCGAGGAACAGCCAGACGCCGAACGGCAGCGCGAAGAAGATCGGCAGGACTCCGTGCGGCAGGAAGCTCGTCATGCCCGCGTCGGGCTTCACGTCGAAGAGGGAGCCGAAGTCGAGCTTGCCGGAGAACGCCGACAGCAGTGCGAAGGCGACCAGCACGGCCAGCGAGATGAGGGCGACGACGAGAGCGAACTTGAAGGAGATGCTCGAGCCGAGCGAATTCAATCCGATGAACACGAGGTAGAGGATCCCCCACCAGACGAACTGCGGAAGGCTCGACCCCGTCAGGTCGTGGAAGATCGCGTCGGCGTAGCCGGCCGAGAAGTAGACGACCGCGGCCGTCGTCAGCACGTACTCGAGGGTCTCCGCGAGCCCGGTGACGAACCCGCCCCACGGCCCCATCGAGGCCCGCGCGAACGAATAGGCGCCGCCGGTGTGCGGCATCGCGGCGCTCATCTCGCCGATCGAGAAGATCATGCCGAAGAACATCACCACGACCACCGCGCTCGCGATCAGCAGCCCGCCCCAGCCCGCGCTCGTGATGCCGGCGTTCCAGCCGGAGAAGTCGCCCGAGATCACCGCCGCGATGCCGATGCCCCAGATGCCCCAGAAGCCGGCCGTGCGCTTGAGGGTGCGTTTCTCGAAGTAGTTCGTGTCGGCGGCCGTGTAGGTCACGCCGCTCGGGGTGCTCGTGTTCGCCATCGGAGGTCTCCTCGCGGGGAAGGGATATGAGGGGACCATTGCAGCGGCTGGGAGGCGGCTGCGTGTTCCGGGGGCGTGAATGGGTTGTAACGAGCGCGTAAACCCTGAGGTGCCGCCGCTGCGAGGCCGTCCCTGCGGCGGCGAACGGGCGGCGCCCCGAGGCTCAGACCTCGAGGGCCTCCGGCAGGTGCTTGCGGAACGAGACCAGCACCAGCACGAACGACACCACGGCCAGCCCCACGAAGACAGTCAGGATCACCGAGACCGAGGCGAGCACGGTCAGCGCCGCGATGACGACCGGTGCCAGGAAGCCGAGGTACGCGAAGGCGTAGAAGATGCCGGTCAGGCCGGCGAGGTCGCGCTTGCCCGCGATCGTCTGCACCTCCTGCAGCCCGGAGAAGAGCCCGAACCCCATGCCGAAGCCGATCACCACGTTGGCGCCCAGGCCGAGCACGACCGACTGCTGCCGGATCGCGACGATCACGAGCACCAGGCCGATCGCCGTCAAAAGCACCATCGCCGCGAGCCCGCGGGCACTGGACGACGAGTGGACCCGGCGCGACAGCGGCGCGATCGCCGACGAGACCCCCAGCGCGATGACGGTGGCCGCCGTGGCGAACACCAGCCCCCACGAGCCGGTGGCCCCGCGGAGCTGCGTCGGCAGGTAGCCGTAGGCGATGGCGGCCCCCGCGAAGATCCACGGGCACGAGATCATCACCACACGGATGAAGCGCCGGTGACGGAACGACGGGACGCTCAACTGGCGGTACCAGGGCCCGGTCACGCCGCCGGACGTGTGCGACTCCGGCGCGCGCCACACGATGAGCGCGAAGACGATCGCGACGACGATGTGGATCGCGAAGGGCAGCACCTCGGGGATCGGCCCCCACTGCGCGATGAGTCCCGCGACGAGCGCGCCGAGACCGGAACCCAGTGTGAAGGCGAGGGATCCGCGCCTCGCCCCCGACGACACGTCCGCCTTCGGGTCGTGCGGCGCCTGCGAGAGCTCCTTGATCCAGCTCGTCCCGACGGCCATGGCCACCCCGACCGCCAGGCCCGAGAACAGGCGGCCGACGAGGAGGAACTCCGGCCCCAGTGGGCCGAGAGCGAGGATCCCGCTGCCCATCACCGCGAGCAGCAGCCCGATCAGGGTCATCGGCTTGCGGCCGTGCCGGTCGGAGAGCGACCCGGCGATGAGCAGGGCGGGAGCCAGCCCGAGCACGTAGATGCCGAGGAACCCGTTGACCAGCACCGACGAGTAGTGGTCGCGGTTCTCGTACATCAGCAGCAGCGGACTGAACTGGTTGCCGCCCCACGAGATGGCGAAGACGGCTCCGAAGACGCGGGCCCAGGGGGCGAGTCGTGTGGAGCGGACGGGACGGGGATCCCGCGTTCCGCGCCCTTTCGCCTCCCGTGACGGGGCGGGCAGCCGCACCGATCCGGTGTCGGGCTGCGTGTCGACGGCGCTCACAGCAGGCCCCGCAGCACCTCGACGTGGCGGCCCAGCACGGCGGCGTAGGCGTCGCCGTCGCCAGCCTCGAGGGCGTCCGCGAGCTCGCGGTGGTCGGCGAAGCTGGTGTGGAGGTGCGAGGGCTGGATGCGCATCAGGTGATGCCGGAGCCGTTGGGCGCGGTCGTGCAGCAACCGGCTGAAGTGGGCCGCGATCGGGTTGCGGGAGGCCTCGACGACGGCGGTGTGGAACTCGTCGTCGGCCTCGACGAAGGCGTCGACGTCGTCGGCCGCGAGGGCGGCGGCCTGCCGCGTGAGGAGGTCTCGGAGGAGGGGGAGCAGGGCATCCTGCCCACGTTCTCTGACCACCCGGCGAGCCGCAGCCGACTCGATCGCCTCGCGCATCTCGACCACGTCGTCGGCCTCGCTCGGGGACATCGGCCGCACCACGGCGCCCTTGCGCGACTCGAGCGTCAGCAGCTCTTCGGCGGCGAGTCGCAGGAACGCCTCGTGCACGGGCGTGCGGCTCATGCCGAGCTCGAGGCAGACGACGTTCTCGCTGATGGCTGTGCCGCCCGGCAGGTCGCCGCGGATGATGCGGGCCTTGGTGAGGGCGTAGGCGCGGTCGGCGGTGCTGCCGGGGGCGGCCGCGCCGGAGGGGTCGGTCGGGGTCAAGACGGTCACGGGCTCATTCTAGCGCTTGCATGCAAGGCTGCATGCGACGTTGCATGTCGGCGACGGGTGCGGCGTATCCTGGCGAGGTGCGCATCCTCCTCGTCCGTCATGCCCAGACCACCGCGAACGCCGGGGGCGAGCTCTCCACCGTCGCGCCCGGCCCGTCGCTGACCGCCCTGGGGCGAGAGCAGGCGGATGCCCTGGCCTCCGTCTTCGTCGACGAGCACCTGCAGGGACGCCCGCTCGACGGCGTCTACGTCTCCACCCTCGTGCGGACCACCCAGACCATCGAGCCCCTCGCCCGACTGCTCGACCTGCCGATCGTCCAGCTCGACGGCACCCACGAGATCGAGGCCGGCGACTTCGAGGGCAGCACCGACTCGGAGTCGATGGCGGCCTACCTCGCGCCGATCCGCCGCTGGGCGCAGGGCGACCTGGGGGCGACGATTCCCGGCGCCTACGACGGCACGCACTTCCTAGCCCGGTTCGACGGGTCGCTCGCGCAGGTCCACGCGACCCATGGCGACGATGCCGTGGTGGTGGTCGTCAGCCACGCGGGGGCGATGCGCGTCTGGCTCGGCGGCCGCACGGAGAACCTCGATCCGGCGTTCTCCGCGGCGCATCGGCTCGAGAACACCGGCGTCGTCGAGCTCGACGGGTCGCCGTCCGACGGGTGGCGGGTGGTGCGGTGGCAGGGCGAGCCGATCGGCGGGGATGCCCTGGCCGAGGCCGTCGACTCGGATCCGTTGGGCGAGACCGTCCTCTGACGCGGGGCCGTGCATCCCGCGCTCTCGTGTCTCGGCGCAGCCCCGACGGCGCCGCAGCCCCGCGGCGTCAGCTCTCGAGCAGCGCCCGCGCCGTGCTCTCGTCGACGATCAGGTCGGTGATGAGTCGGGCGGCCAGGGCCCCGCGGAGGCTCGCCGTCTTCGAGTCGCCCGCCACGATGCAGACCCGGCGCGGAGTGGCCCGGATGACTGCGAGGTCGGGGCCGGTGGCTCGGGAGTTCAGCATGATGTCGGAGGACGATCCGTCGGCCCGGTAGAAGACGGTCGCCACGTCGCCGACGACGCGGTCGTGGACGAGGCTCTCGTGGTCCTCCTTCTCGAGGTATCCGCCCGCGTAGACGTGGCTGGGCACCAGTGCGCGGGGCGAGCCGACTCCGAAGACGACGACGTCCATCTGGTCCTGCAGGTCGAGCACGCGGCGGGTGCTGCGCTCGCGCCAGAGGGCCACCTTGGTCTCGGGGTCGTCGAAGAACGCCGGCACCGGGAACTGCTGCACGGTGGCGCCGAACGCCTCGCCGAACCGCCGCAGGATCTCGCTCGCGTAGACGATGCCGGTCGTGCGCGGGTTGGCGGCGCCGTTGATCTGCACGATGACCGAGCCGTGCGTGGGCTTCGGGGCGAGGTAGCGGCTGATCGCGCTCATCGTCGATCCCCAGGCGACCCCCACGACCATGTTCGAGTCGATGAACTGGGTGAGAATTCGTGCAGCCGACAGGGCCACCCGGTCGAGCCGGTCGACGTCGCTGGTCTGGTCGGGCACCGGCACGACGTGCGCGGTGATGTTGAACCGTCGATGCAGCGCGTCGCCGATGACCGTGGCCTGGTCGAGGGGCGAGCGGATCTGGATGTCGACGAGGCCGGTCTCCCGCGCGAAACTCAGCAACCGCGAGACGGACGAGCGCGAGGTGCCGAGTTCGCGGGCGATGGCCTCCATCGTGAGGTCCTGCAAGTAATAGAGGTGGGATGCACGGAGAGCGTCTTGGATCCGGTCGGACGGTGTCGCCTCGAGAGAGGTCATTCGGGGTTCTCCAAGGAGGGTTCGGAAGTCTCGGTGCACGTATGTGCAGCGCTCTTGACCACATGCGCGCACGCGACAAGTATGACTGCAGTTGCCCATTCAGACCACACCGATCTGGCTCACCGGTGCAACCCCACAACGACAGTGAAAGCGACAGGCCAGTGACTACGTCGAAGAAGACTTCAGAAGTGCGTGACAACGTCTCCCGCATCCACGAGCGGCCGAATGCTCAGGTGCTCATCATCGGTGGTGGCATCAACGGAATCGCCACCTTCCGCGACCTCGCGCTGCAGGGCGTCGACGTCATCCTGGTCGAGCGCAACGACTACGCCTCCGGTGCGTCGGCTGCTTCCTCCCACATGATCCACGGCGGCATCCGCTACCTCGAGAACGGCGAGTTCCGCCTGGTCCGCGAGTCGGTCGAGGAGCGCAACGGTCTGCTCAAGATCGCGCCGCATTACGTCAAGCCGCTTCAGACGACGATGCCGATCTTCTCCACGTTCTCCGGCATCATGAACGCGCCGCTGCGCATGCTCACGCACAAGCAGCGCTCCACCAAGGAGCGCGGCGCCCTGCTGATCCAGATCGGCATGACGCTGTACGACTCCTTCTCTCGTGACGGCGGCACCGTGCCGAAGCACGTCTTCCGCCTGCGCAAGGCCGCGCTGAAGGACATGCCCGCCCTCAACAAGAACCTCAAGTACACGGGCACCTACTACGACGCCTCCGTGCACGAGCCCGAGCGTCTCGCTCTCGACGTCCTGAAGGACGGCCTCGCGGCCGGTCAGGGCGAGGGATCCACGTCCAAGGCCCGCAGTGCCAACTACGTCGAGGCCGTCGGCACCCGCGACGGCGGCGTCCTCCTCCGCGACGTCGAGTCCGGCACCGAGTTCGTCGTGACCGCCGACGTGATCGTCAACGCCTCCGGCCCCTGGACCGACCTCACCAACAAGGCCTTCGGCGCCGAGTCCCAGTACATGGGCGGCACCAAGGGCTCGCACATCGTCGTCGACAGCCCCGAGCTGCTCAAGGCCACGAACGGTCGCGAGCTGTTCTTCGAGAACAACGACGGCCGCATCGTGCTCATCTACCCGCTGAAGGGGCGCGTGCTCATCGGCACGACCGACCTCGAGGCCGACATGTCGCAGCCGGCGATCTGCACCGAAGAAGAGGTCGACTACTTCTTCGACCTGGTGAAGCACGTCTTCCCGAGCATCTCGATCACCCGCGACCACATCGTGTACCGCTACTCGGGCGTCCGTCCGCTGCCGAAGCACGACGACCTCGCCGCCGGCTTCGTGTCGCGCGACTACCGCATCGTCGAGACCGAGGTCGCGGCGCTGCCCAAGTCGAAGGTGCTGTCGCTCGTCGGCGGCAAGTGGACCACGTTCCGCGCCCTCTCCGCTCACCTGTCGACCGAGGCCACCACGCGCCTCGGCGTGCAGCGCACGGTCGACACGACCGGCATGCCGATCGGCGGCGGCAAGGACTTCCCGGTCCTCCCGGGCGACCGCGCCCGCTGGATCACCGACCACCTGAACGGCCTCGAGCGTGACCAGGTCGACCGTCTCCTCTCCCGCTACGGCACCCGCGCCGAGAACGTCATCCAGACACTCATCGACCAGCCGTCCGAGGCCCTGACGAGCGACCCGACGTTCACGAGCGCCGAGATCGCCTACTTCGCCGAGCGCGAAGACGCCGTGCACCTGATCGACGTGGTCCTCCGTCGCACGAACATCGCGTTCGTCGGCGGCGTCACCATCGAGCTCCTCACCGAGCTGGCCGGGGTCCTCGCGACGTCGCTCGGCTGGGACGACGAGGTGCGCGACGGCGAGATCGAGGACACGATCGAGATCCTCCGCACGTTCCACGGTGTCGAGGTCGGCTCGCAGCACGTGCCCTCCCGCTCGACGGACTCGTCCGGCCCGGACGCCGCTCCGGCGCCCGAGAAGGCCGAGAGCCCCGTCACCGCTGCCGCCTCGGGTTCGCCCCAGGCCTGAGCAGTAGCCGCCCGCACCTCCTGACGAAGGCCCCGTCCACCGATGACCCGGTGGGCGGGGCCTTCGTGCGTGGGGCCTCTGGCGTGGGGGCCTTCTGTGCGGGGCTCTCGTGTGCTGAGGCTCTCGTGTGCTGAGGCGCTCGTGTGTTGAGGCCTTCGTGTGTGGGGCCTTCGCATGTGGGGCCGGGGTGGCTCGGATGCGGCGTGGTGCGGTGCGGTGCGGTGCTGTTCGGCTCGGCGGCGCCCGGCGGCTGGCTCCAGAACACGCCGCTCATGTTCTCGGAAGTCCGTGTGTTCTGGAGTCGGCCGCCTGTCCGCCCCGCCCCGACTCCAGAACACGCTGCTCAGTTTCGAACGTGAGCGGCGTGTCCTGGAGTCGCGCAGCACAGGACTAGAGGGCCCGAGAACGCAGGCGGGGTCGCCGGGGCATCCGGTCGCCGGGGCATCCGGCCGACGGGGGCGGGGGCTTCCGGCCGACGGGGGCGGGTGCATCCCCCGATGCGTCAGGCGGGGTCGCCGCCCGAGTTCAGCAGGCCCGCCAGATCGACGTCGAGCAGCTGACGGATGCGCTCGTCGCGGAGGGAGTCGTAGTCGCCGTCGGGCTTGACCTCGGCTGCCGACACCTGCGACACGACGGCCGACCCGATGTCGTTCCAGGCGCGGTCGCGGGCCGACGTCACGATGTCGAAGATGTAGCCCTCGTCTTCGGTCAGCGCCCTCAACTCGGTACCGATGGTGGAGTAGATGGTCTGGCGGAGCGCCAGGGCGGAGTTGTCGTCCGGCCGGTAGTCGAACTGGTGTTTCGAGCGTCCGCGGGACTTGAGCGCCCGGCTCCGGGTGTCGATCATCCGTTCGGCGAGCTCTTCCTGCTCGCTGGCGAGACGGCCGAGCTCGTCGCGGGCGGCCGCACTGGTCTCGCCGCGGTCGAACGGCTCCTGCTCGCGGAGGGCGCGCATGATGATCCGGTTCGCGACACCGATGGTCGCCGCGGACCGAGCGATGAGCAGCCCGTCGGCGACGGCGACACGAACGACCTCGGGGTCGATCGGGTCGGGCTCGGCTGACCGCTTGGACTTTTTCACGCGCAGTTTTCTCCCGGGTCGACGAGGCCCTCCCAGAAAAGGCCCCACGTCGAACCTATCGCGCCGCACGCCTCGACGGAGGTGGTGTCGGCAATTCAGGCGGTGGGTCTCCGGGCGGGGCCGGTGCGCCGCAGGCGAAGTGCCGCGCGACCGGGTGCCTGAGTTGCCAGCGCAGGGCGCCGGCGGTGCCCTGGGGACACGGGAGCGGCGCCACGACGGGCCGCCGGTCGAGTGGCGCAGGGCGGAGGCTCGGGCGAGCGGCCGCCGTCCGCCGGGTGCGGGTGGCAACTCAGGCAGGTGGTCGCGGCGGGGAGCGGGTGCGGCGGCAGCGGGGTAGCGGGCGACCGGGTGCCTGAGTTGCCGACCGGGGCGGCAGGCGCGTGGAGCGGCGAGCCCGGCCGGGTAGGGGAGGGTTGCCGGTCGAGAGGCACCGGCCGCTCGGCGGGGTGCGGTTGGCAACTCAGGCAGGTGGTCGCGACGGGGAGCGGGTGCGGCGGCAGCGGGGTGCCGCGCGACAGGGTGCCTGAGTTGCCGACGGGAGGGGGGCAGCACGGGCGAAGAGGCCGGGGCTCGCCGAAGCCAGGGCGCGCGGCAGGCCGGCACACACAGACGCCAGCCGGCACAGCGGCCCGGGCGCAGAGAGGCCGGCGCCGCGAGGTCAGTGCGGGAAGACCAGCAGCGTCCCGGTCGCCGTCGCCACGAGCCGCCCCTCGGAGTCCTCGACCCGCCCCTCCGCGAACGCAGCCCGCCGCCCGGGCTTCGTCACGACCCCGATCGCTCGCAGCTCGCCCGTGTCCGCCAGGACCGGCCGCAGGTAGCTCACCTTGATCTCCAGCGACGTGTAACCCTGCCCCTCCGGCAGCGTGGTCTGCGTCGCACAGCCGAGCACCGAGTCGAGCACCGTGCAGACGAACCCGCCGTGCACGGTTCCGATCGGGTTGTAGTGCGACTCGTCGGGAGTGCAGGCGAACTCCACCCGGCCGAACTCCGCCGAGACCGCGCGCAGGTTCATCAAAGCCAGAATCGGTGGGGGTGGGATGCGGCCCTCGACCAGCGCCTCGAGGAACGCCAGCCCCGACATGCTCTTCGCGAGTTCCGCCCCGACGAGCGGATCCTGCCATTCGATCGTCTTCGTTCGAGTTGGGGTGTCCATGGCCCCACTTTCGTCCTTCGGCCCGTGGATCGCTACTGTCGTGCCATGCCGATCATTCCCGAGACGAAGAGCTGGACCTGGATCCTGGACGAGCGCTGCCCCGAGTGCGGCTTCGACTCCACGACCGTGACGTTCCGCGAGATCCCCACCCTGCTGCGCGAGAACGCCCTCGCGTGGCCGGAGGTCCTCGATCGGGCCGACGTCCGGCTGCGCCCCGACGACTCGACCTGGTCGCCGCTCGAGTACGGTGCCCACGTGCGCGACGTCTTCCGCGTCAACACCGGACGCTTCGAGCTCATGCTCGCGGAGGACGACCCGACCTTCGCCAACTGGGACCAGGACGCCACCGCCGTCGACGACGACTACGCCTCCCAGGAGCCGCTGGAGGTCGTGGCCGATCTCCTGGAGGCGGCGGAGGCGGTCGCCGACCTGCTGGACGGCGTCGAGGACTCGCAGCTCGGGCGCCGCGGCCTGCGTTCCGACGGCAGCCACTTCACGGTCGAGACGCTGGCCCGCTACTTCGTGCACGACCCGATCCACCACCTGCACGACGTGCGCGGCTGACACCTCGTCGACGGACGATCCGAGGCCCGCGTCAGCTCGCGAAAACCGCCTCGGCGCGATTCTCCAGAGCGGCCCGGACCCCGCGCATCATCGCCTCGCTCATCGCCGGCAGGGCGTCGACGGAGAACCAGCGCGCCTCCGTGTTCTCCCCGTCGGCCGGGAACGGCGTGCCGGAGTCGTACCGGAATCGGAAGACGAGCTCCAGGTACTGGCTCCGGTCGCCGTTGTCGTACGTCACCGGTGCCGTGACCTGCACGAGCACGAGTCGTTCCGGGGTGGCCTCGACGTCGGCCTCCTCGAGCACCTCGCGGCGACCCGCTACAGCCGGCTCCTCGCCCGGGTCGATGATGCCCGTCACAGGCGTCCAGGCGCCGGTGTCCGACCGCTTCACCAGCAGCACCTCGTCGGCAGCGGTCCCCGCACTGGCCCCGGCCCCGGCCCCGTCCTCGGTTCCAACACCGCCGCCGTCCGGCCCAGGGCGAACCACCACGGCACAGACCCCGGACAGCCAGAGCGGCGCCGTCCCGATCTTCTCGCGGAGGTCCAGGACGAAGTCGGGAGTGGCCATGGCGCGAGGCTAGCAAAGGCGGAGGCGGCGAGAGCGGGGGATGCCCGGGCCCGCGCCCTGCCACGACCCCGGCCCGGGCATCCCACGTCATGCGGCGTCACGCGTACTGGACCTCGTCGCAGGGCTGACGCAGGATACGACCGTGTCAGTCAACCCGCCCCGAGGAGTCGTCGTGGTCCTCGCCGGGCGCGACGAGGACGCCGACCACTACGCCGAGCTCGCGCGCCATCTGACCCTCAACGGTTACCGCGTCGACGTCTTCTCGGACGTGCTCCGCGAGCCCGACGCGATCGTGCGCGCCGTCGACGACGTCTTGAACGACTCCGCCGCCGAGGGGCCGCGCTTCGTGATCGGGTCGGACGCCGGCGCCACGCTCGCAGCGAGCCTCGGCACGGCTCGGTCGCGGAGGCTCGACGCGGTCGTCCTCGCCGGCCTCGCGACCCGCGGGCTGCAGGTGGCGACCACGGGGGAGCGGGTGCGGCTCGTGCCCGCCGCGCGACTGCTGCTGCCCACGCTCGTCTTTCACGGCGACGCCGACCCGGTCACCGACGTGGCCGACCTCGCCTCGTGGGCGGCGGCACTGCCTCGCGGCTCGATCCGGCTGATCCGCGGAGGCGGGCACGACGTCGTCGGGGGCGAGGCCCGTCGCAGCGTCTTCGCGGCCCTCGTGCTGTTCCTCGAGCGGCATCGGGCGGCCGCGCCCGTGTTCTCCGAGGCGTTCGGCTGAGCGCGCCGAGCTGGCAGGGCTAGGGTCGGCGCATGAGCGAGGCAACAGGGCACGGGGCAGCAGGGGGCGACGCAGCAGGGGGCGAGGCAGCGGGCGAGGACACCGGCCACGAGATCGACGTGGCCCTCGAGGTGGCGGACGGCTGGCCTCCGGTTCCTGTCGAGACGGTGGTGGTGCATCCCACGCTCGAGGGGCTCTTCGTACTGGATCGGACACCAGTGTTCGCCCTCGACCTCTCTCGCGGCGACACCGTCGAAGCCCGTGCGGGTGACGGCGGGCGGCTCGTGTTCGTCCGCCGGACGGCCACGGGCGGGCACGCGACGTTCCGGATCATCTCGCTGGCCGACGCCGCCGCCCTCGAGTCCGTCCTGAGGACGCTCGGCGAACTCGGGGCCGTGGTGGAGGAGTCGGAATACGCCGCGCTGTGGACCGTCGACGTGCCCCCGGCGGCGCCGCTCGACGAGATCCGGGCGGCCCTCGAGAACGCCGCGGCTGCAGAAGTGCTCGAATTCGAGGATCCCCGTACGCCCTGACCGGCACTCCCAGACCGGCTCGAACGCCCCTGACCGGCCTGCCCCGACCAGCTCGAACACCACCGACCGGCCCACCAACCGCCCCGCCCCGATGCCCGCCCCGATGCCCGCCAGATGGAGGACACGCTGGGGGACACGGGTGACAGAATTTTCAGGACATGCCGCTAAAACCCCGCAAACTGGGGGCGTGTTGCCCCGGATGGGGGCCTCCCCCGGGGTACGAGGGCCCGATTTGATGTACCTGTGCCCGAGGGACGGGCCAGGGGAGTTGTTCCAATCGTGACCATCGTCAATCCTTCGCCGACCGAGGCGCTGCGCCAGATCGAGATGCCGACCCAGAAGCTGCTCTGCGGCAACGGTCGCGGACTGCCCATGCGGCGCTACTCGATCTTCGACTCGACCCTGCTGCTCGTCGCCGTCCAGACGATCGTGGTCGCCGCCCTTCTGCCCCTCGACCACCAGGCCAAGCTCTCGGCCGTCGGCCTCGGCGTCGTCTTCACGCTGATCGTCGTCCTGTTCGCCCGCCGCCGCGCCGGCCACATCAAGGCCGTCCGCGAGGAGCGCGCCGCGATCATCCGCTGGCTCGCCATCCACACCGGTCTCGACCACCGCAACCGCCTCCTCCTCGCCTGGAGCGAGCCGCAGGAGATCGGCGAGAACCAGTACGAGTTCCGCACCATGACCGACGGCCACGTCCGCTCGCTCGTGATCGACCTCGACATCCAGGTCGCATCGCTCGCCACTCTCTGACGACCCCGCACCTGCCCCGAGCCGGCGCCCGTCTCCCCTAGGGACGGGCGCCTTTTCGTGCGCCCAGGCGGCCGTGCGCCCGGCTGGTCGGCCGTCTCGTCTCGTCGTGTCTCGTCTCGGTTCGAGAGGAAGAACCACAGGCGAGAACGGGGGATGCACGCCCCGAGCGGTAGGGACGCTCAGCGCCTTTTGTGCCGGGAGGTGCGCAGGCGGTACGCGACGAGGCCGAGTGCGACGGCCACGGCGAACTCGAGCGTCCACCAGACGTAGTCGGCCTGCAGGAGACGGCGGACACCGTCGACGCCCAGAGCGAGTGAGGCCACGACGCAGACGAGGTAGACGATCAGGCGTCCTGCCCTCACGGTGTCCCCTCTCGTCGTCGCGGGCGCCCGGACGGGCTTCCCCAGAACGATCCTTCTCGGTTCAGTGCGGCCCGGGCAGCCCCAGTCCAGGCGGCCCTCGCACGGGGCAGGGCGGTCGCGGTGCCTAGAATCGGTGGCGGTGCCGACGGGCCCCGAGTCGTCCCGTCCGGGTCCGGCC
The DNA here is from genome assembly GCF_039544345.1 of Frondihabitans cladoniiphilus. Classification (NCBI taxonomy): domain Bacteria; kingdom Bacillati; phylum Actinomycetota; class Actinomycetes; order Micrococcales; family Microbacteriaceae; genus Frondihabitans; species Frondihabitans cladoniiphilus. The sequence continues at coordinate 493,238 of NZ_BAABLM010000005.1, forward strand.
CCGTCCCGTCCGCTCCGTCCCGTCCTGCTCCGTCCTGCTCCGCCCCGACCTCCTCCCTCCGACCGATCGAGAGAACCCATGAGCCATCCGCTGGCGCGACTGCGCGAGGACGTCGCCGCCGTCCGGCTGCGCGACCCGGCGGCTCGGGGCTCCCTCGAGGTCGTGCTCGTCTCCTCGGGGCTCCACGCGGTGTGGGCGCATCGGCTGACCGGGCGGCTGTGGCGCGAGGTACCGTTCCCCGGCGCGAGGCTGGTGGCTCGAGTCCTGTCGCAGCTCGTCCGCAGCGCGACGGGCGTCGAGATCCACCCGGGTGCCGTGATCGGCTCCCGACTCGTGATCGACCACGGCATGGGCGTCGTGATCGGCGAGACCGCCGTCGTGGGCGACGACGTGCTGATCTACCACGGCGTCACGCTCGGCGGGCGCTCCCTCGGAGCCGACGGACGCCGCCACCCGACGATCGGCGACGGCGTGATGATCGGGGCCGGGGCCGCCGTGCTCGGGCCGATCCACGTGGGGCCGGGGTCGTCGGTCGGGGCCAACGCCGTCGTGACGCACGACGTGCCGCCCGGCTCGGTGGTCGTGGGCGTGCCCGGGGTGGCGCGGCCCCGCTGAGCCGAGGCTCACCCGCGCCCCTCGCCAGCACTGCGCTCAATCCCGCCCGAGGCTCGCGCCAGCACGGTGCGGGCACGCTCCCCGGACGTTGTGCCCGCCGCGAACGCGGCGTCACAGGACGGCCGCTCCCCTCGACAAATCAGGTGGATGTGGAATCGTGGACGTCGTGATCACGACCTCCGCTGCACTCGATCCGACCGTTCTGCGCCTCGACTTCCCGATCCTCGACCAACAGGTCAACGGGTATCCGCTGGCGTATCTCGACTCGGGTGCCACGGCTCAACGTCCCCGGTCGGTTCTCGATGCCGAACGCACGTTCCTTGAGACGGTGAACTCGGCGGTCCATCGAGGCGCCCACACGCTCGCCGCCCTCTCGACCGAGGCCTTCGAAGACGCCCGCGAGACCGTGGCCCGCTTCATCGGGGCGGCCGTGCCGGAAGAGGTCGTCTGGACCTCGAACGCCACCGACGGGCTCAACCTCGTCGCGTACGGCGTGCTCAACGCCTCGCTCGGCCGCGGGGGCGCCGACGCCCGGCGCTTCGCCCTGCAGCCCGGCGACGAGATCCTCGTCACCGAGGCCGAGCACCACGCCAACCTCGTGCCCTGGCAGGAGGTCGCGGCTTCGACAGGGGCCGTCCTGCGATACGTGCCCGTCGACGACCGCGGGGTCTGGAGTCTCGACGACGCGCGGCCGCTGATCACCGCCCGCACGCGCATCCTCGCCTTCGCCCACGTCTCGAACGTCACCGGCCTCGTCGCGCCCGTCGCCGACCTCGTCGAGCTCGCCCACGCTCAGGGCGCGCTCGTCGTGCTCGACGCCTGCCAGTCCGCTCCGCACCGTCCTCTCGACCTCACGGCGCTCGGCGTCGACTTCGCCGCCTTCTCCAGTCATAAGATGCTCGGGCCCTCGGGCATCGGCGTGCTCTGGGGCCGCGAGGAGCTCCTGAACGCGCTGCCGCCGTTCCGCACCGGCGGGTCGATGATCTCGACCGTGACCATGGAGTCGAGCACGTTCCTCCCCGCACCCCAGCGCTTCGAGGCCGGCACGCAGCCGGTGTCGCAGGCGATCGGTCTCGCCGAGGCGGTCCGGTACCTCGAGCGCGCGGGGATGCCCGGGGTCGAAGCCCACGAGGAACTCCTCGCCGAGCGGCTCGTGGTCGGGCTCGAGGCCATCGAGGGCATTCGCGTGTTCGGGCCCGCGGCGGGCATCCCCCGGGCCGGGCTGGCCAGCTTCGACGTCGCCGGCGTCCACGCGCACGACGTCGGGCAGTACCTCGACGCGCAGGGGATCGCCGTCCGCGTCGGCCACCATTGCGCCCAACCGCTGCACCGCCGGCTCGGGGTGGCCGCGACCACGCGGGCCTCGACCTACCTCTACACGACCGACGACGAGGTCGACCGGCTGCTCGCCGGCGTGGCCGAGGTGCGCGGCTACTTCGGCGTCGACTCTGCGGCATCGAGCGCGGGGCGCGACTGATGGGGGATGCACTGGCCGGCCTCTACCAGCAGGTCATCCTCGACCACGCCCGCGCCCGCACCGGCGATCGAGCGCTCGAGGGGGCGGATGCCGAGCACTACGAGCGGAACCCCACCTGCGGCGACGAGATCACCGTGCGAGTGATCCTGGAGCCGGGGTCGGACCGGATCCGCGAGCTCGCCTGGCAGGGCGACGGCTGCAGCATCTCGATGGCGTCGGCGTCCGTGCTGGCCGATCTCGCACCGGGCCTGACGCTGGCCGAACTCGCCGAGCGCACCGACGCCTTCCGCGCCATGATGCGGTCGCGCGGTGTCGGCGAGCCCGACGAGGACCTCCTCGGCGACGCCGTCGCGTTCCAGGGCGTCTCCAAGTTCATGATGCGGGTCAAGTGCGCGATGCTCTCGTGGGTCGCGGCCGAGGCCTGCTCGACGCAGCTCGCCGTGCGCTCCTAGAGGTTTCGGGCGGGCGAGGCCGTCGTCCGTCGGGACTGCGGGCGGAGCGCTCCTGACCGCCGGCCGACGGTGGGCCGGGTACGGTGACGGGCATGCTGAGCATCCCACCGTCTGTGATCGTCGTCGGCGGGGGAGCGAGCGCGGTCTTCGTCGCCTGGGCCCTGCACGAGCAGGCCGCGGCGCTCGGGGTTCCGCAGCCGTCGGTGACCGTCGTCGGCACGGGGCCCGGCGTCGGCACGGAGCCCGGCGTCGGCCGGGGGCTCGCGTACGGGCGGGCGGACGCACACCACCGGCTGAACAGCCCGGCGCGGTCGATGAGCGTGTCGGCCTCGGACGACGGCGGATTCGTGCGGTGGCTCGAGGAGTCGGGCTGGCGCGACACGGACGGCGCGGGTGCCACGCCCGGGGCGTTCGTCCCGCGGCGGGTGTTCGGCGACTACGTGGCCGGGTCGTTCGAGCGGTTGCTCGCGGATCCGTCGGCGCGGGTGGCGTTCCGGCAGGGGGAGGTCGTCGAGGTGGCGGGTGCGGACGTCGGCGCTTCGGGCGGTGACGGCTACGTCGGGGGCGCGGACGCGGGCGGTGACGCTTCGGGCGTCGTGGTCACGCTCGCTGACGGGAGCGTGCTGACGGCCGATCACGTCGTCCTCGCACTCGGGAACCCCCCTCCCGTCGAGGTGCCCTCGACCGCCGCCCGGACCATCGTCGACCCGTGGGTGCCGGGCGCCCTCGACGGCATCGTCGAATCCGACCGCGTCCTCCTGATCGGCACGGGGCTGACGGCGGTCGACATCGCCACGTCGCTCGCACGTCGGCTGCCGTCGCTTCGGATCGTGGCGACCAGTCGCCACCTATTGCTGCCGGCCGTGCATCCCCCGTTTCCGGTGCCTGCCGGTGGGGGTCTCGGCGACGTCCGCTCGCTGCCGCAGATGATGCGTGCGTTCCACGAGCGGCTGCGGGACGCGGAGCGGGACGGGACGCCGTGGCAGGGAGTGCTCGACGGGGTGCGTCCGGAGGTGCAGGCGCTCTGGATGCGGCTATCGCTCGACGAACGGCGGCGGTTCCTCGGGCATGTCGCCCGCCGCTGGGATGTCCACCGTCACCGGATGGCCGCCGCCGTGTGGCAGGAGCTGTCCGGGCTTTTCGACGCGGGGACTCTCAGCCTGCGAGCCGACGTCGAGCACGCGGACTTCGACGTCGCGATCACGTGCACCGGGCCGCGGTCCGTGGCGGATCGCGGCTGGAGCCCGCTGGTGGATGCCCTGCTCGACTCGGGCGCGGTCCGGCCCGATCCGCTCGGGCTGGGGTTCGACGCTGATCCCGACGGAGCGCTGCCGGGCACCGACGGACGGCTCTTCGCCGTCGGGGCGGCACTCAAGGGCGCACTCTGGGAGACCGTCGCCGTGCCCGAGATCCGCCAGGTGGCGTCCCGCGTCGCCGGGAGGATCCTCGTCCCCTTCGGCTCCGCCTCTGCTCCTGCTTCTGCGGCGCCCTGACTTTCGTCCGGTCCTCCTCTTCCTCCTCCTCCTCCTCCTTTCCTTTCCTTTCCTTTGGGTGACAGCTGTCGGCAACTCAGGCACTCGGCCACGGGTCCTATCCGGGTTCGGGCTGCCGAGGTGGCAGGGCGGCAGCGTGCCTGAGTTGCCGACGGGGCGGGGGTCGAACTGCGGCGGTTGGGCGCGGTGGTTGGGGTGGGGGAGCGGCTCGGGCGTCCCCTCCGAGGGGCGGTGGTCGCGCGGTCGGCAACTCAGGCAACCGGCCACGGGTCGTCCCCGCGCAAGGCGTGCTGCGGCGGGCGGGTGGCAGCGTGCCTGAGTTGTCGACGGGGCGGGGCCGAACTGCGGCGGTGGGGCGCGGTGGTTGGGGTGGGGGAGCGGCTCGGGCGTCCCCTCCGAGGGGCGGTGGTCGCGCGGTCGGCAACTCAGGCAACCGGCCATGGGTCCGGTCCGGGTTCGGCTTGCCGCGGCGGGCGGGTGGCAGCGTGCCTGAGTTGCCGACGGGGCGGGGGCCGAACTGCGGCGGTGGGGGTTGGGGCGGCCCGAGCGTTCCGTCCGAGGGGCGGCGGTCGCGCGGGTCGGCAACTCAGGCAACCGGCCACGGGTCGTCCCCGCGCAAGGCGTGCCGCGGCGGCCGGGCGGCAGCGTGCCTGAGTTGCCGACGCAGCACCGGACAGTCCCGGCGGCCCTGCCCGGCCCACACCGGCCCGGCCCCATACCGCCCCACAGGCACGACGCGCCGCGCCCCCGCCACCGCCCCAACGCAGGAGAACCCGGCCGCACCCTTTACTCTGAACCAGAAGACTCCGAACGACAGGACTCTGAACCTGGAGACGTTCATCACACGCAAGGGACCGGATGACTGAGAGCACTACCCGAGGGCGGGCCCGATTCGGACAGGTCCGTCACGGGCGTCTCACGCACAAGAACCCGATCGCGGCCTTCTTCAAGATCGTGGGCATCGCACTGGCGGTCGTCCTGATCAGCACGACGTCCGTGGCCGCCATCGCTGCGCACGATGTTCTGAGCTCGAAGAAGCCGACGGTGCACCTCGCGCAGCTCCCCGGGCACACCAGCACACCGCTCCCGTCCGCGCCTGCGGGCCAGACGGTGGGCGAGGTCAACATGCTCGTCATCGGCACCGACACCCGCTCGGGCCAGGGCGTCTACGCGAACAAGGGCGACATCGCCGCCAGCTCGGGCGCCGGCAACAACGACGTCAACATCCTTCTGCACATCTCGAGCGACCATAAGAGCATCTCGGTCATCAGCATCCCGCGTGACCTCGAGGTGCCGATGCCCGCGTGCCCGAACGCTTCCGGCGGCACGACGAGCGCCAGCTCGAAGGACATGATCAACACCGCCCTCGAGCGCGGCGGCAACGACCAGCTCGGTCTGCAGTGCGCGGTCCTCGCCGTCGAGAAGCTGACGGGCGTCAACATCCCCTACGCCGCGTCGGTCACCTTCGAGGGCACCGCCGCCATCTCGACAGCCGTCGGCGGCGTGACCGTCTGCCTCGCGACCCCCGTCATCGACCGCAACGTGATCCCCGTGCTGAACCTGAAGGCGGGCGAGACCAGCCTCGTCGGCGCGCAGGCGCTCGCGTTCCTCCGCAGCCGCCACGGCGTCGGCGACGGCAGCGACCTCGGCCGCATCAGCAACCAGCAGGTCTTCATGTCGGCGCTCGCCCGCCAGCTCGTGTCGTCCGACACTCTGACGAACCCGTTCAAGCTCTATGCGATCGCCAAGGCGGCCGTGTCGAACTCGGTGACCAGCGACACGCTCGCCTCACCGACCTCCCTGCTCGGCATCCTCCAGGCGGTCAAGACGGTGGGGCTGTCGAACATGGTTTTCCTGCAGTACCCGACCGGCGCCGATCCGGTCAACGCCAACCGCGTCGTCCCCAACGCCTACGCGGCTCAGCAGCTCAACAGCGCCCTCCAGAACGACCTGCCCATCCAGTTGACCGGCGGCACAGGGGTCGGTGCCGAGGCACCCACGGGCAGCACTGCCACCCCCTCCGCGACCACGGCGCCCACCACTCCGAGCAGCACGGCCACGACTCCGGCTACGACAACTCCGGCCACGACGGCGCCCACGACGGGTTCGGGCGCCACGAGCACCGTGACCCTGCCGCCCACCGTCACGGGGCAGACCGCGGCCGAGCAGACCTGCACGAAAGGCAACAACTGACGGGGATGCCCGGGGCGGGTGTTGACTCGGACGCGTGACCGATCTCCCTCGCCGCTACACGCACAAGTACGGGATCCTCGCGATCTGCTGCATGAGCCTCTTCATCGCCTCGATGGACGCCACGGTGGTGAACGTGGCCCTGCCGTCGATCGGCAAGGAGCTCCACTCGACCATCTCCGGCCTGCAGTGGACCATCGACGGCTACACGCTCGTCATCGCCAGCTTCCTCATGCTGTCGGGCTCGACGGCGGACAAGTTCGGGCGACGGCGGGTATTCCAGATCGGGCTGGTCGTCTTCGTGATCGGCTCGCTGGCCTGCAGCGTGGCTCCGAGCGTTCCGATCCTGGTGGCCTGCCGCATGCTCCAGGCGATCGGCGGGTCGATGCTGAACCCGGTCGCCTTGTCGATCATCTCGGCGACCTTCACCGATTCGAAGGAGCGCGCGAAGGCGGTGGGCGTCTGGGGAGCCGTCGTCGGCATCTCGACGGGCTTCGGACCGCTCATCGGCGGCGCGCTCACCGACAGCGTGGGCTGGCGCAGCATCTTCTGGATCAACGTGCCGATCGGCATCGCGGCCATCGTGCTCACGTTCGCCTTCGTGCCCGAGTCGAAGGCGGGCCGGGCGCGCAAGTTCGATCCCGTCGGTCAGGTGCTGGTGATCGTCCTCCTGGCCTCCGTGGTCACGGGGCTGATCGAGGGCCCGCGGTTCGGCTGGGCGTCTCCTCTGACGATCGGTCTGTTCGTGGTCGGAGCGGCAGCTCTGACGGCGCTGAACCGCTACGAGGCGACCCGCGACGATCCGCTCCTCGACTTCCGGTTCTTCAAGAGCATCCCGTTCTCTTCCGCCGTTGTGACCGCCGTCTGCGCGTTCGCCGCCCAGGGAGCGTTCCTGTTCCTCACGGCCCTGTACCTGCAAGAGGTGCGCGGCTACTCGCCCTTCGTCGCGGGCCTGCACACCCTGCCGCTCGGGCTCGCGCAACTGGTCGCCGCGCCCATCGCCGGCCGCCTGGTGTCGTCGAGCGGCACCCGGCGTCCCCTCGCCGTCGGCGCCGCCGCGTTGGGCGTCGGGGCGGCGATGTTGATCGCCACGACCGCCACCACCGCCGAATGGTTCTTCATCCTCGCCTACATCCTGACCGGGGCGGGCCTCGGCCTCATCAACCCGCCGCTGACGAACACCGCGGTCTCGGGCATGCCCCGGTCCCGTTCGGGCGCGGCGGCCGGCATCGCGTCGACGTCCCGCCAGACGGGCGTCTCGTTGGGGGTCGCGCTGGCGGGCACTCTGACGGGCGTGAGCGGTGCATCCCACGTCGCGGCGGGGTTCACGTCGGCCACGCACCTGATGTGGATCGTGATGGTGGGATTCGCCGCCGTCATCTTCGTGCTGGCGTTCGTGGCGAACTCGGAGGCGGCGAAGCGCTCGGTCGACCGGATCCGCGACCTCCTCTCCGACGACGGCTCGAAGCAGCCGGCGACCGCCCAGGCGGGCTGACGCGGCGCTGACGCGGCGCTGACGCGGCGCTGACGCGGCGCGGATGCAGCGCTGACGCACCGTCGACACACCGCTGGTGCCCCGGCGCCACGCACCGCTACTGGAACGACGCGGCGACCCCGTTGCGGTGGTAGTCGAACACCAGGCTGGTGCGGGTGGACGCCACGCTGGGCTGCGCCGAGAGGTGCTCGACGACGAACTCGCGCACGGCCGACGAGTCGGCGACCGCGATGTGCACGATGAAGTCGTCCGCTCCGCCGAGGAAGAAGACCTGCAGCACCTGGGGCAGGCCTCGCACCTCCTCCGAGAACCGGGTGATGCTCTCCTGCCGCGCCCCCGGCCGGAGCGTCACGCCCACGATCGCCTGGAGCGGCAGTCCGAGCGCTCGCTGGTCGATGCTGGTCAGGAAGCCCGTGACCACCCGCCGCTCCTGCAGCGACTTGAGTCGCACGTGGGCCGTCGAGGGGGCGATCCCCACGGCGTCGGCCAGGGCGGCGTTCGAGATGCGACCGTCGGACTTCAAGACGGCGAGGATGCTCCGATCGATGTCGTCGAGGGGCCCGCCCTCGTGAAGAATCGTCGTCGAATCGGTCATCCGTGCCTCCCAGGTGCGCAATTTCCATCCATTTCGCACGGATGGAAAAATCTTCTTCGGGAGAAACCTACTCGAAACGAATGGCGGCCAGGCTGGTGTCATCGCGGCCGCGGGGGTCGCCCAGAGTCCGGAGACCGACATGCGTGTAGGCATTCCCACCGAGATCAAGAACAACGAGAACCGGGTTGCGATTAGCGCCGCCGGTGTGCACACTCTGGCCCTGCGAGGCCACGAAGTGTTCGTGCAGTCTGGGGCGGGCGTCGGGTCGCGGATCCTCGACGCCGACTACGAGGCGGCGGGCGCGACGATCCTCGGCACCGCCGACGAGGTCTGGGCGACGGCCGAGCTGCTGCTCAAGGTGAAGGAGCCGATCGAGGCCGAGTACGGCTTCCTCCGCGCCGACCAGACCGTGTTCACCTACCTGCACCTCGCCGCCGACCGGGCCCTGACGAGCGCTCTGGTCGAGTCGGGCACCACTGCGATCGCGTACGAGACCGTGCAGCTCGCCGACCGGAGCCTGCCGCTGCTCTCGCCCATGAGCGAGGTCGCCGGCCGCCTCTCGATCACGGTCGGCTCGTATCACCTGATGCGCTCCAACGGCGGTCGCGGGTCGCTGCTCGGTGGCGTCCCCGGCACGCCGAAGGCCAAAGTCGTCGTGATCGGCGGCGGAGTCGCGGGCGAGCATGCCGCGGCCAACGCCCTCGGTATGGGCGCCGACGTCACCGTCATCGACGTCTCCCTGCCGCGTCTGCGGGCCCTCGAGGTGCAGTTCGGCGGCCGGATCCAGACCCGCCACTCGACCCCGTTCGCCATCGCCGAGCAACTGCGCGACGCCGACCTCGTCATCGGGTCCGTGCTGATCCCGGGCGCCGCCGCCCCGAAGCTCGTGACCGACGAGATGGTCGCCTCAATGAAGCCGGGCGCCGTGCTCGTCGACATCGCGATCGACCAGGGCGGCTGCTTCGAGGGGTCGCACGCCACGACGCACGACGAACCCACCTTCGGCGTGCACGACGCGGTGTACTACTGCGTCGCGAATATGCCGGGCGCCGTGCCCGAGACCTCGACCCGGGCGCTCACCAACGCCACGCTGCCCTACGTCGTCGCGCTGGCCGACAAGGGCTGGAAGGCGGCGACGGCCGACGACGCCGCGCTCGCCAAGGGGCTGAACGTGACGGCCGGCAAGGTCACCAATGCGGGTGTCGCGACGGCGCTCGGGCTGGAACTCGCGACGGCGTAGCCGCCAGAGCGCGTAGGCCCGGCGCAAGTGCCTACGCCGAGACCCGAGCGTCCTACGCCGAGACCCGAGCCACCTTCGCCGCCTGGCCGAGCACCGGCTCGGTGAGGAACGCCCCGGCCGCCGTCGACGCGAGCGCCAGCAGCAGCTCGGCCCGCTCCGGCGACAGCCCGCCGAACATCTCGCCGATCGTCACCCCGTGCTCCGGTCGGTCGGTGACGACGACGGAGTCGCCGGCCGAAACGGGCCCGGCCCGGACCACGCGCAGATAGGCGCCCGGTCGACCCTCGTCGGTGAAGCGCTTGACCCACCGCGGCTCGTCCATGCGGCGCGCGAAGGTGGCGCAGGGCGTGCGCGGCATCGTGACCTCGAGCACGAGCTTCTCGCCGACGTGCCAGCGTTCGCCGAGCACGGCTCCGGTCACGTCGAGACCCGACGTGCGGAGGTTCTCGCCGAACAGCCCGGCGGGGATCTCGCGCCCGAGCAGGTCCGACCAGTGCGCCGCGTCTTCGTCGGCGAACGCGTAGACGGCCTTGTCGGCGCCGCCGTGGTGCTGCCGGTCGACCTGCACGTCGCCGTAGACGCCGAGCTTCTTGACCAGCACGGCGTCTTCGAGGGGCTGCTTGTCGATCGCGGTGACACCCATGCTGCCCGAGTCGGACAGGAGCTTCGAGACGCGGCAGACGGAGGTGATGGAGGCCATCACTCCATGGTGCCGTACAGCTCGTCGCCGGGCCAGCCCTCACCCAGCGGCGTGGGCTTCGGGTGGGCGTCGTAGTCGTCGAGGTCGAGGCTCGGGGCCGCTTCGGGATCGAAGGGGCCTCCCGGCGGTGTGGCTGGATTGCTGTGACGAGGATGCATGGTGCTCCCGGGGATCGGAGCCGCCTGCGCGCAGTCGGGGCAACGGATGCGCGAGGGTCGAGCCGTGATCGATCGGCCTCGGTTGAGCGTCGATCCAGCGTCCGGGGTCTGGGGCCGCTTGCGCACAAGGCTAGGCGCGGGGCGGCGGATGGTGCAACGGTCTCGTCGAGATAGCCGGGTCGTGCATCCCCCGCTCAGGCGCCGCGCAGCGCCCCGAGAGCCGACCGTTGCTGACGAAAAGCAGATCGGAACGGGGGATGCACGCCCCGGCTCAGAGGGTCAGCTCGCGACTGACGACCCGCGCCGCCACGTCGGACAGGCGTTCGCGGTTTTTACGGGCGTGGTCGCGGATCGCCTTGAACGCCGTGTCCATGTCGACGCCGTTCTGGTACGAGACGACTCCCTTGGCCTGCTCGATGACGATGCGGCTGTCGAGCGCGCGCTGGAGCTGATCGCGGGCGACGTCGGTCTCTCGGAGGGCCCGCTCTTGGAGGAGGGAGATCGTGGCGACGTCGGCCAGGGCCTGTGCGGCCACGGCGTCGGTCTCGTTCAAGCGCCCCGGCGTCTCGCGGAACAGGTTCAGCGAACCGAGCGCCTCGTCGCGCAGACGGAGCGGGATGGCGTGCACGGAGGCGTATCCAGATTCTTTCGACTGGGCCGCGAACGCCGGCCACCGGTCGGCGATTTCGGCGACGTCGACCACGGACACCACGCGGCCGGTCCGGTAGGACTCCACGCAGGGCCCCTCGTCGACTCCGAGCTGCATGAGGCCGATGAGGCGGCTGCGCTCGCTGGTGGAGGCGATGACCTCGAGCTCCCCCGAGGAGCCCGCCAGCAGGATGCCGGCATCGGCCGCGTCGAACAGCGACGTCGACCGCTCGACCAGGGTCTGCAAGAGATCGAGCGTGTCGAAACCGACGACGAGGGAGTCGGCCAGGGAGACGAAGGTCTCGAGGAGCTCTGTTTCTCGACTCACGGGGTCACGTCCTCACGGTGGATGTTGCGATTGAGGCTCATTCGGAGAAGTCCAATCGACGCGAGACGACGTCGGCGGCCACCTCGCGGACGCTGCGGGACGTCGCGTAGGCGTGTCCGCGCAGGATGAGCAGGGCGTCGTCGACGGGGATGTCGAGTTGGACGGACATCATGCCGGAGGCCTGATGGGCCTCGCGAGGGAAGGCGAGGTCGTCGGAGCCGGGAGCGTCGAGGCGGTCCATCGCTCGGTGGAAGACCTGACGGGCGGCGACTCCGGCGAGGGCCGACGCGTCGTCGATGTCGTCGGCGTCGAAGCGCGCGGAGCGATCGCCGTAAAAGTCGATCGCTCCGAGCGAGAGCCGGCCGTAGACGAGCGGGAAGGCGAAGACGGCGGCGATTCCCGTCTCGCGGAGTGCCGTCGAGGCGATCGGCCAGCGATCGCCGGCGCTGCCCTGCAGATCCGACTCGAGAACGGGTCTGCCGGAGGTCATGGCGTCCCAGCAGGGCCCCTCGCCGAGATCGATCTGGATCTCGTCGAGCCGGGCAGCGGAGGTGTCGCTCGCGCAGACGGTGGCGGACCCGAGAGGGTCTCCAAGCGTGGAGACGGCGGCCCCTAGGACGGGCAGGACGGTCAAGAACGGCAGGCACAGGTCGTCCTCGGGCCCGTACGCCTGGGACAGGTGCGTCAGGGCCTGGCGGAATGTCTCGCGAGCGCTCATCTGCGGAGCCTACCGCCAGGCCCTGAACCGGTCGGTCGGAATTGCGGCTAGAGCTCGACGACCTCGAACTCGAGCAGGTCGGCGCCGGTCGCGACGGGCTTGGGGGCCCCGGGCTTCGGCGCGCCCTCGGCGTGGGCACCGTGGCCGGCGGCTCCTGCGCCCTCGGCGGTGTGCGCGGGGGCACCGGCGTGGGCGGCCTTGGCACCGTTCTCGGCCCAGTCCTGGAAGCTCTCCTCCGAGTCCCACGTGGTCACGACGAAGTAGCGGTCGTCGCCCTTGACCGGACGCAGCAGTTGGAAGCCCTCGAAGCCCTTCGAGCCGTCGACCGAGTGCTTGCGTGCGGCGAAGCGCTTCTCGAGCTCCGAGCCGGCACCGGCGGGGACGTGGATGGCGTTGATCTTGACGACGGACATCAGGTTCTTCTCTCTTCGGTGGTTCTGTACAGACGGGGTAGGACGTCGACAGGCTAGCGAGGTCGTCTGTCAGCTCATCGAGTCGGGCTCGGGCATCCCCCGCTGTCGGTTCGCCTCTCGCCCGGTCAGCTCATGCTCTGTCAGCTCATCGAGTCGGGGATCCGGTCGCGGTCGTAGGTGATGTCGGTGTAGCCGTGCGGCTTCGGCGTGCCCGACGGGTCCATGTTGACGAACACGATCTTGTCGATCGTGAGGATGCTGTGGCGCGTGACCATGTTGCGCACCTCGGCGCGCATGGTCAGCGAGGTCCGGCCGAAGTGCGTCGCGCGGAGGCCCATCTCGATCAGGTCGCCCTGCTTCGCGCTCGAGACGAAGTTGATCTCCGAGATGTACTTCGTGACGACGAAGCCGTTGCCGAGCTGCAGGATCGCGTAGATCGCCGCCTCCTCGTCGATCCAGCGCAGCAGGCTTCCTCCGAACAGCGACCCGTTGGCGTTCAGGTCTTCGGGGCGCACCCACTTGCGGGTGCGGAAGTTGATCTCGTCGAGGTTCTCGCCGGGGAGCTGGTCGGCCGGGTGGTCGACGGCGGACGTGCCGGCCGGTGTTTGTTCTGACATGCCCTCGAATCTAGGGCCAGAGCGCGGGATGCGCGAGCCTCACTCCGCCGTCAGCACGCGTTGCGGCCCGGGGCCCTCGACCGCCAGGGCGTCCCCGGGGTTGAGCAGCGAGCAGGTGCCGAGCGACAGGCACCCGCACCCGATGCAGTCGCTCAGCTTGTCGCGCATCCGGGTCAGGGTCGCGATGCGCTCGTCGACCTCGGCGTTCCAGGCCGTCGAGATGCGCTGCCAGTCGGCGCGGGTCGGGGGTCGGTCGGTGGGCAGCGACTCGAAGATGTCCTTGATCTCGGCGAGCGGGATGCCGAACTGCACGCCCAGGCGGATCATCGAGACCCGGCGGAGGACGTGCCGGGGGAAGGTCCGAGAGCCGCCCACCGTCCGCGAGGCCTCGCCGATCAGGCCCTTCGACTCGTAGAAGCGGATCGTCGGCACCGACACCCCGGAGCGCTTCGCGACCTCGCCGATGCTGAGACCCTCCGTGGCTTTCTTCGTCATCTCCTGCGTTTCTTCGTCATCTGTCGGTTTTCTTCGTCATCTGTTGCTCAATCGGCTCTGAACCTGAGTGGAAGCTTGACCTCAAGTGCACTTGAGATCCTAGGCTGAGGGAAACACCTGAGAGAAAGTGGAAACGTGGCTGAATACACCCTTCCCGAACTTCCGTACGACTACTCGGCCTTGGAGCCCAGCATCAGCGGCAA
>NZ_BAABLM010000006.1:0-86361 GCF_039544345.1 Frondihabitans cladoniiphilus
CGTCACCACCGCCGTCACCATCAAGAACGTCGGCACCGTCGCCGCCGGCACCTTCACCCTCACCCCCTCCGCTTGCACGCAGACCACCAACGGCACCCTCAACGGCTCCGCCACCGACCTCTGCAGCCAGATGACCGTCGTCGTCACCAACACCACCACCAACGTCGTCGTCTACTCCGGCACCCTCGCCGGCTTCTCGGCCCAGAAGAACCTCCTCAGCGCCACCGTCACCTCCGTGCCCGCCGGCACGAGCACCGGGTTCTCCTTCGCCGTCACCCTCCCCTCCACCGTCGGCAACACCTACCAGGGCCTCGGCGTCACCCAGCCCCTCCTCTGGTCCTTCTCCAGCTAGCAGGCACCACCGGCACCACCCCGCACGACGTCGAGCGGAATCGGTCACCCACCGGTTCCGCTCGACCCACACCCGTAAGCACGATCAGGAAGAACCATGACGGACCTCAGGAGCAGAGAGATCACGACCCCGGTCGTGGCCGCCCCGGCCGAGCCCGCCCTCCCCTCTCTCGAGACCCGCTGGGCGCGCGCCGAGCAGCGCCGCTCCCGCCGCGCCGCCCGCAGCCGCCGCACCCAGACGATCGCCATCTGGATCGGCTCCGGACTCGCGACCCTGCTGGTCGTCGCCGCCCTGCTGTTCCAGGCCCACGGCGGCCGCTGGTTCATCGTCGAGACCCCGTCGATGGGCACGAAGGCCCCGGTCGGAACGCTGGTCCTCACGCAGAAGGTCGACGCGGCCTCGCTCCACGTCGGCGACATCATTACGTTCCACCCGCCGGCGGAGCCCAAGGAGACCTTCACGCACCGCGTCGTGCTGGTCCGGAACTCCGTCACCGGGCCGCTCATCTCCACCCGAGGCGACATCAACGGCGCCGTCGACCCGTGGACCCTGTCGCAGGAGGACCTCGTCGGCCGGGCCGTCACCGTGATCCCCCGCCTCGGCTGGCTGATCCGCGCCATCCCGATCCTCCTCGTCGGCTTCACGTTCGTCATGTTGGCGACGCGCCTGATCCGCACGCCCTCGCGCCGGGTGTCGTTCCGCATCCTCGGCTTCTCGATGCTGCTGTCGATCACCGTCTACGTGCTCCGCCCCCTCGTCGGCCTCGTCGTGCTGACCGCGACCGCGACCACCAAGGGGGCGGCGGCGACCGTCGTCTCCACCGGCATGCTGCCGATCCGGGTCACGGCCACCAACGGGTCGACCGTCGACCTCGCTTCGGGCCAGCTCGGCGTCGTGCACGTGACCGCCACCCCGCATCACGTCGGGTACCACCTGTCCTCGGCCCTGAACCTCGATCCGTGGCAGTGGGTCGTCTTCTTCGCGATCTGCGCCATCCCGATGCTCTGGACCTTCATCGTCGGCCTGCCGCCCCTGCGCGTGCGTGATCTCGACGACGCGTTCGAGGAGGCCCTCGCCGAGGAGCACAGCCGCGAGCGCGCCGAGAAGCGCACGGCTCGTCGCGCCGGTCGCGCTGCCGCTCGCACCGACGCCCGGAGTGCCGCTCACGGTGGAGCCGACGCGTGAGTCTGGTCTCCCGCATCCTGCCGTCGCCCCTGCGCGCCCGCCGGTCCGCCACCGTCGCCGCTGCTCTCGGCCTGGCCGCTGTCGCCGTCCTGGGGCTCACGGCCGGTTTCGTGCCGTCGAGCTCGGCCGGCTACATCGCCAAGATCACGAACTCGACCGACACCGCAGCGACCGCCCCGTACTTCACCTGCGCCACGGCCGCCACGGCGGACAAGTCGACCGCCTTCTTCCAGTACGCGCTGAACGATTCTACCGCGTCGACCTCCGCCGTCGACGCCTCCGGAAACGCCCGCACCGGCACCTACACGGGCACCCGCGCCACCTCGACCACGACCCCGCAGTCGTGCTCGCGTGACACGGGGCCCGCCGCCGTGTTCAACGGCTCGACCAACCAGGTCACGACGCCGACGCAGCTCTCGACGGCTCCTGCGACCTTCACGCTCGAGGTCTGGTTCAAGACCACCGTCGCCGGCGGCAAGCTCATCGGCTACGGCAACTCGCAATCGGGTTCGTCGGGCCAGTACGACCGTCACCTCTACATCTCGACGACAGGTGCGCTGATCTTCGGCGTCTACAACGGCGGCGTCAACACCATCACGAGCCCGCTCGCCTACAACGACGGTCTCTGGCACGACGCGATCGTCACCTTCTCGGCCTCGACGGGCTCACTGATGTACGTCGATGGCAAACTCGTCGCCTCCAACACCTCGTACACCGCGGGCGAGGCGCACGCCGGCTACTGGCGCATCGGCTACGACAACCTGTCCGGCTGGCCCAACGCGGCCGCCAACTACTGGTTCACGGGCAGCATGCGCTTCGCCGCCGTCTACACCTCCGTCTTCACGCCGGCGCAGGTCTCCGCGCACTACGCCGCCGGCGCCTGACCCCCTCGCCCTGTCCGCCCGCTCCACCTCTCCCCTCCCCGCCGGTCCCGCTCGCCCTGCCACAAAGCACACCTCACCGGCGCGAACCATCCGCCTAGGACGTGGGTTCGTGCCGCTGCGGTGTGCCTAGCGCGAGCGCGAGAGGGCGGGATGCACGGGCCCGAGCACGCGAAAGCCCCCCACCCGAGCGGGAGGGGGGCTGCCGCGCGAGGCGGATCGGATCAGACGGTGACGGCGGCGAGGACCTCGTCGAGCACCGCGGAGGCCTCTTCGTCGGTCGACTTCTGCGCGAGCGCGAGCTCGGAGATGAGCACCTGGCGGGCCTTGAGGAGCATGCGCTTCTCGCCGGCGGACACACCGCTGTCTTGGTCGCGACGCCACAGGTCGCGGACGACCTCGGAGACGCTGTAGACGCTGCCGGAGCCCATCTTCTCGGTGTTGGCCTTGAAGCGGCGCGACCAGTTGCCGGGCTCTTCGACGTGGTCGCTGCGGAGGACGTCGAAGACGGCCTCGACGCCCTTGGCGTCGATGACGTCGCGGACGCCGACCAGGTCGACGTTGTCGACCGGGAGTTCGATCATCAGATCGCTGGCGTGGACGTTCAGGGTGATGTATTTCTTCTCAGCGCCCTTCACGGTGCGGGTCTTCACCGCAGTGATCGTTGCAGCGCCGTGGTGGGGATACACGACGGTCTCCCCTACTTCGAAAATCATCTAGTCGTGCCTCTGTTCTGTTCGCGAGCACCCTCGGCGGAGAATGCGTAGACAAATGCCGGGCATCATCTCGGCAGTCTTGCCAGTCTACCCGATGAACTCGTTGTATGATCCCGCGCCTCGAACCCGCCCACACGCTCGCCGCGAACAGCGCGGAGATCGCTAGAAGGTCAGCACCAGCAGCACCACGTTGAGCGCGATGAGCGCTGATGCGGCCGTGGCGGCCAGGGCCGTCGTCCACCAACGATTGCGCAGGTCGCCCATCGTCGACCGCCGAGCCGTGTAGACGACCAGCGGCACGAGGGCGAACGGGATCCCGAACGACAGCGCGACCTGACTCAGCACCAGCGCCTGCGTCGGGTCGACCCCGAAGCCGAGCAGCACCAACGCCGGCACGATCGTGACGATGCGGCGGTACAGGAGCGGCACGCGGCGCCGCAGCAGCCCGTGCATGATCTCCGACCCCGCGTAGGCACCGACCGAGGTCGATGCGAGCCCCGACGCCAGGAGCCCGATGGCGAACAGGGTCGCGATCACCGGCCCGAGGTGAACGAGCAGCGCGGTGTAGGCACCTTCGAGCGAGTCGGTGCCCGCTACCCCGCGGAGAGTGCCCGCAGCGACCAGGAGGATGGCCACGTTGACGGTGCCGGCCACGGCGAGCGCGACCGTGACGTCGATCTTCGTCGCCTTCATCAGCTGCCGGACGGGCACGGGCGAGCCGCCGAACCGGTCTCGGGCGAGCGCCGAGTGGGCGTAGATGGCGTGCGGCATGATCGTCGCGCCGAGGATGGACACGGCGAGGAGCACCGACCGCGAGCCGTCGAACCCGGGCACGAGCCCGTCGACCACGCCGGCCCAGCTCGGCGGCGCCACGACGAGACCGGCACAGAACCCGACGCCGATGACCACGACCATGACGGTGACGAGTCGTTCGAAGACCTGGGCGCGCCCGCGACTCTGCAGGAGCAGCAGCACGAGCGAGACGAGCCCCGTCACGAGGCCGCCGACGAGCAGCGGCCAGTGGAACAGGAGGGCGAGCGCGATGGCGCCGCCGATGACCTCTGCGATGTCGGTGGCCATGGCGACGAGCTCGGCCTGCACCCAGAAGGCACGGCGGAGCCAGGGCCGCGGGATGCTCGTGCCGAGGAGTTCGGGAAGGCTGGCCCCCGTGGCGATCCCCAGCTTCGCGGAGAGGTACTGGATCAGCCAGGCGGTGGCGTTGCCCGCCACCACCACCCACACGAGGAGGTAGCCGAACAGGGCCCCCGCCGTCATGTTGCTGGCGACATTGCCGGGGTCGAGGTAGGCCACCCCGGCCACGACCGCCGGACCGAGCAGCGTGACGACCCGCGTCGGTCTCGCGAGTGTGGCGGCGGGAGCGGTCACGGCGGCCTTTCGAGAGGCGGAGCGAACAGGCGGGGCAGGACAGGCGGAGTGCCAGCGTACGGGTCGCCGCCGACGTCGCTCCCTCGCGGCATGACTCCGGTACGACTCCGGCACGACTTCGAGGCGGCGTGAACCACGGACCTATAGGACACGTGTTGTCGATCGGTCAAGGTTCCGTGACGTTCCGTGACGTCGGACTTCCACCCGTTACGCCGAACAGCCCCGTTTGAACCGGAACCTTTGAACCTCACCTGTCGCGAACTAGATTCAGGCTCCAGACCGAGGTGATCCGCACTCGGCACACGTCTTCTGGGGAGCAACCCACATGCCACGCGAACTCATCTACAACGCCTTCCTGCACCTCACGCCCAACCACCACAGCCACGGCTTCTGGCGGACCGAGGAGGGGAAGGTGCAGTACGGATACACCAAGCTGCAGCCCTACGTCGACGTCGTGAAGACGCTGGAGCGGGGGCGCATCGACACCCTGTTCATCGCCGACGTCGTCGGCGTCTACGACCTCGACTTCGGCACCGGCGATGCCACGATCCGCGCCGGATCCCAGTTCCCCGAGCCCGATCCCGTGACGATCGTCTCGGCGCTGGGGCTCGTCACCGAGCACCTCGGCATCGCCGTCACGAGCAACCTGATCCAGAGCCACCCGTTCACGTTCGCGCGCCAGCTCTCGAGCCTCGACCACTTCACCGACGGGCGCGTCGCGTGGAACATCGTCACGTCGTACCTGAGCAACGGATTCCGCAACTACGGCTACGACGACATCGTCGCCCACGACGACCGCTACGAGTGGGCCCAGGAATACATCGACGTCGCCTACAAGCTCTGGGAGCACTCGTGGGAGGACGGCGCCGTGCTCCACGACGCTGCCACCAATCGCTTCTTCGACCCCGAGAAGATACACACGATCGACCACGAGGGTGCTCGCTACAGCGTGCAGGGGCCGCACATCGTCGAGCCCTCGCCACAGCGCACCCCGGTGCTGTTCCAGGCGGGAAACTCCCCCGCCGGGCGGGAGTTCGCCGTGCGGAACGCCGAGGTGACGTTCCTTCCGTCGGCCACGCCCGAGGCCGCCCGCCGCGACATCGCCGTCCTCGACGAGCTGGCCAGGGCCCGCGGCCGCGACCCGAAGTCGCTCAAGAAGATCGTGACGCTGTCGACCGTGATCGGTGCCACCGAGGAGGAGGCGAAGCGCAAGCAGAAGCACCTGCGCGACAACGTCGACTACGAGGCCCTGCGCGCGTTCCTCTCGGGCGGCAGCGGCATCGACCTCTCCGGCATCGACCCGTCGACCACTCTGAACGAGCTCAAGGACCGCGCCGAGCTGAGCGACCACGTCCGCTCCGGCTTCCGGGCGGCCGCGGACGCCGACTACGGCGACGGCCACGACGTCACGTTCGGCGACTACCTCGCGACCCACGCCCTGCTCCCCGGCCGGTTCGCCGGCACGCCCGACCAGATCGCCGACGAGGTCGAGCGCTGGGCCGACGCCGGGGTCGACGGCTTCAACGTCGTGCCGGTGACCACCCTCGGCTGGTGGGACGAATGGGTCGACCAGGTCGTCCCCGTCCTCCAGGCGCGCGGCCTCGCTCAGCGCGAGTACGCCCCCGGCACCTTCCGCGAGAAGCTCTTCCGCCACGGCGACGCCCTTCCCGAAGAGCACTACGCCCACTCGCTCGGTCTGGGCGCCGCCGCGGCCCGCGGCTGACCCGGCCCCGAGCATCCCCCCCTTCCCCCTCCTCCCACCCGAAAGACGCCACACCCGTGAACAAGACACGAACGAGACTCGGCCTGGTCGCCACTGCCGCGGTCGCCTCGATCATCGCCCTGGCCGGCTGCTCCTCGAGCGGCACACCCGCCACCGCCTCCGGCACACCGATCAAGAACCAGACGATCACCTACGTCCACGAGCAGGAGCCGCCGTGCATCTGGGGCGCGTGGGTGCAGGAGGCCTACCTCTCGCGGCAGGTCTTCGACTCGCTCGTCTCGTGGGACGACAGCGGTAAGCCGGTCGCCTGGCTCGCCACGAAGTGGACGACCTCGCCGGATGGCAAGGACATCACGTTCACCCTGAAGGACGGAGTGAAGTTCACCGACGGGACACCGTTCGACGCCGCCGCCGTCGTGAGCAACGTCGACTACTGGGTGAAGAACCTGGGCTGGAACTCGTTCTCGTACCTCACCAGCGCGACCGCCGACTCGGCCGATCAGGTCACGCTCCACCTGTCGAAAGCCAACCCGGAGATCTTCCGCGAGCTCTCGAACGGTCACTACGGCATCCAGTCGCCGACCGCCCTGGCGAACAATTCCCAGGCCCAGAACTGCCAGTACCCGGTCGGCACCGGGGCGTGGACGGTCAAGAAGTGGACTCAGGGTCAGGACATCCTGTTCGCCCGCAATGACTCCTACGCCTCGGCCCCGTCGAACGCCGCCCACCAGGGCCCGGCCTACGAGAAGTTCCTCGACTGGAAGTTCGCGTCCGACGCGACGACCCGCTGGAGCGCGCTGACGACAGGCCAGACTGACGCCGTCTACGACCCGCCGTCGAGCCAGTGGGCCACCGCGAAGAAGGACTACGACGTCCACAGCTTCGTCACCGGGGGACGCCAGCAGGCGTTCTCGTTCAACACGGCACAGGGCCCCTTCACCGACGTCAAGGTGCGCCAGGCCTTCGCGTACGCCGTCGACCGCAAGCAGATCGTCGAGAGCGTCTTCAAGGGCTCCGTGCCCTTCGACGGCAACGGCTCGCTCAGCCCGACCAACCCCGACTACCTCGACGTCAACAGCACCTACCCGTACGACGTGAAGAAGGCCGCGTCCCTTCTCGACGCCGCGGGCTGGAAGCTGAACAAAGACGGAGTCCGCGAAAAGGACGGCAAGACCCTCGAGGTCAAGCTCCCGTACGGCGCCGGCCCGATCGTCAGCCAGGACGGCGCGATCGCCCTCCAGGCCGTCCAGCAGGAAGTCGCCAAGGTCGGCTTCAAGCTCGACCTCGTCCCCCTCACGCAGACGCAGTTGTTCTCCGGCCAGGGCCAGGCTCCGGACGAAGAGGACATCCAGTTCGGCTACTGGGTGTGGCCGGCCCCGAACATCCTCGACATCGTCTACAACGCCGGAACGACCGCCGCCCCCAACGGTAATAACACGACCCACTTCGACGACCCCTCCGTCCAGGCGCAGATCGACGCCGCTCAGGTCGAGCCCGACGCCACCAAGCGCAAGGCCGACTACCAGGCCCTGCAGAAGTACTTCAACGACAACGCGGTCGCGGTCGGCCTCTACGACTTCACGAACAACGTCGTGACCTCGAAGGATCTGAAGGGCTTCACGCAGGACCAGGGTTCGAACGGCCTGCCGCTGTTCTCCGACGCCTACCTGGTGGGAAGCAAGTAGATGACGGCCACGACTGTTGCGTCGACCCGAGCGGCGCCCACCCCGGGCGCCGATCGGTCGAGGGCCCGAGCCCGGGGGCTGCTGCTGCTCCGTCGCCTGGGATCCGCGGTCTTCGTACTCTGGGGCACGATCACGGTCACGTTCATCGTGCTGTCCGTGCTGCCGGGCAACCGCGCCACCATCGTGCTGAACGTGCAGTCGGGCCAGACCACCGTGCGGACGGCGGCGGAGATCGCCGCCGTCGACCGCCAGTACGGCTGGGACAAGCCGGTCGTCGTGCAGTACTTCGACTACCTGCTCGGCCTTCTCCACGGCGACCTCGGGGTCTCGTGGCAGCTCAAGCGCACGGTCGGATCGATCATCGCCGAGCAGTTCGGCCCGACGATCACCCTGGCCATCGCCTCCCTCCTGGTCGCCTGGATCCTCACGATCCCGTGGACCCTGTGGACGGCGGGGCGCGGCCGGATCCGAGGCAGCATCGGCTCCGCCGTCGAGACCATCGCCGCGGGCCTGCCGCAGTACTGGGTCGGCATCATGCTCCTCCTGGTGTTCGCCGTGAACCTGGGCTGGTTCCCGGTGCTCGGCGGCACGGGGTTCGCCGGCACGGTGCTGCCGGTATTCACCCTCGCGATCCCGCTGGCCGGGTTCCTCGGGCAGGCGACTCGCACCGAGTTCGACCGCGCCGTGCGCCAGCCGTTCGTGCTCTCGGCCCGCACCCGCGGCATGACGGAGTCGGGGGTGCGCAGCCGACACGTGCTGCGCCACGCCCTCATCCCCGGCATCACCCTGTCGGGCTGGGCCGTCGGCAGCTCGCTCTCGGGCGCCGTGCTCGTCGAGTCGGTCTACGGCCGCCCGGGCCTCGGCACCGTGCTCGTCTCCGCGGTCTCCAACAAAGACCTCGACCTCGTGATGGGAATCGTGATCCTGATCAGCTTCGTCTACGTCGTCGTCAACCTGCTCGTCGACGTGATCTACACGATCGTGGACCCTCGCCTCGGCGGCACCCGATGAGCGCCTCCGCGATCGGCACGCGCCCGACGCCGCTCCGGCGTCGCCGCACGCGCGCCGCCCTGCCCGTCTCGGTGATCGTCGCCGGCATCGTCGCACTGTTCTTCGTCGTCGCCGCCGTCTTCCCCCAGGCGCTGGCCCCGCGGTCGCCGCTCTCCATCGACCTCCTGAACACGCTGAGCGGCCCGAGCGCCTCCCACTGGCTCGGCACCGACGACGCCGGTCGCGACCTCTATAGCCGCATCGTCTGGGGCACCCGCACCTCGCTGCTAATCGGCCTCGGCGCGATGGCCGTGTCGCTCGTGATCGGTATCGTGCTGGGCTTCGCCTCGGCCCTCGCTCCGAACTGGATCGCGCAGCCCGTCAACCGGTTCCTCGAGGTGCTCCTCGCCTTCCCGGTCCTCCTGCTGTCGCTGCTCTTCGTGGCTCTGCTCGGCCCGAGCGCCCCGAGTCTCATCATCGCGGTCGGCATCGGCTCGGCCCCCGGCTACGCGCGCCTGATCCGCGCCCAGGCCCTCGGCGTCCGCGAGTCCGGCTACGTCGAGGCCGCCCGCGCCCTCGGTCACACGAGCCGCACGATCTTCGCGCAGCACGTCTTCCCGAACGCGTTCCGCCCCCTCGTCGCGCTGGTCGCCCTCGGCATCGGCCAGTCGGTCGTCTGGGCCTCGGGCCTCTCGTTCCTCGGCCTCGGCGTCGCGCCGCCCTCGTCGGAGTGGGGCGTGCTGCTAAACGCCGGCAAGTCGCAGATCACCACCGCGTGGTGGCTCGAGGTCCTGCCGGGCGTCGCCATCGTGCTCGTCGCGCTGTCGTTCACGCAGCTCGGCCGCTACTTCCAGGACCGCTCCGAAGGGATCACCCGCTGATGACCGAAACGACCACAGCGGGGGATGCCCGACCCGCCACTTCGACGGACGGCGACGTGATCCTGCGCGTCGACGGTCTCGACGTCTCGTTCGACACCGTCGAGGGCGAACGGCGCCACGTCGTGAAGGACGTCGGTTTCGAACTCCGTCGGGGACGCTGCATCGCCCTGGTCGGTGAATCCGGGTCAGGAAAATCGGTCACGGCCCGCTCTCTCCTCGGCCTCGCGGGCGAGAACTCCGTGGTGACCGCCCGGGAGCTGACGCTCGACGGCGAGACCCTCCTCGGGCGCGGCGACTCCTGGTGGCGGCGGGTGCGCGGCAAGCGTGTCGGCTTCATCCTCCAGGACGCCCTCGTGTCGCTCGACCCGCTGCGCCCCGTGGGCCGCGAGATCGCCGAGGCGTTCCGCCTCCACGCCGTCGGCACGAAGGCGAGCCGGGAGCAGTCGGTCATCGACCTCCTCGAGAAGGTCGGCGTGCCCGAACCGGAAGTGCGGGCGCGACAGCGATCAGGCGAACTCTCGGGCGGCCTCCGGCAGCGGGCGCTGATCGCGTCGGCCATCGCCTTGGATCCTGAGATCGTCATCGCCGACGAGCCGACCACGGCCCTCGACGTGACCGTCCAGTCGCAGGTGCTCGACGTGCTCGAAGCCCTCATCGCGCAGGGCTCCAGCGTGATCCTGATCAGCCACGACCTGGCCGTCGTCGCGCGCCTGGCGGACGAGATCCTCGTGATGAACGGCGGGGCGATCGTCGAGTCCGGGCCGAGCGACGAGCTGCTGGCGAACCCGCAGCACCCGTACACGCGGCAGCTCATCAACGCCGTGCCGAGCGAGCACACCAAGGGCACGCGGCTGTCGACGACCACCCCGCCGACCCGCACGGCCGCGGCGCTCTTCCCGCCGCGGACCCGCGTGGACGCCGACGGTTCCGAGCCGCTGCTCGACGTGCGAGGCGTGTCGAAGTCCTACCGCGGACCCGACCGCGTGGTGCGTCGCGTCGTCGACGACGTGTCGTTCCAGCTCTCGCGCGGCGAGACCCTGGGCATCGTCGGGGAGTCGGGCTCGGGCAAGAGCACCGTCGCCCGCATCGCCCTGTCGCTCGTCACGCCCGACTCCGGCGACGTGCTGTTCCGCGGCGGCGCCTGGACCGCGGCCGGCCGCGCCGACCAGCGCGCGATCCGGCGTCGGATCTCGGTGGTCTACCAGGACCCGCTGTCGTCGTTCGATCCGCGCTGGCGGGTGTCCCGCATCCTCGCCGACGCCATTCGCCTCGGCGACCCGGCCAACGCGCGTCGTGTCGACGAACGCGTCGTGGAGCTGCTCGAGATGGTGGGGCTCGACGCGTCGGTGCAGACGGCCTGGCCGCTCCGGCTCTCGGGCGGGCAGCGGCAGCGCGTCGCCATCGCCCGCGCCCTGGCGACGAACCCCGAGGTGGTCGTGCTCGACGAGGCCGTCTCGGCGCTCGACGTGTCGATCCAGGCGCAGATCCTCGACCTGCTCTCCGACCTGCAGGCGCAGCTCGGCGTCGCCTATCTGTTCATCTCGCACGACCTCGGCGTCATCCACCACATGAGCGACCGGGTGCTGGTGATGCAGAACGGCCGATCGGTGGAGCAGGGCACCGCCGACGAGGTGTTCAACCACCCGCAGGAGCCGTACACGCGGGCGCTGCTCGACTCGCTCCCCCGACTCGAGTACGCACGACTGCACGAGGTGGCGAGGACCGCATGAGCACCCCCTCGACCGACACCCGAGGCCGGACCCTCGCCGACATCGTCCACGCCGTGAACGAGGTCGCCGCCACGGCCCGCGCCGAGGCCGTGGCCCGCGAGCGTGACCGCACCTCTCCCGCTCCGCTGGTCGCGGCCCTCGCGGCCGCAAGGCTCGGCGCCGTCCGGGTGCCGCAGGAGTTCGGCGGCCCAGGAGGAACGGTCGCCGACCTCGCCGACCTCCTGATCGAGGTGGCCGCCGCCGACTCGAATCTCGCGCAGATCGTGCGCGGGCACCTCGGGTTCGTGGAGTTCCTGATCGCGCAGCCGGCCGGCGAGGCACGCACCGACCTCCTTCAGGCGGCTGCCCGCGGCGACCTCTTCGGCCCGGCCGCCTCGATCAGCGCGCGCAACGCCGACGGCTCCGCCGCGACGGCCCTGCTGGACTCCTCGACCTGGCTGCACGAGGTCGACGGCACGACGCGTCTCTCCGGCCGCAAGTACTACACGACCGGCAGCCTCCACTCGCAGTGGATCAACGCGCTGGTCGCGGTCGACGACGTGCTCGCCGAGGTCGTCGTGCGCGTCGACGACCCGGGCGTCGAGATCGACGACGACTGGAACGGCTTCGGCCAGCCCCTCACGGCCAGCGGGACGACGCGGTTCGACGCCGCCCTCGTGCGCGAGGGCCACGTGTTCCCCCACGACGACCAGGGTCTCTCCGAGTACCTGAACGCGTTCTACCAGTTCGTGCACTCCGCGACGCAGGCCGGCATCGTCCGCCGGGCCGGCGAAGACCTGGTCGAGGTCGTCCGCAGCCGGAAGCGCACGTACCCTCTGGCCACGGCACCCGAACCGCGGCACGACCCGCAGGTGCTCGAGGTGGTCGGCGAGGTCACGAGCCACGCCTATGCCACGCGGGCGAGCGTCGAGTCGTTGGCCCGCACCTTCGATCGGTACCTCGACGTGCCGAGCAGGGGATCCAGAACCCGCGTCGTCGAGGAATCCGCGGCCGTGCAGGTGCACAACACGCGCTCCGCGGGCGAGGCCACCTGGAGGCTCTTCGACGCCGCCAGCGCCTCCGCCGTCGACGCCGAGCTGGCTCTCGACCGGCATTTCCGGAACGCGCGCACGGTCTCGTCGCACAACCCGGTGGTCTACAAGGCGCGCCTCGTCGGCGACATCGAGGTGAACGGCCACGTGCCGTCCACCTCGATCGCCGCCGGCTGAGCGGCAGGCCGGCGCGGAAACGCTCCGGTGCGCCCTACGGGACGATGACCGCGCGGCCGCGCAGCGCGTTCGCGCCGAGCGCCTCGTAGGCGGCGGGGCCGTCGTCGAGGCTGTACTGCTGGATCTCGACGTCGATCTTGCCGGCGCGGGCCAGGTCGAGCACCTCGATGAGCTCGCTGCGGTAGCCCCAGTAGGGGACGCGCACGGCGACGTCGTAGTTGATCGAGCCGAAGCCGAAGTTCACGTCGCCCCCGCCGATGCCGACGATGGTGACGTCGGCTTCGATCCCGGCGACCGAGACGGCGAGGGGGATCGTGGGCTTGGCGCCGACGAAGTCGAAGACCGCGTTCGCGCCGAGGCCGCCGGTGATCTCGAGGATCTTCTCGGACGCCGAGGAATCGCTGAGCAGCGTGATGTCCGCGCCGACGTGCTGGGCCAGTGCGAGCTTCTCGTCGTTGACGTCCAAGGCGATGACGGTCGCGCCGGAGAGCGCCTTGAGGATCTGGATGCCCACGTGGCCGAGGCCGCCCGTGCCGATGACGACGGCGTAGGTGCCGGCGCCGAGCTTCGGGAGCGAGCGCTTGATCGCGTGGTACGGCGTGAGGCCGGCGTCGGTGAGCGAGACGTTCTTCACCGGGTCGAGGTCGCCCAGCGGCACGAGGTGGCGCGGGTCGTCGACGATCATGTACTCGGCCATCGAGCCGTCGGTGCCGAGGCCGGGAGGGGTGATGCCGAGAGCGGCGGCGTTGGTGCAGTAGTTCTCGCGACCCTGCGAGCAGTTGTGGCAGTAGCCGCAGCCCCACGGTCCGTAGACGGCGACGGCGTCGCCGACCTTCAGCGTGGTCTTGACGCCCTCGCCGAGCTCGTGGATGACGCCGGCGCCCTCGTGTCCGAGGGTCATAGGCAGCGGATAACCGGCGGCGGTGTACTCCTCCTCCGACAGGCCCATCACGTAGTCGTCCGAGTGGCAGACGCCCCCGGCGGTGACCTTGAGCAGGACCTGGCCGGGGCCGGGCTTCGGGACCGGGATGTCGACGACGACCGGAGGCTTGCCCACTTCGACGTAGCGCAGTGCTTTCATCATGTTCTCTCTCGTGACGCGAGCCGAGTGGGTGGCCGCACGATTGGCCAACACATGTCGCTCAAGACCCGCGACTCCCATTGTGCACCCGACGGAACCTCGCCGAACCTGGGAAGATGGCCACCCCGGCAGCGACAGGAGACACCGACCCGTGCGACGACTCTTCAAGGGCACCCCGAGCATCCTTCTCGTGATCGGGGTGGTGATCCGTGCCGCGGCCGTCGTGACGGTGCCGCGCAACCGTCGACCGAGTGCAGCCATGGCCTGGCTCCTCGCGATCTTCGTCGCGCCGATCCCCGGCTCGCTCTTCTTCAGCCTCTTCGGCTCGACGCTTCTGCCGAAGGACCGCCGCCGCAAGCAGGACCAGATCAACGACTACATCCTGCAGACGACCGAGGGCCTCGACCTCGTCACCAAGAAGAAGACCTGGCCGAAGTGGTTCCGCTCCGTGGTGAAGCTGAACCACCGGCTCGGCGCGATGCCGCTGGTCGGCGGCAACGACGCCCGGCTCCTGCCCGATTACAAGGCCTCCATCGACTCGATGACCGAGGCGGTGACGAAGGCCGAGCGCTGGGTGCACGTCGAGTTCTACATCCTGAGCCGCGACACGACGACGATGGCCTTCTTCGACGCGCTCGAAGCGGCGCAGGCCCGGGGCGTCACGGTGCGGGTCCTCTACGACCACATCTCGACGATCCGCAGCCCCTACGGCCGGGCGACGCGGCGGTGGCTGAAGGAGAAGGAGATCCCCTTCCACGAGATGCTGCCGTTCTACCCGTTCCGATCGGGCTGGCGGCGCCCCGACCTCCGGAACCACCGCAAGGTGGTCGTCGTCGACGGCACCGTCGGCTTCCTCGGCTCGCAGAACATGGTGGACGCCAGCTACAACAAGAAGTCGAACCTCCGTCGCGGGCTCGAGTGGAAAGACCTGATGGTGCGCCTCGAGGGCCCGGTCGTCGCCGGCGTGAACGCGATCTTCGTCACCGACTGGTTCAGCGAGACCGACGAGCTCCTGCGCCGCGAGGCCGACCCGATCCACAGCGTCGACCGGCCGGACACGCTCGACTGCCAGGTCGTCCCCTCCGGCCCGGGCTTCGAGCGCGAGAACAACCTGCGGCTCTTCAACGCGCTGCTCTACGCGGCACAGGAACGCCTCGTCATCGTCAGCCCGTACATCGTCCCGGACGACTCGATGCTCTACGCGATCACGACAGCCGCCCAGCGCGGGGTGAAGGTCGAGCTGTTCGCCTGCGAGGTCGCCGACCAGACGATGGTCTACCACGCGCAGCGGTCGTACTACGAGGTGCTCCTGCGCGCCGGGGTGGTCATCCACCTGTACCGCAAGCCGATCGTGCTGCACGCGAAGCACTTCACCGTCGACGACGACGTGGCCGTGATCGGGTCGAGCAACATGGACATGCGGTCGTTCAGCCTCGACCTCGAGGTCTCGCTGATGGTGCGCGGCAAGCGGTTCGTCGACGACCTCCGCGAGGTCGAGGACGACTACCGACGCAACTCGCGCATCCTCACCCTCGAGGAATGGCTCGACCGCCCCATCCGCTCGCAAGCGCTCGACAACGTGATGCGGCTGACCGCGGCGATCGAGTGACCCGCGTCGGGCCTCGTCGGAAACCCGCCGCGAGCAGGCCCCGGAGACCCGCATCGAGGCGGCCGCGAGCCTCGGCTGACAGAATGGCGGCACCATGGCCATCACTCGTCGATTCCTGCTGACGAGCTCGCTGACGGGAGCGGGCGTGCTCGTGCTGTCCGCCTGCTCGGATCCGAGTCCGGCCCCCTCCCCGTCGGCATCCCCCTCGGTCACCCCGAGCCGGACCCCCACCGCGACGGCCACCACCGACACCGGCGTCCACCCCGTCGCCAGTCGGCGGAGCCAGTGGGGGAAGGACCCGTACTCCTACGGCTCCGGCTCGTTCCTCACCACCGCGTCGACCGACTCGAGTCGCGAGCTCCTGCGACAGCCGCTGAACGACCGCCTGTTCTTCGCCGGAGAGGCCGTGGCCTCCACCGATCCGGGCACGCTGATGGGCGCCTACTCGTCCGGCCTCGAGGTCGCCGCCGCCGTCGCCGCGACCGCGTCGAAGGGCGAGCGGATCGCCGTCGTCGGCGCGGGCCTGGCGGGCGTGACCGCAGCCCGCGCCCTGGCCGATCAGGGCTTCGACGTGGTGGTGGTCGAGGCGCGAGGCCGGGTCGGCGGCCGGATCTCCCCCGTGACGTCGAGCGACTGGCCGATCGAGATCCAGCTCGGCGTCGGCACCCTCTACGGCGACGGCGCCGCCACCCTCGAGAGCGTGCTCACGAACGGGGGAGTCACGGTCCTCGGTCTCGACGCCACCGAGGCCGCTCGGACCAGCGACGCTCCGACCACGCCGCCCGACAGCGCTTCCGTCGTCGCCGCCCTCGCCGCCGCCTCCGCCTGGGCGCAGCAGCAGTCGGCCGAGGTCACCGTGGACGACGCCGTCACGCAGTCGGGAAGCGGCGGCGCCCTGTCGTCCGTGCCCGACGCCAGCGGGGTCTCCGACACGCAGCGGCTCGCCTACCTGCTCGACGAGGCCCTGCCGGCACGCTTCGGCGCCACCGCGAAGACGCTGTCCGCGCGCGCGCTGCCCGTGCCCCTCCTGCCCACGGACGCCACCCTGCTCACCGCCGGCCTCGGCGCGTACATCACCGGGCAGCTCGGCAAGCTCGACGTCTTGAAGTCCAGCAACGTGACCCGGATCACCTACGCGAACCAGGGCGTGGGGCTGCGGCTCGTCACGGGCGAGTCGCTGTCCGCCGACAAGGTCATCGTGACCGTGCCGCTCGGAGTCCTGCAGAAGAAGCGCATCGTGTTCGACCCGGCCCTTCCTGCGGCCACGCTCGCTGCGATCGACGACATCGGCATGGGGGTCCAGGACGTCCTGTGGCTCCGATTCGGCGAGCGCCTCTGGTCGAGCGACGCGACCGTCTGGGCCATCCTCGACGAGAAGGCCGTCTATCGGCTGTGGCTGAACCTCGAGCCCTCGACCGGGTTCCCGATCCTGGTCGGGCTGGTCGGGGGCGATGCCGCCCGTGCCACCGAGAAGCTCAGCGACTCGGGCGCGGTGGAGGCCGGGCTGGCCAGTCTCGCGCCCTATCTGGACATGGTGCCGTCGACCGCGTCGCCGACGCCGAGTCCGTCGGGGGCCGCGCCGTCCGCGACACCGTCGCCCTGAGCATCCCCCGGCTCTCCGGTTTTCGGGGTCGTGGGCTTCGGTGTGAGCCGATGACGGAGCAGGTGCGTGGGGCGCAGGCGTGACAGGCCGACGAGGGCGCAGAGCACGCCGACGATGATGGCCAGCACGATCGCGTTGTAGAGCACGAACTGCGTGTCGTCGACCTGCGCCGGGTCGAGGAAGAAGTAGGGGTACCAGCGCACCTCGCGCCCGCGCTGCAACGTGAACCAGCCCCAGACCAGCGGGTAGATCAGGACGAGCCAGAGGGTGCGCCAGCGCACGGGCGTTCGTCCGGGAGCCACGATCCAGTCGACGAGGACGTAGCCGGCGAGCCAGAAGTGGAGCACCTGGCTGGAGCGGGGGAAGGCCAGCGAGTAGTGGTGGCTGGCCGACTGGGTGACGATCACGGCGAAGACGACGCCCGAGACGACCACGTACGTCGTCACCAGCGCGTGCAGCGCGGCGAACCAGGGCGGATCGCGGCGGCCGACGAGGGCGAGCAGTCCCGAGGCCAGGAGGACCCCGACGTTGACCATGTTGCTCTGCTGCGTGAAGTAACTGAAGTAGTTGACGGTGGCGAAGTCGGAGAAGCCCTGCACGTACTCGAAGTTCGCGAACAGAGCCACGACGCCGACGACGGCGGCGAGGAGTCGGACGAGTCCTGCGATCCGATGCAGGGCATCCGTCCGTCGACTCATCTGGACGACAGTACCGAGGTCGGATCGGGGAGACCTCCGATCGGGGCGATCCGGGCGCAGGTCAGGCGGGATCGGGGGTGGTGGACCGGGGATCGGCGGCGTTGAAGCGCTCGAGACCGCGCGCGAGCACGTCGATCTCGTCGTCCGTCCAGCCCTCGAGTCGGGCGGCGAGCGCCTGCTGGTTCGCCCGGAGGGACGTGGCGAGCAGTTCGTCGCCGCGAGGTGTGAGCTCGAGGACCTGGCCGCGACCCTTGGGCTCGTCGGCGGTGCGGACCAGCCCGAGTCCGGTCAGGTCGCCGACCTGCCGGGACACTGTCGAGCGATTGAGGCGGAGGGCCGCGGCGACGTCGATGGCCCGGCAGCCGGGGGTCGTGGCGACGAACATCAGCAGCGTGTGCTGGACGACGGTGAGCGGTGCGGCTTCGCGGCGATTGCGCGCGACACCGCGACGGGAGATCGCCTCGAGATTCGAGTACACCGCGAGCATGCGGTCTTCTCGAGGCGTCGTCACGATCGCGATCCTATCCATCGGGTGTAGGGTTTCCTTGTGTTGCACAATGCAACAGTAACGTGTTTACCTCTCCCCTTTCCTCTTCCACCTCGTCTCGAAAGGCCCTCGTGTCCGAGTCCTCGCCCGATCGTTCGTCCCAGCAGGTGGCCCTGCGCTCCCCCGGCCTCCGCGATCAGGGGCACCCGGGCGGGGGCGGGCACCTCGGCACGGGTGGCCACCTCGGCACGCACCGGCTGGAGGCCGCGGCGCCCGCGGGCCCGCGACTGTTCTTCGGCACCCCGGTGGCGGTGTTCCGCGCCTTCGGGCTGGCCGTGCTCGTGCCCCTGTTCCTCGCGACGGGCATGACGCTCGCCTACCTCGGCGCCTTCCACCAGCCGACACCGCACGACCTCCCCGTGGCCGTCGTCGGGACCTCCGCCGAGACGCAGGTGTTCGCGCAGACGCTGCAGGACAAGTCCGACGGGCAGCTGAGCGTCCGCACCGTCGCCAGCGATTCCGCCGCTCGCGCCCTCGTGCGCGACCGCACGATCACCGCGGCCTACGAGCCCACGGCGACCAGTGCATCCCTGCTGCTCTCTTCCGCGTCGTCGTCGACGAGCGCCGAGGTCGCGCAGAAGATCTTCCTGCCGATCGCTTACGCCGAGAAGCTGCCCTTCACGGTGGTGCAGGTCGTCGCGCCCGGCGAGCACGACTCGAGCGGGCAGGGTCTGTTCTTCCTGCTCGTCGGGCTCAGCGTCGGATCGTACGCGACAGCGGCAGCCGTGGCGGCCTTCGCGGCGAAGCTCGGCATCCGCTGGTCGATCGTCACCGCCGTGGTGATGTCGGGCATCGTCTCGGGCATCGCGATGGCCATCGCCGGGCCGCTGTTCGGGGTGGTCTCGGGGCACGTCTGGGAGATCTGGACCTTCGGCTGGCTCTACTCGGTCGCCATCATCCTCATCGGGGTGGGCCTGCACCCGGTGCTGCGGCACTGGACGACCGCGGCACTCACGATGCTCTTCGTCATGCTCAACTTCACCAGCTCGGGCGGAATCTTCGAGCCGGCCGTCAGCCCGCGGTTCTTCGCGGGGCTGAACACGTTCTGGAACGGCGCCGCCTGGCTGCATGCGACGCAGACCGTGCAGTACTTCCCCGGGCAAGCGTTCGGGCTCGACCTGATGCGGCTCGGGCTGTGGGCCGCCGCTGGGCTCGGGCTCACGCTGCTCACGCACCTGCTGAGCCGCCGCCGGGCCCGGATCGCGAACGAACGCGTCGCCACCACCGAGGCCGAGAGCGTCATCGCGGCCTGAGGGTTCTGGGGTCGGCCGGCCTGCGGTCGGTCGGCCCGCGGTCGGTCGGCCGGCGTCCGGTCGGTCGGCCGGTCGGCCGGCGTCCAGTTGGTCGGCCGGGGTCCGGTCGGCCGGCCCGCGGTCGGCAACTCAGGCACCCGGCACCGCCGTGGTCCGACCCGGGGCCGTCCACCGCTACCCCGCGACCACGTGCCTGAGTTCCCGACGGCGCCCGGTGCCCCGCCGTGCGCGCGCCTCGGGCGGCTCCGCGTACCTCGGCAACTCGGGCACTGCCGCCGTCGGCCCCTGCCCGGACGGCCTCGTGCGTCGGCAACTCAGGCGTGTGCCGCCGGTGTCGTCCAACCCGCGGGTCGGGGGCCCCGGCCCATGTTCATCCGCCTGAGTTGCCGACCGCGGCCCGACTCGCGGCGTCCCGCCTCCGCGCGCGGCGTCTCGACCTTGGCGGACCGCGTCCCGTCTCGACGGCCCGCCCGGGTCGGCAACTCAGGCACGCGCCCCCGCACGCGGCGGTCCGGGCCGGTGTCGGGGCCTTCCGCGGCCAGATGCCTGAGTTGCCGACGCGGGGCCCCGGTCCGGGTCCGGGCCCGGGGTGGTTCCCATGCAGGCGGCTCCTCCCGAGGCGATCCCGACGCCCCCGCCCGACACTGTCTCGTGCTGCCGAACACCGGACGACGGACACCGGGGCCCGGAGGCCAGGGCCCGGACGTTGGAGGCCGCGTCGGCAACTCAGGCACCCAGTTGCGTGGCGGCCGTGACAGCCGCTGCCGACCCGGTCCCGACGGCACGTGCCTGAGTTGCCGACGCGGGCCCCGGCCTACTTCGCAGCGGAGAGGTCGTAGACCGTCGAGCCGCCGACCGTCTTCGCCGTGTAGTTCGCGGCGACCCACGTGGCGATCGCGGACGAGGAGGACGACGAGCCGCCCATGCCGCCGCCGGTGCCACTCGAGATGTAATACCCGATGTCGCCGGCTTTCACGTAGGCCTGGAACTCGGCCAAGGTGGGAGTCGGGTCGTCGCTCCACCCGCCGATGGCCATCACGGCAGTGCCGCTCGACAGTTCGAGCGTCGCGGCCGACTGGTCGTTGTTGACCGCGGCAGCCCAGCGGGCAGTCGACTTCTTCAGGAGCGTGTCGAGCGCGGTCGAGGTCGTCGTGCCGCCGGCCCCGCCACCGGCCCGGGTTCCGGAACCAGTTCCGGTGCCGGTTCCCGTTCCGGTCCCGGTCCCGGTCCCGCTCTCGGCACCGGTGGGTCCGCCCTCCGTGCCCGAGGGACGCGACCCGCTCGGTGGCGTCCCGCCGTTCTCGCCCGTGCCGCTCGGAGGCGTGCCGCCGAGCTCGCCGGTGGCAGCCGTCTCCCCCGCCTCGGCAGAACCCGTCGAATCGGAAGAACCCGAACCCGACGAACCCGAGGCGACGCCACCACCGCCACCGAAACCACCACCGCCGCCACCGGCACCTCCACCCCCACCGAACCCAGAGGACGACGACGACCCGGCGCTGGGGATCGACCCGGTGTGCCCCACCGAGGCCGTCGCGATCGAGTACGCCCCCGCCCCGCCCAGGGCGAACAGCCCTCCGCTCAACGCCGCGACCAGCGTCAACCGGTGGAACGCCGCGAACGACCCGATCAGGAACCCGACGGTCGACAGGAGCGCCCCGATCAGCACGACCCAGCGCAGCCACGGCAGCCACGACGCGTTCGACGCGAGCAGATGGAACGACCAGACGCCCGTCAGGGCCACAGCCACGGCGAGGCCCAGGCGTCCCATCCAGGTCGCGCGGCGGACCCACAGGAGCACCCCGCCCATCCCGACGAGGGCGCCGATCGCGGGCGCGAGGGCGACCGTGTAGTACGGGTGGATGGTCCCCCCGGTGTAGCTGAAGACGAGACCGGTCACGACGAGCCACGCACCCCAGAGCACGAACCCGGAGCGGACGACGTCGGTGCGAGCACGACGCCCGGCGATCACGATGCCGAGCACCATGAGAAGGAGCGCGGCCGGCAGCAGCCAAGAGATCTCGAGACCCATCTCGCTGCTGAAGAGACGCGTGAGTCCGGTCGAGCCGCCGAAGCTGCCGCCGGCCGTGCCACCGCCGCCGCCGTTGCCCTGCCCCGAGCCGAAGAACCGGCCGAGTCCGTTGTAGCCGAGAGCGAGTTCGAGCACCGAGTTGTTCGTCGAGCCGCCGATGTACGGCCGCGAGTCGGCCGGCCACAGGGTCACGATCCCGACCCACCAGCCCGCTCCGACCACGATGCCGGCGACGGCGCCGAGAACGTGGAGGATGCGCCTCCCGACTCCCACAGGGGCAGCCAGCAGGTAGACGATCGCGAACGCCGGCGCGACGAGCAGCCCCTGCAGCATCTTGGTGACGAACGCGAAGCCGAGCAGGAGTCCGGCGAAGGCCAGCCACTTCCAGCTCGCCCGCGGCACCGCCCGCACGACCGCGTATGCCGCAGCGGTCATGAGCAGCACGAGCGCAGCGTCGGGATTGTCGAACCGGAACATGAGGGCTGCGGCGGGCGTGCAGGCGAGCGCGAGTCCGGCCAGCAGTCCGCCCGCGGCCGAGAGGCGGGATCCCAGCACGGCGAGGCTCCGCCGCACGGCCGCGTACACCAGCGCCACCGACGCGATGCCCTCGAGGGCCTGCGGAACCAACAGGCTCCAGCTCGAGAAGCCGAAGATCCGCGCCGAGATCTCCATCGGCCAGAGCGAGGCGGGCGGCTTGTCGACGGTGATGAAGTTGGACGAGTCGAGCGACCCGAAGAACATCGCCTTCCAGCTCTTCGACCCGGCCTGCACAGCGGCCGCGTAGAAGCTGTTCGCCGTCCCGCTCGCCGACAGTCCGACCAGATAGAGCAGCGCCGTCGCCACCAGGAGCCCCCAGAGGCTCGGGCGGATCCAGCCCGGGTCGGCGCGGCGGCCGAGGAAGACTCGTGCGATCCAGGAGCGGTCGGCTCCGTCGCGGGCGGCGACGTGGCCGGTGATCGGGCCTGCGTGTGCGGTCATGGGAAGTCCTTCGTCCGGGTCGGCGGACTCCGAGCATCCCCCGGTCGCCTTTCGGCGTCCGATGGCCTCCCCATGAGCCCTCGATGAGATTCCCGGACCGTTAGGCGACACTCGATGTCGATTTTGGCTCGCCGAAAAGCTTCCGCGGGCTCGGGCCCGACTGTCAGGGTGGATTCATCGCGCAGGTCCCCTCGTCGTCCTGCCCCCGTCTCGGCAATCCACGCCCCAGAAGGAATACCCATGCCCGCTCCCCTCGTCCGGCGGATCGTCCTCTGCCTCGCGCTCGCCTCCCCGGCGGTCGTCTTCCGCCTCACCGGCTTCGCGCCGAACCCGATCGTCGACCTGTTCGTCTTCGGCGGCGCCGTCGTCGCCGCATCGTTCCTCCTCGCCTGGGCCGCCGAGGCCGCCCAGAAAGACATCTCCGGCGCCCTCGCCATCGCGATCCTGGCCCTCATCGCCGTCCTCCCCGAGTACGCCGTCGACCTGTACTACGCGTTCCGTTCGGGCTCCGATGCGTCGTACGAGCAATTCGCAGCCGCAAACATGACCGGCTCGAACCGGCTGCTGCTCGGATTCGGCTGGCCGCTCGTGGTGTTCGTGGCGCTCTTCGTCGCGCGTCGCGCCGCTGCGCGCAAAGCTGCGGGGGGAACGGGGGATGCACGAGCATCCCGCGGCTCTCGCACCTTGGATCTCCCCGGCAGCTCACGCCTCGACATCGGGGTCCTGGCCATCGTCGCGGTCCTGGCTTTCCTGGTCCCGCTCACGGGACAGATCGCGCTCTGGTTCGGCATCGTGCTCATCCTGATCTTCGCGGCGTACCTCTGGAAGGCCGGGCGCGCCGCCGACGACGGGCACGAGGAGGAGTTCGTGGGGACTGCGGCCCACATCGCGAACATGCCCGAGCGGGCACGCAAGGCGACCTTCGTGGGGATGTTCGTGGTCGCCGCCGCGGTCATCCTGTCGTCCGCCGAACCGTTCGCCGACGCGCTCGTCCAGTCCGGGTCGAGGCTCGGGGTCGACAGCTACTTCCTCGTGCAGTGGCTTGCTCCGCTCGCGAGCGAGGCGCCGGAGTTCATCGTCGCCGTCCTGTTCGCCCTTCGAGGTCAGGGTGCGGCCGCCATCGCCACGTTGATCGCCTCGAAGATCAACCAGTGGACCCTTCTGGTCGGCTCGCTGCCGATCGCGCACCTGCTGGGCGGCGGCGGGGGCGCGCTGCCCCTCGACGGGCGGCAGGTCGAGGAGTTCGTGCTCACGGCCAGCCAGACCGTGATGGGTGTGGCGATCATCCTCGCGCTGCGGTTCCACCGGTGGGCGGCGGTGGTGCTGGTCGCGCTGTTCGCCGTGCAGTTCGTCGTGACCGACGAGACCGGGCGGTACGTGCTGAGCGGGCTCCACATCGTGGTCGCCGCGGTGGCCGTGTGGATCAACCGCCACGACGTGGGAGCCACACTGAGCGCGCCCTTCCGACGGAGCGAAGACCTGGCCGCCGGGCCGGCCGAGCGAGAGCTCTCGGAGGCCGCGGCGCGCTGACGCAACCCCCTCGACTGCCGGGCTGCCCGCCCGATGAGCCGGCACCGCCGGTGTCGGCAACTCAGGCACCTGTGACTGCGCAACCCGACCCGCGCGGGCGACCGGCCCGCCCCCGCCACGAACGCCTGAATTGCCAACCGGGCCGACACCGCGCGAAGCAACTCCCCGCAGCCCGCCCCACCCGACCCCACAGCAGAAGCCCCACCCACACCACCCCACCGACCGTCGGCAACTCAGGCACCTGTGACTGCGCAACCCGAACCGCGCGGCCGCCCGGCCCACGCCCGCCACGAACGCCTGAATTGCCAACCGCAGAAGCGGAAGGGCCGAAGGGCGGAAGGGCGGAAAGGCCGAACGGCCCGCCTACGCGCGGGAGACCCAGATGGCGTTCGCAGCGAGGTGCGCCAGCTCGGCCGCCGACTCCAGCCGGCCGGCCGCAGCAGGAGAACCGCCGCCGGCAGAACCCGCACCCACACCCGCACCCGCACCGGCACCCACCACGACCGACAGGCTCCCCGCGAAGTCGTGCCGCGCCTCGACGCGCAGCCGCGTGCCGACCGCGATCGACAGCGAACCGAGGTACCGGAGCAGGTCGGCGTCGTGGTCGGAGACCCGGACCGCTACCGCGTCCACCCCGATCTCCACGTCGTGCAGGCGCACCCCGGTCGTCGACACCAGCGTGCCGTCCGCCCGCGGGATCGGGTCGCCGTGCGGGTCGCGCTCGGGAAAACCGAGTTGCTCGTCGATGCTCGCGAGCAAGCGTTCCGACACCGAGTGCTCGAGCACCTCGGCCTCGTCGTGCACTTCGTCCCACGAGTAGCCGTGCTGTTCGACCAGCCACGTCTCGAGCAGACGATGCCGCCGCACGACCTGCAGCGCGAGCGTGCGCCCCTTCGGCGTGAGCGTCGCCCGACCGTACGCCTCGTAGTCGAGGAACCCGTCGCGCGCCAGCTTCTTCAGGTTGCCCGACACGCTCGAGGCCGCGACGCCGAGGGTCGCGGCCAGTTCGTTGGTCGTCAGGCCCTCGCCCGACCACTCGTGCGCCTTCCAGACGACCTTGACGTAGTCCTCCGTCATCGTGCCGACCACGGGCTGCGCCTCAGTGCGCCATCGGGCGGGGTGCCCCTTCGACGACCGGGGGCTTCCGGACGAAGAAGCTGGCCACGATCGGGAAGAGCGAGATGATGGCGCCCACCATGAAGGCGGCCTGGACGCCGCCGGCCGTGGCGGAGATCGGCGTGGCCCCGAGCTTGATCTGCGCGGCCGAACCGGTGGCCAGGAGGGTGACGAAGAGCGCTGTTCCGGCACCCGCCGCGACCTGCTGGACGGTGTTGAGGATCGCGCTGCCGTGCGAGTACAGGTCGGGCTTCAACGACCCCAGCGCCGCCGAGAACAGCGGCGTGAAGGTGCAGGCGAGGCCGATGCTGAGCACGATGTGGACGATCGGCACCATGTACGCCGGCGAGCCCTCGCCGAGGAGGAAGCGCATCAGCCAGAGGGCCAGGCTCACCAGCACCGAGCCGACCACCAGCAGCGCGGTCGGGCCGACGCGGTCGTAGATGCGGCCGACGATCGGCGCCAGCGCGCCCATCACGATGCCGCCGGGCAGCAGCAGGAGTCCGGTCGACAGCGTGGACAGGCCGAGCACGTTCTGCATGTAGATCGGCAGGATGATCAGGCTGCCGAACAGCGCGAGGCTCATGATCGCGATCATCACGATCGACACGGCGAAGGCGGGGGTCTTGAAGGTACGGAGGTCGAGCAGTGCCCGGTCGCGGCGCGACAGACGGACCTGCCGCAGGGCGAACAGTGCCAGGGCGACGACTCCGACGATCACGGGGACGACCGGCGCCACGACCTGGGGCGATCCGGACGCCGCCTCGCCGATGCTCGAGAGTCCGTAGAGGAGTCCGCCGAAGGCGAACGCCGAGAGGACCACCGACAGCACGTCGATGCTGGACTTGCGCGGAACCGTGACGTTCTTCATCTTCACGGCGCCGAGCACCAGCGCGATGATCGCGATCGGCAGGACGATGACGAACATGAAGCGCCAGCTGAAGACGCTCAGGATGAGACCCGAGATGGTCGGACCGATGGCGGGTGCCACTGAGATGACGATCGAGATGTTGCCCATCATCCGGCCCCGCGAGGCGGGCGGGACGAGGGTCATCGCGGTGGTCATCAGCAGGGGCATCATGATCGCGGTGCCGCAGGCCTGGATGATCCGCGCGACGAGCAGCACCGAGAAGCCGGGCGCCACGACGGCCAGCAGGGTGCCGATGCTGAAGAAGGTCATGGCCATGATGAAGAGCGGCCGGGTGTTGAAGCGCGTGAGCAGGTAACCCGTGATCGGGATCACGACGGCCATGGTCAGCAGGAACCCGGTGGTCAACCACTGGGCGGTCGCCGCCTGGACGTGGAGGTCCCGCACCAGCGTGGGCAGGGCGACGCTCATGATCGTCTCGTTGAGGATGACGACGAAGGTCGAGACGAGGAGCAGCCCGATGACGAGGTTGTTGCGGCGCCGGTCGGCGTCGAACGACGCTTCGGACGGGACCGGCTCGTCGGCCGATGCCGACGAGGAGGGCGGAGCGGTGGTGGTGTCGTTGGTCACAGGATTCCTGTCAGTGATCGTGGCAAGTCTCTGGAGTGAAGAGAGTCTGAAGGACCAAACGCGATGGTCTGGACGGCATTCCCGAAAGGGAAGAGTTTACTCGGCCTTCATCGATTCGACCCCGAGGGTCAGCACGAGGGCGAACTTCGAGGCGTCGTCGGTGCCCGGCTCGGCGGTGTAGGTGACGACCCGCAGATCCGTGCCGTTGACGGTCAGGACGTCGCAGTCGAGCGTGATGGGGCCGACCCGTGGGTGCACGAAGGTCTTCCGCGGAGCGCGGTAGTCGACGATCTCCACCTCGCTCCACAGCTGGGCGAACCGCTCGCTCGTCGCCGCGAGCCGGGCCACGAGCGCGGGGAGCTCCGGGTCGTCCGGGTACCGGATCGAAGCGACGCGCAGGTCGGAGGCGAGCGACCGATGGAAGCGCTCCGCATCCTCCGGCGTGCGGATCACCTCGGGCCCGGTCCCGCCGAACTCCCGGACGGCCAGGTTCTGCTCGCCGTCGAACGACCCGAGCAGGCTCCGCCAGGCGTCGTTCGCCGTGATCAGCGTCCAGTCGGCGGCGAAGACGGAGATGGCGGCGTCGGGCAGTCGTGCGAGCAGGCGCTGGATGCTCCCCGGCACGTGACGAGGCACGAGGGCGGGATGCGGGGCCGGCAGCGAGGCGGCGATGTACAGCTGGTCGCGCTCGGGGTCGGTCAGCTGCAGCACCCGGGCGAGCGAGGCGACGACCTGCTCCGACGGGCGATCGGCGCGCCCCTGTTCGAGTCGCACCAGGTAGTCCACCGAGAGCCCGGCCAGCTGGGCGAGCTCCTCACGACGGAGTCCGGCCGCGCGCCGCCCGCCGCCGTCGGGGAATCCGACGGCGGACGGGTGAAGTCGGTCGCGCCACGCGCGCAGGAGGGTTGCGAAGTCACCACGGTCGGCCATGCGTCGATTCTCCCTCGCGATGCGAGAACCCGGGTGGTACGGAGAATGCCAGGCTGCGCGGCGAA
Organism: Frondihabitans cladoniiphilus; assembly: GCF_039544345.1. Classification (NCBI taxonomy): domain Bacteria; kingdom Bacillati; phylum Actinomycetota; class Actinomycetes; order Micrococcales; family Microbacteriaceae; genus Frondihabitans; species Frondihabitans cladoniiphilus. The sequence continues at coordinate 27,675 of NZ_BAABLM010000006.1, forward strand.
CGCGCGGCCTGGCATCCCCGATCCGATTCCGAGAGCCGCGGCTCCGTCTAGACCAGTGCGTCCGCGGAGACGAACTCGACGGTCGTCTCGAGGGGCGTCGCCGTCACCGAGGTGCCGACGTGCAGGTCGAACGACCCGGCCTCGTAGTTCCAGCCGTCGTTCCAGTCGGCGAAAGCACGAGCGGGCAGCGGCACCGACACGGTCGCCGACTCCCCGGCGTCGAGCACGACGGTCGCGAAACCGGCGAGCCAGCGCACAGGGCGCTCGATCGCCGAGGATGCACGGCTGAGGTAGACCTGGACGACCTGCTTGCCCCGTCGCTCCCCCGTGTTCGTGGCGGTGACGCTCACGGTGCCCGGGGTCGCGACCGAGACCGGACCGGAGACCTCGAGCCCGTCGAGGGTCCAGGTCGTGTAGCCGAGGCCGTGGCCGAACTCGTACGCGGGCACCTGACCGGCGCGCAGCCAGGCGCGGTAGCCGATGTGGATGCCCTCGTCGTAGGCGACGATGCCGCCCTTCGGCGTGATGTCGAGCACGGGCACGTCGCCGATGACCTTCGGCCAGGTGGTGGGCAGGCGTCCGCCGGGCTCGGCGTCGCCGAAGAGCAGGTCGGCGAGGGCGTTGCCGTACTCCTGACCGCCGAAGTAGGTCAGCAGCAGGGCCTTGACCTCGTCGCGCCACGGCATGACGACGGGCGAGCCGGAGTTGACCACAACGATCGTGTCGGGGTTGGCCGCGAGCACGGCGCGGACGAGGTCGTCCTGACGGCCGGGCAGGTCGAGGTCCTTGCGGTCGAAGCCCTCGGACTCGACGCGCGAGTTCGTGCCGACGACGACGATCGCGATGTCGGCGTCCTTGGCCGCGATGACGGCCTCGTCGATCAGCGCCTCGGGGTTCGAGTTGTCGGCCTCGAGGCCCATCGTGATGGCCCAGACGCCGGCCATCGAGGCGTCGCGGGTCTTCATGTCGAACTCGACTCGGACGTCGTAGGTCTGGCCGGCCGTGACCTGGAGCGGAGCCACGATCGAGGGCGGCGCGAGCAGGCTCGCGCCGAGGTCCATGCCTCCGGTGTCCTTCGAAGTCTCCTCGTGGACGAGCGTGCCGTCGACGTAGATGCGGCCGTGGCCGACCGAGGCGAAGCCGAGGAGCTGCTCGCCCGAGACGGTGGGGGTCCAGCGGACCGAGAGCTCGGCGACCTGGGCGGTGTCGATCGGGGCGGCGCCGCCGAAGTAGGTCAGCGAGGTGGCCCGACGGTCTTCGCGGAACAGCTCGGTGCCGTCGTCGCCGAGGAAGCGGACGAGCATCCCCCGCTCGCCGGTGCCCGGGTTGACGATCTCGTCGAGGGGCAGCTCGGCGATGCCCTCCTGGACGACGGCGCCGATCGAGTAGGTGACCTCGGCGTTCGGCAGCGCGGCGCGGAGCCCTTCGAGGGGCGAGACGACCTTCGACGGCAGGACGGTGGCGCTGCCGCCGCCCTGGGTGCGGGCGTGGAGGCCGTTGTGGCCGATCAGGGCGACCTTCGAGAGCTGCGCGCGGTCGAGCGGCAGGGTGCCGGCCGGGTTCGCGAGAAGCACGGATCCGGCGGCCTCCGCCTCGCGGGTGAAGGCGACGCCGTCCTCGACCGTGACGGGGGCGGCCTGCACGGGCTCGAAGCCCTCGAGGGCGCCGACGCGGGCGGCGAGGCGGAGGATGCGGATCACCTTGCGGTCGATCGCTTCCTCCGAGACCTCGCCCGACTTCACGGCGGCGACGAGGGCGGCACCCCAGGGGCCGTCCGGGCCGGGCATGACCAGGTCTTGCGAGGCCTTGGCCGACTCGACGGTGCGGACCGCGGTCCAGTCGCTGATCACGACGCCGTCGAAGCCCCAGTCGGAGTTGAGCGGGGTCTCGAGCAGCTCGTTCTCGGTCGCCGTGGTCCCGTTGACCGAGTTGTACGACGACATGACGAGCCAGGCGTGCGCCTCGGTGATCGCCTTCTCGAAGGCCGCCAGGTAGAGCTCGCGGAGGGCACGCTCGGAGACGACCGTGTTCGCCGTGAAGCGTTCGGTCTCGTAGTCGTTGGCGATGTAGTGCTTCGGGGTCGCTCCGACGCCGTTGGCCTGGACGCCTTCGACGTAGGCCGCGGCAAGGTCGGCGGTGAGCAGCGGGTCCTCGGAGAAGGCTTCGAAGTGGCGGCCGTTCAGCGGCGAGCGGTGCAGGTTGATGGTCGGGCCGAGCACGGCGTCGACGCCCTTGCGGCGGGCCTCGACGGCGGCGGCGGCCCCGTAGCGGGACGCGATCTTGGTGTCCCACGACGACGACAGCGCAGTCGCCGACGGGAGGTTGAGCGAGGGGCTGCGTTCGTCCCAGACCTCGCCGCGGACGCCCGAGGGGCCGTCGGAGACGAGGATCCGGCGCAGCCCGATCTTCTCGATGGGCCAGGTGTTCCAGAAGTCGCGGCCCGTCAAGAGCTGCACTTTCTCTTCGAGCGTGAGCTTGGCGCTCAATCCTTCGAGACGCGCGGTCTCTTCTGCACTGTCGTACATCGTTGTGCTTCCTAACTGTGTGTGATGGAGAGGGGGATGCACGCCCCGCGTCAGCGGGACGCCTTGATCCGGAAGACGGAGACCGCGCCGATCAGACCGACGACGGCTCCCGAGATGAAGAGGCCGGGGTACCCGAACGCCGAGACCGCGGCGGGTGCGCCCACCGGCACGAGCGACTGCGGCAGGGCCTGGGCGATGTTGACGACGCCGAGGTCTTTGGCGTTGTTGCCGTCCTTCGGCAGGACGTCGGTGATCAGCGCGAGGTCGACGGCGTAGAACGAGCCGATGCCCGCACCCATGATGAGCTCGCCGAGGAGGATGACGCCGATCGACGGCGCGAACGCGATGATCGACAGACCGACGACGCCGATGAGCGCGGCCACGAGCACGAAGGGCTTGCGCCGGCCGATGCGGTCGCTGATGGCGCCGGCCACGAAGGTGGTGATGACGATGCCGATCACGTAGAACAGCGTGGCATGGAACACGTTGGTCGCGGCCTCGGTCGTCGTGTTCTTGAAGTCGACGATCAGGTAGTAGGTGAGGTAGTTCGTCGCGGTGGCGGCCGAGGCGGTCATCAGGAACCGGGTCAGCCAGGCCCAGCCGAAGTCGGGGTTCTTCGCGGGATTGAAGTAGAAGGAGCCCAGGAAGTCCTTCAGCGTGAACCGGGGTGCCTTCTCGGTCAGGGGCTCGTCGTTCATGACGAACGCGTAGACGATCACGATCGCGACGCCGATCGTGCCGGGCACGAGGGTCTGGGCGACCGACGACGTGAAGAGCTGCACGAGATAGACGCCGGCGACCTGCGAGCCGTTCTGGGCCACGCCGACGGCCGCGGCGACGCGGCCCCGGTGCTCCGGGCGGACCTTGTCGGCCATGATCGCCAGCAGAGCGGACACCGCGGCGTTGAAGAAGATCTGGGCGAGGGCCCAGCCGAGCAGCAGCATCGGCACGGACTGCGCGAACGCGATGATCAACAGCGCGCCGTACCCGAGGACGACGCCGGCGAGGATCCAGGGCCGACGGCGACCGAGACGGCCTCGCGTGCGGTCGGACAGGCGCCCGGCCAACGGGTTCATGATCATGGCGCAGACGGCGCCGATAGCGAGCACGAGGCTCAGGGCGCCGGCCGAGTTGCCCGGATCCAGCACACGGATCTTGAAGGCGAGCGTCTCGATGATCGGAGGCAGGAGTGCCACGAACAAACCGAGCAGGGCGATCGGCATGCCGATCTCCGCTCTGCGGATGCCGGTGGGACGAGGGGTCGTCGCCGGCACGGGTACTGCTTTTTCGGGTGCGTTGATGGCCACGATGCCTCCAGGGGAAGAGCCACCCGCGTTGGTGGCGATCCCGCCAACGTATCACCAGAAACCTACCGACGGTAGGTATCTTTTTCGGAGTAGTTTGTCCGCGTGACCAATGAAGCTCCCTCCCGCCGCTACGCCAAAGGCGACGCCAAGCGCCGCGAGATCCTCGAGGCCGCCCTGACGGTCATCAGCGAACGGGGGTACCGGAATTCGTCCCTCCAAGAGATCGCCGAGGCGGTGGGCCTCACCAAAGCGGGAGTCCTGCACTACTTCGACTCGCGCGAAGACCTCCTGACCCACGTCCTCCGTGAGCGCGACGTCGCCTACGGCGATCTGTTCACACCTGCCGACGGCGACGTGGTGGAGCTGCTGCGCAAGGCCGTCGTCTACAACCAGACCGTTCCCGGCCTCGTGCAGCTCTACTCCCGACTCGCCGTCGAGTCGGAGTCCCACGAGCACGCCGGCCACGACTTCTTCAAGGAGCGCTACCAAACCCTCGAGGGCACCCTCAGCGAGAGCATCCGCGCCCGCCAACGCGCCGGCCAGATGCGAACCGACGTCGATCCGGTCGCCATGAGCCACGTCCTCACCGCCGTCAGCGACGGCCTCCAGATGCAGTGGATGCACGACCCGACCATCGACATGGCCGCGGCCTTCGACGCCGTCGTCGCCGTCCTCGCTCCCCCGGCGCCGTGACGCCTCCCCCGAACGACGGACGACCCCGGAAGCCAAGGCTTCCGGGGTCGTCGCACGATCGAGCGGGGATCAGCTCGGGACGTAGTTGAACTCTTCCGGGTTCGGCCCGGTGCGCTCGTCCTTGTTCAAGAAGCTGATGTCGCTGATGTCGTCGTCGCTGAGCTCGAAGGAGAACAGGTCGAAGTTCTCCTCGACGCGGGAGCGGGTCACCGACTTCGGGAAGACGATGTCGCCGCGCTGGATGTGCCAGCGGAGCGTGACCTGAGCCGGCGTCTTGCCGACCTTCTCGGCGATGCGCACGAGCGTCGGGTCGTCGAGCACCTTGCCCTGTGCGATCGGCGACCAGGCCTCGGTCGCGATGCCGTACTCGGCACCGTAGGCACGGGCCTCCTCCTGCGTCAGGTAGGGGTGGACCTCGATCTGATTTACGGCCGGCACGACGGTGGCCTCGGCGGCGAGGCGACGGAGGTAGTGCGGCGTGAAGTTCGAGACGCCGATCGAGCGCGAGCGACCCGAGCGGTAGATCTCCTCGAGCGCCTTCCAGGTGTCGACGTAGTTGCCGACCTTCGGCAGCGGCCAGTGGATCAGGAACAGGTCGAGGTAGTCGAAGCCGAGGGCCTCGAGAGTGCCGTCGAAGGCACGCGCGGCGGCCTCCGGGTCGTGGAAGCCGTTGTTCAGCTTCGAGGTCACGAAGATCTCCTCGCGGGGGATGCCCGACTCGCGGATCGCCTCGCCGACCTCCTTCTCGTTGCCGTACATCTCGGCCGTGTCGATGTGGCGGTAGCCGACCTCGAGGGCTGCGAGGGTGGCGTTCTTCGTCTCCGCCGGCGGGATCTGATAGACGCCGAACCCGAGCTGGGGGATCGTCTTGCCGTCGTTCAGGGTGATGGTGGGGATGTCAGTCATGCATCCATCGAACACCCCGGCGGTGCGACGTACTCAGCGCGTGTACCCAGAAGAGGTGGCATTCCAGATTTGACGGGACGTGCATCCCCGGCTATATTGATCTCCTGGTGCATTGCAGTCGAACCATCTATTCGACCGGCACCCACTCAGCACCACCCGCTCGGTAGCCGCAGATCCTGGTCAACCTCCACGATCGGCCGCATTCCCTTCGAGCCACCCAGCACGCCGACCATCGGCGTGTGCGAACAGCGCAGAGTCAGTCATCGAAGAACTGGCCGGCGCGAACTCGCCGCATAGCATCGAAAGACAGCACCATGAACACTTCCCTTTCTCTCATCACGATCGAGGGCACCGTCACGACGGCCCCCTCCCTGACCTCCGGCAACCTCGTCGAGTTCGTCGTCGTCGACGACCTGGGCACGCAGTTCTCCGTCCGCATCCCGCGGACCGAGCTCGGCGCCCATGTCGCCCCCGGCGCTCGCGTCGTCGCCGCCGGCGCCGAAGGCTGGGTCATCCCCGGCCGCGCCTGGCGCGACGAGCCGTCGCGCACGATCCTCCAGGCGCACGACGTGCAACTGCGTCGCTCGGCCTACGCCGCCGCCTGACATTCATAGGAAGACGCCGTCCACCCCTAGCGGGTGGGCGGCGTTTTTTTGCATCGGCTGCAGCTTTCGTGCGTGAGGCGAAGCGCACGAGCACGACTTCGCAGCCCGAAAGTTTTAGCCTGCGCGAAACAATCGGTGCCCGGCCGTCGGCATCCTCCCCGCGACGGCCTCTTTTGTTTTCGAGCATCCACATGGCACACAAGTGCACACTGCGCAAGTCGGCAGAACGGCCGACAGCGACTAAACCATGAATTTCCTTAATGTTCACGCGAGACAACTGGCCCCCGCACGGGGGCCGAACCCGAAGCTGAACTCCGTGGAGGACACCCCGCATGGCACGTCGCACCATCCGCCCACCTCGAGCCCGAACGGCCGTCGGCATCGTCGCAACCGCCGCCTCCGTCGTCGCCCTCTCTCTCGCCGGCGCCACGGGCGCCCAGGCGTCCGATCTGACCACGTTCTCCGGTGCCGTCCCGTCGTGGGCGACGCACGCGAACGACACAGGAGCGACGACTCCCGACACCAGCGTCGAGGGCGAGCTGTACCTGCCCCTGCGCAACCAGGCCGGTGCCGAAGCCCTCGCGACCGCGGTGTCCACCCCGGGCAACCGCCTCTACCGCAAGTCGCTCAGCCCGGCCCAGTGGATCGCCAGCTACTCGCCCACCCAGGCGAGCGTCAACACGGTCGTGAACTACCTGACGACCAAGGGCCTGTCGATCACCGCCGTGCCGAAGAGCCGCCAGTACGTCGTCTTCCGCGGATCGGCCGACGCCGTGAACTCGGTGTTCGCCGCCAACCTCCACACCTACTCGTTCGAGGGCACCAAGCTCGTCGGCCCCTCGACCGCTCCCACCCTGCCGAGCGCCATCGGCTCGCAGGTGCAGGGGGTCTCGCTCGACCAGGCGAAGCTCCTCACCCACCCGGACCTCGTCGCCCAGGGCTCGGGCACCGCGACGGTCAACCCGCGCAACCGCAGCGTCGTCCCGACGACCCCGGCCACCCCGGCGGCGACCAAGGCCGTCTGCTCGACCTACACGGGTGAGCACACCGCGACGGTGCCCGCCGCCTACGGCTCGACCACCGTCGACACCTTCAACTGCGGCTACACGCCCAAGCAGCTCCGCAGCGCCTACGGCCTCGACGCCTACAACAGGATCGGGCTGAACGGCCGTGGCCAGACCGTCGCGATCATCGACGCGTACGCCTCGCCGAGCATCGTCCAGGACGCCAACGCCTACTCGGCAGCCAACGGCGAGCCGCAGCTGACCGGCGCCACCTACCAGCAGATCGTCCCGACGCCGGCGCAGTTCACCGACCAGGCCGCCTGCCAGTACCCGAGCGGATGGCAGGGCGAGCAGACGCTGGACGTCGAGTCCGCGCACGCCCTCGCCCCCGGCGCCAAGATCCTCTACGTCGGCGGCACCAACTGCGGTGGCGGCCTCGACGTGGCCATGTCGAAGATCCTCGACGACAAGCTCGCCACGATCGTCAGCAACAGCTACGGCAACACCGGTGAGGCCATCCCCCTCGACTCCATCCAGGGCCAGGTCAACATCGAGCTCCAGGCGGCCGGCGAAGGCATCGGTCTCTACTACTCGTCCGGTGACAACGGCGACGAGGTCGCGAACCTCGGCTACGCCTCCCCCGACTTCCCGGCGTCCTCGCCGTGGGTGACGGCGGTCGGCGGCACCAGCCTCGGCATCGACAAGAACGGCAAGAAGGCCTACGAGACCGGTTGGGGCGACACGCTCGACAAGATCGTGACCGCGGCCGACGGCACCTCGAGCTACGCCGCTCCCCTCCCCGGCAACCTCTACGGCGGCGGTGCGGGCGGTGGCGTCAGCGGCGTCTTCGACCAGCCGTCGTACCAGAAGGGCGTCGTGCCGACGACCCTCGCGGCCGGCAAGCGCGTCTCCCCCGACCTCTCGGCCCTGGCCGACCCGTACACGGGCTTCCAGATCGGCATCAGCCCGATCGCGGACGACACGACCCTCGCCACGGACCCCTACGAGAACGAGACCTACGGCGGAACTTCGCTGGCCTCGCCCCTCACCGCCGCGATGATCGCCGTGACGCAGCAGTCGACGTACTCGACGATCGGCTTCGCGAACCCGACGCTGTACAGCCTCTACAAGGTCGCGCCGTTCCTGTTCGCCGACGTGGTGCCCCCGGCCACGCCGAAGGCGCTCGCCTACACCAGCGCGACGAGCGGCAACAGCTACCTCGTCACGCTGAACACCGACACGTCCCTCACGACGGCCAAGGGCTACGACGACGTGACGGGCCTCGGCTCGATCTCGTTCGGCCTGCTCTCGTCGATCGGACGCGGACACCAGTAGCACCGGACCGTGCCGGTGACGCCGGGACGGACCAGTACGACGCAGTGACACGAAGCGGCGAGCATCCCCCGTGGGATGCTCGCCGTTTCCTGTGAGGACCACTCACGACCGGGGTCGGATCGTGTCCGCCTTGGTGGGGACTATCCGGTTCCTACGAATGTCATTAGATTCCCGATACGGAGATCTGTCCCCCGAACGAGGGGCGGGCGCCGACACCCGAGCAGCGAAGGATCACGCATGACCCGACGAACCACGCCCCGGAATTCCACGAGGAGGGTCGTCGGCGTCGCAGCCACGGCCGCGACCGTCATCGCCCTGTCGATGGCCGGTGCCTCCGGGGCCCAGGCCGCCCCGACCCGCACCACGTACACGGCTTCCGTGCCCACCTGGGCCAAGCACGCCAACGACGCCGGCAGCACCGCCGCCACCGAGACCGTCGAGGGCGAGGTGTACTTGCCCCTCAGGGACCAGGCGGGAGCCGTGGCCTTGGCCACCGCGGTGACCGACCCCGCGAGCCCGAGCTACCGGAAGACGTTGTCCCCCACCGCGTGGATCAACACCTACGCGCCGTCGCTGTCGGACTTCTACAGCGTCCGCAACTACATCACCGGCTCCGGCCTCACCATCACCGGGATCCCGCAGAGCCGCCAGTTCATCGTCTTCCGCGGAACCGCCGACCAGATCGACGCCGCGTTCTCGACGAGCCTGCACACCTACTCGTACAAGGGGCAGAAGCTCGCCGCCCCGAGCGCGGCCCCCTCGCTGCCCGCGACGGTGTCGAACCTCGTCTCCGGCATCGTGCTCGACCAGGGCCGCATGCTGACGCGCCCCGACTCGATCTCGCAGACGCCGGCCGGTGCCGCGGCAGCGACCTCCGCTGCTCCTGCGACTCCTGCCGCGGGTGACGGCACGGCGGCGACCACCGCCCCGAGCGCCACCCTGCCCTACAAGTGCTCGACCTATGCCGGGCAGTACCAGGGCGTCATCCCCGCCGCCTACGGCAAGACCGTCGCCGACACGGGCCTCTGCGGCTACACCGGCAAGCAGCTCCGTCAGGGCTACGGCATCGACGCCCTCTCGAAGGCCGGCCTGAACGGCTTCGGACAGACCATCGGCATCGTCGACGCCTACGCCTCGCCCACCATCAGCCAGGACGTCAACACCCAGGCCGACACCAACGGCGAGCCCCGCCTCAACGGCTCCACCTACCAGCAGATCGTCCCGGCCCCGGCGCAGTTCACCGACCAGGCCCTCTGCGGCGGCCCGAGCGGCTGGCAGGGCGAGCAGACGCTCGACGTCGAGTCGGCTCACGGCATCGCTCCCGGCGCCAAGATCCTCTACTCGGGCGGCACCAACTGCGGCGGCGGTCTCGACCTCGCCCTGTCGAAGCTCCTCGACGGCAAGCGCGCCGACATCATCAGCAACAGCTACGGCTACCAGGGTGAAGACGTCTCGGACAGCCAGATCGCGGGCCAGGTCAACCTGCAGCTGCAGGCGGCCGGAACGGGCATCGGCCTGTACTACTCCTCCGGCGACAGCGGAGACGAGGCGGCGGCGTTCGGCTTCGCGTCGCCCGACTTCCCGGCATCCAGCCCCTGGGTCACCGCCGTCGGCGGAACGAGCATCGGTATCGGCCAGAACGGTCAGAAGACCTTCGAGACCGGCTGGGGCGACGACCGCGCGCAGATCGTGCAGAGCTCGACCGGAGCCCTCTCCTACGTCACGCCCGTGCCCGGCACGTTCTTCTACGGAGCAGGCGGCGGCACCAGTGCCGTGTTCACGCAGCCCGCGTACCAGAAGGGCATCGTGCCGACCGCTCTCGCCAGCGGGATGCGCGTCTCGCCCGACATCTCGGCCATCGCGGATCCCGCGACCGGTTTCGCCGTCGGCATCCGCCCGATCCTCGACGACACCACGCTGAAGACCGGCCCGTTCGAGAACCAGGCCACCGGCGGCACCTCGCTGGCCAGCCCGGTCACGGCCGCGATGATCGCGCTCGTGCAGCAGTCGAGCAAGGAGAGCATCGGCTTCGCCAACCCGACGCTGTACAGCCTCTACGCGAAGGCGCCGACCTCGTTCGTCGACGTCGCGCCGGAGGCCACTCCGCGGGTCCTGGCGCTCACCCGCCAGTCGACCGGTCTGAGCTACTTGCAGACCCTCGACCGCGACTCGTCGCTCAAGACCGCCAAGGGCTATGACGACGTGACGGGCCTCGGCTCGATCTCGTTCGCCAACCTGCCTGCGATCTCGAAGGCACTCAAGTAACGAGCAATCCGATCGAGAGGTGACTCCGAATCACTTACGACCTCTCGCCCGGAGCGTCATCGTCGGCCCTTTTTTCGGGATCGGACCGGCAACCTGCACCAGAGATGGGGCGGAACGGTAATGGTGCCGTTCCGCCCCATCAGTGCGTTAACCGGGGGATGCGCGGACTCAGCACCTGCACAGCTGAAACTTTGCAGATCCGCACGATTTCACTTGCGTAAGTTTGCAGCGCGAGCAACAATTGCTCTCATGCCCACACAACCCGTCGTCGGCCTTCGCGATCGCAAGCGCGAAGAGACCCGAGCCCGCCTCGAGGCGGCCGCCGTCGCCCTCGTCCTTCGCGACGGCATCGAGCACGCCACGATCGACTCCATCAGCGCCCTGGCCGACGTCTCCAGCCGCACCTTCTTCAACTACTTCGAGACCAAAGAAGACGCGATCCTCGGCATCCGCGACATCGAGCTCACGCCCGAGGTCGTCGCCGAGCACATCGCCCGCACCGATGGGGCCGACGTGGTCGAGTCGACCATCCGGCTCCTGCTCGACCTGATCAGCCCCACGATCGAAGGCGCCTCACTCCACGAGTCCCGCCACGAGATCCTGCAGAAGTACCCCCAGCTGTTCGGTCGCCACGTGGCGCAGATGAACCGCATGGTCGACGGGCTCGTGCTCGCGATCAGTGCCGTGCTCGACCACGCCGACCCCGCGCATCCCCCGGCTTCGACCGACACCTCGTCCGCCGAGATGCTGCTCAGTCTCTGCGGCGGCGCCGTCCGCTCGGCCGTCAAATCCTGGATCTCCGACGGCGGCAGCGATCCCGTCGAGGTCATCGAACCCCGCGCCACCCAACTCGTCCGCACTCTCATCGAAAGAATCAAATGACCGACACACTCGTCAAACCGCCTCAGCAGGCCGGTTCGACCGACAGCACGGCGAGGCGGGGCATCCTGCTCGTCTTCGCGGGCCTCATGGTCACGATGCTCCTGGCATCCCTTGACCAGACCATCTTCTCGACCGCCCTGCCGACGATCGTCGGCGACCTGCACGGCGTGAGCCTGCAGCTCTGGGTCACCACGGCCTACATCCTGGCCGAGACCATCGTGCTGCCCGTCTACGGCAAGCTCGGCGACCTCATGGGCCGCAAGAACATCTTCATCATCGCGATCGCGATCTTCATCCTCGGCTCCATCGTCGGCGGTCTCGCGACGAACATGGGCACGCTGATCACGGGTCGTGCGATCGAGGGCCTGGGCGGCGGTGGCCTGATGATCCTCGCGCAGGCGATCATCGCCGACGTCGTGCCCGCCCGCGAGCGCGGCAAGTACATGGGCATCATGGGCGGCGTCTTCGCCTTCTCGTCCGTCGCCGGCCCCCTCCTCGGCGGCTTCTTCACCGACGGCATCGGCTGGCGCTGGGCGTTCTGGATGAACGTGCCGCTCGGCCTCCTCGCCATCGCCAGCGCGGTCTTCTTCCTGAAGCTGCCGAAGCGCGAAGACCAGGGCAAGCCGAAGATCGACATCTGGGGCATGACGCTCCTGGCCATCGCCTCCGTCAGCCTCGTGCTCGCCACGACCTGGGGCGGCAACCAGTACGACTGGATCTCCTGGCAGATCCTCGGCCTCTTCGGCGTCCTCGTCGTCGCCGGCGTCGCCTTCGTGCTCGTCGAGCGGAAGACCGCCGAGCCGGTCATGCCGCTGCACCTGTTCAAGGAGAAGAACTTCGTCTTCACGACGGCCGCGACCCTCGTCATCGGCATCGCGATGTTCGGCTCGATCGCCTACATCCCGACCTACCTGCAGATGGTCACGGGGTCGAACGCGACCCAGGCCGGCTTCCTGCTGATCCCCATGATGGCGGGCCTGCTCGTCACCAGCGTGATCTCGGGTCAGATCGTGTCGAAGACCGGGCGGTACAAGTTCTTCCCGATCGTCGGCATGGTCATCACGGCCGGCGCGCTGGCCCTGATGAGCACGATGACCTCGACCACCCCGATCTTCGTCATGTGCCTCTACTTCGCCATGATGGGCGTCGGTCTGGGTCTCGCCATGCAGATCCTCACGCTGATCGTGCAGAACACGTTCCCGCTGCGCGAGGTCGGAACGGCCACCGCGTCGAACAACTACTTCCGTCAGATCGGTGCCTCGCTCGGCGCCGCGGTCGTCGGCAGCCTGTTCGTCTCGAAGCTGACGGGTCTGCTGACCGATCGTCTGCCGGCCTCGGCCTCGTCGGCCACGGGCAGCACGAACTCGCTCACTCCCGAGATCGTGAAGAACCTGCCCGCCGGCATCAAGTCGCTCGTCATCTCGTCGTACGCCGACGCTCTGACGCCGATCTTCCTGCTGATGGTGCCGCTGGTCCTGCTCGCCGCCGTGCTGCTCTTCTTCGTGACGGAGAAGCCGCTGGCCACCACGCTCGACCGGTCGCCGGTCGCGGAGTCGCTGGCCACGGGCTCGGTGCCCACGGTCGCGATGCCTGCGGACTCCGCGGTCGCGTCGGCGACGGGTGGGTCCGGCGTTGCGCCGGCCGCTGGTGGGTCGGCGGTGCGGGAGGCCCGGGCCGCGGACGCCGACACGGTTCCGTCCGGCTCGTAGCACCAGGGCGGCATTCGTCCGACTATCTATCCACATCCGGAACGGCCGGTCCCCTCGGGGGCCGGCCGTTCCGTGCGGGGTGGGTGGGGCCGATGGCCGCCGGGCGGGTGGCTGCCAGGCGGGTGCCCGCCGGGCGAGTGTCGGCCAGGCGGGTGGCGCCAGGCGGGTGGCGCCAGGCGGGTGGCGCCAGGCGGGTGGCCACCGAACCGGCGTTGGCAACTCAGGCATCCAGTCCTGCACGAAGGCTGCCGCCGGCCAGGGGGTGCCACGGCGCGGCTGCGCTCCTGAGTAGCCAACCTGCCGCGCCCGTGCGCGCGGACCCCGGCTCCGCAGACCGGCCCGCGGATGGCCGGCCCGCCGGGCATGCCGTCGCGCCGCGCAGCCGTCGGCAACTCAGGTCGTCGGTGCCGCGCCGGCCCGGTCAGCCACTGCCGCCGTAGCGCAGCGACCGCCCTCCTGAGAACTCGACGCGCGGACTGGGGACAGCGCGGCGCGAGCGACTGCGGAGCGCTCGGCAGGGAGTCGCCGAGACGCAGGCAGTGCATCCCACCGGTTCGGGTCCAGGTCCGTTCGACCGTTGGTTTTTCAGGCGGACAGCCGCGGGCCACCGTCGCAGGCCCGGGCCGCAATCGGTCGAGGAGCAGATTCCTGAGAAGTCAGCACCGGTGCCTCTGGGTCGGCAACCTGCCGCGGGCAGGCGGAGCGAGAGTGTCGAAGGACGGGGGCGGAGGGTCGGAAGACGGGGCCGGAAGGTCGGGAGACGGGGGCGGAAGGTCGGGAGACCGGGCGGAAATTCGGGAGACCGGGCAGGGGCCGAGCGGCGGCGGTGCCGTCGGCAACTCAGGCAACGGATCGCACGACGGCCGGGACAGGCCCAGCCGCAGCCGCCCGCCGACCACGATCCTGAGATCTCGACGCGCGGGCGGCATCGGGCACGGAACTCGACAGCCCGAGGTTCGTGTCCTCCGAAGAGCCGTCTATCGAGCCGGACCGGAGGCCGACAAACTGAATCCATGCACGACCGCAGACGGTCGGTGACTCTGATCGGGCTGATGGCTGTCGCGGTGATTTCCGCTGCCGTGCTCGGTCTCGGGGTGGCCGACTCCCTCTTGAACGGCGCCTCGTCGCCCTGGCTGATCATCGCCGCGGTGACCCTTGTCGCCAGCCTGACCTTCCTCGCGCCCTTGCGACGAACCCGCCGCGACTGAGCGTCGAGTCCGGGGGGGGTCAGGCCATGATCGAGGCGCGGACCGGAGCCTTCTCGCGGCTCCGCCGCTTGACCTCGCGGGGGGACTCGCCGAGGGCACGGACGGGTGACACGGGGGCGACCGCACGGCGACGACCGACGGCGGAACGCCAGGTCAGGACGGCCGCCGGGGCGGCGGAGAGCGCGACGCGGTGCTCCTCGAGGGCGCGGGTCCAGGGCTTCTTCGCGGCGAAGACGTGGAACGCGTGCGGCGCCACTTCGCCGACGCGCACGTGGCCGACGACGTCGCCCTGTGCATCCTCCAGCTCGATGACGACGCCGCGCACGGCGCGAGCCGACGTGTTCTGCAGGCGGAAATCGTACGAGACGTAGCCCTTCTTGAACGAGCTCGGGGAGAGGACCTCGTGGGTGCGCTTGTCGCGGTAGGTGCTGAAGACCTCGACGCGCAGCGGGGAGTCGCCGGAGGAAACGACCGGAACGGCGGCGTCCTCCTGCTTCTTCAGGGACCGAGCGGTGAGACCCAGGACCGCGGCGACCGGAGCCCCCACGACGAGAGCCCCCAGGGCTTTGACGAACGGTGCGACCATCAGCGGGTTCCTCGAGACATGTCCATGGATTCATCTTGCACCCGTTTTGTTTCAATCAAATGCGTCGTGAGTCGCGGCAGCCACAAAACGGGCCCGGAAACGTTGGACGAGTCATGGGGACTCAGGTCTCGACCGCCAGTGTTGAATAGTTCACGGCCAGTTGCAACGCGACGACCTGATCCGCACCAATTCAAGGAGAACCACCATGAAGCCCCTGCAGAACCGGCGAGTCGCCGTCACCGGCATCGGCATCGTCACTCCCAATGGCATCGGCGTCGACGCCTTCTGGAAGAGCCTCTTCGAGCCGGCGGCCCACGTCGCCGTCCGCCGCGTCGACCAGGAGGCCCTGGACGCCCGCCGCCTCATGACCCACAAGGCAGCCAAGAATTCTGACATCGTCACCCGCATGGCCGTCGTCGCTGCCGACGAGGCGCTGCGCGACGCCGGTCTCCTCGTGATCGACCCCGATGCCCCCAATCCAGCCGAGTCCGACACCGGCACACTGATCGACGGCATCGACCACGACCGCTTCGCCGTCTCGCTCGGTACCGGCATGGGCGGCGTCCAGACGCTGGCCGACCAGATCCTCATCCTCGACCACCGCGGCGAGCGCCTGGTCTCGCCGCACACCGTGCCGATGGTCATGCCGAACGCCCCGGCCGGCGCCCTCAGCATCCGCTACGGCCTCCGCGGATTCGCGTCGACCCTCAGCACGGCCTGCGCGGCCGGGACCGACGCCATCGGCGCCGGGGCCCGCATGATCGCCCAGGGCACTGCCGACATCGTCATCGCCGGCGGTGCCGACTCCAGCCTCACCCCGGTCTGCATCGCGGGCTTCGGCAACATGCGCGCTCTCTCCAAGTCCGGCTTCTCCCGACCGTTCGACCGAGACCGCGACGGCATGGCGGCAGCCGAGGCCGCGGGCATGCTCGTGCTCGAGCCCTACGACGACGCTGTCGCCCGAGGCGCTCACATCTACATGACGATCGAGGGCGCTGCGTCCACCGCCGACGCGCACCATGTCACGGCACCCGCTCCGCACGGCACCGGGGCCGAGCGCACCATGCGCCTCGCGCTCGACGACGCCGGGCTCACCCCGGCCGACATCACCCACGTCAACGCCCACGGCACCTCGACCGGACTGAACGACGCCGCAGAGAGCGAAGCCGTCTCGCGCGTCTTCGACACGAACCGTCCGGTCGTGACGAGCATCAAGGGCGTGACCGGTCACTCGTTCGGCGCTGCCGGCGCGGTCGAGGCCGTCGCCGTGGCCCTCACGATCAAAAATGAAACCGTTCCGCCGACCATCGGCCTCGTGAACCAGGACGCGGAGATCGAGCTCGACATTCCGACCGAGGCTCGCGCCTGGACCCCGGGGCCCGTGCTGTCGAACAGCTTCGGCTTCGGGGGCCACAACGGCAGTCTGGTGTTCGCTCCCGTCGCCTGAGCGTCGGCGAGCTCGGGTCCGACGGGGCGCTCCCGTCCTCGGGAGGCTCGTCGCGGTCGGCAGGGGGATCGCGGGGTGGCGGGGGGTCGCGAGGTGGCAGGGGATCGCGGGGTGGCGGGGATCGCGGGGTGGCGGCATTGCTGAGGGAGGGCGCCTCCCCCTGCTCTCTGACGGCGCGACGCGGGTCTCGCGGTGGACTCCAAAACACGCCGCTCAGGTTCGGGAGGCCCCGTCGTTTGTGGAGTCGACGATCGGCGCCTCCGGCGCTGACTCCAGGACACGCCGGAGACCGGCAAAGGTGAGCGGCGTGTTCTGGAGTCACTCGGGGCAGTGATGGAACTGGAGGGCGCGGGGCGGCGGGGACGACAAGCGGGACGGCGGGGCCGACAAGCACGGACGCGGGACGGTGCCGATGACGTGCAGGAGAAGGGCGTGCATCCCACGGAGCTGCCGATGGTTCGAGAGACGAACCATCGGCGTAGAGTGGCGACATGAGCGACCTCCCTGTCCGCGGCTCCGTTGATACGGTCTCCGCTGCCCGCGATTCCGCCGACCAGGTCTCCGCCGCGCACGTATCCGCCGCCCGCGTCTCCACCGACAGGGTCTCCGCCGTCAGCGCGCTCGTCCGAGCCGTCCGGGTGTTCGAGCGCGCCTCCGACGACCTGACCGTCGCCGACTACCGGGTGCTGGCGCAGATCGTCGCGGGCGAGGAGCGTGCGAGCCGTCTGGCCCACCGTCTGGCACTCGGCAAGCCCACGGTCAGCGCGACGGTCGAGTCGCTGAGCAAGCGCGGCCTGATCGTGCGCGGCACGGTCGAGGGGGATGCGCGCGCGACGTCGCTGTCACTCACCGACGAGGGCGCGAAGCACTTCGAACGGATGGAGGGGCACATGATCCACCTGCTCGAACAGCTTGCGGCCCGGACGGACGACCCCGAGGGCGTGATCCAGTCTCTGGCCGCCCTCGACGGGGCCATCGACGAGGCCCTGACGGAGCGCTACCGCAAGGCCGGAGCGTGAGCACGACGGGCCAGACGCCGGCGGACCAGACGCCGGCGGGCCAGACGCCGACGGACCAGACACGAGCGCGCACGACCCGCCCGACCACGACCCCGCCGGAGGGCTGGGTCCGCCGCCTCTGGCGCTACATGCTGCGCCACCGCCGCAGCGTCGTCATCTCCCTGGTCGCCGCCCTCCTCGGCAGCATCACGCAGGTCTTCGTGCCCTTGGTGGCGCGGCAGATCGTCGACGGGGTCATCGTCGAGCGCTCCAGCCCCTTGGCCCCGTGGCTGATCCTGCTGGTCGTGCTGGCTGCGCTCACGTTCGGCTTCACCTACCTTCGCCGGTACCGAGGCGGCCGGGTCGCCCTCGAGGTGCAGAACGACCTGCGCAACGACATGCACGACCACCTGCAGCGGATGGACTTCTCCAGCCTCGACCGCATGTCGACCGGGCAGCTCGTCAGCCGGGCGAACTCCGACTCGGCCCTGGTGCAGGGGCTCCTGAACATGCTGCCGATCATGAGCGGCAACGTCATCCTGATGGTGCTGTCGCTCGTCGTCATGTTCACGCTGTCGCCCTTGCTGGCCCTGGTCAGCCTGGTGATGGTGCCACTCATCACCCTCACCGCGTATCGGATGCGCGCGAAGATCATGCCCGCCACCTGGGACGCCCAGCAGCGCGAAGGGCAGGTCGCCCAGATCGTCGACGAGGACGTCAACGGCGTGCGGGTGGTCAAGGCCTTCGGCCGCGAGCGCCGAGAGGTGGAGCATCTGGCCGACGTGTCGAGTGCGCTCTACTCCGCTCAGATGCGCTCGGTCCGCATCCAGTCCCGCTTCCAGCCGCTGCTCGAGGCGATCCCGATGCTCGCGCAGGTCGCGATCCTCGCCCTCGGCGGGTTCCTGGCTCTGCGGGGGGAGATCAGCATCGGCACGTTCCTCGCCTTCAGCTCGTACGTCGCCGCGCTCATGGCGCCGTCCCGGCAGCTCGCGGGCGTGCTGGCGATCGGGCAGCAGGCCCAGGTCGGCATCGAGCGGATCTTCCAGCTCATCGACCGCGAACCCGCCATCGCCGACCCGCCGGACGCGATCCGGCTCGGGGGCGACGCGACGGGCCGCAGGACGGCGGACGCCACGAGCGTTGCGCCCGAAGACGCGACGGGCCGCACGGGAAGCAGCCACGGCTCGGGCCGCGCAGCAGGGGCCATCCGCTTCAGCGACGTCCGCTTCGGGTACGGCACCGAGCATCCCGCCCTCGATGGTTTCTCGCTCGACATCCGTGCGGGCGAACGCGTCGCCCTCGTGGGGCCTTCGGGAAGCGGCAAGTCGACTGTCGCGGCCCTCGTGTCGCGGTTCTACGATCCGGCCTCGGGCTCGGTGTCGGTCGACGGCCACGACGTGCGCTCGCTGGCGCTCGACTCGTTGCGGGGCAGCATCGGCGTGGTGTTCGAGGACAGCTTCCTGTTCTCGGACTCGGTCGGCGCGAACATCGCCTACGGCCGGCCGGATGCGACGCAGGACGACATCGAGCACGCCGCCTCCGTCGCGCGCGCCACGGGCTTCATCGAGGCGCTGCCGCGGGGCTACGACACCGTCGTCGGGGAGCGCGGGCTGAGTCTCTCCGGGGGCCAGCGGCAGCGGATCGCCCTGGCCCGCGCGATCCTCACCGACCCGAGCATCCTCGTGCTGGACGATGCGACGAGCGCGATCGACGCGACCACCGAGCAGGCGATCCACGACGGTCTCCGGGGCGAGCTCGAGGGCCGGACCGTCCTGCTCATCGCGCACCGCGAGTCGACCCTGCGTCTCGCCGACCGGATCGTCGTGCTCGAGCACGGCCGCGTCACGGCCCAGGGCACGCACGACGAACTCACCCAATCGAGCGCCACCTACCGAGCGCTGATCTCCGGCGAGGCCGACAACGACGCGACCGCCGCCCGGGCGGCGGCCGGCGACATCAACACGCTGGCGGCACTGGCGGAGCGCCAGGGCGCGCAGGCGGGTGCGGGCACCAGCATGGCCACAGGCACAGGCACCGGCACGGCCACAGACACGGGCACCACCGCCAGCGCGTGGGGCACCGACACCGACGCACCCGGCGGCCCCGACGCACCCGGCGGCCCCGGCGCCCCGAAGACCGTCTCGAGCGGTGGCCTGGGCATGGGCCTCGGCGGTGGCGGAGGCAAGGGCGGCGGCCGCGGGATGGCGGCGTTCTTCGAGGCCACCCCCGAACTGCTCGCCAAGGTGGCGGCCCTCGGACCGACCCGCGACGTGCCCCGCGTCGACCTCGTCGCCGAGACGAAGCAGCAGCACGACTTCGGCCTCGGCACGCTCCTCCGCGAGTACCGCAAGCCACTGCTGCTGGCGCTCGTGTTCGTCGTCATCGACGCACTGGCAGGTCTGGCCGGGCCGTACCTCGTCAAGACCGGCGTCGACAGCGGAGTGCAGAAGGGCTCCGAGACGGTGCTGTTCGTGGCCGCCGGCGCGTTCCTTCTCGTGACGCTCGCCGACATGGTCGACGGCATGGCCGAGACCTTCGTCACCGGCAGGGTCGCCCAGCGGATCATGCTCGGCCTCCGGGTGCGCATCTTCGCGCAGCTCCAGCGCCTCTCGCTCGACTACTACGAGCGCGAGATGGCCGGGCGCGTGATGACCCGCATGACCACCGACGTCGACCAGTTCGAGTCGCTGATCCAGAACGGGCTGCTCTCCGCCCTCGTCTCGATCGTCACGTTCGTCGGCGTCGGGGTCGCCCTGGTGCTGATCGACACCGAGCTCGGCCTCCTGGTGCTGAGCGTCGTCGTGCCGCTCGCCGCGGCCACCGTGTGGTTCCGCAGCCGCTCGTCACAGCTGTACGACGTCGCCCGCGAGCGCATCGCCATCGTCAACGCCGACTTCCAGGAGTCACTCTCCGGCGTCCGCGAGTCGCAGGCCTTCGTCCACGAGCAGGCGACGATGGCCCGCTTCCACGGTCTCGGCCGCCGCTACCTCGACTCCCGCATCGCCGCCCAGCGCCTCGTCGCCACGTACTTCCCGTTCGTGCAGTTCCTCTCCGGGGTCGCCGACGTGATCGTGCTCGGCGTCGGCGCCACCCTCATCGCCTCCGGCCACCTCACGTCGGGTGCGCTGATCGCGTTCCTGCTCTACATCGACATGTTCTTCTCGCCGATCCAGCAGCTCTCGCAGGTGTTCGACGCCTGGCAGCAGACGCGCGTCTCTGTGGCGCGCATCAGCGACCTCATGAAGCTCGAGACCCTCACCCCCGGAGCGCGGGATGCACGAGACCCCGGCCGCCCGCGTGGCCGGTTGACCCTCCGCGGTGTGCACTTCTCGTACCCGGCCGTGAACCCGGGCGCAGCCCTCGACCAGCCCCGCGGCCCGTCCGATCCCCGGTCGCTGGTGGCGGCCGACGCGGCGTTCCTCCGCCCGCCCGAGGCGATCCGAGGCCTCGACCTCGACGTCGAGCCCGGCGAGACCGTCGCCCTCGTCGGCGAGACCGGCGCCGGCAAGTCCACCGTCATGAAGCTGCTGGCCCGCTTCTACGATCCCGACGCCGGTGCGGTGCTGCTCGACGGGGACGACCTCCGCTCGCTCGACCTCGGGGCGTTCCGCTCGCACCTGGGCTACGTGCCGCAGGAGGCGTTCCTCTTCACCGGCTCGGTGCGCGACAACATCGCGTACGGGCGGCCGGACGCCTCGGACGCCGCAGTCGAGGCCGCGGCCCGCGCCGTGGGAGCGCACGAGTTCGTCTCCGAGCTGGCCGGCGGATACCACCACGAGCTCAGCGAGCGCGGACGGTCCCTCTCGGGCGGGCACCGCCAACTCATCGCCCTCGCACGGGCTCAGCTGGTGGATCCCGCCGTCCTGCTCCTCGACGAGGCGACCTCGAATCTCGACCTCGTGACCGAGGCGCACGTCACGCGGGCCATGCAGAACGTGGCCGAGGGACGCACGACGATCGTGATCGCGCACCGCCTGCAGACGGCCCGTGCGGCGGACCGGATCGCAGTCCTCTCCGGCGGAAGCCTGACGGAGGTCGGGTCGCACGACGAGTTGCTGGCTCTCGACGGGCGGTACGCCGAGATGTGGCGGGCGTTCCAGGCGACGGAAGCCGCCGGGTCGGTGGCGGGATCGGTGGCCGGATCGGTGGCCGGTGCGACCGCAGGCGCGACCGCCGGGTCGGTGGCCGGCCCCGCCTCCGGGGCCGCCCCTGGCGAAATGCCGCGGTAACGACCGAACGGTAGAGTTCGTTCATAACAAACGAAAAGGAGAACGATGCCGAAGCATCAGACGACGATTCCCCGACGGAGACTCGGTCTCTGGGATCGAGTCCTGATGCGCGACGTCGGTCTCGTCAAGATGATGGCCGGGGGTCGGGCTCTCGTCTGCCTGCCGGCCGGCATGGCCGCGGGCTACTTCGTCGCCCTGGCCGCGGGTCTCCCCGCGTCCGTGGGTCTCCTTCTCGGGGCTCTCCCGGCGTTCCTCACCTGCTTCGTCGTCGTCGACACGCACGCCCGTCGAGTGGCCGCCCGATCGGCCGCCCTCTACGTCCCGTTCGCCCTCGCCCTCTTCTTCAGCATCGCCCTGCACTCGTACCGGATCGTCGAGCTGGTGCTGATCGTCTTCCTGCTCTTCGCGCAGTTCTACGCGGCCCGTTTCGGCGTGTGGGCCAGCGACTTCGGCGCCGGCCTCTTCGCGGCCTACCTCTGCGGGCTTCTCCTACCCCTCCCCCTCGCCTCCTTCCCCGACCTCGCTCTCGTCTTCGCCGGGTCGCTGGCCGCCGCCATCGCCGTCCGATGGGCCCTGTTCCACCCGAATGCGCTCCGCTCGCTGATGCGTTCCCGCCGCGCGTTCCTCGCCTGGGAGAGCCGCGTCGTCGAGGCCTCCGTCGAAGCACTGGAAGAGGCCGACGACCGCTCGATCAAGCGTCTGGCCCGGCGCCGGGCCCAGGCCCACGAGGCTGCGCTGATAGCCGATGGGATGCTCGCCGCACCCGGTTCCGGATCCACCGGCGAGACGGCCGAACGCCTCCACCAGATCCTCTTCGACACCGAACTCGCCATCGACACCCTCGGCCGCGTGGCCGACGAGCTCGTCGCGGCCGGCGCGCCCGCCGAAGTCCGCGAGGGCGTCGCCGGGGCGCTCCGCGTCATCGCCGAACACGGCGGACGCGAGGGCGACCGCGCAGCGCGCGAGCTCCTGGCCTGGGCCGACGGTACGCCCGCCGTGGCGTCCGACCCGCGCTGGCTCCACTCCGTGCATCGGGCGGCCCTCCTGCTGAGCGATGTCGCGACGTCCTCGGACGAGTGGCGGAACATCCGCCGAGACCTGCCGGCGAACGGCGACGGAGTGCCCTTCGAGTCCCCCGTCGTGCTGTTCGGCGGCCGTGTGCTGGGTGCCGGCCCCATCCTCAACGCCGAGGTCACCGGTGGCGGGATGTCCGGCCCGTGGCGCCGGGTCAAGGTTTCGCCCGCCCTCCGCGTCGCCATCCAGGCCGCCATCGCCGTCGCCATCACCGAGCCGATCGCCTACGCCATCGACGGGCAGCGCTTCTACTGGGGCGTGATCGGCGTGATGGTCGTGCTCGCGGGGACCAACAGCACGCACGAGCGACTCCGCAAGGTCGGGAACCGAGCACTCGGCACCATCATCGGGGGTGTGCTGGGCATCCTCTTCGTCGCGCTTCTCGGCACCGATCACGTCTGGTGGACCCTGATCCTCGTG
Organism: Frondihabitans cladoniiphilus; assembly: GCF_039544345.1. Classification (NCBI taxonomy): domain Bacteria; kingdom Bacillati; phylum Actinomycetota; class Actinomycetes; order Micrococcales; family Microbacteriaceae; genus Frondihabitans; species Frondihabitans cladoniiphilus. Next base: position 50,868 of record NZ_BAABLM010000006.1, read on the forward strand.
GTCGTCGCCCTCACAGCCGGCATGTACTTCTTCTCGCGCTCGTACGCCCTCTGGGTGATCGGCCTCGTAGTCGTGCTCTGCCAGGTCTACAACTACTCGGGCTCCTTCACCGACGAGCTGATCCTCTACCGCCTCGCCGAGAACGTGCTCGGCGCGCTGGTCGCCGTCGGGGTCAGCGCGGTCGTGCTGCCCGTGGCGACCGGGGTGATGATCCGTCGTGCGGTGATCCGACACCTCGCGAGCGTGCGCGCGTTCGTCGAGGCCGCGGCCGCCGGAAGCGTCCTCGAGACCGCGGCGGGCTCGACCGCTCGTCTCCGCTCGGCGTCGCGGGCCGTCGATCAGGCGACCTTCCAGCTCGAGGCGGTGCTGAAGCCCCTCGTCCGCTTCCCGTCCGGCGGCGGCTACCGCCGTGACGACGCCACCCGCACCACCCTGGTCGCGGTCGCCTCGACCATCCGGTCGATCGCCTATCGCGGCGAACGTCACGCGGCTCTGTCGACCGTCCAGGCGTCGCGACTCCAAGAGATCTGCAGCATCATGGCCACCTCGATCACCGCCCTTTCGGAGGCGGTCGGAGCGACGAAGGCCGCGCCGCCGGCGGAGGGCACCGCCTGGGTCAGCACCGTCACTCTCATCACCCGGTTGGACGCCCTCCTGGTCGAGACCGACGACGACGCCCTGCTCGGCTACCGGCTGCACGCGCTCGGTCGCGTCGACGACGCGCTGGCCGGGCTCGCGCCCGCATACGGCCTCACCGTCGACGACACCTCGGCAGCCGACACGACGTCGATCGCGCTGCCGTCGAGCAGCCGGTTCCCCGAGTTGTCGGCCGGAGCGGTGCGGAACCGGTTCTCAGCTCGGCGCTGAGCGGGCGGGCGTCGCTCCGTTCGGCGCTGAGCGGCGGGCCGTCGCTCCGTTCGGCGCTGGGCGGGCCGGCGTCGCTCCGTTCGGGAACGATCCCGCGCCCCGCGTTGTTGACGTCACTATGACCATTCCCCTGTCGATCCTCGATCTCGCTCCCATCGCCCCCGGAGAGACCGTCGCCGAGAGCTTCGCCAACAGCGTCGCCCTCGCGCAGGCGGCCGAGAGGAACGGCTACCGCCGGGTCTGGTACGCCGAGCACCACAACATGCCGTCCATCGCGTCCTCAGCCACGAGCATCCTCATCGGCCACGTGGCGTCGCAGACGTCGACGATCCGCCTCGGTTCCGGCGGCGTCATGCTGCCCAACCACGCGCCGCTGACCATCGCGGAGCAGTTCGGCACCCTCGCGTCGCTCTACCCCGGCCGGATCGACCTCGGCCTCGGGCGGGCGCCCGGCAGCGACCAGGCGACGATGCACGCGATGCGCCGCGATGCGATGTCCGCCGAGAGCTTTCCGCAGGACGTCCTGGAGCTGCAGGGCTACCTGGCCGGGGAGTCGCGGGTCGCCGGAGTGCAGGCCGTGCCCGGTGCCGGGACGAACGTGCCGCTGTACATCCTCGGCTCGTCCATGTTCGGGGCTCAGCTCGCTGCGGCCTACGGCCTCCCCTACGCCTTCGCCTCGCATTTCTCGCCCGATCTGCTGCACGACGCCGTCGAGTTCTACCGTCGTGAGTTCACGCCCTCCGCGCAGCTCTCTGCGCCGCACGTCATCGCGGGCGTCAACGTCGTCGCCGCCTCGTCGACCGCCGAGGCGCAGGAGCAGTTCGACGCCACCCGCCGCACCCGCGTGCGCGGCATGATCTCGCGTGGCCCCTCCTCGCCGGAGTACACCGACGACCAGATCGACATCTTCCTGACCACGCCGAACGGCCGCCAGATCGCCAACATGATGAAGTACACGGCGCTCGGGACCGGCTCTGAGGTGCGCGAGTACCTCACGGCCTTCGCCGCCTCGGCGCAGGCCGACGAGCTGATCGTCGCGCACCAGTCGCCGCTGATCGCCGACCGGCTGCGGTCGGTCGAGCTGACCGCCGAGGCTATGGCCGGGGTCTCCGTCTAGCGAGCCCTGCTCGGGTCCGGTCGGGCTCGTGCCGGGCCGGGCCCCGGTCCGGCAGCGCTGCCGTCGGCAATTCAGGCACGCGTGAACCGGCCACCCGCGGCTGCGGCTCGACCAGGCGTCGGCGGGGCAGACGCCTGAATAGCCAACGCTCCCCGGCCCCGAGAGCCCGGGGGCGGCACCCGTCGAGCCGCCCGATCGCACCAGCGGCACGTGCATCCCACGGCCCTCGCCACGACCCGGCCGAGCCGGCGGCCCCGGGGCGGCACTACCGTCGGCAACTCAGGCACTCGGCCGTCCAGCACCCGAGAGCCCGCGGAAGAGGGGACTCCCGCGACCATCCGCCTGAATAACCGACGCGGCCACTCCCCGGGTGCCAGGCTGGCCCCATGAAGATCGCCGGATCCACCGCCCTCGTCACCGGAGCGAACCGCGGCCTCGGCGTCGCATTCGTCGCCGAGCTGCTCGCCCGGGGCGCGAAGCGCGTCTACTGCGCGGCCCGCGAGCCCCTCGAGTACGACGACGCCCGCCTCGTGCCCCTCCGGCTCGACGTCACCGATCCCGAGCAGGTCGCAGCGGCCGCGGCCCAGGCGCCCGACGTCGACCTCCTCGTCAACAATGCCGGCATCATGCTGCTCGCCCCGCTCGTCGGCGCCCCGACTCTCGACGACGCGCGCCGCGAGATGGAGGTCAACTACTTCGGCACGCTGTCGATGGTCCGCGCGTTCGCACCTGTCCTGCGGGCGAACGGCGGAGGCGCCGTGGTGAACATGCTCAGCGTGGCGAGCTGGTTCACTCCTCCCGCGAGCGGCTCGTACGGCGCCTCGAAGTCGGCGGCCTGGGCGCTCACGAACGGCGTCCGGGTGGAGTTGCGCGGCCAGGGCACCCAGGTCGTCGGAGTCCACGCCGGATTCATCGACACCGACATGGCGCGCAAGATCAAGGTCAAGATCAGCCCCGAGACGGTGGCCGAGCAGACCTTCGACGGCGTCGAGGCCGGGGCCGAGGAGGTCCTCGCCGATGCGCAGAGCCGCGAGGTCAAGCAGTCGTTGCCGCGCGACCTCGAGCTGCTCTACCCCGCGATCCAAGCACGGTGGGATGCCCGGGCCACCCCCCGAGCCACCCCCTAGTCGTTCTTTCCGGCCCCGGCCAGGTTAGGCGTCCACCCGATCGACGGGGCGACGTGGTCGGCGATCGTCTGCAGCATCCGCGCGTTGAAGGCGACGCCCAGCTGGTTCGGCACGGTGAGCAGCACCGTGTCGGCAGCAGCCACCGCGGCGTCCTGGGCCAGCGAGGCGGCGATCGCGTCGGGCTCGCCCACGTAGCTCTTGCCGAAGCGGGCCAGCGTTCCGCCGAGGTAGCCGACCTGGTCGTCCGCGTCTTCCGCGCGGCCGCCGAAGTAGCGCCGGTCGAGGTCGGTGGTGATCGGCAGGATGCTCCGGCTGACCGACACCCGCGGCTCGCGTTGCCAGCCCGCACGCTTCCAGGCCGCTCGGTACCGCTCGATCTGCTCGGCCTGAAGTTCGTCGAACGGCACCCCGGTGTCTTCGGTCAGGAGCGTCGAGCTCTGCAGGTTCATGCCCTGTTCGGCGGTCCACTCGGCGGTCGCGCGGGTGCCCGAGCCCCACCAGACGCGGTCGGACAATCCGGGCGACTGGGGTGTGATCGCCAGCGCGCCGGTCGTGCCCGTCATGGCGGGGTTGGCGCGGGCCACCCCTGCTCCCTGGATGGCCTGGAGGAACACGCCCACGTGCTCGCGGGCCAGGTCCGCCCCCTCCGGGTCGGTGCCGTCGGGCACGAATCCGAACGTTTCGAAGCCGTTGAGCGCGGTCTCGGGTGATCCCCGGCTCACGCCGAGCTGCAGACGCCCGTCGCTGATGAGGTCGGCGGCCGCGGCCTCCTCCGCCATGTACAGCGGGTTCTCGTAGCGCATGTCGATCACGCCGGTGCCGAGCTCGATGCGGGAGGTGCGGGCCGCCATCGCCGCCAGCAGCGGGAACGGGGAGGCGAGCTGCCGGGCGAAGTGGTGGACACGGACGTAGGCGCCGTCGATGCCGATCTCCTCGGCGGCGACGGCCAACTCGATGGTCTGCTTGAGCACGTCGCCCGCCGTCTGCGTCTGCGAGCCGGGCACGGGCTGCCAGTGGCCGAAGGAGAGGAATCCGATGCGCTTCATGGTCGATCGAACCGCCGCCGGGCATCCCCCATTCCCGTTCGACGGCCCGTCAGGGCCCGGGGTGCTCCGTCTGCCAGATCGCGTCGACCTGAGCGAACTCGCGGGGGTAGCAGGTCGTGTCGGAGACGGCGAGGCCGGCGCCCGGGATGCCGTACTCGAACGTTCCACCGTTGTCGGGGGCGTTGATCTCGAAGCCGGCCTGGGCCATGCAGGCCTCGTAGCGGTTGAACGCGATCACGTACTCCGCGCGGGTGACCTGCCCGTCGGCGACGGCGTCCACCTGTGACGACGACGCACCGGCCTGGGTGGGCAGCTTTCCCCACGAGATCCAGAGCGCCCACCGAGCGGAGCCGTCGATCGTGTACGTCAGGTCGCCGCGGCTCGTCAGGCCCATGACCTGCCCCTCGGGGTTCTTCGTGGACGGCGCCGTCGACGCGTCGTCGCCGCAGTCGCCCGGGATGACGCTGGGGGCGTCACCGAGCTTCTGCGAGAAGGTCCCGGGTTCGAGGCACTGGAAGCCGATCGCGACCGCGTCCGCCCCCGCCGGCGGGACCCCGAGGTCGATGACCCCGTGGCCGCTGCCCGTCCGATACACGGGCGTGCCGACGAGGGTGCCGTGGGTGGCGTCGGTCAGGGCATAGGTCGCGGTCGCCGCGATGAGGCCCTCGGCAGGATCCGGGGCCAGCGCGGTGACGGCCGCGGCGGCCGTGAGCCCGCCGCTCAGCGCGCCCGCCACGACGAACGCCGACGTGACGCCGACGATGGTCCGGCGCCTCGGCGACCTCCGGCGGAACGGCTGAGCCTCGACGTCGGCAATGAGGGCGTCGCGCATCCGCGACAACCGCGGGGACGGGACGGGTGGTTTCGACTGGGTCACGAGAGGCCTCCGAGGGGTGGGATGCTGGCGAGGTACTGCTTCTGGAGCCGAGCTTTCGCCCGGTGGAGTCGGGACTTGACGGTGCCGGGCGCGACGCCGAGCACGGTCGCCGCCTCCCGTTCGCCGAGTCCCTCGACGAGGCAGAGGGTGAGGATGCGCTGGTCGGCCACCGCAAGCATCCTCAAGGCGTCGATGGCCTCGCCTTCGCGATTCGCCAGCCCGTCGGCCGGGTCGGGCACGGGCTCGTCGACGGGGAAGCGGCTGAGGAACGAGCGGTACCGTCGGTGGCCCCGCGAGAGGTTGTGCGCGGAGTTGGTGGCGGTCACGAGGAGCCAGGGCAGCAGAGAACCGTCGACGAACCGGACGGTGGTGCGCTTGCGCCAGGCCTCGAGGAAGACGAGAGCCACGACGTCGTCCGCATCGACGGGCGTCGGCACCAGCGGCACGGCGTGTCGGTGGAGGCGGGCCGCGTGCCGGTCGAAGACACGCCCGAAGGCCTTGCCGTCTCCCTCGACGGCGAGGGCCCAGTCGGTCTGGTCTCGGGTGTGATCGTCCACACCCTGTATTGTCCGGCCGCGGCGGATCGGTTCCCCTCGGCCCGATCCTGTCTCGGACGTCGGCGGCCGCGGGGCCGCGGGGGCCGGCTCGTGTCCGGTCCGGGCCGTGTTGGCAACTCAGGCGGCTGATCATCGTGCGGGCCCACGGGAGGGATACGAAGCCGAAGCGGAACCGACAGCCTGAGTTGCCGACCGGGGCGTCATACGAGACCCGGATGGGAGGCCCGCCCACGGAGCCGAGCCGCGGTCGGTAACTCAGGCAGCTGGTGATCCGGCGGCCCGGAGGACGGAACACGGGACCGAAGCGGAGCTGACCGCCTGAATTGCCGACCGCAGGCCCGGTCGCTGCGCAGAGCAGCAGCGTGCTACTTCGTCAGGTCGTAGACGCGCGCGCCGTCCTTGTCGTACCGCAGGGTGGACTCCTTCGCGACGGCGGCCTCCAGGGACTCCAGCTGCCCGGCAGTGAAGAACCCGGCGACCTCGGCTGCGTGGTTCTGGGCGTCCGAGAACGCGATCCAGATGTGTCCCTGGGGGGCGTACTGCTTCAGGAGGGTGACCGCGGTGGAGGCGTCGACGACGTTCTGCGTGTAGGTCTTGATGTCGGCGAAGGAGCCCGCCTGCTGGTACCCGGAGTAGTTCGGGTAGTTCGCGCCGATCAGGTACGGGAAGTCGTCGCCGAGGCTGACGACGACGTCCTGCGGGCCGAACCGGGCGTCGAGCCACTCGGCGCTCTTGACGTCGGAGTCGTCCACCTTCACGGCGGCCTCGGCCTGGTAGTAGGTGCCGACGAAGAGGGCGAGCAGCACCGTCGTCGTGACGCCGAGGAGGAGGTTGCGACGCCGCGGGTGCGCCGACTCGGCCGGCTGCGCTGCGCCCGCGAGCAGCGGCTGCCCGGCGCCGGCGAGCAGCGGGGCACCACCCGGCGCAGCCTGCGCGGCGCCCCGGGGTCGGCTCGACCAGAACAGCCACCCGATCCCGAGGGCGTAGAACGGCAGGCCGAACAGGACGACGCGGAACTTGCCCTCGCCGCCGTAGCTCTGACCGAAGAACGTGAACACCGGGGCGAACGCGAGCCAGGCCACGATGAGGGTGGTGCGGATGTGCCCTTGGAGGATTCGGCGGACGAAGCCGGCGAGCGCCAGCACGATCGTGAGCACCGTCAGCAACTGCACCCCGTGACTCTGGAGCGCTGCCGCCTGCGAGACGCCGACGCTCGAGACGGAGGCCGTCGTGGCATTGGCGAGGGGGTCGAAGCTCGAGAAGAGCCCGAAGTGCTGCTGAACGTAGCCGAGGTTCGGTACGAGGTACGCCACCGGGAGCACGACGAGGGCGACGGCGACCCAGAGCGGACGCAGGTAGCCGAGCACGAAGAGCGGCAGCAGCGTCAGGATCGCCACGTAGGGCGTGAGCTGGTGGCTGACCACGATGACGGCCTGCAGCAGGAGGATCGCGACGATGGCCACGATGCGGCCGCGGCGACCGGTGGTGACGGCCACGACCTCGGCGTTGAGCGCGAGGCCGCGGCGGCGTGCGGGTGCGCCGAGCTTCGCCTCGAACCAGCGCATCACGCGGCGCGGGTCGCCGCGCAGGGTCTTGAGTGCGAGCAGGACGATCGTCAGGTAGAGCACGAACGCGAAGGCCTGAGGCGAGTAGTAGTTCTGGCCGATCCAGTTGACGATCGAGAACACGAGGACGGCCGTCCAGGCGAGACGACGGTTCGCGGTCAGGGTGCGGACGATCGCCAGCACCAGGACGGCGTCGACAAGGGCGAACGCGAGCTCCGCCCAGCCGGCGTAGCTGACGGGGTTCGTGTAGCCGATGGCCGTGCCGAGCGACGCCGAGAAGGAGAAGAATCCGGGCCAGCGGTTGTAGATGTCGATCGAGGGATTCACGCTGCCGTGCGCCTCGATGTACGCGGTCACGGCGATGTGCTTGTAGAGCCAGGGCAGCCGCGGCGCGTTCTCGACGAGGTTGGCGGACATGTAGAGGATCGTGACGAGGAGCCCGAGCCCTGCCGCCAGCACGCCGCGCGCCCGCTGGGCGGTGAACAGGCCGTAGAGCACGACGGCGAAGACGAGGGCGACCGCGAGGTACCAGAACACGGGGAAGGCGGCGAGCAGGCCGTACGAGCCGAGCGACGTCGAGTTCGTCAGGGCGAGCCCGACCACCCAGAGCGCGGCACCGACGGCGAGAGCGAGCCACGGCAGCGCGCGTCGACCGGCACCGCCCGAAAGCGAGGACGAGGGCGAGGGCGAAGACGAGGGCGACGAGGATGCCCGGGCCGGCGTCTCGGCGAGGCGCAGGTCGCCGCCGACCGGGCGCAGCACCACCGCAGCCGCCGCGAGCACCAGGATCACGGCGACGACGAGCCTCGGGTGCCAGAGGTGCGTCACCACCATCAGGAGCGACACCGCGGTGAGCAGGACGATGCTGCCGACGGCGGTGAAGAGGAGTCGGGAGGCCGGCTCGAGCCCCGGGAACCGCCGCACGGCGACCCAGCCCGGCAGCAGGAGGCTCGGGATCAGGACGACCACGGCGCGCACCACCCCGGGAGGGTCGAGCAGGATCAGCAGGGCCGCGACGAGGGCGAGGACGCTCAGGCCGATCTCGGCGGCGCGGAGCGGTGTGCGCAGGCGGGTGGCCGTCGTCGTGGTTCGATCCAGTTGGGCGGTCATCGTTGCTGCTGCTTTCGGTTCAGGTCGAGCCAACGACGGCGGCTGCGGAAGTAGGCGCCCGGGCCCTGCGGAAAACCGCGGAGCTCGGTGGAGACGAGTGACTTCGGGAAGGCGTCGCCCAGGTCGGGACGCGGGGTCTCCGGCTCGGTATCGGCGATCGAGCGACCGCGGAGGCGATCCACCGCTCGCTTGCCGAGGCGGGCGGCCGCGGTCGGCACCTGCCAGCCGAGTGCGACGAGGTGCCTCGGATCCCGCGTGATCAGCGAAGTCAGCATGGCCGTGAAGCCGAGGCCGTAGGCGGTGAGCTGCTTCTCGAGGTCGGGGAAGTCCTCGCGGTGCTTGTGGTGGACGACGGCACGGGGTTCGAAGGCCAGACGGCCACCGGTCCAGAGGACGTCGATGTTCGCGGCCAGGTCTTCGCCGCCCTTGGCGGGGGTGCCGGTGCCGAGGGCGTCGTCGAAGCCGCGGATGCGCGTCAGGGCGCTGCGACGGAAGGCCATGTTCGCGCCGGCCCCGTAGGCGCCCACGCCGTAGATCGGGAGGCGCTTGACCTCGGCGCCGCGCGCGTCCGTCACTCGCAGGAGGGAGCCGCGCACGGGTCCGGGCAGGTCGGTCACGGCCTCCAAGGCGAGCGGCGCGAAGGTGCGCTCGCCCGCGAAGCCGCCGTAGTAGCCCTCGAACCAGATCTGCGCCGGGGTCTCGAGCTCGGCGGGCAGGATCAGACCGCTCAGGGCGTCGATGCCGTCGGGCTGTGCGAAGCGGCGGCCGATGACGTGCAGCCAGTCGGGGTTCACGCGCACGTCGTCGTCGGTGAACACGACGACCTCGTTCCGCGCGGCCCGGACGCCGGCGTTGCGCGCGGTGCTGAGGCCCGGGCGGGGCTCGTGCACGAGTCGCACGCCGGGAAAGACCTCGAGGATGCCCGGCAGCGGGTCGTCGGCCGGCACGATCGGCCGGTTGTCGACCAGCACGAACTCGGCCTTCGGGTAGTCGATGGCGGCGAACGTCTCGAGAAGCAGACGCAGGTCGTCCTCGCGGTTCACGATGCTGCAGACGACGACGGTGATGCCCGGCAGGTGGTCCGGCGCGACGTCGACGTCGGCGGGGCCGCGGTCGGGGACCACGAGCGCGTGCAGAGGGGCCAGGGCGGCCACCGCATCGGCGGGGTCGTCGGTCAGGGCGAAGTCGACGGTGCCGAGGGGGATGCCCTGCCGGTAGCCGATCGCCATGGCCGAGGTGTGGCTTCCATCGCCCGTGAGGACCGGATCGGGACCGTCGAGGTCGACGTGCACGACGAGACGCGGCGCCGGGCCCTCCGGGTCGGGATGGGCGAGCACGATGGGTTCGGTCACAGGTCGGTGCTCTCTGTCTTCGCGACGGGGGAGGTCGGGGCGGTCGAGGCGTCGGCGGTCGACACGTCCGAGGACGGCACAGCGGAGCTCGGCACAGCGGAGGCCGGCACCTCGGACACCGACGCGGCGGCGTCCAGCTCGTCGTTCTCGACGACTTCGTCTCCCGCCTCGGGCACCGACGGGGTCCGGGCGGCGCGCAGACGCACGAAGAACCAGGGCAGGCACGCAAAGGCGAGGACGGCCTTGACGATGTTCCAGAACTCGGTCTCGGGGATCAGCTGCGAGAGGCCCGCGATCGCGATCGAGCCGGCGATCGTGGCGAGGAGCCGCGTGTTCGGGCGGCGCCACTCCTTGCGCTGCGGCAGGAAGACCCAGCCGAGGATCGCCAGCACGGCGAACGAGATGAGCGTGGCCACCGCGGAGCCGGCGATGCCGAGCGGCGGGACGAGGACGATGTTCAACACGATGTTCAGCACGGCCGCCGCGGCCGCGTTGATGCCGATCGTCTTCGAGCGACGGGCGACCATGAGCAGCCGCCCGATCGAGCCTCCCGCGGCCACCGCGAACGCCGTCAGCGACACGAGGTAGACGATGAACGTGAGGCCCTGAGGCTGGAACGTCGAGGGGGCGAGGATGCGCAGGGCCAGCGGGGCGACCAGCGTCACCGCGATGATGATCGGCACCAGCAGTCGGTAGAGCTCGTCGCGCGAGCGGAGGGCGAGCTCGAGACGCGCCTTCGGGTCGCGGAGCGCGGCGAACTGCGGGGCCCAGGCGCCGGTCGTGTAGTTCAGCAGCAGGACCACCGCGGAGCCGATCACGTAGGCGACCTGGTAGCGGCCGACCTGGGCCGACCCGAGGTCGCGCTGGAGGATGATCCGGTCGCCCGCGTTGAGCACGAAGTACGAGAGGTTGGTGAAGACGAGGGGGATGCCGAGACGGAGCGCCCGCCCGATTATGTCGCGCTGCTGGAACCCGGCGAGGGTGGGGCGGACGACGATGATGCCCATGACCATCGCCACGAACTGGCAGATCACGGTGCCCCAGGCGTAGGCGACGATGCTGTGCGTCGTAGTGACGAGGAGGACGATGCCGACGATGGAGCCGGCGACGGCCGACACGAGGCTGATCGAGACGAAGGCGCCCAGGCGGTCCTGGGCGACGAGCAGGGCCAGCATGACCAGGACCGACGCCGACGGACCGATCCAGAGGATGACGACGGCCACCAGGGTCTCGTTGCCGGTCAGGCCGACTGGCCCGACCCAGAGCGGCAGGGTCACGAGCGCGACGACCGTGACCGCGAAGGCCAGCAGGATGGCGACGGTGACGAGGCCCCTCGCCGAGCGGTCGTCCTTCTCCGCGCTCTCCGCGCGCTGAAGGACGAGGGCGTCGTCGAGGCCCAGGAGGGCGGCCACGCTCAGCACCTGGAAGATCGCCTGCGCGGACGCCATGGCGCCGAACTCGGCGGGCCCGACCAGGTGCGCGAGGAACGGCGACACGATCGTGGAGACGAGCAGCTGGAGCGACAGGACGACGACATACAGGAGGCCGCGGCCGAAGAGCCTGCTGGACGCCTTGTCGGTCGCCTCCTCGTGGGAGGCTTCTCCTGCGGTCACTGCGGTCATCGGGTGCTTCCGGTCGAGCGATCGAAGGAGCCGTGAGCAAAAGGCGCTGAAGGCGTGGGGGCGAGCCGCATGGGCGAGGGGTTCCTGTCGGTGTCGGGTCCGAGTCGGAGGGTGGGCGACCCTGGTGAGGGGTGGGCGTTCGGGTCATGTCCACGCTAGGTGATCGAGCTTGGAGGTCACAATCACGCGAAGTGGTGACAGACCGATCTGTCCACTCTGTACCCCGAGACGTGAGCCATGCTCGGAGAGCGATCCGTGCATCCCCCGTTTAGACGACACCGGTAGCCTTTCGGCATGCCCGCGCGCCTCACGATCCTCGACGACCACCAGGGCGTCGCCCTCGACTCGGCCGACTGGAGCGCCGTCCGCGACGCCTACGAGATCGCGGTGCTGCACGACCATGTGTCGGACGAGGACGAGCTCGTCGAGCAGCTCGCCGACAGCGAGGTGATCGTCGCCATGCGCGAGCGCACCGCGTTCCCGGCGTCGCTCCTCGAACGCCTCCCCGCCCTCCGCCTTCTGGTGACCACCGGACTGCACAACGCTGCCATCGACCTCGACGCCGCCCGCCGGCTCGGCATCACGGTCAGCGGCACGACGGGCAGCGGCCGTGAGGTGGCCGAGCTCACGATCGGCATGATGATCGCCCTGGCCCGCAACATCACGGCCGAAGATCGTGGGATGCACGACGGCGGTTGGCAGCACACCATCGGCACCCGGCTCGAGGGGAAGACCCTCGGGCTGATCGGTTTGGGCAAGCAGGGCACCTGGGTCGCCGAGCTGGCGAACGCGTTCCGCATGCACGTGGTGGCCTGGAGCCCACACCTCGACGCCGGCCGGGCCGAGGCCGCGAGCGTCACCGCGGTGGGCTTCGCGGAGCTGTTCGAGACCTCGGACTTCGTCTCCGTCCACGTGCCGCTGAACGACGGCACCCGCGGCCTCGTCGGCGCGGAGGAGCTCGCGACGATGAAGGAGACCGCCTTTATCGTCAACACGTCGCGGGGGCCGATCGTCGACGGCGAGGCGCTGATGATGGCGCTGATGGTCGACACGATCGCCGGCGCCGCCCTCGACGTGTTCGACGTCGAGCCGCTGCCGCTGAAGGATCCGCTGCGGTCGCTCTCGAACGTCCTCCTCCTCCCCCACCTCGGCTACGTCACCCGCGAGGTCTACGCCGAGTTCTACGGGCAGGCCGTGGAGGACGTACTGGCGTTCGCCGCGGGCGCGCCCGTGCGGCTGCTGTAGCCGCCCACCCCGTCCACTCACCGAAGGGTTCCGCCATGACCGAGTTCGTCGTCACCCCCGCCCCTCTGCCCACACTGGCTGTCGCCGATCCGGGGTCGGGCTCCGAGCCCGGGTCCGAGTCCGGCGCGCGGTTCCCGGTGCGGCGGATCCTCTGCGTCGGTCGCAACTACGCCGATCACGCCCGCGAGATGGGCAGCGACCCCGACCGCGAGCCGCCCTTCTTCTTCACGAAGCCGGGAGACGCAGTCCTCCCGGCTTCGGGCACCGTGCCCTACCCGCCGCTGACCGCGCAGCTCGAGTTCGAGATCGAGCTCGTCGTGGCGATCGGGGTCGGCGGGGCGTCGATTCCGGCCACCTCCGCCCTCGAACACGTCTGGGGCTACGGCGTCGGCGTCGACCTCACGCGCCGCGACCGGCAGCAGGAGGCGAAGGACACCCGTCGTCCGTGGGACGTGGCCAAGGGCTTCGACGCCTCGGCCCCGATCACGCCGCTGGTGCCGGCCGCCTCGGTCGACCCGTCCGCGGGCCGCATCTGGCTGGCCGTCGACGGCGTCGTCGCCCAGGACGGCGACCTCGCCGACATGATCTGGCCGGTCGCCGACATCGTCGCCTCCGCCTCGAACGCCTGGGAGCTCGCACCGGGCGACCTCATCATGACGGGGACGCCCTCCGGGGTGGGTCCGCTCGCTCCCGGGGCGGTCGTGACCGGCGGGATCGACGGCGTGGGCGCGTTCGAGTTCGTGGTCGGATTCGCGCCGCAGTCGTAACTCGGGGCTAGCGGATCGTGGTGGTCACGTCGACGAGGGAGGGGCTCGCGGGCGCCGAGCCGAAGCCGAACGTGACCGGCGGGTCCAGTCGGGCGAGGACGCCCAGGTCGGCGCCCTCCCAGGTCCCCTCGAGACTCACGATCCGCCGGGCGAGCGTGACGCCGTAGTACTCGCGACGGTCGCCGCCGGCGGTGCCCGCCGTGGCCGAGCCGGGCACCAGGACGCGCGCGATCGGATCGATCAGCCGGAGCCAGCCGGGCGCCGTGGCGAAGGCGGACGGGACCGCCCGGAGGAGCATGCCGAGCCCGGAGATGCCGCCGATACCGAGGCGCAGGTCGAGCACGGGCTCCGTCGGACCACCCGCGACGACCCGCAGCCCGCCGTCGACTTTCCGCCACGACACCGGCAGGAACCGCACCTCGTCGAACGTGTAGGTGGCGCTCACGAAGTCGGCGACGTCGGGACTGGGGGCGAGGAGGATGCGGTGGCCGGCCCCGTCCTCCACCATCACGTCGACGAAACGGCCGAGCGGCGACGTCTCCCACATGCCCACCACGAAGCGGGGGCCCCGACTCGTGCCGACCCCGGCGATGCGGCCGGTGAAGCGGAGGTCGGTGCGGGCGCGGCGGGAGACACGAGGAGGCATTCCTCGACGGTACGCCGTGCATCCCACGTGTTGTTTATTCTTCGTTCTTCTTGCTTCGTCTGCGAAATGGGCCTATGGTCTCGGAAAGCACAGGAATCCGAAGGTGATTCCGACGATCGTGACGAGGAGGTCACCGCATGTACGCACTCGAGCGACACGACTCGATCCTGTCGTCGCTGCGCAGTACGGGCCGGGTGGCCGTCGCCGATCTCGCCGCCCGCCTCGACGTCACCACCGAGACCATCCGCCGCGACCTCGACGCGCTCGAGCAGGCCGGCGCGCTGCAGCGGGTGCACGGCGGGGCCGTCGTGTCCGGGCACACCAGCGTCGCCGAGCTCAGCGTCGCCGAGCGCGAGGGCCGGTCGGGGCCGGGCAAACAGGCCATCGCCCGCGCCGCCGCCCGCCTCGTGCCCTCGACCTTCGTCGGCTCGATCGCCCTCGACGCCGGCACGACCACCGCGGCCGTCGCCGCCGAGCTCGCATCCTGGCAGCCCGCCACCGTCGGCACCGTGCTCACCGTCGTGACCAACGCCGTGCCGATCGCCGCCCTGCTGCAGCACAGCCCGCACATCGACCTGCGGCTTCTCGGCGGCCGGGTCCGCGGGCTGACCAGTGCAGCCGTGGGCACGGCCACCGTCGAGCAGATCGCCGCCCTCCGGCCCGACATCGCGTTCGTCGGCACGAACGGACTCTCGGCCGGCTTCGGCCTCTCGACGCCGGACGAGCTGGAGGGTGCCGTCAAGACGGCCTACGTCCGGGCCGCCCGGCGGGTCGTCGCCGTCGCCGACTCGTCGAAGCAGGGCGAGGAGGCGCTGATGCGATTCGCCCGACTGGACGAGATCGACACGGTCGTCACCGACGCACCGCCCGCCGCCGACCTGGCCGAGGCGCTTGCGTCCGCCGATGTCGAGGTGATCGTCGCATGATCATCACCGTGACCCCCAACCCGTCCCTCGACCGCACGATCGAGCTCTCCGGCGCGCTGTCCCGCGGCGAAGTGCAGCGATCGCTCGGCTCGAGCGACGAACCGGGCGGCAAGGGCGTCAACGTCTCGCGGGCGCTCGTCGCCTCGGGCGCCGACACCGTCGCCATCCTGCCCGGAGCCCTCGACGACCCCGTGCTCGTGGCCCTGCGGGCCCGCGGCGTCGCCACCGCCAACCTGCCGATCGCCGGGCGCCTGCGCGCCAACGTCACGCTCACCGAACCGAGCGGCACCACGACCAAGATCAACGAGCCGGGGCCCGACCTGTCGGGGCACGCCCAGGGCCTCGTCGACCTCGTCGTCGAGCACGCGCCGTCGGCGCAGTGGCTGGTGCTGGCCGGCTCGCTGCCGCCGGGGCTGCCGGACGACTTCCTGGCCGGCGTCGTGCAGGCGGTCCGCGTGACCTGCGGCGACGCGGCGCCCAAGATCGCCGTCGACTCGTCGGGAGCCCCGTTCCGAGCCCTCCTCGAATCCGGGCTCACGATCGACCTCGTCAAGCCGAACGCCGAAGAGCTGGCCGAGGTCGTCGGCGGCGACCCCGCTCGCTACGAGAGCGACCCGGCCGCTGCGGTGGCCGGCGCGCGCCTCCTCCTCGACCGCGGCGTGACGGCCGTCCTGCTCACCCTCGGCAGCGCCGGGGCCGCCCTCGTCACCCGCGAGGGAGCCTGGTTCGCCCGGGCGCCGAAGATCGTCGCGCTCTCCACCGTGGGCGCCGGCGACTCCTCCCTGTCGGGCTACCTGCTCGCCGAGACGAGCGGGGCCACCCCCGCCCGTCGGCTGGCGCAGGCCGTCGCCTCCGGAGCCGCCGCGGCGTCGCTGCCGGGCAGCGTCGTCCCCTCCCTCGACCAGACCGATCCCGACGCCGTGACCGTCGTCGCGGTCGCCGAGTCCCCCTCCGTCCCGTCCCTCTGACCCCTCCGGTCGTCCCGACCGCCCCTCGGCGGTCGTCCCGGCCGCACCCCGACGGTCGTCCCGGCCGCACCTCGGCACGACGCCGATCCCCCCGAACCCTGCAGCAAAGGAGCTACACGCCATGTCCACACTCATCAGCACCGACCTCGTCGGTCTCGACGAAGACCTGGGCGCCTCGTCGTCCGAGGTCATCCGCGCCCTCGCCGCGCGCGTCGCCGGCGTCGGCCGAGCCGGCAATGCCGCTTCGCTCGCCGACGACGCCATCAAGCGCGAGGCCTCGGTCGGCACCGGCGTGCCCGGCGGCATCGCGATCCCCCACGCCCGTTCGGCGTCGGTGACCGAGCCGACGCTCGCGTTCTCCCGCCTGGCGCGCACGGTCGACTTCGGCGCTCCCGACGGCGACGCCGACATCGTCTTCATGATCGCCGTGCCCGAGGGCGCCGACGGCGACCACATGACCGTGCTGTCCACGCTGGCGCGGGCACTGATCCGGGACGACTTCACCGCCGCGCTGCGCGCCGCCGCCACCCCCGCCGACATCGTGAAGCTCGTCGACGACGAGGTCGGCGGCGAGGTGGACGCGGCTCGGGGCGTGACCGGGACCTCTTCGGCGGAGGAGGGGGCGGGCGGTGCATCCCACGTTTCCGATGCTTCTGGGGCTGCCGGCGCTGCCGGTGCTGCGGGCGCTGCCGGTGCTGCGGGCGCTGCCGGTGCCGCGGGCGCTGCCGGTGCCGCCCGGGTCCGCCTCGTCGGCGTGACCGCGTGCCCGACCGGCATCGCGCACACCTACATGGCGGCGGACGCGCTGGTCGCGGCGGCCAAGCGGCTCGGGGCCGACCTGCAGATCGAGACGCAGGGGTCCGGCAAGGTGACGCCGCTCGATCCGGCCGTGATCGCCTCCGCCGACGCCGTGATCTTCGCGGTGGACGTCGAAGTGCGTGACAAGGAGCGCTTCGCCGGCAAGCCCGTCGTGCAGGGGCCGGTCAAGCGCGGGGTCGACGAGCCGGCCGCGATGGTCGAGGAGGCCATCGCCGCGGCGTCGAACCCCGCCGCGGCGCGGGTGGCCGGGGGTGGGGCCGGTGCTGGTTCTGCCGCGGGTGCTGGTGCGGCCGGCTACGGTGCCGGCGGGACCGCCCGGGTCGGCTTCGGCTCGTCGCTCAAGACCTGGCTGCTGACCGGCGTCTCGTACATGATCCCCTTCGTCGCCGGCGGCGGTCTGTTGATCGCGCTGGGCTTCCTGCTCGGCGGCGACCGCCTCGCCGTGACCGCGAGCGGCCACACCGTCAACAACGCCGTCTACGCGCTGACGAACTACTCGCTGGTCCACCTGCCTCCGCAGGGGCTGCTGTTCTACCTGGGCGCGGCGGCCTTCCAGATCGGCGGGCTCTCGCTCGGCTTCCTCGTCGCAGCGCTGAGCGGCTACATCGCCTACGCCATGGCCGGACGCCCCGGCATCGCTCCCGGCTTCGTCGCCGGCGCGGTCTCGGTCTTCCTCGGCGCCGGCTTCATCGGCGGGCTCGCCGGAGGCCTCCTCGCCGGTGGGGCGGCGCTGCTGCTGCAGAAGCCCGACGTTCCACGCTGGCTGCGCGGGCTCATGCCGGTCGTGATCATCCCGTTGCTGGCGTCCATCGTGGCCTCGGGGCTGCTGCTCCTGGTGCTCGGCGGGCCGATCGCCTGGCTCACGCGCGAGCTGTCCCTCTTCCTCAACTCGCTCACCGGCTCGGGCGCGGTGCTGCTCGGCGTCATCCTCGGCCTCATGATGTGCTTCGACCTCGGCGGCCCGGTCAACAAGGTGGCCTACGCCTTCGCCGTCGCCGGACTCTCCGCGGGCAGCGCCGCCCACCCGGCGCCGCTCGAGATCATGGCCGCGGTCATGGGTGCGGGCATGGTCCCGCCGCTCGCCATGGCGCTCGCCTCGACCGTGCTCTACCGCCGCGGCTTCTCCGACGCCGAGCGGGAGAACGGCAAGGCGGCCTGGCTGCTGGGCGCCTCGTTCATCTCCGAGGGAGCCATCCCCTTCGCCGCAGCCGACCCGCTGCGCGTCATCCCCTCCACCATGATCGGCGGCGCGGTCACCGGCGCGATCTCGATGGCGGCCGGAGTCACCTCGGAGGCGCCCCACGGCGGCATCTTCGTGTTCTTCGCGATCGGCAACCTCGGCATGTGGGTCGTGGCGATCCTGTCCGGCACGGTCGTGACCGCGTTCGTGCTCGTGGCGCTCAAGCGGTTCGTGCGGCGTCGTCCGCTCGACGCCGAATCCGTGGACGTCGCCGCGGGGGATGCCGGGGCGCTCGTCGACCAGGAGGCGCGGCGGCCCGTGGCGGTGTAGGGCCGCTCTCGCCCCCGGGGGGTCGGGGGCTCGGGGGTCGGGGGGACTCCAGGACGCGCCGCTCATCTTTCGAGGTGGGCGGCGTGTTCTGGCGTTCGGGGGGGGGTGTTGGCGCGCGAGCTCCGGTCAGGCTCGTGTCGACAATTCAGGTCCTCGTGCACCGAGCCGGCAAGACATGCGGTACCCGGGCCGCCTCCCGGCCGACCTCCTGAGTTGCCGACCGGAGGGCCCCGCCCCGGTAAGCCGCCACCCGAGTCCGGCTCCGGCCCCAGCCCCCGCGACCGCCGGGGCTGCCACCGGGCTCGCCGCCGAGCTTGCCTACTGCGGCGGCCGAGGGATGCACGTGCCGGCAACTCAGGACAGCGCCGTGCGGGCAGCCCAGCAGGGGGGAACGAGCGAGCTCGGCAGGGCATCCACCTGAATTGCCGACCGACCGCCCGCCCCGGACCTCCCTCCCCGCCGCCGAACGGCACGGCGGGACAGCGAGCCGGCGCGTGCTGGCAACTCAGGCAGGCGCCGCGTCGGGCACGCGGCAAGGCGGCTCGGGCCGGGCCCGTGCGCAGTGTGCCTGAGTTGCCAACCGCCCGCGAGACCCGGAGCTCGAGCTGTGCGTCCGGGCCCCGTCCGGCACGGCGGGCCGGATGGCCGGCACAGGCGGCACGGCGGGCACGGCAGGACCGCCGCGCGCGTCGGCAAGTCAGGAACCCGCCCGCGCAACGGCTCAGGCGCCCACGATCCCGCGCACGGCGTGAACGCTCGCCTGAATTGCCGACGCGACTCCGGCAAGGTCCTCCCCCGTCACGTCCGCTCCCCAGCTGAACCGCACCGACGTCTGCGCGAGATCGGGCGCCATTCCCAGAGCGGTCAGCACGTGCGACGGCTCGTCACTGCCGGCGGCACACGCCGAGCCCGACGACGACACGATCCCCCGCCGTTCGAGTTCGAGCAGAACCGACTCCCCACTCGTGCCCGGGAACACGAACGAGGCCGAGGCGGGCAGCCGCGAGGTCCGCGAGCCGGTGAGCCGTGCATCCCCCACTCTCGCCTCGACGTCGGCGATGAAGGCGTCGCGAAGCCCGACCGGGGCGATAGCAGAAGCACCGGCGCCAGAAGCACCCGCACCGGCACCACCAGCACCCGCACCACCCAGCAGCGCCACCGCCGCCCCGAGCCCGACCGCACCGGCCACGTTCTCGGTGCCCGACCGGCGCCCGCGCTCCTGCCCGCCTCCGTGCAGCACCGGTTCGAGCGGCAGCCGTCCGGCGACGTACAGCGCCCCGATCCCCTTCGGCGCCCCGAGCTTGTGCCCCGAGATCGTCAGCGCCTGCACCCCGAGCGTGGGCACCCTGACGTCGAGCCAGCCGGCGGACTGCACCGCATCCGTGTGGAACGGCACCCCCCGCCCCACCGCTACGGCCGTCAGCGCGGCCAGCGGTTGCACGGTCCCGATCTCATTGTTCGCGTGCGCGATCGAGACCAGCGTGGTGTCGTCTCGAAGGGCCGAGGCCAGGGCCGCGGGATGCACGGTCCCCTCCCCGTCTAGCTCCACGAACGTCACCTCGAACCCCAGGAACCGCCGCAGGTAGTCGACCGACTCGAGCACGGCCTCGTGCTCGATCCGGGTGGTGACCAGGTGTCTCCCGCGCGGGTTCGCGAGGGCCAGCCCCTTGATCGCGAGGTTGTCGCCCTCGGTGCCGCCGCCGGTGAAGACGACCTCGCCCGGACGGCAGCCGAGCCACTCGGCGACCTGCGCCCGAGCCCGTGCCAGCCCGCGCGCCGCGGACTCACCGACCGTGTGCCGGCTCGACGGGTTGCCGAAATCCCCGGTCAGGTACGGCCACATCGCCTCGAGCACCTCGCGGCGCACGGGCGTCGTCGCCGCCGCGTCGAAATACTTCACGAGCCGGGGATGCCCGGCTCGGCCCCACGAGGGAGGCTGCGGCCCGCAGACGTCCGGCTCCCCCGCCCGACAGGCATGCCGTGCATCCCCCGCCTCACGGGCACGCCGTGCATCCCCCGCCTCAGCGCACGGCGAAGCCGGTGGTGAACCCCACCGGCGCCGCCGTGTCGAGCGTCACGTCGAGGCCGAGGTCGAGGGCCCGGACGCTGTGCGTCAGCGCTCCCACGGAGATCAGGTCGACGCCCGAGTGCGCGATGGCGGCCACCGTGTCGAGGTCGACCCCGCCGGAAGCCTCGACGAGGGCGCGGCCCGCCACCAGCTCGACGCCGACCACGAGGTCCTCCGCCGAGAAGTTGTCCAGCATGATCGTGTCGACGCCGGCGGCGAGCACGGCCTCGATCTGGTCGATCCGGTCGACCTCCACCTCGACGTGCGTCGTGTGCGACAGCTTCGCCTTCATGGAGAGGAGCGCCTCGGTCACGCTCAGCCCCTGCGCGAGGAGGACGGCCAGGTGGTTGTCCTTGACCAGCACGGCGTCGGAGAGGGAGAAGCGGTGGTTGCGGCCGCCGCCGGCGAGCACGGCGTCGCGCTCGAGGGCGCGGAGGCCGGGTGTGGTCTTGCGGGTGTCGACGATCTGCGCCTTCGTGCCGTCGGTCAGACCGACGTAGCGGGCGGTGAGCGTGGCGATGCCCGACAGCCGCTGCAGCAGGTTGAGCCCGACCCGCTCGGCCCGGAGGATCGAGCGCGCGGACCCCCGCAGCACGAACAGGGTGTCGCCGATGCCGAACGGGGCGCCGTCGTGGCGCCGCACGTCCACCTCGACCAGGGGGTCGACGGCCCGGACGACGGCCACGAGGATGCGCGTCCCGGCCAGGACACCGGGCTCGCGTGCCACCACCGCGGCCACGGCCGTCGCGGACTCGGGGATCAGCGACTCGCTGGTGACGTCCCCCCAGGGGGCGTCCTCGGCGAGGGCACGGCGGACGACGTCGTCGATCGCATCATCGGTGAGCATTCTGAGGCACCTCTCTGGCCCACGAGATCGTGCGGGCGGGTTCGTCGTGCGGGGTCGGGAAGTCGGTTCGGTAGTGCGCGCCGCGTGACTCCTCGCGGGCCAGCGCCCCGGCGACGACCAGCCGGGCGACGTCGATCAGGTTGGCGGTCTCGAGGTCCTGCACCTCGGCGGCGGCGGCTGTGTCGGCGGCGGCGGTGTCGGCGGCGGAGGAGGCAACAGCGGCCGCCGTGTCGCCGGTGCTGTCGCCGGTACTGTCGGCTCCGCAGGAACCCGTGCCGGCGACGGTGGCGTCGGCCAGCCGGGCGGCGGCCTCGGCGAGCCGATCTCCTGAACGCTCGACACCGGCGGCGGCCCACATCAGGCGCTGCAGCTCCGGGCGGCCGAGCGGCACCCCCGAAGCCCCGGTCGAGGACACCGCGGGAGTGGCGTCAGCGACAGCGGCGGCACCAGCACCGGCTGCCGCAGAAACGGTGGTGGATGCGAGGGGGACGACGGCATCGGACACGTCGGCGGCCCCGTCGAGGGCGCCGGACCGTGCATCCCACGCCACTGCATCGACCACGCGCCAGCCGAACACGAGCGCCTCCAGCAGCGAGTTGGACGCGAGGCGGTTGGCCCCGTGGACGCCGGTCGAGGCGACCTCGCCGACGGCGTACAGCCCGGGGAGGGTCGTCCGGCCGTCGAGGTCGGTGGCGACGCCGCCCATGAAGTAGTGCGCGGCGGGTGTGACGGGGATCGGCTCGCGGGTCCAGTCGAGACCGGCCGCGCGGGTGGCGGCGGTGATCGTCGGGAACCGGGAGACGAGCGTCGCGGCGCCGATGCCCGTGGCGTCGAGGAACGCCGGGAGGCCGGCCTGGCGCGACATGAGGTCGGCGATCCCGCGGGCGACGATGTCGCGCGGGGCCAGTTCGGCGCGGCGGTCGACGGCCGGCATGAAGCGCTTTCCGGCGGAGTCGACGAGCACCGCCCCCTCGCCGCGGACCGCCTCGGAGACGAGGAAGCTGCCCGGCACGGCGAGCGCCGTCGGGTGGAACTGGTAGAACTCGAGGTCGTCGACACGGGCTCCTGCGCGCCAGGCGGCGGCGAGGCCGTCTCCGGTCGCGACGAGCGGGTTGGTCGTGTACTCGTAGAGCTGGCCGGCACCGCCGGTGGCGAGGACGACGGCGTCCGCGGGGATGCGCGTGCGGACTCCGCCGACGAGCAGCTCCAGGCCGACGACGCGGTTCGCCTCGGCCTCGGTCGCGCCGGGCGCGAGCAGCAGGTCGGTCAGGAACGCGTGCTCGACCACCGTCACGTCGGAGGTCTCGAGCCGGGCGATCAGGGCGCGGACGATCGCGGCTCCGGTGGCGTCGCCCCCGGCGTGCAGCACCCGCGAGCGCGAGTGCGCCGCCTCGAGGCCGCGCGACCAGCGCCCGTGCGAGTCGAGGTCGAACTGGACGCCCCAGCCCACGAGGTCGTCGATCCGCGCGGCGCCGTCGGAGCAGAGCACCTCGACGGCCTCGGCGACGGACAGCCCGGCGCCGGCGACGAGGGTGTCGGCGACGTGCAGCGAGGGCGAGTCGTCGTCGAAGACGGCGGCCGCGATGCCGCCCTGGGCGTACCGGGAGTTGCTCTCGTCGACGGCGCCCTTGGTCACGAGCGTGACAGCGTGGCCGAGCGCTGTGGCACGCAGGGCGGCGGTCAGGCCGCCGAGGCCCGAGCCGACGACGACGATCTGCGTCACACCGACACCGTGTGCCCGGGCTTCGCCGCGAGCATCCGGTCGAGGGCGATCCGTGCCGGCACGGCGATGTCGTCGGCGACCTGGATGCGGTTCAGCACCTCGGACGGCCGCGACGCCGATCCGACCAGCGCCTCGAGCGCCCAGGCGATGTAGCCGGGGTGGATCCGGTACATCGTCGAGCACGGGCAGACGACCGAGTCGAGGCAGAAGATGGTGTGCTGCGGGTACTCCTGGGCCAGGCGCTGGACGAGGTTGATCTCGGTGCCGATGGCGAAGGTGGAGCCCGCGGGGGCGGCGGCGATGGCCTTGACGATGAAGTCGGTGGATCCGGCCGCGTCGGCGGCGTCGACGACGGGCATCGGGCATTCGGGGTGCACGATGACCTTCACGCCCGGGAACTCCGCCCGGGCCTTCGCGATCTGGTCCACCGTGAAGCGCTTGTGGACCGAGCAGAACCCGTTCCAGAGCACGACCTTGGCGTCTTCGAGCTCGGCGACGGTCGAGCCGCCGAGGGGGCGACGCGGGTTCCACATCGGCATCTGCGAGAGCGGCACGCCCATGGCCTTGGCGGTGTTGCGGCCGAGGTGCTGGTCGGGGAAGAACAGCACGCGCCGCCCCCGGGCGAAGGCCCACTCGAGCACGGTCTCGGCGTTGGAGGAGGTGCAGACGATGCCGCCGTGGCGACCGCAGAAGCCCTTGAGGTCGGCGGCCGAGTTCATGTACGTGACGGGGATGACGGGGACTCGGCCCGACTCGTCGACCGCGGTCATGTCGCCGTAGATCTCTTCGAGCTGCTCCCAGGCGGCTTCGACGCTGTCGATGTCGGCCATGTCGGCCATCGAGCAGCCGGCGGCGAGGTTCGGCAGGATGACCGCCTGATCCGGACCGGAGAGGAGGTCGGCGGTCTCGGCCATGAAGTGCACGCCGCAGAAGACGATGGCCTCGGCGGCGGGCGAGGCCTTGGCCTTCACCGCGAGCTGGAACGAGTCGCCCACGTAGTCCGCGTACTGCACGACCTCGTCGCGCTGGTAGAAGTGGCCGAGCATCAGCACGCGGTCGCCGAGCGTGGCCTTCGCGGCCATGATGCGGGCGTGCAGCTCGTCGGCGGAGGCCGTGCGGTACTCCTCGGGCAGCTCGCCCTGCAGCGGGGAGTGCGCCGGGATCGCGTCGAACATCGACGAACCGGGGCCGTAGGCGGGGATGCCCGTGTCGAAGTTCCACGGAGCCTCGACCAGGTCGGTCGAGCAGACTTCGCCGGGAGCGACCCCGTTGGTGATGCCGCGGATGAGGGTGTCGACGCTGGTCATACGGGGATCTCGTTATTCTCGGAAAGGGGGCTTCGTTCGGGCGGGGAGTAGCGGTAGAGCTTGGGAGGCCGGTGCTTGGTGCCCGTGAGCACCTCGCCGGTCGGGACCACGGAGTCGGACGCCTCGATCATTCGGCGGAAGTTCGCCGGGTCGAGGTCGCGGCCGAGCACGGCCTCGTGCACCTCGCGGAGCTGCGCGAGCGTGAAGACGTCGCCGATGAAGGCGTGGGCGATGCGGCTGTACTCCATCTTGGTTCGGAGGCGCCACAGGGCGTAGTCGACGATCGTGCGGTGGTCGAAGGCCAGGTCGGGGAGGTCGTCGGCGTCGAACCAGCAGACGTTCGGATCGCCGTCCACCAGGGCGGGCGCGTGGCCTGAGACCTGCGCGACGAGGGCCCAGTAGACGATCGACACGACGCGCACGGCGGCAGGGTCGGACGACCGGCTCGGAGCCCCGAACGCGTAGAGCTGCTCGAGGTAGGTCGGCGACAGGGCCGTCGTGTCGAGCAGGTGCCGGCGGGCCGCGTCGGAGAGATCCTCGTCGCATTCGAGCGGGCCGCCCGGCAGCGCCCATGAGCCCTGGAACGGCTCGCGGATCCGTCGCACGAGCGGGATGTGCAGGGCCATGCGGCCGGTGGTGTCGGAAGGCCGCAACGAGAAGATCACCGTGGAGACCGCGAGCACCGGGGCCGGGGCGGGCACAGAGGCAGGCGTGGCGCTGGTGCTGGCGCTGGTGCTGGTGCTGGCGCTCTGGCTGGAGGTCACGGTGGCTGCGATTCGGGTCGGGCCGGCGGGTTCGGCGGGTCTGCGGGTTTGCGGGTTCGGTGCCGAGGGAAGGCCGCCAGGAGTTAAGGTGTAAATGACTATAACCCATAAGGTCTAGTTGACCCTAACACGGTTCCGAGCATCCCCGAATAGGGTCGGGCCATGTCGCTCCTCCTCGCAGGCACTCGCTTCCTGCTCCGGTTCACTCCCCGCAGCACCGACTCGGCCGAGAGCCTGCACGCGGCGATCGCCAAGCGCGGCGAGGCCGAGGCGCCGATTCCCGCATCGGTCCGGCGCCGGGTCGACGTCACCGAGACGACGGTGCAGGGTCGCCCGGTCGTGCGGCTCACGCCCCGCGGCGCCGCCAGCGGACGCCACCTGATCTATCTCCACGGCGGCTGCTACACCTTCGGCATCTTGACCGTGCACTGGAACCTCCTCGCGACCCTCGCCGACCGCTCGGGCGTCACCATCACCGTTCCGCTCTACGGCCTGGCGCCGACGTACCACCCCGCCGAGGCGTATGCGCTGCTCGACGAGGTGTACGCGAACGTGGTCGAGGCCGCGGCCGGGCGCCCGGTGTTCCTCGGCGGCGACTCGGCGGGCGGCGGACTCGCGCTCGGGCAGGCCCTGAGGCTGCGCGACGGCTCGGTCGTGGGCGGGGCGCACGGCACCGGCGGCGGTCGCCACTCCACCGAGATCGCACCGGGGGATGCCCCCGCCCCCGCCGGCCTCATTCTCCTGTCGCCGTGGCTCGACGTGACCCTGTCGGCCCCGCAGATCGCCGACGTCGCCCCGCTCGATCCCATGCTCGGACGCGCGGGACTCGTCGAGGCGGGCGATCTCTGGCGCGGCGACCTCGACGGCCACGATCCCCTCGTCAGCCCTCTCTACGGCGACCTCCGCGGGCTGCCGCCGATCTTCGTGCACCAGGGCGACCGCGACATCCTCCTGCCGGATGCGAAGCAGCTCGCCCGGACCGTGACCCGGGCCGGGGGCCGTATCGAGCTCCGCATCACGAAGGGCGGGTTCCACGTCTTCGTCGGTGCCCCCTGGACCCGCGAGGCCAAGCGGGCCATCCGGCGGATCGTGGCGGAGCTCCGCGGCTAATCTGGTCCGATGCGTCGTCTCGCGGTTCTCGGCTCCCCCATCGCCCACTCGAAATCGCCGCTCCTGCACGAGACCGCCTACCGCCTGCTCGGCCTGCCGTTCGAGTACGGTCGCGCGGAGGTCGGGGCGGGTGCCCTGCCGGCCTTCCTCAAGGGGCTCGACGACTCGTGGCTCGGCCTCAGCCTCACCATGCCGCTGAAGCGCGAGGTGATCCCCCTGCTCGCCACCGTCTCGCCGCTGGCCGCGGAGCTGGGCGTGGCCAACACGGTCGTGCTCCGGCGCGACGGCGAGCGCCTCCTGCTCGACGGGCACAACACGGACGTCGACGGCATCGTCCGCGCACTCACTCTCACGCCGGGCTTCCGCTCGCCGTCGGCCGCCGCCCGCACGGCCGTCCTCGGCGGGGGCGCCACCGCCGCCTCGGCGATCGCGGCAGCGGCGCAGCTCGGGGTCACCGAGCTCTCGCTGTACCTCCGCGACCCGACGAAGGCCGCGGTGCTCGTCGACCTGGGTGTCGCGCTGGACGTGGCCGTGCATCCCACGCCCCTGGGGTCTCTGGCGGCTGCCGAGCCGTGGGAGTTCGTCATCAGCACGCTGCCCGGCGGTGTGGGCCTGCCGCCGGTGCGCCCCGCATCCCCCGACTCGGTGCTGCTCGACGTGGCGTACGAGCCCTGGCCGTCGCCCATCGCCGCCTCGTGGGAGGCCGCGGGCGGGCGGAGCGTGAGCGGGCTCGACATGCTGCTGGAGCAGGCGATCGGGCAGGTGCGGCTGTTCACCGGTGGGGGGCAGGATGCACCGCTCGCGTCCGAGGACGTCATCCGTCAGGCGATGCGCCAGGCCGTCGGACTAGTCTCGACTCCGTGACGATCGAAGTCAGAACCGTGACGCTCCGCGGTGTCGAACTGGGCGCGGGGCAGCCGAAGATCTGCGTGCCGCTGACCGGCGCGACCGTCGACGAACTCCTCGCGCAGGTGGAGCGGCTTCCTGCCGGGCGATTCGACCTCGTCGAACTGCGGATCGACTACCTCGAACGGGTCGACGAGCGGCGTCAGGCACTCGACGCCGCCGAAGCCGTCCGCGCGGCGCTGCCCGACTCGGTGCCCCTGCTCTTCACGTTCCGCAGCGCGGCCGAGGGCGGTCAGCGCGAACTCGATCTCGGCGACTACGAGCGCCTGCTCACCGGTGCCATAGCGACTCGCGCCGTCGACGCCATCGACGTCGAGATGTTCACCGAGCTCGGCGTGCTCGAGCGGATCGTGAACGCCGCGCACGAGGCCGGAGTCGTCGTCGTCATGTCGTCGCACGACTTCCACGAGACACCGCCGCTCGACCAGATCGTCGCCCGGCTGACCCTGCAGCAGGATCTCGGCGCCGACGTCGTCAAGATCGCGGTCATGCCCACATCGCCCCGCGACGTGCTCACCCTGCTCGAGGCGACGGACGAGTTCCGGCAGACGAAGGGCGTCCGGCCGGCCATCACGATGGCGATGGGGCCGCTCGGGGTCGTGTCGCGTCTCTCCGGCGAGATCTTCGGCTCGTGCCTGACCTTCGGGTCGGTCGGCGACGCGAGCGCGCCCGGGCAGGTTCCGGTCGAAGGGCTGCAGGACGCGCTGGGGCTCGTGCACGCGGCGCAGCCGGCGCCGGTGCCGGGGCCTCCTGCGACGGTCCCGCAGCCGGAGGACGACGACGTCTCTCGGCTCGTCGACGACACGATCCCGTACGTCGAGAACCAGGGCTGACGGGCCGCCCATGTCGCACGATCACGCGTCGGCCGACTCCTCGCGCGGACGACTGTCGGTCGCGCTGGGGATCACGGCGGTCATCCTCGTCGCCGAGATCGTCGGGTCCGTCCTCACCGGCAGCCTCTCGCTGCTCGTCGACGCCGGCCACATGCTCACCGACGTCGCCGGGCTCAGTGCGGCTCTGATCGCCGCCTCGCTGATGCTGCGGCCGGCCACGTCGAGCCGCACCTGGGGCTATCGACGGGCCGAGGTCCTCGCCGCACTCGGGCAGTCGGCCGTGCTACTCGCCGTCGGCATCTACGCGTTCGTCGAGGGCGTGCAGCGGTTGTTCGAGCCGCCGTCGGTGCCGTCGGGCGGGCTGCTGCTGTTCGGCGCCATCGGACTGGTCGGCAACGTGCTGTCCATCCTGGTGTTGAGCGCAGGGCGGTCGAGCAACCTCAACATGCGGGCGGCGTTCCTCGAGGTCGTGAACGACGCGCTCGGGTCGGTCGCCGTGATCGTCGCGGCCGTCGTGATCGCCCTGACCGGCTGGGCGCAGGCCGACGCGGTGGCCGGCATGCTCATCGCCGTGCTGATCGTGCCGCGGACCATCGGGCTGCTGCGCGAGACCACGGCGGTCCTGTTGGAGTCGACGCCACGGGGGCTGGACCTCGACGACGTGCGGCGGCACGTGCTCGAGTTGCCGCACGTGCGCGGGGTCCACGACCTGCACGCGTCGCAGATCGCCACCGGGCTGCCCGTGCTGTCGGCGCACGTCGTGGTCGAGCAGGGGTGCTTCGAGGACGGGCACGCGCCGCGGATCCTCGACGACCTGCAGGCCTGCGTGCTCGAGCACTTCAGCGTGGCGATCGAGCACTCGACGTTCCAGCTCGAGCCCGAGGCGCACGCCGAGCACGAGCACGTCGACCACGCCTAAGGGCGGTTCTCCCGCGGGTGTGTTGGGGGGTACGCGACCTGCGGTGCTCGTGGGCTGCGGTGCTCGGGGTGCTGCGGGTGCTGCCGTCTCCTCCGTCTCCGTCTCCTCCTCCGTCTCCGTCTCCCACGGGGCCGCCGTCGGCAACTCAGGAAGCCAGCCGCGGCCCGCCTCCCCACCCCCGCAGCAGCCCGCCCCAGCCACCCGCTGCCTGAGTTGCCGACCCCCCGCTCGACGCGCGCACCCCCCTGCCCCTCGCCGCTTCCCCACCCATCCCGCCGCCCCACCGCCCCGCTCCCGCTGGCAACTCAGGCGGTCGGCCGCGGGCCGCCTCCCCACCCCCGCGGCAGCCCTCCCCAGCCAGCCGCTGCCTGAGTTGCCGACCGCTCGCCCGACGCGCACCCGCGTGCCCCTCGCCGCTTCCACACCCATCCCGCCGCAACCCGCCGCTACCCCTCCCGCTGGCAACTCAGGAAGCCGACCGCGGCCTGCCTCCCGTCCCCCGCAGCGGCGCGCCCCAGCCACCCGCTGCCTGAATTGCCGACCGTACGCCCGACGTCAGCCAAGCGCAGCACCGGCGACGTCTTCTCCACAGCCGCAGGCGAAAAGCCCTCCATCCACAGATCGTCGAAACCGCCGCCATCGATGCGCGGCCTCCTCCACGATCGATGCATGGCAACCATCGGTTCATGGGTCGACGCAGCGGGCGGCGTCCTCCACAAGCGGCGACTCGTCGCGCTCGGCGCCCGAGATCGCGACCTCACCCGCGCGGTCCGCAGCGGCGAGGTCCGTCGGGCGCGCCGCGGCTGGTACACAACGCTTTCCCAAGCCGATCCGCGGTTCGTCGCTCTGCGGGTGGGTGGTCGACTGACCGGCGTGGCCGCATTGGAACAGCTCGCGGCCTGGCTGCCGCGCCGCCGAATGCAGATGACGGTCTCCGTGCCACGCAACGCCGCACGACTCCGGGGTCCTGACGGAGTCCGGGTCGTGTACGACGGCATCGATGTCCTCGCTCGGGGCGACCTCACCGTGGTCGCTCCGAAAGACGCCCTTCCGAGAGCGCTCCTCGAGTTGGAGTTCGACGAGGCCGTCACGCTCCTCGACTGGGCGCGGCGTTCCGATTGGTTCGACGAGAGCGATGTCGCCGAGGTCATGAGCAAGTTGCCGGCCGACGCCCGCGGCGTCCTGGAGTGGTCGAACCCGACCTCGGAGAGCTTCATCGAGTCGCTGGCACGGGTGCGGTCCGAGCTCGACGGGCGAAGGGTCGTCACGCAGGTGCCGGTGGGCAGGCGGCAGTTCTTCGACCTCGAGGTGGACGGGGTCGTCGCGATCGAGGTCGACGGGCGGGAGTTCCATGCCGACAGCTTCGAAGCCGATCGGCGGAAAGACCTGGCGATCATCCTCGAAGGGAGGTTCCCGATCCGCCTGACCTACGACATGGTGGTCCACCAGTGGCAGCGCGTGGCAGAAGCAGTCGACCGTGCGCTCGCCATGCACCACGACGGTGGATCTCCGCCGCCGCGACGCCGCCGACTTCCGCGGCGGCGCGGCTCCCGCCCTTGGCTTCTGCCGGCTTGCACCCTGTGATGGACCTCTGCAGCACAGTGAGGCCCTGCGGACGCGTGCGTCCGCGGCTGGGCCGGGTCACTGCCGAGACGGCCGGCGAGCGAGCTCGACCGGGCGATCGTCACAGCGGGATCACGCCCCCGGCAATCAGACCCTGCCGATCAGGACCGGGCGATAAGAGGGCGGAGGGTGTGATGGGCGATGCGCAGGCCCTCGGTGACCTTGTCGTCCGTGCCGCCCCAGAGGGGGTCCTCGTGCTCGACCGAGAGCGTGCCCTCGAACCCACCCTCGTACAGGCGGTCCACGATCCGAGCCCAGTCGATTTGGCCACGGCCCGGCACCCGGAACCTCCACCAGCCCATGTCCCAGGGGTCGTCGCCCTTGTCGACTTTCCCGAAGAACCCGTACCGGTTCCGTTTCGCGGGGAAGAGCTCCACGTCCTTCGCCTGTGCGTGAACGATGTGCTTCGCGAACGGCAGGATCGTCTCCAGGGGGTCGATCCCGATCCAGGTCAGGTGCGACGGGTCCCAGTTCAATCCGAAGCCGAGGCCAGTCACCCACTCCCACAGTTCGGGGCTGTAGGCGAGGTTGCCGGGGTACCCGTCGGGGTGCCAGCCCTCCATCACGCAGTTCTCGATGATCAGCTTCACCCCGCGCTCGCCGGCGTAGTCCACAAGTGCCGGCAGCATCCGGTCGCCGAGGGCCATGTTGTCTTTCACCGACAGGGTGTTGTCGCGCCCGATGAACGTGCCGACGTAAGGAACCCCGAGCACGGCCGCCGTGTCGACGACGTGCCGCAGGTGCGCGTGGATTCCCTCCCGACGCTCGAGGTCGTGGTGGAGATTGTTCTCGTAGTACGCGAGCGCGCTGATTCCCAGCCCGGTGCGCTCCAGCACCGAGACCGTGGCCGCGGCATCCTCGTCGGTGAACGTCGCCACCGGCAGGTGGGATGCCTCGAACTCACGCCCGCCGACGCGTGGCCACGCCGCCACCTCGAGTCGTTCGAAGCCGGTGGATGCAGCGAACGTCGCGATCCTCTCCAGGCTCCAGTGAGGCAGGCAGGCGGTCAGCATTCCCAGTTTCACGAAGCTTCTCTCTCTGAAGGGACACCCGATTGCGACGTCGAGTCGGCGAAGGCGACACCAGCGGCGACACCGGCTGGATCATGAGCGGCGACACGGGTTGGCTCGTCGGCGGCGATACGCGCTGGGTCATCACGGGGCTCACCGGCGGGGTCGAGACGGGCGGAGCTCGCAACCCGGTCACCAGCGGAGCCCGGAGCGGCACCCGTATCGGCACCGGCAATGCGACTGGCACCGGCACTGGCGCTGGCACCGGCACCGGCACCGGCGTCGACCTCGGCACCGGCATCGACCTCGATCGCCACCCACGACGACGAGGCGGCACTCGCCAGCACGGCGTCGATGATCCGGCTCGCGCGCAGCCCGTCGGCGAAGGTCGGCAGCCCCTCGGGCGACTCCCCGCGCACCGCCGCATACGTGTCCTCGAGGAACGCAGTGAACGCATCGGGGTACCCCTGCGGATGGCCGGCGGGAACCCGGGTGAGGCGCTCCTGGTCAGGAGCCTGAAAACCCGCTCCGCGTTGCAGGATGCTCGCCCCGGCCTCCGTGCCCAGCCACACCGTCTCGGGATTCTCCTGATCGAAGACCGCCGAACCCCGAGACCCGTCGACCTCGACCCAGAGGCGGTTCTTCCGGCCGGCCGACACCTGCGAGACGACGGTGTTGGCAGTGATGCCCGAGGTCGTGCGGAAAGTGGCGACCGCGGTGTCCTCGGTGGTGACGCGAATGCGCTCGCCGACGCCAGCGGCAGCGCCCGCGCCCGCACCCGCGCCAGCACCAGCGGCAGCGCCCGCACCAGCACCCGCACCCGCACCAGCGCCAGCGCCAGCGCCACGAGAACCGAACGACGGCCCCGACGGCACCGGCCGCGTCTCGTAGACGATCGACGTGATCGCCGACACCGACTCGAAGCGCTCCCCCGACAGGAACTCCGCCAGGTCGCACCAGTGCGATCCGATGTCCGCGAACGCCCGCGAGGTGCCGCCCGCCCCCACGTCGACCCGCCAGCTCGACGAGTCGGGGTCGAGCAGCCAATCCTGGAGGTACGACCCGTGGATGAGGTTGATCTGCCCGAATTCGCCGGCGAGCCGTCGAGCCCGCAGTTCGCGGACGAGCGGGTGGTACCGGTATGCGAAGGGCACCGTCGCGACGACCCCGGCGTCGGCCGCCGCCCGAACGAGCTCGAGACCCTGCGCGCCGGTGAGGGCGAGGGGCTTCTCGCAGACGACGTGGATCCCGGCGCGGATCACGGCGAGCGCGTAGGGGTGGTGGGTGGCGTTGGGGGTGCAGATCTGCACCACGTCGGGCCGATCCGCCAGGAGGTCGTCGAGCGAGGTGTACCCGCGATCGACGCCCCAGGCGCGAGCGGCGGCTTCCGATTTGGCCGGCGTCGACCCCAGCACGCCGACCACGTGCGCCCCGGCATCGCGCGCCGCCCGGCGGTGGACCCCGCCGATCATGCCCGTCCCGATGATCGCGACGCGCAGCAGTGCTTCCGACATGCGACTCCTTCGTGACCGCCGGGAACGAGGCCGACCCTCGCGAGAGCGGCCTCCCGACGATCTTGGCCCGACTTCTGGCGACTGTCAATCAAAAGTCCCGCCGCCGACGTCAGAAGTCGGCAGTCATACGGAGGACGGCAGAAGCCAGGAGCCAAACGCCAGAAGACAGAAGGCAGATGCCAGACACTATGTGCCGAAAGTCAGGACAAACCCGACCCTCGAACCCGCAAGCCCACCACCAGGGGGATCGCCGCAGCCGCCGCCACCACGACGATGATCACAGCGAACCCGACCAGCGCCGCGGCGAGGCTGATCGACAGCGTCGCCACGCCGATACCGACGACCGGCACGGCCAGCCCGACGTACCCGGCCAAGAACACGCCAGCCAGCACCTCGCCCCGATTCGCCGCCTCGGCCAGCGAGCCCGCGATCGCGAGCGCCGCCTTGAACAGACCGCCCGCTCCGGCCCCGGCCACGATCCCGCCGATCAGGAAGAGCGCGAAGCTCGTCCCCCCGACCACTGCCACCGCCAGGGCGGCGATCCCGACCACGAGCAGCACGGTCCCGACGACGATCTGGGCGCGCGCACTCAACGGCCGAAACGCGATCTGGGCGAGGGCAGCAGCCGCGAAGGTCGCGAAGACCACGAGCCCGGCGACGGCCCGCGAGGTGATACCCAGGGTTCCCGAGACGAAGACCGGAGCGAGCGACGTGAACAGGCCCAGCACCGAGAACGCGGCGAACGCCACGACGGCGACCGTGAAGAATCGAGCGCGGGATGCCCGGGGCACGCTCACACGCTGGGGTCGGTACGCCTGCCGCACGGCCGGTCGCACCACGGTCTCCGGCACCACCAGGATCGCGACGAACGCCGCCACGAGCAGCACCAGGAACACCACGTACGGCGTGACGAGCGGGGCGGCGACGTAGCGCGCCAGCAGCCCGGAGACCAGCGCCCCGACGGCGAAGCCGCCGAGGTTGGCCGCCCCGGAGACGACCTGCCCGCGAGCCGGCGACGAGCCCGGGCGCGAGGCGGAGTGGAGGTCGAGGATGTGCGCCGTCACGGTGGCGGTGAGCATCCCGATGCCGAGACCGCAGATCACGCGCGCGACGATCAGGCCGCCCAGTTCGGGCCACACGATGAAGACGACGGCCGAGACGATCTCCAGCCCGATGGCCGGCAGCAGGATGGTGCGGCGGCCGACGCGGTCGCTCAGGTGTCCGGCCAGGAAAAGGCTGATGACGACGCCGACCGCGTAGGCGGCGAAGGCGATCGTGATCGAGAACGTCGAGAAACCGTCTCGGTGCTGATAGAGCGTCCAGAGCGGGGTCGGGACGACGCCGTACGCCATCACGGTGAGGAAGACTCCCGACACGACCCAGAAGGAGACTCCGTGCGAGAGGGTCCGGCGCGCGGGAAGCGCGACGGGTGTTGCTGTTGTGCTGGTCATGGGATCGAGCATCCTCGCTGCGCTCGATCATGTCCAACGATCAGTGGTGATGCGATTGATCACCCAATACGATGGTCGGATGGACTCCCGTCAGCTGGAGGTGTTCGCCGCCGTGGCGGGCGAGAAGAGCTTCACCCGTGCCGCCTCGAGCCTGCATCTCGTGCAGTCCGCCGTCTCGGCGACGGTGAAGGGCCTCGAGCGCGAGCTCGGAACCCGGCTGTTCGATCGCTCGACCCGGGCCGTGCGGCTCACGGCCGCCGGCTCGGCTCTCCTCCCTCATGCCACCGAGGTGGCCCTCGCCCTCCGCGCCGCGCGCGACGCCGTCGACTCGGTGTCCGGCGGCCTCAGCGGCGCCCTCGCCATCGGGTACATGACGAACGTGACGCTGTTCGACATCCCCCGACTGCTCGGGCGGTTCTCGGCCCTGTACCCCGACGTCACGATGCACCTCGCCCCGGCCGCCACCGGCACCGCCGGTCTCGCGGAGGCCCTCCGGTCCGGCACCCTCGATCTGGCCTTCCTGGCCGCCTCGGAGGCGGGTCTGCCGGGGCTCCGGGTGTTTCCCCTCGCGACGTCGCCCCTGATCCTCGCGGTGCCGAGGCACCACGAATGGGCCGGACGAGAAGAGGTGGCGCTCGCGGAAACCGTCGGCCAGCGGTTCGTCGACTTCCCGAGGGGATTCGCCAACCGGACGATCGTCGACGAGGAGTTCCACGCGCGCGGCCTGGCCCGCGACGTCCGGATCGAGACGGCGGACACGAATGACACCGCGGCGCTCGTCCGGAACGGCCTGGGCGTCGGCTTCCTGCCGGACTACCTGGTGGCGGACGACCCGGCGATCCACCGGATCCGGCTCGTCGACGCCGAGTTCCTGATGCGGGTGAGCGTTGCGACGGCACGGACCCGCGCCCCGAGCGCCGCCGCCACGAGGCTCGCGACGATGGCCCGCGAGCAGGCAGACCACGAGCAGGCAAAGCACGAGCAGGCGGACCACGAGCAGCGCGAGACCACGGGAACGCACGAAGCGCCCGCCCCCGGCGAGGGAGCGAGCGCTTCGAGGACTGTCGGGACGACCTAGAGGGTGAGGAGGCCCTGGGTCTTGGTGGTGGCGGCGGTGAAACGCTCGGCGACGTTGTCCCAGTTGACGATGTTCCAGAACGCCTTGACGTAGTCGGCGCGGACGTTGAGGTAGTCGAGGTAGTAGGCGTGCTCCCAGACGTCGAGCAGCAGCAGCGGGACGATGCCGAAGGGGATGTTGCCCTGCTGGTCGAAGAGCTGGAAGATGACGATCTTCTGCC
>NZ_BAABLM010000007.1:0-124187 GCF_039544345.1 Frondihabitans cladoniiphilus
CGAGGGCGACGGAGGTGTTGCCGCCGAAGAGGGCGGGGACGGCTGCCACGGGGGCGGGGATCTTCGACGAGGCGGCGAGGTGCACGTTCGGGGTGGCGTTGGCGGCGGTGACGCCGACTCCGGCGACTCCGGCGATGAGGAGACCGGCTGCGGCGAAGGAGACTCCGGCTTTGGACATCTTGAACATTTGGTGATCCTTTGGTGGAAGGTTTGTGGGCGTCTGCCCGATGACAGGTGTTCGACGCCCTGCCCCCAGGGGTTGGGTCCGATCCGGCCTTTTTCGCCGTCGTTACTGACTCGTGACCAATAGACGCACTCTCATTCCCCGGGCGGCATGCGGGCAGGAGGTACCCCGAAATACCGACTGCGGTGCCCCCGCTCAAACACGATAATTGGTGTGTCGCGGACGTACGTCGGCGATCCCCCTTCAAGCGGCCCAGTGCTTGCCGCCTCCCCCACCGGGAACAACGATGACTGAGGTTGACCCTCCAGACCACGCCGGCAACACTGACAAGAACACTCTCTTGACACGGATCGCGCGAGGCGATGCTGCCGCCTTTGATGCGCTGTACCGGCGGACGCACCAGGCCACGTTTCACGTCATCCGTCGCGTTCTCATCGACGCATCCCAAGCGGAGGAAGTAACCCAGGAGGTCTACCTCGACATCTGGCAAAGCGCCGCCCGATTCGACCCGGCCCTAGGCCACGCCCGCAGCTGGATCCACCTACTCGCCCGCCGACGCGCCATCGACCGAGTACGAACCTCCCAGACTGACAGGAACAGGAACCACCTGATCGGGATCCGCGACCATCCGATCCCTTTTGATCATGTCAGCGAAACAGTCGAGATCCTTCTCGAGCACGAACGCGTGCAATCAGCCATGAAACAGCTCACCCCCAAACAACGACAAGCCATCGAACTCGTCCACGACGCCGGGCTTTCCAGCACCGCCATCGCCAACCAGCTCGGCGTGAACGCGGGGGCGATCAAAACCCGACTCAGGGACGGCCTTATCAATCTCCGGCACGAGCTCAACACTGTCTCCTAACCGCGCCGTGTCGTCCACCGGTAGAAATGCGCGAACCCAGGCGACGCTTGAACGGCAGGAACACAGCTCATTCTGGCCAGAGCAGCCCCCTACGTACGTGTCCTGCAAGCCAGTCTGGATAAGGGAATCCGGACGACGGTTACGTGCCACAGAGACGCGACATCCACTCGCCGGACATGAGCACCCGTCGGACGGTTCACCACCCGAATAATGTAAGGCGGCAAGCCGTGAACGTATCGAACGAGATTATCTCGGACTGCGTCAGCCAGGTCTAGCGCAGTGCGGTGCCGGGACTCATGCCGCGGCACCTGGATCGCCTGGCCGACACCCGGCGCCAGCTCCTGAGTGACTCAGACCCGGTCGCTCGACGAAGACCTGGTGCGATCTGATTCCGCCTCGGTCTCGCCTTTGTGGGCCTGGTGCTCATCAGGAGCGGACACCGCCTGCCGGGTAACAGCAGGGGCGTCCGCTTTACCGGCCCTCTCCGCTAGTACCTCCGGGCCCGCACTCAAAAGTGGTTCCGGTTCCGCAGATCCTGATTCATACGTTGACACGTGCGACCTCGCATGGTGAGGGCGGGTCGACGGGGTCTGGGCCGGTCTCAGAATCGCTACCCAGATGCTGACGCAGGGTCAACAAGCCGCCACCGGGACTTCCGTCGGTCCTTCCAGAAGCTGCTCTGTTCGCAGACTCGTGGCGGGACTAGCCTTCGCGCAGGCGCGAACAACAGCCCGCGCCCTGGAACCTAGAGGAAGAGACTGCCGTGATCGAGAGCATCGCCAGTGTTGTCATCCCCGTGAACGACCACGAATCGGCCGTCGCCTTCTACCGGGACGTCCTCGGTTTCACAGTCCAGTCGGACTTTACGCCGGCGCCCGGCATGCGATGGGTTGAGCTGACGCTGCCTGGCACGGCGACCGTGATTGCTCTGGCGACGCCTCGTGGCGGGATGTGGCGGGGTGTCGGCGGGGATACGAACATCAGCCTGGCCTGTTCCGGGATCGTCGACGAACACCAGCGGCTACTTGATGCGGGGGCCGATGTTGATGAGCAGGTGCTCGTTCTAGGTGAGTACGTCCCGCGAATGTTCCGGCTTCGAGACCCCGACGGGAACATCCTGCAGCTCGTCGAAGCCAAATAGACCTCGCAGCTGCAGGTCCTTCATAGCTCAACGAATCAGACCCTCACGACTACCGCATTCTCGAGAGTCAACCCGCCAGATCCGCTGCTCGCCAGAGGTGTTGCTGCACTTGCTGGGCGAGGGTGCGAAGTAGCGAAGCGTCCTCGGGCGTGAATGTGCGGGGTTTGGTGTCCATGACGCAGAGAGCTCTCAACCGTCCCGGGTTTCGTGCCGCTTTCTTTCTGGTGAAAGGATGCGCTCATGCCCAAGAAACACCCCTCCGAGGTCCGTGACCGATCTGTCCGGATGGTCCTTGACCGCCTCGAGAACTACTCCTCCCTTTCGGCTGCGTGCCGTGACCTCGCCCCGAAGCTGAACGTCGGAGTTGAAACGCTTCGGAAGTGGGTGATGCAGGCCCAAGCCGACTCCGGCGCGATGCCCGGCGCGACGACGGAGCAGCTGGTCGAGATGGCAAAACTTAAGCGAGAGAACGCAGAGCTGCGGGAAACCAACGACATCCTTAAAGCGGCAGCGTCTTTCTTCGCGAGGGAACTCGCCCCTCGCCACCGCTAATCGTCCGCTTCATCGATCAGATGAGATCCAAGGGCCACCGGATCGAGTCGACATGCGCCGTCCTGCGTCAGCAGGGCGTCCGCGTCGCCGGTCGCTCTTATCGGGTCTGGAGGCGCCGCCCAGCGTCCGCTCGCACCATCGATGATGCCGTGCTCGTGGAGAAGTTCCGCTCCCTGCACCATCGTGATCATCGAGGCCGCCAACGGCCCGAGGTGCTCTATGGGCGGCGGAAGATGACGGCATGGCTTGCCCGCTCCGGGTTCCCTGACGTGTCAAAACACACCGTCGACCGGGTCATGCGCGCCGAGGGCATGAACGGCCTCGTTCGCGGACGGAAGACCACGACGACCATTACGGCGAAGAACGGCAAACGGGCCGGCGACCTCCTGAACAGGGAGTTCACGGCCCCACGCTCGAACCACACCTGGGTGACCGATTTCACGTATGTTCCGACGTGGTCTGGGTTTGTTTACGTGGCGTTCGCGATCGACTTGTTCTCCCGGGCGATCGTCGGCTGGCAGGCGTCGACGGTGAAAGACACGGCGTTCGTGGAGTCGTGCCTGCGGATGGCGCTCTGGCAGCGGGACCAAACGGACCGGAAAGTCGAGACCGGAATGATTCATCACAGCGATGCCGGCAGCCAATACACCTCGATCCGCTTCACCGAGACCGTCGCCCTCGAGGGCCTCGTCGCATCGATCGGATCTGTCGGCGACGCCTACGACAACGCCGCCGCCGAGACCGTTATGGGGCTGTTCAAAAACGAAGCGATCCGCAACGGCTCACCGTTCCGGACTGGCGCTCTCAAGGGCCTCGCGGACGTCGAAGAAGTCACCTTCGACTGGGTCTCCTGGTACAACAACGATCGCCTGCACTCGTTCCTCGGCGACGTTCCGCCCGAGGAATTCGAGGCCAACTATTACGCTGGTAAAACCGGCCCGTCAGCCGACGAAGCCGCCAACAAAACGGCGGCATGAGAACCGGGACGGTTCATCCATTCGTTCTTTTAAGGACCCCTGGCTCTTGCGCATTCTGATCGTCGGAATCGGCATCAGCATCGGTCAGCAACTCACCGGCATCAACTCGATCATGTACTACGCCCAAGCCGTCCTCACCGAGTCCGGATTCACTCACAACGGCGCCCTGATCGCCAACATCGCCCCGGGCGTGATCGCCGTCATCGGCGGCATCATCGGGCTGCGCCTGATGCAAAAAATCAACCGGCGCACGACCCTGCTGCTTGGCTTTTCATTGACGACGACGATGCATTTCCTTGTCGCCGTCGCCTCCATGCTGTTGCCCGCAGGGAACCCCGCCCGCCCGTTCGTGATCCTTGCCCTGGTCGTCCTCTTTGTGGGGTCCATACAGACCTTCTTGAACATCGCCATCTGGGTCATGCTTGCCGAGATCTTCCCACTGTTCATCAGGGGCTTAGCGATCGGAATCTCGGTGTTCTTTGGCTGGATTGTCAATGCCCTTCTGGGACTGTTCTTCCCGAGTCTCATCGCAGCTCTTGGTATCTCCGGAACATTTTTCCTGTTCGGCGGGATCGGCGTCTTGGCCCTGGTCTTCATCGCCACGATGGTGCCGGAAACGCGAGGCCGGACGCTTGAGAGCATCGAAGAAGGGGTCACGACGGGCGCGATTTACACCGTCAAAAATTAGGACGGCCGAGATACCTGCGGGTGAATGCCGCGAATGCTTACAACGTCGGGCGTCGTGGTCCGCTGCTTTGCCGGACGATGAGTTCCGGGGCGTCTTGATACGTCACGACAGGGGCGTCAGGATCTTCAATTCGTCGAATGAGCGCCGTAAGTGCTTCGGCGGCCAGGGAGGCGGGGTCATGTCGGACCGTGGTGAGTTGGACAAAGGGCAGGCGTGCCACCGAGCTGTCGTCGAACCCTACGATTGACATGTCCCTTGGTACTTCGACCCCACGGCGCGCGAGGGTCATGAGAACCCCCACCGCGCAGCGGTCGTTGGCTGCAATCAACGCCGTGGGAAGCTGCGGCCGAGCCAACAGGGTCTCAGCCGTGCGAAATCCCGCCTCTTCGGTATAAGCACTCTCGATCACGTCGGGCTGCAACCCGTGCTGTTTGATGGCTACGAGGTACTGGTCTCGGCGCGCATCGGCGTTGGGACCCGCGCCGCCAGTGGCGTGAGCTATCTGGTCATGCCCCAGCTCGACCAGATGATCCACCAGCAAGCCGATCCCAACGGCGCCGTCGACCCGGACATCATCTACCGGTTCATCAGTACGTGGGCCACCCAACTGAACGACAGGGATGCGGGCCGGGAGACCCGACAGGGTCGCAACGCCTCCGTCTGCCGCCAGCACCACCAATCCCTCGATCCGTTGGCCAAGCAACTGTGCGATGACGTCAGCCTGCCGCCGCCCTGCCGACAAAGGACCAAGGACCAGGCTGTAGCCACGACTCGACGCATCCGCCAGCAGCGCTTCGACAAGGTCCACCTCAAACGGCTCACGCATGGTGAAAACGACGCCGAGCTGAAAGCTTCGTCTTCCCCGCAGCATGCGAGCGGACGCATCAGGGTGATAACCCAACTCCTCCGCCGCTTCCCGCACTCGCCGCCGCGTGGCATCGCTCGCGCCGGGAAGATCCCGGAGGACCAACGACACCAGTTGCCGGGAGACCCCAACCCGATCCGCGAGATCTTTCATCGTCGGCCGGCCCGGCCGCACCTCGTTCGGTCTTACGAGTTCAGGCATGCTCCATCGTCGCACGAAGCCTCTCCCTGACGCCGAGACACCGCTAATCTGAGTCAAACTGGCACGTGAACTGGCACGTGCGCGTAGCACGTGTTAGCGTCGTGTCGGTCGT
This sequence comes from Frondihabitans cladoniiphilus, assembly GCF_039544345.1. Taxonomy (NCBI): domain Bacteria; kingdom Bacillati; phylum Actinomycetota; class Actinomycetes; order Micrococcales; family Microbacteriaceae; genus Frondihabitans; species Frondihabitans cladoniiphilus. The sequence goes on from NZ_BAABLM010000007.1 coordinate 5,586, forward strand.
CGCGGGTCACGCGACAACACAACGACGTGCAGGAGGCACCCATGTCCACTCCCACCTCACTCTCCGCGCCTGCAGACGCTGCGATTTCGACCGGCCGGCCCGTCCGATTGGGCCTGGTCGGTTCGGGCTGGATCGGCGCGTTCCACGCGCAGAGCGTAGCCCTGCGCATCCCTGGCGCCGTCCTTGCCGCGGTCGCAGATCCGGTGCCCGGTGCCGCAGAGAAAGTTGCCGCGCCTCTCGGAGTCGACACCATCTACCTGCATGCGGCCGACCTTTTCGCTTCGCCGGACGTCGATGGCGTCATCATCTCCTCCCCCGCGTTCACCCACACAGACCTGGTCGTTGCCGCGGCTGAGGCGGGCAAGGCAGTGTTCGTCGAGAAGCCAATGGCACTGACCCTCGAGGACGCCGATCGCGCCATCGCTGCCGCCCAGAACGCCGGCGTCCCCCTGCAGGTGGGCTTCAACCGCCGCTACGCCACCGACTTCGCCGCCGCAGGCCGGCTAGTGCACAGCGGTAAAGTCGGCACCCCACAGCTTCTGCGATCTCTGACCCGCGACCCGGGACTGGCGAACCCCGGCGCAATCAAACCGTGGACCATCTTCAACGAGACACTTATTCACGACTTCGACACCCTCAACTGGTTCAACGCCGGTGCCACTCCTGTTGAGGTCGTCGCTCTCGCCGACGCGCTCGTTGCCCCCGACTACAAAGACAAGGGACTGCTCGACACGGCCGTCGTCACCATCCGCTACGACAACGGCGCCATCGCCACCGCCGAAGCCAATTTCTCCGCCTCCTACGGCTACGACGTCCGCGGCGAGATCTTTGGCTCCAAAGGCATGATCACGGCCGGCGACGTCCGCTCGACCAGCATGCGGTTCTATGGCGCCGACGGCGAAGCGGCCGAGACGACACGGCTGAACATCGACCTCTTCCACCAGGCCTACACGGATGAGCTGGTCGCCTTCGTCGACGCGATCCGTACCGGGGAAGTCGCTGGAGCTGCAGGTGAAGACGCCCGCGCAGCGCTCGTTGTCGCATTGGCGGCCCGCGCCTCCATTGAACGGGGCGCCGTCGTACGGATCAACCAGGACGGTTCACTCGCGTGAGTGTCCACACCGCCCCGCAGGGGATCACTCTTGCCGCTAGTGCGGAGATGCTGTTCCTTGAACTTCCCTTCGTCGAGCGCGTAGAACGCCTCGACCAACTCGGCTTCCAGGTTGAGATCTGGGACTGGACCACCCGCGACCTCGACGCCCTGGCACGCACCGGCGCGACGTTCTCATCCATGACCGGTTATATTCGCGGCAGCCTGACCGACGAGGCTGGCGCGGATGAACTCCTCGCGACCGCCGAACGATCCCTCCTAGCCGCGGACGTGATCGACTCCCCCAGACTGAATCTGCACGGCACAGGTCTTGACCCGACAGGACTGCCGGTCATTCCGCACCCCCACCCATCAGGCGCGGACTGGGTCTTCGCCGTCCGCACCCTCGAGCGCCTGGCGATGCTGGGCGAACGCCACGGCCGCGTCTTCACTCTGGAGAACCTCAATACAGCCGTCGACCACCCTGGAACACCATTCGCCCGAGCCGCCGACACCCTCGCCCTCGTCCAAGCCGTCGACAGCCCCTACTTGCGGCTGAACCTCGACCTTTACCACGCGCAAATCGGCGAGGGAAACCTCATCGAACTGATCACCCAGGCGCAGCCCTACATCGGTGAAATCCAGGTCGCTGACGTACCCGGACGATTCGAACCCGGAACGGGCGAAATTAACCACCCCGCGATCAACCGCACCCTGACCGACATCGATTACACAGGCATCGTCGGCCTCGAAGGCTGGGCAAGAGACTCCAGCATCGAAGCACTCGACGCTTTCCGGACCGCCTTCACCTCCACGTCACCCGCTCGCTCCTGACAGGGAGACCCGCACGTGAAGGCCGGCCCTCCCGACAACCCGCACTGGCGGGCCATCGCCCGAATCGTGGAACACTCCATCACGTCCGGCGAGCTGCCCGTCGGGGCCCGGTTGCCGACCAATCCCGAGCTTGCCGAACGACACGGTGTCAGCAAAGCAACCATCATCCAAGCAAAACGCTACTTGATCACGCGTGGCCTCATCCGAGCAGAACAGGGCGTAGGAACCACTGTGGTCTCGACCGTGGCGACAATCGACAGCCCAACCCTGACCGTGAGTGGCCCCCGCGACTGTCAGTTCGTCCAGCATCCCGCGTCATCCTCGGAAGCTCATATCAGAGTCACCGTCGATTCACGTCTCGTCGGGGAGATCCGCAGCAACGTTCCGTGGAAAGCCTGGAAAATCAAGGACACTGATGTCACCTGGGAGTCCCTTCTCAGCGCTTCGGGAGGCCACGGGTGTCGGCGCAACGTGACGATCGGTCTTTTGCCACGGGATGAATCGGACTCTGCGAATCTCCTTGTCACGATCGACGTGCAGGACGACATGGCCAACCATAGCCAGCGCCTGACCCTGGTCCTTGACGCAGCTGCATTCGAAGTCGAACTCGCCACCTCAGCAACCTAGGAAGTTCCAATTCGAGAAATTCTTGACAGGGCATAGCACGTGACACTTGCACGTGCTACTGTCCCGACATACCTCGAAGCTTCTCTCGATGTCACCGGACACTGACGTCCACCTCACGAAACACAAAGGAGTATTTCCGTGAAGAAAATCCCCGCTGTCCTTGCGCTGACGGCAAGTGCCGCCGCCGTGGCAATGATCCTGGCCGGTTGCTCCAGCCAAGGCGGCCGAGTCGCGAACAACGACTCCGGAACGACGTCCGGTGGCAAGAATTCCGGCCTCACGATCGCATTGGTCACCCACGCCGCCCCCGGCGACACGTTCTGGGACATCGTGCGAAAAGGGGCGGAAGACGCAGCCAAGAAAGACGGCGTCAAGCTGCTCTACGCATCGGACCCCGACGGCTCCAAGCAGGCCCAGCTCGTCCAGCAATACACCGACCAGAAAGTCGACGGCATCGCCGTTTCCCTCGCCAAACCCGATGCCCTGGCCAGTTCGGTGAAAGCCGCTGAGGCGGCGGGTATCCCTGTCGTCTCCCTCAACGCCGGCAGCGCGGCCTACAAGGGCATGGGGATCCTCGAGCACTTCGGTCAGGACGAAGACGTCGCTGGAGCTGCGGTCGGGGACAAGCTGAAAGAAGAAGGACTCAGCCACCCGATCTGTGTCGAGCAAGAGCAGGGGAATGTGGCTCTCGACGCCCGTTGCGCCGGCATCAAAAAGGTCCTGCCCGATACCGAGACGCTTTACGTCGACGGAACCGACAACAGTGCCGTCCAATCAACCGTGACCGCGAAGCTGCAGGCCGACTCAGCCGCCGACTCCATCGTCGGCCTCGGCGCCCCGTACACGGTAATCATCGAGCAGGCCGTCGCCGCCGCGAACAGCAAGGTCAAGATTGCCTCGTTCGATTTGAACTCGGCTCTCGCCACCGACATCCAGAGCGGCAAGATCATCTTCACCGTCGACCAGCAACCCTTCCTCCAAGGCTACGAAGCCATCGATTCGCTCGTCCTCTACAAGCAGGGCGGATTCGTCCTCGGAGGCGGCCAGCCGACCCTCACGGGGCCCGCGATCGTTGATAAAGACAATGTCGCTGACGTTCTCAAATTCGCTAAGCAGGGCATCCGCTGATGGCCACCCTCACCGCCGTCAACGTCTCCGACGAGCGCGTCGTCGCACGAGGTCGTGTCCGCAAACTCCTCGGACGCCCCGAGATCGGTGCGATCGTCGGCGCCGTAGCGATTTTCGCCTTCTTCGCCATCATCGCCCCCGTCTTCACCCACGCCGATGCCGTGGCCACGATTCTCTACGGGTCCTCCACGATCGGCATCATGGCCGTCGGCGTTTCCCTCCTGATGATTGGCGGCGAGTTCGATCTTTCGGCCGGAGTCGGCGTCATCTCCTCGTCCCTGACCGCGAGCCTGTTCGCCTGGTACTTCTCCACCAACATCTGGGTCGGAGTAGGTCTGGCCCTGGTGTTCTCCCTCGGAGTCGGCTTCATCAACGGCTGGATCCTGATCAAAACCAAGCTGCCCAGCTTCATCGTCACCCTGGCCTCGTTCTTGATGCTGACCGGATTGAACCTGGCCGTGACACGGCTCGTCTCAGGCGGCGTGTCATCGCAAGATGTCTCGCAGCTCGCGGGATTCAAACTGGCCCAGACCATCTTCGCCGCGCAGATACCCATCTTCGGAACCCCGGTGTACATCACGGTGTTCATTTGGATCGGCCTGGTCGCCGTGGCTTCACTCATCCTCCTCCGCACCCGTGTCGGCAACTGGATCTTTGCCTCAGGAGGAGATGAGAACGCCGCCCGCGCCGTCGGCGTCCCGGTCGTGAAGACAAAGATCGGCCTGTTCATGGGCGTCGGCTTCTGCGCCTGGATCGCCGGCATGCACAACCTGTTCGCCTTCAACGTCGTCCAATCGGGCGAAGGAGTCGGCAACGAGTTCCTCTACATCATCGCCGCAGTCATCGGCGGGTGCCTGCTTACTGGTGGGTACGGATCTGCCATCGGTGGGGCAATCGGCGCCCTGATCTTCGGCATGGCGAACAAGGGCATCGTGTACGCGCAGTGGAACCCTGACTGGTTCAAGTTCTTCCTCGGCCTGATGCTGCTTTTGGCCACCATCATCAACCTCATCGTCAAGCGCCGAGCGGAGCAGAAATGACCGAGATCCAAGCGAACCAGCCCGTCACCGATTCCACAGAAGCCATCACCGGAGGCCCGCACCTCATCGCCCTCCGCGACGTCGGAAAGCACTACGGCAACGTCATCGCCCTCTCGGATGTCACGATGGACGTCGACTCGGGCCGTGTCACCTGCGTCCTCGGCGACAACGGTGCCGGCAAATCCACGCTCATCAAGATCATCGCCGGGCTCCACAAACACGACGCCGGCACGTTCTCGATCATGGGTCAGGATCGCCACCTCACCTCCCCCCGGGAGGCCTTGGATTCGGGCATCGCCGCTGTCTATCAGGACCTCGCCGTCGTGTCGCTGATGCCCATCTGGCGAAACTTCTTCCTCGGATCCGAACTACGCGGCAAGTTCGGCCTTCTCGATGTAAAAAAAATGAAGGAGGTCACCAAGAAAGAACTGCTGGAGATGGGCATCGACCTCCGCGACGTCGAGCAGCCCATCGGAACCCTCTCCGGCGGCGAACGACAGTGCGTCGCGATCGCAAGGGCTGTGTACTTCGGGGCAAAGGCCCTGATCCTGGACGAGCCAACAGCCGCTCTGGGTGTCAAGCAGTCCGGAGTCGTCCTGAAATACATCCTTCGAGCGCGGGATCGCGGACTCGGCGTCATCTTCATCACCCACAACCCGCACCACGCGTTCCCCGTCGGTGACAGGTTCCTTCTCCTTCGCCGCGGAAAGAGCATCGGCTACTTCGAAAAAGACGACATAACCCTGCCCGAACTGACGGCCATGATGGCCGGTGGGGCGGAGCTGGAGGAACTCGCACACGAACTCGAAGAAGTCGGCGGCCAAGGGGCCCGAATTCAAGAGATCCGAGCCGCCGAGGTCGAGGCACCCATCGTCCACTGACGCGGCAGTCGTCGGCCCACATCTCCTTTTGGCTGGGTTCCCACACAACCGCTGCGGGCCCCCACATTGTGGGGACCCGCAGCATTCGCGAACCCAAGCCCCGAGACCCGGTGGGGGCTGTTGAGGATTTGACTGCCCCTCAGGGGCCTACTCTGGGCGGACCCGGCAGGCGCCACGCCACGTCAGTGCTCGAGGCTGCGCAATGTCGAAGTTCGATTACGCCTCTGGTGTCGGATTCGCAAGACCGACCCTGGGCATTATCCAGGTGATTCCTGCTTGCAGGCCAATTCCCGCCGTCGCCCAGTCATGGCCACTGTCAGGCACGATGAGTGTGGTGACATCCATGCCGGCTTCTCTAGCGGCTTGGGACACGACGGGCATGTCCGGGCCGTACCTGGAGTCGTCTTGACCGACGGCGAAAAACGCGTTCGAGTGCTTGTAGGGCCTGTTCCGGTCGAGGATGTTCAAGGGCTGTGCTCGCTCGTAAGCAGCCTTGTCGCCGGCGAAACCAAGCTTGACGGTGTCCTGACCGGAGTCGAGCACTGGACCCAACTGACCGGAGACGTCGATCAGGGATCCGAACTTCTGCGGGAATTCCGCCCCGAGTTGGATGGCGCACGTGCCGCCCTGGGAGAACCCGCTGATAGCGAGGGCCTGCCGTCCCGTCTGGGCGTTCAGCTTTTTGTGGATCCAGTTGACGACATCGACGCTGAGGTAGGTGGAACTGTTCCCGAGCCTGCCGTTGACGCACATGGGGTTGTTCGTGGGTCTGCTGAGCTGGTCCGGGATCACAACAATCGGGGTCAGACCGCGATTGGCCTTCGCGATCGTGTTCAGGCGAGACACCAGCCGACCGGCCTCGATGACGTTCGCGGGGGCGGCGCCGGGGCCTTGACCGGACAAGGCGATCAAGACGGGCAGCTTCGGCGGGTTCTTGATGAGAGCGGCCGGGGGCAGGTACACGATCGCCCGGCGGGCCGCGAACTTGGACACCAGACCCGGGATCTTGATCGACCCGTATCTGCCCTTCTCGGGCAGATCAGACGGAGCCTGCCACGAGCTGGCCAAATCGGGTCGGAATGCGGTGGACCCCGACGTGACCGCGGGAAGGGCGATCGGTTTCACGTGCGACAATCCGATCGCATCGGCCACCGTCGGATAAAAGCCCGCGTCACGATTGATGGCAAGCCCACCCGCCAGCGCAAACACGATGACGCTTATACCGGCGACGAGTCGGACGAGCCAGCGACCACGAATCGCGGCGGCAATGGCGACGCCAAAGCCCGCCAGGACAGCGCTGACCCAGAACCGGTCGACCCACGACGGTGAGACATCGACGAGGTTCAAGACGTCACCGACCCACCAACTCAGCAGCGCCCCAACGGCCGCCCCAAGCACAGCGCCACCGAGGAGCCACCAGAGCCGGCGCCTGGCCAAAACGGTGACTGCGATCAGCCCAATGCCGGCGACGGTATAGACGGGGGCGAGGGTCCGCACGGACAGCAGCGAGACCTCTAGCAAAATGGAATCCCGATCGCGATGAGGGCGATGTCGGTGGTCATCTGAAACTCCGAATGAGTCGAGACTTGTGTCGTGCGGTGAGGTCGGGTAGGGAGGTTCCGGCTGGGGGCCGCGCTAACTGCTCGGAAGTTCGCTGGCCTGAACTGAGGTGACCAGCCCCTGCTGAGTCAAACCAGGTGAACATCCCCTTGGTGGAGGGCTCAAGAAATCGAACTTGACAAGGCTCCCCGATAGGAACGCCCCCCTTACCTCACCAAATTACCGCCGGAACATTCCGGGAACAAATCCCCCATCCGGGGCCCTGTCCTCATCAAATCCATGCGGGTCGCGCCGTCTACAGGATCGCGTCCACACCGTCGGTTGCTCCAAAATCCGCCGATTCCTGAGATGGAGTTTGTCTACCTCGCCGACAACATCGTCCTGCCTGGCCGCGATCTCCCTTCCGCAGAGGTCCCTTAAACAGCCACCGAGCTTGCTGTGGGTGAGGTCCTTCCCGTTTTCGGTCGTAACTCGAAGTGGGACGACGACCCTGGTGAGCGCTCGAGTGAACTCCCTCGGTTCGGACAACACCCGTTCACCCCCACTGGTCGAGCGAGGCCGGCGGCGAGGCTGGCGTCACCGGGGCCCTCGTTGTCGTCTTCCTCATCGGGAACGGGCACGAGCAGGCCGTCGATATCCAGGCCGAGTCGTCGCGCTTGCGCTACGGCCTCGGCGGCTCGGGCAGCGGCGGCCGCGACCTTCTCTTCGAGCTCGCCGGCGGCTTTGTAGGTCTCTGCCACGGTGAGTTTGTTGAAGCGAGTGGCACGACGCGTTCTCGGGCCGACCATCTCGACGAAGCCGGAGGCGCGGCGCCGAGCGGGCAGGACGCGGGTGATCGCGCCCTTCGAGAGCGGGACTCCTGGTCGAGCCCATCCGTGCGCGTCAAGGGGCAGCAGAAGCTGGTCGGCGACGCGCCAGTCCTCCTCGACCTCAACGTGGCAGTCGTGGTCCTCCAGGTCGGCGCGGGTGGGGTCCAGCAATTGGTAGGTCTCGCGGCGGTGCCCGCGGTACGAGTTACCGACCACGCGAAGCCACCGGGTCACGGCGCACGCCATACACGTCACCGGCTTGTTGCCGATCGGGATCACACGGCCGCGGATCTTCAGGATGCTGGTGAGCTCGATGTCGTCGACACTGACGCTGCGGGCCTGGCTCCTGCTGAGGCGGAGGTAGCCGGTGAGTACGATGAGGAACGCGTCTCGGCGCCCGCGTAGCCCAACTGGGTGCCGGTACTTCGGGATCTCCGCGAGGGCACGCTCGACGTCAGCCAGCTTCGGGTCCTCATGCCAGACGGTGGGCGTGGCGGCCGGCGTGACCGGCGAAGACTCCCCCGCTGCTGCGTGCGCTCGCGCGATGGCCTGGCGGCGGAGCCGCTGCTGAGACCGGGAGCCCGGGAAGAGCTCGAGGAACTCGTCGATCGTCTCTGGGGACGCAGGTAGGGCGCTCCTCCCCCATGCTGAGCACCAGGCCTCGAACCGTGACCAGTGAGCGTCGAGGAGCATCTCGCGAGACGTCACAGCTTGATCCTCGTCGACGCGTTCCGCCGCAGCGGCGTGTACTCACGGTCGTAGATGCGCAGTGTTGCGCTCGAGCGATGGTCGGTTTGGTCCATGATCTCCTGGTCGGTGGCGCCGGCGTTCAACGCTTCGGTGATGAAGCCGGCGCGCATCGAGTGTCCACTGAACCCGTCGATGTCTTCGAGTCCGGCCCGGCGGACGCGCGTCTGGAGCACTTTGCCGACGGCGGTCGGTGTCAGCCGGCTCGCGCGGAACAGGCCCCACTTGCTGAGCGCGCGAAAGAACGGTGCCGCGGGGTCGAGGCGGTCACAAATCGGTGGCATGCCGGTGTCGCAAATGTGTACGTCGTTCGTGGCGTCCTTCAGCTCAGCGAAGAGGCCCTTCTGCCCGTGCTGTTCCTGGGCTGCCTGGAGGCGGTAGAGACGGAGGAAAGCGCAGGGCCCGCAGGTGAGGGGGTTCGAGCCGTACCGGATGACCTTGGGACGGCCACCGCCCTCCTGTCGAGTCTTGGAGCGGCGCATCTGGACCCGGACACCCTCATCGGGCACGAGCCGCAGGTCGCCGACATCAAGGGCGACGAGTTCGCTCTCCCGAAACGCGCCAACAAAGCCGAAGAGGAGGAGCGCGAAGTCACGGGTGTTGATAGCACCCCGCTCCATGTCTGAAAGTTCAATGGCGCGCAGCGTCTTCTGGAGCGGCTTCAGTGTCAGCGGTGCAGCACGCGCGATCGGTGGCGGGTCGTCGCGGCGGATGCCTTTGAGGGTGTCGCGGACGCGGGGGTGGTTCCCCGGCGGATCGTAGTGCAGGCGGGTGTGCTCCCAGTTGATCGCCGCGAGGTATCGGGTGACGGTCGCCGGCGAGTAGCGGCGCATACCGGGCGAGATCTCGGACTGCGACTTCGCGGCCAGGAAGTCGGCCACCTCCTTCGCTGTTCGAGGCGCGGTCTCGACACCGGCGATGTCGTCCGGGTCGTGCGGCTCATGGTCCTCGAACCCGGCGAGCCATCGCGCGAACTGCCTGAGGTCGCTCCGGTACGCACGGACCGTGCTCTCCGACAGCGACTCACGGGCGAGCTGCTCGGCGGTCTTCTTCGGCGCCGGCGGCCGGACGCCCCGTCCAGCTGCACGCTGGAGGGCAGCGCCTGTTCGACTACGCTCGGCCGCCTCACGCTGCTTCGCGTCCATCGCCTTGCCGGAGACCTTCCGCGCTGGCCGCAATCGCAGGCGTTCGTCCTCCTCAAGCTCGGCGACGAGTGCTGCCAGCTCCCCCGCTGCTGCCTTGGAGCTAACGCTGCTCACCACGACATCAGCTCCTGGCCCGTCAGACATCGGACGTATCTGCAGCGCGACGGGCCTTCGCGCGGTCGACAATCCGGAGCAGCATGTCGGCGAGGTGGATGATGCTCGCGGCCTCGATCGGGCTGTCGAACTCTACGGCGCGGTGGCTGGTCGGGTTCTTGAACGCGCCGATCGCGCCGGTGAAAAGGTCCCGGACGGCGTCCTGCTCAGGCACAACCTCGTTGGCGTCTGCCAACGGGCCACCCACCTTGAAGGCGTCTCGCATCATCTGGACGCCGAGCTGCCGCTTCTCGAAGCCGGCTGCCTCGCGCACCGCGATCTCGACCTTCTGTGTGGCGGAGAACACCGCGGTGGCGTAGTCGCCGCGCTCGAAGTTCGGCCGTGCAGACGAGTTCAGGACCGGGTGGAGGTCGGCGTGCAGCCGGAGTGACGCCTCGATGTGCGTGGTGGAACCTCGCTTCGCGGCCTCGAGTCCGTCGGATGTCAACATCCATGACGAACCTCCCACGGTCTCCATAGACGGCCCGAGGAGCCCTCGAGCGAGCAACCAGCCGATGCCGTCTGCGACGTACTGCTCAACGATGCGCATATTCGTCCTGTTCAGACCTCTGCGGGAATGGCCGCCCGGGAGCACAGCCATCTGCGAAGCGATATTGACGATCGCCGAAGACGTCCAGTCGCTCTTCGATGCCCAGGCGAAGGCATTTAGCAGGAATGTCCCGGCCCTGGCCGAACTCGCGTCGCTGATCTCGCCGAGGCTGACCTCTTGCTCGAGTACCGGGACAACGATCTCCCGCTCCTCCGTTGCGACGACGGTCTTCGCGAACATGGCTCTCCAGACGCCTTCGGGCGTCCTCGGCGGCGAAATCCGTCGTGATCTGGGTCCTGTGACCCCCACCCGTTTCAGTTCCGATAATACGCATTCTCGGAACGTATTGGCAGGGGGTGACGTGACAGGAGGCTTGTGTTCTAGAGGGTTCCGTGAAACGAGCAGCCTCTCTGATCTGTGGATTCTCACGTTCAATTGCCATGCGCGCGCTAACAGGTGACCTGCCGCACAACGGGCGCGGGATAGTCCTGCAGGTCGTACTAGCTCCATGAAACCCCCGCAGCCCATGAAGAAGACGTCCAGGACGCTGAACCAGAAAATGGCAAGATTCGAATGAGAAATCGACTGACAACCACCGTGAGAATTCCCATGGTTACGGGACTGCGAGTGGCAAGCCAAGATGAGAATCGACACTGGTTTCAATCCGATGCACTTCGAGCGTGCTCGATCTTCCGAGTGGATGGCCTACACTCTCGCCGGATTTGCCACGTGACCAAACGTCTCCGTCCACGAGTAATCAGTTCGCCGGGGCGCCGCAGGCGTTACGTGCCGAACTCTCCGAAACCTGACGTGTCGGGGGAGCACTTCTCAGAGCTGCCATGGCTACGTGGGAGAGAACGCCCGGGACTGACCTCTGAGCCTTCTGGCCGTGCTGATTTCACGACATGGCGCCTTCAATTGGGCATGAGAGCTGCAGTTGCGCAGTTCGCCAAAAGGGGCCGTCGACTGAAATGTCCACGCTCGTGGCGCTTCACTGCTGCGACCGGCATCGGCGCCGGCTACAGCGATCCCTCGGATTGAGGCTCTCAAATGCCACACGGCTCAAGCGAGTGAACGAATTCACGACCTGCGAGTGCGCGAATAAAGTACCGATCTGCCATCCACGCGAAGGGGTTATCCACAGGAGACCACCTGCCTACGAGGCGCGAACAGAGTACCAATGCCTCAGGCGTGTACTTTGGTCGCGAATCGGAACTCTGTTCGCGCTGATTCGGTACTTTGCTCGCGGTTTTCGGTACTCTGCTCGCACCTCGGTCCACAACCTCCGTCCCCGATCCCCGAGATTGCACGGATTCACGGTGCTGTGGATAAGTCCCCTAGTAGTTCTCCTGTACGACCACCTGTAATAAACCGGGTTCTTAAGGTGACTACAGAGCGGGCATCTCGCGCCACAGAAACGGTGAAAAGCAGCAGGGATGACGAGCGCGCCCTCCACGAATTTGAGGCCCGTCTCGAACCACAGTGAGCCCTGAGAGCCTCAGAAACACCTCCTCCGGCGACGAAGTAGGTCAGGAACGGATCGTCACTCGGTCGGATGGTCTCTGAAGGCCCTGGTAGCTCCCTGGCGATCGAGATCCCTGCCGCTGGGCTAGGTACTCTGTTCGCGCCGGCCGTCGCAGGTACTTTATTCGCGATCCGCCAAGCTCTTCTCGTCCGTTGGTACTCTGTTCGCGCCTTCGCGGCTACGCCGGAGTATGGCGTCGTCATGAGGCTTTACTGGAGCCATTGATCCGGCTCGGCAACACCGGTACTTTGTTCGCGCGTGGGGCCGTTGTCTCAGCACTGGAGGCCGCGCGAACAGAATCCCCCACCCCATGCCTCCAACGTGAAGCGCGTAGGTACTCTGTTCGCGACCCTGTAGGTACTCTGTTCGCGCTACCTAGATAGCTGATGCCGACGGCCATGTAACCAGATCTAATGGTTAGGAAACTCAGCGGCGCGAACAGAGTACCTACCGCGAACACCGTGAGACGGCTGTGGATGGGTACTTTGTTCGCAGCTCGGATCAGCTTCTGAGGGCCCGCTTGGTGGTTGTCGTGGGAACGGGGGTCGGCCCGGGAAATAGGACAAAGAAGTTCTGGTCGTACTCGTAGCGAAGGGCAGGGAAAACGATCTTGATTTCGATGAGGGCCTTCAAGAATTGGATCTTGAAATCGCGCTCGCGCTTGGTCTGCGATCCGAACTGCACATAGAGGTCAGACCACTTGATTCGGGTCGCTCGGTCGAGGGACCACAGTCGATAGCCGAGCCAGATGTAGATGTCGATGCGCAGGGGCGCCGATCCGAGAACGCGAAGGGCGTCGAGGTCGACAGGAATGGGATGCGCCTTGATCGAATCGTAGAACGGTGTCGACAACCTCACCTTTGACGACCACAGCCCCTCCATGGTCAGGTCCTCTCGTTCACTGAACCAGAGCTGCACCTCGTCGGCGATTTGGAAGTACTTCTGGGCTACTCCGTAACCGGCTCCCGCCTCGCCGAACGCGATGCCCTCCACCGACAGTTGCGAGCCAAACACGCGCTGCATCTGATCGCGAAGGCGGGCACGGTTCTTCCCTCCCGTAGTGACACCAAGCTTTTCCATGAAGGCGTTCATCGACGCACCCAGCTCGAGCTCCGGTGAATTCGTTCGGTACGCCTCAGACGCCATCCACGTCATGATGTGCCGGGGCAGGATTCCGAATGGGTAGGCGTTGATGTCGCGGCCGTCTGGCGTGGACATGGCTGCAGGACGGACACGGAGCGTGATCGGCCCGTTGCGGCGGACCCAGAAGCTCTGATCCCCCGGATCGTTGTAGGGAAGAGTCACTTGCGCCCAGACACGAGCGGAGAAACCCACGTTGTAGTCGACTTTCTCTGCCATCTCTCGGTTGCCGGCGAAGTTCAACCGGTCGACCTTTGATCGGGACATCTGCGGCATAGCCTCAGAACCGACGGCCCCGAAGCCGGCCGGCTCGATAGGAATGTCTTCGTACCGGCTGGCTAGTTCCGTGCTGGGGGTGGTGTCATCGTCGCTCATCGGGGTTCCCCTCCAGGATGTCGTCTCGGTCCGCGCTCCACTCCCCCGCGGTAACCACGGGGCGCCTAGGCACAGTCAGAATGACTCAGTTCGCACCAAACTCCGCGCAATCATGCGGCGTGTTTCATGCTCTTCGCGCCAAAGCTGGTTCGGTGTTACGAATTCGCGAGACCGGATTGATCCCCTCGCGCCAGACCTTTCCGGCCTCCATCGAATCGTTGCCCGTTGTTGTATTCGTCCTCGAGGCGGCGAGTTTCGTTGATAATCAGCTGCATTCCAAGTTCCCTGAGGGACGAGACGCCCTCGAATGCTCGGGCAGCGCCGAACGCGGCTCGGAATGCGTCACGGTCTTCCCGGCGTAGATCGAATGTGAACTTGACCAAGTCGTCCGGTGCTTCCCCTGGAAGGAGTGCAGTGGCGGACCGTCGCTTAGGCGAAGGGGCACCTCGGCGGGCGGCAGGCTCCGACGGGGCGTCGACAGCCAACAGGCCGGGTTGGTCTTCGGGTAGGCCAGGGTCCGCCGTCTGTTGCTCCACGGCTGGCACTGTCGTCGACGCGGTTCTGTTAGATCGGAGCAGGGTGCTTGTGGCGCCGGCTGCGGGAGGCGTCGCGCGCCGCGGCGGCGGCCCGCCTACGCTCCGGTTCACGGTTCCGTCAGACATGGGCCTCCTCCGTCGCCGATTCGGCTTCCTTGGCCATGAGCCGTGCGATCATCTCGCTCGTCACAGCTTGCAGACTGTCCGCTACGGACTGGGCCGATTGGGGTCCTGGTGATTCGATTGACTCGCCCTTCTTGAGGCGCTCGTACCACTTGGGGCTGTTGCGCACCTTGTCGTCCAGCTCATGGACCAGGAGTCCCTTATCTCGTGCGGACGCAGCGGTGGCTTCGGCGTGTCGGACGTAGTTCTCGAAGACGACGTCGCGCGCTACCTCTCCCCCAAGGTCTGCGACGACCTTCGCTGCGAAGTCGGAGCGGACTCGACTCGCGGACACCCCAGAAGCAAAGAGAACGACTCCAAGGAGATCCAGATCCGGATTGAGGTCGATGACCTGGTCAAGCCGCTCGGCGGTGAGCTTTAGGCCTTTGCGTGAAGCATCCTCAGTCTTCGCAGGGATGAGGATATAGCGGGCCGCGGCGACCGCGGCGGACTGGATGATGTCATTGCCGGGCGGGCAGTCAAGGAGGACCACGTCGTACTCCTCCGCAATTCGGTCGAGGACACGCGCCAGGCTCAACCGAGCCTGCTGCAGCGAATCGCCTCCTCTCGTCGACTGGCTGACGAGCGTCGCGGCGGCATTCTCGATGAAACGCCCGCCAACGAGGACGTCGAGGTTGGGTCGAACGTTGCTGGCCGGGTGGGCGAGGTCGTCGGGGTAGGTGAGTGCTTTGGACAACGCCTGGCCGTCGTCGTCGATGGCGGTGCCTGAGTAGCCGAGGTCGAGTCCGAGGTTGCCCTGGTGGTCGAGGTCGACCACCAGCGTGCGCCAGCCGCTCGCGGCGAGGAGTCCCCCGATGTTGGCGGTGAGTGTTGTCTTCCCGACTCCCCCTTTGCCATTGATTACGGCTATGACCCGCTGGAGGTTGATGCGGTCAAAGGGTTCAGCCATGTGTCTCTCCAAGATCGGGTGCCTGTCGTGATCCAAGCTAACCGGGCATCACGGAATGCCTGGGGAACCCGGACAGCGTGCCGTAGATGAGATTATTGCTGGATCATCGCTAACCGGGAATGCCGGGTCGCCTGGCATTACAGCTATGCCTGGTGGTGCCCGGAAACCGGGAAAACCCAGAATACCCGGACAGCGCACAAAAGGCGCTAGCCAGCAACCCGGGCAGACCCGGACAGCGCCGTTCAATAGATCATGCTCCGTTTTGACGATGCTGGGAAGCCCGGCTATCCCGGGACTCCGGGGAAGCCCGGACAGCGTAACTTCGCGCAGAATGGACGAATTCAGCGTCCAGAACCATCTGGGTCATCCCAGGGGGTCGTCGCCTTAGAAGCCAACACAGGGCTCTTGGGGAGGTGGAGTAATTTCCGGACCTGGGAGATGGGCCGAGCGCCTGTCGGGTGCAGCGGACCACCCAAGCGGTTGGATCATCAAGGCATGGCCTGGAAAGTCGCGTACAAACCCTTATCGAAATCACCAGCTGAGGAGATTCTCATCGAGTCGCCGACGCCATGGGAGGCCGTGGAGACAGTGCGGTCGCAAAAAGCCGGTGATCTTGAAGGAAAAGTCATCTTCATCAAAGCGGGGGAGTGACCCAGAAACTGCACCGCAGTGACCACTATTCGCCGGCAAGCTCCCGGGCCCTGTCGCGGGCCGCCAGGTTCTGCTCGTGTGGAAGACGACCAGGTGCTCGATGTTTCGATGGGCAACGGTGCTCGAAGCCAACCGCGAAGAACCGATCGCGCTTAGGGCATGAGTCCACCTCGGCCCGCCGCTTTCCCTTGCCGAGGGCGTTGTAGGCCTTGCCCGGGTCACGCGATGCGCGCACGTGATTGAACACTTGCTCTGGGACCTTGTAGCCGTAGGACCGGACACCGACACGAACGACCACCGTCCCGGACGGCCGGTGAAAGTGACACCGGCGATGAACGAAGACTGGGGGTGCGGTCGAATTTGATGCCGCCCGCCGCGAACCGGGCGCGCCGACGTTCCAAGAGATCACCCGTCGCTTTAAATCCAAGGGATGGACGGCGGGCCTCAAGAACCGTGCTCACAGTTTCTGTGACGTAGGCGGCCTGCTCCGGAGTAAGGCCGTTTCCGGAGACCGACCAAAGGCCCCAACCGTTGTCGGTGACCCTTACCGTTTCCGTCACCTGGCCTCCGGGATAGGTAGCCGACCTGGCAACGTCGAACGTGCCGGGCGTCTCGTATGCGAAACGCTTCATTGCCGACGCGGAGGGCATGCGGAGGGCAACGCCGGCACCCTCGTAGAGGATCCGATGCGTCCGACGATGACCCGAGATTGAACGACCCACTTTGAACTTAGGCGTGTAGTCGTCCGGCATCTGTGGGTATTCGGCACCGTCCGGCTGGTACTCGGCGGCTTGAAATTTCGTGTCCCACCAACGGTCCACGCCTGTTGGCCGTCGGGGTTCGGTCTGATCGGTAGAAGGAGATGCGGAACGGTAGCCCGCATGCAAGCGCGCTTCGCGACGTCTGGCTCTTAACTCGGAACCAGCCATCCCTGCGGGGATCGGACAGGCTGACGAATTACCGCTAGAGACGCATGGGTTACGGCTGTTGCTTTGGAGAAGCGTGGAGTGGTTGCGTTCGTGGTTCCAGTAGTTGGGGAACTCGCTGAGGGTCATGGTGCGTTCGTCTGCACAGATGTACCTCGTAACGTGCAGCGACTCACTCCGAGGACCCTCCTGCTCCTGGATGGCGGGCCTGTTGCTGTCAAGGCCAAGCGTTAGCAACTTGGTGACACCCAATATCTACGCTGCTCCCAAATACTGAAACCGGCTCTCGGGATTGAGGGCGCCCTCAAGGACGAGTTGCCGTGCGCTCTTGTGGTCTGCGCGGGCATCGACTCGACGCGGATACCGCGGCCAGATTCTTTCCCCTGGTAGGTCTGTGAAGAGTGGTCGGCTGGTGACGTGTGGGCGTCGGGGTCTGGCCATGGGGGAGGAGTTCATGGTTTCGAGTTCGGCTTGCCACCATGCCCACGTTTGCCGTTCTGCCTCGTATCGTTCGGCTCGAGCTTGCAGGTAACCGGAAACCCCGGTGGATCGAGCTGCGTGGTCGCGGAGGTCCCGTTTGCTTCGCGCCCACCCTTTTCCATTTCGGATGATCAATCGGTGGTGGCGGAGGCGGCTCAGGATGGTCGCTGCGTAGCGCGGAGTTACACCTAAGAGCCCTGCCGCGGAGTCAACGGTCACAGAGACTTTCTCGCCGAGACGCGCAAAGAGGGCGCCGGCCCGGTGCCCGAGGCCGGCGCGCGTAAAGAGATCGTGACGAGACTCGAGGAGGCTTCGCTCGAGCCGACTGACGAGTTCGGCTCGTTTGTCGAACAGTCCGGCAGGGGGGCGGGGGTTATTAAGTAGTTGTGACCGGACAGTGACTGAACCTGTGGAAAGAGCCGGGGTCAGCTGCCATTCGGCAGCGTTGCCCTGGCCGGCTGCGCTGATCCGTTGAATGAAACGGTCGCGCTCGAGCGAGTGCAATGCCGTGGCTGCTGTAGTTCGTCCGAGGCCCGTCGCGAGGGCAAGATCACGGATGGATGCGGCGACGACCTGTTTTCCGGTTTGGAGGGTGAGGAAGGCGAGGGCTTGGAGGATGCTCTGGCGAGATTGGCCGGCTTCAGAGCTCCACCGTCCAGGGGTGACCTGCAGCCGGTGCAAGAGGTCATTCACGCTGTCGACGACGCTGATCAGCTCGGTGTAGTCCTGCGGTTCGCGTACCTGGGGGAGTGAGCGGTACAGGGCCGCGTACTGGTGGGCCTTCTCCCATTGCCGTTCGAGGCGTGCCTGGCCCTCATGCAGGTCGCGTTTCCGGCGGGAGCCGCGGCCGGTGTTCTTGGTGCGGTAGTGCTCCATCCCGGGAGCTGTCCGGGCGGCGTGCTGGACGTCGCGGAGGGACCATCCGGCGACGGCGGCGGAGAGCAGGCACATGAACCCGGTCCAGCTAGGGTTGCTGCCGCCCTCGATCGTGCTCATGTGCGCCTCGCCGGCGCGACTCAACCGTCGGTGCGGGCGGTGGCGTTCATCGGTCGGGCCGGACGGTGCGCTGTCATGCGGGCGAAGCGCAGGCCGAGTTGCCTCCAGGGCCTCCGTCACCTCCACCAGGCCGGCAACGGATGCGTCACGCGCGGTAAGGGTCTCGGCGATACCTCGGAGAAGGAGCGAGGTGGACCCGTCTCGATGCGGCGACAGTGGCGGGCGGGCTGCTCCTTCAGTGGGGTTACAGAGCATCCCGTGGTCGAGGGTCTGGAAGCGGGCTCGCGCCGCTCGCGCGAGGGCAGCGACCAGGGGTGCGGGGGCGCCGTCTTGTGGGGCGATCCAGATGTGCCGACCGCCCGTGCCGGACGACTGACAGACGACGTGGCTCACACCATGCTCCGTGAGCAGGGCAGAGAGCTCGTCGCAGTCATCGACGGCTCGTTCCATGAGCTCGCATGAGACCGCGCCAGCTTCTTTGCCATCGAAGTCGAAACAGAGCAGCCGGTAAATTCCGGATTCGTCCGCCAACCGGATCGCCCACGGCGTGGATGGGGGAGTGGGCCCTACCTGGTGGAAGAGCGGGTAGGAGTTCTCGTCAAGGCGCCCGTAGGCGTCTCGCTTCATGACCCGTACCCGGTCGCGGGGCGAGAGGAGGCGCGTCAGTTCCCAAGCGGCAGCAAGGGTCGGCGACTCGCCGACGATCGCGTTATCGCGGGGTGATGGCGCTTTTGCGCGCGGAAGAGTTACGATGGGCTCATCTCCTCAGGTGGATGCCTGGAGGGTAGGCAAAAGGCCCGGCTGATAACCGGTCCCGGAACTGGATTAGCTCGAACCTCGGTGCCTGCCAGCGATGAGGGTTCTGAGCTACGACTCTTGAAGGGCCCGACGCGAAAGCGTCGGGCCCTCACTCGTTAGGCGACGTCTGCGATCGGCAGCTCCATGTCCTGAGGGCGGGGACGCGCGACAGTGGGCAATGCTCCGTTGTCGCGGATGAGTTGGGAGACGAGGGCCTCGAGGTAGTAGGCGATCGAGACGCCACTTTCGGCTGCCGCCGCTTGGACTTCAGCTCGAGTCTCGGGGGAGACGCGCCCTTGGAGAAGCACCGTGGCGGCGCCCTCGGGGCGACGCTGTCGCGTCCTAGTTCCACTCATAAGATCAACCTGGCTTAACGTATGCATTCCGGAGGGTTCTGCTGCGGCGTGTCGTCCGCAATCGAGCAAATTGGGCAACGAAGGCGGCGCAGAAGGCTCGATCGTGTTTTCTACGAATGCATCCACTCCGTCGGTGTTTGCACATTAGCAACAGTTTGGCGATCCTGCTACGGCAGGGCAAATTGACGATGACCTGCTAGCGTTTTGGTGTGGATCAGATGAGCGAGACGCCCACGCAGGCGCTCCACGAAGCGCTGGCGGCCGAGTTACGTGCGGCTCAGGCGATTGCCAACGTCAACGTCCGCACCTGGGCTCAAGAGGCTGCGATCACGCATGACTCCATCTACCGCGTACTGCGCGGCGTCCGCCCTGTCTCGGTCGTGGAACTGGTGATGCTGTGCCGGGCTCTGGAGGAGGATCCGCTGGAACTTATTTCCCGTGCGGCGCAGCGTGCCGGCCAGCCCCTGGGGGGTTCTCGAAAGAATGAGATGACTCGGGTGAACCGTGCCCGGCTTGCGCTGGAAGCGGCTGGTCTCTATGAAGACCTCGATGCGGCTTTCCTCGCGGCAAGAGCTGCTGCGTCGAAGGACGGCTACCTGCTATCCGTGGGGGAGTGGGACGCTTTCCTCGCGGGCACGTCGACCGCGGCTACGACGTCGGCGCTGGGAATATTCCTCGAGGTGCCGGGGGAGTACCTGACCGGCCGCGAGGATGCAGCGTCATCCCAGATCGAAACGCAACTGCGGTTCGCGCGAAGCATGCACGACGTCGGCGTGACACGGTTGGCGGCCCGATCGCTGGAGGAGCTGCAGCCCGAAGAGATCCAGGCCGTCGAGGCAGCCATTCGTGAGTTCATCGACGAGGAGGAAGGCCCCGAGAAGTAGTGCGCAGTTTGACGCTCTCTCGTGACCAGAAATCCATGGCAAAGACATCTCGGCGTGACCGTTCTCCCCTCGTCGGCGAAAGCCCTGTCGATGCGCTCGTGCGCAGGCTTGCACTGCCACCGTCGGCAGACTTTGGCGACCTGAGCCACGCCGTCGAGACCCTCTATGGGCGCAAGCTTCGATTCAAGGAAATCCGCGGGGCGGCCCTTCATTCCACGACCGGCATTGTCTTCGACGCACCCACATTCACCGGCGTCATGGTCGCGGCAGAAGACAGCAAGTACTACAGCCTCCTGAGCCGAATCCATGAGCTCAGTCACCTCATCATCCGAAGTGCGCCCGATGACTGGTTCTCGGCCGAGCTACCACGGCCGAAACAACCACAGCAGCAATCTCGGCTGTTTCTGCGCCTGTGCCCGCGGAACAGCAACGAGACGACCGACGAGGACGCCGTCAGAGAAGAAGCTCTCGTCGAGGAACTAGCCCGCGCTCTCGTGCGGCGCCTGCGCGCTTTCGAAAGTTCCTCCGAAGAGGACCATTTCGCATGATTCACACCATCTGCCTGATTGCTTTCGTTCTCGTCGTCGCCGTTCGAGCGCACTCCTCCTGGCGAAAGCCAGCCTGGTGGGCGACCGCTTTCGGCGCCGTCTCGATAGCGACCTACGGAGTCTTCTTAGCTACTCCCGCGGTGATGGACGGCTTTTTAGGCAGCCGGAATCTGCTTACCTTGGTTCGAGATTCCTCGGCTGTCGCGGCGATGTGGTTCTTCCATAACGCCGTCGCCGCTCAACAACACCGCCCGGATCGAAAGCTGCCCCTGTGGGCCCTGCTGCTCGCCTGGGCCGCTTTCGCCGTACCGTTCTTGCTCATTCCGCACCCTGGTCTCACGTCAGCGGACTTTGTTCTCGACCGGCTGCGTTATCTTCCGACCTGGCTGTTCTCGACCATCTACATCTCGATCATGGGCGTCTTGGCCGCCTCTGTTCTCGCCCTCCTAGGGTTCGAGAGGTCGATCATGACCAGGCTCTACAAGCTCGGCATTTTCCTGATGCTCGTTGGCAGTGGCTTGGAGGCTGCGTACTTGTTCGTGGCGCATTTCGTGCCCGGTACCGGGAGCTTCGCCCGCGATTTCTACAACGTCGCGGAAGGGCCGTTCTTCGGCGGGATCCTCATCGGCGTCCTCGGAATTGCATGGGTACTCAGTGTCCGGACCTTCTGGAAGTACCTCGCCCGGTGGACCCTTCGACTTGACGCCCGCGCGCACGACGCCGACTACCGAGAGCGGACTCTTCTCATGGCCCGGGTGAACGGTTGGTCAAACCGGCAGCTGGCGATGGACTCGGCCGTGAACATCAGGGACCGCCTCAAGGTCGGCGCCCAAAGGCTGTCCAAAACGGACGACCTCGTTTTCACCGGTATCGAACGGATGCTGTCCTCACAACTCCAAGAAGCCAACCGTTGATCCGCTTGCTCGCTGTCGTCACGATCGTTCTGGCGGCGGTCTACGCCGCGCTCATCCGAACGCTGGCCAATGCTGTGATCTACCCACGGCGTGCCCGCCCCACGAAGATCCTTGGCACCCTCGAACCGTCCGAGGTAGTCCTCTCGTCTACGCCTCTGACCCGCTTTAAGGGCACCATTGGGCTCCTGTACGACGACGAGACAAAGCTCGCCGTCATGAAGCCGGGGGCCCGCCTTCACGAAGGTGGCGCCGGGGTTGTCCGCACCCTCGACACTCCGACAGTCCTTCACGGGAACACGCTCGCTCGCGCCACAGGCAACATTTTCGAACCCACTGACGTCACCGAGCATCCTCCGGAATCGGTCGACATCAACACCGACTCGGCAGTACAACCGGCCTGGCTATACACCGGCACAGGCGATCAGGCTTCCACCTGGGTCATCCACGTTCATGGGATGCTCGCCGGCCGCGACTCGGCCCTCCGAAGCGCCCATGCCCTGAGAAACTCCGGATGGACCTCCCTCGTGATCTCCTACCGCGGCGACGGGGAAGCGCAGGGGGAACGTCGGCAGGCATCCACCCTCGGACAGGCCGAGTGGCAGGACCTCGATGCTGCCGTCACCTTTGCCCGCGCCCACGGAGCCAAGACAGTCTTCCTCGTCGGCTGGTCATTGGGTGCGACGCTTGCCCTCTATGAGTCCGAGAAAGGGGCCAACCGGAATTTCATCAACGGCCTCGTTCTTGTTTCACCGGTGATCAATTGGGCGAGGAGCATCCGCTTCGGCATGACTCAGAACCGCATCCCCGCATGGCTTGCCACGTCCACTCTTGCCGCCCTCTCCTTCACCGTCACCAGCCGCCTCCTCGGCCTCAAGCGACCCCTACTCCTCCCTCCGGAGCTTCCCCGCGTGAGTGTCCCGACGCTCATCATTCATTCCAACGGCGACCGCACCGCACCATTCGACGTGTCCGCCGCCTTCGCGGACTCGTCAGATCTCGTGACTCTCGAGACGTTCCCGCCGAGTCCCCACGCCATGGAATGGAACGCGGATCCTGATCGATTCGCGACCACAATCTACGAGTGGCTCTCGCCGCTCGTAGAAGGACCAAGCGCAAACTAGCTGTCGCTTGCTTACCTAGGTGTGACGATTCTGCATCTTCGTGGCATATCTGCAACACTGGTCGGATGGTTGTGTTAGCGGTGCTGTGTGACGCATTTGCCGTCCCGCGAGGGTCCCGGGCAAGCGCTGGCTCGGACGTCTCGAGGGTCCTCTTGCGGCACCTGGGGCTCAACGCCATGTTCTCGTGCCGGGCTGCCGCCCGCGCCCGCCTCGTGGTGACCTCTGAGCACGGCGGCACGTGGTCCATGGCGGTTCCGGGAGTTGAGCCAGCCATATCTGCCGGGGTGCGAGGAGCAAGTCGGTCACGCCCCCTTGCTCGCAAGTCGCACGCCACACATCAATGAGGGAGAACAAAGTGACGGACAAGATCAGTGACGTATTCGGCGCAGCGGCTCGCGCCGAGGACTACCTCGAGGAAGACACGACGTCCGTCGCGCCTCATCTGGTGCCGCGCACCAGGAACGAGACCCCAGCGGAGGTCTTGCCGGCACTTCCGCCCATGCCAAAGAGTCCCGTACGGCCCGAGGGCGCACCAGTTCAGCCCGAGCCTGTCCTAGCTGCGGTTCCGCCGGCTCCGAAGACACCCGCAGAGGCTCCTGTGGAGCGTTCGCGTGACAAGAGTCTTTCCGTGCTTTTCGGGGGAGCGGCGTCCGGCATGACGCCGACATCGACTGCCCCCACGAAGTCGACCAAGGGTCTGCGAGGCCTCCTGCGGCTCGCCCCAAGCCCGGCCGAGCTGGCCGAGCACGAGCACCGGGCCCGCGGCCTAGCCAACGAGACGATCATTCGTCAGGCCACGTGGACGCGTCACGTCCGCATTCTCCTGGCCAACAAGAAGGGTGGCACGGGCAAGACGCCGCTGTCGATCCTTCTCGGCGGGGTCATCGCCGCGATCAAGGGCGGCTCGGTCGCGATCTGGGAAGTCTCCGACGACCCCGGAGCCCTGAACTTCCGCGCGGAGGGCAACCCGACTCTGGGTCTGGGGGAGTTGGTGCGCGACGTCGACACAATTACAAGTGCCGGACAGCTCGCCGGCTATGGCGTCCCGCAAACCTCGTTCGCGACCGTCTTCGGCACGGTCGGCCCCCGTGCAGCCCTCGCGGGTGAGGACGTCGTGAAGGTCTCCGACAAGATCGGAGAGTTCTACGGCATCGAAGTCATGGACTCCGGCAACGTCCCAACGTCGCCCGCTTTCCAGGGCGCCGTGTCGGTCGCTGACATCTTGGTCATCCCCGTCATGAACTCCGGCGACTCGGTGCTGCAAGCGATCGAGGTCCTCGAAGAGCTCCGAAACGGGAACGACCACGCGAAAGCCCTCGCCGCCAACGCGATTGCTGTCCGTCTGAAAGACGGCCGCCCGGAGAGCCCCGCCGTGGCCGAAGAGGTCGCGCGTCTCCTTCACGACGCCGGAGTGACACAGCTCCACGACGTCCCTTACGACGCGCATATCGCCGAGCGCGGCCAGCTCACCGTGGGCAAGCTCACGCCGGCCACGCGGGACGCTCTGGCTGCTGCGGCCGCGGGTGTCGTCCGTTCCCTGCAAACCATCGTCTCCACCAAGCGCTGAAAGGCGACCACTCATGCTTGATCTGCTCGCAACAACCGCCCTCCACACCCACCAGCTCGTCGCCGCGGTGGACAACCCTCTGGACGGTCTCGTGCCGGACTTTTCGTTCGGCGGGGCCAAGTTCACTCAGCTTTGGCAGAAGGCCATCACGGCGATCTGGGGTATCGGCATCCTCATTTCGATCATCTACCTGGTGATCGGAATCGTAGGCATGGCAGGCGCTTCGGGCGAGGTGAACCCGAACCCTCAGGCGCACGCCGTGGGCCGGAAGAAGGCCCTCTGGGCCGGTGTCTCGCTCGGGGTCCTCGCAGCTCTCGCGCTCGTCGTCGGCGCGATCCTCACGTTCGCCAGCTAACCCACCGAACACCGACCTTCTCATGGGAGAAGCACCATGCGCATGTACTCAGCATCCGGCCGTTCCCGGTGGCCCATCGTCATCGGGGCCGCCGTGGTCGTCGTCGCCGTAGGCGGCGTGGTCGTGTACGCGAACACCCGCGGCGACACGACACCGACCGCCACTCGTACGACCAGCTCGGCGTCAACGGCCCCGACGTCGATTCCGACAGGCGGGACCTCCGGGGGCGGTGACAACGAGGGCGATGCGGCCCCGACAGGCTGTCTTGGCGGGCAGGACCGGACGGCGGCAATGGTGCTTGCGGCGCAGAAGAGCGCCGGCCACAGCAGCTACGGGGCGGTCGAGGTTGCCACCTCGTTCTACCGGTGGCTCTGGCAGTACCCGTACCCGAGCGCCGCCGAGGCTCAGACCGTCAGTGACGCCATTGTTTCCCCCGACGCGTCGGAGGCGCTGAAAAACATTGAGGCGCAGTACCAAGCAGCCGGCAACAACCCCACCCAAGGAGTCGTCCCTCCTGACGGGAAGTTCTTTATGTCGACCACCAATGGCGTCTGGAGCGTATTGGAGGGCGGCACGCCTAATCGAGTGACCGTGCAGCTCGCTGCCGGGTATGTCATCGACGGTGCTCTGAGCCCCACGAAGACGGGCGTCAGCGGGTACGTGATGGTCTGGCAAAACGGGGCGTGGCGAATCTCCACAGGTACGCCCGTGGATCAGACCAAGCTCGCAAATGCCGGTACCCGATTCACAGGAGGGTGCTGATGTCTGCGATCGAGAACGGCGTGTGTGCGGTCAGCTTCATCGGCTGCGCTGCGGTGAAGGGCGGCGAGGCGATCGGAAAGACTGCAACCGGCGTCGCGAACGGGGTCGGTGACGCCGTGAACACGGCTCAGGGAATCGCGGATTTCTGGTCGGACCCTGCGGGGAACACCTTCAACATGTTGCAGGCCGGGGCGAAGAGTCTCTCCGACACGGTGATGCCAGCCATCACGAAAGCGACCCTGCCGGACCTCACCGCCACCTGGTTCATCAACGCCTACAAGGTGTCGTTCGCCCTGGCGATCTTCGTGATGGTGGCGCTCATCATTCCTCAGGTCGTGCGAACGGCCCGGGGCCAGCAGTCCGGCCGCGACTTGGGCGAATCTCTCGGGCTCTACGCGCCGCTGTTCCTCATCGGTGCCGTGTTCGGACCGCTGCTCGGATCGTTCCTGGTGAAGTTCTTCGGGGCACTGTCGGACTCCCTCATTTCGTGGGGGATCAACTCGTCGTCGCAGACGATCGTGGACAAGTTCTCGAAGATGCTCGACGCGAAAGACAACGGCGCGGGTTTGGCCGGGGGAGCGATCGTCGGGGCGCTGCTGATGTTCTTCATGATCATCGGCCTCCTGATCGTGGTCCTGATCCTGATCGTGCAGCTGATTACCCTCTACTTCTCGGGCATCCTCTTCCCGCTCGGGTTCGTGTGGATCATCGACAAGTCCAAGCGGAAGTTCGGCTCGAAGATTGCCTACCTGTGGTTCGGGATATTGGCGTCTCATCCGCTGCTGTTTTTCATGCTCGCGATCGCGTACAGCATGGTCTCGTCCAGCGTCGACGTCTTCTCCAAGACCCCAACCCTGGAACGGACCGTCACCCTCGTGGTGTCGATCCTGTCGCTGATCCTCGCCGGCCTCTCGCCGGTCATCCTGACGAAGTTCGCCCCGGTCATCCCCATGGGTGGCGGCGGCGGTGCTCCGGCTGGTCCTCAGATTGGGTCGAACTCCATGCAGGAGGCGGACGTGAAGCTGGGCGACTCTGGTTCCAGCGGGGGAGGCGGCGGCGGTTCCACGAACATGCCGACGTCGAAGACGTCCGCTCCCAGTACGGCGTCTGAGGACGGCGGATCGACCGCCGACACGGCGTCGGCAGGTAGCAAGGCTGCATCAGCGTCTAACGGCGCTGAGACGGCCGCTGAGGGCGCGAAGGTCGGGGCGGGCGCGAGTGGCGGTGCTGCGGCGGCAGAGGGCGGTGCCATGGCCGCGGGGGCGGCCGAGAGCGCCACGGGCGGCGGTGCGGCGGTCGGCATTCCGACGATGCTCGCCGCGGGCGCGAAGAAGGGCATGGACGTGTCGTCCCGGCTTGCCGAATCGGTGGGCTCGGCGGCTGCGGAGCCGGTCGAGGACCACGAGGAGCAGTACGGAAAGGACCACACCCATGAGTGACACCGAGACCAAGGAACCTCCGTACGTCCGATACCTCGGCGGGGAGTCGGGTCACCGGTCGTTCTTCGGTGGCACCGCATCACGGCCGCGGATCATTGCCCTGACGGTCTTCATCGGCGGCGGCATGATCGGCGTCGCCTTCGGCGGCGGCCTGCCTGTGCTGTTCATCGCGGCAGCGGGAGTGGGCGTGACGATGCTCGTTACGGCGACGACGCACCGCGGGACGATCTTGCAGCGTCGCACGAAACGGGCCAGGTGGCGGTCGAGGCAGCGCCTCGGGACCGACACGTTCGTGCCGTTCGATGACGCGGAGTGGGACCGCCTGCAGAAGCAGGCGGCCACCGCCACGAAGAAGGACCAGTCAGAGACGGCCAAGCTCATCGGTCAGATGCGGGCGAACCCGGACGGGTCGGACGGCATGGGCTGGTTGCAGTACAGCTCCAACCAGCCCGGCATCGCCTGGCACGCCCCTGTCGGTCAACGGCCCTATCTCTCGGTCGCGTTCGCGGTGTCAGGTCAGATTCGCGGGATGGAAACGGCCGGGGCTCTCACCCGGGCCGCGGCCGGCTGGGGCCGATTCCTGGCACGGCGGGCGTCGCCTGCGTCGCTGATCAGCGACGTGCAGACCCTCACCCGCGTTCTCCCACCCGATACCGCGATGCAGGACCGGTGGGTGCTGGAACGCATGGAGTCCGCACCTGTCCTCGGTGAGAACCCGAGCGATGAGGAGCGTGCACTGCACCAGGTCCACCTGGCCTCCTATGAGGCGCAGAAGCGGTCCTACAGCGAGGTCATTCAGCTCACAAGTGAAGACGCCATGGTGCAGCGGCACTACGTCATCGTCTCGTGGCCGCTGACGCAGAAGTTCACCGACGCGGCGGCGAAGTTCGGTGCCGGCCGGGACGCCTGGCGTGCCCTCATGGCCGACCAGATCGCGGCGACGGTTCGCGGTCTGGTCGACGCCCGGATGGGCACAGTCCGACCCTTGACCGCGAAGCAGACGGTGGCGGTGATCCGTCATCAGCAGAACCCGAACATGCCGATCGACCTCGCCGGCCCCGTGAATCCCCTTCGCGACGTCGGGTTGGCGTCGCACGACGAGTTCTCGGCGCACATCGTGGACTCGTACGACCCGACGATCCTCCGCCGCGGCGACCCGATCAACAACGCTCCTGGCGTCACGTGGTGGCACCGCACCGCGGCGATCCACGGCGAGAACCTCGCGGTCGCCGGACGTTCCCCGCTGTGGTGCCTTGACCTTCTCGTGGGGCGGGAGCTGACGTTCGTCCGCTCGGTCTCGTTCCACATGCACCTCATCCCAGCCGGGCAGGCGAAAGCCGCCGCCCGAGCCGACGTCGTGCGCGACATGGCCGGCGTCGTGGCCGACCGGCAGAAGGGCCGCCTCGTCTCCGACGACTCCACCACCCGCATGTCCGCCGCCCAGCGCCGCGCGAAGGACCTCGAAGCGGGCTCCCACCACCACGGCGCGTCCTGGGTCGGGTACATCACCATTTCGGCGCCCACGCGAGAAGACCTCGCGCAAGCGTCGCGTCAGCTCGAAGAGTCCTGCGCGACGGGGCTTGGGATCGACTTTCTCGACTGGCAAGACTCCTTCCAGGCCGCCGCCTCCGGCACGACCTGGCCTATCGGTCGAGGGCTGCGCCCCGACACCCCGTCTTTGGCCACCCGCGCGATTGGTCGCCTCGCCGGCCGTAGCGAGAAGGAAGCACTTTCATGAGCAAGCACAGCCCCGTTATCCCCGCCGAGCAGGACGACACTCCTGAATCGACGGCGGCCGAGAGCACGCGCCGCGGTGCCCGCACCATAGTGGAGCCCAAGCGCCGCCCTCGGCTGGCGAGCGTGCCGCTGCTGAAGATTTTCGTGTCGCCGGACGCTCTGGGCCCGGCGATCACGGGCGAGGAAGACCTTCCCCTCACGGCCGCGCCCGTGACGGCTCGCCCGCGGGCCGTCGACGCTTCACCGTTCGAGCTGCCTGGGGCGCGCCTGCGTTCCTCGGCCGGGTCCGCGTCACGCGGCTGGTACGCCCCCACGATTTCGGGTGCCCCGACCACCACACGTCAGGCCGAGATTCTGAACACCGGGATCATCGGCGCCCCGACGTCGTTCCGCGGGGTGGTCAACGGCCGAGACAACCTCTCCTCGACGTCGATCAGCCATGACGCCCCGACCGCCTACAACATGCAGCCGCGGGAGCTGACGAGCCCCAACGTCCTGATTCTCGGCACGGTCGGTGCGGGAAAGTCGTCCTTCACGAAGACGGTCATGGTGATTCGGCCGCTGCTTTTGAACAGGCACCGTGCGGTGGTGTTCGACAAGAAGGACCAGGGCGGCGTCGGTGAGTACACCGGCGTCGTCCACCGCATGGGCGGAACGCATCTGCTTTTCAACCCGGACGGGTCAGGCACCCGCCTGAACCTTCTCGACCCGGAGATTGTCCGCGGGACCGGGCTCCGCGGGCAGGGGGCCCTCGTGAACGCGGTGGCGCGCATCGTCCGGGATGACACCCCGTCGAGCGTCTGGGAGCGGAAGGCAACCAGGTACGCGCTGCAACTGGCGTTTGCGTCGTTCGAAGACGGCCGTGTACCGACGCCGTCTGACCTGCTGCCGTTTCTCGGCCGTGTGCCGACTGATAAGGAGCTGTCGAAGAAGGCGGCCGACCGGTTCCACCAGGCCGGGCTGACGATCCAGTACGCGCTGGATGACCTTCTCGAGGACTTCGCTGGCACGTTCGACGGGGAGACCTCGAAAAACGTCGACCTGAGTCAGAAGCTGACAACGTTCGACGTCTCCCAGCTCCCCGACGACGGCCCGGCCGTTCCGACCGTGATGGCGATCGGCAACATGTGGCTGATGGGCCGCCTCCGGCAGGAGCGCGGTTTCATCACCAACGTGGTCTACGAGGAGGGCTGGCACATGATCGGCGGCCCCTCGTCCCGCCTCGTGAAGTCCAACCAGAAACTCTCCCGGTCGCTTGGTATCTCGAACGTGTTCGTGATGCACAAAGGCACCGATATCCCCCCGGACTCGCCCGGTTACACGGTGGTGCAGGAGGCGCAGACGATCTACGCCTACCGGCAGGACCGAGACGAAGACGCCCGCTGGGTCACCCAAACGTTCAACTTCGCCCCCGACACCCAAGAGGTCCTAATGAACCTCCGCCCCGGGAACTGCATCTTCAAATTCGGCTCCAACCCCGAAACGCACATGCAGCACATTCGCTCCCCGTGGGAAGCAGAAGTGACCGACACAGACGAGGCCATGGAAGCCGGCGCCGCACGCGCCTAACGGTCAGGGGATCAGGCCCAAGGAAGGAGGCACTGGACGATGAATAAGTGGATTGGCGGCACCCTCGTGGTGCTGCTTCTCGTATTCCTGTTCGCAGGCGCAGCGCTGATCGGCGGCGGCGGCCCCCAAACCTCATCGGCGTGCGCGGCCACGGCCGTGAACGTCCAGACTGCCTCCGCGCATACGTCGATCGACGGGTACTCCGGCGACCAGCTCGTGAACGCTACGGCGATCATGAACGCCGGGGCCGCCCTCGGCGTGAACACGCAAGGGCAAGAGATTGGCGTCATGACGGCCATGGGCGAATCGACGCTGGAAAACATCACCTACGGCGATGCGGCCGGCCCCGACTCGCGGGGCCTCTTCCAGCAGCGGGACACCTGGGGAACCCTCGCCCAGCGCATGGACCCGACCCAAGCTGCGACGTTCTTCTTCCAGCGGCTCCTAAAGGTGCCCAACTGGCAGAGCATGGCCCCGTCGCTCGCCGCCCACGCCGTGCAGATCAACGCTGACCCGAATCACTACACGAAGTACTTCGCGGCGGCTCAGGCCGTCGTGACGGCGCTGACGGGCGGGCAGGCGGCGTGCGCGTCGACGGTCTCGGTGTCAGGCGACGCGCAGGACCTCGCTCAGAACCTCGTCAAGGGCATCGACAACGGCACGATCACGGGCCTGGCACCGGATCACCTGAAAGAGATTCGATGGATTGCCGAAGGACAGACCGTCCCGAACTGCGGCATTGACACCCGCATCTTGCAGGTCATCACCGTGGCGTATCAGACGTTCGGGAAGATCGGGATCTCCGATATTAACCGGAAGTGCACCGGGCAGATTGCCGGTGCCGGCACCGCGTCCGCGCACTATGTGAACGGCGGCGGTCACGCGGTCGACTTCTACAGCCTCGGGGGTGTCGTCACGAACGGGTGGGATGCCAACGCGATCAAGCTGCTCAGGACCCTCGATCCGATCATGGCCGCCGACTCCGGCACCGGGCAGGCCGACTGCAGGGCCACCCACGGGGACCCGGTGCGGCTGACCAACATCAGCCGCCAGTTCGCGGATACCTGCAACCACGTCCACATCGAGGTTGACCCGATGGGTAATGAGCCGATGAAATTCAACGTCACGGCGGCAAGCTCGTGAGCGCGGCCGGTTCTGAACAACTGCCGTCGATCGCGAACTTCGTCGGTCACGAGTGGGTTATCGCGTCGACGGACTTCCCCGACATCGCGACCTGTGGGTTATGGCTTGGGGAAACCCTCACCGCCCACCGTGAAGAGCTGCGTCGACACAGCGCCGTCGACGTGTGCGTGAAGTACCGCATCGAGGGCCGAGACATCGACGGCAGCGTGCAGCACGTCCGCGAAGCCATGAAGTGGCTGCACGAGGCCTACCGGTTGGCGAAAACCTACGACGTCACCACACGGCCGGAACGCTACGCGCTCCTCAAACAGCTGTCGGCCACGGGCGTCATGCCATCTGAGATGACCCTGATGCTCGGCGTTGATCTCCAGATCGCCGAACGCTTGGCGGGAGACGATCAAGAGGCCCGCGTCGCGCGCCGGCTCCTGCACCAGATAAGCATCACCAACGAACGGACCACCGTATGAACAGCGCCAGAACCAACGTCCTCGTCGGCTTCCTCTTCGCGCTACTACTCGGTGCCGTCTACCTCGCGATCCACGCGGGAGCGGTCTTCTCCCACTCCACGGGCGACTACCCATGGAACCCCGTGCAGCTGCTCGGTGACATGCTGCTGCGCGGAACACCCCTGCCAAAATCGGCGCCGGCGTTCATGATCGTCTTCCTCATCATCGCCGTGGCGCTCTTCACGGTCCTGCTCTCCTGGCAGGCAAGGCGTGCCGCGAACAAGCGCGGCAACGTCGCCCTAGCCCACATGGCCACGAAAGCCCAGACCAAAATTCTGCGGGCCAAACAGCGCACGGCAGAGACAGCCCGCCTGCATCCGAACGCCGTCATGTCGTGCGGGCAAAGCATCGGACGGACGATCGGGAGCCGAACTCAATGGGTCTATCAGGGGTGGCGTGAAACGGGCGTCTACGTTTTCGGCACCGGCCGGGGTAAGACGAGCGCGTTCGTCATCCGGCACTGCCTAGAAGCCCCCGGGGCGTGCATCATGACCTCGAACAAAGTCGACGGGGTGCGGGAAGTCATCGCCGGGAGGAAAGACCGCGGCACGGTGTACCTGTTCGACCCCAACCGCATCTACCGCGACGAGCTGACACCCGATTTCGTCTATAACCCACTCTCGGACATCGAGACGTTAGAAGATGCCGCGGAGCTGGCCATGATCTTCGAGGCATCCACCCGCGGCGAGGCCGACAAGGGTGGAGACGCGCAATTCGACACGGATGGCCGCGACCTTCTGTCAGCATTCCTGCTGGCCGCCGCGGTCAAGAACCTCGGGCTAGCGATCGTCTATCGCTGGCTGGCCGGAAACTACGGCAAAGACGCTCAGGTGATCCTCGACGAACACGGCCTGGAAGGTGTGGCTCTGACAGTTGCCGGTGTTCTGAACGCGGCCGAGAAAACGAAGCAGTCGACATTCAGCACCGCCCGCCGTATGGCCTCCGCACTGAAAAACGACCGCCTCGTGGCATGGACTGACACGAGCGTGAACGAGAAGGAACCGGGCGTGCGCCCATTCGACGCCGCCAAGTTCGTGCAGGGGAAAGACACCCTCGTGCTGCTCTCGAAGGACGGTGCCGGATCGGGCGGTGCGATCCTCACGGCGCTCGTGCGCGCGATCGGCAAGAAAGCCGAGCGTGCAGCCCAACGCAACGGCGGCCGCCTCACGGTGCCGCTTGTGATGGAGCTGGACGAGTGCGCCAACATTGTGCGGTGGCCCGAGCTGCCGTCGCTGTATTCGTTCTACGGCTCCATGGGGATCATCTTGAACGCCTACTTCCAGTCCAAAGCCCAAGGTGTCGAGGCCTTCGGCCGCAGCGGCTGGCAGGCCCTCTGGGACGCGGCCGCGAACCGCGTCTACGGCGGCGGCGTCGCCGACCCCGACTTCCTCGGGGATCTGACACAGCTCATTGGAAAGTACGACGAGACCACCTACGGCACCTCCACCGGCCGCGACGGCCAAATGTCGTCGTCGACGTCGACACGCCAGGTAAACACCCTCGACGTCGACAAGCTCGCTAACCTCCCGGAATGGCGCGTAGTCATGTTCAACTCCAAGTGCCGGCCCGTGATGCTGACCTCTCAGCCCTGGTTCCGTGATCGAGTACTCATCGCGCAAGTCAAAAATGGACCCATGACCGCGGGGGCGCGGCCATGAGCGACGAACCTACCCAAAAAGACCCCAAAATCGATGTTACCGACACCGAGAGCGCCGACCGAGAGCTCGATCCGGGGGCTGACCTCGACCTTCTCGAACCCCGCCCCAGCGCTCACAGCTCACACGAGGAGCCCAGCTACGAGCCAGCATCTCCTATCGACATCCGGGGGCCCTTTCTAGACTGGTTCGACCAGCACTTCAACACCGTCGAGGTCTCAGGGGATCGGGAACGCGCCCCATGGTGCCCCAAGTGGTGGCTGCACCCAGAGGCGACCGCCCGCCTATTGGCGCTCTACTTCGCTTGGCAGGATGTCGAAGTGAGCCTCTCGCTGGAAGCCCGTTCAAACTGGTGGCTGAACCACTGGGACCGACACCGTGCCGTCCTTTTCGACGGACAAACCGGGCCCTTCCGCGAGTGCGACATGACCCGCGGCCACCTGGCTCATCGGATGCGCGACCACGACCCCAAGATGGCTACTCTCCCACCAGATGACTGGCAACCACCAACCTTCTGACACATGCTTCGACGACGAGATGTATACCAACCACGGTGTGCCCGCGCGCCGGTGAAGGAGCCACGTGCTTAGCGGGAGGGCTGTGTTACGCCCGCCCATTGGCCCGACGGGCGGGAAGAAAATCCTGTCAGTCTTCGAGCGATCCGTGAACGCAAGAACGAACTCTCGACCGTTGAATGCGAAGAGGCCCACCCACGTCTCACCTGCTGGAGGACAAGCGTTGCAGTCTGACCCAGACATTGATGAGCGGTCGAAGAGCGGCACCTGCCGCAGTTGTCCGACCCAATCGCGACGTGGTGATCGGATGCCGGGTAGTGGATTCGGCGACGGCCGGCTTGTCCCGTAAAGCCATGAAGGATCCGCTAGCGCGGAGCTAGCGCAGGCGCAGTTGCTTAGACCCACTGCGACAACTACGACGTGGCCCAAAAAAAGGGCCCCCGGTGACGAAACGCCTCACACGGCTGCGGTCGCTGCCACGCGGCGGGCGTTGGTGTCGGTGTCGGTGTCGGTATCGGTGACGAATCGATTACAGCCGGAAGGGATTGGCGCTGTGGCTGCAAGGCCCGGCATGCCGTCGCAGCAGGGCGGCGCATTCGTCATCCACCACGAGGCCCTAGTCTCGGTTCGGGTCGAGTCCAAGCCGCGCTTCGGGCCGAGTGAAGCTGCCGCCGAGGAAGGTGCCCAGGGAGTCGTCGTCGGGCAGGCTGCTCGCGAAGTACTCGGCGTTGTCGCGCGGCACGAAACCGATCTCGAGGCCAGCCGAGGAGTCGATCATTGAGCGGGTGTTCGCGGAGACGCCCCAGACGACGTGGAATCCCGTGGCCTCGGTGGTTGCAGTGGCCAGAGCAAGGCGAGCGAGGTCGTCAGGGGAGCACCAGAACGAGAGGCCGCGCCGGTCGGTCGGCTCGGGTGCGAAGTTCGCGATGCGGGCCGCGACGATGAGCATCGGGTAGCGGTCGGCGTAGACCCTGCCGAGACCCTCGACGGCGACCTTGCTGACCCCGTAGTAGGAGTCGGGCCGGGGGTCCAGGACGGGGGAGGACCGGGCCTCCGACAGGGGCGTGAAGCCCACCGCGTGAATCGAGCTGGCGAGGAGGACACGAGGAACCCCGATCGACGCGGCCGCGGAGAGGAGGCTCTCGGTCCCGTCGATGTTGGCCTGCAGGACCGTCGACCAGGGTCGCTCGGAGGGGACGCCACCGAGATGGACTACGACGTCGACGTCCTTCACGGCTTCTGCAGTGAGGGCGCGGTCGGTGAGGTCTCCGTGGATGAACTCTTCGTTTTTCGCCGGGGGCTCGGCAGGCTCCACGAGATCCAGGAGGCGGAGCTGGTTACCCGCTTCGAGCAGCCGGGGGCGCAGCTCCGAGCCCAGTCGGCCGGCGGCGCCGGTGATGAGAAAACGTTTCATGAGAAGAGGCTACGGTAGGGCTCGTGGTCAGGACCAGCCTCTGCGCATACCCTTGGGACCTCCTCGGAGACCCTGATTCCGTGCGACGTCTCGCCGACTCCGGGGCCGACTCGGTGACTCTGGCGGCTGCGTACCACTCCGTCCGAGCCGCGACCCCTCGTCATCCCGGTCACCGCGTGGTCGACGCCCACGAGGCCGCGCTCTACACGATGGTTCGCCCCGCCGCCTGGGCGGGGAGGGCTCTCCGACCCGAGCCGCCCGGTGCCTGGGCCGCGCCGGACTCGTTCGCTCGCGCGAGCGACACCGTCACCGAGGCCGGTCTCGCCGTCGAGGCCTGGATCGTCCTCACGCACTCGTCCGTCGCCGGAGGACGTGTGCCCGACGCGTGCGTCACGAACGCCTTCGGCGACGTGTACTCCTACGCGCTCTGCCCGTCCGACGATCGCGTCGTCGAGTACGCGACGACCCTGGTCTCCGAGATCGCGCTCGACGGTGCCGAGGGTCTCGTCCTGGAGGCCTGCGGACCCCTCGGCTTCGAGCACGCCGGGCGACACGAGAAAACCGAGGGCGGGGGATGGGGGAGAGGTGCGATCGCTCTCCTCTCCCTCTGTTTCTGCCGATCCTGTCGTCGTGCCCTCGAGGCGTCGGGCCTCGATCCCGAGGAGGTCGCCGCCCACGTCCGCGCCTCGGTCGATCGGAATGCCGACGTCGACGCGCTCGGCGGAGTCGCCGACGTCCTCCTGCAGGTCCGCCGCCGCTCGACGGCGCGGCTCGCCGAGTCCGTCGTGTCGGCCGCCCGAGACGGAGGAGTGCGGCGCATCGCCGTCCACGCTCAGCCGGACCCGTGGGGTGTCGGGCCGGCGTCGGCGGTGCTCGGCCGGGTCGAGGGGGTCGACTCGTACATCGTGCCGACATCGGCACTCGAGGAGGGGCGAGCAGCCGCCGATCTCCGCGATCGGTGCGGTGGTGCATCCCTCGCCGCCTACGTCTCGGGCATGCCGCCGAGAGCACCCGACGCACCGGAAAAGAGCTGGCCCGCCCTGGTGGACGCGGGCGTCGACGAGCTGTACGTCTATCACGCAGGCCTTCTCGACGACGAACGTCTCACCGGAGTGGAACGCGGGCTGGCCGCGGTCCGCTCTCGGTGAGACGCGGTCGTTCGGGTGTGACGGGTGGTGTCACGCGCGGGGCGTCACTTGAGCCCCGTGGTCGCGATGCCTTTCACGAGGTACTTCTGACCGATGAGGAACGCCAGGAACACTGGCACGAGCGACACGATCGACATGGCGAACATCGGTCCGTAGGCGGAACTGCCGGTGGAGTCGATGAACGAGCGCAGAGCGATCGGCGCCGTCAGCTTGTCGGGTGACGTCAAGTAGATCAACGGCCCGAAGAAGTCGTTCCAACTGTTGATGAACGTGAACACGGTCGTCGCGGCGAGGGCGGGCGTCATCAGGGGCAGGATCACCTGGAAGAAGATCCGGGCGTGGCCGGCGCCGTCGATTCTCGCGGCCTCGTCGATGTCCTTCGGGATGGCGCGGATGAACTGGACCATCAGGAAGATGAAGAAGGCGTCCGCGGCCAGGAACTTCGGCAGGAGCAGCGGCACGAATGTGTTGATGAGGCCGAGCTTCGAGAAGATGATGTACTGCGGCACGATGATGACGTGCACCGGGATCATGATGGTGATCAGCATCAGGGCGAAGAGCGGTCTCTTGAACCGGAAGTTCAGTCGGGCGAACGCGTAGGCCGTGATCGAGCAGGAGAACAGGTTGCCGATCACCGAGCCGAGCACGAGGATCGCCGAGTTCATTAGGTATTTGCCGAAGGGGAACGTCAGCGCCGTCCACCCGTTGGTGTAGTTGCTCGTCTCGAAGCTCTTCAGGATGATCCCGGGCTGGGAGAAGATCACGTCGTTCGGTCGGAGCGACGACGCGATCATCCACAGGAGCGGATAGAGCATGATCAGGCCGGCGGCGATCATGATCACGTGCTTGAGGACGCTCGTCCAGCGCTTGCGCGTCGAGCGACCCCGGGCGCGGTCGCGCGGCGGCTTCGCCGGCTTCGTGGTCAGGGAAACGGAGGGCACGAAGTCGTTCGGGCCGGAGGACAGTCGTTCGGTCTCAATCGTCATAGAACACCCAGAATCGCGAAACGATGAAGTTCAACGCAGTGAACGCACCGATGATGAGGACGAGTACCCAGGCCATTGCAGAGGCGTAGCCCATCTGCAATTGCGTGAAGCCCTTTTGATAGAGGTACATCGTGTAGAAGTTCGTGGAGTCGGCCGGCCCGCCCGTCCCGCCCGAGACGATGAATGCCTGGGTGAACGACTGGAACGAACCGATGATCTGCAGCACGAGGTTGAAGAAGATGATGGGGCTGAGCAGCGGGAGCGTGATCTTGAAGAAGCGCTGACGGGCCGAGGCGCCGTCCATCTCGGCGGCCTCGTAGTACATCGTCGGCACCTGTCGGAGGCCGGCCAGGAAGATCAGCATGGGGGCGCCGAAGGTCCAGACGTGCAGGAGGATGATCGTCGACAACGCGGTCTTGGGGTTTGACACCCAGCCGGGCCCCTGGATCCCGAACCAGGCGAGCACCTGGTTCACGAGCCCGCTCGTGCCGAAGATCTGACGCCACAGGATGGCGATGGCCACGGAGGATCCGAGGAGCGA
Source organism: Frondihabitans cladoniiphilus (assembly GCF_039544345.1). Lineage (NCBI taxonomy): Bacteria > Bacillati > Actinomycetota > Actinomycetes > Micrococcales > Microbacteriaceae > Frondihabitans > Frondihabitans cladoniiphilus. The sequence continues at coordinate 43,809 of NZ_BAABLM010000007.1, forward strand.
CGGCAGGTAGAACACCGAACGGTAGATCGACAGGCCGCGCATGCCCCGGTCGAGCACCATGGCAATGAAGAGCGCGAAGATCAGCTGGAGCGGCACCGAGACGACCACGTAGGTGAAGGTGACTCGGAGCGAATTCGCGAGCCGTGCATCCCCGAGCATGGTCTCGAAGTTGCCGAGACCGATCCACTTGGGCGCCTGGAGCAGGTTGTAGCTCGTGAAGGACAGGTAGAGCGACGCGATCATCGGACCGATCGTGACGACCACGAGACCGATCAGCCACGGCAGGAGGAAGACGAATGCCGCCTTGTTCTCGTGCCGGCCTTCGGTGTGAACGGCTCTCGACTCGCCTTCGGCGCCTTTCTTGCGGCGGGACCGGCTGAGCTCGGTGATCGCGCTCATGGGCGCGACCCGCTCGGCTGTGGCTCCGGGAGCCTCGATGCCCTCGACGCCGTGCGTCGCGGGTAGGGTTCGACCGTCATGTGACCTCCTCGTCAGGTGTTGGCCAATTCTGCCGCCTCCTCTGGGGAAGCGTTTCCTGGCCGTCCTCATTAGAACAGCAATCTCGGAGGCCGTCAACGCGGAAGCGCCGCTGATTATCAGTTCGTTGACACGAGAAAGCGATTTCTGTACTGTCGGCATCGCCCGGTTCACCGGGTCACCCGTTAGATCAAAGGAGATCCCAGTGAACCGATCCATCCGGCGCTCGGCCGTCGCGGTCGTGGCCGTCGGCGTCGCCGCGGTCCTCGGACTGTCGGCCTGCTCGTCGTCCAGCAGTACGGCCAGCGCGCCCGACACCACCAAGAAGGTCACCCTCAGCATGGTCTGGTGGGGCGACGCCACCCGGACTGCCGTCACTCAGAAGGCGGTTCAGGGCTTCGAGAAGCTGCACCCGAACATCACCGTCGACATGCAGGCCCTGCCGTTCGACGGCTACTACGACAAGCTGTCGACGCAGATCGCGGCGAACACGGCCCCCGACGTCCAGCAGATGACCTCCGACTTCCTCGTCCAGTACGGAAACGGTGGCGCTCTGCTCGATCTCGACAAGGTGTCCAAATCGCAGCTCGACTCGGCGACCACGAAGCAGGGAGCGATCGACGGCAAGCAGTACGGCGTGCCGACCGGCATCTCGACCCAGGCGATCGTCGCGAACCCGGTCCTGTTCAAGGCCGCGGGCGTGGCCCTGCCGGACGACAAGACCTGGACGTGGGACGACTACGAGAAGATCGCCAAGAAGATCAGCGACAGCGGCCAGCCCGGCGTCACGGGCTCGACGGCGCTCGGCACGGACATCAGCCAGATCGGCACCTGGTTCCGCCAGGACGGCAAGTCGCTCTTCACCAAGGACGGCAAGATCGGCTTCACGCAGGCCGAGCTGACCGACTTCTTCACCTTCGCGAAGAAGATGGTGACCACGGGCGCCGCGCAGACGGCGGACGAGGCCAGCCAGGAGCCGAGCCTGCCGATCGAGCAGTCCAGCACGGCCACGAACAAGGTCGCCATGGGCTTCTGGCAGACCTCGCAGTTGACCAGCCTCGAAGCCGTTTCGAAGGACGGCCTCAAGCTGCTCCGCATCCCCAGCAAGAGTGGCAAGGCCGGCGGGGCCAAGATGGCCTTCGGGGCGTCGCAGTACTGGGCCGCCTCGTCGCGGACGAAGAACCCCACCGAGGCCCAGGAACTGATCGACTACCTGGCCAACTCGACCACCGCGGGCAAGGACCTCGGCGTGACGCGAGGGTCTCCGGCGAACAGTGCGGTGCGCACCGCCGTTCTGCCGCTGCTGAGCCCGACGGACAAGCAGATCACGGACTTCGTCAGCGCGATCACGCCCGAAGTCGTCAACATCCCGCTCAACCCGAACGGTTCGTCGACGATGCAGTCCAACCTCACGCGTTACACGGCGGAGGTCCTGTTCAACCGGCAGACTCCGGCTGAGGCCGCAAAGAACTTCATCGGCGAGACCCAGACGAGCATCAGCTCGCAGTAGTCGGCTCCCCTCTTCAGAAAGGTCGTTCCATGACGTTCTCCATCGCCGTCATCGGCGCCGGTCAGTTCGCCGGTCAGTTCTCCAAGTTGTTCCACCTCCATCCCGACGTCGGCGACGTGTTCGTCACGGATCTCCTTCCCGAGCGGGCGGAGAGCCTGGCAGCCGAACAGGGCCTGGCCGGAACCTTCGCCTCCTTCGAGGACGCTCTGGCCTCGGACGTCGACGCCGTGGCGATCTTCACTCAGCGGTGGACCCACGGGCCGCTCGTGATCAAGGCGCTCGAGGCCGGCAAGCACGTCTATTCGGCGGTGCCGATGGCGGTCGAGGTCACCGATGTCGAGCGGATCATCGGCCTCGTTCGCGAGACCGGGCTCACGTACATGATGGGCGAGACCAGCTATTACAACCCGGCCGTCGTCTACGCCCGCAAGAAGTACGCGGCCGGTGCGTTCGGCAAGGTCTTCTACACCGAGGGCGACTACGTCCACGACATGGACCAGGGCTTCTACGACGCCTACGCCTTCAGCGGCGGCGACGGCTGGAAGGCGACGGCGAGCTACCCGCCGATGCTCTACCCGACTCATTCGATCGGCGGGGCGCTGGGGGCGCTGTCGACGCACGTGACGAGCGTGAGTTGCCTCGGAGTGCACGACACCCGGAACGACGGAGTGTTCGATCGTTCGGTGAGCATGTTCGACAATGATTTCTCCAACGCGAGCGCCCTCTTCGAGCTGGCCGACGGAGGAGTCATGCGGACGAACGAGTTCCGTCGCGTCGGCTACCCGGCGCGCATCCGCGAGTCGCGATTCCGCTGGTTCGGCGAAGAAGCGTCGATGGAGCAGGTCGCGACGGTCACCCTGTGGCAGAACGCGACCGAGGTGACCGACGTGTCCGACCGCGTCCGCACCAAGCCGAGCGTCTCCGAGGACGACCCGTCTCTCGCCGACGTGTCGCCGGAACTCCGCGCGGCGTTCGTCTCGGGCGGGGCGCCCGTGCACGACACGGAGAGACTGCCCGCGAGCTTCAAGGGGCAGCGGAACGGTCACGAGGGCAGTCACCACTTCCTGGTCGACGACTTCGTGCGAGCGGTCGACGGCGGCCTCGTGCCGCCGGTCAACGCCTGGACGGCCGCCCGGTTCACCGTGCCCGGGATCGTCGCGCACGAGTCCGCTCGGCGCGGGGGCGAACGCCTTCCCGTGCCGGACTTCGGCGACAGCCCGGTGCCGGCCGTCCGCTTCGGCGAAGAGGTCGCCGCCGGCGTCTGAGTCGCAGCACCGCACCGGCCGCTCCGATCGGATGGGCCGGGTCGACAGAGAAAGGGCCGCTCGAACGAGCGGCCCTTTCGCGTGCCCGCTATCAGCGGGGAGCACACGGGCTACCAGCGGGGGAGCACGAGCTTCGCGTCGGGGCTGAACGAGCGGAGGTAGTCGCCGTCGCGGCGGTGCTCGCGGCCGAGACCGAGGTAGGTCTCGTGTGCCGCGCGCAGACGGGCCTGGTCGAGGGTCACGCCCAGCCCCGGCCCTTCGGGAATCGCGAGGGCTCCGTCGACGAACGAGAGGGGTCCCTCCTGAACGACGTCCGACGAGCGGTTCCAGGGGTAGTGCGTGTCGCAGGCGTACGACAGCAGCGGTGTCGCCGCGGCCGCGTGGGTCATGGCGGCGAGGCTGATGCCGAGGTGCGAGTTCGAGTGCATCGACAGGCCGAATCCTGCAGCGAGGCAGACGTCGCCGAGGGTGGTCGTTCCGCGCATCCCGCCCCAGTAGTGGTGATCGCCGAGGACGATGGCGACGGATCCGCGCAGGATCGCGGGTCGGACGTCTTCGAGCTTGACGACGCACATGTTCGTGGCGAGCGGGATCGACGTCTCGGCCGCGAGGCGCCCCATGTCGTCGAGACCCTTGACCGGGTCCTCGAGGTATTCGAGGACCCCTGTCAGCTCGTCCGCGACGCGGCGGGAGGTCTCGAGGGTCCAAGCGGTGTTCGGGTCCAGGCGCAGGGGCGCGTCGGGGAACTCGCGGCGGAGGGCCCGGATCGCCTCGATCTCCTCGTCGGGTGGCATGACGCCGCCCTTGAGCTTCAAGGAGCCGAATCCGTGTCGGTCGACGAGCAGCCTCGCCTGACGCACGATGCCCTCCGGGTCGAGGGCCTCGCCGAACTCGTCGTCGGCAGCGCCCGGATGACCGGCCCATTTGTAGAAGAGGTAGCCGCTGTAGGGCACCGTCTCGCGCACGCGACCTCCGAGCAACTCGACGACGGGGAGTCCGAGGAGCCTGCCCTGGGCGTCGAGGAACGCGACTTCGAGGGCCGAGTACACCCGGCGTCGATCGAAGGCCGACGCAGGCAGTGGCGCGGTGCCGAACGACTCGGGTGCCTCGGTCCGATCGGACCAGACCCGCCAGGAGGCCTCCGGCGAGTCGTCGACCTCGGCCGCGCCTCCCAGGAGGGCGTCGACGAGAAGGCGCAGGGCCGAGGTGTCGAAGACGCTGCGGCCGTGCAGGTGCTGCCCCACGAGCGTCAGCCAGTCGAGCTGGAACGCGTGCCCGGTGCATTCCCCGAGCCCGGTGACGGTGCCGCCTCGACCGTCGTCCACGACGAGCTCGAGCACCGCTCGCAGGACGTGAGGCTGATGCAGACCGTCGGCGTTGAGGAGGGGCGGGTCGGCGAAGGCGATGGGGGTGACGCGGAGTTCGAGGATCCTCACGTCACTGCTCCCTGATCGCCGGGCGAGTGAGCCCGTGGACTTCGGCGCTCGGCCAGCCGGGGTCGACCGACAGTACGTCGACGGCGCCGTCCGCTCGGACGATCACGGTGTCCTCGAGCTTCACGCCGGGCGCGTTCGGGTTCCACGCGAAGGCCTGATCGGCGCGGACGATATTGGAGGTCGTCGCCGTCGCGCGGGGGTCGCGGCCGTTGTAGCCGGTGGGGCCGCCCTGGTGGTGGCGCTCCCAGGTGTCGGGCGCGAGGCCGTGGGCGGCGTACGCGGCCGTGCTCGCCGCGAACACGTCGGAGAGGAGGGCGCCCGGCTTCGTGGCGGCGAAGAAGTCGGCTTCGACGGCGAGGAGTCGGGCCTGGGCATCCCCCTCTTCGTTCGTTGCCGGTCGGAACCGGATCCAGCGGGTCACGTTCGCGATGAGTCCACCCCGTCGCGCGCAGACGACCGCCATCGCGAGGTCGCCGAGGGGCGACTCCGTCGGCAGCGGGTGCGGGAATCCGAGCCGCTCGCGTCCGGCGACGAGGACCACCAGCGGATCCGCCCCGAGGGCGACGATGCCCCCGGCCAGGCGAGCCGCCAGCGAACGCTCCGTGTGGTCGGGGCGAGCCGACTCGAGGGCCGCCCCGAGCATCGCCGTCACCTCCTGGCAGAGCAGCCGGTAGCGGTCGATCTCGACGTCGAGCAACGACGCTCGCAGATCCTGCAGCTCGAAAGCGACGTCCGCTTCGCGGAGGGCGGCCGGGGATGCACGGGTCGGCTCGGCGAGGAGGGGCTGGTCCCAGCGGGGCGAGGTCACGGTGAGCCCGTGCGGCAGCTCTTCGGCCTCGATGCGCGCCCGTTCGTTGCCGAACACGCGGATCTCGTCGTCGCCGCCTCGACGCAGCACGGCCGCGACCACCGGATCGCCGACGAGCGAGACCTGCACACGGGCGCCGGCCAGGAGCCAGGAGAGGGCGCCCGGCGAGGTGAGGGTGAGGGAATCCGCCCCTCTCTCGGTCAGGAGCCCCTCGACCCGGTCTCTTTTCAGGCGGTGTTCGTCGAATGAGGTCGTCATCGTCGTCTCCCTGTTCCGTCCCGGACGTCTGTGGCCCAGGAAACGTTTTCTTCGCCTAAGCTACCGATGACGGCGAGGGGCTGTCAAAGACGACCGGCTGCCGACGAGGGCGGCCGCTACGAGCGACGAGGGGCGACGATGCCGACCGAGACCTACACGAACCCGATCCTCGACTCGGATTGGCCCGACCTCGACGTCCTGCGCGTCGGCGAGACCTACTGGCTCGTGGCCTCCAGCAGCAACCGGGTGCCCGGGCTTCCGCTGCTGACGTCGCCTGACCTCGTCAACTGGACCTCGGCGGGGCATGCCCTGCCGCGACTCGAGCCCGAGGAGTGGTTCTCGCAGCCGCGCCTCGGTGGGGGGATCTGGGCGCCCTCTCTGCGATTCCACGACGGCGAGTTCCTCCTGTTCGTGCCGGATCCCGACCAGGGCCTGTTCGTCCTCCGCGCCACCGACCCGGCGGGGGAGTGGTCGCGGCCCGAGCTCCTGTACCCGGGGCTCGGGCTCATCGACCCTTGTCCGCTCTGGACCGACGACGGCCGTGCCTGGCTCGTGTTCGCCTGGGCGCGGAGCCGGAGCGGCCGCGTCAACCGCCTCGACGTCGTCGAGATGTCGCCCGATTCCCGGCGGGTGATCGGGACGCCCGTGACGGTCGTCGAGGGCGCGGACATCGAAGGCTGTTCGGTGTTGGAGGGCCCGAAGTTGTACGAGCGGGACGGCTGGTACTGGATCTTCGCCCCGGCCGGCGGGGTTCGCGAGGGCTGGCAGTACGCGTTCCGGTCGCGCTCGGTAGCGGGACCGTACGAGCACCGCGTGGTGCTGGCGACGAACGACACCGACGTCAACGGACCGCACCAGGGGGCGTGGGTGACCTCCCCCGAGGGCGAGGACTGGTTCCTGCACTTCCAAGACCGCGGTGTCTTCGGCCGGGTCGCCCATCTGCAGCCGATGACCTGGTCGGACGACGGCTGGCCGGTGATCGGCGACGAGGGCTCGCCGGTCCGGGAGCACGAGGTCCCGGTCCGCGCCCGGGGGCGGGCGCGATTCGCACCGGAGCGCGGCGACGACTTCACGAGCGGGCGACTCGGCGACCAGTGGCACTGGCAGGCGAACCCGGGCTCCGAATGGTCGGCCTTCGACGGGGCGGGGACCCTGCGTCTCGGCGCGGTCGCCTCGGATACCGGGCGTCTCGCCTCCCTCGGTCAGGTCCTCGGTCAGTCCCTGCCCGGGACGGCGACCACGTTCGAGACGACTCTCGCCTGGCGGGGGAGCGAACCGGGCTCCCGCGCGGGCACCGTCGTGCTCGGCGGATCGTCGGCCTGGATCGGCGTCCTCGTCGGCGACGATGGGCGCGCCCGGCTGACCGTCGGCAGCGACGATCAGGGAGCGCCCGAGCGGCGGGTCGACCTGGGTCCGGTCGGTGAGGGCGAGGTGCTAGGGCTCCGGCTCGATTCCGACGACGACGGTCGCGTCGACCTCGCCTTCCGGCGGCCGGGCGACGACGAGTGGACGACCGGCCTCGGGGGCTTCCGGGCCTCCGAGGGCCAGTGGATCTCGGCTCAGCTCGGACTCTTCGCGGCGTCGCCGGCGGGATCGGCGGGGGGCGGGCACGGGCTCTTCGGGCCGGTCGCCGTCACCGGTCGATCGGTGTGAAGACCCGTTGCGGTGCGCGCGCTCAGCGCCGGGAGGCGACCGGGCCGGTACTGCCGCGCACCTCGAGGCGGGGTCGGTAGTTGACGTCGAACGCCGGCGTCTCCTCGCGGAGAAGAGCGTGGAGTCGAAGCCAGGCCTGCTCGCCCAATTCGACGACGGGAACCGACGCGGTCGTGAGCGGCGGTGTCGTGTAGCGGGCGAGGGGGATGTCGTCGAAACCGGTCACGGAGATGTCCTCCGGCACGCGCACGCCGAGCTCGGCGAGTCCGCTCAGGAGCCCCATCGCGACGAGGTCGTTGAAGGCCAGGATCCCGGTGTAGCCCGACCCTGCGATCTCGGCAGCCGCCTCGTGGCCGCTCTCGAAGGCGGTGCCGCACTCGATGGTCGTCAACTCCGTGTCCGGGTGCGTGGCCGAGAATTGGGCCAGGCCGCGAAGGCGGGCCGCGTTGGAGGCGCTCTCCGGGTTGCCCTGCAGGAAGGCCATCCGGCGGTGGCCCAGGCCGTAGAGGTGCTCGGCGAGCGGTCGGACTCCGGCCTCGTAGTCCGCCGTCAGGACCGGGGTCCGGGTGCCGGCGTTGTCGCGGTTGATGAGGACGGCCGGGGCGAGTGCGGGGAGGAGATCGGCGAGGAGGTCCTCGGCCATGCGAGGGGCGCACAAGACGATGGCGTCGCACCGTCGCCGCATCTCGATTGCGAGGATGCTCTCTTCGCTGGCGATCTCACCCGAATCGGCCACGAGGATGCGGTAGCCGTCCTTGGCGGCGGCCCGGCTGACTCCTCGCATCATGCTCTGGAATGTCGGGTTGGCCAGATCCGGCACGAGGATCGCGACAGTGGTGGTCTTTCCGAGGACCAGTGACCGGGCGAGCGGGTTGGGCGCGTAGTTGAGTGTGACGGCCGCCTTCCGGACTCGCGACGCGATCTCCGGGTCGACCGTGGCGTTACGGTTCATCACCCGCGACACGGTCGAAACCGAGACCCCGGCGAGTTCGGCGACGGCGCTGATGGGGGCGGGCTTGCGGGGTGTCCGTGCCATGCGGTCTCTTCCTCGTTCTCTGTTGCCGACTTCATCGTCGCAATAGTCAGGAAACCCTTTCACATCAGAGCCCGTGCCGTCCACTCGATCTGTTTGACGTGCCGCAGAAGACCTGATCTAATGGCTCGGGACGGCTCAGGAAACGCTTTCTCAGTTTCTCCGTCCGGAACATTTCACGCGGAGACCAACGGAGGACTCGATGACCACCATCCGATACGGCCTGATCGGAAGCGGGATGCGAGCCCGGATGTACACCGGGGCGATCGCCGGCGACCACTCGTCCGACGCCGAACTGGTGGCCCTCTTCGACGTCAACGAGGGGCGGATGGAGTACCACGCCTCGGCGCTCGAGGCCCAGGGTGCTGCCCGGCCCGTTCTCGCGTCGCCGGACGACCTGGAGCGCGTGATCCAGGAGCAGGGCATCCAACGGATCATCGTCACCTCGCCCGATTTCACCCACGCCGAGATGATCGTGCGGGCACAGCGGGCCGGTGCCGACGTCGTCGTCGAGAAACCGCTCACCATCGATGCCGAGGGATGCCGGGCGATCGTCCGGTCGTCCGCCGAGACCGGTCGAGACGTCGTCGTCACGTTCAACTACCGGTACTCGCCCCGCAACACGGCCCTCAAGGAGGTCATCGCCTCCGGTCGTATCGGTGAGGTCACGAGCGTCCACTTCGAATGGGTCCTCGACACCAATCACGGAGCCGACTACTTCCGGCGGTGGCACCGCGACAAGGCCAACTCCGGCGGCCTCCTCATCCATAAGGCCTCGCACCACTTCGACCTTGTCAACTGGTGGATCGACGACGTGCCCGTCCGGGTCTTCGCCAGCGGCGGCCTGCGGTTCTACGGGGCAGAGCAGGCCGAGCACCGGGACCTCGGACCCCGCCCGGAACGCGGAACCGTGGACGGCGCTGCCGAGGACCCGTTCCTCCTGGACCTCCGTACCGACGAGACGCTCGAAGCGCTCTACCTCGAGAACGAGAAGTTCGACGGCTACCGCCGCGACCAGGACGTCTTCGGCGAGGGGATCACGATCGAGGACAACCTCTCGTTGGTCGTCGACTACGAGAAGGGTCCGAGCATGTCGTATTCGCTCAACGCGCACTCTCCGTGGGAGGGCTACACCGTCTCCATCAACGGGACGAAGGGGCGTGCGGAACTCATCGTCGTCGAGCGCGGGGCCGTCGTCGAGCTCGACACCATCGACCCGAGCGCATCGCCCGACAACGGGCAGGCCGAGAGCATCCGTCCGCCCCGCGAACGCCTCGTGGTGCAGGAGCACTGGCGTCGTGCCGAGGAGATTCCGATCCCGGACGACGGCGGAGCCCACGGCGGCGGCGACGTCCGTCTGCTCCGCGACGTCTTCGAGGGGCCGCAGGACGACCCGCTGGGCCGTCCCGCCGGCTGGCTCGACGGCATCCGGTCCGTCGCCGTGGGCATCGCCGGCAACGCGTCGCTCCGAAGCGGCCAGGCAGTCCTCGTGAAAGACCTCGACCTCGGTGTCGACCTCACGAAGCGGTCCGAGAAGGTGCGCGCATGACCCGGATCCTGGTCACGGGCGGAGCGGGGCGGCTGGGGCGCAGCGTCGTCGCGACGCTCGTCGAAGCCGGGCACGAGGTCGTGTCGGTCGACCGCATACGGACAGGCGCTGCTGGAGCCCGCGAGATCGAGCTGGACCTGACCGACCGCACGGCGACCCTCGCCGTCTTCCGGGACGAGCGTCCTGAGGCCGTGATCCACCTCGCGGCGATCGCCGTCCCGTTCAGCGCTCCCGAGGACGTCATCTTCAGGACCAACACGACGATCGCCTGGAACGTCGTCGAGGCCGCCGGTGTCGGGGGAGCGACGAAGGTGCTCGCTGCCAGCTCGCCGACGGTGATCGGCTACGGAGCGCCGCACGGGTGGACGCCCGAGCGCCTGCCTCTCGACGAGACGACGCCCCTGGCCCCGTGGAACGCCTACTCCCTCTCGAAGCGCGTCATCGAGGAGATCGTCGCGATGGCCGCGACCCGTGACGGGGACGCAGTCCGCTACGGGATCTTCCGGCCCTGCTTCGTCATCTCGCCCGAGGAGTGGGACGGCGCTCCGACCCAGCAGGGGCACACCCTCCTCGAACGTCTCGACAACCCCGACCACGCTGCGGTCTCGCTGTTCAACTACGTCGACGCCCGCGACGCCGGCGACTTCGTCCTCGCGTGGCTCGCCCGAGCCGACGAAGTGCCCAACGGGTCGGTGTTCTTCGTGGGTGCCGCGGATGCACTGGCCCGTGAATCACTCGACGAGCTCGTGCCTCGGTACCTTCCTGCGGCCGAACGTCAGGCCGGAGTCCTCCGAGACGGTGCCCCGGCCTTCTCCGTCGCCAAAGCCGCCCGGCTCCTGCAATGGGCCCCCACGCGTTCCTGGCGAGAGCAACTCCACGAGCCGGTCGCCGTCCCCACCCCGAACGCAGCCACAGAGACGAGCCTTTCATGACCATTCGATTCGAGGGGATCCTCTTCTTCCCCGTCACACCCTTCACCCCTGCCGGAGGAGTCGACCTCGACCTCCTGGCGGAGCACGTCTCGTCGCGCCTGCCGTTCTCGCCCGGCGGGGTCTTCCCCGCCTGCGGAACGGGTGAGATCCACGCCCTGAGCGTGAACGAGGCGGCGGACGTCGTCCGGACGACCGTGGAGGTCGTGCGTCGCGAGTCGGCCGACTCGAGCCTGCCCGTGGTCGCCGGTGCCGGGGGCCCGCTGGGTGTCGCTCTCGAACTGGCGCGCGCCGCGGCGGATGCCGGCGCCGACGCCCTCCTCGTCCTCCCGCCCTACCTCGTGACCGGACCCATCGCGGGGACGGTGGCCTACGTGGAGGCGATCGCGGCCGCCACCGATCTCCCCGTCATCGTGTACCACCGCGGGTCGGCGGTCTTCACTCCCGCGGCGATGGCCCACCTGGCCCGGAACCCCAAGGTGATCGGCTTCAAGGACGGCATGGGCGACATCGGCGCCGCCCAGGAGATCGCCCTCTCCGTTCGCGAGACGGGACGCGAGGACTTCCAGTTCTTTAACGGGCTGCTGACGGCGGAACTGACGCAGGGCGCCTACCGAGCTCTGGGGATGCCGCTCTACTCGTCGGCCGCGTTCGCGATGGCTCCCGAGATCGCCGTCGCCCATTACGACGCGTACACCGCGGGAGACGAGGAACGACGGCTGGCTCTGCTGGACGTGTTCTACCGCCCTCTCGTCCGCCTTCGCGACCAGACGCCGGGCTTCGGCGTCTCCCTGATCAAGGCGGGCCTGCGGCTCGGAGGTCTGGCGGTCGGATCGGTGCGTCCGCCCCTCGTGGACCCGACGCCGACCCAGACCGACGAGCTCGCCGCGATCCTGGCCGCAGGGACCGCGTTCGTCAGCGCCGGGTCCGCGGTCCTGGAGACGGCACGGTCGTGACGACCATCACGGGCCTGAGCGCCGTTCTCCACCGTGCGCCGCTGGTCCGCCCATGGGGCACGGACGTACGGTCCACGCACGTGATCGAGGTCGTCGTCGACTGCGACGACGGCACGAGCGGAACAGGGCTCTCCTGGACTCCGACGATCGGGGCCCGAGCCCTGCTCGCGCTGATCGAGGACGACGTCCGCGCCTTCGTCGTCGGACGCGAGTCGGATGCGCGGAGTCTGTGGCCGGCCCTCTGGGCGCACCTTCACGAGGCCGGCTCCGGCGGGCTCACGACCATGGCCATGGCGGGAGTGGATCTCGCCCTCTGGGACCGCGCCGCCCGCCTGCGCTCGCTCCCTCTCGCCGACCACCTCGGGCGGACGCGCGACTCGGCTCCGGTCTACGGCAGCGGCGTCAACCTCCACTACCCGATCGACGAACTGGTCGAGCAGGTCGGCCGCTGGGTCGCCGCCGGTCATCAGGCCGTGAAGGTCAAGGTCGGACGCCCGGACCTCCGCGAGGACGTCGAGCGCATCGCTGCCGTCCGCGACATGCTCGGTCCCGACCGACGCCTCATGATCGACGCGAACCAGCGCTGGGACCTGCCGACGGCTCGTCGGGCCGTTGCGGCCCTCGCCCCATTCGATCTCGACTGGATCGAAGAGCCTCTCCGCGCCGAGGACACCTGGGCGTACGCCCAATTGCGGTCCGCGATCGACGTCCCGATCGCCCTGGGCGAGAACTGCCACACGATCTACCGCTTCCGCGATCTGATCGATGCCGGGGCCGTCGACGTCGTGCAACCCAACGTGGTCCGAGTCGGCGGGATCACGCCCTTCCTCGCCGTCGCGGAGCTGGCACGGGCCCATTCGCTGACCGTCGCACCACACCTCCTGCCCGAACTCTCCGGGCATCTGGCCCTCGCGCTCCCCGAGGAGACCTGGGTCGAAGACGTCGAGGACGCCGGATTCACCCGTCTCGGCATCCTGTCCGGGCCGGCCGGCGTCGTCATGGCCGACGGGCGACTGCGCCTCACGGGCGCGCCCGGGCTGGGGCTGGACTTCGCCGAGTCGGTCACCCCGGGCATCCCCGCGCAATCCGAGGGCCGGACGGCCCGTGACCACGACCTCATGAAGGAATCCGCATGACCAGCACGCTCCCAGAGACCTCCGCCAGCCGGTTGGACGCCCTCGTCTCGGCATCCGTCGGGGCCGCACGCCCCGCCGCCGACGCGTCCGACGAAGACCGCGCCCGCTGGCTCGAGTCGGTGGCGGCCCGACTCGACCTCCACGCAGACGAGCTGGTGCCGCTCGCCGATGCGGAAACCCACCTCGGAACACCGCGTCTCACCGGAGAACTCGCGCGGACCACAGCTCAGCTGCGTCTGTTCGCGGCGGTCCTCCGAGAGGGAAGCTTCCTCGAGGCGACGATCGACCACGCGAACCCCGACGCGATTCCGGCCCACGGCGACCTGCGTCGTCTCCTCGTCCCGCTCGGCCCGGTCGCCGTCTTCGCGGCCTCGAACTTCCCCTTCGCCTTCTCGGTGGCCGGCGGGGACACCGCCTCGGCGTTCGCCGTCGGCTGTCCCGTCGTCGTGAAAGCCCACCCCGGGCATCCCCGCCTCTCGCAGCGGGTCGCGGCACTCGTAACGGAATCGCTCGCGGACGCCGGGGCGCCAGAGGGTCTCTTCGGCCTGATCGAAGGCGTGGATGCCGGGATCGCGTTGGTCGAGCATCCCGCGATCCGAGCCGCCGGCTTCACCGGCTCGGTCGCCGGAGGGCGGGCCCTGTTCGACCGTGCCGCCGGCCGCCCGAGCCCGATCCCCTTCTACGGCGAACTCGGCAGCGTCAACCCGGTCGTGGTCACCGCCGCCGCCGCAGAAGCGCGTGGAACCGAACTGGCCCAGGGCCTCGCCGCGTCGTTCACACAGGGGGCCGGGCAGTTCTGCACGAAGCCGGGCGTGGTGTTCGTCCCGAGCGGCGTCGGATTCGAAGACGCCGTCGTGGCGGCCGTGCCCGACCTCGCGGCCACGCTCCTGACACCGGCCATCCGAGCCGGGTTCGGCCGCGGCCTCGCAGCCCTCGCCGCGGAATCGGGCGTCACCGTGCTGGCCGGCGACGCCGCTCAGGACACGGACGTCGTCGAGGCCGGCCCCGTCGTGCTCGCGACCGACGTCGCCGCCGCGGTCGCGCATCCCGCGGCCCTACTCGAGGAGTGCTTCGGGCCGGTCACGCTCCTCGTCCGCTACGACACCCCGGAGGAACTGCTGCGCGGCGTCCGAGCCGTGCCGGGAAGCCTCACCGCCACCCTCCACGCGCAGCCGGACGAGGACCTCGCCGATCTCGTCGCCGCCCTCCGCGACCGGGCGGGGCGCCTGCTCTTCGCCGGCTGGCCGACCGGAGTGGCCGTCACCTGGTCGCAGCACCACGGCGGTCCGTACCCCTCGACGACCTCGATCCACACCTCCGTCGGGTCGACCGCCGCGCGCCGCTTCCAGCGTCCGGTCGCCTATCAGGACGCCCCGGCGGCTCTGCTCCCCGCGGCGCTCCGGGACGACAACCCCCTCGGCATTGTCCGCCGGGTCGACGGCGTCCTGGGGCTGGCCTGATGGGCGCCAAGAGCACGACCGCACCCGTCACCGACGAGGCCGTGGAGGTCGTCCTCGGCGCACTCGTCGTCCGCCTGGTGATCTCCGACGACGCTCCCGTCCGGCTGCTGTCGATCGTCCCCGCCGGCCGTCCGATCGCGGCCGACGACGTTGCCGCACCCCGGCCACGCGTCACCCCCCTCGTCGAGCTGTCCCTCGCCGGCGAGAGCCACGTCCGCCACAGCCACGACGTCCGGCACCGCAACTACGCGGCCAGCCATCGTCTCCGGTACGTCGACCACCGCGTCGACGCGAGCGAGCTCGTCGTCCGTCAACGCGACCCCGAGACGGGTGCCCTCGTCACGAGCAGGCTTCGATCGATCACGCCCGACTCCGTCTCGGCGACGACCAGGATCGAGAACGGGGGAGGCACGGACCTCACGGTCGAGTACCTCAGCTCCCTCGTCCTCAGCGGGTTCGCGGAGGTCGTCGCCGCCGACATCTTCGAGCGTCTGCGCGTGCACGACGCCCGCATGTCCTGGACCGGCGAATACCGCTGGAGCGACCGGTCGCTGACCGACGTCGGAATCGTCGACGTGGGGATCCCCCACGCCACCAGCTCGTCGCGCACCTCGCACTCGGTCGGCGCCTCGGGCAGCTGGTCGACGTCGACCCACCTGCCCCAGGGGGCTCTCGAGGACCGGGAGACCGGGCTGATCTGGGCCTGGCAGATCGAGCACAACGGCCCCTGGTACGCCGAGCTCGACGACGTCGGCCGCGATGCCGCGATTGCGCTCAGCGGTCCGACGTACCGCCAACACCACTGGGCCGAGACCCTCGCGCCCGGCGAGGTCTTCGAGAGCGTCCCGGCCTCGGTGGCCGTGGTGCACGGGACGCTCGACACCGCCCTCGCCGCGGTCACGCGGCACCGTCGGTCGATACGACGTTCGACGTCGGTCGGCCTTCCGATCATCGCGAACGACTACATGAATTGCCTCATGGGCGACCCATCGACCGAGAAGCTGCTCCCGATCATCGAGGCCGCGGCGGCGGTCGGTGCGCAGTACTTCGTGATCGACGCGGGCTGGTACGCCGACGACAACGGATGGTGGTCGACCGTCGGCGCGTGGACCGAGTCGCAGGTCCGCTTCCCCGGCGGACTCTCGGAGGTTCTGGATCGCATCCGTTCTCTCGGAATGACACCCGGGCTCTGGCTCGAGCCCGAGGTGATGGGTGTCGACTCGGACGCCCTCGCCGAGCTGCCCGACGAGGCCTTCTTTCACCGGTCGGGTCGTCGGGTGGCCGAGCAGGGGCGCTACCACCTCGACTTCCGGCACCCGGCCGTGCGGCGTCGGATGGACGACCTCGTCGACCGCCTGGTTTCCGATTACGGCGTGGGCTACCTCAAGCTGGACTACAACATTAACGTCGGCGAGGGAACGGACGTCGGCCCGTCCGGCATCGGCACCGGGTCGCTCGGAGCCGGTCTCCTCGGCCACGACCGGGCCTACGTCGCCTGGCTCGACGGCATCCGCGAGCGGCACCCGCGGCTGCTCCTGGAGAACTGCGCGTCGGGCGGCATGAGGGCCGACCCCGCGCAGCTCGCGGCTACGCACCTCCAGTCGACGAGCGACCAGGAGGACCCCGTGCTCAACGCGGCGATCGCTGTCGCGGCACCGAGTGCGATGCCACCCGAGCAGGCCGGCGTCTGGTCGTACCCCCAGCCGCACTACTCCGACGACCTCAACGATTTCACGATGGCCCAGTCGACGCTGAGCCGCGTCCACCTCGGCGGCCGGGTCGACCTCCTCGACCCCCGTCAGCGTGATCGGGTGCGATCCGCTCTCGCCGTCCATGCCGGTCTGGCCGAGTTCATGCCCGTAGCAGAGCCCTTCTGGCCCCTGGGCCTCCCCGGCTGGAGCGACGAACACCTCGCCCTCGGGCTCCGTTCGGAGTCGCGCCAGGTCGTGGCGGTTTTCCGCCGCGGGGGGAGCGAGACGATCGAGCTGCCGCTCGAGGGCAGAGCGCGGGATGCCCGAGTGCTGTTCCCGACCGACCGCGCAGTTCAACTGGAGCCCACGCCTTCGGGCGTGCGGGTCACGATTCCGGCAGACCCGGGGTCGTGCATCTTCGAAGTCGTCTCGCGTGACTGACAGCGCAGTATCGTCGGGAGCCGACGAGGTTGAAGCGGGGCGGGGGGCCCGCGCTCCCACGGTCGTGGAGGTGGCCCGTGCCGCTGGGGTCTCGACGCAGACGGTCTCGCGCGTCGTGAACGGTCGTCCGCATGTTCGGAGCGAAAAACGAGACAGGGTGAACGAAGCGATCGCCTGTCTCGGCTACCGGCCGAACGACGCCGCACGGGCCCTCGCGTCCCTCCGGCAACGCTCTCAGCGACACAGCAAGACCAAGATTGGTGAGGGGTTAGCGGACTCGTTGTCATAGGCGATATGACCTGTGGGTCGATTGATGCTTCGCGGCGAACGGGGAACGGCTTACCCCGAAGGCTCAGCTACCGTTGCCGCTAAACGGCTACCCCTAGACGAGTTCTTCTCCGCGAACAACAAGACGCAGTTTGCGACCTTAGTGGCCTCCCTGCTTGAAGACGTGGCCGGCTGATCGGGCCTCAGTACCGATCCGTGTAGCCACCATCTGTCCTGGAAATAAGCGCACCTCCGAGGATGTGGCGACGAAGTGCTGTGCAACCATTCCTTGCCCTAGGACATGGCGGCAGTTGAAGTTCTAGCGTTCGAGGTCCGGGTCACGGGGCCGGCCCTGCTCCGGCCGGAAGGGCTGATTCCTGCGGTCGGACTCCTTCTGCGCCTTGACGTTGAACCCCTGTCTCGTAAGCTCTCCCGCGCGCTGGGCGGCGCGGAGCTTCTGAGCTTCGATGAGAGCCTGTGCAGCCGTGTTCTCCACCGGCCTGGCCCTCCTGTCTGAGGGAGACGCCTGGCGTGCCTTCTGTGCCTCGGCGGCCTTTTGCCGCTGCGCCTCCACGAGAACCTGAGCGGTCGACTGCGGCTGTGCGACTTGGACCCCGCCTTGTCGAGGCGTCACGGCCTCACGGGCGCGCTGAGCGACCCTGGTCGCCGCTGCGGCCGCGCCCTGCATCTCAGCGTCCGTTGCGGCCTGCTGGCTGCTCGACTGAGACGACTTGTGCACGGCGGTGACGCGGGCTGCGAGATCCGCGCCCACGGCGCGCTCTCGATAACCGGCCGGTACCGCCTCAGGACTGGCCTCGTCGACCCGGTACTTCTCCCGGAACACGGACACCTCCGCGGCCAGGACGGTCCATTGTTGACGCTTGCCGAGGTCGGCAGGGATGTCGCCGAGCTCGACCGACCATTCGGGCCTGTCGGCGGCGATCGTCGCGCCCCTCTCCTCGAGGCGGGTTTGGAGGTAGTCGTACCGCTCTTGCAGATGTTCGCGCCAGTCGGGGGCGGTGCGCTCAGAGTCGAGCGCGCGGCGATCGGCAATCCATGCCGGCACGGCCGGGGCCGGCTGCGCCCGGTCGTGGGGCAGCGCGGCGACGTACTCGGCCGTGTTCGCCGTGATCCGGGCCGAGAGGACGGCCGGCTGGTCTTCGGCCCCGTCCATGTCGCGCTCGGTCCAGGATCGGTGGAGGGCGTCGGCCGGGTCGAGGCCCTGCGCCTCCGCGTGCCGGAGGGCTGCTTCGACGGCTCCCCAGCTCTCGTGCCCGCGAAGGGTCACGGCTGTGTCGTGGCCAAGGGCCTGATCGGCCACCCTCGCAAACCTAAGTACGTCGGCGCGTTCGGTGACGTCGCTGTACTGGTCGATGAGCGTCACGAGGTTGTCAACGCGGGCGTGCTCGTTCCGGATTGTCTCGGTGGCCGACACTGTGGCGTCGGACGTGCGGGCGATCGATGCGAGGACCTCGGAGACCGGTTGCGCTTCTTCGGTCTCGACGTACAGGTGGTTCTCGTGCCGCCCACGGGTGAGCCCCACGTAGGCCAGCTCGCGCGACGTCGACGCGTCGGCCAGGACGTGGGCGGTGTCGGCGGTCATGCCCTGCGTGCGGTGAAGGGTCGACGCGTAGCCGAGCTCGACGGACTTCTCCACGTACGCGCGGGGCAGGGTGATCTTCGCCCCACTCCTGAGGTTGACAACCGACAGGGAACCATCTTGGTGCGCTTTCTCGACGGTCCAGACGTCGTTGTTCTTCACCCGGTCCCGGCCCCCGCTCGTCTTCAATTGGGAGTCGTTCATGCGGGTGACGATGGTGTCGCCGCGGTAGGCCGACAGGCCATCGTGCAGCGGCGCGGACTCCCTGCCACGGACGAGGCCCTGGCCCATGCGGAGTGCCTGGGCGCGGCCGTTGAGCTCTGACACGGTGGCGTTGGTCTTCGCGACCATGACCGACTGCAAGCCAGCGTCGGTGTCGTGCTGCCAGCCCGAGAACACGTCGGCCGTCATCCGGTCCACGTCGCCCCCGGTGACGCGGCCGTTGTCCACGTACCAAGCGAACGGGTCGCCGGTCCCGGTTGGGTCGCGGAGAAGCTTGGTGGCTTCGGCTTCTTCCCGGTTGGAGAACCGGTGAAGCACTTCAAGCTTCACCGATCCAACCTCGTGCTCGAGCAGCCGCAACGCCCCGCCGGCTTCGACGGCGGAGAGCTGCTTGTCGTCACCGATGAGGCGGACGTGTGCGCCGTGGCGTTCCGCGATCCGAGTCACTTTGGCGAGGTTGGTCGTGCCGGCCATGCCGGCCTCATCCACCACGATCACATCGCCCGCTTTCAGATCGACGCCCTCAACAGGTCCTTCTCCATGGAGGAGTTCGGTGAGGCTGCCTTTGCCGTGGGTGAAGGAGTGGATGGTGTGGGCGTCGACGCCGATAGCGTCGGCCATGACGTCTGCTGCGGCCGCGGAGGGGGCGAGGCCGACCATGCGGCCCCCCTCGGCTGCAATCGCTCTGGCGGCGACTTGCAAGGCGGTGGTCTTACCGGTGCCGGCCGGGCCGGTCCCCACCACGAGCCGTGTGCTGGACGTCGCGAACTCGCCGGCCAAAGCGCGCTGCCCGGCATCAAGGTGCTTGCCTTCGGCCTCAGCAATCCGGTCGAACGTCTCCCGGCTGACGGGACGAAGGGTGCGATCACGGGCGGCCTCGAGGAGGGTGTCTTCCGCGGCGAGAACGGTCCTGGAGGAAAGGAGCTGGGAGCCCTTGTGCTCGTAGATACTCACCCCGTCTTTCCGGGTGAGCGGTTGGAACGCTCCGTGCGGGGCGGGCGGGGTGACGGTGATCGAGTCGGTGGTGAGAGCGTGCTTAGTGATCTGCTCCACAGTGCCCTCGACCACGTTGCCTTTGGTCCGTTCGGCCTGCACGAAACGGCGCGTTTCGGCTTCGATCATGTGCGGCCCCCACACCGCGTGATGCTCCGACACGATTTCGACCACCCGGGCGGACGCCTGCTCGATCGTGATCTGCTCAACCGTGCCGCCCCCAGCGTTGCCGCCCCGAGCGGCTGCCCTGGCGTCACGGAGAACACTGTCGACCACGCGGGCACCGACCGTTTCGATGGCGCGTGCACGCCAGGCGGTGCGGAGGTCTGCCAGGGAGCGTCCGGTCTCTTTCTGGGGGCGGGTGTCGAGGGTCGCTTGCTGTGCCAGGGCGATCCGGGCTTTCAGGTCGGGGGCGCGGCCATGGTCGCGGCGGTAGTCCTGTTCGAGCTTTTTCATGGCGTCTTTGATGCCCGCCGACCGGGTGGAGAACCCCGTGGTCAGACGGTCATCGATCCCGGCGATTTCGACCACGGGACGCTTCCCGCGGGTTACCTCACGAAGCTCCGTGGTGACGCCAAGGCCTTCGGTGACCCGGTCCATGACGCGGCTGTTGTAGAACTCGGAAGCGGCGACTCCTTGCCGGTGCAGGAGCTTGGAGTCGATGGTGCGCCACTTCCCGTCGACGCCTTTGACCTTGTTCGCGACAACGAGGTGGTCGTGGAGCTGCGGGTCACCGGTGCGGGAGTCGTAGTGCCGGAACCGCGTCGCGATCAGCCCGCCCTCGACGTCGATCTGCGCGACGCCATTCGTCCCGGCGCGGGTCGCAATGGCCTCGTCCTCGAGGTACTTCACCGTGTCGGCGATAGCTGCCTCGTGTGCGTCCTCGATCACCTTCCGGGTGTCGTTGTCCCCGAGACCCCAGAGCGTCGACACGCTCTTGGCGGGAGAGAACACCAGGTCAAAACCAGCCACGGCCTGCGCTGTCGGGCGGGAAGCTGCGGTGATGTACCGGCCCAGCTCCTCCTTGTCCGCGGGAGGCCGGCCCTTTGCCTCCCGGAACGCCTGTGCACCTTCACGGATGCGGATAGCGCGCCGTTCTTCCGTGTTCGGTTCACGGTGTTCAATGCGTTCGAATCGGGCGTACCCCTCGTCGATGGCGGCACGCAAACCGGTGCCGCCCTGGTCGTAGGAGTAGTAGTTGCGGCCCAGTTTCGCCAGGGCCTGCGCCTGGTCTGCGGTCTTGCCGGACGCCTGCGCGTCGGCAATGATCCGGTCAGCGTCCGGGTGAAGACCCTCACCGAAGAGGGCCTTCATCTGCTCCTCGGAGACCGTGCCTTTGACGCCGAGCGCGTCAAGCCCGGACCCGACCCACACGCCGGGTGGGTTGCCGTCGGCGGTGTAGTAATCGCCTAGCTCGCGGCCCGGTTCGCGCTTCATGTCGGCCGTGGCGGTCTCGCTGGTGTAGTACGCATACCCGTCTCCCGCGGAGAGGATATGCACGGTCATCACGGGGTCAGGTTACCTCACTGATTCGTAATGCCAGAGGTGTGACGACTTAGTGACTGAGGAACGAGGGACCGATCGGCCGTGATCCGTCCTGAGGAACGAGGGACCGATCGGCCGTGATCCGTGATGGATCACGCGGTCACGGGACGGAGACTGCAGGGGTCGAGGAGACGTAGGGAGGCACGACCGGAGTCGACGATGTGCAGTCGGAGTTCCGGGACCGAAGGCGCTCAGGTTCTGCATGCCCCGGGGGAGTGGCCACACCCTTCACCGTGGATCGTGATTGGGGCGGGCGGTGGGCATACTGAATGAAGCAAATCGATCAGGGGAGTACCACCATGGCTGAATTCCGAAAGTCCGCCACCCAAGCCGCCGCCCGCAAACGCGCCCGCGAAAAAGCAGCCGCGTTCCGGGAGAAGCAGGACAAGCTCGAGCAACTCGCCGTGGACTACTTCGTTGCCACCGATGGTCTCGAGTCCATCGAGCGTGAGATCGAACAGGAGCTCGCTGCCGTGCGAAGCCGTGGCGCGGAGCGGCTGGCGCAATCGAGGTCCGAGGCCGACCGTGTGATCGTGGCGATGCTTGCTCAGGGCGTCACTCGCAGCGAGGTTGCCGATCGCCTCGGCATCCCCACAAAGAACGTCAAAAAACCCGCCCCCGCGATGGCGTCTGCCGCGGACACGGCCCACGCCGGGTCGGACCATTCCGCCTCGGTCGACAGCTCCGCCGCTTGACCACAGCCCTCAGGTCACTCGAGCGCCCCCAAATAGCTCGGCACGCCCAGAAGGTCCTGAACGGCGCCCCGCGGTACGGCATTGCACCAGGGAACTACCAGCTCTCATAGCGGCCCAAAAGTTGAACGGGCATCCTCTGTCATTCGTGCTGCGATCAGGAGTCGGCCTCTTTTGAGGGCGACACAGGCGGGGAAGATTCGGGCTTGCGCTCGTGGTCACGTTTCTGCCAGGGTTCTGAAAACCGGTCGAGGGGACCGGTGTTACTCGGGGGTGGCAATGAAGATTCAGCGCGCGCACAAGCCCCTGATGATGGCCGTGCTCGGGGTCATTGGCGTCACAGCCCTTGGGGGGTGTTCGGCCTCTCAGACCGACAGGCCCACCCCGTCAGTGTCTGCGGCGGTGGACCCCCTGGTCCAAATCAAAGACCCGTCCAACGACCTCTACACCGACGCCGCAAACCATCCGGTGCTCCATGTTCAGGGCACGGGCAGCCGCAGCTACACATTGAAGTCTCTTCCGGCCGGCACGACGCGGGTGACGTTCTACGTCTCCTGCAGCCCGAGCAGCCGTTTCGTCGTCGCGATGGGGAAGAACTTCTCCGGCCCCTGCGGTCACGTCGTCGCCAACAGTGGCGGCATCCCTGTCGACGCCGCGACGGCCCCTACAGTCACCATCACGCTTCCGAAGACCACATCGTTCTGGCTCGTCGGAATTCCTAGCACCACCTGACAATCCCTTGGGGGGACCATGAAAAAGATCATCGCAACCGTTGTTTTGACCGCAGCACTGCTCGCGGGAGGGGGAGTCGCCGCGAACGCAGACACACCGACCGCTGCAGCACCGGCGGCCGTCACCCCGCAGGGAGCCTGCCCCGGGGGAGTGGTCCGGTACAAGGCATCTGACTCGTCCAAGACCTTCACGCAGGCGAGCGGGGCCAACAGCGCCGTCACGGGCCAGGGAGGCGTCACGTTGAGTATCAGCCGGTCGACGACGTTCACCGTCTCGGGAACCTTTACCTCGACCACGGGAGTCACCGTGAGCGCGGGGCTTGCCGCGATCAAGGAAGACATCGGAGTATCCGTGGGGGTTTCTCACTCCGGAACCAGCACCAGCAGTGGCAGCTGGACTGTTCCCTCGAATTGGAGCTACGGACGTCTCGAGATCGGGTCGCTCAAGCACCGCGGCACCGTGCAGAAGTACATCGAGAACACCCAGTGTGCCCTGAACGCCAGCGGCAGCGCCGCCATTTACAACGTCCCTGAAACCGGATGGACCTTCGTCCACGTCAACGCATCCTGACCCACGACGGGTGCAAGGTCGAGGGGCCGCGTCTTCGGACGCGGCCCCTTTCCCCGTGAACAGCAGCCATGCCATCCCGCCACCGAACTCGATCACCTCGTGGGCGGCGAACCGCAACGATCCGATGGCGGATAGCACGACAGAAGCCGCCGGCCGGTTCCGTGGCCTGGAGCTATCACCGTGCCGGGAGCCGCTCGCTGAAGAGCGAGAATTCCACAGCGTTATCAACAGGTTGAACGGGCGATCAGCGCGATGCTTGCTGCCGGTGAAGGGCTGGTGCGAACCCGCTATTCAACGTTTTCAGTTATCGGACCACGGACCAGAAAATTGCTCGGAATGTTCTGCACAGCGCAGGACTTTTCGCGGTCACGGTTACCGTGCGATGCTGGCGTTCATCCGTGTAGGCCGCGTCTCGTGTCGGACGAGGCCGAGAATCAGTTTCGGTGTGACCGTTAGGTGCATGTCGGGGCGGCGGTTTAGAACAGTCGCGGGTGAGTGATCTCCACGCCAAGCAGTGCCGCGCTGATCAGTTCCGGCTTCCAGCCGTGGTCGAGGATCACGCTACGGAGGTCCAAGGAGCGTTGGACGCGCACCTGGCGGGGGAGGTCCCCGAGGCGGAGGGTGTGCCGGTTCCGGTAACGGCCCCGTTGAGCGCGATCGAGCATGTTGTCCCGGTGCGAACCAGGCGCGACATGGGACCCGTTCAGATCCGCCGAGGCGTGCACACAGATCGGGATGTCACAGGAATGCAGAAGCAGAGTCGACGCCGGCAATGCTTCGCCGGTTGCGAGCTCGTACGCATACCGCTGCGGTCGGACCGCTCGCTGGCCGGATTCCCGTCGGATCCAGAAGCGGCCGTAACCGTCGTCTGAGATCGCGCCCGTCCACAACCAGCAATCATCGGGTTCGGGTCCCTTGACGACATGCGACCAGAACCGGTCTTCCTCAGAGAGACGTGTCACGGCCATGCCCATTTAGTCGACGGTCAGGCCGTGAAGCGCTAGGGCTGCCTTCACGTCTGGGTCACTCGGCAGGACAGGGGCTGAGTGCAGATCGGTAAGGAGGGCGGAGGGGTCATGGCCCGTGGAGCGCTCGAAGAGCGTCCATAGTTCGAGATCTGCTCCGTGCCGGGACAGGAACCGGATGCCATCGAAGTCGGCCGTTCCATCGGGGTCGGTTTTCTCGTAGAGGTGCTTACCGACGAGTTGCGTCAGTTCCCGGTAGCCGCTGTCTTGCAATGTGGAGATGTCAAAATCGGCCGCCCTGTAGCGATCACGAGCCAGAGGCAGACACACGGGGCGAAGCGCTGCCACCGTCGACGCGGCCGCCACATCAGCAAATGAACCAGAAAGGGTCGCTCTGGCTTTCAGGCGAACATCGAACCAGCCCGGATCGACGACGCCGGCAGGGACCGTCGGGTAAAGGGCGGCATCGACTTCATCGACGATGATCGTGCCCATGTCGGCGTCGGTCAGGGGGTCGCGGCGGAACCTCGCCAGGACCTCCACCAGCGATGCCATGAGAGTGGAGCCGGCATAGATGGTGCGGTAGTTGGCGTCGGGGGAGTCCCACCTGCCCGTGAAGGGTTTCCCGTTCGCGTGACGCCAATCCACCCACCGCCACGGCTCTGGGGCGTAGCCGATCCGCCACACCTCGCCCGGATTCCTGCGCGAGGCGATCGCCGGCTGGAGTGCGGTCAACCGACTGCGGCGAAGGCTCGAGCGGCCGCCAGAACCTGAGGTCCTGCGGTCTCGAGGTCTCCTGTGCGAAGAAGGCGCGCGGGGGAGACGTCATCTAATTGCGGGTTCATTCCCTGGAACCAGGCCTGCACCACCCGGGCGTTGTCGCGCTCCGCGAGAAGCCCCGCGACTTGATAAGCGACCCGGAGTCGCTGCGTTGTCGACGCGGCCGGCTCTCGTTCACCCTCAGCCCACTGGCGCACCGCCCGCGTCTCCGCCACATGGCCCACATAGGCGACGAGCTGGGCGCCGAGAAGCTCTCGCAACGCGGACACCAACTGGGGGACGTCAGCTCGAACGGACCGCTCATACGCCCCAAGTCCCGGAGTAACAATCGACATGATCCCAGTCTAAACACAACCCGAATCACAGGCCAGAATACTCACTAACAACACCTCAAATCGACCCTCGTCAGTCGTCTTGGCCGGCGCCCCGCTGGAGACGTTCAATGCCCGCGGAGGGTGCTAGACGCGCGGTCAGGATCGTTCGGTCGAGACTTCGTCTCGCTGATGCGGCTCGCGGCTGTGCGCTGGCGCGAGCGGAGGAAGACAATGAACGGCACGGATGCTAGAGCGAAAAAGCAGGGAGCACAGAGGCCAATCCGCCGCAGGAAGGTGGGACTCCGAGCCAATCTTTAGAGGCCGGAAGACCGCATACAGAGACCACAGCGTGCTCAAGATGATGGACGATGCCAGGCTGTGGCCCGTCAGCCACCAGTGATGGTGCCGGATATTCGTAGGGCCAGCAAGTAGCTCGGTTCGTCTCGTGCGATTGTGACGTTTGCGCCTCTCCTTCCCACCGCGTCCGAGATCGGAAATACAGCTCTTGGGCTGATGGACAGAGCGGTCTCTCGCGGGTAGCTACGCCCCGTGGGGAGTTTCTCTCCTGGTCGACGGAACCCGGGTTCTCGTGCCTGGTCGGTTTCGGCGCAGCGATCGTTCTCGACGTCATTAACGCGATCCTGCTGCACACCCTCAATGCCGTGCGTCGTCACAGGTCTACACGCTCAGGAGCGCCTAGCCGGCCGTGATCTGCGGTTGGTGCTCCATGGGGAGGGAACGCAAGAGCAGATCACAGCCGGTGAAGACGCACAAAGCGTTCCCGCAAACCAAGTTCCACAGGCGCGCTCCGCGATACGAGTCCCCAGACCCGGCCCGGCGGTCCGGGTCTGCGGAGAATCGACTCTCACTGTTTCGCAGCGTAAGCGCCGAATTCGAGGAAGGAGGGCAGAGAGTCGCGGACGAAAAAGCAGTGCCCGTGGGTGTCCACGGCTGCGCCGCACGTGCACCCTTTTGCGTCGCGCTCGCGTGCCAAGACGCGTATGCCGCTGGGCAAGGAACCAGGCGAACCTGATTTATCTTGGTCGGCCTCTTACTGCCTGAGGGCCCTAAGAAAGACGTCACGCGCGGATGGGGTACTGGGCGTACAGTTCTCGTCACCTCTGCATCGAATCAGGGTGCAGGGTCAGGCACTCACCATGCCGGGCGGTCCGGGGCGCATCCCCCAGCGCTGCAGGACCGCCATCCCGCCCCGTCCCGGCCCTCCCGCACGACTTATGGGTTCGTCATAGGCGAATGATCGTGAAGGTCGTAGCCTCAGGCATGAGCGGCTTGGACCTCGTCAGTGCAGACGGGCCCGTCAGGCAACTTGGCGGGTCCGTCGTCTCCTGATTCAGCGTCGGACCTGCCCGCACCACCACCGTTTCATTGCACGAAACACGGCTCGCCAACCGCAGAGGGAAACATCACCCACGTGCAAAGGCCCCGCCCGCAGGATCAACCCTGACTGCTTTAGACACGTGGGCAGGGAACGGCATTGAGGGGCTCGGCCGAAACCACCGGGGCAAATGTTTGAACCTCGGGACGTTCCACTCGGAAACATTTTCCAATCTCGTCAGAGAGCGGTCGAACTGGCTGGCGAAATATCCTCTCGGCCCCAACAGGAGCAGGCAAACGATGGCGTTTGATCAAACAGTCGCAGCAGTGATTCAGAGCCGCCTCGACGTCGTGAAAACAATCGACGAGTCGGCTGCGCTCTCCTTCATGGACAGCGCCAACTTCCGCCTCGAACTCCTGAGCATCCTCAATCGATTCGACGCCCGCCAAACTACCTCCAACGAAACCCTCGCTGCCATGGAAAGACTCCACCGACGTGTCGACGACGTCGTGCTCGCCGGGACAGACAACGAGGTCGGCTAACTCGCATCAAAAGGAGGGTGCGCGTCCGGGACTCAGACAGATCGATGAACTGAGCTGGAACGGCAAGATCGGCCGCCGTTTTCTGCGTTCCCACCAGCGTGCGGGAAGAAGGTGACGGCGACCCATAGCCGAACCCTCATCGTTCGGCTCGACTGTTCGTTGAACGTCGGGAACCCCTTTTCGGCACGATGCAACGCGAAAAACGGTGGGTGCTGGGTTAGTTAGTTGTCGTTCGGGGTTGGTGTTGCCCATGCGGTCACGTCGACGGTGTTCTGGTCAGTGATGCCGGTGGTCACATTCAGCGGGGAGCGGACCGCGCCTGCATAGGGGGCAACGAGGACGGTGACTGCGGTGGCGCCTGGGGCTCCCGCGCCCCAACCCAAGACCGAGTCGGCCGTTGAGCCAGGCGCGATCGTGATGGGCTTTGCTCCCGGATCGTGGGCGACGTAAGAGCTGCCATCGGTAATAGTCGCTGCGACCGCGCCGCTGTCGGTTCCAGCGAATGCGACATCCGGGTACCCGTCGACGACGCACGGCTTCGCGCCTCGATTGGTCAGTACCAGCGTCATCGCACGATTCCCGAGGGCGCCCTGCACGCCGGACGCGGTGATACTGACGTCGGCGTCGGCGCACCAGTCAGCGCCGGGCATGACCGGGTGCGGCGCAATCCGAGGAGGCGGTGTCGGGGTGGGGGTAGGTATCGGTGTGGAATTTGGTAACCCGTTGAGGGTGCCGCCGGCGGCGATGCGGTCCTGCCTGGTGGACGCGGAAAGGCCGTTCACCAGGCCCGCGCTGGCCAGGACCGCGACGACCAGCGACACGGCGACGGTGACGACCGTCGCCGGTCGGCCGGCACGTGCCGCCGGCCACCCATGGACCAGTGCGGGCAACCATCCCCACACGACGCCGAAGAGGCCAGCGGCGAGCGTTGCCGGAAGATCCTCTCGGAACGCCCACTGCAGTCCCGTCGGCTCACGGTCGGCCAGAGATGCCGCAAGCAGCCATACTGCCGCTGTCAGCGCTCCGGCCAGGACTCCGATCAGCCAGCCGACAGCGGCTCGAAGCAGCCGACCGGCCACGTCCCATCGCGTGTTCCGGGCTGCGATGGCATACCCGCAGGCGAGCAATGTCCCGAACAGCACCGCGGCGAGGGCTGGCAGGATCAGGTTCCATGGTCCGTGGCGCAGCCATGTGTTCACCGGGACCGTGGGGATCAGGAGGAGGTCGGTGATTGGAGCGAGCCTTTCCGATCGGGCGGACACCCCGAGAGCGGCAAGACCCGCGAGGAACCATGCCACAGCTCCCACGCTCGCACCGACGATGACATTTGATCCCCCGAGACGATGCACGCAGCCGACCCTATCCGACCGGCCAAAAGCTCTTGGGTGAATACCCAGTCACAAAGGAACGCTTGTCTCTCGCAGGAGAGGCCCGACTATTTCGGTCTCTTGGCCGTCGTCCCATTTGCCGATCAGTGTTCCACTCATCGGCAAGGAGGAGTGCTATGGCTGGTTGCTGTGGATGTCGGCCTTGGTTGGCGACGAGGAGGCTGACGGCGAGAAGCAGGACCGCCCTGGCCCCTGCCACGCTGACGATGGCTGCCGCGTCGAGGAAATGTCGTGATGGCGCAGTCTGTCCCGGGCCTATTTGATCGCGGAAAAGGGTGACGGCGGCAAGGAACGTGCTCAGCACGCACCAGGCGACGCCCACGACGCAGACCAACAACCATGTGGACCACAGGGCAATCCTCAGAACCGTGCTGACCCTGCCCCGCAGAGGGCAAATCTAGTCACGCCGGCAAGAGACGGTCGGCGTGCGTCACAATCGCTTAGGGGGCGCCAAACCGATCGACGCTTCCAGGCAATTGCCTTGCCCGACGCGGTAGGTCGCCCCGGGGTGTTCCGAGGCGAGTGTTTATCGGGCTAGGGGGTCGAGATTGAGTTGCTGTCCCGCGTACAGGGTGAAGGGGCTTCCCGGTTTTGATGCTGCGTTGAGGTACTGCAGGTCGCGAAGCGTGATCCCGAACCGTTTCTCGAGTCCGGCTTCCGTGTCGCCCGCTGCCGTCGTGTACGTCCGGAGGGTTCCGTTGGTGGCGGTCACGGTCCCGGTCGCTCCGGGGCGGTTTCCTGTGTCGTGTGGGTCAAGGCCTGGGTGTCGGTTCGGGGTGTGCCAGGTGAGCGGTGTGACGGCGACGACCTGCCACAGGCAGGAAGTCAGTGTGGCTGGGGAGGTGGTGATGACGACGTTCTTCAGAAAGCTGGGGTCGTCTCCGGCCTGGGTCAGGTCCACCTGTGGGGGCACGGCCTGGGCGGTGCTGTTTGGTCCACCCCAGCTGGCGTAGCCGAAACTGACACCGTCGGTGATGCACGACCCGACGGACTCGTCGTACTGGCGGAAAAACATTTCGTAAGCGGCCCCGGGCGGGTTGGAGTGGAAGTCGGTGGTTCTGATCGCGTAGGTGTCCTCGCCGGTCGCAGTGACGTCGACGTGGAAGCCCACTTTCCCGGTGGGGGTGGCGACGTCGGCGGAGGCAACGATCAGCCCCCGCTTGGGGACGTCCGTTTCCGCCCAGGTGTCCGAGGTCGAGTGCTTCGGAGCCGTAGGCGAAACCGCGGTCGGCGTGGGGGACGAAGGCATGTGAGACGGCGCTGTGGTCATGGAGGCTGCTGTTGTGCATCCTGCAGTCACAACAGCGGTCATGAGCAAGCCCAATGCGGCAGCGGCAACTCGAAATGTTGGCCGGCCAGGCCTAGCGATTCTCCCCATGGTCTCGACCATACGAGAAATGCCGCTGTCAGCAAACTGATGCGGCCCGGAGTTCTGGTCGGGTCCAGGCGGGAGTTCGTGACCTGCGTCACCTGTTGTTCGCCAGGATGAAGCTTTGGGAATCTGCGAGGTTCCACGTTTTCTGAGACCGGGACGGTGACGGCGGAGGCACAATGGCCGGCGCGGAGCCAAGAGGAACATTCCACACCCACAGCGAGTCGGGGGCGCCAAGAACCCCCTTGCCTGTCGGGCTGTCACCATTATGGTTTTCTCTGCCGTCCTCTACCCGGGGTCTGCAGCGTTGTTGGGCGTCACCACCGCGAGGACCTGCGAGCGGAGGCAATGGAGCAGACCAGCCAGGACGTCGCTTCACAGCGTCAGACTCCTGATCTGTCGTGGCTCCCGCCGCACCCGACTCCCGTACGCGGAAACGGTGACAATGGGAGGGCAAGCCGAGCAGAACCAGTGGCTCAGGCCTTCAACTAAAGCCCGAAACGGAGGCGCGGAGTGAACTGATGTGACCGGCCGGACCGACGAAAAATGGTTCCAGTCAGACCGCATCGCGGTTCCGCAACTTGTTGATATCTGCTGGCAACGCGATGGGTGCGGAGCTTGAGGGGGACAGCCATGGCGAATGTAAATTTAGGAACGACGGCGACTGTTGTTTTTCAGATAGTTGACGTAGAGACCGACGGTCGCTGGCACCACGACCCCAACGCCGACGCCGACGCCGTGATCAAGTACGCCGCCAGAAACGGTGTGGTTCTGGCCGGAGAGAAGGCAGACGCGGGCGTTCCCTACTCGTTCGGCCTGGCGGTGGACCAAGCCAATGCAACCCTGAAGCCTTATGAACTGCAGGTTCGCGTCTGCGACGACGACGAAATCGATAAGCGGCACGAGCAGAGCTACAGGGTCGAAGCCATCTGGGCCACCTCACATTAGTACTGCCAGAGGCTCTCGGGGCTCCCCGTTCCGTCGTCGACAAGCTGACGAGCCGATTGGTGGTCCGCTCGACGATCCGGGTTCCAGGTCGAGAAAGGTTTGCCCCTTCGCTTCGATGTCGTTCGCAGTCGTGCAGGTGCCGAGCCAGACCCGTGGATGCCGATTTGGCACCCCGTCTGGGGCTGCTGGGGGCAGAAGGGTTCCGGGAGGCTGGTCGTGTGCGAGACATCGAACGCTCTACGTACGACGACGACGGCCAAGTCACCTCTTGGGTGACTGGCTTGGACACGGACATGGAGGGGGTCGGGGTCTACTACCGCCACCCGGTGTGGACGTGGCCGAATGGCGTGGACGCCGGCTACCACCGGAATAACCGGAAGTGGCGCTGGAGCGTGGGGGGGGCCGCGACGGAGGGGGCCCGCGACGGCGTCGTCCAGCCTGCCCTGAACGCTGCCGTTGAGGCAGCGATTCTTTCTTTCCCCGGCGTCAAGCACGGTAATCACGAGGACCGCGAGGTGTGGCTGATCTCGGGCCGATTCGACGCCGAGAAGATGGTGCGCGCGGTCTCGGCCGCAGAAGTGCTGTTCGTGCCCGCCATTAAGGCGCTCTACGACGATGATGGCAAGGCGCTCTGGTAAACCCGTAGGTCCCGGATTCGACGGCCACGCCAGCCGCCACGAACATCCTGGAGGCCCTTCGCCGCTAACCGCATTCCTGCCCATTGATGGGCCCGCGCCGGTCACTCAGCTGCGCCGATAAGCTATCTTGTGTCATGTAGTGAATGAAATATTCTTGTTGACTGGCGTAGGCTGGTTCGGGGGTCTTTTCCTTGCCTCCAGGCCTGGCGACGTTGTCTCAGTCCCTCTGAGGCGCCATCGGCTACAGCGATTCCAATGGACGTCCGTGCAATGCGGCAGCCGCGAGCGACCCGAAATCCAGGCTGCTTGAAATCCGTAAGCGTCTCCCGAGGTTTCGCTTCGTAGATTGAGACGTCATTCCAGGAGGGGAGCGTTGTCGAGCGACCCGACAACACGTGTGCAGCTCTGCGTGGTGTGGGTTATTTGGCGTGAGTGTGGCCTTGCCGCGAGACGCCAGTCAGCTGAGGGTGATCGTGTGTTCGATGAGTCTTGTGGCGACCTCGGACAGCCGAATTTTGTGCGACCGAGCGAAGGCAAGAATGAGTTGAAAGGCCTGGTCCGGACTTACGCCATTCTGGTAGGCGATGAACCCCTTGGCCTGCTCGATAGCGATACGAGAATCAAGAGCGCTCTGAAGTTGACGTCGAACCACGGCACTGTCCTGATGGGATCGCTCGTGAAGGATCCCAATGGTGGCGACATCACCCAATGCTCGCGCGGCTCTGATGTCGCGTTCGGACATGTCGCCGGTCTGGACTCTCAGGAGGTTCAACGTCCCGATGATGTCGTCTCGGAGTCGAAGGGGAATGGCGAAGACCCCTCGGAAGCCTCGTGCGTGGGCTTCATCGCGGAACCGCTGCCACCGCTCCGGCTCCGCATCCAGATCGGGGAGGCGAACAATCTCGCCAGTAGTAAAGGCCTCCCAGCAGGGGCCGGCTTGCGCATCGACCTGCAGGATCTCGACGAGGTTGCTGGCCTCGCTTGTTGACGCCACGACCTCGAGCCGGCCCGTCGCATCGGCGAGGAGGATGCCAGCCGCTTCGACATCAAGGATGTCACGGCAGTCTTCGACCAGGGATTGCAAAAGATCGACGACGTCATACCCGACAACCAGAGTGTCCGCGAGGGTCGTGAAAGCGTCGACGAGTTGCTTTTCACGCGTGGGAGTGTTCATGATGCGTCCTCAATTCCGTTCTGGTTCGTAGTGAACTCCACACGACCGTGAATGACGTCGTCCGACAGATCACTCATGGATCTCTCATCGGCAAACGCCCTGCCTTGAAGGACGAGATAGGCGTCGGCGGCGGACAGACCCAGTTGGGAGATGATGAAACCGGTCGCTTGATGGACGGCGCGCCGGGAATGGCGTCGTCCGTCATCGGATTCAGATTCATCGGCTGCCTGACCGACAGCGAACCGCAAAACCGAGCGCGCTTGGGCCTCTGCCACCCTCATCATTAGCGTCACTTGCTCGGAGGATAAGGTCGCTCGTGTGAGCGTGAAGACGCTGATCGCGCCGAGTGAAAACGGGCCGATCAGGAGTGGGAACACGAAAAGACCCTTCACGTGATCGTGCTCGGCAGAGGAAACGAAGGCCGGCCATAACAGCATCATGGGATCGTCCACTGCCCTCACAAGGATCGGCGTGCGCGTGCGGAGGGCGTCCCAAGCAGGGCCCTCGCCGAGATCGAACTGCGCCTCGTCCAGACGCGCCGCCACGGGGCCGCTGGACCACAGCGTCTCACTTCCGAGGATGTCCCCGAAGGTCGCAACCGAAGCGCCGTCCGCTGCTAACAATCCGATGAAAGGAGACGTCCAGGTCGCCGACGGCGTGTCCGTGATAGAGCCGACGGCTTTCGCCCATCGATCCAACGCATCGTTCGACTCGGGAACGAGGGACATGACGCAACCGTACAGCTACCACCCGCGGTCGTCCTCACCCCTGGGCTTGCTGATCATCCTCAACCGAGCGGGACCTGCCTTCCTGGGTGACCACCAGGGAGCCGTAGCCGATGAACTTACTCAAGGCCAGATACATGCTCGCGGAACGGGGCGGCGAGGCGTAAGGTCAGCGGCATCGGCGCAGACCCCGCTGATGTCAGGAACGGCCGACAGCCTCTAGGTCGCCCTCGAACCCTTCAGCCGTTCAACGGATGACGGGAAGCGAGCCGTGTCGAACTCCGACCGGCCAGCAGCAGCAGATGAGCACCCGTAATTCAACAGTTTGTTAGGCGCTCGTTGCATGTCCTCAACGGTCGGCTGGATCGGACGAGACGTGCCCAACCATGACCGTTGACCCAATCTTTGCTGCGCTCGCCTCTACCCGACTCCAGATCCTTATGGATCTCGACAACACAGCACCGGTCTCGCGTTTACGGAGCGCGGACCTGCGGGTGCGCGTCTTGGCTGTGGTCGCTGGACTCGAAGACGGCTCCACCATGCCCATCGCGGCGTGGCAACAGTTGTCCGCTATCCAGCAGGATCTCGCCGGGCTGATCTTCGCCTCATCCGTCGCTCTGAATCTGGCCGTGGGAAAATGATGTTCCAATGGACCAGGGAACGCGGATGAGTTCCGTGTTCAGGCGGCGCCGCGCGCTCAGACGGGCCGCCCGAACGCGACCCTTCAACTTCGTGAAGACCTCGGCATCTTCTCGCGTAGCGGTAGCAACTCGGAAGCCGCAACGCCAGCCTAGCCAGCACCGACACTCCAGCAGCCCGTTGGGCTGACGCTACCGATGAGCGCCCGCAAGATGGTGACGTTGTCGGGACCTCCTGCCGGCCTGCCTGCTCCGATGGCACGGCCACGTTTGTCCGCATCGAGGGCATCATCAAAGCCTTCAGTGGGAACACCTGTCCCTAGCAACCGTGGCAGGCAGAGGCGCTCGCTCCGCTGACTCCCAAAGAGGAACCCCTAGTGCACGATGTCGGGGAAAACGGACGCACCCAACCCAAAAAGGACGCCCGTCCGGCGGGCTGTGATCCCGAGCCCAGTGATTGTATTCAGCTGCGAGGCGATGGCTCCGTTGTGGAGGACGACGAGCTCGTCGGTGAGCTTTCGGGTACGAGCCTAGAGAGCGGGATCAGAATCATTGTGCAACAGATGTTGTTCTTTCGCCCCGCCAGGACGCCATCTGTGCCACGCTTGCAATTCGGGACGAACCACCGAGGGAAGCGTCCACCATGGACGGCTACGCCATCTGCATGGATCGCAGCAACAACTACGCCAAGATCAGCCAGCACTCGGGAACGCACGCCGGTCTCGTACGGCTCCTCGAGGAGTGCGTACCCCACGGGTCAATACTGGTTGGCCTGGTGATCAGCTACGGCTCACAGATCCAGCCACGACGACCACTCGAACTTGTCGCGTAACTACCTCACATTCGCCAATTTCGGCCCCGGCGTGGACCTCGAGGAACGCCGCCGTTTTAGAGACATCGAGGGGCTCTTCGACGTGGAAACTGTTGGTTTCCGCCTGTGACTTCGGGGGCTGGCCCCCAGTCAGACTTCGAAGTCGTCGAGGTTGTAGTTCTCGAAGGGTGGGTGTTTCTCCCACTCGGCGACCTGTTCATCCGTGTGCTCTTCGAGTTCGAAACGCACCGGCGTCGTCGGCGTCATCAAGACCGAGATCTGACCGAAGCCGACGGGGCTGAAGTCGATGAACTCCGCCACTCCACGAGCGGACGCGAGGATCTGCTCCTTCAGTTGGGCGACGTTTTGAGACGGTTCGAGGTAGAGCAGGTGGCCGTCGATCCGAAGCTTGTTGATCTGCATGGCAGCACCCTTAATGACCGCCGGTTCACGGAACCCTGAGCATGCCACCGGGGGCTGGGGTGGAATCTCACATGGTCACTGAGCGATCGATGTCACCGTAACCACCCTGGATGTCCGCATTCACGGGCGCCGACCGCTACGCCGTGCTCTGTCCCGTTCCCGGTCGCAACGACGTCCAGATTCTCTGGACGGAGAGTTGTTGCCGCTGCGGACGCAAGCACGCTCCCGAGCAGAGGCCAAAGTGATGGCGCGTGAAGTCGTCGCGGTGCGGTTGGACGTCCCCACGGGCGCCGTCCATATCGGCCAGGTCCTCTACCGGTGCCGGCCGCTTCGCTGACGCTCGAGAGTCAGAACTGGCAGTGGTGCGGGGTGGGTTTAGTGGCTGGCTTCGGTGATGGATGCGCGCAGAGCATCCAGGGTGAGGAACAGGGTTTGCTCATCCAACGGCGACGCGGTGAACCCGTGGTGCAGGTAGAACCGGGTCGCACTCTCATCGATCGCATGCACCAGCAGCGCCCGAACCCCGATGACATCCGCTGCACTCGCCACCCTCAGAAACGCGTCCTGCAGAAGCGAGCCGCCAAGGCCCTGGCCTTGGTGGTCGGCGTGAGCGGCAAGACGTCCCAACAGGATCACCGGGATCGGGGCGGGCATGTTCCGCCGCACCTTCCCCGGTGCCGTTTCGAGCTCCACGGCGGACGCGGCAAGGGAGTAGTAGCCGGCGACGGTGGGTGTTCCGGTCAGGGTCGTGACGTAAGTGCGGGACGCACCCGTGGCATCGTTTTTCTGAGCCCGGTTCTGCAACCACGAATCCAACGAACTCTGGCCCGAAATGAAACCGGTGACGTCGTGCTCGGTGGTGAGGGGGGTGGGGGAGGTGTAGCCGCTCACGCAGCAACACCCCGGAAAAGGGTCACTGGTCGAAGACGGTGGGACGGCGAAGCAACGCCACCACCTCCGGGACCGCCTGCACCGGCGCATCCAACCGCGCCATAAACGCCCCCCACGCTTCCTCTGACACAGCGAACAGCTTCCGATCCGTCAACACCTCTTCCGCACGCTCCGTCAAAGCCTGCACCGAGAACTCCGTCACGTTCCGCCCCAACAACGCAGCCGCACGCTCAATCGTGTCCTTCTGCCGCGCCGTCACCCGCACCGCCAACCTGCCACTCTTCACCACCACATCACTCATGCGCCGATTGTACGCCCATAAGGCGTACATCATGGGAATGGATGTTGTCGGCGCTTCTCCCAATTAGGGAGACAGTGGCGTGACGGCCTGGAAGAGCTTCTCCCGTGAAACCCCCATCGCCTACGAAGGTCTTCGCGTTACCAAGGACTGCAGGTGTTCACGGTAGAATTCGTCCTCGATTGGGTTGACCTTGAGTTCGAGCGCGCGGAGCTTCACACGTGAGTCTTCGAACTCGCGCAACCCGCTGGCTGTGCGGATCGGTTGCGCTGGCAGGGTGCGGAGCATTCCATCTCAGGATCGAGTTCCCCGTCCCAGCGCTCAGACTCGGTCGTGCCGGCCACCCATGGTCGGTCATCGGAGGCCCTACCTCTTACAGGCCGACAGTTGACGGGTGAGTGCGGCGAATAGCGTCGCCCATCTGCTCGAACGTGAACTCGCCACGAACCCAGGAATCCTGCGCTGCGTGCGTCACATTGGACGCATGGCCACCCTCGAGCGCGCCCGAAGTGCGGACCTCGTCGACCATCTGCTGCCAGCGGGCGCGCTCGCTTTCAGAGAGCTGCGCAGTCTTGATCGTCATGGCCACCTGTCCTTGCCGTTATCCGTTCAGTCAACCGGACACACGGCAAAAAACGGTAGTTGCGAAATTTTCACGCTTCAGGTCTTGGCGATGAGTTTCGACGTATCGGCAGGCCGGGAAAATCGGGCCTCTCCGCCAGGCCGCTTGGCCCCGGCGTTTCCGCCTACACGCCTCGGGTTCTATCTCTCAAGGGTCACCAACCCGGGTAACGCTTCGTCCACCGCGTATACGGGCCGTAGTCGCCGTGGAGGCGCCTGCCGGCGGTGAACTCATACACGAAGTCGTCGGCCATGGTCAGGATCGTGCCGCGTCCCTCGACCTCGAAGGCAAGCTCGGGCGGCAGCGCCGCCTCGCCGTGCAGAGCACCGAGGATGTTGCCGCAGATCGCCCCAGTCGAGTCGCTGTCGCCCGAGTGGGTCACCGCGAACGACAAGGCGTCCAGCATCCGTCCCGGCTCGGGGTGGACTAGGGCGGCGTAGACAGCCATCGCAAGCGCCTCCTCGGCAACCCAGCCGGCTCCGAGCGCTTCCATCGTCACCACGCTCGGCGGCTCGGATTGCTGCGCTGCCTCCACCGCCCGCTCGAGTGCTCGTAGCGTCTCCTCGTGACCCGGGTGCTGGGCGAGTACCCTCAGCGTCGTGCCCACCGCCTCGCCCAGCTGCTGACCTCCCACGAGCGCGCCGATGAGCATGGCGAGTGCCCCCGAGGCGAGCCGGCCGGTGATGTGGCCGTGCGTGTATGCGGCGGCCTCGGCCGCGGCGTCGAACTTCCACTCCGGAGCCACCGACGTCCACGGCGGCAGCAGCCCGAACGGGGCGCTCCGCATGACCCCACCGCATCCCTTGGACTGGTTCACGGCCGCGTCGCCGAAATGCTCAAGTTTCCGGTGACCGGCCCGCGCCGCCTCCAACGCCGACAGGCATGTGTTCCCCGGTGCACGGCGCGAGTACAGCCAGCGCTCGTCGATGAGCCATCCGTCCTGCTCGCCGTCCGGCCCAGCGAGGTACTGGGTATCGAGCCACCGGTCGTAGGCGTGGTGGACGACGGCGACCGTGAAGCCGAGCCCACGATCGGTGCGCACCGACGCCCGGATCATGCCCTCGACTGTAAACAGCGTCATCTGCGTGTCGTCCGTGATGCGGCCGTAGACGGGCCTGCCGTCGACCGTCTCCGGCAGAAATGACCGGACCCCGTCATCCCCGCATTCCTGCCGGATGAGCGCAGCGTCCCAGAACTCGACGGGGCCACCGAGCGCATCGCCGATCGCACCGCCGAGCAGGGCGCCGCGCACACGCGACCTGTAACTCTCGAGAGCGATCCGGTCGGGCGCTGGTGAGTTCACAACAACAGGCTAATAACTCTGAGGCGCGCCTCAGCTCAGACACAAGTACCCAGAAGAGACGCATGCTCGGTCGTCGGTGCCAGAGACGATCGGCTCTGCCGAGGCCGCACGCCCCAGCCCCGACCTGTGGACTTGATCTCTGAATGGTGGCCTTCGGTGATGGCTACGCGACGGCGGCAGGGCGCACCATGACGGACCCCTACCGTTCGCTTGCGGCCAGGAGTTCCTTAGAGAGTCGACGAAGATCTTTGGCGCCCTGGCCGTAGTCGAGAACAATCGTAGCGACGGTCGGTCTCCAACTCGCTTCAACCTGTGTCCCCCTCCCTTGTCCGGGTGTGAAGCTGAGCTCGATTACGCCAGCCCACACTCGCCAGGTGAACCCCACGGTAAGAGTGGCCCCGGCGGCGGTCGCGGCCTTGAGCTTGAAGCGCCTCGATGTGCGGACCACCTCGGAGATCAATGCGGGCAGTGACTCGCGAGGAGTCTCAACAGGGAAGGTGGCCGAGCTTCGCGCCCGCGAACTCGACACCATCAAATCGTGTTCCATGCCATCACTCTCCTCCGGAATCGCCACGATCAGATGATCCCCGAGATCTCCTTTGGATAGGAGCGAAAGCCGAACCCTAATCGTTCGGCCAGGACGGCCTCGGGGCGAGGGGGGAAGACCGAATCAAGCATGGGTGTTCGCCTACCCGTGTTCATTTGCACATTTGAGCCGTATGTAAATTCCGTCGAGGCGGATAAGCCTTCGGACGGCCGGCGCGAGGGACTGTCTCGCGGATGGAAGGCTTTAGCAACACCCAAAGATCTATTTGGTGGTCCTGCTCTTCTGCTCGTACATTGGGGCCATGCCTGGTCAAAACGCCGCCACGGAGCTAGCCGGCCTTCGGGTGATCGCGCATCCACTGCGCCTAAGACTCCTCTCCCTTCTCACGGGGGAGACCCTGAGTGCGGCGGAAGCGGCTCGCCGACTCGGGGAGTCTCAAGCCAATGTCAGTTATCACTTGCGTCGTCTTGCCCATGCCGGCTTGGTCGATCTCGTCGAGACGACGGCGGTCCGGGGTGGTATCGCTAAGCGATACCGTCATGATCCCGACAGTGGCGCCGTTCTAGCCACGGGAGACCGTGAGGGCCACCACGCGTTGACAGGTGCGATGGCAGCAGAACTGGTCAGCCGCAGCGCCCGCTTCGTCCCTGACACTCCAATCGTCTTCACGGATGCCGAAGTCACTGTTCCGCAAGACGTGTGGTCGCGCGTTGCTGATCTCGTTCGGCAGGCGGGCCAGCTTTTGTCGGACAATGCTCTGCCCAGCCAGGATCAGGAGGGTGTTCGAGTTGCTGCCACGTTGATGTTGTTCCAGGTGGGAGCGGCAGAGCCGGTGGCGTCGTGAGTGGCGGCTACACAGATGTGCTCCGCGTCCCCGGGGCTCTTCGAGTCTTCCTCCCAGCTCTTGCCGGCCGGATGTCGTTCGCCATGGTCACCCTGTCGCTTCTGTACTCCGTCGAGGGCGCCACGCACGGATTCGCTGCCGCTGGTGCGGCGACCGGGGCCTTCGGCTTGGCCAATGTCGTGGCTTCGCCGTATCGAGCGCGTTATGTTGACCGTTTTGGGCAACGGCGAGCCTTGAACACGCTCGCTGCGACATACGCGGTGGGGCTCGTGGTCCTCGCCCTTCTCACGGGGACCCGAGGCACGCCAGCGTGGACCCTCATCGGCATGTCGGCCCTGGTCGGGATCGTTCCGCCGCCGCTGGGAGCAGCCATGCGCGTGCTGTGGAGTTCGCTGACGCAAGCCGGCCCCCTCCGTGCTCGCGCCTACAGCGTCGACGCCGTGAGCGAGGAACTCCTTTTCACGACCGGCCCTCTGCTCACCGCGCTGCTCATCGCTGTGGCCTCGCCGCCCATAGGTCTTCTCGCGACTGCCGCTTTGGCTCTTGTTGGGACGCTGGGAACTGCTGTCGGTTTCGTGGACCAGGACCGCTAGGCGGACCGCCACAGTGCGTCTTAGTCTGCGCCCGCGCGGGAACCCTCTCCGCGCCTGTGCAGCGTTGTAACGGCGACGCATGATCCGCCCGTCTCGTAATCACGCCTTGTTCGAGGGGCCTTGATTCGTCTGTGACGATTACCGAAGCCCTCGAGTTTCCCGTCGCCTTCTTCGTGAAGGCGTCGCCTCGCCAGTCGTCAGTGGCGCAACACGTCGGACTGTGCACTCGTGGCGAGGAACCGGTCGTGGTCCGCTGCGAGGCGGGATCGGAAGTCCGGCGCGGCAGTCGGGCCGTAGCCCACGTACTCCGACCGGAGCTCGAGTTGAGGGAAGACCTCGTCTATGAAGGCGTCGAGGTCAGCCCCGTGTCCTGGGCCGGTGTCGCCCAGGCCCGTCGCCACGGCTGGCGGGATCAGCTCCGTGACCGCCACGGCCGTGTTCGCAAAGGCGAATCGCAGGTTCTCGGTGTAGCTGTGCAACGCGGCTTTCGCAGCGCTGTAGGCCGGGGCGAACACCTGTGGGAAGAAAGCGCCGCCTGAGGTGACGTTCACGATCTGTTTCGCCTGGTTTGGCTTGTCCGATGTCAGGAGGAGCGGCGTCAACAGATGCACGAGGTGGATGGGTGCCGCCAGCAGGAGATCGAGTTCTTGCTGTCGTTCCTGCCACTGCCCCTTGTCGGCGGCGATGGAGACCCGCCTCTGAATGCCGGCGTTGTTGACCAGAACGTCCAGGGCCCCGGGGCCGGATCGGATGACCTCCGCGAGATGTTCTCGGTCCTCTGGGCGGGACAGGTCGCCCGGGATGGCCTTGGATCCCTGAACGCTTGCTTGTGCATTGTCGAAGCGCGCTCCGGGGCGGCCCGTGATGAACACGTCTGC
Source organism: Frondihabitans cladoniiphilus (assembly GCF_039544345.1). Classification (NCBI taxonomy): domain Bacteria; kingdom Bacillati; phylum Actinomycetota; class Actinomycetes; order Micrococcales; family Microbacteriaceae; genus Frondihabitans; species Frondihabitans cladoniiphilus. The sequence continues at coordinate 85,062 of NZ_BAABLM010000007.1, forward strand.
CTCGCTGTCCGCGTATCGGCGTGCGAGTTCCAAGCCGATTCCGGACGTGGCGCCTGTGATGAGAACTGTTTTTCGTGTTGACATGGCAACAGTATGAGCCGAGTGTGTTTCCATGTCAACAAGCAGCTAGGATCCTTTCATGGCTGAACTTCTTTCGGACGCCGAGATGAGCAAGTGGGTGACGTGGAAGCGCGCGACTGAGATGGTCCTGGCTGACATCGAGTCGATCATCTCGTCGGCAACGGGTTTGTCAGCTGGCGACTTCGCCGTCCTGACGCGTGTCGTCGAGGAGCCCGGGCAGCGCATTCGGCAGCAACGCTTATCGGATCAGCTGGGCTGGGAACGCAGCCGCCTCTCGAAGCACCTCGACAGGATGGCGAACCGTGGCCTCATCAGTCGCGATGGGAATCTGACGGAACGGACGATCACTCCGACCAGCCATGGGACGGTGCTCGCGCACCAGGCACGAGTCATCCATGCGGACGCGGTCCGATCCCGGCTGCTCACGCATGTTCCAGAACTCGCCACGGACGACTTCTGGCTCGTACTCAAGGCATTGTCCCGACCTGCCGCTTCTTGACCGCTGTCGAAGCGGGTCGCCGCCCAATCCGCTCGGGGCCTGTTGACTGTCGGCGTAAGCGTTTCGAATGTGCGACGCGTTCCGCAATTTCCTCAATGACAGCGGTCAGCGGACCCCCACCGTTCGTAAAGACCGGTCTTGTGGGTGCCAGGCGTCAGTCGTATCCCGGTGGCATGAATGAGCTACTAGTCGGATACGCACGCGTGTCCACAGAAGAGCAAGACCTCACCGCCCAACGAAACGCCCTCGCCGCTCTTGGCGTCAGCGCTGACCGGATCTACGCCGACCCAGGCCTCACCGGCACCAACCGCGACCGTCCTGGACTCCGTGAAGCGATGGCCTCCTGCCGAGCCGGCGACACGTTCGTCGTCACCAAACTCGACCGCCTCGCCCGGTCACTTCCGGACGCGCGCGACATCCTCGAGGAGCTAACCAAACGCGACGTCAAGCTCAGCATGAACGGTTCCGTTCACGACCCCAACGACGCCGTTGGCGGGCTGCTGTTCAACGTGCTCGCGATGGTGGCCGAGTTCGAGGCCGACCTGATCCGCATGCGGACCCGCGAGGGAATGAAAGTCGCCAAGGCGAAGGGCCGGTTGCGCGGCAAGCGAACGAAGCTGAAGCCGAACCAGATCAAGCACCTGCTACTGCTGTACAACGAAGGCACCTAAAACCAGACCGAACTCGCCGACCTGTTCAGCATCTCAAGAACAACGGTCTACCGGACCATCGAACACGCCAAGTCCGCGTCCACTCACTGATCCCCACTCGGGCGACGTCATGACAGTGGCGCCGCCCTACCCCTCGCCCTCCAAGGAGGAACGGCTACCGAGCGCAACAGCTGGTGTTCTCATGCGGTGGTCGACCGGGCAGAAGGTCATAGCGTCTGTCGTGCGACGCCGGTCGCGGCGATGGTCTCGCGGTACGCCTCGATCTTCCGTTCCAGCGCCGCGAGGTGCCGCTGCACCTCCGCCTGCCGAGCGAGGACGGTCGCATGGTGCTGCTCGAGGAGCGCGAGCCGTGCGGCATCGTCAGCGCCTTCTCTGTACGCGGCCGCGTACTCGCGCATCTCCTGCACGCTCATCCCGGTCCCGCGGAGCATCACCGTCCCGGCGAGCCAGCTGAGCGACGCCGTGTCATACCGGCGCCTCCCATCCTGACCACGCTCAGGAGCTGGCGCGATCCCTTCCTTCTCGTAGTAGCGGATCGTGTCGACGGTGATGCCGAGCAGCTCCGCCGCGGCGCTGATCGTGATCGGCTCGCCGACGTGGACCTCGGGAAGCAGCATGAGCCGAGTCTCCCACTTGACATGGTGCGCACACCAGGGTGGAGGGTCGTCATCGTCCGGGTCATCCCGGCGACGAACGGAGAACACACATGCAGCAGATTCCTCTTGGCTCCCAGGGCCTCGTCACGTCCGCCCTCGGGCTCGGATGCATGGGCATGAGCGCCTTCTACGGCGGTGCAACCGAAGCCGGCTCCGTCGCGACCATCCGTCGCGGGCTCGACCTTGGGATCACCCTGTTCGACACCGCGGAGGCGTATGGGCCGTTCGAGAACGAGAAGCTCCTCGGCCACGTGCTGGGCTCCGATCGAGACAGCGTCGTCGTCGCGTCGAAGTTCGCCACGGACTTCACCAACGACGGCCAGCCGATCGGTCTCGACGGCTCCCCAGAGCACGCACGCCGGGCCATCGACCGGTCCCTCAGGCACCTCGGCACCGACCACGTCGACCTCTGGTACCTGCACCGTGCGGACCCGCACGTCCCGATCGAGGACACCGTCGGCGCGATGGCTGAAGCCGTGACCGCCGGCAAGGCCCGCTACATCGGCGTCTCCGAGACGTCAGCCGATACCCTGCGCCGGGCGCACGCGACGTTCCCGATCACGGCGATCCAGTCCGAGTACAGCCTCTTCGAGCGCGATGCCGAGCACAACGGTGTCCTCGACACCGCTTCAGAGCTCGGGATCGGGTTCGTGCCCTTCTCGCCGCTCGGCCGCGGGTTCCTCTCCGGCACCGTCACCCGCAAGGACGACCTTCCCGCAGGAGACGCCCGGCGGAACCTGCCCCGATTCTCCGACGAGGCGATCGATGCGAACCTCCGCGTCGTCGACGCCCTTAAGGTCATCGCCGACGAGAAAGGCGTCACGACTGCGCAGCTAGCTCTCGCGTGGTTGGTTCAGGCCGGCACCGTCCCGATCCCCGGGACCACGAAGCCGTCCCGGGTCGAGGAGAACGCCGCCGCTGTCGATGTCGTCCTCACGATTGGCGATCTCGAGCGCATCGCAGCGGCCTCTCCCCATGGCGTGGCCGCCGGAACCCGCAACACCGAGGCAGGAATGGCCCGCGACCGCGGCTGACCCGAACGGGACGCCCCGCAGCAGCAGGCGCGGCCGAGAGTTCCTTACGTCCGACAGCCGATCGCCTATCGAGACACCGCCATAGGCTCTGGTCATGACTCTGCGCGGCGTCCTCGACTACGTCGGCATCACGCGACCGAAGGGCGAGCGCAACTGGTTGCAGAAGCTGCTTGACCGACGCCGCGCCCGCTGACGGAACCTCAAGCGTTCGCTCGGTCCTGCGAATGGGTGATTTCAGAGGCGGGATCCTTTTGTACTGGCAGTGCCGCCCAACAGATCGCTCTCGTGGGTCGGTTATGAGCCTGATAGGTCGGGTCGCCGTTTCCCTCCTGAAGGTGGAGCCTGCCGGTGAAGCCCAGGCCAGTCGAGACGTCCACGGCGGGGTGGCGTCGGCGTGGGTCAGGCGAGGAGGCTGCCGCCGTCGACGACGACCGAGGTGCCGGTGGCGTACGCCTGGTGCATGAGGTAGAGGTTCGCGGCGGCGATGTCCTCGCCCTCGCCGACTCGTCCGGCGGGGATGCGCGCAGCGGTGCTCGCGAAGATCGCCTCGCGTGTCTGTTCCGGGAACGGGTCCCAGAGTGGGGTGCGGATGAGGCCGGCGATGACGAGGTTCACCCGCACGGGTGCGAGCTCGAGGGCCAGAGCCCGCGTGAGCCCCTCCATCGCAGTGCTGACGCTGGCGCCGAGTGCGCTCCCCGCGGAAGGACGCCGGCCGGCCGTTCCGGCTGTGAGGACGATGGAGCCGCCGGGGCGAATGTGCGGGCTGCCGTATTTGGCACTGGCGTAGGCGCCCCAGAACCGGACATCGAAGAACGCTTTCGCGTCGTCGAGGGAAGTCTCGACGAGGGGCATGGGGCGGAGGGCGTCGCCTGCGGTGAAGACGAGGTGATCGAAATCGCCCACGGTGTCGAACGCCGTGCGGAGGGCGGCCTCGTCTCGGACATCGACGGCGAGACCGGTCGCCGTAGCGGGAAGCTGCTCGAGCGCGCGGTCGACCGAGGTGTGAGTTCGGGAGATGACGACGACGGCGGCCCCGTCGCGGGCTGCGGCCTGCGCGGTGGCGAGGCCGAAGCCGGAGGTCCCGCCGATGATGACGACCTTCTCGCCGTCGAAGGGTGCTGGATTCGTGGAAGCCATGGAGTCTTTCCTATTCGGGGATCGTGTAAGCGCCGGGGATCCCGCCGTTGACCGGGAAGTTCGCAGCTGTGATGTAGCCGGCGTCGGAGCTGGCGAGGAAGACGGCCGCGCCGGCGATCTCGGCCGGGGTCGCGAACCGGCCGGTCGGGACATGGATCAGGCGGGCCTTGACGCCGTCCGGGCCGAGCTGCTCAAACATCGCGCGTGACTCGGGCGAGTCGACGGGGCCGAGACTCAGGGAGTTCACCCGGACACCGGCGCGAGCCAGGTGGACGCCGAGATCCTGCGTGATCTGGGTCACGGCGGCCTTCGCGGCATTGAACGCGGTCTGCGCCGTCATCGACCCCTGCCCGACGAGGAACGACCCGGTGTTGATGATCGAACCGCCGTCCGGGTTGCTGCGCATGACGGGCACGACGTGTTTGCAGGTCAACACAACCGGCATCACGAGATCGCTGAAGGCGGCGTCCCAGGTCTCGACGGTGTTCGTCTCCAAGGCACGATCCTCACGGCTGAGGGGTCCGACGTTGTTGTAGAGCACATCGATTTTGCCGAATTTCTCGATGATTGTGCGGATCGTCTCGACGACGGCGTCTTCGTGCCGCATATCGGCTTCGAACAGTGTCGCCTCGGTGTCGATGCCGCCCTGCCTGTCGATGCCGACAACGGTGGCGCCTTCGGCCTGGAACCGGGCGATGACCGCCCGGGCGATCTCACCGCCGGCGCCGACAATCACCGCGACTTTGCCCTCAAGTCGCCGACCGAGCTGTACTTGCGCTTCCATGGTGCTTCCTTCCGCGTCGGTTCCATCGGGATATGAAAAGAGACTGATTGGTTTCGAAACCGACAGGTCTCGATGTTACACTCGCCGGGTGGACGCGCAAGTGCAGGATCCCGGAGCCAGTCGGATCGCCGAACCGCCCGGGCGGCCGGGGCGGCGGCGAGACCCGTCGGTCGACGACCGCGTGATCGAGGCGACCCTCGAGCTTCTCGTCGCCGGTGGGTTCGAGGCGATGACGATGGAAGCCGTCGCGACCCGTGCTGGGACCGGCAAGGCCGGCATCTACCGGCGCTGGGGCACCAAGCAGGTCCTCGTCGTGGACGCGGTCCTGCGGTCGGGTCTGGGTGCCTCCGACTCGGTGGTTCCCGACTCGGGCACTCTTCGGGGTGATCTCACGGCGATTGTCGGGTCCGAGACGGCGAAGGCGACGCGCCAGAAGACTCGGCTCCTCGAAGGGCTGCTCGTGGTGATCCGCGAAGACCCGCAGCTACGAGCCGTCGTCACCAACGCTCTCATCGAGCCGAGGGTCGCCGCCATCCGAACGGCCCTCGACCGAGCCCACGACCGGGGTGAGATGTCCTCGTCCGTCGACAGGGAGACTCTTGCCGCTGTGCTCCCGTCGATGCTCTTCTACCGACTGTTGGTCAGTCGTGAACCCGTGACACGCGTGTGGCAGCACGAAATCGTCGACGGAATCATCGCGTGGGCCCAGAGGCGCTGACGAAACCCTCGTTTGCCTTTGCCCCTTCCGGCTTCAGGTGCCTCTGGGCATGGCGAGCACCGCCAGGGCGAGTTCGCGCAGCAACGCATCGATGTCGTCGAGGCCTTTCTCTTTCGTGCCGTGCCCGGCGAGGCTTAGCGTGAGCGCTCCATGGGTGGCGGCCCAGAGCTTCGACGCCGCAGACCTGGACGCGTCCCGGTCGTGGAGGAGCTCATCGACGAGGTCGACGAACGTGTTGTAGGCGTCGAGGCCCGCGCTGACAAGTTCGGGATGGTGGTCCGTGGCAAGATCGGCGCTGAAGATCAACGTGTAAACGACGGGCTCAGCGCGGGCGGTCGCCACGTAGGCCGAGAGCGCCGCTGAAAGCCGCTGGCCGGGGTCCAGCGACGGGTCGGAGTTGAGGATCGCGCGACGGATCCGGGCGAGGCCTTGCTCGGCGATCGCAGCCAGGAGATCGGACTTGTCACGGAAGTGTCGGTAGGGGGCGCCGCGACTGAGGCCGGCGGCCGATCCGACAGCGCGAAGTGTGACAGCCGAGAGACCGTCCGATTCGGCAAGGTCGGTGGCGACCCGCACGATGCGATCTCGAGTAGGTTCCTCACCCATACGACTCCTTGGTTGACGTTGTCAACACTACGCGCTACGGTCTGTTGACAGTGTCAACAAGGGAGAAGAATATGCTCATCACCGCCACCGACCGCACCGTTCCGGTCATTGTCCAGCGCCGCATCGGGATGTCGCCGGCCGACGCGTTCGCGATCATCGCCCCGATCGACCTCGCGCTCGTGTTCCACAAGTGGGGCCCTCTTCCTGGCGTCGGAGGCGTGAAGAATCAGACCGGCTCGTGGGACGAGGTCGGCCGCAGCCGCAACCCGCAGTTGACCGATGGCAGCACGGCGACCGAGACCCTCACCGAGTACACCGCGCCACACAGCTTCGGGTACGAGCTCACCCAATTCACGAACAGCCTCCTGTCGAGGCTTGCGATCGGAGTGCGCGGCGAGTGGACGTTCACACCCGACGGGACCGAGACTCTCATCCGATGGACCTACGAGTTCCTGCCTCGCCCCTTCCGGTACGTCGCCGTCCGGCGTCTGCTGGCACCGCTCTGGCACGGCTACATGGAAGCGGCCCTCGCCTCCACGGTGTCGGCCGCGCTGCGCCTGGCCGCCGTTCGGTGAAGAGTCCTCCCGAGGGCGATCGAATGGGTCCGCGGACGTGGCATCGCTATCAATGGGCCGACGACGGTGGGAGGGTCGCAAGCTCGAGTTTCATGAGGGTGTCCGCCCTGGCGTAGTAGTCCTCCAGCCCCAGCTCGGCGATGCTCGTCCGCTGAAAGCCCGCGGCCTCGTACAGGCGGATAGCCGCGCTCAGTTTCGTGTTCGTGCCGAGGAACACCAGGTCGCCGCCGTTTTCGCGTGCCCAAGTGATGGCTGCCTGGATCAGCTGGCCACCCAGGCCGCGACCGCGGGCAGTCTCATCGACCGTCATCTTCGCCAGCTCGTAGGATCCGGGCCCGGTAGCCATGACCGCGACGACGCCGACGACGGCCCCGTCTGCGGCGGTGGCGATGAGCACTTCGCCTCCTCGGGCGATGATCGATTCACGAGGCCGCCCGAGGATCTCCTCGTCTGCCGGCGTAAGCGTGAAGTACTCCGTGATCCACCGCCGATTCAACCGGTCGAACGCGGCCGCATCCTGGTCGCTGTGGAGAGGGCGAATGAGAGTCCGTTCGTGCATGCGGCCAGTCTTCCTTTTCCTTTCTCCACCGGCGAGAGCCAATCTGTGGACACTGGACCTAAGTCTGGGTGAGCTGAATGCAGGCCCACGACCCTGAGGTTCGGACCTCGCCCCGGCGACCCGGCTGACGAGACCTTGCGGTTCGTGTTAGGGGCTGTCTCGTCCGGGACGGAAAAGAACCCCCGGCATGCGATTGCGTGCGTGCCGCGGACGCGGTTGCCGGAGAATGCGGCTCGCGTGGCGAGTCGGGCAGGACACGTGTGCGTGACCGATAAGCGTCAATGGGCGGTCTGACCGCCGTCGACGAGCATCGTTGCGCCGGTGGTGAACGAGGCGGCGTCCGAGAGGAGGTGCAGGACGGTGCCGGCGATCTCTTCGGGTTCCGCGGGGCGTCCGATGGGGCTGTTGGCCAGGAGGGCGGCGTGCTTCTCGGGGTCGTCGAGCCACCGCTTGGTCATCGGGGTGGCGACCAGGCCGGGCGCGATGGCGTTGATGCGGATGCCCTGGGTGGCATAGTCGAGGGCGGCAGCCTGGGTCAGGCCGATGACACCGTGCTTCGCGGCGGCGTACGGGGACATGCCGGGGTCGGCGACGACGCCGGCGACCGAGGCGGTGTTGACGATGGATCCGCCGCCGGTCTTGAGCATCGCGGTGATCTCGTACTTGAGGGAGAGGAAGACTCCGCGGAGGTCGACGGCGATGGTCTTGTCGAACTCTTCGACGGTCTGGTCGGCGAGGGCTGCGGTCTGCGGGAGGAGACCGGCGTTGTTGAAGGCGCCGTCGAGTCGTCCGTATGTGGTGACTGCGGCGTCGACGAGGGCGGCGACGGAGTCGGCGTCGGCGACGTTGGTTTTGACGAAGATAGCCGTCCCGCCCGCGGTGTTGATCTCGTCTGCGGTGTGCCCCGCGGCGTCGCTGAGGTCGCCGAGGACCACTTTGGCGCCCTGCTTGCCGAGCGCGAGAGCCGTGGCGCGGCCCATCCCGGTGCTGGCGCCGGTGATCAGGATGACTTTGTCCTGGAAGGTGAGAGGTGAGTCGGACATGGTTGTAGTTGCCTTTCGTGGGTTCGACGGAAGTCGGACCGGTTATGAGTGGTGGTTCTGGTCGTAGGTCGCGTGAAGCCATTCGCGTGCGGTGTCGGTTTCGTCGGGCTCAATGCCGTGCCCTCCGGGGCGGGTTCGACGTGTGACGTTCGCGCCTCCTTCACGCAGCCGTTCTTCGAGTCGGGTGACGCTGTCGTTCGGGGCCATCGGATCCTGGTCGCCGTTGAGGAGCAATACTGGGAAGTGTGTCAGGCGGGCGTCGATCACGCGATCGGCGAAGGGATACATGCCTGAGAACGCGATCACGCCGTCGAGCAGGTCGGGATGCAGGATCGCGAGAGCGAGGCCCATGTTGGCTCCATTGGAGAACCCGATCGCGATGATCCTGCGGCCCTGCAGGTCGTAGGCGTCTCTGGCGGCGGTGACGAAGGCGGCGAGTTCGTGGGCGCGATCCTGCACGTCGTCGACGTCGAAGACGCCTTCGCTGAGGCGGCGGAACCACCTCTGGTGCGGCCCCTCCGTCACGAGGCCGCGGGGAGCGAGAACGGCGGCATCGGGGTCGAGGGCCTGGGCAAAGGCTGCCATGTCGGTTTCGGAACCGCCCGTCCCGTGCAGCGCCACGAGCGCGGCTGAGCCGCTGTCGCTGCCCGGAAGGAAGACATGGGGTTGATCGGCGAGGGTCGAGGAAGGCATGAGCTACGCCTCGAGTGGGTCGGACGCGGGGTTGTTCTCTCTCGGGAGAGCGATCGTGGCGACGGCGCCTTCGATGTCGGCGCGAGTCGGTTCGAGCCACGGCGGCAGCTTCAGGCTGCGGCCGAGTTCGAGAAGGGGTTCGTCGATGTCGAAGCCAGGGGTGTCGGTCGCGATCTCGAAGAGCACGCCGCCGGGTTCGCGGAAGTAGATGGAGGTGAAGTACTGGCGGTCGAGCACCTGCGTGACGTCGTAGCCACGGTCGACGAGCTGGTCGCGCCACTCGAGCTGCGTCGCGGCGTCCGGGGCTCGGAAGGCGATGTGGTGGACCGTGCCTCCAGCGGTCAGCCCTGCCGGCGCTCTCGGGTCGGCCACGACGTCCACGATGGCTCCCGCGCCGCCCGCACCGGCGATCAACCGGAAGCGGTCGCCGCTGTCGGAGTCGAGCTGGAGCCCGAGGTCGCCGGTGAGAACTTCGAGAGTCGCTGCAGGATCCGCCACGGTCAACACGGAAGAGTGCTGACCCCGGATCGCGTACTGCGCGGGCACGGACGCCGAGTCCCAGGGCTCTCGCGGGTCTTCGACGGAGGAGGCGACGAGGTCGAGTTGAAGGCCGTCGGGATCACGGAGCGACAGGCGCTCTTCGACGGAGTCCATCGTGGTGATGCTCGAGTCGACGCCGATCTCGGCGAAGTGGCTGCGCCACCAGCCCAGGCTGCCCTGCGGGACGGAGAAGGCCGTCGTGGTCGACTGGCCGCTTCCGATTCGTCCCTTGGGCACGCTGTTCCACGGAAAGAACGTCATCAGGCTTCCCGGACGACCGGCGGTGTCACCGTAGTACAGGTGGTACGTCTTCGAGTCGTCGAAGTTGACTGTCCTTTTGACCAGTCGGAGCCCGAGGCCCTTGATATAGAAGTCGACGTTCCGCTGCGGATTGCTGCCGATAGCGGTGACGTGGTGCAGGCCTGACGTGATCGTGGTCACGATCGTTCCCTTCTCACATTCATGCGTTTGCATGAACAATGCCTCATCGTACGCCCACGGCGCGCCGCCGAAGGTGACCGTCGACCGGCGGTCAGACGGCAAGGAGATGACTGTCATAAGGCGGGCAGATCGTTCATCGGGCAGACGTGCGGATCCCCTGTCGCGGCGACAATCTCGGGTTCGCGGGACCGAGAGGGTGTCCTAGAAAGATGCGTTTGCATGTTTTATGCTCGGGGAGTCGACCGCGTCAGATCGACACTCGTCGTTTATCGCAACTAGGAGACATCATGACCGATTCATCCGTTCTCGTTCTCGTCGGCAGCCTTCGCGCTGCCAGCACCAATCGGCAGCTCGCCGAAGCGGCCGCGCTCGTCGCGCCGGAGGGCGTCACCCTGACCATCCATGAGGGGCTCGGTCACATCCCGCTCTACAACGAGGATGTCGATGTCGAGGGTTCCGTGCCCGAGGGGGCTGCAGCCCTGCGCACAGCGCTCGCCGCCGCCGATGCCCTCCTCGTCGTCACGCCGGAACACAACGGCACCATCCCCGCGAGCCTGAAGAACGCCATCGACTGGGCTTCGCGTCCTCACGGCGAGTCGGCAATCGTCGGTAAGCCGGTCGCTGTCATCGGTTCCGCTTTCGGCCAGTTCGGTGGCGTCTGGGCGCAGGATGAAGCCCGCAAGGCGCTCGGCATCGCCGGCGCGAAGGTTCTCGAAGGCGTCAAGCTCTCGATCCCGGGATCCGTCGTCCGCTTCGCTGAGACGCAGCCGAAGGATGACGCCGAGGTCGTCGAGAAGCTCCGCGACGTCGTCGCGAAGCTCTCCGCCGCCATCTCGGAGACCGTCGCCGCCTGATCCGCGCCGGGTCACGTCGCACGCGTCCGCCGGCAGGATGGGGCGGGCGCGTTGCCCTTTCCGGGTTCAGCAGTGCTTGGTCATGAGTTCCAGGAACGCGCGGGTTGAGGGCGACGGGTGAACCGGGTCGAACACCACGCTGACGGGATGGACGGCCAGATCGTCGCGAAGGGAGAGTACCTTCACCTGACTTGCCGACGAGGCGTGCTCACCCTTGTTCATGGATGACCGAGGCACGATGGCGACTCCGACGCCGAGGCCGGCCAGGCGGATCATGTCGCCGATCTGACCCACTTCGAAATCGGACTGCCGCGGGACTCCGGCACGATCGAATGCCGCGTCCACGTGTCGGCGAAGGCCGGTTCCGGACGCGAAGTGGATGAACTGCCCGAGGTCGACGAGCGCTGCGACATCGATCGGCCGTGCCTCGTCGACGTCGTGTCCACGCGAGACGACTCCGACCAGGGGATCGCTTGCTAGGAGGCGGCGTCCCACCCCGTCCGGCAGTTCGCTCGCGTCCAGCCCGATGACGGCGAGATCGAGTTCGCCGCGCACGACTGCATTCACCATGGCGGACGACGTCTGATAAGTCACGGCCAATCCGATGCCCGGGTACAACTGATGGAATTCGCCCATCACCTGGACAGTGTCGATCGAGGTCGCCTCCGATTGGATGAGCCCTAAGCGGAGGCGACCATGTCGAAGACCGTCCAGCGCATCGATCTCGTCGCGGGCTACCTGGACATCGAGCAGGATGCGACGGGCGAGGGGGACCAGGACCTCCCCGGCGGGGGTCAGGCGTACCGACCGGCTCGTCCGCGTGAACAGCGGGGTCTCGAGTTCTGCCTCCAGTCGCGCTATCTGCTGGCTCAAAGCAGATTGGGCGACGAAGGACGCTTCGGCGGCTCGCGTGAAACTGCCGGTGTCGGCGACGGCGAGGAAGTATCGCAAGTGGCGGAGTTCCATAAGGCAAACAGATTAGTCCCAGTCGTTCCACATGGTGGAGTAATCCGACCAAAAACCATACGGTCGGGATGAGGAAGGGCGCCGCGCCCATCTCAGCAAAGTTGGATGGAACGAACCAGATGGAATATCTACAAATCTTCGGCGCCGGCATCGTGGTAGGCGCCCTCTATGGCCTCATCCGGGTGAAGTCGCCCGCACCACCGCCCATGGCGCTGGTAGGACTGCTCGGCATCGTGGTCGGCCAAGCGGCGATGAACACGCTGTGAAGACGTTCCTGCGGAAGAGTCGAGCCGTGCTCGTGACGTTCGCCATCGGTCTCGGGATGGGCGTCGTCTACTGGGCGCTTCACACATCGAGCCCGGCTCCTGCCCTGATTGGGCTGGCCGGTTTGGCGGGCATCGTCGCGGGTGAGAAAGCAGTCCTCGTCATCCGAACGCGGTTAAAGGAGGGGCGGGGGAGTAACACGTAGGGCTGGGCGCCGAAAGCGTCGCGTGAACCGATGCCCCTCGTCATCGCCGACGGCCACCCTGCGGGTCGCCGGTTCCGGATGCGCTCTTGGCGCTCCCGTCGCCGTCCAAGCGCCGTCCAAGACGGTGCGCGAGCCGTCTGCCGAATCGTTTACCTGCGGCAAGGCCTTCGGTATGGCCGGGGTGATGAGCCTCTCGTGGACGCGACCATGAGAGGGGTCCGACCGGTCTAGCCCTAACGTTCAGTTTTGGGCAAGTCCCGACAACGTGACTTCTAGGAGCTCTTGGTTTTCCTGATACGTCGGAGTGAGCTTGCCAACGCTCAGTCTCCCACCATCGGGGGGTGCAGACGGCGACGTTGTCGTAGAAACCGGTGACCATCGCGCGTCTCACCTAGAGGGCCGGACTAAGCGATCGTCCGGTCGCCAATTTGAGTGCGACGATGCCGGCCAGCCTCACGGCTACGAACCGAAGACTGACTCGATTGAATCCGGGCCGCTCCGCCCTCCCCAGCTGTTTTAGCCATGGGAAATCTCGACGCCCAGACTCTAGAAGAGCGGGCCGCCAGGACTTAGGCCGATACCCACTCCCACAAAGACCAGAGCAATCACGCCACCTCCCGCCACTATCAGCATCCACGGGATGCGTGCGTCTGTACAGCTGGCCCGTGCGGCGGTAGTCAAGTAGGAAGTGGGCAACGCCTGCCGCAAATGGAACCGCGCCGACCACCATGGCGTTCATGCCCACATCTTGGCCCTAGGAATTTTGTTGCCCGTCGACAGATCTGGCATCACTCTGATTTTTGCGTGCAGGCCCTGGGATGTTGCGCAAATCTGGTCGGCGCTAAGCCAGCTTGGGATACCGATTGCGTCCACCACCTGTCCTAGCGTCTTCCAGAGAAGAACGGTCATCCGCCTTCGGCCCACAGGAGCTCGAGAAGGAGAGGCGGAAGCTCCATTCTAATGGCCGATAATCTCTATTATGTCAAGTAACAGATATCAGTGCCTCTTTAGGCCAAGCCTGGCCCCGTAACGAGGTCAAGGAACTGCTGCCACTCCTGGTCGGTCTCGCCCGCGGTGTGACATGTGGCGAGCCAAGCCCGCTGCATCGGTAGGCCTTCGAGCTTTAGGTCGACGGCAAGCGTGAAAACGACACCAATCTCTTCGCCACTACGGGTGACGATGGGAGCGACGGACGTGATGTGTTCCGGGTTAATCCAGAGCCGGGCATCACCTGGCTGGCCATCTCGGTCCGGAAGCGGAATCAAACGCACCATGATCTGACCGTAGGGCACGGATCGGCTGCTCCTGCCGTGGCGCGGTCCCGGCGCCGAGAACGAGAATCTGGGCTCTCTCGACGGCGGGCGGGTAGGTCCGTGGGCGTCGCGGTCGGGTATCCGCGACGCCACACGGGCTGTCGACGTGCACCATTGCCAAGTCGGTCGCGAGTCACGAAACACGCTGGTCAACGGTTGATTCGGGCAACCGGGCCGGCCTTATTTCTCGGGGCGTAACTCGTACAAGAAGGACACTACGGGTCCGCATAAAGGAGGACAAGCATGTCGTCTCCCCCACTCCGGGGGGTCATGCCGTTTGCCGGGGATCCGCGTCGGGACCTGACGCGCCGGCCACGCATTCCCATAGCCTTTTTGCCTACCATTCACCGGGGGTCTTGGCGCATGAGACTGTGGCAGCACCGTCTCTTTACGCATGGCTGCCCCGTCCAGGACGTTGCGTTTTCCACGACCGTTAGGCGCGGTGGGGATTGGGATACGCGTGCTAGAAGAGTCGGGGATGGGTGAGCTCGACGCCGAGGAGGGCGGCGCTGATCAATTCCGGTTCCCACCCATGCTCCACGATCACCGTCCGGAGATCGAGGGAGCGTTGCACCCGCACCTGTCTGGGCAGATCGCCCAAGCGCAGGGTGGCGCGGTTGCGGTAGCGGCCACGTTGGGCTCGGTCGAGCATGTTCTCCCGGTGTGTCCCCGGCGCCACATGCGACACCTCCAAGTCCGCTGAGGCGTGCACGCAAATAGGGATGTCGCAGGAATGCAGCAGCAGGGTCGACGACGGGAGCGGCTCCCCGGTGGCGAGCTCGTACGCATACCGTTGCGGCCGAACGGCGAGTTGCCCGGTGCCCCGTTTAACCCAGAAGCGGCCGTACCCGTCATCGGAAATGGCGCCCGTCCAAAACCAGCAATCATCCGGGTCTGGTCCTTTGACAACGAACGACCAGAACCGTTCCTGTTCCGAACGGGTCACGGCGTGCTCCCAGGGACGGCCATCGCGCTCGTCCACACCACCAGCCCCCACCGCTCATCGACGTCGAGCCAGCTGGGCCCGGGAACGCGGTGCAGGGCCATGTGGTCGCACCAGTCCCCAGGATGGGCATCGAGCGCGCACTGATACGCGACCTCGTCAAAGAGGCGAAAGGAGCCACACCGGGTCACGCAGCAACGGTACGACGGATGAACGCCAGCCCGAAAGGGCCAAACCGGGCCGCGGTGCAGCACCGTCAGGAGCGAAGCGACGTCGCCCGCCCCTCGAGCCCGGCCGGCAGCCATGACATCTCGCGGCGCCGCGGTTCCTCCCGGCTGGACGCCGAAGGCGTACGGTGCGAGTTCCGTCGAGCGCGGCCGGGCGTCAAAGCCCCGTTTGCAGGCTCTATGCCGGAGGACGGGGCGTGGCAGGCTTAGCGAGCGTTCGCGAGAGGACGTAGGGGTGGAGCAATGGTGACAAGCAGCAACGACGTGCCGCACGAGTACCCGACGGACACCGACCGGGGTGTTCTTGACGGACCGCAGCAGGAGCACATCCTCGTCCTCGGCGACCGCAGCGTCATCAACCAGGGTGTGACCTCAAACGAACTGAGCGTCGCCGCGCATCTAGCTCGGGAACACCAACGGAGCACTCGCAAAGGCGCCTGCTGGCTGGTCCTCCCCGTTCCGCAGAACGTCGCCGCCAACGCGCCCCAGACACTCGAACAAAACCAGGACCTCATCACCGGCACCGACTTGTTCGTGGTCATGATCGGACACACGGACGCACTCGCCCTGACCCCCGCCGGCGAATGGGAACGGCACCTCACGGCAACGTTGAGCGCAGCGCGCGAGATGCTACCTCGGGATGCCCGAGTGGTCCTGGCCGAGATCCCGCGCCTGGAAGCACCGACTTGGTGGGGACGGTTGGGGCGACATGAACGGCACCGCCGTCGCCTGAACAGGATTATCCAACGGCACACGGGAACGGGCTCGGCCACCAGGACAATGGCTCGCCTGGCGGCTCTGCCTGCCGCCGCGTCGATTGGATCACCGGCCAGGGAACGGTTCGCGGCCCGGTATGCCCAGTGGGCGCAAGCCATAACCGCAGCCCTGGCCACGCCCGACCACACGTAGCCGCTCTCGGGTTGCTCGTGTGCTGCGAGCTCCGTCGAGCGGCACCGGGGTGGACGAGGGGGAACCCTTCGTGTCGCGGCGAGGCCGTGACGCCGGCCGCCCACAACCGGAGGCGGGAGAAGGAGCGGGGCCGGTTGCCCCGGCCCCGCTCCCCCGGCCCGGTTAGACCGTTTCGGTGTCCTCCCGGTCACCCTCGGTGATGGTCTGGCCGGTGGCGATCTTCTCCACGTCGGTCAGCCGGTACCCCCACGCCTCCAACTGGACCAGGTACGCCTTGCCCTCGGCGGTCGGGTACCGCCACCAGGTGCGGTCGGCGGCGTTCTCGAACGCCGACACCGCATGAGCGAGCACCACGTGCCCCGCCTTGGCCGGGTTAGTTTCGACCCACTCGGCCACGCCCTGCGCGCCGCCCCGACTGTCGGGGTCGAGGCCTAGAAGGTCGCGGGCCCCGTAGGAGACATCGTTTCGGATGGTGAACGAGAACCGGGTCGTCGTGACGGCTGTGAACAGGGTCCAGTCCTTCGGGAGGGCCTTCCGCTGGAACAGGGACCGCACGAACTCGCGGCGCAGGGCGTCGGCGGCGTCCCATGCTTTGTTGTTGGCGATCAGTTCCCGCCGTGCGGCCTTGTCGGCCTCCTTCTGCTCGGCTTCCTCCTCGGGAGTCGCAGGCACAGTGCTCGCAGTGGAGCGAACGGAGGGGTAGCGGCGGTGATGTGCCTCTGGGGTGGTGCACACCTCGACGGCGACGGGCTCACCCCAGGCACGGAACGTGACCGCCCGGCCTGCGCAGGCCGCGTGCGATTCGGCGTCGAGAGCCGGTCGGGCCGACATGTCGGCCTCGTCGTCGGGAGCGTCGGTGAGGTTCGACAGGCTCTCGCAGTCGGTGTCATCGCCGACGACGGGGACGCCCTTGGCTTCCCACTCGGCGGTGACCGTCGCGACAGCGTCACGGCGGGCGCGGTCCTGGCGGATGCGCTCGGCGTAGTAGGCCAAGTCGTCGGTGTCGCCGTCCTCGATCACCTGACGCAGGCTCGCGACAGCTTCGGCATCGCCGTCGAATTCGGCCAGGATCAGCGCGTCATCGAGAGTCAGCGCGGAGTCGGTGACCGCCTGGGTGGCGGCTTCGGACTTCGCCACCGCCAGAGTCGCTTTCACGGTCTCCCGCTTGGTGCCTGTCTCCCGGGAGATCGCGGCCTCGGACAGGCCCGCCAGTTCCAACTGCCGGTAGGCCGCGATCCGGTCGCCCGCGGTGAGGGCGGTGCGCTGCTCATTGGCGACCAGCTGCTCGGTCACCCGCTTCGCGTCCGTAGTGTCCCGGTCCGTGACGAGAACAGGGACGGTGATCCCTGCTTCGAGGGCGGCAAGGACGCGCATTTGCCCGTCTCGGACGATGATCCGGCCCGACTCGTCGCGGTACCCGATCACGGGCAGGAGCACCCCGTGGCGCTTGATCGATGCCAGGAACCCCTTGTCGAGGTCTGCGACCGTCCGCACGTTGCTCTCGAGGGCGACGTTGGCGGCGGGAACGTTCACCAACTCCCCCGCGACCACCTGGGCGGCGGAGTCTTCGGTGGGCTTGTCGGTGAGGTGGGTGACGCTGATTTTTTCGGTGATGCTCATGAGTTGATACGCTTTCCGGTAGTGACCGGGTGCGGGTCCTGGCAAGTTCGAATTGTCGGGAATTCCGCACCCGGTCTTTTCATGGGGTGGTTACAGGAACGCCAGTGGGGACGCGGCGAACCAGGCGGCGGCGATGGTCGCCCGCTGGGATGGGGTGAGTGCGAGGGTGTCGCCCTCGTCGTTCATCCCGAGGAACAGGCCCGTTCCGTGAAGTCGGTACCCGATGGGTGCGTCGAGCTTCCCGCGGACGATTTCGGACAGCACCGGGTTGGGTTCTTGCCGGTAGAGGCCCTCGTCGTCCACGAACACGTCGATGTCCTCCGGGAGTGCCACCCTGTCGAACAAGTCGCACCCGATGGCCTGAGTAATGCCGGACAACTCCGGCACCCCGTCGGTGGTCGGGATTCTGACGTCCTGAATGGACCCGTCGACGCTGACCCTGATGCCGAGCAGGAACCCGGTCGTGGTGTTGGTGGTGGTCATGTGTTTCTCCTTCTCTTCCTCGTTGTTTTTGCCGTGAAGGCACGAAGTGTCGAGCAGGACGGGCGTGAGCTGTGCAACCCGAAGGGCGGTGAAGGAGAGAAGTTCGGCCGAAATAAGGGAGCCTGCGACCGCGGCCGCACTTGTCGGAGGAAACCGGTGGCGAAGCCACTAGCGCAGCTCACGCCAGGACGTACGATGCCGCAGGCTTCACGGCAACAACAACAAGCCCACAGGGCGTGGATCAGGGCCGCGCAGCGGCGCCGTCTCGGGGCGCGCAGCGACCTGCCGGCAGAGTCGGCTCGATCTGGCCGGCAGCCTCGAGCTGGCCGCCGACGGCAACTACGGCGGGCGTGGAGAAGCCCCCGGGTTGGTCAGGAACTGGGGGGAGCCCTGACGCCCGAGGGCTGTACGACTGATGGGGGGATCAGTCACTAACAACGGTACGCGGCACCGCCGACGTCCGGTGAGGGGCCAGGCCAATTCATGGGGCCACTCTCTCGGAAGACGGGAGTGTCTATGCCGGCCACTCCTCTGGCTCCGGGTCGTGCCGGTCGTTGAAGGCGCGGAGCTGGGCCTCGTGCTGAACCATCCACGCCACGGCCGAGTTCAACGTGTCGAAGGTGCGCAGCCATGGGCGGCCGCCTTTGGCGTCTCGGCAGTGGGCGTAGGCGTCGAAGACGTGCCGGCCATCGACGGAGCGCATGTTCACGTACCCGATCGGGACAGCCCGGTGGCGACGGACCTGCCAGCTGCCGAACGAGCCTGGAATCGGCGGGACAGCGAGCGGGTGGGAGGGGATCGGGCGGCGCAGGATCCTCGCGATCGCCTCACCCGAACCCTGCACACCCATGGTCGGAGCGTACGAGCGACCGCCGACACGGAGGTTCAGCGCTCTCGACGTTCGCGCCGTCGCCCGTCGGGCAGAGTCGTTCGTGAGGTTGTGGTGGAGCGCCCTAGAGTGACGCCCATGAACGCCGCCGTCATCGCCACATCAAGTGCCGCCACCCTCGCCGCTCTTGTCGCGATAACCCTTTTCATCACCGGCGAGATCCGGCGCAGCCGGACGGCCAAGAAAGAAGCGCGGCGCCAGCTTGTTGTCCGTGTCCTTGACGTCGTCGACGACGTCATCACCCTGCAGCTCAAGCCGCCCCTGCTTCGTGGCTTTCGGTCACCCGACGTCGACGTGGCCCTGATGCTCCAACGAATACTGCTCGATCTGGACAAGAGCGAACTCTCGATCAGCACGTGGGTCTGGGCTCAGACACAACGCCTCACCCTGACCGAGACCAAGCATGACTACGTGTTGCGCGCGTCCCGCATGCAAGGGCAATTAGTCAGCTGGCACCGGGGAGACATCGACGTCTCATGGTTTGACGAGGACCTCGCGCGCGAACCAGTCATCGACAAGTTTTCAATTCCAAAGACGACGGCGTGGAAGCGAGCTGCGCGGAACATCCCGGAGACCACCGTCCTCATGGCCGGCATCGCCCTCGCCGGCTTGGGGCTGCGCCGACTTCTTCGGTAGCGGCGGGCAAGGAAGCGCCCCCGCCAGCATTGCTGGCGGGGGCGCCCCTTGTTTCCTGCTAGCCCTTCCGCCACAGGTCAAGCAGCAACCGGGCCACGGTCACGAGCAAGCTCGCGATCCCCAGCCATGGCATTGCTTTCCTGGGCGGACGGTCACCGGTGTCATCAGACATCGGGCCACCTCCTGGTGTACGCGCCGGCGAACACGAGAAGCGGGGCCAGAGGTGCGCAATCGAGCGGACCCGATTACACTCAGTCCCGAGCGATGAACTCAGGGATCTCATGCATCCCCTGGCTTTCCACTCGGAAGCCAAACCAAAGCCCACGACCCTGCAAGGTCGTGGGCTTTACTTTTGACCTGGAGCCGCAACCCGGCGGTGTGACGGCTCCGTCAACTAGCGTATCGACACGTCGGGGACGGGTACTCCACGGTGGCCGGACGCATTCCACCCTCCGCACGAGCGAGCGCGTGTAGAGCCGAATGGCCAGCCGCGCGTCGCTCTGAGCCTGGGTCAGTTCAGATCCGGTCCCCCGGCGTCTCTTAGCTCATCGAGAACACTGATGGTCTCGTCGGTATCAGTCGGCCCACCCAACCCCTCGGCGTCAGTAACCGTGACTTCGAAACTTGAACTCGCCTCGAGCTGCGGATACTTCTCGAGGAGGAACCGTCGCCGGTACGCGATGTTCGCAGCATCGACGACTCCCTCGAGGGTCGCCCAGTTGAAAGCCCCTCCAAGGGCAATGCCGACCGCGGGTACCGCTTTGCCCAGCGATTTCTTCGTCAACCGTTTGCCCATCATTGACGCGAACTGCTTCGCTACCTTCGAGACAACCGATTTGTCCAGCACCTCCCATGTCTTGCCCCGAACGAGCGCCTGCGTGAGGCGCGAGATGTCGGAAAAGGCGGCAGTCTTGGCAGCCTGGGAAGCGGCGGTTCCGGCATCGATGACGGACATCACAAAGACCTTCTCGGCCGGATCCTCGGGGTCATACCCGTACTGCAGTGCTATCTGGCCAACACTCCGAGAGGACAGACCGAGAACAAGAGCCGCGTCGCCAGCGAATGCAGCAACGATGGCCGTCCCAGATGGTGCTGCAGCTGCACCGCCCGTCGCCGGAACGACAAGTTCACTGCCCGATATGACAAAGCCAGCTCCAGCACCAGACAAAGCAGCCATCGCCGGGTAATACCACGCGGCTGCCCGACCTCGGACGAGGTCAACCTGCTCCAGGTCAAGACGGCGGAGGTCCGAAAGCTTGGACACGTCGTGCCCTCGGCGACGGTGCTGCTTAATCACGCCTTTAGGTGACAAGCCCGCCCCGGCAACACGCGCCACTGCGTCTCTAATCGAGCCCGCCGCGGACGAACCCCAATCCGCGGCACCAGCGGGAAGTGCCTCGCCGACTTTTCGAGCTCCCGCTTTTACCGCGCCCGCACCCTTGGCGGCCGTTTTCTGCCCTCGTGAGACGGCGGCCCCAGCCTTCGGATGGCTCTCCAGATATTCCGTCGCACGCTTACCGAGCTCTGCAGCGCCTGCCACCATTTGTTGATTGACGTTGGTCAAAGCGCTTGAGAACGGACGAGTTTTGAAGCGCTGAACGCTGGCCCATGCGTCGAGCTCGTACTCCGAGGGATCTGCCATGTTCGCGAGCGTACCGGGCGACGGTGTTTCCATGAGACCGGCGACCGTCCCGATCCCAAGCTTCCCCGCGACGGACTGCACCGCGGCCCATTCCGAGGGATGCTCCCCGCGAGACTCCACGACCATCCTGACTGCACGCTCCCGCAACTCCCGGCGGATACCGCTTCGCTGATGCACCTGACATGACGCCATCCTCCTCAAAAGGATCAAGTCTCCGGACACACCGGGCGATTCAATGGGTTAACGAGACTCACTAGGAGCAGCAACTATTCAGTTGCGAGCTCTAGATCGGCAATGACTTCGGAAATGTCCTGGTACCGCTGGGTGGGGTCGTTATGCACGCACTTGTCAACAATGGGTTGGATCGCCGGTGGGCACCCGGCTATGGAACTGCGACCCGTGAACATAAAGGCGAGGATGTGCCCGACGGCGTGAATGTCGTTGACCTTGGCGAATTCTTTGAGACTCGCAAGGGTGGGATCCCGGATCGACCCTTTCATTTCCGTGTCGGACTTGGTGAACTCCGACCCCTCTGCCTTATGCAATCCGAAGTCGCTGAGCTTGACGAGGAAGGCCTCTTCGTACTCTTTGATCAACACGTTTCCAGTGCTGAGATCCCGGTGGAGGATGCCTCTTCGATGGAGGTAGCCCATGGCGTAGAGGAATTGGAGTGCCAGTCTCTTGCGCGTCGCAAACTGAAGCGTGCCGTTGTATTTGTGCATGAAGCTGCGGAGGTCGTAGTCGCAGAATTCCATCGTGAATGAAGTGTGGCTTTCGTCGAACTGGTACGCCTGCACGATGTAGGGGTAGTTCAACTCCTTCATCTTCTGAAACTCGGCCTTGAATCGGCTCAGCTCGCGCTCGTCGAGGTTCTTCTTCCCCACCTTCACGGCAACCGGAAAACCGTACGTCTCGTCCGTGTACTTGTAGACGATCGCGTAAGACCCTTCCCCCACCATGGTCTTCTTTGGTGGCGTGGAAGTCTTGGTCGGTGGCTGCCAAGCGCTCGAAACGAAAACAGGATCGAACCGGTCGATATCGATTTTGGCGAACGATTCCGGGATGGGGCTTCCTCCCGAAACTACGAGGAAGGCGCTGCATTCGTTAAGGACCCGTTGGTAGTCCTCACGCACGCGAATGTCTATTCCGATTTTGCCGAGACTGCCTCTGACCTCGCGGATTTCTTCGATGAGGTCGATTAGGTCACGGCTCTGCTCCGCATTGAAGTGCCGACCCCGGTCCATCTTCGAGTTCATGAAGAGGAACAGCGCATTTAGGCGCTCGTGGAGAGCGCCGAAAACGATGGGCAATGGGGGCTGCATCGCCGTGTACAAGCCCGAGTACGCCTCCGATGGTGGCAGCGCCGAATATTGGTCAGAGAGGTGTCGGAAGACGGCAGTCTGGTCGGGCATGCTCGAAGGCTAACGCGGGTCCTCCACGCTGTGGCTAGTTGTGGCCTCGTGCACGATCGTTCCAAAGCTGGTGGGCCTTGGATATGAGCTGGAGGGCCACTTTCAGATGACGGTGGATGCTGACGGCGCTGGGCTCGACGTGCGCCACGGGCCTGTCGCGGTGGTCGACGCCAATCAGTTTCATGTCCGAAAGGTCCCGCAAATTGCTGGGTTCACCGTGGGCGAGTGAGCTGGCCGTCGACCAGTACCAATAAGTCAAAGGTCCGCCTAGCTCCGGCACAAAGGCTCCACCCTCATTGGCTATTGCGCTCGGAGTCAGGCTCTTCTTGACCGTCGACCAAGGCACCTCGGCGTCTGCGGCGACGGTCTCTAGGTCGCTGATTTGAGCTTTCACAAACCGCTCTTGTGCCCGGTATTCCTCTCCACCCAGCGTGCCGGCGAAAGTCGCATAATTCTTGGCCAAATGCAGAGAGTGAGCCAATTCGTCGTGGCGAAGACGAAGGGCTCGGGCGACGCGGGTGTCACTGTCCTCTGGGCCGAGCAGCCAGAGCGCCGTGGTGGCTGCCTCGATGAGAGCACGGATCATGACAAACTCAGAGGTGAGGTGAAGCAGGAGCTCGTCCCGGGTGTCATTGACCATCATGGCGTCGAGGCCGTTCATGAGGTTGTGAAAAGCCAGGATCGCATGGTCTGCATGATCTGGCACCGTCAAAAATTCAAGGGGCTGGCCTTGAGTCTCGGCGCTGCGGCGGCTGTTGTTTAACTCGGGCGTTCGAAGCTCGTCACCGCGGAGGTCCGACCCGTCCTCTCTCGACATAACGCCTGATCGGTCAGCCATGGTCGTTCGCCAGTTTTCGAGTAGCCCGGCGATTTGACCCTGAGCCTTTTCCTCTGCGTCTGGGTCACCCTGTCGTTGAAAGTAGTCGCCCTTGGGTACAGTCACCGACCCTCCTCATGGTCGCTGTTGGGACTCTAATGGCGGTCCGGCAGCCGATCCCGAAGTGGAACACGAGACCGAACCACCAGAGCACTCCGACGAGTCGGAACAAAGTTGAAGGCTAGAACCAGCCACGGTCGCCGGGGCCTTGGCTCTGCGCGCGTTCTGCTAGTGGCTACTGGTAGCGATTCCAAGCCACGTACTGCACCTCGGAAACGGTGACCTCATAAGGAGGCACTGGCATTTTGAAGCGGGCGCTAAGTTCCCCATGCGGCCCGGTTGGAGCCGGCTCACTAATAAGTTCCGCGTCCTTATAAGTGGGCTCGTCTGTCGCGTCCTCGCCCTTCAGGCGGAGGTGCACGGGGCTTGCGCCGATTGAGGCGAAGCTTAGATACGGGAACGGCTCTGGTGTCTTCTTGGACATCTGCACACAGTACGACCCGCTCTACGGGTCTCGATAGGCAATCGGCTACCGGACGCGTCCACGAGAACTGGCGGGTCACGTCATCGTCGCGTCGTCGCTGTCGCGATCGGGTAGTCGAATTGGGTTTGGAAGGAGGTGCCGCAACTGAGACACACGTCTCAGCTGCTGAGTCAAAAGGCTCAGCACGGGGAAGACGCCGCCCTGGAGCCTGCATGTCTGCGTCGCAACTCGCGTGGTCAGTTATGGAAAACTCAACCGGGGGCGTCTGCTCCTTCTTCTGAGGAGTCCAGGGTGAGTAGTTCGATCGAGGCGGCATCGCAAGAGTGGCGTAACGGTCTCATCGATGTCGGGGGCAATAACCGCCTCCTCTACTACCGAGAAACCAGCTCGACTATCGATCTCGATGCCGCGTCGTCGACATCCGTGGCTCGCCTCCTCGCCGGCGATGTTGTGCGTCTTGCCGATCTTTTCACCACGCCGGAGACCCTGCAAAAGGCGCAGCGTGCGTGCGCTCTGTTAGCTAAGAAACAGCAAGAGGCAACCGAGGAGTACGGGGTCTCGATTGCATACTTGGCCGCCGGCATGTGCTCATGGGATCCGGAAGGGAGCCCTGAACGTGCAGAAGCTGTTGCCACTGAGCTGGCAGTCGATGATGCCGTGGACGGGCAGTCGAAACGGCCAAAATACACTCGGCCTCACGCCCCGGTACTGCTCCGGTCTCTGGAGTTGACGCACCGCCGCGGCGCCCAGGAGGCCTGGGACCTCCGGCTCATCGACGAGTTCCAGGTCAACGGAGTTCTGACCCATGTCTTGAACGCCGATCAGGAACGTGTCGACGACGACGACATTCTCGAGCACGATGCCGGGGACCTTCCAAGTATCGAGGCGATGCTTGAGCAGCTGGAAGAGGACTGCTGGGACGTCGCCGATTTCGAAGTTGAGAACACACTGATCCTTGGCACGTTCAGTTACACCAAGCAGCCCATGGTCGACGACGTCAGCGACATCGACGCCCTGGGTGTTTCAGATCTCGTGGCCGCTCTCGCCGGGGACCTGGACGCAGCGAACCGAGTCCGCTCGTCGACTGACGGGGTAACGGAGGAGATGCCGGACTACACGCCGGTCGACTCGGAGTACCTCGTTCTCGACGCAGACGCCAGTCAAAGCTTCGTCGTCAACGCAGCCCTCGCCGGCCGAAACCTGGTCGTCGAAGGTCCCCCCGGGACGGGCAAAAGTCAGACGATCGCGAACATCATCGCCACATCGGTCGCGGCCGGCCGCAGCGTCCTTTTCGTAGCTCAAAAGCGGGCAGCCGTGTCAGCCGTCCTTGACCGCCTCGCCGGCGTGGACCTCACACACCTCGTCCTCGACCTCTTTGCCGCCTCCAGCTCCCGTCGCTACGTGGCAGAGCAGTTACAGATGGCTCTGGATCGACAGGCAACGGCCGGCGAGGCCCGAGTCGGAGAACTGCACTACTCACTCACCCGCGCTCGTGACACCCTCGTCCGCCATAAAGACGCCCTGCACAAGCAGACGCGCGGCTGGGGCGTCAGCGCTGCTGACATGATCTCCCTCTCGATCAGCATTCCCCACGACGTGCAAAGCGACGAACGCATCCTCACGTCAGCGATGGAACGGTGGGACAACCTCGAATCATCACGCATCAAGGGAGATCTGGAGGAGCTCGCCCGAATTGGTGCCCTCGATTCCACGTGGTCAACAAAGCCAGGCTGGTCACCCCTCACCCTGACCAACGAGGCAACGCTCCGAAGCTTCAACGACCGACTTCAGCGCCTTAACGCGGACCTGTCCGAGATGGAGGCAGCCCTGGGTCACCTCACGTCGGGGATAGCCACGACCGTCCCCGATCAGTGGGCCGATGTTGAAGGCCTCCGTCCCCACTTTGACGAAGCTGATCGACTGCAACAACTGGCTCCGCTCACGCTCGACCCGCAGGTATCCACCGAGGATCTCCGGAAATCACTGCTGTCCACGAGTCGCCCGTTTCGGAAGACGTCGGGCGAGACCATCGGCGGTGGCGACAAACGCGACGCGAAGCGCCGCGTGAAAGCGCTTGTGGGGCACCTTCCTCGAGGAGAAAGAGCTGATGCGCTTTCTCGCGCGCTCACTCTCCGGCAGTCGTGGCCCGGCACTCCCCCCTACTCTGCACCCGCGCAGTGGACTGATGCTTTCGCTCTCCTTCTGGAGTATCAAGCCGAGCTCGCCCGTCTCGATCAAGGCCTGCAACACTTCCAACTGTCCGAATCCCCGCTCTCCGCTCTTCGGGAGAACTTCAGAGGACTTGCCGCCGACCGACACAGAGCAGTCATGCCCCGAGCGCACGAGCTCAAGGCACGGCTACGGCCGTTGGGGCTCAGCAGCTTCCTGAAGGACCTCGAGGATCGTTCCGACATCGGTGAAGGTAACCCGGCACGTGCCGGGCTTGTCTTCGATCGGGTGGTGTCGGCGTCTATCCTCGACGACGCTCTCCTCTTCGACCCTGACCTGGCTTCCGTGACTGGCACGGAGCTCGACGCCGCCGCCAGCTCCTACCAGCGAGACGACCTCAGCCACCTGGCCGCCAACGCCGTCAGAATCAGGCGCCTCGCCGCTGAACGTCTCAAGCAAGTCCTCGACGACAACCCCGACCAATACCTCAAGCTGAAAACGGAAGTCACCAGGAAAACCAAATTCACCCCGGTTCGGCGGCTCCTGCACGACATGCCGGAAGTGATGCTCGGCGCCAAACCGGTCTGGGCCATGAGTCCCCTCCAGGTATCCCGTCTCCTCCCACTCCAAGCCTCCTTCGACGTCGTCATCTTCGACGAAGCCAGTCAGGTCAAACCCGCTGACGCAATTCCAGCTATCCTCCGCGGCCGGCAATTGATCGTCGCGGGAGACAGCCGACAACTGCCCCCGACCGAGTTCTTCACGAAGACCCTCGACGATCCAGACGACGATGACGACGAAGACGCCGCCCTGGACTCGGCCACGCCAGTTGAAACGGCACCACGGCGCATGGGCTCGCTCACCCGAGACGCCGAAAGCATCCTCTTCGCCATGGACCGACTCCTCGCCGGGCAGTCACGGCGCTTGCTGTGGCACTACCGGTCACGAGACGAACGACTCATAGCCGTCTCGAACGCCAAGATCTACGACCGATCCCTCACCACGTTCCCGGCCGCCGACACCCCCGACGCCATCACCCACATCGAAGTACCCCAAAGCCCCGGAATCGACGGAGGAGCCAACAGCCCCGAAAAGGAAGTCGCCGCCGTCGTCGCTGCCGTCAAGGCTCACGCTCAGGCGCATCCGGATGAAACCCTCGGCGTCATCGCCTTCGGGGTCAAGCATCAGCATCGGCTGGAAATCGCCCTCGACGCCGCCTTCAAGGACGACCCAGCGCTCTACGCCACCCTGAACAAGAAAGCCGCCGAACCCTTTTTCGTCAAAGCCGTCGAGCGGGTCCAAGGCGACGAGCGAGACGCCATCGTGCTCAGCGTCGGATACGGCCGAGCCGCTGACGGCAGACTCCGCCTCTTCTGGGGCCCTCTCCTCCAACCCGGCGGTGAACGACGTCTCAACGTTGCGATCAGTCGAGCCCGTCTTCGCATGACACTCATCAGCAGCTTCGGACCCGATGACATGGCCGAAGACGCCCACGACAGCCGCGGCTACATCCTCATGTACCACTTCATGAAATTCATGGCCTCCGGCGGAGCCGACCTCGGCGACGGACCCAACCGATCAATCCCTCTCAACGCATTCGAGATCGATGTGCGCGACCGCCTCACCGCTGCCGGCCTTCACCTCGACGCGCAAGTTGGCGTCGGTTCCTACCGACTCGACTTCGCGGCACGGCACCCAACAAAACCGGGTCGCCACGTCCTCGCCATCGAGGCCGACGGGGCCGCATACCACTCAGGCCACACAGCTCGAGAACGCGACCGCCTCAGGCAACAACTCCTCGAACGACGCGGCTGGATCTTCCACCGCATCTGGAGCACAGACTGGTTCAACAACGCCGACCAAGAAGTAGCAGCCACCATTAAGGCATTCGAAGTGGCCCTACAACGCCCCGATCAACGCGGTCCTATCGCTGTTACGGAGGTACCTGTCGCGTGGGAACTTCCCGTCGGCACGCGAAGCACCCCCCGCCCACCCTTTAACCCTGGCTTCCCCATCGATGACTACCCGACGTCCATGCTCGTGGAAGTCATCCGCTGGATCAGAAGCGACAACGTGATCCGGAACGCCGACGACGAATTCGCCATGACCATGACGGAACTCGGATTCCAGAAACGTGGATCGAAAATCGTCCGCAGAATCCAGGAGGCGCAACTACAGGCGGATCTGGACTAGGTTCGTGAGTCTCGAAAAGCTATAGATTCACGAGACGTCTCACGCTCCGCCCGTGGCACTCGCGGCTTCCCGCCGGCCCGCGGGCTGCATCCTCGCATGTTGGACTGCCACGGCACCGATCAGCGTCAACTGGACACGATGACCAACGTTCGCAGGCTTCCAGTAATGCGGGCCGCTCCCCTCGGAAGGACGAGCGGCCCCTCCGAGGCAGGTGGACCTCGGCGATTGACTCGAGTTCACCTTTAGATCCGCATAACTCGTTGGAGATGCCTCACTGCGCGAAGGCTTCCCCACAGCGACCCAGAAATCTTTGATCGACCTAGGCGTTTCTTGAAGGGCAGGTCGACGCTTGCCACCGATGCCGGGCCCCACTTTCTCATGATCGTAAGGGCGAGGTCGAGAGACCACCCGCCGCCAGCATTAAGGGCAACCAATTCGTCATTCGTCAGGGCCGACGCGAGAAGCGCTTGTGCCGAACCAAGGTCTGCGATCGGCCAATCTTTGACTCGTCGTCGGACAAACCAGCGCTTGCATGCGATCAGAACTTCTCGCCGCCAGGTCAGGCCGCTTCCCGTGCGACGGCCTACAACGAATTGATGACTCCCCGCCCGGAGAGGCTCGACAAGGCGAATGAGATCCGCGGGGTCGACGGTGCCGTCGCAATCCATGAGCACGAGAATCGTCCCGGTACTTGCCAGAATCCCGCGGCGAGTGGCACTCCCGACCCCCTCCGTCACCGGCGACTCAATGACATGTGCGCCGCGTGCACGCGCGACTGTTGAGCTCAGATCCCGCGATCCGTCACTCGAGACGATGACCTGGACATTGCCTGGTACCTGAGACAGCACCCATGGCAGCGCCCTCTCTTCATTGAGGCAAGGCAGAATTAGGCTGATCGTTTCAGCCCCGCTGTAGATTTCGCGGTTTCGGTCGAGTAACCGTCCACTCGAAGTGGACCGAATCTTCAGCAGCTTAGGCACGAATTTAATGAAGAAGGCAATCGCGAAAACCGCGGAAGCGATTTTGGCGGCGATGTCAAACGATCCTTCATGGAGGAATGCCTTCGGAGCGCCGTCGAGGATGATCATGCCCGCCGAAAGCGATATGTAAAATGCGCCAAAGAACAGGAGTACGGCAGCCCAAGCGCCAAGCTCGTTCTTACCGTAGGTCGCGGCCAAATTTTCGTCGAAGATGGTGCTCTCCCACATCATTGAATGTGAGCGCATCGCCTCCGGAGATTCAAAAGTCACGTCGGGGTCTCTTAAAGCCAGTTCTCGTTCACGAATGAATTGACCGGCGCGTTCCATCCGCTCTACTTCACTAAGCCACAATAAAAATGCTGCAGTCGCGATCAGGGGAAGAATAAGGCCGTAACCAAAAACGGCTGCAATGGGCGGAGCTTTGAAAACAGCAATGACTCCGAAGACGGCAGCCATTGTGGCCAGGCTCCATTGAAAAATCGATTGCTGGTTTTGCTTGGCGCCGGCAGACTCTGCTCTTAGGTCGCTAATTTCTCCTACAAGAAGCTCGCCGTATGGAATCTCGTCGCGAAGCAATTGTGCCGCCTTTCAACATCGCGCGGATCGTCCGTCGCTACTCCACGAGCATGTCAGCCAGTGTCCGTGCCATCAACAAAATTACGGTCGAGGCCACACCCGATAAATGCCGTCGCAGCTGAGCCCAGTGCCGATTGACGTCTCAAAAAAGTAAAGCTTTCTGAGGCACGCGAAACCCCTTCCGAGCCGCCGAAGGATGTCATTTTCAGGACTCGTCTGCACTGACCCGCCTGAGTTTCCGGGGCTTGTGCAGACGAGTGTTGAAATGGAGATGCGCGTACACGTCTGCACGAAACGTCACTCGACGGGCTGCGGGTCCGATGCTCGGGACGGGAGAAGCGCGTCGTACTTCTCCACGGAGGGCAATGGGCGGTCGTCGCCCGGCAGAGCGGCAAGCACCTGTTCCAGCTCCGCGGCGTTGTCGCGGAGGTAGGCGTAGACGGTTGCCCGGCTGATCCGGAAGTCTCGGGCGCGAGTTGTCTTCGGCTCGCCATTGGCGGCCCTGCGACGCAGCTCCGCTGCCATCAGGGCTGTGAATGTTTCCACTTCTTGGCGGTCTTTGTGATCGCCGATTGGCGCTGTTGAATGACGAGAGCGACGCCCGGGAACGCGAGGGCGGAGATCTGGGTGGCCCAGCACATGGACGCCGCTCCAGCGGCGTGGGGTCAGCGGCGGATCTCATGAGAAGAATCCACCCGCAATAGACGGCGACGATGATCCCAGTGATGAACTCCGCGACCAGCCAGTAGAAGCCGCCGCCGATTCCGGCGGTGAGCGAAACCCCGGTGATGACGGCGGGGACGGAACCAACGACTGCAAGGGCCACGAGGCTGACCCGCCATCGGGCTTGATCCGCGCCGCCCAGGTTTTGGAACGTGGCCACCATCACCATTGCGGCGAGGATGACCCCGATGACGAGGACCTCGCTTCCGAGAATCACGCGAGGCTGCCCGGGCGCCACGTCTCGATCAGGCGACTGGGCCTAACGACCTCCAATCGCATCACAATCGAGTCGGGCTCTGAGTGGGCAGCTCATTCTGCCAATGAGGAGAGTGGTGGTGGGTGTGGAACAGCAAGGCCGGCCGACAAGCGGGGACTTGTCGGCCGGCACGATCCGCAGCCAGTTGGCGTTACTTGGTGGTGACCTCGGCGATGGGGGTCTCGTGGGCGGCCAGCGCCGCGGTCGCGTCACGCCAGGAGGTGTCGCCGGTGAACAGGGCGCTGCGGAGGTAGGCCCAGATCATGGCGCGGAGGACGGCGACGCGTTCGGGGTTCTCGTCGCTGGTCTCGGCGGCGTCGTAGCCGGAGATACCGCCGAGCATGTGCTCAGCCTCGAGCAGGGTGAGCTGCGTTTTCGGCGAGGGGCTTTCGGTGAAGGCGTCGCCGCGCCAGGTCGCACGGGACGCGAAGAACGGGTGGGCGTCTTTCTCGCCCGTGATGATGAGAGCCTCGGGGGTCATACCCGCGAAATTCGAGCCCTTGAGGCCGGGGTAGAAGTCACCGGCCTGGCCGTCGAGGTCTTCGCCATTACCGGGGGCTGCCATGAGCACGCGGGCGGCGAAGCGGGGTTCGATCTCGCCGTAGACGCTGCCGTTGGTCGGGTCGATGTTGGTCATGCCCGAGACGAGGCCGATGGTGTTGCCGCCGGCCGAGTGGCCGACCGCGGCGATCTTTGTGCGGTCCAGGCGCCCGGCAAGCCCCGGGACGGTCGACTCGATGAGGTCGAGGTTGTCGAGCACGGCACGGAGGTCGGCGGCGCGGTTGCGGAGGAACAGGGGTGCGTCGGGGTTGTCGGACTCTCGCAGGCCGAGGAAGGTCGCGTCGAGGTGGTTCGGCTGGAGGACGACGAAGCCGTGCGAGGCCCAGAAGTCGACGAGAGGCTTGTAGCCGTACATCGAGCCGACGAAGTTCGACGGACCGTGGCCGTGCGAGAAGACGATGACGGGGAGGTTCTCGCCGGTGGCCGGGGCGGAGACGGAGACCGCGAGATCGATCGGGCGGCCCTCGACGGGGACGACGACGGGGCGGTAGGTGGTGACGGCGTTGGCCTCGGAAACGGGGATGAATGCGGCGTCGAGTGCGGGGTCGGTCATGAGATGCTCTTTCCTAGAAACGGATCGTTGTTCCACACACGATACGGAACATCGTTCTCTTTCGCAAGCGGAACATTGATCACTCTGTCGGGCGGAGGCCGTCGAGGAGGTAGGCGACCATCCGGCGGGCGTCGTAGCGGGCGTCTCCCTCGGGCACGATGCAGAGGTTGCCGATTCCGCGCATCAGCTCGAAGGCGCCGATGCCACGGCGGATCTCGCCGACGTCCGTGGCGGCGTCGATGATGCTCGCGACGGCGGGAACGAGCCGCGTCTCGAAGTAGTCGTGCAGGGCGTCGAAGCTGTCGCCGCTTGACTGCATGGCCATCGCGAGTCCGTGCTTGGTCACCAGGAACTCCACGAACAGGTCGACCCAGGCGCGAAGCGCGTCCGAGGGCGACTTCAGAGAGATTAGGAGGCGCGGGGCGGCCTCCGCGCACGCCTCGACCTGGTGCCGATAAACCGCGAGCACGAGGTCGGACCGGGTCGGGAAGTGGCGGTAAACGGTGCCGAGCCCGACGCCGGCCTCCTTCGCGATCTCCCGGATCGGCGCCTCGACCCCAGAGCGGACGAACACGGCCGCGGCGGCCTCGAGCAGAACGCCCTCGTTGCGGCGGGCGT
This sequence comes from Frondihabitans cladoniiphilus, assembly GCF_039544345.1. NCBI lineage: Bacteria > Bacillati > Actinomycetota > Actinomycetes > Micrococcales > Microbacteriaceae > Frondihabitans > Frondihabitans cladoniiphilus. Next base: position 117,452 of record NZ_BAABLM010000007.1, read on the forward strand.
CGGAGCGCTTCGGGCGCGCAGCCTCTGTCGAGGTCGCGGCGGTCTCTTCGGGCATGGGTCATCCTGACGACAATTGATTGACAAGCGGAGCTTTGTTCCGTATTGTTTTTTCGGAACAACGATCCGTATCAGGATATCCGAAGGAGCCCTCATGACCAACCAGGTCGACACATCCACCTCTCCCGACACGAGACAGGAGGGCTCGACGCTCGTGATCGGCCTTCTCTTGGTCTCGGCGTTCGTGGTAATCCTGAACGAAACGATCATGAGCGTCGCCATCCCCAAGCTCATCGTCGACTTCCACATCACCGCCGCCACCGGCCAGTGGCTGACCTCGGCGTTCCTCTTGACGATGGCGGTCGTCATCCCGGTCACCGGGTTCCTCATCCAGCGGTTCAGCACCCGAGCCATGTTCCTGTCGGCCATGACCCTGTTCATCATCGGGACGATCGTCGCGATCTTCGCGCCGGGGTTCTCCGTGTTGCTGGTGGCCCGCATCATCCAAGCCTTCGGAACCTCGATCATGATGCCGCTACTCATGACCACCGTGCTCACCCTCGTCGAGCCCGCGCACCGAGGCCGCATCATGGGGAACATCTCGATCGTCATCTCGGTGGCGCCCGCCATCGGTCCGACGATCTCGGGCCTCATCCTCAACTCGCTCTCATGGCGCTTCCTCTTCATCTGCGTGCTACCGATCGCCCTCGCAGCCCTCATCGTCGGCGCCCTGAAGCTCCGGAACGTCGGCGAGCCTCGGCGCGCTCCGTTCGACGCACTCTCGGTGGTCCTGTCCGCCTTCGCGTTCGGAGGCATCGTCTACGGCCTCTCCAGCATCGCCACCATCCAGGCAGACGGCGCCACCACCCCGATCATCGCCCTCGCCGTCGGAGTCATAGGGCTCGCCCTGTTCGTCTGGCGACAGACCCGGCTCCAGCACCACGACCGAGCCCTGCTCGACCTGCGCACCTTCCGCAGCCCGGTCTTCACCCTCGCCATCATCGCCCTCTCCATCGGCATCATCGTCTTCTTCGGCAGCCTCATCGTGCTCCCGCTCTTCCTAGAGAACGTCCTCCGCCTTCCCGTCCTCCAGGTCGGACTCCTCCTGCTCCCCGGCGGCCTCATCATGGGAGCGCTCTCCCCCGTCGTCGGCAACCTCTACGACCGCGTCGGACCCCGCCCCCTCGTCATCCCCGGCTCGATCCTCATCAGCGCCGGCCTCTGGCTGCTGACCACCCTCACACACCACTCGAGCGCCGCTTTCGTGCTGGTGGTTTACATCGTCCTCAGCATCGGGCTTGCATTCCTTCTCACACCGCTTCTCACGACCGCGCTCGGAAGCGTTCCCGCACCGCTCTACTCCTACGGCAGCGCCACATTCAGCACCGTTCAGCAACTCGCCGGTGCCGCCGGCACCGCACTGTTCATCACCCTCATGACCGTCGGCACCTCCGCGAGCAGCAGTCGCTCCGCGATGACAGCCATGGCACACGGGGTGCACACGGCCTTCCTCTGGGGCGCGATCGTCTCACTCGCCGGCCTCATCGCAGCCTGCTTCGTCCGCGCCCAAAGCACCGGAGACGGAACCCACACCGGAGACGCAGCCTGAATCGTTCGCGTATTGACAGGACGCGGGCCCTAATACGGGCCCGCACCGCGTCGATCCTTGATCGCCATCGATCTTGTGAAGCCGGCCACCGAATTGCGCAACGCACACATGACCACCAGTCACGTCTTGAAAAACTGGAGATCTACGAGACGTCTCAGCCACCCACCGATGGCTGGGGATGATCGAAGCCGCTCCCCCGCATCTGTGTCATTTTCAGAACTCGTCTGCACGGACTCGCCTGAGTTTTCGCGACTTGTGCAGACGAGTTCTGAAATCGAAATGCGCGTACACGCCTGCACGAAACGTCACTCTTGCTCGGCGGCCTGCCGATCCGATGCTCGGGACGGGAGGAGCGCGTCGTACTTCTCGACGGACGGCAACGCGCGATCGTCGGGCGGCAGGGTGGCGAGCACTTGCGCCAACTCGTCGCGGAGGTAGGCGTAGACGGTTGCCCGGCTGACCCCGAATTCACGCGCGAGAGCTGTTTTCGACTCGCCCATGCTGGCTCTGCGACGCAGCTCCGCTGCTTTCACGGCGTCAAGTGCCGGCGTCCGGCCCGTGTAGACCTTCCGCTGCTTGGCCAGAGCGATACCTTCTCGCTGTCGCTCCCCGATAAGGGATCGTTCGAACTCCGCAAACGCACCCATGACGTGGAGGAGGAACGTGGCGGCGGCGTTGTCGTCGCCAGTGAAGGTCAAGGCTTCCTTGACGAACTCGACCCGTACGCCCTTCTTGGTTAGCCGGCCGATGATCTGCTTCAGGTCGTCCAGGTTGCGGGCGAGGCGATCCATCGAATGGATGAGCACGGTATCGCCGTCGCGAACGAACCCGATCAGGTCTTCCAGCTCGGGCCGGTCCTTCTGATCCTTCCCCGACGCCTTCTCGAGGTAGGTCTTGTCGAGGGGAATCCCGTCGAGCTGGCGGACGGTGTTCTGATCCAGTGTGCTCACGCGGACGTATCCGACTCGCTGACCGGCAATGACTGCTCTCCTCGTCGCCCGCGTCTAGTTGAGGTCTTAGAGGCGACAGAAACGCGTGTCTATCAACTCGAAAAGGACCCTAGTTAGACACGCTGGGCAGGTCATGCTTTACGCATGGTTGGGGTATACCCCAACTGGACGGCATTCCGTCGACGCTGCGGCCAACGCCCAAAACGCCGGGCGGATGTGGCCCCGTCATCGCTCACTACGATCGCCCGGGGTAAACGTACGTCGCCTGCATTTCCTGGCTCCGCCGATAACCGGTCGCCGTTGCCGGCACGGGTGACGTCCGGTGACCGTGCTCGCCGCCCGGCCGTGATTCGACTACAGAACGCCGCTGAGGAGCGGCGAAGTCCAGAGGATGTCTTCAACTGACTGACGCTAATCAGTTGTGCGGCCCACCCCTCGTTTTCGTGAGGCGCTCAGTCTCGAGGTGTGGTGGAGCCGATCTTGTCGAGGGTCGCGAGGGAGTGCGGGTCGAGGGTGATGGTGGCGCCGGCGCTGTTCTCGTCGAGGTGCTCGATACTGCTGGTACCGGAGATGAGCATTGTGTTGGCGGAATGGGTGAGCTGCCACGCTAAGCCCACCTGCGAGGCCGTCGCCCCCAGCCGAGACGCGACAGCTTGCACCTCCGTGTTCTCGCCGACCGCGGGGAGGGCGCCGAATCCTCCTCCGAGGGGGAAGTAGGGGATCCACGCGATGCCGTTCTCGGCGCACAATGCCAGGAGCGCTTCGTCAGACCGGTCGATCACGTTGTAGATGTTCTGAACGCACACCACCCCGACGGGCAGTGCCGCTCGGAGTTGGTCGAGGGTGATGTGGCTAAGCCCGATGCCGAGGATCTTGCCTTCGTCTCGGAGTGCGCTCAGTTCGGCGAGCTGGTCATCGAGCGGGACGACCTGGTCGCCTTCGGCGAGAAGCCCCGGGGTGTAGTCCATTCGGCGAAGGTTGACGATGTCGATCCGGTCCGTGCGAAGCGTGCGAAGGTTTGCCTCGACGGCGTCGCGAAGCTCAGAAGGCTTCTGTGCGGCTTTCAGGGGAATCGGTGCGCCGGGGACAGGCTTCGCGCCGGCCTTGGTCGCGATCAGGATGTCGTCCCGCTGCGGGCCGAATGCGTCTCGGAGGAGTTCGTTGGCGAGGCCGTTGCCGTAGAACTGGGCAGTGTCGTAGTGCGTGATTCCCAGATCGAATGCATGACGGAGCACCGCGTAAGCGTTCTCTCGGCCGGCTGGTGCCGCAGCCTTCCGCGTCACCTGACCCATGCCGTAGCCGATGCGAGCCGTTGCTCGCCCCGCGAGCAGGAAGGTACCGCCCGGAGCGGGACGGCCGACGTTTTCGCCGTTCGTCGCATCGCTCATCGGGTCGCCTCTCTCATGGCCTGGTCGACGTCGACGAGAGGGAACCAGTTCTCCGCCGCGGCGCGCATCTGCTCCGACAACGACGAATACGGGCGCGGTGTTCCACCGGCCTCACTGATGACGTGATCGAGGTAGTCCCGCACGAGCCAGACGTCCTCCGGGCGTGCACCCGCCACATCTAGCGCCGCAAGAACACGAGCCTCACTGAGCCCGATCTTCGTGGCGATCTCGTCGGGAGTTTCTCCGGCGAGGCTGAGGTTAGTTGCCAACTCTTCTCGAGTCGCTGCCTGCGTACGTGTGGTGAGTGACATGGTCCGATCCCTTGTTCCAGCTTGCTGAGGTGTTGCTGTGCGAACAGCATGCGCGTAGCCTGTGGATATGTCAACAGCAGATCGTCAGGACACAGGTGCATTCGCGGCTCCGTTGAGCGAGGGCGAGCGAAACCTCTGGTTCTTGTGGAAGCGGGCGCACGAAGTGATCCGGACGCGCGTCGCCGACGACGTCCGGGACGCCACCGGCCTGTCCGAGCCTGACGTGGCGGTCCTGGTGCAGGTCGACGATGCCGGCGGTCACGTCCGGCAGAACCGACTCGCAGTCAGGCTGGGGTGGGACCGCACGAGGCTGGCTCACCACCTGGCCCGCATGGAGACACGAGACCTCATCTCGAGACAGAAGCTCGACGACGGGGTGCAGGTCATTCTCACCGCAACGGCCCAGAGGCTGATCGACATGATTCGACCCATCCACGCCACAGCCGTCCGTCGGCACCTTATCGACCCGTTCACCACCAGACAGGTCGAGCATCTCCGGGAAGCACTCGACCGCATTTCAAACGACCCGACACACGACTGACCCAGAATCGCCCAGTTGTCTCCTTTTACTTCCTCGGCGCCCTACACCGGAGTCTCCCGAGCGCACGCAAGGCGTTCCCCCATCGCTGATCGATCCGGCGTGCAGGCGAGTGCTGAAATCCGTGCAGACGACTCCTGAAAATGACATCTGACCCGATTCGTCGAACCTCGCCGTTGTCTTGGAATGTTGTCTCACGGGTTCACGCCGTGTCGAACCCTTTTTAGGGGTTTCTGAGACATGATGGCCGCATGAGGCTTCTCGGCTACACCCGCGTCAGCACCACCAACCAAGACCCACAACTTCAGATCGATTCGCTCCTTTCCATCGGGGTCGAGAAACGGGACATCTTCTCCGACGTCACCTCGGGCCGGAAGAACGCCGCCGACCGGCCTGGAATGCAGAAGCTGCTCGAGCACGCCACGGATGGGGACACTCTCGTCGTGTGGCGCATCGACCGACTCGGCCGATCCCTGCTCGACGTCTTGAACACGGTCTCGGGACTTCGCGACCGGGGCATCCAAGTCAGGTCCATCTCTGACGGCATCGACCCGGCGACCGCGACCGGCCGGCTGATGCTGAACATGCTCGCCACCCTGGCCGAGTACGAGCGCGAGCTCATCGTTGAACGAGTCAGAGCCGGTGTTGCCGTCGCGCAAGAAGCAGGCGCCAAGTTTGGGCGGCCAAGATCGGACCCGGCCGTCGTGGCCGAGAAACTTGCGATCGTTTGCGCCGCTCGGGCCGAAGGGAAAACGGCGGAAGCGGCAGCAAGCCTGGTGGGCTGGAGTAGACCGACCCTCTACCGGCACCAGCAAGAACACGCCACCCGCACCGCTCTATAAGAGAGGTATGGACGGGTGGTCTCTTTCGGTGGGAGTCGTCCGCTACGGCCTCGCCCGGCTGGCTCAGCAGCGGGCGCCCACGACCTGCGACGTGGGCCAATGCCGGATGGTGCCGCTGTCAGGGTTGATTCGGGACACCACCCGACACCATGTCACTTTCCTCCCTCCCGAGGGGTCTGTCCCGGTGCCAGCCTCGCCGCCGGCACTCCTCCCCCGCACCTCACGCCGGTCTGCCCCTTGATGGTCGCTTCCTTCGTTGAACCACAGCGTCGGAAAGCTCGCGGACCGACCTGGGCCCGGGAACCGGAAAGCGACCCGCTGCCCTAGCTGCTCTCCAGATTGTGTGTGGGCCTGGACACACGAAGCCCGCCCCGCCTTTCGGCGTGACGGGCCCCATCAGGCGCCGGGGTCTTCCAGTTCCCGGCTCCGTCTCCCGCAGATGTTCGGCCACGAGAGACGTTCGACATCGATCATCCGCGCCGGCCAATGCCGGCGGATGGCGACGAGTTCGTGGGAGTACGGGCGAAGGGCCCACCGCCATGGCGATGGGCCCTTCAATTGTTCCGCGGGGTTATTCCTGGATCTGGGCGGTGATGGTGGCGGTGCCGACGAGGAGCTGGCTCTTGACGGCGGTGGTGCCGAAGGTGGAGTTCAACAGGCCGGCGGCGTCGGCGGAGACGTGGACGGTGGTGCCGGTGAGGATGGCGTTCTTGCCGTCGATCTGGAGGGGCTTGAGGGTTCCGCCGTAGAGGTTGAACAGGTCGACCTGGGTCTTGGCTACGGCGCCGTTGACGGCGACGTCTCCGTAGAGGATCGAGTTGCCGGGGTTGACGGTGAAGTTGGACAGGGTGACGGTCTTGCCGCCGGCGGTGAGGTTCAGGCCGGATCCGTCGTGCTCGAGGATGCCCTGGACGTAGGGCTTGTAGGAGCCCTTGGGGTTCCAGTAGACGACGCTGCCGCCGGTGATGGGGAACGAGATGGCGCCGTTGGCGAGGGTCGCGGTGCCTTCGGCGGACGGGGTCAGGCCAAGGCTCGTGAGGGCGGCGACGAAGTTGCTGTCGAGGGCGACGGAGGTGTTGCCGCCGAAGAGGGCGGGGACGG
>NZ_BAABLM010000008.1:0-6129 GCF_039544345.1 Frondihabitans cladoniiphilus
CCTGGACGTAGGGCTTGTAGGAGCCCTTGGGGTTCCAGTAGACGACGCTGCCGCCGGTGATGGGGAAGGAGATGGCGCCGTTGGCGAGGGTCGCGGTGCCTTCGGCGGAGGGGGTCAGGCCGAGGCTGGTGAGGGCGGCGACGAAGTTGCTGTCGAGGGCGACGGAGGTGTTGCCGCCGAAGAGGGCGGGGACGGCTGCGACGGGGGCGGGGATCTTCGACGAGGCGGCGAGGTGCACGTTCGGGGTGGCGTTGGCGGCGGTGACGCCGACTCCGGCGACTCCGGCGATGAGGAGACCGGCTGCGGCGAAGGAGACTCCGGCTTTGGAGAGCTTGAACATTTGGTGATCCTTTGGTGGAAGGTTTGTGGGCGTCTGCCCGATGTCAGGTGTTCGACGCCCTGCCCCCAGGGGTTGGGTCCGATGCGGTCTTTTTCCCCGTCGTTACTCACTCGTGACCTTCGACGGCCTCTCACATTCCGCCCCCGGCATACGAGAATGGCAGCGTGTCGCACTCCTTCTCGCCGCGGGCCCAGCACCGCGGACGACGCCCCCCTCCGAACGAAGGCCTCCCGCGGACGTCCGTCGTCCAGCGCGCCGTCGCTCGCGGATGGCTCGTCGGTGGGCGGGCCTTGCTGGCCCTGGCCGTTCTCACGGTCGTGGTGCTCCGCGTCACCCGACCGATCTGGGCGCAAGCCGGCTTCGACGCCGTCGGCATGTCGAAGCAACCTCTGGTGCAGTCGAGTGTCGGAGTGTTCCTGGCGGTCATGCTGCTGCTGCCGCTGATGGTCCTGCCGGTGGGCGCACTCTCCCTCGTGACCGTCGAGGCTGAGATCCTCACTGTCCGCACGGTCCTCGGCAGACGGCGCCTGGGGCATCCGGCCTGGTTCAAGGGCAGTGTCGTCATGGCCGGGAGCGAGCTGAGCGGCAATGACATCCATTTCGTCCTCCTTGCGAACTCCTGGACGCGCTGGGCCATCGTCAGCGCGGGCCTCTGGTCGGATGCAGGCTTCCTGTACGCGCTCGGGACGCGATCGAGCGATCAGATCCGTTTCACGAATCGGGGTCGATGGGCAAGCGAATGGGCGGCCTTCCGACGTAAGGCGTTCGGCTACCTCGTGCTCTTCGGGTGGATCGCCATCGGATGCGCTCTGGCACTCGTCGTCTTCGTCATCGTCACTTCCTGACCACGGGGCGTGGCCGGGGAAGACGGGGGATGCTCGGGCCTCCGTACCCCGCCCCGACGGGCCCCGCGTAGCGTCAGAGGTTCGCGCACGTCGACCTCCGGAATGAGCCCATGCCTCGACCCACCGCAATCCTGTTCGACATCGACGGGACCCTCGTCGACTCCAACTTCCTGCACGTCGAGGCATGGGACGGCGCCTTTCACGACTGCGGCTTCCAGGTCCCGTCGTGGAAGATCCAGCGGGCCATCGGCGCCGACGGGTCGAAGCTGCTCGAGATGCTGCTGCCCGACGCGAGCGACGACGACCGCCACGCGGCCAAGGATCGCCACGACGAGCGCTACCCCGAGCTCGCCGACCGACTCCAGATCCTTCCGGGGGCCCGCGACCTCGTCACCCTCCTCCACGACCGCGGCCACCGGGTCGTGTTCGCGACGTCGGCTCCCGAGTCCGAGCTGAAGAACCTCCGGGGCCTGCTCGACCTCGAGGACGCCCTGTACGCGGTGACGTCGTCCGAGGACGTCGAGAACGCCAAGCCGGCACCGGACATCATCGCCGTCGCTCTGGAGAAGGCCGGGGTCGACCCGAAGGACGCCGTCATGATCGGCGACTCTACGTGGGACGTCGAGTCCGCGAACAAGGTCGGAGTCCGGGCGATCGGCGTGCTGAGCGGGGGAACGGGTGCAGCAGACCTCCGCGATGCCGGGGCCGTCGAAGTGTACGAGGACGTGGCGGCCCTCCGCGACGAGCTGGATTCGAGCATCCTCACTCGCCTTGAAGCCGCCTGGAACTAAGGGCGCTCCGGCTTCGTCGCCACCAGGAAGTGCCGGAGGAACGGGTACACGGTGCCATGCGGGCCCTTCGGGTAGGCGTCGCGGAGAGCGGCGGCGTAGGCCGCCTCGAACTCGGCGGCCTCGGCGTCGTCGAGCAGGGAGAGCACGGGGCGGAGGCGTGTGCCCCGCGACCAGTCGAGCACCGCGTTCTCGCCGGGTAGCACGTGCAGGTAGGTGGTGTCCCAGGCCTCGGCCCGGAGGCCCGCCTCGAGCGCGAGGGCCAGGTAGCCGGCTCCCGTCTCGACCGCGTCGGCATCGCGCACGAAGACCTGCCCCAGGCGGTCGCGCCACCGCGGCGCCTCGGTCGCGGCCTTGAGGAGCGTGTGGGACGGCGACGCGAAGTTGCCCGGCACCTGGAGAGCGAACGTCGCCCCGGGATCGAGCGCCGCGAACCAGGCCGGCAGCATCCGCTGATGCCCGGGCACCCACTGCAGCGCCGCGTTCGTCACCACGACGTCGTCGCCGGGGGAGGGGCGCCAGTTTTCGATGGACTCGTGCTCGAAGCGGAGGTTCGCCGGCAGGTCGTCCTGCTCGCGGGCCGCCTCGAGCATGTCCGGGGAGGAGTCGATGCCGACCACCTCGGCGTCGGGCCAGCGGTCGGCCAGCAGGCGGGTCATGTTCCCGGGGCCGCATCCGAGATCGACGACCCGGCGGGGTGAGAGAGTGGGGATGCGCGCCGTCAGATCGAGGAACGGCTGCGCCCGTTCGCCGGCGTACTGCCCATAGCGGCTCGGGTTCCAGCGGGTTCCGGTCATGGGCGGCTCCTTCTTCGCGTTCTCCTCGCACTCTAGACGGGGCCCTCGTTCCCGACACGTGCCACCCGGCCCGGCTTGCCGCAGGATGGACGCATGCACCACGTCTCGCTGCGACTCCCGTTCACGCAGCCCCTCGACCCGTCGAACCTGCTCGGGCACCTCGTGGCCACGGCGGTTCCGGGCGTCGAGGAGTACCGCGACGGCGCCTACCGCTCGACGGTCCGCCTTCCGCACGGTCCGGGCATCGTCGCCGTGCGTCCACCGACCGAGGGCACGTTTCCCGTGACGCTGCAGCTCGCCGACGAGCGCGACCTCGCCGAGGCCACCCGCCGGGTGCGGTTCCTCCTCGACCTCGACTCCGACCCGGTCGCCACGGGGGAGGGGCTCGGGCGCGATGCCCGCCTGCGCCCGCTGGTGGCCGCCGCTCCGGGTCGGCGGGTGCCGCGCATCCTCGATCCCGCCTCGATGGCGCTGCGCGCCGTCCTCGGGCAGCAGGTGTCGACGGCCGCCGCGAGGACGCATGCGGGTCGCCTCGTCGCGGCACTGGGGGAGCCCGTCGTCGACGACGCCGGCGGGCTGACGCATCTGTTCCCGCGTCCCGCCGAGATCGTCGCGGCGACCGCCGACCTCGACGACATCCTGCGCATGCCGGCCTCCCGGCGTCGGACCGTCCTCACGATGGCCAGCGCCCTGGCCGACGGCCTCGTCGATCTCGGGCCCAACGGTGACTGGCGCGTCACGCGAGCCGCTCTCCTCGCCCTCCCCGGCATCGGGCCGTGGACCGTCGAGACGATCGCCATGCGGGCCCTCGGCGATCCGGACGCGTTCCTCGAGTCCGACCTCGGAATTCTCAAGGCCGCGACGCCGCTCGGTCTGCCGGCTGCCCCGCGTCCGCTGCTCGCGGCGTCGCGCGCCTGGTCGCCGTGGCGGGCGTACGCGGTGCAGTACCTGTGGGCGACGATGCCGCACGCGGTCAACTCGCTGCCGGATGCGGTCCCGACGGCCGTCGCATCCCCCGTGACAGACCTGCCGGAGGTCGTCGCGTGAGCTACGCCGTCGTCGACTCGCCGATCGGACTCCTCACGCTCGTGGTGGACGACTCCTCGGGCGGACTCCGGGCGCTCTACATGGAGAACCACCGGCACCGGCCCGAGGTCACGACGTTCGGCACGCTCTTGGAGAAGCGCGAGGCGGCGAGGATGCTCGGGGCGGTGTCATCGCAACTGAACGAGTATTTCGCGGGGGAGCGCTCGGTGTTCGACGTGCCGACCGCTCCTGTGGGCACCCCGTTCCAGCTCGCCGTCTGGCAGCAGTTGCTCGAGATCCCGTTCGGCACCACCCGCACCTACGGCGAGCTGGCCCTCCGCCTCGGCAACCCGAAGGCGGTTCGGGCGGTCGGCCTGGCGAACGGGCGGAACCCGCTCAGCATCGTGGTGCCGTGCCATCGCGTGATCGGGGCGAGCGGGGCGCTGACGGGATTCGGCGGGGGGATCGAGCGGAAGGAGTTTCTGCTCGCGCTCGAGGGGGCGCTGCCCGGGCATCCCGCCCTCTTCTGACCCGGCCTTGTGCTTCTGACCCGTGCTCGCCCGTCAGGGCTTGCGCCGCAGCAGGTCGGGGACGTCGCTGTGCTCGACGATGTGCGCGGCCACGTCGGGGGAGAGAAGTCTCGCGACGAAGACGATGCGTCGCCGCTGCGATTCGGGGGCGCCGAGGATCGGTTCGTGATGCGCCACCCGGTTGCGGAAGTCGCGGAGGGCCGAGAGGGTCTCGTGCAGCCGGTTGCGGTCGGTGCCCGGTGGGAAGGCGTGGCGGAGGTAGGGGGTCCAGACGAGGTCTTCATGCGAGCCCGCAGTCATGAAGGTCCAGAAGCCGAACATGATCTCGGCGACGACCTTGCCGGGCAGGAAGTGGCCGGCCGGGCCGGTCACGGACTGCCGCGCCCTGGTGGCCAGCTGTCGGGTAGTCCCGTTGCGGTCAGAGTGCGTCGGGCCGGTGGTCGGGGTGGGGGGAAAGAGGACGAGAAGGGTTCGGGGCTCCGACCAGTGGCGGTCTCCCGGGGTCGTAGCGCGGCGAAGCTGTCGATCGTAGGCGTTGCGCAGAGCGACCTCCAAGTGAGCGAGATCGTGAAGGAACGCCGCGCTCAAACGGGCATTCCACTCGTACATCGCCAGAGCTCTCGCCCGGTCACCACCGCACTTCCGGGTGAAGGTCTCGAACCGATCGCCGCTCAGCCACACCTCTGGCCAGCGCGCGGAAGGAGTGTGCGTGGTCACTGCTAGACTCCTCTCGAAAGCCCTTGCCGGTCTCTGTCATTGACATACTACTTGGGTTCCGAAAATGGACGGCCTCGGTATTCCCCCTGCGGACCCGGGGCCGTTTGCCCTTTTCAGCGTGTGCTAGTTTGTTCCTGAAAGCCCTTGCTGGCCCCTGTCATACGACATGCGACTTGGGTTCCGAAAAGGTTCGCCCCGGTATTCCGTTCCAGGACCCGGGGCTTTCCGCTTTCACGGGCGAGGTCTGCCGGCGAGGCCGATGGCACTGTCGCGGGGCCGACCGGCGGCGTAGCGTTAAGGGTCAGAACGAGGCACGGGAGGCCCTCCGGATGAGCCCGAACAACCCAGGCCCCGAGGGTGCCGGCCCGAACAGCGCAGGCCCGGCCAGCGCACGCCCCGGCGGCGACACCGGCGCCGCAGACCGCAAAGGCGCGAGCCCGCGGGATGCACGGGGCGCCGCCCACCCGGAGCGCACCGTCCGCGATCCCAGCCTCGCCGCTGCCCGCTACCGCCTGCAGAAGGCGGCGGGGGAGACCGGCGAGGCCACCGTCGACGAGCGTCCTCGCCCGACCGCCGCACAGCTCCGTGCCATCGCCAAGACCTCCCTCGACATCGCCATCGACCGGGGCGACTTCGACGACCTGCCCCTGGCGGGCAAACCGCTGCCGGGCCTCGCGGGCGGCACCGTCGATCCCAACTGGTGGATCAAGGGGCTCATCGAGCGAGAGGGTCTCTCCGGCGTCGCCCCGCCGGCACTGTCGCTCCGCACCGAGAACGCGCAGCTCGACGACCTTCTCGACGCCATGGCGACCGAGGCGTCGGTCCGGGCGCACCTCGCCGGTTTCAACGATCGGATCGTCGAGGCCCGGCGGCAGCTCACCGGCGGCCCGCCGGTCGTCACGCCGCTGCGCGACCTCGACGCGGAGGTCGTTCGCTGGAGCGAACGGCGACAGGAACGCCGGCGCCAGGCGTCCCAGGCGGCCGAGGTTGCTGCCGCGGACGTCCCCCCGACGTGGCGCGAACGCCGCCGCGCCGCCCTCGAGGCTGGCGAGCACGGTCTGCAGCGAGTCGCGGGTCGGGTTGGCC
>NZ_BAABLM010000009.1:0-49414 GCF_039544345.1 Frondihabitans cladoniiphilus
TCCGGCTTTGGAGATCTTGAACATTTGGTGATCCTTTGGTGGAAGGTTTGTGGGCGTCTGCCCGATGACAGGTGTTCGACGCCCTGCCCCCAGCGGTTGGGTCCGATGCGCCGTTCGCCCCGAACGGGGGGCACCGCCACCCCGCATGTACCCCGAAATGCCGACTGACTTTCGTGCCGGACTTTGATGAACTTTCAGATCACGTCACCGCTTGGCGATAACTCTCGGCCCAGCCCCAGCCCCTTCAAAAGGAACATCCATGCCTGAGGCCGTCCCCCACAACCTCGATGCCGCGGCTGAGGACGCGCTACTCATGCGGATAGCCGAAGGTGGCACTGACGCGTTCGATGCGCTCTACCGCCAAACGAGGCAATCGACCTTCGACGTCATCCGCCGTGTGCTCATTGATCCGTCCCAGGCCGAGGAAGTCACCCAGGACGTCTACCTCGACATCTGGCAGAGCGCCGCCCGGTTTGATCCAACCCGGGGCCATGCCCGCAGCTGGATCTATACGCTCGCTCGTCGTCGCGCAATCGACCGGGTCCGAACGTCCCAGGCAGACAGGAACAGGGACCTTCTCATCGGAGTCCGCGACCACCCAGCTCCCTTCGACCATGTCAGCGAAACGGTCGACATCATCCTCGAGCACGAGCGCGTCCGATTAGCCATGAAACGGTTGACTCCCAAACAACGGCAAGCCGTCGAACTCATTCACGACGCCGGGCTCTCCAGCACCGTCATCGCCGACACCCTCGGCGTGAACGCCGGCGCGATCAAAACTCGTCTCAGGGACGGCCTCATCAACCTCCGACACGAGCTAGACACTGCCTCCTAGCCCCACCCACGCATCCGACTCGAGAGATGAGAATGACCAGCAAGTCAGCTCCGCCCGGCAACCCCCTCACGGGGACGTCCATCAGTCGAGATGGGGAATGCCTCACTCCCGCCGGGCGGTGGGAGAACGAAATGGCGGCCCTGCCCAAACCCCCTCGACAAGAACGGTCACGGAAAACCGTCGCCGCTGTCCTGGATGCAGCAGAAGAAGCAATCGCCCAGTTCGGGATCGAACGATTCACAACCGGCGACGTCGCCCAGATCTCCGGCGTATCAATCGGGACCGTCTACAACTACTTCCACGATCGCGTCGCGATCCTCGACAGCATTCGACCCCACCGCCTCACCGCCGACAAGATCCTCACCGAAATTGGAGACCAACTCCAGAATGTCCTGACGCACGCCGCCGGGGAGATGTCTCAACGGGTTCAGGACACCTTGAACGACCTCGTGGCCCCCAGCCGCACAACCAGCCGGCCCTGGCCGGACTCACGACTCACCGCTCAGCACACGGTCCCCACCATGGACCCGACAGGCCCCTCAGGACGAGGCAGTGTCGACCTAGAAGTTGACGGTGTCGTGCAAGAACATCGAAAGCCAGTTCCAGATGCCACACCCGAGCGCCGGTAAACGCTGTCCGAGACTCAGATCCGTCATCGACGTCGAACCCATGTCCCTCGGGAAGCCCGCCACGATTCAGCGGAAAGGGAGGGGAACGCCGCACCGATTCGGGTCGATGCGGCGGCACTCCGATCTCCATCGACGCCCCGAGTGACACCCAGCGTAGGTGAGCCATGGTGGGACGATTCCAATCACCCCACCAGGTCGGGTCAGAACATCTCACCCACAACTGGAACTAAATTCACTGTACGTGTCCTCCTAAACGCTGACACCACAACAGGGCCCCCCACAACGGGGGCTTTACACCACGGACGCAGCCTATTTTTCTGACCCGAGTCATCTATCTCGTCGCCCACACACCCGCCGGACAACCGTCCCCCACGCTGTTACCGTGTCAGCCACTCCGGTCGAGGCACACCTCCCGGCAGGAGTTGTACCCCACCGGGCAACTCCAGGCGGGGCGGTACTGATTCGGGTCAAATCCGCCCCGCCGACCCATCCCACAACACACCCCGAACTCAACAAACACTGCAACGCTCATGGGACATAGATACGAGACACTCACTCCCCCGGAACCACAGCACTCAGGGCAGCTCTCCCTGAGACGGTCCAAAACACTAGGGTTTCGAGACACAGCAGTAGTTTGAACCCCCCGCCCCTTTACCGCGCATCGTCTCTATTCGGTGAGCCGGCTGGCGCCTACGACCGTGAGCGTTCTTGAGCGAAGACGTGGGCGTCGCGCAGGGTGCGAGGGCAGATTGCCCAGAATGACGTCGACGTCTTTAACACCTTCTTGTACCGTCAGCCTCGCCTAGATGGACAACCGGTAGCCACGTTTGATGACGGTTTCGATAAGACCGGGACGTTGAAGCGTCTGCCGCAATCGACTGAATGCGACTTCTAGAGCGTGGTCATCGAGAAGAGCTGGCGTTGCTGCTGCGAGAATTGGGCGCGAGATGACGTCGCCTCGGCCAGCGATTAGCGTGCGCAGGATCGATAAGGATGTGGGTGGGAGAACGACGCGCGTTCCGTCGACGAGGAGGACGGCTCCCCGGAGTTCGAGTTCGCCGTGCTGTGTAGTAAGTCGGACAACACGGTTTGTTTCAAGCTCATCGCACACCAATTTGATGAGGGCGCCGAGGCGGAACCGATCGGGTTGAATCACGGGGATTCCGAGGGTGATCAGCGGGCTGGCTGTTACGGGACCGACCGCTGCTGCCAGGACGGCCGAGCGGAATCCCTCGGCGACTTCCGAGAGTCGGCCGAGGGCCTCGGCGGTGCTGAAGAGGGCGTCGACGGCGGGCGCGCTGGTGAATGTGACTGCGTCGAGCTGCTGCCCCGCGATCGCTTCGATGAGCCGCTCGACGCGGGCGTCCGAGGTGTCCGGGCTGAGCCAGCGGTAGGGGGCAACCGTGAGGACGCGGTGCCCGGCGGCCCGCAGCCGGTCGAGCTGGTGCTCATCGGTGTAGCCGTGAAGCTGGATGGCGACAGTCTTCGGCTCGGGAAAGTCGGCCAGCGTCTTGGTGACGAGGCTCGCGGTCGTCTCCTGGTCGCTCATTCCGGTGTCGTTCAGGCCAGCGGCACGGATACCGCCCCGCGCTTTAGGGCCGCGGACCAAGATGGTGGTGTCGGCCAGAGCGGTGAGCAGGTCGTCGCCGAGACCTCCCGCGTCGGCGACTTCGAACCAACGTCGGATGCCGTACGACGTTGTGGCGAGGAGGACGTCCGGGCGGGCGTCGATCATCGTGCGGGTGTCGGCGAGGATCGGATCGTCATTGACCCGATCGGCCATCGTCAGGGTGGGTGCGTGGAGGACGGTCGCCCCGCGGCGCTTAAGGGCGTCAATGAGGTCCGCCGATCGGCGGTCACTCGTGACGCCGATGCGGAAGCCGTCGAGCTGGTCAGAGCGGAAGCCGACCGCCGGCGATTCGGCTCCGGGGGGAACGTCGTTCATGGGCGCTATTCCAGCGGAGCGAGCGAGGCCGCCGCGTCAAGGACGAAGGCGGAGTTCGGGTCTTCCCGATTGGCGAAAGCTACCACTTCGCCGATGACAAGGACCGCGGGCGAGGTGACACCGGCTGTGGCCGCGTCGTAGAGGATCCGGTCAAGCGATGAAAAGAGGGAGCGCTGCTCGATGGTGTAGCCGCGTTCGATCACGGCGATTGGAGTGGACGCCGGGAGGCCGTGACGCATCAGCCCCTGGGTAATCTGTGGCAGGTTCGACACTCCCATCAACACGACGATGGTGCTCGCGAGACCAGCGAGACCAGCGAGCTCGGTTTCGTTCAGGGGCGCGTGACCTGAGACGACGGTGAACATGCGGCTCACCTCGCGGTGCGTCACGGCGATGCCGGCGGCGGCCGGGACGGCGACGGCACTCGAGACGCCGGGAATCACAGTGACCTCCACGCCCGCCCGGCGACAGGCCAGCACTTCTTCTCCACCGCGACCGAAGACGAATGGGTCGCCTCCTTTCAGGCGGACCACGAAAGATCCTGCATGAGCGTGTTGAATGAGCAGTTTCTCGATCTCGTCCTGGGGTATCGGGTGGTGCCCCGGCGTCTTACCCACGTCGATAAGTCGTGCGTGCGGCGCCAGCTCGGCGAGACGCCGATGCGGAGCGAGACGATCGAACAGCACCACGTCCGCCTGGGCCAAGGCTTTGACGGCGCCGACGGTCAGAAGATCCTCATCGCCAGGTCCGCCACCAACCAGGACGACGCGGCCAGATGTCACAGTTCGCCCCGCATAGGGATGCGCGGGCCGGAGAGGAGAACGCCCTTACCGTCAGCACGCTCCTCATCAGTCGGCGGGCGCACCTGCCCACGCTCGGGCACTCGGAGGTGGCTCGGGTCAGGCTCGTGCGGGGCGTTAACGAAGGTGCGGAAGCGGCGGAGCCGTTCGGGATCGCGCAGTGTCGCAGCCCATTCGTCCTCATAGTTCTCGGTGTGCTTTGCCATCGCCGCCTCGAGTTCATCCGCGAGTCCTAAAGAATCGTTGACCACGACGTCGTAGACGTGCTCGAGGCCGCCCTCCATCTCTTCAATCCAGCGGGCGGTGCGCTGCAACCGATCACCCGTACGGATGTAATACATCATGTAACGATCGATGTACTTGATGAGGGTGGCGTCATCGAGGTCACCAACAAGAAGTTGACCATGGGCGGGCTGATAACCACCGTTGCCGCCGACGTACATGTTCCAGCCCTGCTCCGTTGCGATAATCCCCACGTCCTTCGCGCGAGCTTCAGCGCACTCCCGTGCGCACCCTGACACACCGAACTTAAACTTGTGGGGGCCACGAAGACCCCGATATCGGTGTTCGAGCATCACGGCCATGCTCACAGCATCTTGAACGCCGTAACGGCACCAGGTCGAGCCAACACAACTCTTCACGTTGCGAAGCGCTTTGCCATATGCCTGACCGGACTCGAACCCGGCGTCGACGAGCCGCTTCCAGATGTCAGGCAGCTGGTCCAGTCGGGCCCCGAACATGTCGATGCGCTGCCCGCCCGTAATTTTTGTGTAGAGACCGAAGTCGATGGCCACCTGCGCGAGGACGGCCAGCTTCTGGGGCGTGATCTCCCCGCCGGCCATGCGCGGCATGACTGAGTACGAGCCGTCACGCTGCATGTTGGCCAGAGCGCGATCAT
Source organism: Frondihabitans cladoniiphilus (assembly GCF_039544345.1). Classification (NCBI taxonomy): domain Bacteria; kingdom Bacillati; phylum Actinomycetota; class Actinomycetes; order Micrococcales; family Microbacteriaceae; genus Frondihabitans; species Frondihabitans cladoniiphilus. Next base: position 5,108 of record NZ_BAABLM010000009.1, read on the forward strand.
TGGTGTCCTGCAGACCTGCTCGACCTTCGCCAAGAATGTAGCCCTGATGCTGACTCGCGATCACGGAGGCAACGGTGGGCTTGCACACGTCACAGCCACGGCCGGTGCCGTAGCGCGAGATAATCTCGTCAAACGAGGTGAGGCCGGTAACGCGGACGGTCTCGAAGAGCTCTTGGCGCGACAGCTGGAAGTGCTCACACAGGGCTTTCGATACCGCCATGCCCGACTTCAGCAGTTCGGTCTCCAGGATTTTCTTCACAAGGGGGACGCACGAGCCGCACTGCGTCCCCGCCCGCGAACACGTCTTCAGAGGCCCAAGTTCCGTGCAGGCCTCACCGTCCGGGGTGCCCACGCCATGCACGACGTCGCGGATGGTGTGCGCGGTGACGTTGTTGCAGGAGCACACGAGCGCTGCGTCGGGCAGATCGGTGTTCGCCGGGCCGTCACCGCCGGCGGCCGATAAGTAGGCGCCGGGCTCGTCGGCGAGCTCAGTGCCAAGTAGCGGACGCAGCAACGAGTAGGGGCTGGCGTCGCCGACGAAGATCCCGCCCAGCAGGGTCTTCGCATCGTCGGTCACGACGAGCTTCTGGTAGACACCCCGCACAGGGTCCGCGTAAACGACCTCCAACGCCCCCTCGGTCACACCGAGCGCATCTCCGAAGCTGGCCACGTCAACACCGGCGAGCTTGAGCTTCGTGGCGTCGTCGATGCTGGTGAACTCGGCCGAGCCGCCCAGCAGCCGATCGGCGACGACCTCCGCCATCGCGTTCGCCGGGGCGACGAGGCCGGTGCAGCGGCCCTCGAATGAGGCGACCTCCCCGACCGCGAAGACGTCCGGTACAGACGTGCGGCAGTCGGTGCCGATCGCGATTCCGCCGCGCGGCCCGAGCTCGATCCCTGCGGCCCGCGCTAGCTCGTCGCGCGGGGTGATGCCGATGGCAAAGACAACGAGGTCAGCTTCGAGCTTCTGCCCGTTGTTCAGCCTCACTCCGGTGACCGTCACACCGTCTTCCGCGAGCTGCAGGTCGCGGGGTCTTGTGCCGAGGTGCAGGGCTATTCCCTTGCCGGCGATCACCCGGCCGAGCGCCTGACCGGCGCCCTGATCAAGCTGAGCCGACATGAGCCACGGCCCGGAGTGGACAAGTGCGGCCTGAGCGCCTCGCGCGGCGAGTCCGCCCGCGGCTTCCAGCCCGAGCAGCCCGCCTCCGGCCACGACGACGCGCGGCGGCCGGTCGAAAGCGGTGGCAAGTCGGTCGACCTCGGCGCGGAGCCAGTCGACGTCATCGATGGTGCGATAGACGCGGATCTGTTCGCTTCCGGGAATGTCGGGCACAGGAGCGGAGGAACCGGTGGCCAGAACGAGCTCGTCATAAGCCAGTCGGCGGCCGTCATCGGTCTCGACCACGTGGTTGGCGGTGTCGATCGCGGTCGCGCGCACTCCGGAGAGCACGGCGACGTGATCGGGGTGCCACTCGGTCTGCGATACCAGCGAGAGGTCCACGTCGGCCTGGAGTCGCCGGCTGAGGGCCACCCGGTCGTAGGGCGCATGGCTTTCTTCGGAGATCACTGTGATGCGAGTGGCAAGCTCCGGGTCGCGAGCTCGGAGGGCGTCGGCCGTGCGGTGGCCGGCCGGGCCTCCTCCGATGATGAGGATCTCGCGCGTGGTCGTCATAGACGCCGACGCTACGTGAGGGCCGTGACGGTGCCGTTTCTGCTGTGTGTCGAAGTCTTTACAACCACCCCACGCTGCCCCGCCGGGCGTGTGAGGGCTGTTTCACGCGCGCGTAACGCGACTCGGCCCTCGCTGAAACACGGCCGCCGTACCGTCGGTGCATGACCTGGACTATGGCCTGCCCGGCCGCCGAGTTGGAGCCGCTCTGGGGCGAGACCGTCCTGCTCGACGGCCACCAAATTGCGCTCATCAAAGTCTCGGATGATGAGCTCTACGCGGTCGGAAATCAGGATCCGCATACCGGTGCGTTCGTGATGGCACGCGGTATCGTCGGCTCCCGCGGTGACGCCCCGACTCTTGCTTCGCCGCTCCACAAGGAGGTCTACGACCTCCGCACCGGAGCGGGCCTCTCGCACCCAGGCCTCAGCATCGACAGCTACCCGAGCCGCATCGTCGACGGCATGGTCGAGATCGAGCTGCCGTGACGCTCTCCCTCGCTGCGAGCCCGCCCGCCCTGCTCGCCATCTCACACGGAACGTCCTCGCCCGCGGGCCAGCTCGCCGTCGAGAACCTCGTTGCTGCAGTCGCGAGGGTTGCCATCGCGTCGGTCCGGGGCGGCCACGTCGACGTACAAATGCCCGACGTGCCCGCCGTGCTGTCGTCGCTTCCGCCGGACGACGACGCCGTCATCGTGCCGCTCTTGCTCAGCGCCGGATTCCACGTCCACGTCGACCTCGTCAACGAGGCCGACAAAGTCGACCGCGATGTCGCCATCGCCCGCGCCCTCGGGCCCGACGACCGCATCGCTCGGCTCCTTGCGCGGCGACTCGGCCAGGCACGACTCCGCCGGGACGATCGTGTGGTGCTTGCCTGCGCCGGCTCGACCGACGCCCGCGCCGTCGAGGACTGCTTCGAGATGGCACGGCGCCTGGGAGCGCTGATCCACCGGGACGTGGGGGTCGGGTTCATCAGCGCGGCTCAGCCACCGCTGGCGGACGCCATCAGGAACGCCCGGGAGGGAGACCCTGGTGCTCGAGTCGCCGTGAGCACGTACTTGCTTGCCCCCGGCTACTTCAACGACCTCGCTCACGCGATGGACGCGGACCTGGTGAGCGATCCCCTGCTGGTCACGAAGGGTCAGGCGCCGCAAGAACTCGTCGAGGTGGTACTTGACCGCTACGCGGAAGCCGCAGCTCTCCACTGGGACGCTCGTGTCCGCCTACCTCTCACCCGCCGCCGGCGTGCGTGAGCAAAAAGTTACCGATCGGCAACGGCCGCGTAATCGTCGCGGGCACTCGCTGATGGTCCACTGATTTCACTCTCACCCTCGCCCCCTCGAAAGGATCCCGATGCCGAACCTTTTCACGCCCTACACGCTGAAGGGCGTCACGCTGCGAAACCGCATCGCGATGTCCCCGATGACCATGTACCGCTCGACCGACGGCAAGTTGGACGACTTCCACCTCATGTACCTCGGCGCGCGCGCCGCCGGCGGATTCGGTCTCGTGTTCCCCGAGCAGATCGCCATCACCCCCGACGGCCGCACCACGACGCATTGCGCCGGCCTCTACGACGACGACCAGATCGAAGGCCACAAGCGTGTCGTCGACATGATCAAGTCGATGGGCGGCGTCGCCGGAATCCAGCTCGGCCACACCGGCCGCAAGGGCAGCCTCGTCACCCCGTGGGAGGGCGGCCACATGCTTCCCCCGGAGCATGAGGCCGGTTGGGAGACCCGCGCTCCCTCCGCCATCGCCTACGGCGGCGACATGCCTTATGTGCCACGCGCACTCACCGTCGAAGAAATAGCCCAGCTCATGCACGACTACGCCGACACCGCCCGCCGCGCCGTCGAGGCCGGCTACGAGTGGGTCGAGATGCACTTCGCCCACGGCTACCTCGGCAGCGAGTTCTTCTCCCCGCTCGCCAACCACCGCACCGACCAATACGGCGGCAGCCTCGAGAACCGCACCCGATTCCACCTGGAGGCACTCGACGCCGTCCGCGCCGTGCTGCCCGACCATATCCCGCTGACCATGCGCCTCGGCATCGACGACCTGCACCCGGGCGGCGCCACCGTCGACGAATCAATCACCGCCATCGGCTGGATGAAGGAGCACGGCCTCGACCTCGCCGACCTCAGCATCGGCTTCAACACCGACGACATGCAAGGCGACATCCCCATCGGGACCCTCGGCGGCATGGTCAAGAACGCCACCCGCGTGAAGGAGGAAGTCGGGATCCCTGTCGCCACCAGTTGGAACCTCGGCCAGCCCGAGATCGCCAACCGCGTGATCGAGAACGAGCTGCTCGACCTCGTTTACCTCGGCCGCCCCGCACTCGCGAACGCCCACTGGCCTGTGTACGCCGCGCGCCTGCTCGGCTACGCCGACCCGTTCAGCCTCGTTCCCGAAGACTGGGCCTGGTGGCTCCGCAACCTCCGCGGCGCCGACGAAGCCATCGGCTGGCCCGGTGCCACCAACGGTGCCGAGCTCACGCAGGTCGCCGGAGTCGCCGCTACGGCACCCATCGTCGATGAATCTACCCCCACCGAGGTCGACCTCGCCGACGCGGAAGAAGAACTCGAAGTCGCGTAACAAGCACGACTACGAAAGCCCAGACCTAACCCGCCTGGGCTTTCGTCATGTCGCGTGAAGCTCGTTGCCGGGATCTCATAACAAACTGTGCCGAAACGCATGGCTTCCGGGAATGAAGAACGGAACTCCCCTGTGGCGACTCCTCCAGACCGCTGATCAGATCTGTCGCAAGTGAGGATTCTGGACTCCAAAGCGACGCCAATCGGGCCCGCAGACTGGATCGCTTTGAGGTGTACCTAGCGCAACACAATAATGGCGCCCGGAGAGCAACACCAGAACCGGCGCGGACATGAAACGATTGGCGCATGACTAAAAGTCGAGCGTTCGCTCAGGTAGATGTTTTCTCCTCGACTCCATATCTAGGGAACCCCGTGGCTGTGATTCTCGATGGCGACGGACTCAGCGAGGAAGAAATGCTCCGCGTGGCGAAGTGGACGAACCTTTCCGAGACGACCTTCCTCCTGACACCGACCGATTCGGATGCGGATTATCGTGTTCGTATCTTCACGCCTGGTGGTGAGTTGCCGTTCGCTGGGCACCCAACTCTTGGGTCAGCGCATGCGTGGGTGGAGAACGGCGGTGTTCCGCAGCGGCCAGACGTCATCGTGCAGGAGTGCCAAGCGGGTCTGGTGTCATTGCGCCGGGACGAAGGGGCTCTCTCTTTTCAAGCGCCACCGACGGTGCGATCCGGCCCGATCGAGGCCGGCTACTTGGCAGACATCACGACGTCGTTCAGTCTCTCCGTCGACGACGTCGTCGCCCATCAGTGGGTGGACAACGGGCCCGGCTGGTGCGTCATCCAACTCGCCACAGCAGAAGAGGTCCTGAAGCTGGAGCCAGATTTGTCGTCTCTTCCTGACGCGATGGTCGGCGTGATCGGCGCCTACCCGGCGAGTTCCGCTGACACGTTCGAGGTCCGTGCGTTCGCCCCCAGAATCGGTGTCCCGGAAGATCCCGTGTGCGGCTCGATCAATGCCTCCATCGGGCAATGGCTCATCGGCGAGGGACTGTTCACGAGTGGGTACCAGGTGTCACAGGGCCAACGGTTGGGTAGGGCCGGGACCATCCGCATCATGCCCGATGAAGACGGGCGAGTGTGGGTTGGCGGGCGCACCATGACGCTTTTTCGAGGTACCGCCGTCATCTGAACATGCCGAACAATCGACTCAACGAGGCGTAATAAGAGCCGAGGGTAGATAGATGCCCGGCGACGCCAGCGACCGGGAGTCGGTGCTGAGTCAACCTGGAAACCCGCAGGACGCCTAATGGCATCACAATGGCTGTGGCTCGGGCAGCATCAGATGGGCGACGAGGTGTCGCAGCAGTTCTTCTCGCCAAGTCACCCGCGACCAAGCATGGTCGGCACCTGGAACGGCGATGAAGGTCGCATCGGGCAGCAGGTCGGCGTAGCGGCGACCGTACTCGGTGGGCACGATGCGGTCCTTGGTTCCGTGCAAAACCCTTACCGGGCCCGGATAACCAGAAGCTTCTTGATAGACGTCCAGATTGTTCCGCACATCGTCGATGAACGCTTGCCCAAGCCACATGCCTCCGAAATCGAAGCCGCCATTGGCTGCGACTGACGTGAGGGACTGCCCTTGGATTTCGTTTTTCACCGTGATGTCGTCAACGACCACGCCCGCCGGGGACCACAGGGTGAGGCTTGCAACAAGTGCCGGGTGTCGGGCGGCGGCGATCGCCGATTCCACAGCTCCTAAGCTGTGGGCGATGACATGAATGGCCCCGCCCGAATCACGAGCAAAAGCCTCGATCATCCGGGACACCTGCTCAATCTCGTCGCGGAGGGTGATGTCTTCGAATTCCCCGTCGCTCAGTCCTTGCCCCAGACGGTCGTAGAGACGCACCACAGCGCCTCTCGACACCAACTGCCGCGCCATCTGAACAAAAAGTCGTTGCGGGCCAACACTGGAATCACTGAAGCCATGCACGAGAAGAACAGAGGGAGACACCTGCGTACCGGTTCCCGGCTGGTACTCGGTGCCCCGGAGAAGCTGACCTCGATGCTCGAGGGTCACCGGGGTGGCATCGGGATTTGCCGTACCCATCTCAGTTGCTCCTGTCGGCGAAGCCCGCCGGCAGGTCTGCCGGCGCGGTGTCGATGACAGTCTCGTCGTCGACCCCGACGAACTCAAAAAGGGTGATGTGCGCGAACTCGGGCACGACGTAGATGGGGTAGGTGGGGCCTTCGTCGCGGAACTGCCGCATGCGTTCGAGGTGGTCATTCTGGTAAAGGACCGTCTTTGACCCGTCGAGTTCGACCCAGTGTGGGAAGAAGATCGTGCCGTGCAGAACCCTGTCCTCCGGCACGATGTTCACCACGACGCTGGTGCCGGTCGGCTCGTTCCACGAGACCTTGAAAACGCCGCGGCCAAGGCCCACGAGGTCGACGTTCTGGTCTTTGACCCAACGGCCGCCGACCATGCCGGAGTGGATCCGGTAGTCGATCGTGGTGTCGTTTTTGACGTACATCTCGTACTGCCAGCCGTTGGCGTAGGTGTAGATGAACCGGTGTCCGATGATCGCGTTCAGATCCTGCTGAGGTGCAGGGCTGTCGACGCTGGTGTGAATGCTCATGAAGCAACTATCACCCACAATTGCGTTTGTTGCAAACGTACTTGTGGTGCGGTTAGCCTTTGGGCGTGGATGATTCTCAAAGCCGGTCTGATCTGAGCGCGGTTGCTCGGCGCCTGAGCGAGGAGATCGGCCCTTTCCGAAGGACGCTCCTGAACGGCTCACGCATGCGCGCGGGCCTGCCCTCGATACCGGATGCGCAGATCGAGGTGCTCCGCCGGCTATTGCCCCACCGCTGGGAGACCCCTACGTCGCTCGGCCGTCAATTGGGACTGGCGCGCCCGACGGTCAGCAATCTCGTTGCCGCGATGGAGAAGAACGGGCTCGTCGCACGTCAAGCGAACGAAGCAGACGCTCGGAGCATGCTCGTGGGCCTCACGGATCTCGCTCGGGATCAGCTGGCTGTTTACGATGAGGCGGCGGAAAGCCTGCTGGTGGGGCTCCTCGAAGACCTGACATCGGTCCAGCAGCGTACGGTCCGCGACATCCTTCCCCTCCTGGCTGAGATCCGAGCGGCGCTCGAGCACCAGGAGCCCCATCCTCCGGCCGCGACGTCCGACATGGAGAAGGGCAGCGCCAGGTAAGCAGCGCCGCCCCTGCAATTCGCGTGAGCTATGCACCTTGTAGGCCGAGAGGCGCGTGGGGCTTTTGGTCAGCGGAGGTGCGCGGTGAGGCGTTCCCAGTTTCGTGCGCCGACGGCCGATTTTTCCGCCTCGGTGAGGTCGGCGGATTCGAGGAAGGCGCGGGCGCGGCCTTTGTCGGTGTCGATGAAGGGGTAGTCGGTGGCGTAGAGGATGCGATCGGTTCCCACGACGTCCTTGGTCCAGGCGAGGTACCGGTCGCTCAGGTCGCCGCTGCCGGTGAACGACAGGTTTTCTTTGAAGTATTCGAGGATGGGTTTCTTCAAGCCGAGATTCGCCCAGTCCTGGAGCTTTTCGATGCGCTCCGTGTAGAACAGGACGACTTCGCCCCAGTGACCGAGGACAACCTGGAGTCCGGGGTTCCGGTCGAAGACGCCGCCAAGGATCATGCGGATGGCCTGGATCCCGGCCTCGTAGTGCCACCCGATGCCTGGCCCGCCGAGCGCGAACGAGGCGAAAGGGTCGAGGTCGGCGTAGTAAGCGTCACGGACAGGAATGACGGGCATTTGCGGGTGGAGGTAGATCGGGGCGCGCAGCTCGGAGGCGGCCCTCCATACCGGCTCGTGGATGGCATCGTCGGCGTTCTTCGAACCGGTCCGGCCGTGGACCATCGCTCCCATGAACCCGAGCTCCGTCACCGCCCGGCGAAGTTCCGCGGCTGCGGCTTCGGGGTCCGGGGTCGGCAGGGTGGCGAAGCCCTCGAACCGGTCCGGGTGCGCGCGGACCGCGGCGGCGATGGCGTCATTCGCCTCACGTGCCAACGGGACCGCCTCTTTAGCCGAGAGATTCTGCACGCCCGGTGTCGTCACCGACAGCACTTGGACGTCGATGCCCTGGTCGTCCATGTCGGAAATGCGGCGCAGACCGACATCGAGAAGCCGTTCACCGAGGACGCCTCGTGAATTGAAGGTGGCGTACTGGTCGCGGGCTTCATCCGGGGCGGTCTTCCACGCCTCAACGATGGCAGGGGTCATCAAGTGCTCTTCGAGAGCGGTGATCTTCATGGGAGGTCTTCTCTGTCCGTGCCGAAGGATTTTCCGGCTACTTGTACGTTGTACACCTCGCGATGTACAGCGTCCAGCTTTTGGGTAGAATCGGAATATGCCTCGAGATCTCGGTCAGCACGCCGGCCTGACCCGCGAAAGCGTTCTCGACGCCGCGCGGATCATTGCGTCCGAGCAGGGACTCGGGAACCTCACGATGAGATCCCTCGCCAAGCGTCTCGAGGTGGCGCCGAACGCGCTGTATGGATGGGTGGCGAGCAAGACCGCGCTCCTCGACGCCCTCGTCGACGATGCCTTGAAAGACGTTGGCGTCTCTCCCCTGTCGACTACCGACGACTCTGATCAGAGAGGCCGCTTGACGAAGCTTCTGCTCGACACGTTCGATGCGATCATGGAACGACCCGAGTTGGCGACACTCTTTCTGGATCGAGCGGCGTCACCGGGGCCGAACGCGACCAGGATCCGGGTGAAGGTCCGGCAACTCCTGATTGACAACGGCGTCGCCGCCGCGGGCACCGATGCAGCCGTCCCTATTCTCCTGGTGCACGTCATTGGGTTCGCCGCCTTCGTGCTGCAGACGCACGGAGCGAAGCTGCTCGACGAGCCTCACCTTGGCCCTGCACGAAACCTCGTCGCCACGAGCATTTCCTGGCTCCTGAACGGTGTGACGAAAACCCCGGCAACCGCGTGACCTTGCGGTAGCGTGCAGTGCAAGGTATCTTGCCATGCATGACAGTAGATGTGGGAGCGCAGCTGCGGAAGGGTGTGGTCGAGTACTGCGTGCTCGGGCTGCTCGAAGGCGAGCCGATGTACGGCTGGCAGCTCTCGGAGCGCCTGGTGCAGGCTGGCATGATCGCCAGTATCGGCACGCTGTACCCGATTCTCAGCCGCCTCCGCACCCAGGGTCTTGCCACCGCGTACGACGAGGCGTCCGCGGCGGGCCCGGTCCGCAAGTATTACCGCCTGACGCCAGCCGGGACTACCCGACTCGAGGCCTTTCGCCTCCAGTGGGGGCCCTTCACCGCCACCGTGCACCGACTCGTCGGAGAGGACGACTCATGACCGACACCACCCCCAAGAACGTCACCGCCTACCTTGCAGAGCTCGAAAACGAGCTCGATGGTGTTGCTCCCGAGGTGCGGAACGACATCGTCGCCGGCGTTCGGGAGGAACTGCTGGGTCTTGATGCTGCGGCGGCGCACGCCCGTATCAGCGAGCTCGGTGACCCGGCTTTCATTGCGGCCGAGGCAAGGACCGAAGCTGGTACCGGTATGGACGAGGCATCTGTTGAAAGGGAATCCGCGCCAGGGCGCGCGTCATCGATTGCTGCGGTCGTAGTCCTGGTTGCCGGGTCGATCGTCGTTCCCTTCGTCGGCGCCATCGTCGGTCTTGTCTGGGTCAGCTCGGCCCGTGCTTGGACACGTCGTGAAAAAGCGACCGCATGGTTCGCGCCGATTGTCATCGCGGTCCTCGTCTTTGCCCTCTCGCTCCTGCTGGCATCTCTGCAGACGACCGGTTCACATGTCGCCGTCCTGGTCGGCTACCTTGTCTTCCCGATCGAGGGCGTAGTCCTCGCTGTCCGTGCCCGCCACCGGGGGTGGCGCGTTTGCGCATGAGCAACTTCGCAAGAGGGTTCTCGCGGGGCGGGTTCAGACCCGAGTGGCGCCTACGTACCACCACCGCGCGCCGCCGCGCAGTGCGTCGATCTCCCTGGGAAGCGCACGGCCGTAGGTGGCGGCCAAATTCGTCAGAGACCGGCAGCCCAGTAGCCAGTCAGCTGATTCGAACAGCTCCCACGGGCCGGATTTGGCATCTTTGTCAAAGGTGGCAGTCACGGACGTTTCGGCGCCGTCGTCGTGAGTGTGGAGTGGGCGGTCGGCGGGATAGTCGGCCAGCAAGTGGCTTCCCGGTGCCGACAAAGCACTGATGTCGATGAGGAGCCGTCTGAGGTCGTCAGCAGACAGGTAGAAAACAAGACCTTCTGCCACGAACACCGTCGGTGTTGCTCGGTCGAACCCTTCGAGTCGCAGTTTCTCCTTGAGGTCGTCGCGTGGAATGCTGGCCGCGATGGTTCGGGTGCGGTATTTGGGTGTGAGTTCTGCTGCGTCGATAAGCGCGTGTCGTGCGTTGAGGACGGCGGGTTGGTCGATCTCGAAGAACCGCGTGTGGGGGTTGAGGTTCAGGCGGTGGGATCGTGCGTCCAGCCCGGCTCCGAGGATGACGACCTGCCGGACTCCGTTGCGTACTGCACGCTGGATCTGTTCATCGAAGTGCTGTGTGCGCAGGGCGACGGCGTCTCCGCTGAGTTCCTCCATCTCGTGTGCGGCTTGCCAAAACGCCGGCGACATCGACAAATCAGGGATGAGGGCAGCGACGGTTTCGGCCAGGACGTCATGGAACATGGCGTCGTGACGCGTCGACTCGCTGGCCCGGCGCAGAGCGACCAGCAGGGCCGTCTCGTTGACGGTCGTGAGATCGGGCAAATCAAACGTAGTCATCGGGGGCTGACCTCTCGTTGTGCATATGGCTTGGCTATTCGACTGGGCCGGAGGAATCGACGTCACGACTTCTCGTGACGTGATCCGACCTTTTCGTGGTGGCGTCAGGTGCGTGAAAGGGCCTCGTCGGCCTCGTCGTCATGGGACCACTGTTTCTCGCACGCTAGAGCTGCCATCAGTTGACGATGACCGCGAGTCGTCCACGGACACGGCCGGTTTCGCTGACTCGGTGCGCTTCCGCGATACCAGTGAAGGGGAATGTCTTGTCGATCGGAAGCCAGAACTTTCCCGCTTCGATGAGTGCGCCGATGGTCGCGAGCGAATGGAAGCCGTGGCCGTCTTCGAAGCCATTGCTGAAGTGGACGCCGTATTTTTTGGAGCCGTCGAAGTCGGCGAGGGTAATGACGTTCTGTGCGGTACCGGTCAACTCGATGAGCTCGGGCAGGATTCCATTGCCGACGACGTCGAGTGCGACGTCGACGCCATCGGGGGCAATCTTGCGGACGCGGTCGACCATGCCATCCCCGTAGACGACAGGTTCTGCGCCGAGGAGCGCAAGATAGTTCTGGTTCGCTGCGCTGGCCGCTCCGATGACCCGCGCGCCGCGGGCGACGGCCAACTGGATGGCGGTGCTGCCGATGCCGCCCGAGGCGCCGTTGATGAACAAAGTGGTGCCATCGGTGACGTTCAGCTGGTCGATGCCCCGGGTGGCGGTTTCGAGTGCGACAGGAAGGCCTGCCGCGTCGACGAAACCGAGCGAGACCGGGATGACCGCGTAGATGCTCAGGAGCGCGTAGTCGGCGGCCCCGTATCCGTCGTCCGAGATCCCGAACACGCGGTCGCCGACTTTGACGTCGGTGACGCCTTCGCCGAGTTCGTCGACGACACCGGCGACGTCGCGTCCTGTGCCTTGCGGGAGCGGGGCACCGAACGAGAGTGCGCCGGAGCGGATCTTCGGATCGGATGCGCTGATGCCGACGGCGTGAACCCTGATCCGAACCTGACCATGGGCGGGGTGCGGGTCGGGGAGGTCGACGATCTTCAGGACGTCGGGGCCGCCGAATTCGTGGAACTGCACTGCCTTCATGAGGGTGTGTCCTTTCTGGGGTGAGTGGTGATTATGCCGCGGTGGATGACTCGGCGTCAGGGGCGACGGGAAGAGGTCCACTGCGGAACAGGAGGGCGGCGACGATGCCGCTGAGAAGGAACGTGCCGGCAGCGATCCAGAACACGAGGTGGTAGCTGGAGAGTGTCGCGGCGGTAACGGTGGCTGGTTGCCGCGCCGTGGCGGCGTGGTCGTGGAGGTAGTTGGCGATGGTCGAGGCGGCGAGGGCACTGAACACGGCGGTGCCGATGGAACCTCCGATCTGCTGGGCGGTGTTGACGAGGGCTGAGGCGACGCCGGCTTCGTCGGACTTTGCACCGCTGGTCGCGGCGTTCTGGGCGGGTCCAAAGACGAGGCCGAGGCCCAGGCCGAGGATGAGGAGGGCGGGAAGGACACCGCCGGCGTAGGTGGTGTGGATGCCGATCGTGGTCAGGATGGCCATGCCAATGGCGGCGAGGGTGCAGCCGGCGGCGACGAGGGGGCGCGGGCCGAAGCGGGGCATGAGGGCGGCTCCCGCGGCCCCGGCCCCGACGATGAGCATTCCGACCATCGGCAGGAAGCCGATGCCGGTCTGGATCGGCGTGAACCCGAGAGTGTCCTCGAGGTAGTAGGTGAGGAACAGGAACACGGCGAACGACCCGATGCCGGAGATCCCGATGGCAAGGTAAGCCGCTCCCCGAGTGCGGTCCAGGAGGACACCGAGGGGAAGGAGCGGGTGGGCTGCGCGGCGTTCGATGACGATGAAGATCACGATCAGGATGAGCCCGCCGATGGAGCTGCCGAGGGTCCAGCCGTCGGTCCATCCGGCAGAGGCAGCGTTTCCGAGTCCGCAGACGATGCCTACCAGGCCGAGGACGGCGGTGATGGTCCCGGGGATGTCGAGGCGCACTCGGGAGGGTTTCTCGCCTTCGCGGAGGAAGACGAGCGCGCCGACAAGGGCGATGACGGCGATGATCAAGTTGACGTAGAGGCACCAGCGCCAGGACACGCTCTGGGTGAGGATGCCGCCGAGGAGCAGGCCAAGAGCGCCACCGGCACCGGACACGGCACCGAAGACACCGAAGGCGCGTCCGCGGTCAGCGGCGTTGTCGGCGAACGTGACAGACACAAGCGACAGCGCGGCCGGTGCGAGAAGGGCTGCAAACGCACCCTGGGCTACGCGGGCGACGAGGAGCATATCGAATCCAACCGCCGCGCCACCGATAGCGGAGGCAGCGGCGAAACCGATCACGCCGATGACGAACAGGCGCTTCCGGCCGAAGAGGTCGGAGAGCCGGCCGCCGAGAAGCAGCAGGCTTCCGAAGGCGAGGGCGTACCCGGTCACGACCCACTGGCGATCGTCGTTGGAGAAGACGAGGTCTCGTTGGGCAGTGGGGAGGGCGATGTTGACGATGGTGGAGTCGAGGATGACCATCAGCTGCGCCAGGCTGAGCACCATGAGTGCGATCCACCTGGAGGGCAATGCCGAGGCACGGCCGCCGGTAGGCGTTCCAGTGGCGGGTTGGGGTGAGGCGGCGGAGTTCATGAGACCTTCCGTGAATGTTGACTGGGGTCGCGACGATCGGTTTTCGGCGCGGAGACAAGACCCGACGGTCGCCGGGCACGGCGAAGGCACCCGTGAGGGGCGCGACAAGGGTCGCTTCGGGTAGCTGTAACGGTTCGTGTGACGGGCGTGTGCGCCCGGTGGCTTAGTGCTGCGGGTCGACGCTTCCCAGGATCATCGTGACGGTGAAGTCGAAGCGGTCATGCCCCTCCCCCGCGGTCAACTCGGCGGCATGCGTCACCGTGTTCGGGAAACGGCTTTCGGGGAGCATGAGGAACCGTTCGAGGACTTCTTCGCGGTCAGCAGCTTCCGCCGCCTCGTCGCCGTCGGAGTGCCGCCGAAGCGAGACCGCGCTGTAGGCGGCGATGTAGAGAAACAGCGCGTCGGTGGCCCAGCCCGCAGTTCGTGGAGTGACGCCGATGTCGATCAGGATGGCGAGCAGGCCCTCGTTGATGCGGAGAGTGTCGAGGCTCCGCGGGGCGGCCTGCAGGGCCGCTTGCGAGATACCGGGGTACTGCAAGTAAAGGTCGCGCAGCTGCCGGCAGACGTCCAGGATCTGCTCCTGCCACATCGCCGCATTCGGCTCGGGGAGCTCAACGCGGGCGCAGAGACGCCCCACCATGAGGTCGTCGAGTTCGGACTTGTCGCGGACGTGCGCATAGAGGGCACCCGGCGTGGCTCCGAGCGCACTCGCGACGCGACGCATGGTCACCCCAGGAAACCCCTCCGCCTCGACGATCGCGAGTGCGGCCTCAACAATTCGGGAGACGGTCAATGGCTCACGACGTTTTCGTACAGCTGCTGCAGGGGCGTCAAGCGCCGCGATCTGCTCCACCCACCGTGCACGCGACGTGGTGGGTGCTGCATCTTTTCCGGTCATGATCCGAGCGTAACACCAAATTAAACACTGTTCATTCTTAAACGCTGTCTTTTACGAAACAGCGTTCAGGGCTCACAGTTTTTGAGACGACGGGCGGAGCCATGTTTCGGCGAGTTCAGCCTCAACGACCCGACCGATGAACAGCTGACCTCCTTTAAGACGTGCGGCCCATCTGGCCGTCCAAACGGGCCAAACACCTATCTTTGCGGGCCACGACTGGCCGATCGCGATACCTCAGGAACGACTCCTCTGCCAGGGAGGCGCGCCTGTCTCATCCGGGTGCGCCCCAACGCGTTACGGCGCAATGGCGCAAATAGCAGATGCACTGCCAAGAGCCGCCCTTAGCAACCTCCTTCATGTCGCAAAAGGTGTACCTCAAAGGAGCACCTTCAGTTGGGAGAGCACGCGCGGTGAACTGGATGACTCTGAGCAGTGTTCCTAGTGGCTCCCTGTCGTCAGCTAAGGAAATACGACATCTCGAAGTTGCCGTGGCAAGACTTCCAGCGGTTTGCGCCATGACACATATCGACGGGGCGACCTGGCTCGACGGCTAAGGCTTTGGGGGGAGTTGACTATTGCGTCACACGCGGAACCAAGACGGTGTTCCACAGGGCTGCCGGTTTCGAGTGAAAAGACTTCGGGCAATGTCCCCGTACCGACTCGGCTTCTGAAAAGGCGGTCTTCGCACCCGTCGGGCAGGACTCCATTGTTTCCGTACTCTCGGTCGATCAGAGCCCATGCCGGCGGTCGCCGAGGATCCGCTCGCAGTTCTCGGCCTCTCGAGCGGCGGAGAACGGTTCGCGTCGTTCCTTGACGGTTAGCGCTAGGTCGGTCATGGCGAGGTCGCCATGAATGGCCGCGCCGGCCATGAGGCCGGCCGTGGCCGAGGCGACGACCATCGCCGACAAGTCACTCACATTCCCGGCCGCCCACACGCCCGGCACCGCGGTCTGCCCGCGGAGATCGATGGTGATCTGTTGACCGAACGGCGTCGCCAAAGGGACCCCTCCGAGGGCCTCGAACAGTTCGGTCCGTGCGAGGAACACGGGGGCGACTACGACCGCGTCCATCTCGAACGTCTTACCGCCCTCGATCGCGACGGCTCGGACCGACGTGCCGTCCACCAGCAATCGCTCCACTCGGGGTGTGACGACTCGGACATTCAGGGCAGCGAGCTGCTCCCACTGCTCGTCACTGGGCTCGGGGGCCTCGTGAAGGAACAGCGTGACGTCGTCGCTGAGCTGCCGGAAAAGGATCACCTGATGGATCGCGTTCTCGTTGCGGCCGAGCACGGCGATGCGTTGGTCGCGCACTTCCCAGCCATGACAGAACGGGCAGTGCAGCACAGTCCGCCCCCACGCTGCTTCGACGCCGGGAACGTCGGGCAAGTCGTCCACGAGGCCGGTGGCGAGGATAACCCGGCGGGCCGAGACGTGCATCCGGCCGTCGTCCACCTCGATCACGAATTCGTCGACTGCGCCGGAGGCTCCGGTTGCGACTCCGGACACGATGCGTGCTCCGTAGGCCGTGGCCTCCGTTCGACCGCGAGCAAGGAGTTCCGTGGGCGCGACTCCCTCCTGTCCGAGAATGTTGTGCGCCTCTGCTGCGGCTGCGTTGCGGGGTTGCCCCGCGTCGATGACCACCACGCTGCGTCGGGAGCGGGCAAGCGCAACGGCCGCGGCCAATCCCGCAGCTCCACCTCCGACTACGACCACGTCGGCCCGGATTGTGTCGCTCATCGGTCGACTCCTGTCGCGGCCGTGTCTGCTCCGCGGCCGTCCGGGCGGACCGCCACCCAAAAGACACGACCCGAGGTGTAGTACTTGTGCGCGACCGCGGGACGGTCGGAGGCGAGCGAGACGATCGCTGCGTCGACGGCAACGAGGTCTTCAGAGCCGAGGTCGTTGGCGAGTAGCTGTCGGTTGAGCGTGAGTTGCAGTTGAAGGAACCGTGCGCCGTCAAGCGTCGCCGACGAGACGGAAATGGTCGTCTCCTGCCGTTGAATCCGGGCAAAGCCCGCCTCCGTGAGTGCCTCCGACCAGTCGGGGGCCACCGGGTAGCCGCGGGCCGCCAGAGCCTTGACCAGGTGATCGGCGAGCGACTGGCGGCCCGTTCCTAAGTCGGCAGGGCTGTAGGTGGTCGCCCCGGTGAATTCACTCACGACGGCGACGCCGCCGGGCCGCAGGAGGGCGAACGTCTGTTGCAACACCCGCGCGGGGTCATTCGTGTGATGAAGCGATAGGGCAGCCCACGCGAGGTCGACCGACCCTGGCAGGACCGAAGGCCAGTTGTCGTCGAGGTTAAGGAGGTGCGTCTCGACCCGTGAGGAGACACCCGTGTCAATGGAGGATGCGCGGAGGCGTTCGAGCATGCCCGGCGACGCGTCGAGGGCGTGCACTCGTGCCTCGGGAAAATGGTTCGCGAGGGCGACGGTGCTGGTTCCGGTTCCGGCACCAAGGTCGACGATCTCGCGTGGTTCACGGCCCAGGGCGGCCGCCGCGGCCAGGAGGGCTTCGCGGAGGAACGGGGCCGCATGGACAGCGTCCAGATCGAGAAGCTCGGCGAACTCGCGGTCGCTCTCGGGCGCTGGTCCGTGCCCTGGGCGGGCGTGATGGTGGTCGTGAGCGGCCGGTGTCGTTGAGGTCATGCTCATAGGGTAAGCACGAAATGCGTTAAACGAATAGGCTGTTGCGTATGACGCAAGAACTGCTTGATGAAGTCGTACGGCAGCGTATTCGTGGCCTGCGAGTCGCTCGGGGGTGGACTCTCGATACGCTGGCGGATCGCTGCTACCTCTCGGCATCAACGCTGAGCCGTATCGAGACAGGCCACCGACGGATCGCTCTTGACCAACTTGTGCCCATCGCTGCCGCACTCGGCACGACGCTCGACCAACTCGTTGAGCCTGAGGGCGACGACGACGTGGTTATCCGGCCCGAACCCGAGGCCCGCCCCGGTTCAACGACGTGGCTGCTCTCGCGGGAGCGGGACCGCCGGGGTGTCACCGTCGCCAAGATGCGCATCACCCCTGAGCGTGAGACGGGCGAGCCCGGCGTGCATCCCGGCTACGAATGGTTCACCGTTCTCAGCGGCACCATTCGACTCGCCCTGGGAGAGCGCACCATTCTGGTTCACGAGGGCCAAGCGGCCGAGTTCCCGACAATGACTCCGCATTCGATTCATGCGCACGAAGGTCCCGCCGAAATCCTCACAATCTTCGACCATGACGGCGAGAAAGCCCACCTCCCCGGCCATCGGCAGACTCCGAAGGGCCACGAGAAGACCGATACGTAGGTCTCAATTGCAGCCACCGAACGTTGAACCTTGCGTCGGGGCAATCCCCCGCTGTTTGGTGGTCACGGAACACCGCGCAGAGCGCTGAACCCAACAGCGTAGGTGGACCAGGACGCCGCTCGTCGACTAAGGGATGTCTTCCAGTCGTTACTCGAGTAGCCGACGCCGATGAGGTGTGAGTGCGGCCAGTAAAGAGCCCCGCCCGCGTCCGCCGCAGGTGACCGTGTGGTGCTACTGAGCCGTGATGCCACCGTCGATGACGAGGGTGGTGCCCGTGACGTATGCGGCGCCGGAACTGGCGAGCCAGAGGACGGCCGACGAGATCTCGTCGACCGAGCCGACTCGTTCCATGGGCGTACCCTTCATGATCCGGTCGTAGGTATCCGGGTCGTTGTCGCGGATGTTCGCGACGAGGGGCGTGTCAATGGTCCCGGGGGCTATAGCGACGACGCGGATACCTTCTGTCGCGTATTCGAGGGCGACGCTCTTGGTGAGGCCGAGGACACCGTGTTTGGATGCGTGGTAGGCGGCTTGTCCTACGGCGCCGACGACTCCGCCGATGGAGGAGTTGTTGATGATGACGCCTCCTCCCTGCTTCTGCATCTGAATGACTTCATGCTTGATCGATGACCACACGCCACGCAGGTTCACAGCCATGACCTTGTCGAAGGTCTCCGCTGACACGTCAGCGGTGTTCTGCCCGTCGGGCTGGATGCCGGCGTTGTTGAAGGCGATGTCGACCGCGCCGTATCTCTCAACGGTTCCGGCGACGAGGGCGGCGACCTGGGCGTCGTCCGCCACGTCGCACGCGATAGCTGTCACTGTCAGGCCCGTGGCGGACAGACGGTTCGCGGCAGCGATCAACTCGTCAGTGCGAAGGTCGGCCAGGGCGACGCTGGCACCGGCCTCGGCGAATGCCTTTGCGGTGGCGAAGCCCAGACCGGATGTGGCCCCGGTAACGATGACGACTTTGCCGGCAAATGACTCGGTCACGGTGTTCTCCGGTCCGATCAGAGGTTCGTTTGTGCTTCGAGGAAGTCGGGGTAACGGCCCCCGATAATCTCGATGGAGTCAGACATGGCCGTGAGGCGGGAAGCTTCGTCCTCGGTCAGCTCGATGTCGGCCGGAGCGATGTTCTCTTCGACCCGGTGCAGTTTCGTGGTGCCCGGGATGGGAACAATCCACGGCTGGCGGTTGAGAAGCCACGCGAGCGCGATCTGCCCCGCCGTGACGCTCTTCTCTGCCGCGATGGCTTTCACGCCATCTACGAGAGCTGCGTTTTGGGCGAGCGCATCGGCTTCGAATCGTGGAATGCTCGCTCGGAGGTCGTTGCCCTCTTCGAACGCCGTGGTGGTGTCGATGGTCCCGGTGAGGAAGCCCTTGCCGAGGGGGCTGAAGGGCACGAACCCGATACCGAGGTCTCGGCAGACGTCGAGCACGCATTCTTCGGGTCGCCGCCACCAGAGGGAGTACTCGCTCTGGATGGCCGTGACGGGTTGGACGGCGTGGGCGCGACGGATGGTGTCGGCTGCGGCTTCCGATATGCCGTAGTTCTTGACCTTCCCCGCGGCGATGAGGTCGCGGACCGCTCCCGCGAACTCTTCGATGGGGTAGTCCGGGTTGACGCGGTGCTGGTAGTAGAGGTCGATGGCGTCGACGCCCAGGCGGGACAGGGAGCCGTCGACGGCGCCGGCAACCTCGTCGGGTCGGAGGAGGCGACCCGTGGCCTTGTGGGTGCCGGGGTCGATGTGGTTCGCGAATTTTGTCGCGACGACGACTTCGTTGAAGCGTCCGGCTAGTGCTTCGCCGAGGAGTTCTTCGTTCCGGTGCGGCCCATACGTCTCGGCGGTGTCGAAAAAGGTGACGCCGAGATCGATGGCGGAGCGGAGCAGCGAGATCATCTCGGTGCCGTCAGGGTTGCCGCTGTACCCGCCGGTCATGCTCATGCAGCCGAGTCCAATAGCGGAGACGGTGAGTCCGTTCGGTCCGAGGGTGCGTGTCTTCATGATGTCCTTCGTCGTTGAGGTGGAACGGGCGGTCAAGCCGTGGCGGGTGCACCGTCGTTGACCTGTGCGAGGCCGTTGAGGGTGCGAGGGTAGCCGATGTACGGCACGAGGACCGTCAGCACGTCGAGCAGGTCGGAGCGGGTGTTGCCAGCGTTGAGGTTCATGGCGACGTGGCCTCGCACCTGATTGTCGGCACCGCCGAGGGCGACGAGGAGAGCAAAGGTGATCAGTTCGCGCTGCTTCAGGTCGAAACCTGAGCGGGTGTAGTAGTCGCCGAAGCAGTTGCCGGAGAGGAACTCCTGGAAGTGCCGGGCGTCGGCCGGAGCGTTGGCGTGCATCCCGTCGACGGCTTCGTCGCCGACGAGCCGCTTCTGGGTGGCGAGGCCTTGGGTGAGGCGAGTTGCGGGTTCCGTGGTGCTCTGCGCCGCGACCGGGACCGCGATGCCGCGCGACTCAAATTCCTCGTTGGTGGCGAAGATGAAGTCGATGCCGCGGGCCACGCCGACATAGGCGACGGCCTGGTAGGTCAGCTCCTTGACCTCGACAGGAGTGACCCCGTTCGTGAGGCCGGCGCCGAGCAACGCTCTGAATTCGGTGAGCGCGCCAATGGCGATAGTCGCGGCGAGCTGGTAGATCAGCCGGTCGTGCCTGCTGAGAGAGGAGTGGGACAGGGTCTCGCCGAAGGCGAAGTCGCTGTAGAAAGCCCAGAAGTCCGGGTCGGTGGTCGCCAGTGAGGATTCGCCGCCTGGGAAGAGGGTGCGGAACTCGGTGAGGGCGTTGGCGCGGGTGCTCATGTGGTGCTCCTATTCGGCGGGGCTGGTCGTGTGTCGTACGGCGAGGATCGTGAGCGGGATAGCTCCGAGGACCACCATCACGATGCCGATGGTCTCGGGGGCGGTCACGCCCAACGGCCCGCTGAGCGCGTCGCTTTCGATCCAGGAGGCGATGGCGGTTCCGGCGTTGAATGCGGCGACGGCGAGAGCTGCTGCGAGTGTTGGTGCCGACGGAGCGAAGCGGACAGCAAGGCCGGTCGCGACCGGCGGCACCGCCATTCCGACGACGCCGAGCAAGACGACGAGAACGACCGTCGGTACCGGGAGGGCTGACAGCGGGAGCAGGAGGGCCAAGACGATGCCGACGCCGATGGTCGCGGTGAGGAATGTGCGTAGTGGGCGTCGATCGGCGAGACGGCCGGCGACGTTGGTTCCGATGAGGGACCCAATACCGAAGCAGACGAGCACCAGGGGGACCGCCCATTCGGGCAGGCCGGTGCGGCGGGTCAGAAGGGGTGAGATGTAGCTGAAAGCGCCCATGTAGGCACCGGTGACGAGGACCGTGCCCGCGACCAGGAGCCAGGTGCGGCCGCTTGCCAGGGCGGAGATCTCGGACCGGGCCGACTGGGGTGGACGTTGTTCGTCGGCAGGGGCGAATCGGCGGATGACGACCGCCGCAATCCCGGCGAGGACAGCGAGTCCCCAGAAGGTACCGCGCCAGCCGAGGAGTTGCCCGGCGAAGGAGCCGAGTGGAACACCGGCGACGGTGGCAAGGCCGACGCCGCTCATCATGACGCCCAATGCGCGTGAGCTTCGGGCAGGGCCTGCGGCGGTGGTTGCGACTACGGATGCCACCGACCAGAACGCGCCGGTCGCGACTGCCGTGAGGACGCGGGCGCCGAGGACGATGGCGAAGCTGCCGCTGAGGGCGGCGACGACATGCCCGAGCGCAAAGACCAGCAACGCGAGGACAAGCGTTGCCCGGCGCGGCAGTCGGAGGGTCGCGACGGCCATGACCGGTGCGCCGACGACCATTCCGATCGCGAACGCGGTGATGAGCAAGCCCACCTGGGAGACGCTGACGGAGAGGCCCGTCGAGATCTGCTGGAGGAGCCCGGCGACGATGAACTCGCTGGTGCACATGAGGAACGTGCCGACCGCGAGGAGCGGGACCACGAACGGCAGCCGTCCCGTCGTGCCGGTCGACGTAGATGATGCGGCCGTGGTGCTCATGGGCGCGGGCTGATCTTGACCGTTGCGGCCTGGGTTTTGGCGGTGACCATCGGTGGCAGGTACTGGCTGCCCTTGTACTTGGCCTCGTACGCCGCGTCGACGGCGTCATTCACAGCCGGGTCGGCCTGTTCGAACAGCACTTCGTGGGTCTGCCCGGCGGCGCGGATCCTGCCGGCTTTCTGCTCGATGGCGGACTGGTACCAGCGCCCGTTGGTGCCGTTGTACGCACGGACGTAGAGGTTGTCGCCGACGACGACGGACCAGATCCAGGTGGGCGTGCCGTAGGTGGTGCCGTCGGCACGGAACGGGGAGATGTGCAGATCGTCGCTTCCGGCGATGGCACGGATGGTGTCGGGGTTCCAGCTGCTCATGGTGTCGCTTTCTGACGAGGTGGCTCTTGACCGGCTGGGACATACTGCGCGGAGAGCCGGTTCATGGGTGTTTAGAAGCGGACGATGGCCTTGATGGCGCGGCGTTCGTCCATGGCCTCATAGCCCTCGGTGATGTCCTCGATGCCGACTTCGAAGTCGAAGACGCGACCCGGGTTGATCTTGTCGGTCCAGATGAGGTCGATCAGCTCGGGCAGGTACTGGCGGACGGGGGCGGGTCCGCCGTGCAGGTGCACATGCGAGGGGAAGAGCACGTCGCCGGGGAGGCTGACGTCGTGGGAGACACCCACGTAGCCGACGTGACCGCCGGGGCGGGCCGACTGGATGGCCTGCATCATCGACTCCTGCGTGCCGACCGCCTCGATGACGGAGTGCGCCCCGAGACCGTCGGTCATCTCCTTGATTTTCGCCACGCCTTCGTTTCCGCGTTCTTCGACGATGTCCGTGGCGCCGAACTCGCGGGCGAGGTTCTGGCGGGACTCATGGCGGCTCATCGCGATGATCCGCTCCGCGCCAAGCTGTTTGGCGGCGAGCACCGCGAGAAGCCCGACGGCGCCGTCGCCGACCACGACGACAGTCTTGCCGGGGCCGACCTCCGCGGCCTTGGCACCGAACCAGCCGGTGCCGAGAACGTCGGAAGCGGCCAGGAGCGAGGGGATCTTGTCCGCAGCCGGCATCTCCGGCGTGGCGACGAGGGTGCCGTCGGCCTGGGGCACGAGGAGATACTCGGACTGGGCACCGTTCATACCGATGTAGCCGCCGTGAATGCAGTTTGACTGGTAGCCCGACTCGCAGATCTCGCAGGTGTTGTCAGAGAACATGAACGAGCCGACGACGAACTGGCCGACCTTGATATTCGTGACGTCGGAGCCGATCTCGTCGACGATGCCGACGTACTCGTGACCCATCGGGGTGGCGTGCGGCATCTTCTCGACGCCGCGCCATGGCCACATGTCTGAGCCGCAGACGCAGGCGGCCACGACCTTGATGAGGGCGTCGGTGGGGTTTTGGATGGTCGGTTTGTCGCGGTCGATGACCTCAACGTCGCCGGGGGCGTTGATGACTGCTCCACGCATGGAGATGTTCCTTTCACGAGGGGGATGGCCCGTATTCGGGCGCAACAAAGGAAGCGGACCTCGGCACACGTGGCACCGGGTCCGCTTCGCTGCGGTGCTGAAGATCAGGGAAAACTTAGGGGCGGTGGTACTGCTCGTCGGTGACGGGCTCCAGCCACGTCGTCGCGGTGGAGGGGTCGTCGGGGATGTCCATCACCGCGAGGTGCTCCATGAAGTCGTCCGGGGTGGCGCCGTGCCAGTGCTCTTCGCCCGGCAGGGTGTAGATGCTGTCGCCCGGGCGGATCTCGAGGATCTCGCCGCCGCGGTTCTGCACCAGTCCGACACCCTCCGTGACGTAGAGGGTCTGGCCGAGAGCGTGGGAGTGCCAGTTGGTGCGGGCCCCCGGGGAGAAGCGGACCTTTGCCGCGCTGGCACGTTGGCCGTCGTCCTGGGGGCGGGCGATGCCGTCGACCCAGACGTCACCGGTGAACTGCGTCGGCGGGTTCTTTGACGTCGGCGGTTTGATCAATCGTTCCATCAGTCGTTCTCCTTGGTAAGTGTCTCGGCCGAGGGCGCCTTCGAGGAGGCGGGGGTGGCGGTCCAGGACGCGAGCAGGCTCAGTGCTTCGGCGGTGGGGGTACCCGGCTCGGCTGTGTAGATCATCAGGTTCAGGCCAGGGTCAGCCACCAGGTCGGTTCCCTCGAAGATCATGTCGAGGGGACCGACGATCGGGTGGATGAAGTGCTTCATCCCGCTGGCGTGACGGCGAACATCATGGATGCCCCAGCGGGCTCGGAACGCTTCGCTGCGGGTCGACAGCTCGCCGATGAGGTCCTGGAGGTCTTTGTCGTAGGGATCCCGGCCGGCCTCGGTTCGCAAGATCGCGACGGTCTGGTCGGCAGCGATTCCCCAGTCGGGGTAGAAGCGGTCGGCTCGTTCTGGCTCCAGGAAGCAGTACCGGGCAAGATTCATCGGCTTACCTGGAAGGGTTGCTTCTTTACTTTCGTAGAGGTCCGCGTAGACGGCTTTGCCCAGCGCGTTGGAGGCGAGGATGTCGAGCCGGCCGTTTCGGACGAATGCGGGTCCGCCGGTAATGGCGTCGAGAATGAACTGCAGGCTCGGGCGCACGTTCTGCACTTTCGTGCTGCGGCGCTTGGAGGGGATCGGCGACGCATTTGCTGCCTTGGCCAGGTCAAGAAGGTGCGATCTCTCGTCATCGTTCAGGAGCAGCGCTTGTGCGAGGGCGTGCAGGACACCATCGGATGCGCCGGCGAGGCTGCCGCGCTCGAGGCGGGAGTAATACTCGACGCTGACTCCGGCGAGCATGGCGACCTCCGTGCGACGAAGACCCGGCACGCGCCGGTTCGGGCCGCTCGGCAGCTCCACCTGTGCGGGTGTCACGTTCGCCCTGCGGCTCGTGAGGAACTCGCGCACCTCTTCGGAATTGTCCATGCCCCGAGCGTACGAGCGTGATCCGGTGTCTGGGATGCCCTACCAGTACACCTTTCGTCAGGGCACCCCTCCCGCTCGTCGCACGGGTCATGCTGGCGGCATGACATCGACGACGACCGCGACGACGCGCGCGGGCCGCACCCTGGCGCTGGCCTCGCTCGGGTTCTTCCTCATCACCCTCGACATCCTCATCGTCAACGTGGCGCTGACCAGGATCGGCCGGGACCTCGGCGGCAGCACATCGGGCCTTCAATGGGTCATCGACGCGTACACGCTCATGTTCGCCTCGCTGCTGCTCTTTGCCGGGAACCTGTCCGACCGCATCGGGGCGAAGAAAGCCCTTGGCTGGGGTATCGCCGGGTTTCTGGTCGCCTCCATCGGCTGCGCCGTCGCACCGTCACTCGGTGTCCTGATCGCGGCCCGCGTCGTCCAGGGTTCGGCGGCTGCGATCATGCTTCCGGCATCGATGGCCCTCATCCGGGAGGCCTACCAGGATGCGAAGGAGCGCGCTCACGCCCTCGGGATCTGGGCCGTCGGCGGCGCCGTCGCTGGAGCCGTCGGGCCGGTCCTGGGCGGCGCCTTGACCACTCTCGACTGGCGACTCGTCTTTGCGATCAATCTGCCCGTCTGCGTCGTCATGCTCGTCCTCCTCCGCTCGGTGCAGAAATC
This sequence comes from Frondihabitans cladoniiphilus, assembly GCF_039544345.1. Classification (NCBI taxonomy): domain Bacteria; kingdom Bacillati; phylum Actinomycetota; class Actinomycetes; order Micrococcales; family Microbacteriaceae; genus Frondihabitans; species Frondihabitans cladoniiphilus. The sequence continues at coordinate 30,511 of NZ_BAABLM010000009.1, forward strand.
TGCCGCCCGACCCACACCATTCGATTGGGGTGGCCAGATCGCCGCCCTCGCCACCCTCGGAGGTCTCGTCTTCGGCCTCATCGAAGGAGGCTCCCTCGGCTTTGGCTCCCCACTAGTCATCGGCGCGTTCATCGTCGGCGCCGCAGGACTGGTCGTGTTTCTAGTGATCCAGGGCCGGATACGGCATCCCATGATGCCGCTGCCGCTGTTCCGCCCGCGAGGCATGCGCATTGCCCTGCTGGTCGGTTTCGCCTTCATGGTGGGCAACTTCGGCACCGTGTTCGTCAACAGCCTCTACCTGCAGCAACACCTCGGCATGACACCCCTTCTCGCCGGGCTCGTCTTCCTACCGTCCGCCGCATTCGCTGTCACCGGCAACATCATCAGCGGCACCCTCGCCAACCGGTACGGCGCCCGTGTCCCGGTCGTCTTCGGCCTGCTCACCATGGTTACCGGGCTGGTGATCCTGGTCCTCACGGCTCCTCTCGGATCGCCCTGGCCGATCCTCGTCGGCTCGATCTTCACCGGCGCCGGCGGGTCCGTGGCCATGCCTCCCGTGACCTCCGTCGTCCTCGCCAGCGTCCCAGCCGAACGTTCGGGGACGGCCAGCGCCGTGTTCAACACGTTCCGTCAGGTCGGTGGCGCGGTCGCCATCGCCGTCTTCGGCGTCCTCATCGCCGACCGCACCCACTTCGTCGCCGGGATGCAAACCAGCTTCATCGTCGCCGGAACTGTCATCCTCGCCGCCGCGATCGCCGCCGTCTTCATCCGCCCGGCGACGGAAAACACCAGGCCCACGTCATGAGGGATGCCCTGACAGGGCATCCCAGTCGCCCCACAGGAGGCGTTGGCTCAAAACAGACTCCCGAAAGGAAATGACATGCAAAACCGCACCCTCGGAAACTCCGGCACCATCGTCTCCTCCATGGCGCTCGGCACCATGGATTTCGGCACCATGACCAGCGAAGACGACTCCTTCAACGTCCTCGACGCGTTTGTCGAAGCCGGCGGCACCCTCATCGACACCGCCGACGTCTACGGAGGCGGCGCCTCCGAGAAGACCCTCGGCAAGTGGTTCGCCTCTCGAGCAGCGGACACCACAGAACCCGTGGTTCTCGCCACCAAAGGCCGCTCCCCCGCGGGCGACGGTACCAATGACCAGGGCAATTCGCGCCGACACCTCGACCGCCAACTGAACCAGTCCCTTCGCCGCCTCGGTCGCGAGAACGTTGACCTGTATCAATTGCACGCCTGGGACCCGCTCACCCCGGTCGAGGAGACCGTCGCCTTCCTCGGCGACGCCATCAGCGCCGGGAAGATCCACTCCTGGGGCATCTCAAACTTCACCGGCTGGCAGCTCCAGCTCATGGTGTCGACCGCCCGGGCTCTTGGAGTCGCGGCACCGGTGACGCTGCAGCAGCAGTACAGCCTCCTCTCCCGCGAGAGCGAGTCCGATGTTTTCCCCGGTGCCGCCTACAACCACGTGGGTCTTCTCGCGTGGTCGCCGTTGGCCGATGGGTTCCTCACCGGCAAATACAGCCGAGAGGACAACCCCACCTCCAGCACCCGCGCTGGATCCGACAACCCCATCTACCAGTTCACCGCCGGCTACCGGGCTGCCGACCCGCGCACCTGGGACATCGTCGACGCCGTCGTGAAAGCCGCCGACGAGGTCGGAGCAAGCCCCGCCCGCGTCGCCCTGAGCTGGCTGCACGACCGCTCCGGCCTGGTCGCGCCCATCATCGGTGCCCGCAACGTCGACCAACTGCACGACAACCTCGCCGCCGCCGACCTGCATCTCGACGCCGCCGTCCGCAACCGGCTCGACGAGATCAGCGCTCCCCGCGTCGGGCAGTACCCGTATGGGCCGTTCGGTGCGGCTCAGCGTGCCCGAACCGTCGAAGGTGGCGCCCCGCTCGCCGCCGTCATCGGCGACGCCAAGTAACGCGACCGTCCGTCAGCTCCCACATGGAAGGCGACTTGTGAAAGCCATTGGCCTCACCAACTACGGCGGACCCGAGGTTCTCCGCCCCATCGAGCTGCCGCTTCCCGAGGTCGGTCCCGGCGAGGTCAGGATTCGGGTACGTGCCGCAGCGGTCAATCCTGTCGACACGATCATCCGCGCCGGCCACTTCGCTGGGAAAGACGGAGCGATTCCGGTAGCCGTCGTGCCCGGGATGGACGTCGCCGGGACCATCGACGCCATCGGACCCGACCAACCCGCCGGGTTTGACCTCGAGGTTGGCGACCCCGTCATTGGGTTCATCGTCCCCGACGGAACTCACGGCGGCTACAGCCAGCAGATCGTCCTCCCGTCCGAGTCCCTGACGCGCAAACCTCCGACACTCACTTTCCCCGAGGCGGCGTCATTCCTCTCGAATGCCTTAACGGCTGAGATCGCCCTCGAAGCCCTCAACCTCAAACCCGGTGCCACGCTAGCCGTCACCGGTGCGACCGGTGCCGTCGGCGGCTACCTCGTCGAACTCGCCTCGCAACGCGGTCTAGTCGTCATCGCGTCGGCGTCGGCGGCCGAGAAGGACCTCGTGCAAGGCTTCGGAGCGAGCATCGTCCTTGACCGCGATGCGGACTTTGCTGCCGGCGTTCGTGTGGCAACAGAAGGTGTTGGTGTCGATGCTCTCGCCGATCCGGCGATCCTGACCGATCAGGTCATCGATGCCGTTACAGACGGCGGACAGATTGCGTTCTTCCTCCCGACGGACGTCGAACCCGGCCGTGGGATCTCCGTCTTCCGTTCCTACGTCATGCAATCCAGCCGGCGCCATGACGTTATCGAGCGCCTAGCGCGCCTAGCGGGTGACGGGAAAATCTCGCTCCGTGTGGCTGGTCGCTATCCTGCCGTGGATGCGGCCGAGTCACACCGGCGACTTGAGGAGGGCAGCCTAAGGGGCCGGAGCATCCTCGAGTTTTAGACGCATCGACCTCCAGAGGTACAAGGGTCTGCAGCCAGTCCATGCGCCCTAAGAGATTGACGGCAGACCTTAGTGCCTTCAGAGTTCCCGTTCGTTCCCCTACCGCTGATCGTTCCGGCGCTAGGCGAGTGCTGAAATCCGTGCAGACGGGTTCTGAAAACGACAAGGGCGCAACGAGATGGCTGGCAGAAGCATTTCGCGCGTCTTCCAGCCATCTGGGCCTAGTTGAGGTGTCTGCGGAGCGCCGCGTCGAGAAGGTCGGGTGGGGTGGCGTTGTAGTTGTCGTCGGGGTTGAGGTCGGTGCCCGGCGCGACGATCTCGTCGATCCGGTCGAGGACGTCGGGGGCGAGGATGACGTCCGCGGCACCGAGCAGGCTCGTGAGCTGGTCGTGAGTTCGTGGGCCGATGATCACCGAAGTAAGAGCGGGATGCGCCAGCACGAAGGCCAGGGCGAGATGCGGCAGGGGAATACCGGCTTCGGTCGCCAGCAGGGTCAACTGCCTGACCGCCTCCGCCTTCGCCTGATTGCCGGGAACGGCCGGGTCGTACATGCTCGGGCGACTCCCCGCTCGATGCGAGCCTGCGGGGTCGCTGCGCCCGGAGAGCCAACCGGCGTTCAGGGGGCTGTAGCTGATCACACCCATCCCATGTCGGCGCGCGGTGGGAAGGACGGCGCGCTCGATGCTCCTCGTCAAGACCGAGTAGAGCGGCTGCTCGCTGACGAACCGCCGGTGCCCGCCTCGCTCGGCGGCCCACTGGGCCTCCACGATCAGTTCCGCCGGGAAGGTCGACGACCCGACGGCTCTGACCTTCCCCTCGCGCACGAGGTCCGACAGCGTCGCCAGGGTCTCGTCGATTCCCGTGGCGTGGTCCGGGCGGTGGAGTTGATAGAGGTCGATCCACTCGGTGTCGAGCCGACGAAGGCTGTTTTCGACCGCCCGCCGGATCCATCGCGGGGATGCCCCCCGCTGGTTCGCGTCATCGCCCGTGGGGAGTCCGAACTTCGTCGCAATCACGACGTCGTCGCGTCGGCCTCTGAGTGCTTTCCCGACGATCACCTCTGATTCGCCACCCGAATAGACGTCGGCGGTGTCGATCAGGTTGACTCCCGCGTCGAGTGCTGTCCGAATGATCGCGATGGAGTCGTCGTGGTCGTCGTTGCCCACGGCGCCGAACATCATCGCACCGAGGGTGATCTCACTCACGGAGATGCCACTCGCACCCAGGATCCTGCCCTTCATCGCTGCTTCTTCCATATCGCTTCGCTAAGCGGAGTAAACTCCGGTAAGTGCGACTTTAAACGAAGTCCACTCCGTTAAGCAAGCGCGACGAGAAGGACAGGGGCCGACGATGGCGGATGCTTCGCAGCGCAGGCGCGCACCGCGATCCGACGGCATTCACAACCGCGACCGGATCCTCGAGGCGGCAGCACGGGCCTTCGCGACGGATGGGCCGGATGCGACCCTCAAGAGCATCGCCCGTGACGCGGGCGTGGGCATCGCCACGCTCTTTCGCCACTTCCCCACGCGCGAGGATCTGGTCGAGGAGGCATACAGCAACTCGTTGGAACACCTCTGTTCCGCTGCCGACAACCTGCTCGAGAAGTACCCCGCGCTCGAGGCGACACGGCGCTGGATGGGCCGGTACCTCGACTACATGAGCCAGAAGAGTGGCATGGCCGAGACCATTCGGACCCTGCTCACCGACGACATCGACTCGCGAGTGGGCTCGATCGGCAGGCTCACGGGCGCAGTGACCGCCCTCCTGGAAGCCGGGCAGACTGCGGGGCAGATCCGTCAGGATGCCCGAGCCGATGATGTCCTGGCAGCCCTCGCCGGCATCGCGGTCGTGGCAGGACGCCCGACCCAGCGCGACCAAGCCGACCGCCTCGTGGAGTACATCATCGAGGGCTTTCGCCGAACCTAAGCAACTGAAGCCCGGCACGCCCTGCTGTGTCCTTGTGGGGCGGCCGTTCGATGCATGCCTCCATCCCTTCAGATGGCTCCTAGCAGAACCCGTCCTTGACAAAACGGGGCGCACGACCCGTATAGTTCGGTAAACGGGGCAACCGCCCCGTTTCGCGAACGGAAGGCATCATCATGTCTGAACGGTTGGAAGGAAAAGTCGCTCTTATCTCGGGCACCGGGGGTGGCTTGGGCCGCGCTGCGGCCCTCGCGTTCGCCCGGGAGGGAGCACTGGTAGTCGGCTCCGGCCGGAGTCAGGAGAACGCGGACGAGACCGTGCGCTTGGTCGAGGCGGCCGGCTACACGATGAAGTCCCTCGCACCCGTAGACCTGTCCACGCCTGAGGGAGCTCAGGAGTGGGTGGCAAGTGCTGTCGAGGCGTTCGGTGGCATCGATCTGCTCTATAACAACGCCAGTGCGCCGCGGTTCGTGCCGTTCCCGGTGATGTCGGTCGAGGACTACAACTACACGATCCACAACGAGCTCGACATTGTCTGGCACTGCACGCAGGCCGTGTGGCCTCACCTCGTGTCTCGCGGCGGCGGCGCGATCCTCAACGTCGCCTCTCAGGCAGGCCTCATCGGCTCACGAGATCTACCCCAGGCGGCACACTCCGCAACCAAGGGCGCCGTGCTGGCGTTGACCAGGCAACTCGCCGCTGAAGGCGCCGCGTCTCATATTCGCGTCAACACCCTGACTCCCGGCCTGATCGCATCGCCTCCGATTGCAGAGATCATGAGCAGCAGCCCGAACCCCCTGGAGTCGATGGCAGAGAAGACCTTCGTCCGGCGGGCCGGCGAGCCCAACGATGTCGTCGGTGCAGCGATCTTCCTGCTCTCGGACGAAGCGGGCTACATCACGGGCAGCAACCTGGTGGTCGACGGCGGCATGACCGTCATGGTCTGAGGTCGCGAAGACACCGGCGACCCCAGAGTGCTGGCAGCTCGAATGCGAGTCGGCGCTCGCGCGGGCTGTCGAGACTGTCCGTCCGGCAACGTGGGACGAGGAGGCTTCCTACCGAGGGTCGATGCGAACTGTCGCAGCTTGCATCGTGGCGCTCAGCGTCGTTCGTAGATGCAACCTGAATCGGTATTTCTTTCGGTAGGCGCTGTCGATCTCCTTGTTCAACGACTGGTCCATTCGGATGAACGAGACGTCGTAGCGCTGCTCCCCGGCGCTGATCCGGCCGAGGCCTCGCGACAACGCGCGTTGGTACCAACGGGATCCCTGGCCTCGGTACGCCCGCGCGTACAAGGCTCCATCGACGGCCACCATCCAGGTGGTCGTCGATGACACCGGGGCATCGGATCCGCCGAAGGGCTGGATCTGGATCTCGCGGTGCCGGGTGATCGCCTGGAATTGTTCGGCTGGCCAGGTGGCCATGAGGTGTGCCTCTCTTCGAGCAGTGCTTTGATGGCGCGCCGAAATCTGTCGTGCACCACGAGCTCGAGCCCGTGGTGCACGACGTCAGCGCGACGGAGCGTGCGCTAGTTGGGTTGCTCTTCAGCCCTGGCAGGGCTTCTGGTCGGGTCTGCCGGTGCTTCGGCATCGGCGGCAAGAGTCGACAGCAAGCGGAGGGCCTGGGAGGTGCCGCTGCCGGGGTCGGCGTGGTAGATGACGAGGGTCTGGCCTTCGGTCCCGCCGACTTGGAACTTGTCGTAGGTGAGTTTCAGCTCGCCGACGCTTTCGTGCTGCATGATGTGCTGCCCGTCGCCGGACTGGGGGCGCACGTCGTGCCGCGACCACAGCCGCGCGAACACGGGACTCTTCACCGAAAGCTCTCCCACGAGTTCGGTGAGGCGGACGTCTTCGACGTCGGGGCCGACCATCGCGCGAAGTGCCGCCACAAGCGTCACGACCTTGGTCTCCCAGTCGGGCAGCAGCTCGTGCACCGCTGAGTCAAGGAACGTCGACTTCAGCACGTTCTCGCCGGGGTCGAACATCGGCGACAGCGCACGCGCCAGGGCGTTGGAAGCGACGACGTTCAGCAGCGGGTCGTGCACGTACGCCGCCGTGTCGGTCCACGAGTCGAGGAGCTGCTGCACGCTCGGGCGCACCCGCTCGGCGCGGCGCACCACGCGGCTCTTTCCAGGCTTCGGGCTCGCCAACAGGTACAGGTGTGTGCGGCCGTCTTCATCCAGGTTCAAAGCGCGAGAGACGGCGTCGAGCACCTGGGTCGAGGGGTGCTGGTCGCGGCCTTGTTCAAGGCGGGTGTAGTACTCCGTGCTGATGCCGGCGAGCATCGCCAGCTCGTCACGGCGAAGGCCCCTGACGCGGCGTCGGCCGTTGTCCACCAGGCCTACGTCTTCGGGGCGGACCTGTTCGCGCCGTGCGCGAAGGTAGTCGCCGATCAAATTCGAGGTCATAGCGCAACCGTAAGCACTTCAGGGGATCTCTGGGTATCCCTGTCAGGGCAGGTCTAACCAGGGCAATCGCTAACTTCTCAGTTCGGCCGAACACTTAGGCCAGAGGGCGGAGCCGCCGCCTTCATCCAAGACAGTGTCATCCGAGAAAAGGGAAACAACATGCCTCAGCGCACCTGGTTCATCACGGGAGTAAACAGTGGCTTCGGCCGTGCCATGACCGAGCAGCTGCTCGAGCGCGGCGACCGCGTCGCCGGCACCGTCCGCAACGTCGACTCCGTCAAGGACCTCACCGACAAGTACGGCGAGAACTTCTGGGTCGGCTCCCTCGACCTCACCCACACCGCCGACATCCGCACCGTCGTCGACCAGGCCTTCACCGACCTCGGCACGGTCGACGTGATCGTCAACAACGCCGGCTACGGCCTCTTCGGTGCCGCCGAAGAGCTCACCGACGAGCAGGTCGAGCACGCCATCGACACCAACCTCCTCGGCTCCATCCAGATCATCCGCACCGCGCTTCCGCACCTCCGTGCTCAGGGCGCCGGCCGCATCATCCAGCTGTCCACCTTCGGTGGCCAGGCCGCCATGCCCGGCGGGTCGATGTACCACGCCACCAAGTGGGGCGTCGAAGGCTTCGCTGAGGCCGTCAGCATCGAGGTCGCACCCCTCGGCATCGGCGTCACCATCGTCGAGCCCGGCGGAGCTCGCACCGAGTTCCGCAACGGCTCGGCCAAGCTCGGCCCCGCGATCGAGGCCTACGCCGCCACTCCCGCAGCGTTCGCCCGCAACATGATCACCACCGGCGGCACCCCCGCCGTCGGCGACCCCGCCAAGATCGCCGCCGCCATCATCGACAGCGCCGACCAGAACCCTGCCCCGAAGCGCGTCGTCCTCGGCTCGGACTCGTTCGGCATCATCTCCGGCGCCCTGACCGCCCGCCTCGCCGACGTGCAGTCGCAGAAGGACTCCGCTGCCCTGACGGATTTCCCGGCCGGCGCCTGATGATCGTCGCCCACATGGAATACACCTACCCGGTCGACAAAGACGCCGAGATGCGGGCCCTCGTGCCCGACGTCGACGCGTTCTCCAGGCAGTTCGAGGGCAATGAGCACTTCCAGCTGTCCTTCGCCGACGACCGGCCCGGTGTCCTTCTCGGCGTCGAGGTGTGGCGCGATGCCGCTACCTTGAACGCCCACGTCGCCGTGGCGCACGACGCCCCGGAACTGGCCGCATGGCATGCGCTCACCACAGGAATGAGCATCTCGCTGTTCACCGCGACGCCCTTGGACGTCGCCGAGCTTCGAGCCGGGGCCGCAGCATGACGGACCCCACCGGGTCCGCCGTCGTGACCGGTGGCGCGCAGGGAATCGGGCTCGCAATCGCCCGCGACCTTGCCGCCGCCGGCCACCGGGTCGCGATCCTCGGCACCCGCTCCCCCGCCGCCGGCGACCCCATCGCCCAGGAGCTCGGCCCGGACCACATTTACGTCCAGGCCGACGTCGCCGACGAGGCGCAGGTCGAATCGGCTCTCGCCGAGGTCGCCGCCAAACTGGGCCGTGTGTCGGTGCTGGTCAACAACGCCGGCGTCGGTTCTTCCGCCGATGTCGCCGAGTTGGAGCAGAAGGACTGGGACGCGTTCTTCGGCGTCGACCTGAAAGGGTCGTGGCTGATGTCCAAGTTCGCGGTCCCGCAGATGCGTGAGCTCGGCGGTGGGGCGATCGTCAACATCTCCTCGATCCATGCCACCCTCACCCGCGCCGGGATGTTCCCCTACGCGGCAGCGAAGGCCGGGATCCTTGGCCTGACCCGCTCGATGGCTCTGGACCTTGCCGCGGACCACATCCGCGTCAACGCCGTCTCGCCGGGCTACATCCGCACCCCACCCATCGAGAACCTCTACAACTCCCGCCCCGACCCGAAAGCGGCCTGGGCGCGCCTGGAAGAGGTCCATCCCCTCGGCCGCATCGGCACACCCGAAGAGGTCTCCGCCGTCGTGGCGTTCCTCGCCTCTCCCGCTGCGAGTTTCGTCACCGGGGCCACCTGGAACGTCGACGGCGGCCTCAGCGTCCGCTTCGCCAGTTAGGACCACGCATCATGCGAACCATCACGCTCGAGGAGCATTTCGTCTCACAGCGCTTCCTCGACACCGTCGGGATCAACCTCGGCGGACAGCGAGGAGTCGACCTCTCCGGAGGGGAACTCACCGACCTGGCCGACACGAGGCTGCGACACATGGACGCCAGCGGGATCGACATGCAGGTCCTCAGCCACGTCGTGCCGACCTTCGCACCCCTCCCGCACGCCTTACAGGTGGACATCTCCACGGCGGCTAATAACCAGGCCGCGGAAGCAGTCGCAGCGCACCCGGATCGGTTCGCCGCGTTCGCCACACTGCCCGTGGGCGACGTCGACGCGTCCGTGACGGAGCTGGAACGGGCCGTGAAACAGCTCGGCTTCAAGGGCGCTTTGCTCAACGGCCGGGCCGATGGGAAGTTCCTTGACGACCCCGAGCTGTTCCCGCTCCTGGTGAAAGCCGCGGAGCTGAACGTGCCCCTGTATCTGCATCCAGGACTCCCCACGGAAGCGCTCCGTAACGAGCTCTACTCGGGCTTCGGCCCGTCGGTCGGCTACGCGCTCAGCACCGCCGCCTGGGGTTGGCACGCCGAGGCCGGGCTTCACGCGCTCCGGCTGATCGCGGCCGGCATCTTTGAGAGCCTGCCGAACCTGCACATCATCCTCGGACACCTCGGGGAGATGGTGCCCTACATGATCGATCGAGCGGACGAGTGGCTGAGCCCAGCCATGAAGTTCGACGGCATCGCGGGTCCCTCGGTGGCAGAGACGTTCCGGTCCAACTTCTGGATCACCACCAGCGGAATGTTCTCCTCGCCGCAGTTCCTCCTCGCCCTCCAAGTCTTGGGGGCCGAACGGATCATGTTCTCGGTCGACTACCCGTTCAGCCCGAACAGTCAGGGCCGGGCGTTCTTCGACGGGCTGGAGATCAGTCCGTTCGAGAAGGAGAAGGTCAGCCACCTGAACGCGGAACAGCTGCTCGGGCTCTAAAGCCCAGCCGAAAGACCTCGCACTTGACTGACTCCAGAATCCCCCCTCCTGTGATCGGTCGGGTGCGAGCGAGAAAGGCGAGACCCCCGCGGCGGAAGTGCCAGATGACATGACTTCCGAAGCGGGGGCCTTCGTCACACCCGCGGGCGAACGCCAGGTGCCGACCGTACTAAGCAGGGGCCTAGGCCGAGCGCGGGCGCATCCCGTTGAGGACCACTTCGGTCACCGACTCAGCGAGGGCCGCGTTGTAGCCCTGCATCGCTTGGCATCCGATCATCAGGGTCTTGACCTCCAGCGGTGTGATCTCCGCGCGAGCGTTCCCCGCGTCTTGTGCTGCACGGAGAAGGTCGCCGAGCAGGACAAGGAACTCTTCTTCGGCGACGGGGCCGGCAGAGCCCCAGTCAAGCCCCACCGTGGCAAAAGCATCGACGAGGCCCTGGTTGTCGGCTCCCCAGTGCAGGATCAGGAGTCGCAGGAATCGGAACAGGGCTTCTCCGGGCTCGGGCTCGTGGAGCATGGCGCGGCCGTCGGCGACGATGTCCGCGAGCAGCGAGCCGATGACGGCTCGGAAGAGGTCGTCCTTTGTTGGGAAGTGGCGGTAGATGGTTCCCGCGCCCACGCCCGCGCGGCGTGCGATCTCGTCGAGGGGGACGCCGAGGCCCTCGCTGGCGAAGGTGTCGAGGGCGGCCTTGAGGACGAGCTGGCGGTTGCGCGCAGCATCCGCCCTGAGGGGCTTCGTGGTCTCGATCGACACGTCGACCTCCAATCCACAGCACCCCTTGACAAAGCGGGGCGTGCGTTCCGTATAGTGGGCACTAGCCGGGGCGATGGCCCCGTTTACTCATCCTAGCAAGGAGTTGCCATGCCCAACTGGACTGCAGACCAGATCCCTGACCAGACCGGAAAGACCGCAATCGTGACGGGCGCCAACTCCGGCCTCGGTTACGAAACCGCCGCCGCCCTTGCCGCCCACGGCGCACGCGTCGTCCTCGCCGTCCGCGACCAGGTCAAGGGGCGACAGGCCGCCGACAAGATCGTCAAGGCCACGCCCGGTGCCGTCGTCGAGCTGCAGCCTCTCGATCTGGCATCGCTCGCTTCCATCCGGAAGGCTGCCGCAGAACTGAACCAGAAATTCGAGCACATCGACCTGCTGGTCAACAACGCCGGCCTGATGTTCCCTCCGAAGACCGTGACCGAGGACGGTTTCGAGCTGCAGTTCGGCACCAACCACCTCGGCCACTTCGCCCTGACCGGGCTGCTGCTTGACAACCTTCTCGCGACCCCGAATTCCCGCGTCGTCGTCGTCAGCAGCTACGGGCACAAGATGAACGCATCGATCCACTTCGACGACTTGGAGTGGGAGCGCAAGTACAGCGCAGCCGGCGCCTACGGGCAGTCCAAGCTCGCCAACCTGCTGTTCGCTTACGAACTCGAGCGCCGACTCGAAAAGGCCAGAACGTCCACAATCGTCACCGCGGGACACCCCGGCAATGCGAACACGGACCTTCAGCGGCACCTGAACCCGGTCGTCGCCCCCATCATTTCGCGGATGAGCCAGTCGGCCGCGATGGGAGCCCTGCCCATGCTGCGCGCCGCCACGGACCCTACTGCGAAGGGCGGGCAGTACTACGGGCCGAAGGGCTTCCTGGAGCTGAGCGGCTACCCCGTCGTCACGAAATCCAGCAAGCAGTCGTACGACGAGAAGCTCCAAGCGCATCTCTGGAGCGTCTCGGAAGACCTCACCGGCGTCACGTTCCCGGTATGAGGGCGCTCGACCGCCGTCGCGGTCGAAGCCTTCACACCACGCACCACAACCGAATACACGGGGGATGACAATGACGGAATCGACCGGCAACTCGACGGCTGCGCCTCGACCAGGCGGGGTGGCCGTCCTCGGGCATCGCTCGGTGACGCGCGTCGGGTACGGGGCCATGCAGCTTGACCGACTGCACCGCGACAGGGCGGCCGCCGTCAAAGTGGTGCGCCGGGCGGTGGAGCTGGGGGTCGACCATATCGACACCGCCCAGTTCTACGGCACCGGCTTCTCCAACGAGGTCATCCGTGAAGCCTTGGGAGCAACAGACGACGTCGTAATCGTGAGCAAGGTAGGTCGCGACCCAGACGCGCCCGGCCTGAATCCGATCCGTCTCGCCCAACGACCCGAGCAACTACGAGCCAGCGTCCTCCAGAACCTCGACGCGCTCGGTCTCGACTGCATTCCCGTGGTGAACCTGCGTCGCCTCGATGTCGGACGATTCACGGGCGCACCCAGCGACCAGATCGTGGATGTGGATGACCAGCTGGCCGAGATGGTCGCCATGCGAGACGAAGGACTCATCGGCGCCATCGGACTAAGCACCGTCACCGCCGACATCCTCTGTCAGGCCATCCCGGCAGGCATCGTCTGCGTGCAGAACGCTTACAGTCTCACCGACAGGGTAGACGAGGCGCTCGTTGAGCTGTGCCGGGCCGAGGGCATCGCCTGGGTGCCGTACTTCCCGCTCGGAGGCGCCTTCGCCGGGGCACGCAAGGTCACCGACGAGCCCACCGTGCAAGCCACCGCAGCAGAGCTGGGGGTCACCGCTGCGCAGGTGGGGCTGGCATGGCTCCTTCGTCACAGCCCGAACACGTTGCTCATCCCGGGCACCTCGTCGATCGAGCACCTAGAGGCCAACATGGCCGCCGGCTCCGTGACCCTCACGGACGAGATGATGGGTCAACTTCAGGCCGTCTCCAGTTGAGCACACGAGCGATCTAGAGGCGGGGCTGGCGCATCCATTCCGGGAGCAGCGCGTAGGCAGCTCGTGCGATGGACGTCGACGAGGCGTCCCCGGTCGCAGCGACCGTCAAAAGTCCGCAGAGGCCCGTGGCCGTGTAGAGATCCTCTTCTTGGGCGAGGGGGCTGGCCGGGTCACCGAACTCTGCCCGGAAGCGGCGGATCTCGCTGAGCATGACCGCAGCAAGACCGGTGAGCCCGGCCTCGTCCCGGTAGCCGTTGGCCAAAAGGGACAGGCTGCTTTCTGCGCGCAGGAGCTCGACAATCTTCCGCAGACTCGCGAGGCCGACGAAGTCCGGTGACGCTCCGCTCCACCTCGTCTGAATGTCATCGACGAGAAGCGTGTTGAAGTCCTCGAGCAGGGCGAACCAGCCGGCCTCTTCGAGCGAGTCGAAGTTGTTGTAGAAGGTTTGCCGAGTGACCTTCGCCTCACCGGTGACGGCGGCGATCGTGAGGCTGCGTCCTGCGCGAAGCTCCGCGCGTAATGCCCGGATGATGCGTTCCCTCGAGCGGAGGGAGCGTGGGTCGCGGTAGTCAGCCGGTTGTGACATCGTTCCCGCGCTCCCTCCCCGTACTCAGACCGATGCGCCTGTTTTAGCAGTTTGCACCATAGCCATCGTGTCCGAGGCCTGACGGAACTCGACGTAGTTCTCCTCGTCGAGGATCTTTGACCAGTCGGCGACGATGCTGTCGGGTGTCATTGAGCGGTCGTAGATTCCCTGGGTCGTTCCGACGAAACTGGATGCGAGCCATCCTCCGCCAACGTCGAAATGGTGACCTGTGACGGTGCATGCGTCACCCGCCAGAACCGCCACGATAGGCGAGACGAGTTCGGTGGGGTAATCCACTTGCATCTGGGCGGCGACTTCCTCGGTGACGACCTTGACGGACATAGGAGTCGCCGCCATCGGACCGATGGAGTTGACGAGGATCCCCGACTCCGCGCCGTCGATCGCTGCGGCACGCATCAGCCCAAAGACGCCGGCCTTGGCGATGGAGTAGCTGATCGAAGACGGTGCCCCGATCAGGCCATTGCCCGAGGTCGTGATGACGACACGGCCACGGCCGCTCGCTTTCAGGTGCGTCCACGCTGCGTGGGTGACGTAGAACGTGCCGTCCAGGCCCGAGCTTCGGACGAGCTCGTACTCCTCGATCGTCACATCGTCCATGGTCGTGAAGCGGCCGACGCCCGCATTGTTCACGACGGTGTCGAGAGACCCGTAGGTGTCGACGGCTGCCTTTACCAGGGTGGCTGCACCTTCGGGTGTCGAGATGTCGCTGCTATCGGCGACGGCGTCGCCGCCGGCAGCGCGAATGAGCTCGACCACTTCATCAGCGCTGGCGAGGTCATTGACCACGACTTTCGCTCCGAGAGATCCGAGCAGCAGGGCGTGCGATCGACCGAGCCCGCGACCGCTACCGGTCACGATGGCAACGCGGCCATCCATTTGAGTTCCGGACATTGAACACTCCTTCGTAAGACAAGCCGAACGCGCGAGCGACTTCGCCCGCGCAGAACTATTATACGATCGTCTAATAGAGCATCGCGGGAAAATGTTTTGCTCGCAGGCGTATGAAGGCGCCACGAAGCCATACATCCATAGCCGATCCAGACTTGGGCTAAGTCAGCGCAGTAATGGCGCTTTCGGTGAGGCAAATGTCAGACGTGGAAGTGGGAGAACAAGCTCCACTCAGATCAAGACCCCATGGGACGCCCGATCCTGAAGCCGCCCTCGTTCTCAGGGAAAGGCTGGCCTGCATTGAATTCGTTCTGGAGCCGCTCAAGTTCCCTCTCGAGCGCCCCCTCGACCAACGCAGCGAAGGATCGGTAGCCGTTCTCGTAACCGCCAGTTCGAAGGACAGCCGTTTGCGCGCGTCTCTTTAAGGCCCGTCGGAGCTGTAACGAAGTCTGCTCCTTGGCCCGATCCTCTTCGGGCGGCCGCATGGGCTTCTCAACTTGAGCCACAACGTCCTGAGGCGCAGCTGCGGGCTGACCGGCCTTTACTACTGGCGTAAGTGCAGGCATCTCACTGGCTGAAGGCGACATCGTCGCTTCAACTGAATCGGCACCTGTCTTAACTGCCTCTGGTTCAGCTACCAGCCGTATCGCAGAGACGCCTCCCCGGCGCCGGCGGACCGGGGCAGTCATGCGGCTGTCCGCTCGGGCACCAGGAAGGCACGTTCGTACTTACTCGCGAGTGCGTCGTACAGGGCAACGGTCTTCCGACTGTTCCGGTCATTCCACGACGTGAGCGAGGTTGCAGCAGCGTCGGCTTCAGCAAACCGAGACCATTCCGGCAAATACGGCGGATTAAGAATCTCCGTTCCATCTGACAGGCGGACGACTCCCCCAAGATTCCATAGAAGGTCCCCAAACTCGCTCTTCAAATCCTCGAGTTGGAAATCGTGTTCACTCGTCGACTTTCGCCGCGTCACCACTACTCCCCCCCACGCAAAGTCCAGGATTGACCAGATCGACCGCGTGGCGGCCAACGAAGTCGCGGACTCGAATGGCGCCCTCAGTTGAGTCGTAATTGGGGTCAGTTGGAATCACCACGTTGTCAGCTGCAGCAAAACTCATTTGAACGAGGTGGCCCAAATCAGGCCGAGTGTCGATGAGGATGGCGTCGTACTCATCCGTCCATCCACAAAGTGCCCGCCGCAACCGTCGCGTGGCGCCGACAACTCCAGCCTCTGTCTCTCGATTAATAAGGTCGAATCTTGACGGCAAGACGTCAATTAGCTCAGCCTCAGCAATGGGGTCTTCAAGACTCCCCCACCCACAGGCCAGGACTGCACCAGCGCCCGCGCCGTCGGCATCAGCTCGCAGAACTTCCGACATCGTCGGGATAGGCGCTGATGCATCCCACTCGATGCCTAAGCGCCGCGTGGCGTTCGCTTGAGGATCCATATCCACGACGAGGATCCGTTTCCCCATTCGAGCGAGTGCGCCGGCGAGCTGGACCGTAACTTCGGTCTTTGCAACGCCCCCCTTGTTGTTAGCGATCGCGGTAATCACGCCGATGAACCGGGCGCGTGCAGGCGAGTGCTGAAATGCGTGCAGACGGGTACTGAAAATGACAGTAGCGAACGACAGACGAGACGTCTTGCAACCCTAGGGTTTCGAGACCCCAGAGTGGAGACGAGCTTTAAACCGAATAGGAGCAGTCTCGGTGGATCCAATCAAGTACCGCGGCTGGGCACGACAAGCGCCCGGCCCGATCCACGTACCAGGGGCGCTATCAAGCTAGGCGTCTCTCCGCGTGGTCTTGGTCTGACGCTCGACGCGTAGTCGCGGCGTCAGCAGGCCCGTTATTGCTTCGCTCACCAGGATGGTCCCCCACCGGTCGACTCTGGGTTGGGTTGGCAGTTATCGGGGTGGCTGCTCTTCCCACCGCGAACCGGGCGCCGAGCCGGCGTCGATGTTGCCGCGTTCCCGGAGGTACTCGGATGTCGTACTGCCACCAGCGATGCGGCGGATGAGTTCCACATCCATGAACGCGGCAGCAGCGACCACATCCGACTCAGCCCCGGCATCGAGCGCGGTCCGGACGAGCCGATCGACCGCTTGGGCGGCCTCTTCGGCAGCGCGGGCCAAATGGATGGCGTGCTCTGACTGCAGCCACAACTCGTTCATCAGTTCGTCGGCGGGCGGTGTCGTTTCAGGCATGCCTCTCACCCTGCCAGAACCGGAAAGGTAGGACGGGCAGCGGGCAGGAGACCGATCGCCCCCGTTCCGGCAGGAGGGTCAGTCGGTCATCAGCCGAGTTCGGCCTCATGGTTCTCTGCGTGCTGTTCGATGGCGTCGCCTCCGACGGGCTTCATGGAACGGATGATCAGCTCCTGATAGGAGATGTCGTCGCCAGCGAGGTTCAGGCGGGAGGGTGTTTCAAGGGTCGGCGGCATGTGCAGTACGCGTTCCAGATTCCCGGGCAGCAGGGGGTAGTCCCGTGTGGGGGGTCGGTAGTGCTCGATGCGGACGGCAGGCACATGCTCGTCGCGCTCATAGCGGCTCGGCACATTTTCCATTCGTCGCGAAGGGGGCGGCTAAGAAGCGGTTCGTAGCGAGAATAGAACCGCTGAGTCGGCAGGCACCACCGGGAAACGATCTGCGGTGCGCTAACGGGATAGACGCTCGTCACAAAAGCCTGCTCCATTCACCTCACAGCGACGGGGGCGCTCGTCCCCTTGCGCCCCAGAGCTCAAAGCTCGGCCTTGTTCGAGATAGTCGTCTGTCTCGAGGCTGAAATGGGTCACGGGGTCAGTACGGGTTTCGGTGCTTGCCGTTTCTCGCCGCGTCACGACGGTCGACTGCTCCAGAACCGTCTCCCGCTGTGGAGAAGCCTGTGAATAAATCTCAAGGACGAAGCCAGCCGCCAGCTCGCCAGAAGAATCCTCACGGGCGGCCCGTGCCCCTCGGACTGAGGTCACCCGTGTTCATGTCACCGCCTACAGTCAAGAGAGGGTGCAACTGGGGTGTCCACCGAACATCAGCCCGATGAGGCCCTTTGAGCATCGCCCCCGCACCGTCTCCCGACACGGAGCGATTCGACGACGATCTCCTCGTCCTTACCGCCGAGGGAAACAATGACGCCTCTACCGTGTTTTACGAGCGCACCGCGTCCCGCCTGCACGGGCTCGTGAGACGGGTTCTGATCGACCCGGCACAGTCCTAGGAAGTCACCCAAGACGTCTACCTGGAAGCGTGGCAGCATGCGTCCCGGTTCGATCCCGCCAAGGGCAAAGCCCTGTCCTGGCTTCTGACGATGGCGCACCGGCGGGCCATCGACCGGGTTCGCGCGTCCCAATCGAGCCGCGACCGCGACCTCGCCGTGGGTGTGCGTGACTTCGAGGCATCCCGCGACGACGTCGAGGAACCGTCGAGATCACCCTCGAACATCAACGAGTCTCTGCAATGATCTGCACCCTGACCCCGAACCAGCAACAGGCCCTCGAACTGACCTACTTTCAAGGCCTGACCAACACGGAAGCTGCGTTCCAAGCTGGAGTCCCCGTCGGCACCATGAAAACGCGACTCCGAGACGCCCTCATCGCCCTCCGTAGCCGCGTCGCAAACACAGTGGCCGCCTGACCCACTCGCCCCGAGCAGCGGTCGGCATGACCGCGGTCACACGGCGATGAAGATCCTCTTCTGCCCCGCCACCTCCATAGAACTCGGGCTGTACTTCTTAGTTCTGCGACCCAGCGCGAGCGACACCACGTCGTTGAGTCGCTCAGGCAGGGGTTCACACGGGAACCGTGCCCCTTAGAGTTGCGGCGGGCTGACAGCCGGACCATGTCCCCGGACCCGAGGAGATCCCGATGGGTGCCGATGACGACGCGCCGAGCAACATCCCCGAAGCCGGCGACAACGTCGTCTCGATCGACGCTCGTGCAACGAAGGCCACGGGCCTTGCGGCCGACCTCTATGACGGCGACTCAGCCGACAGCTTTGAACTCGACGCCTGCCTCGTCGACGAAGCACTCGACGTCGTGGTCCTACCGATCTAAGACAATGAGTTCACCTGCACCGAGTGCTTCCTCGGCTGGCCCCAAATCCAACTCGACCACGAGGGGGGCTCACGGACCGGTGTGCGTGGAATGCGCCGCCCTATAAGGCCCACCATTCGTTACGAACTGCAGCGTCCGGGTGATCGCGGGCCGACCTGGACCCGGGAACCGGAAAGCGACCCGCCGGCTAAGCTGCCCTCCGGAACGTCAACGGGCCCGCAGGCAAAGAAGCCCGCCCCGCCTTTCGGCGTGACGGGCCCCATCAGGCGCCGGGGTCTTCCAGTTCCCGGCTCC
>NZ_BAABLM010000010.1:0-360027 GCF_039544345.1 Frondihabitans cladoniiphilus
GGCAGAAGATCGTCATCTTCCAGCTCTTCGACCAGCAGGGCAACATCCCCTTCGGCATCGTCCCGCTTCTGCTGCTCGACGTCTGGGAGCACGCCTACTACCTCGACTACCTCAACGTCCGCGCCGACTACGTCAAGGCGTTCTGGAACATCGTCAACTGGGACAACGTCGCCGAGCGTTTCACCGCCGCCACCACCAAGACCCAGGGCCTCCTCACCCCCTAGAGGCCCGAAACACCGCTCCCTGCGCTGGTACTGTCGTAGGAGCGAAACCGCCCAGGGAGACCACCGTCTTCCGGGCACCGGGGGAGGCCTCGAGGAGGCTCCTTCCGCATGTTCTGCACACAAAAACGAGCGTCGTCCAGACGCCTGAAAAATCTGGAGTTCCATTGAGCGTCAAGATCGGAATCAACGGCTTCGGTCGTATCGGCCGCAACTACTTCCGCGCAGCACTCGCCAAGGGGAGTGACCTCGAGATCGTCGCCGTCAACGACCTGACCGACAACGCCACGCTTGCCAACCTCCTCAAGTTCGACTCGATCACCGGGCGTCTCGACGCCACCGTCGAGCTCGACGGCGACAACATCGTCGTCAACGGCAAGGCCATCAAGGTCTTCGAAGAGCGCGATCCCGCCAACCTGCCCTGGGGCGAGCTGGGCGTCGACATCGTCATCGAGTCGACCGGCTTCTTCACCAAGGCCGCCGACGCGCAGAAGCACATCGACGCCGGCGCCAAGAAGGTCATCATCTCCGCCCCCGCCACCGGTGACGACATCACCATCGTCCTCGGCGTCAACGAGTCGGGCTACGACGCGGCGAACCACCACATCATCTCCAACGCGTCGTGCACCACGAACAGCCTCGCGCCGCTGATGAAGGTCTTCCTCGACAACTTCGGCGTCGAGCGCGGCCTGATGACGACCGTGCACGCGTACACCGCCGACCAGAACCTTCAGGACGGCCCGCACAAAGACCCGCGCCGTGCCCGCGCCGCCGCACTCAACATCGTCCCCACCTCGACCGGTGCCGCCAAGGCCATCGGCCTCGTCATCCCCGAGCTGGCCGGCAAGCTCGACGGCTACGCCCTGCGCGTTCCGGTGCCGACCGGTTCGATCACCGACGTCACGCTCACGACCACCGAGACGCTGACCGTCGACCAGATCAACGCCGCGTACAAGGAGGCGGCCGAAGGCCCGCTCAAGGGCATCCTGCTGTACTCCGAAGACCCGCTGGTCTCGAGCGACATCCGCACCGACCCGCACTCGTCGATCTACGACTCCGGCCTGACCAAGGTCATCGGCAACATGGTCAAGATCACGTCGTGGTACGACAACGAGTGGGGCTACTCCAACCGTCTCGTCGACCTCGCCGAGTTCGTCGCCGCCAAGCTCTGAGCCGGTAGAAAGCACCACGCACTCATGGCTCTTCGTACTCTCGACTCCCTGGGCACCCTCGCCGGGAAGCGCGTCATCGTCCGCTGCGACCTGAACGTCCCGTTGAAAGACGGAACGATCACCGACGACGGCCGTATCCGCGCATCCCTCGGAACGCTCCGCACCTTGATCGACGCCGGCGCTCGCGTCGTCGTCATCTCCCACCTCGGGCGCCCCGACGGCGAGGTCAAGCCGCAGTACAGCTTGGCTCCCGTCGCCGCGCGTCTCGGCGAACTCCTCGGCAAGCCCGTCGCGTTCGCCTCCGAGACCATCGGCGAGGCCACGACCGAGGCGGTCGCGGCTCTCGCCGACGGCGAGGTGATCGTGCTCGAGAACCTCCGGTTCCAGGGGGCCGAGACGTCGAAGAGCGACGACGAGCGCCAGGCCTTCGCCGGCGAGCTCGCGGCGCTCGGCGACGTCTTCGTCTCCGACGGCTTCGGTGTCGTCCACCGCAAGCAGGCCAGCGTGTACGACCTGCCGCAACTCCTGCCGAGTGCGGCGGGCTCGCTGATCGAGACCGAGCTCCGAGTGCTCGACCGACTGACCGAGAACCCCGAGCGCCCCTACACGGTCGTGCTCGGAGGCTCGAAGGTCTCCGACAAGCTCGGAGTGATCGAGCACCTGCTGCCGCGGGTCGACAACCTCCTGATCGGCGGGGGAATGCTCTTCACGTTCCTCGCCGCTCAGGGGCACGCCGTGGGCAAGAGCCTCCTCGAAGAGGACCAGCTCGACCGCGTCCGCGGTTACATCGCCGACGCCGAGGCGAAGGGCGTCACTCTCGTCCTCCCGACCGACGTCGTGGTGGCCTCCGGCTTCGCAGCCGAGGCCTCGCACGAGACGGTCGCCGCCGACTCCATCGAGACGACTGCGTTCGGTGCCGACGGGATCGGCCTCGACATCGGGCCCGACACCGCGTCGGCGTTCGCGAAGATCATCAGCGACTCGAAAACCGTGTTCTGGAACGGCCCCATGGGCGTGTTCGAGTTCGAGGCGTTCAGCGCCGGCACCCGTGTCGTGGCCGACGCTCTCACCAAGGTCGACGGCCTGGGCGTCGTCGGAGGTGGCGACTCCGCCTCCGCCGTCCGCGCCCTCGGATTCACCGACGACCAGTTCGGGCACATCTCCACCGGAGGTGGCGCCAGCCTCGAGTTCCTCGAGGGCAAGAAACTTCCCGGCCTGGAGGTCCTCGGATGGTAACCGCACGTCGCCCGTTCATCGCCGGCAACTGGAAGATGAACCTCGACCACCTGCAGTCGATCGCCTTCGTCCAGAAGCTCGCCTGGAGCCTGAAGGACGCCAAGCACGACTTCGGCAAGGTCGAGGCGGCCATCTTCCCGCCGTTCACCGACCTCCGCTCGGTGCAGACCCTCATCGACGCCGACAAGCTCGACCTGGAGCTCGGCGCCCAAGACCTCTCCGACAACGACTCCGGTGCGTACACGGGCGACATCTCGGGTGCCTTCCTGGCACGGCTCGACGTGAAGTACGTCATCGTCGGCCACTCCGAGCGACGCACCATCCACGGGGAGACCGACGAGGTCGTCGGGGCCAAGGTCGCCGCTGCGCACCGTCACGGCCTCGTCCCGGTCCTGTGCGTCGGTGAGACGGCGGAAGACCTGGAGAAGCACGGCCCCAGCGCCGTTCCGGTCGCCCAACTTCGTGCGGCACTCACGACCCTTCCGGCGGGTGCCGAGATCGTCGTGGCCTACGAGCCCGTCTGGGCCATCGGCTCGGGTCAGGCTGCGACGCCCGACCAGGCGGAACAGGTCTGCGCCGCATTGCGTGACGCCCTCGTCGAGATCGCGGGGGCCGACTCCGCGGCTGCCACGCGCATCCTCTACGGCGGTTCCGTCAAGGCCAACAACATCGCTTCGTTCCTCCGCGAGCCCAACGTCGACGGCGCTCTCGTCGGCGGTGCGAGCCTCGACATCACGGAGTTCGCGAGCATCGTGCGCTACCAGAACCACGTCGGAGTCTGAGTTCCGCTCCCAGCCCGGTTATAATCGTTTTCGGTCATACCGCTTCGAAAGGTTCTCCGTGCAAATTCTCCAGGTCATCCTGCAGGTGATTCTCGGCATCACGAGTCTCCTGCTGACCCTGCTCATCCTGCTCCACCGCGGTCGCGGCGGCGGTCTCTCCGACATGTTCGGTGGTGGCGTGACGAGCAACCTCGGGGCGTCCGGTGTGGCCGAACGCAACCTCAACCGCATCACCGTCATCCTGGGTCTCATCTGGATCGCGTCGATCGTGGTTCTGGGTCTCATCACGAAGTTCACGGGGGCATAAGCATGGCTGCAGGCGGTAGCGCAATCCGAGGCTCGCGCGTAGGCGCGGGTCCGATGGGTGAACAGGATCGGGGTTTCCACGCCGAGCGGATCACCATCTCCTACTGGGACGCCCTCGGCAACGAGGTCGTCCGCCACTTCGCGGCCAACGTGCCCGAAGAGGAGATCCCCGAGACGGTCGACTCGCCGTCCTCCGGCCTTCCCGCCGGTCGCGACAAAAACAACCCGCCCGTCGTGGCGAAGCTCGAGCCGTATAAGACACACCTCGCTTACGTCAAAGAGCGCCGCACCGAAGAAGAGGCGGCACAGCTCCTCGACGAGGCTCTCCAGCAGTTGCGCGAGCGACGCGGCAAGGTTCCCGCCAAGAAGTAGCTCCACCCCCGGCGTCACGAGGCCCGGTCCCTTTGAAGGGGCCGGGCCTTCGTCGTGCGCGGGCTTTCGGTCTCCGCCTCCACTGGACCCCGGGGCCACCGCGTCGTGGCTCCACTCCCGGTCCACCGCGTCGTGGCTCGACTCCAGAACACGCCGCTCACCTTTGCCGCGAGCGGCATCTTCGGGAGTCCACCGACCGCGGCACCGACGGCGACTCCACGAGATGCGCGATCGGCAAAACATGAGCAGCGTGTTCTGGAGTCGACGGGGCAGGCCGGGGGCCGAGGGGGCGGCAAACGGGAGTGGTGCCAGCAACGGGGAGCAAGGCGGCGGGAACACGAAACGGGGGATGCCCGGAGCAACGTGTGCTCCGGGCATCCCCCGTTTCGCGGCGCTTCGGCGGCCTGCCGCTCGTGCGTCGCGCTAGTACGTCGAGGCGATGAGCTGCTCGGGCACCTCGGCCGCAGCGTCTTTGTCGACGAAGAACACCGTGCGCTTGCGGCCCTTCACGCCGGCCACGGGCACCTGGTCGGCCCCGGCACCCGCGAGGGCCAGCCCGAGGGAGGCGGCCTTCTCGGCGCCCGCCAGGATCATCCACACCCGCTGAGAGTTGTTGATGACCGGCAAGCTCAGGCTGAGGCGCTCCGGCGGCGGCTTGGGGCTGTCTTTGATGGTCAGCACCGTCGGCTCCGTCAGAGAGACCTGGGGCTTGTCGGGGAACAGCGACGCGACGTGACCGTCGGGACCCACGCCGAGCAGCGTGATGTCGAAGCGAGGGGACTCGTCGTCACCCTGCGCGTTCGCCAGCAGTTCGGCCGAGTACGCCGCGGCGGCCTCTTCGACGGAGCCGAGCTCGCCCACCGCGGCGAAGCGGTGGACGTTCTCGGGCAGGACGCCGATGTGGTCCAGCAGATCGATGCCGTTCTGACGGTCGTTGCGGTCGGGGGAGTCGGCCTCCACCCAGCGCTCGTCGGACCACCAGAACGAGACCTTCGACCAGTCGACGCTGTCGCGAGCCCCGGACTCGTTGATTGCGGCGAGCACCAGAGTGCTCACCGACCCACCGCTCAACACGACCGACGCCGAGTCTTGCTCCTCGATCACGTCGATGATCTTGGTGATGAAGCGAGCGGCAACGGATGCGCCCAGGGATTGTTTGTCGGGGTGCACGAGCACCCGGCGTTCGTTCGTCACGTTCTCACTGGCCTCGGTCGGGTCGTAGGGATCAGTTGTTCTCGGCGGGGGAGCTGCTCACTCCGTCTGCGCGAAGCTGCGACACTCCACTCTTCACGACGTTTCCGAAGAGGGTGTCGGGGTCGAGTCTACGGAGTTCTTCGGCGAGGCAGTCGCGCAGGCTGCGGCGTGGCAGCGACAGGTCGTGCGTCGGCTGACCGGGCTGCGAGAGGGTAGCCACATTGACGAGCGAACGCTCCAGCTCGATGGCGCCGGAGGCACGGTGCAGCTTGACCCCGTGGATCCCGCTCGAGCCCGTGGCGCGTGTCGTCAGCGAGTGATCGACCGGCACCTGGAGCTGCAGACGCAACCATGCGGCCAGCAGCAGCGTGGAGGGGGAGTCGGCGGCACCGCTCACCTCGACGCTGGTGATCGGCTCGTACGGCGGCTGATCGAGCGCGGCTGCCAACTGGGTTCGCCACAGGGTGAGGCGGGTCCAGGCGAAGTCGGTGTCGCCAGGCGCATAGGTGCCGGCCAAGTCGATGATCGACTGACGCGGGTTGCTCTGCGCGGCGGCATCGGTGATCCGCCGCTGCGCGATGCGGCCGAGCGGCGACTCGGACACCACCGCGGGCGCCTTGCCGGGCCACCAGGCCACGACCGGGGCGTCGGGGAGGAGCAGTCCGGTGACGAGGCCCTCTTCGTCGCTGGCCATCTCGCCGTAGGCGCGGAGGAGGATGACCTCGCTCGCGCCGGCGTCGCCGCCCACGCGAATCTGCGCGTCGAGTCGCGCTTCTTCGGCCTTGCCGCCGTCGTGGTCGGTGGAGATCACGATGACACGCATCGGGTGCTCGCGCGAGGCCTCGTTGGCGGCCTCGATGGCCTCTTCTTCATGGCCGAGGTTCGTCGAGATGACGAGCGTCAGAACGCGCCCGAGGGCGACGACGCCGCCCTCCTCGCGGATCTTGACGAGAGCCTTCGAGACTCGGCTGATGTTGCTGTCGGGCAGATCGACGATCACGGTCGCCTCCAGGTACGGCCGTCGCGGGCCATCAGGTCGTCGGCGGTCGAGGGCCCCCAGGTACCGGGTCGGTACTGTTCAGGTTGGCCCTGCGCCGCCCAGAATGCCTCGATCGGGTCGAGGATCTTCCAGGAGAGCTCGACCTCCTCGTGACGGGGGAAGAGGGGAGGATCGCCCAGGAGGACGTCCAGGATGAGACGCTCGTAGGCCTCGGGGCTCGCCTCGGTGAACGCGTGGCCGTAGCCGAAGTCCATCGTGACGTCGCGGACCTGCGTGCCGATGCCGGGGACCTTGGAGCCGAACCGCAGGGTGACGCCCTCGTCCGGCTGAACCCGGATGACGAGTGCGTTCTGGCCGAGCTCGGCGCCGTCCTGGAGACCGAAGACGTTCTCGGGGACGCGCTTGAACACGACCGCGATCTCAGTCACCCGACGGCCGAGACGCTTGCCGGCGCGGAGGTAGAACGGAACGCCCGACCAGCGACGGGTCGCGATCTCGAGCTTGATGGCCGCGAAGGTCTCGGTGACGGATTCGGGGTTCATCCCGGCCTCGTCGAGGAACCCGAGGACCTTCTCGCCGCCCTGCCAACCGCCGGCGTACTGCCCTCGGGCGGTGCCCGTGGCGAGATCGTCGGGGAGACGCACTGCGGAGAGGACCTTCTCCTTCTCGGCGCGGAGGTCCTTCGCCTTGAAGCTGACGGGCTCCTCCATCGCCGTGAGGGCGAGGAGCTGCAGGAGGTGGTTCTGGATGACGTCGCGCGCCGCACCGATGCCGTCGTAGTAGGCGGCTCGCCCGGCGACTCCGATGTCCTCGGCCATCGTGATCTGCACGTGGTCGACGTAGGTGCTGTTCCACAGCGGCTCGTACATCTGGTTGGCGAAGCGGAGCGTCAGGAGGTTCTGGACCGTCTCCTTGCCCAGGTAGTGGTCGATCCGGAAGACCGAGTCGGGCTCGAAGACCGTCTCCACCACGGCGTTGAGTTCCCGAGCCGTCTTGAGGTCGCTGCCGAAGGGCTTCTCGATGACGACCCGGCGCCAGGGACGCTCGCCGTTCGCGTCGAGGGTGTCCTCCGCCAGGCCCGCGTCGCGGAGCTGCTCGGTCACGAGCGGGAAGAACTTCGGCGGGATCGAGAGGTAGAAGGCGTGGTTGCCCATGGTGCCGCGTTCGGCGTCCAGCTGGTCGATCGTCTGCTTCAACTGCTGGAAGGCGGCCGCGTCGTCGAAGTTTCCTTGGACGAAACGGATGCCCTCCTTCAACTGACGCCAGACGTCCTCGTCGAAGGGAGTGCGCGCGTGCTGCTTGACCGCCTCGTAGACGACCTGCTCGAAGTCCTGGTCCTCCCATTCGCGCCGGGCGAAGCCGACGAGGGCGAAGCCCGGGGGGAGCAGACCGCGGTTCGCGAGGTCGTAGATCGCCGGCATGACCTTCTTGCGGGACAGGTCGCCTGTCACGCCGAAGATGATGAGGGCGCTCGGACCGGCGATCCGGTTGAGTCGTCGGTCGGAGGGAACCCGGAGAGGGTTGTACTCCGGCGTGATTTCTACCGGTGGCATGTGTGTATTCGTGTCCTTGCGTTGAGAAGTCACAGCTCTTCGCCCGACATGCGACCGGCGCCGACCCGAGTGGGTGGCGCCGGCCGTGTCGATCAGCGGAGAGCGTTGATGAGGGAGGGCAACGCTGCCTGAACGTCTTTCACCGTGAAGGTGAGGACGGGCCGACCGTGCTCCGAGAGCACCTCGGCGTCGCCGGCGGCCTGAGCCGCCACGAGGGTACCGAAGGTGAAGGGGCTGTCGGGAATCGCGAGGTCGTCGTCGGCGACCTGGGTGATCTGGAGGAACACGCCGTTGGCGGGTCCGCCCTTGTGGTACTGCCCGGTCGAGTGCAGGAACCGCGGCCCCCACCCGAAGGTGACCGGCCGGTGAGTCCGTGCTGCGAGCAGGTCGCGGAGCTCTTCGAGTTCGGAGTGGTGCACTCGGTCGACGTACGCCTGGACGGCGAGATAGCCGTCGTCCGAGAGGTGATCGAGGAGAGCGTCGACGGCGCTCTCCAACGAGTCTCCGACCGGGAGACCGCCGACCTGCCGGACCTCGACGCCGTCGACCGTGATCGCCGGAGGAGTCGCTTCGGGCTGCGCATCGAGCAGGGCTCGAGTGGCGACCTTGGCCGACTCGACGTCGGGTTGATCGAACGGGTTGATGCCGAGGAGGCGTCCGGCCACGGCGACCGCGTACTCCCAGACCAGGAACTGCGCCCCAAGGGAACCCGAGATCTCCACCTCGCCGGGGGCGACCTCGCGGGTCTCCTCCGTGCTGGCGACGAGACGGACGACCTGCACGTCGTGCAACCCCTCCGTGATCTCGGGGGAGTCGAGGCCGACGACGACGGGCAGCAGCCCGCGACCCTGCTTTCCGGTGGACTCGGCGATCAACTGCTCCGCCCAGTCCGGGAAACCGTGGATGTGAGTGCCGTCGGCCACGAGCACGATCTTGTCGCGCAGCGGCTTGGTGCCCGCGAGGACAGCCCCGAGCACGAGCCCGGGGTTGTCCGCGCGGTCCTGAGCGAGTTCGACCGTCACCGCGTCGGCCTCGCCGAGGAGTTCGCCGATGTCGGCTCCGGCGAGCCCCGAGGGGACCAGCCCGAACGCCGACAGCGCCGAATAGCGACCACCGATGTTCGGGTCCGCGGTGAAGACCACATAGCCCGCCTCGAGCGCGGATGCCTCGAGCGGGGATCCGGGGTCGGTGACGACCACGATGCGATCCGCGACGTCGGAGTAACCGGCATCCGAGAAGGCCTTCTCGAACGCCTTCCGCTGACTGGCCGTCTCGACCGTGGAGCCCGACTTGGACGAGACCACGAGCACGGTGTGCTCGAGGTCGTCGCCCAGCGCCGTGAGCACCTGGGTCGGCTGGGTGGCGTCGAGCACGGTGAGCTCGACGCCGTACGTCTTCGTGATGACCTCGGGAGCGAGCGACGACCCGCCCATTCCGGCCAGCACGATGTGGTTCAAGCCCTTCGCGGCGAGCTTCTCTCGAAGCGCGACGATCCGGGGGACGAGCGGGGCCGAGACCGCAACGGCCTCGGTCCAACCCAGTCGCTTCTCGGCTTCGGACTCGGCCTCGGGCCCCCAGAGATCGGGGATGAGGCCGGTGATGCCGGAAGCGACGAGGTCGCCCACCAGCTGAGGCACGACGGATTCGACGGCCTCAGCGGCGGCGCCGCTCGCAGTGATGGCTACTGTCACTTAGCGGATTCCAGGGCCGCGGTGACGGTGTCCAGCAGTTCGTTCCAGGAGACGATGAACTTCTCGACGCCCTCCTTCTCGAGGAGCGCGGTCACCTCGTCGTACGAGATGCCCTGAGCGGCGACGGCGTCCATGACCTTGTTGGCGGCGTCGTAGGAACCCGTGATGGTGTCGCCCGCGATGACGCCGTGGTCGAACGTGGCGTCGAGGGTCTTCTCCGGCATCGTGTTGACGACGTCCGCCGCGACGAGCTCGACGACGTACGTGGTGTCGAGGACGTTAGGGTCCTTCACGCCGGTCGAGGCCCAGAGGGGACGCTGCTTGTTCGCACCCGCGGCCAGGAGGCCCGTGGCGCGCTCGGTCGCGAAGGACTGCTCGTAGACCTGGTACGCGAGCTGGGCGTTGGCTACGCCGGCCTTGGACTTCAGGGCCTTGGCCTCGTCCGTGCCGATCGCCTCGAGGCGCTTGTCGATCTCGGTGTCGACACGCGACACGAAGAAGGAGGCGACGGAGTGGATCTTCGAGATGTCCTTGCCGGCGGCCTTGGCCTGCTCGAGACCCGTCAGGTAGGCGTTGATGACGGCGCGGTACCGGTCGAGCGAGAAGATCAGGGTCACGTTGACGCTGATGCCCTCGGCGATCGTGGCGGTGATGGCCTCGAGACCCTCGACGGTGGCGGGGATCTTGATCAGGACGTTCTCTTTGTCGACCTGAGCGAAGAGGCTCTTGGCCTGAGCGATCGTCTTCGCGGCGTCGTGAGCGAAGCCGGGCTCGACCTCGATCGAGACACGACCGTCGAAGCCGGCGGTCGAGTCGTAGATCGGCTTGAAGATGTCGCACGCGTAGGCGACGTCGGAGGTCGTGATGTCGAAGACCGCGTCGGTCACGCCGGTGCCGGCCTTGGCCAGCTCGGCGACCTGCTCGTCGTAGGCCTCGCCCTTGGCGAGAGCCGACGCGAAGATCGTCGGGTTGGTGGTGACGCCGACGACGTTCTTCTCGGCGATGAGCTTCTGGAGCCCTTCGGACTTGATGCGCTCGCGCGACAGGTCGTCGAGCCAGATGCTCACGCCGGCGGCAGAGAGCTCTGCGGTGGGCGTGGAAGTGGAAGTGTCAGTCATTTCTTTCAACCTTCTTTGCTGGAAGTCGCGATGCCGCGGCTGGGTTAGAGAGCGGCGAGAGCGGACAGGGAGTCTTTCGCGGCGGCGACGGCCGCTTCGGTCGTCATGCCGAACTTCTCGAAGAGCGTCTTGTAGTCGGCCGACGCACCGAAGTGCTCGATCGAGACGCTGCGGCCGGCGTCGCCGACGATTCCGCGCCAGCCGAGGGCGATGCCCGCCTCGATGGAGACGCGGGCCTTGATGCCGGAGGGCAGCACCGACTCCTTGTACTCGTCGGTCTGCTCGGCGAACCACTCGAGGCTCGGAGCGGACACCACGCGGGCGTTGATGCCCTCGCCACGGAGGACCTCACGGGCCTCGACAGCGATCTGCACCTCGGATCCGGTGGCGATGAAGATGACGTCGGGCGTTCCGTTCGGAGCCTCGGCGAGCACGTAGGCGCCCTTCGCCACGTACTTGGCGGAGGCGAAGGTCTCGCCCGTCGCCTCGCCGTCGCCGCGCTCGAACACGGGGAGGTTCTGACGGCTGAGCGCGAGACCGGCGGGGCCGTTGAAGCGCTGCAGGATCGTCAGCCAGGCGTACGAGGTCTCGTTGGCGTCGGCCGGGCGGACCATGGAGAAGTCAGGGATGGCGCGGAGAGCCGTGAGCTGCTCGACGGGCTGGTGCGTCGGGCCGTCTTCGCCGAGAGCGACGGAGTCGTGGGTCCAGACGTAGGTGACCGGCGACTTCATGAGGGCGGCGAGACGGACGGCCGGACGCATGTAGTCGGAGAAGATCAGGAACGTTCCGCCGAAGGGGCGAGTGTTGCCGTGGAGCGAGATGCCGTTGAGGATCGAGCCCATGGCGTGCTCGCGGATGCCGAAGTGCAGCACGCGGCCGTAGGGGTTGCCGTTCCACTCGTGGGTCGACCATTCGGTCGGCACGAAGGACTCGCCGCTGGTGATCGTGGTGAGGTTCGACTCGGCCAGGTCGGCCGATCCGCCCCAGAACTCGGGGAGGACGCCGGCGATGGCGTTGATGACCTTGCCGGAGGCGGCACGGGTCGAGACGTCCTTGCCGGGCTCGAACACGGGGAGGGCACCCTCGAGCTCTTCGGGCAGGTCGCCCGCGAGCATGCGGTTGAGGAGAGCGTTCTTGTCGGGGTGAGCCGCGGCCCAGGCCTCGAGCTTCTCGTTCCACTCGGCGTGCTGCGCCTGGCCGCGCTCGACGGCCTTGCGGGTGTGCGCGAGGACCTCGGGGTCGACGTCGAAGGACTTCTCCGGGTCGAAATCGAGGATCTTCTTGAGGCCGGCGATCTCGTCCTTGCCGAGAGCCGAGCCGTGGGACTTGCCCGAGCCCTGCTTCGTGGGGGAGGGCCACGCGATGATGGTCTTGAGGATGATCAGCGACGGCTTGTCGGTGACGCCCTTGGCGGCCTCGATGGCGGCGTTGAGCTCGGCGACGTCTTCGACGTACTCGCCGGTCTTCTTCCAGTCGACGACGCGGACGTCCCAGTCGTAGGCGAGGAAGCGCTTGTGGACGTCCTCGGTGAAGGCGATGTTGGTGTCGTCCTCGATCGAGATCTGGTTGGAGTCGTAGATCGCGATGAGGTTGCCGAGCTGCTGGTGGCCGGCGAGCGAAGCGGCCTCGCTGGTGACACCCTCTTCCATGTCGCCGTCGCCGGCGATCACGTAGATGAAGTGGTCGAAGGGGCTCGTGCCGGGCGCGGCCTCGGGGTCGAACAGCCCGCGCTCGAAACGCGACGCGTAGGCGAAGCCGACGGAGCTGGCGAAGCCCTGACCGAGAGGGCCGGTCGTGATCTCGATGCCGTCGGTGTGGCCGTACTCGGGGTGGCCGGGCGTCTTCGAACCCCAGGTGCGGAGCTCTTCGAGGTCCTTCAGCTCGAGGCCGTAGCCACCGAGGTAGAACTGGATGTACTGGGTCAGCGAGGAGTGACCGACCGAGAGGATGAATCGGTCGCGACCGATCCACGTGCTGTCGCTCGGGTCACGGCGCATGACTTTCTGGAAGAGGAGGTAAGCAGCAGGTGCAAGGCTCATCGCCGTGCCCGGGTGGCCGTTTCCCACCTTCTCCACTGCGTCGGCCGCGAGGACGCGGACGGTGTTGACTGCCTTTTCGTCAATGGGTTCCCATTGCAGATCTGCCACTTGAAGATGACCCTTCTTATTGCGAGATTGCGCGGGGTTTGTCTCCCGCGCTGACGGCGCTTGCCGAGGCGTCGTTGACTCAGCCGTGTCACGCTGAGCGTGAGATCGGGCCCGGCTGCAGGGTGGGTCGGAAGATGTTCGTCACGCAGCGGCTGATACACCGCGCGCGACCGTCGTTCAGAGACCCGCAACTGGCAAGCAACTGCAAGTATAGAGACCGCTCCTCACCCTTTGCCCGACCAGCACGCAGATACTGTCTGAACGACTGCTGTTACCCATGTGAAAGCCTGCTGAAGCAGGTTCTTCCCATAGACTTAGGGCGGTCGTACCGATCCGTGGTAGGCCGCGATTACAAGAGGACGAATGACTGCAGCTGTCGACACTCGGTCCGGTTCGAACGGCGCCACATCCAACGGCACCGGCGGATCCTCATCCGGTCGCCCCAAGATCGGCGTCAAGCGCAAGGTCCGCGCCTACATCTCGCTGACCAAGCCCCGGGTCATGGAACTCCTGCTCGTGACGACGGCTCCGACCATGTTCCTCGCCCAGGGCGGGGTGCCCAACCTCTGGCTGATCGCTGCGACCCTGATCGGCGGCGCGCTCAGCGCCGGATCCGCGTCGGCCTTCAACTGCTACATCGACCGCGACATCGACCGGATCATGAAGCGGACCCAGGACCGCGCCCTGGTCACCGGCGACGTCAGCGATCGCGAAGCCCTGATCTTCTCCTACGTCATGGGAGTCGCGTCGATCGTCTGGCTGGCCCTCACGGTCAATTACCTGTCGGCCGCCCTCTCGCTCGTCGCCATCCTGTTCTACGTGTTCGTCTACACGCTGTGGCTCAAGCGTCGCACCCCGCAGAACATCGTCTGGGGCGGGATCGCGGGCTGCATGCCGGTCCTCATCGGCTGGTCCGCCGTCACGAACTCGCTCTCCTGGCCTCCGGTCATCCTGTTCATGGTCATCTTCCTCTGGACCCCGCCGCACTACTGGCCCCTGTCGATGCGCTACCGAGACGACTACGCCTCCGTCAACGTGCCGATGCTCGCAGTCGTCCGCGGCCGCGCCCACGTCGGTCTGCAGGTCATCCTCTACGCCTGGGCCACCGTGATCTGCTCCGTGCTCCTCATCCCCGTCGCGCACATGGGCGTCCTCTACTCGGTCGTCGCCATCGGAGCGGGATTCTGGTTCGTCTTCGAGTCGCACCGCCTCTACGGTCGCGCGATCACCCACGTGGCCGAGGTCAAGCCGATGAAGGTCTTCCACAGCTCCATCACCTACCTGACGCTGCTGTTCATCGCGGTGGGCATCGACCCGCTGCTGCCGCACTTCCTGTAGGGCGCGAGCGGGGCGGCGCTCGAGCCGGGGCACCGGCAGACCGGTGCCTGCGATCGAGCCGCCGGGGTGCATCCCACGCTCATGCCACGAAGGGCCCCTCCTGCGGGAGGGGCCCTTCGGCGTTGCACGGGACGAACCGTGCGTCACACGGCGCGAACCGGGCGTCACACGGCGGCGGCGACCGCCGCCTTCTCGAGGGGCTCGGAGACGTCGGCCGGGTTCCGCAGACTCATCAGCACCGCGGTCATGGCCGCGACGAGCAGGGCGGCGAGCACGAGGTGCGATCCGACGAGGAACGACGGCAGACCGGTGTTGGCCTGGATCAGGCCGACGGCGATCTGCGCGACCTCGACGCAGAGCAGGAGCACGGGGAACAGACGGGGGAGGGCGAGGCGGACCGACGCGACCACGAGGACGATCGTCAGTGCGAACACGACGAACGCGGGCACGGCATGGACCACCTCGATGACGCGCGGGTCGAAGCCGTTGCGGTGCGTGTTCGCGTCGCCGGCGTGCGGGCCGGCGCCGGTGGTGAGGATGCCGAGGATCACGGTGACGCCCACGAACGCGGCGGTGACGTGGGTGACGATCGCGAACCAGCGCGGGGTGGCCGCCGTGTCGCCGCGGGGGCCGCGCAGGACGCGGAAGACCAGGGTCGCGGTCAGTCGGACCAGGATCATCGAGACGATGAAGTGGGAGCCGACGACGTACGGGTTCAGCTTGGCCAGCACGCTCACTCCGCCGAGGACGGCCTGGAACGGGATGCTCAGCCCCTGGATGAGCGTGAGCCAGAACAGATCGCGGCGCTGACGGCGGATGCGGAGGATGCTGAGGAAGGCCGCGATCACGATGATCACGAGAACGAAGGTCAGCATCCGGTTGCCGAACTCGATCACCCCGTGCAGACCCATCGCAGGAGTGGTCACGAACGACCCGGTGCTGCATTCCGGCCAGGTGGGGCATCCCAGCCCCGAGCCGGTGAGGCGGACGAGGCCGCCGGTACCGACGAGGACGATCTGGCAGACGAGCGAGGCCCAGGCCACGATGCGGATGCGCGAGTCGACCCTCTCGGGGAGCCAGGACCACAGACGGGTCAGAGGCGAGAGCGGTCGAGCCTGTGCATTGGTCACGGATTGTTGCCCTTCGTGTCTTTTCGGGTCTCGACCTGTAGAATCGTCGGGTTCAGGAAACACACCGGAACAGACGAGTCGACGGCGAACCTCGACAAGTCTAAACAGCGAAGACTGGGCGACTTCTCCCGAGATATCGCGACGAGAGCCCGCTCTCTCCTTTCCACGGGAATGACTGTTCCGAACCCCACGTTCCACCTGACACAAGACAGCTGCTGTCTACAGAAAGAGGTAAGGCATGTCAGACGTACTGATCGACCGTCCGGAACTCGAAGGCCTCGGCCAATACGAATTCGGGTGGGCCGACTCCGACGCTGCCGGAGCCTCCGCCCGTCGTGGCGTGAACCCCGAGGTCGTCACCGACATCTCGAACCTCAAGAGCGAACCCGCATGGATGCTCAAGAACCGCCTCAAGGGTCTGACCCTGTTCGAGCGCAAGCCCATGCCGACCTGGGGCGCAGACCTCTCGGGCATCGACTTCGACAACATCAAGTACTTCGTGCGCTCCACGGAGAAGCAGGCCACCAGCTGGGAAGAGCTTCCCGACGACATCAAGGCGACCTACGAGAAGCTCGGCATTCCCGAGGCCGAGCGCAACCGTCTCGTCGCCGGCGTCGCCGCGCAGTACGAGTCCGAGGTGGTCTACCACCAGATCCGCGAAGACCTCGAGGCCCAGGGCGTCATCTTCATGGACACCGACACGGCGCTGCGCGAGCACCCCGAGTTCTTCGAGGAATACTTCGGCAGCGTGATCCCGGCCGGCGACAACAAGTTCGCGGCGCTGAACACCGCAGTCTGGTCGGGCGGCTCGTTCGTCTACGTGCCCAAGAACGTCCAGGTCGAGATCCCCCTCCAGGCCTACTTCCGGATCAACACCGAGAACATGGGCCAGTTCGAGCGCACGCTGATCATCGCCGACGAGGGCAGCTACGTGCACTACATCGAGGGATGCACGGCTCCGATCTACAAGTCCGACTCGCTTCACAGCGCGGTCGTCGAGATCATCGTCAAGAAGAACGCTCGCGTTCGCTACACGACGATCCAGAACTGGTCGAACAACGTCTACAACCTCGTCACCAAGCGCGCCATCGCCCACGAGGGCGCGACGATGGAGTGGATCGACGGCAACATCGGTTCCAAGGTCACCATGAAGTACCCCTCGATCTACCTCGCGGGCGAGCACGCCAAGGGCGAGACGCTCTCGGTCGCCTTCGCGGGCCCCGGCCAGCACCAGGACGCCGGCGCGAAGATGATCCACATGGCGCCGTACACGACGTCGTCGATCGTCTCGAAGTCGATCGCCCGCGGTGGCGGTCGCGCCGGTTACCGAGGCGAGGTCCGCGTCGACGAGGGTGCGCACCACGCCGCCAACACCGTCCGGTGCGACGCGCTGCTGGTCGACACGGTGTCGCGCTCCGACACCTACCCGGCCATCGACATCCGCGTCGACGACGTCCAGCTCGGCCACGAGGCCACGGTCTCGCGAGTCAGCGAAGAGCAGCTCTTCTACCTGATGTCCCGCGGCATGGCCGAGGACGAGGCGATGGCCATGATCGTGCGAGGGTTCATCGAGCCCATCGCCCGCGAACTCCCGATGGAATACGCGCTCGAACTCAACAAGCTCATCGAGATGAGCATGGAAGGATCCGTCGGCTAGATGTCCGCAACTCCTGCACCAACCGAACCTCTCGTCGACGCCCCCGTCCAGCACGGGGCCGGCGCCCACACCGACGGCGATTGGGCGAACCGCAAAGTGCCCGTCCAGACGCGCTCCGAGCGCTTCGCATCCACCGACCCGGCCGCCTTTCCCGAGGTGACCGGCCGCGAGGTCGACTGGAAGCTCAGCCCCGTGCCGCGTCTTCGCCCTCTCATCGACGGTCCGCTGGACGGCTCGCCGTACGCCTACCTCGCTCGCGAGACGACCGGTGCGGCCGTCGAGTGGGTCTCGCCTCAGCACGAACTGGTCGGCCGCGCCGGCACACCCGAAGACAAGGCGTCGGCCAACGCCTGGTCCAGCGTCGACAACGTCCTGATGGTGACCGTCGACGGCGAAGAGCCGTCGAGCATCACCATCGGCCGCTCGGGACTCGACAAGGCCCCGCGCGCCGGCCACACCGTCGTGCACGCGAAGCCGAACTCCCGCGGGCTCGTCATCCTCCAGAACAGCGGCGACGCGACTCTGGTCGAGAACGTCGAGATCGTGGTCGACGAGGGTGCGCACCTCACCGTCGTGACCGTGCAGGAATGGAACGACGACGCGATCCACCTCGCGAGCCACTTCGCCCGCATCGGCCGCGACGCCGTCCTGAAGCACTTCGTGATCAGTCTCGGCGGCTCGATCGTCCGCATCAACCCCTCGGCGCACCTCGCCGAGCAGGGGGCCGACGGCGACCTCAACGGCGTGTACTTCGCCGACGCCGGCCAGCATCTCGAACAGCAGGTGTACGTGAACCACGACGCTCCGAACACGAAGAGCCGTGTCAACTACAAGGGCGCGCTTCAGGGCGAGGGCGCACGGACCGTCTGGATCGGCGACGTGCTCATCGGACGCACGGCACCCGGCACCGACAGCTACGAGCAGAACCGCAACCTTGTGCTGTCCGAGGGCACGCGTGCCGACTCCATCCCGAACCTCGAGATCGAGACGGGCGACATCCTCGGCGCCGGCCACGCGAGTGCGACCGGTCGCTTCGACGACGAGCACCTCTTCTACCTCGAGTCGCGCGGCATCCCCGAGGAGGAGGCCCGCCGGATCGTCGTGCTCGGCTTCCTCAGCGAGATCGTGCAGCGGATCGGCGACCCGGCCCTGCAGGAGCGCCTGATCGAGACCATCGAGGCCGAGCTCGCGGGCGGAGCGGAGGCGCGTTCCGTTGCCACCGGAGCCGTGCATCCCGCGTACGTGGACTCGCAGCCCGGTTCGGGAGCGACTCCCGTCCACGCAGCCGGCGGCGTGCAGCACCCGGCCGAGGGCGGCGAAGCAGGAGCGAACGCCTGATGGCCACCAAGGTCTGCGCCGAAGGCGACGTGAGCGTGTCGGAGGCCCTCCGGGTCGTCGTCGACGGCGTGCCCGTCGCGGTCGTGCGCGACTCGGCGGGGGCGCTCCACGCCCTCGGAGACACCTGCACGCACGGCGACATCTCGCTCTCGGAGGGCTTCGTCGAGGACGACACCCTCGAGTGCTGGGCCCACGGCTCGAAATTCGAGCTGACCACGGGCAAGCCGCTCACCCTTCCCGCCTACGAGCCGGTGCCGGTCTTCGCCGTGTCGGTCGTCGACGGCGACGTGTTCGTGGACGTCTCCACGAACGTCGCCGCCTCCTAAAGTTTTCACTTCCAGCAAAAGGAACAGCATGTCCACTCTCGAAATCCGCGACCTCCAGGTCTCGATCGACACCGAGCAGGGCAACAAGCCCATCCTCAAGGGCGTCGACCTCACCATCAAGCAGGGCGAGATCCACGCCGTCATGGGCCCCAACGGCTCCGGCAAGTCGACCCTCGCGTACACGATCGCCGGCCACCCCCGCTACAAGGTCGACGGCGGCTCGATCAAGCTCGACGGCGAAGAGGTCCTCGACATGACGGTCGACCAGCGCGCGAAGGCGGGCCTCTTCCTGGCCATGCAGTACCCGGTCGAGATCCCGGGCGTCACGGTCGCGAACTTCCTGCGCACCGCGAAGACCGCCCTCGACGGCGAAGCGCCCGCGCTCCGCACCTGGGTGAAAGACCTCCGCAGCCACATGGCCGACCTCAAGATGGACTCCTCGTTCGCCGAGCGCAACGTCAACGAGGGCTTCTCGGGCGGCGAGAAGAAGCGTCACGAGATCATGCAGCTCGAACTGCTCAAGCCGAAGTTCGCCATCCTCGACGAGACCGACTCCGGCCTCGATGTCGATGCCCTGAAGATCGTCAGCGAGGGTGTCAACCGCGCACACTCGTCGACCGACCTCGGCATCCTGATGATCACGCACTACACGCGCATCCTCCGGTACATCCGCCCCGACTTCGTCCACGTCTTCGTCGACGGCCACGTCGCCGAGCAGGGCGGCCCCGAGCTGGCCGACCAGCTCGAGAACGAGGGCTACGACCGCTACGTCGCCGCCAGCGCCGCTGCCGGTGCTGCTGCGGCCGGCGCCGTCGCGGGGGCCTGACCGTGGGCGCCATCGCTCTCGCGCCCGAGAAGTTCGACGCCGTCGAAGAGGCGCTCAAAGAGGTCATGGACCCCGAGTTGGGCGTCAATGTCGTCGACCTCGGTCTGATCTACGACCTGGCCATGGACGACGAGCACGAGAACGCGCTGATCATCAGCATGACGCTTACCAGTGCCGGCTGCCCCCTGACCGACGTGATCGAGTCGGAGACGGCCAACGCCCTCGACGGAGTCGTCGACGCGTTCCGCATCAACTGGGTGTGGATGCCGCCGTGGGGCCCCGACCGCATCACCGACGACGGTCGCGACATGATGCGGGCCATCGGATTCAGTATCTGATTCGTTCCGCCGGTTTGTGAAGGCCCCCGACCTCGTGGTCGGGGGCCTTCGTCGTGCTCGGGTCCGTGCATCCCGCGCTCTCGCCGTCTCTTCGTTGCAAATCGCGAGTGATTCGCTGGACCACCCCCGACAATTCGGGCCTCCGGACGCGGAGTCGGCGGGATCACTCGACATTTGCGGACGGGCGCGGGCGAGGGGGAGGCTGGGGCGCGCAGGCCGGCAGGGCGGGGGATGGGGCGGGAGATAGGGCGGGATGGGCGCGACGGCGGATGGGACGGGGGAAAGGGCAGGTCAGAGACCGCGAGGCAGGGGACCTCAGGGATACGCGAGGACCAGGCCGACGACGGCAGCGGCCGCAAGCACCGCGGCGAGCACAGTTGGTCGGCGTCGACGACGGACCACTCCCGCGATGACCAGGAGTGCTGCCGTGACGAAGAGGAAGGCCAGGGCGAGCCACACGGTCCAGCGAGCGGTCGACTGTGCGCTCGAAGCGCCGGCGAAGGCGTCTTGAACCGTCGACCCGACGCCCACGACGACGACCACGGAGCCCAGCACGGCTGCCAGGATGCCGAACCCGGCGATGTCGTTGCCTCTCTCCGAGCGACGACGGCTCCGCCTCTCGGCCTCGGAGGGGAGGAGCCTCACGAGTGCAGGGGGCAGGTCTCCGCTGAGCACCAAGATCTCGCGGATCCGCGCGTCCGTCCAGGCATGACGGATCTCCCTTCTGAGAAGCCGCAGCTCGCGGAATTCGAGCAGCTCGGGCTCGAGCGCACCCCAGCGCGCAGCCTGGTCGGGGTGGTTGTCCTGTCGGGACAGGCCCACAAGAGTTCGACGCACCGCGAGGTCGGAGGGGTTGCGACGTACCGCCGCTCGAAGCGAGTCGTACGCACTGCGCTTGTTGCCGTCCGCATGGTTGCGAAGGGCGCGCTCGATGACCTCGTCACTGGTGTGTCTGCTGCTCATTGAGCCCTCCGGGCTCGGTGTCGGAACGGGTGGAGGAGAGAGGCGAAACGGGGGATGCCCGGGCCTAGGTGTGCGAAGGCCCCCGGCAGCACGTGCCGGGGGCCTCCGCGAGGCGTACGGGAAGCTACTTCGTGCGGCGGTCGAACGCCTTCACGGCCCGCCACGCGAGCGGCAGGACGCCGGCGGCGATCAGCCACTTAACGACGCCGCCGACGATGAACGGGGTGAAGCCGGCGGCCAGGACCGCGGCGACGTCGTGCGGGTAGCCGAGACGGGCCAGGGCGAAGCCGAGGTAGGGGAGCCCGATCGCGAAGGGGATCAGCGAGGCGACGAGGAAGCCGACGAGGGAGCGGACAACGTGCTTGTCCCAGTTGCGCTCGGAGAGCCAGCCGATGGCGTAGGCGGCCGGGATGAAGCCCAGGATGAAGCCGAAGCTCGGAAGCGAGAGGGACGCGAGGCCGCCGTTGTGCTCGGCGAACAGCGGGATGCCGAGGAGGCCGACGACGGCGTACGCGATCAGAGCGAGCGACCCGCGACGCGCACCGAGGGAGGCGCCGACCAGCAGCACGCCGAGCGTCTGGCCGGTGATGGGGACCGGCCAGAGCGGCACGGACACCTGCGCCAGGACGCCCATGAGCGCGACGCCGGAGGCGATCAGGAGCGCGTCGGACGCCACGCTCCTGGAGACGAAACGGTCGGCGAGGACCGTGCGCCCGGACGGGCGAGACAGGGGTGCGGTTGCAGTCGTCATGCAATCTCCTTGAGAGGGCTGTGGGCCACGTAGACTAGGGGCGCCGCGCGGCGAATGTCGTCGCGCGCTCTGGTTCCACGCTTCGATCCCTCTCATCCTAGGGGCGGCCCATCGTCGGGCGGCGTTGTGGACACCTCCTCAGATGATTGGACTTTTGCTGTGCTCTCCGTGCACGACCTCGAGATTCGCGTAGGCGCCCGCCTCCTCATGGAAGGCGTCACGTTCCGAGTCGAAAAGGGCGACAAGATCGGCCTCGTCGGCCGGAACGGCGCCGGCAAGACCACCATGACCAAGACGCTGGCCGGTGAGACCATGCCGACCGGCGGCACCATCGAGAAGACGGGCGAGATCGGCTACCTGCCTCAAGACCCTCGCAGCGGCAACCCGGAAGACCTGGCCCGCACGCGCATCCTCGATGCCCGGGGTCTCGGTCAGATCCTGCTCGGAATCCAGAAGGCCACCATGGAGATGGGCAGCGACGACCCGGAGGTCGCGGCGAAGGCTATGAAGCGGTACGGCGACCTCGACGACCGATTCAACGCGCTCGGCGGCTACTCCGCTGAGGCCGAAGCGGCTTCGATCGCCAGCAACCTGAGCCTGCCCGACCGCATTCTCGATCAGCCGCTGTCGACTCTCTCGGGTGGCCAGCGCCGCCGCATCGAATTGGCGCGCATCCTCTTCTCCGCCGCCGAGACGATGATCCTCGACGAGCCCACCAACCACCTCGACGCCGACTCGATCGTCTGGCTGCGCGAGTACCTGAAAACCTATCAGGGCGGCGTGATCGTGATCAGCCACGACATCGAACTCGTCGACGAGGTCGTCAACCGGGTCTTCTACCTCGACGCCAACCGGCAGCAGATCGACATCTACAACATGGGCTGGAAGCACTACCAGCGCCAGCGCGCGTCCGACGAGGAGCGTCGCAAGAAGGAGCGGGCCACCGCCGAGAAGCAGGCCGGTCAGCTGCAGAAGCAGGCCGCCCGGTTCGGTGCGAAGGCGTCCAAGGCCGCCGCGGCGCACCAGATGGTCGCGCGCGCCGAGAAGCTGCTCGCGGGTCTCGACGACGTGCGCGTCGTCGATCGCGTCGCGAAGCTGCGGTTCCCGACCCCGGCGGCCTGCGGCCGCACCCCGCTCAT
Organism: Frondihabitans cladoniiphilus; assembly: GCF_039544345.1. Lineage (NCBI taxonomy): Bacteria > Bacillati > Actinomycetota > Actinomycetes > Micrococcales > Microbacteriaceae > Frondihabitans > Frondihabitans cladoniiphilus. The sequence continues at coordinate 22,599 of NZ_BAABLM010000010.1, forward strand.
GGCCACGAACCTCTCGAAGAGCTACGGCTCGCTCGAGATCTTCACCGCCGTCGACCTCGCGATCGACCGCGGTTCGAAGGTGGTCATCCTCGGGCTGAACGGCGCCGGAAAGACCACGCTGCTGCGCATCCTCGCCGGTGTGGACGAGCCCGACACCGGGCAGCTCGAGCCCGGGCACGGCCTCCGCGTGGGCTACTACGCCCAGGAGCACGAGACGATCGACGTGAAGCGCAGCGTGCTCGAGAACATGGTCTCGTCGTCGCCGAACATCACCGAGATGGAGGCGCGGCGCGTCCTCGGCTCTTTCCTCTTCACGGGCGACGACTCGGCCAAGCCGGCCGGCGTGCTCTCCGGTGGCGAGAAGACCCGCCTCGCCCTGGCGATGATTGTCGTCTCGGGCGCCAATGTACTGCTGCTCGACGAGCCCACCAACAACCTCGACCCGGCGTCGCGCCTCGAGATCCTCGACGCGCTCAACAACTACGAGGGCGCCGTGGTGCTCGTCAGCCACGACGAGGGCGCGGTCGAGGCGCTCAACCCCGAGCGCGTGCTGATCATGCCCGAAGGCACCGAAGACCACTGGACGCCCGACTACTCGGATCTGATCACGCTGGCGTAGTCGCGCGCCTGCGGAGCGTGCGCCCGCCGGGCTGTGCGCGGGCTCTGCTGTGCGCCGGGCCGGAGCGTGCGCGGGCCTGGCTGTGGGGCGGGCAGGGCTGTGCGGCGGGCCGGCTGCTGCTCTCCGTCACCCCGCCGTTTCGGCACGAACCCCTCGTATTGGCGGGGGGTTTCCGCCGAGAACGAGGGCGGGGTGAGCCGGGATTGAGGGGGCCCGCCGTTCTTGCAGGGACCCGCCCCTCTTGCGGGGGCCCGCCGAATCGACGGGGGACTGCCGTTACCGCTGACGCACGCCGGCTCGACGGAGACACGCCGGATTGTCGGGGGCTCGCCGGAAGACGCCGCGAGGCTTCGGAGCTACCTGAGGTGCCGGAACCCCACGCCACCGGAGACGGACACTGAGACGTGCCGCGGCACGGTGCGGAGTCCGTGATACGTGGCACGGCGCAGCTACGCAGCGCAGCTTCCCGGCGCAGCCGCCCCGACGCCATGCCGGAGCCGGCGCCGGAGCCGGAGCCACAGCCAGAGCCGCTACCGACCGGTGCCGACCTGCTCGCCGGGCCGCGACTTCTCGTAGCCGGCCTTGTCGAGCAGCTCGTCTTCGATCTCTTTGTCGTCGGGCCCGCGCTTGGCCTTCTTGTAGGCCCGCATCTCGTCGAGCCACTGCTGGTCCTCTTCGTCGCTGTACCGGAGGTCGTATTCGCGACGGATGACGTAGATCAGGAAGCCGAAGGCCGCCACCGCGAACATGACCCACTGGATCGCGTACGACAGGTTCAAGCCGTAGTCGATCGTCGGCTTCTGCGCGAGGAACGGCAGCTTGGCCACCGACGGGCTCTCGCGCACGAGCTGCCCGTAGGCGCCGGTGTAGGTCGGCAGCTGCAGCTTCGACTGCAGGTCTTTCAGCCCGATGACGGCGACCTCGTTGCTGTTCGGCACGTCGGTGCGTCCGGAGATCTGCGGCTCGGAGGCCGCGAGCCGGGCGGTCACGGTGACGGTGCCGGTCGGGGGAGCGGGGATCGAGTCGGGGTAGTCGTGCGTGTTGCCGGTCGCGACCCAGCCGCGGTCGACGATGAAGACGTCGCCCGATGCGGTCTTGAGCGGCACCAGCACCTCGAAGCCCGGGAAGCCGTTGTACGAACGGTCGCGCGCGAGGAAGAACTTGTCGGCGAGGTATGTGCCCGTGACCTTCACCGGGCGGTACTCGTCGTTCGCCGTGTAGGACGTCAGGGACGGCAGGATGCTCGTCACCTCGACCGGCTTCGCGTTGTAGTTGGCGTTCAGGCGATTCAACTCGGTGAGGTTCTCGGTGCGGCGGTCCCATTGCCAGTGCGACAGGATCACACAGATGAGGGCGAAGGCCACTGCGACGCCCAAGTAGCCGAGCCACTTCTTCGAGAGCACGAAGCGCCACTCGCGCATCAGGGGCCCTCCACTCCGACCGATTCGACCGTCTCGCCCAGCGGGGTGACGACGACGGGGAAGTCGCGGGTCCGCAGGAACTCCGAGAGGAATTCTACGTGCTCGTCGCAAGCACCCCAGACCTTCACCCGGTCGATCCCGTGGATCTTGGGGTTCCGCCAGTGGATGCTCTGCGTCGCGTCTTCACGGCAGCCGGCGCGAGAGCACTGGGGGATGCTCGGGCCGGCACCGCCGAAGAGGCCCCCACCGAGCATCCCGCCCAGGCTCACTGCCCGCGCTCGGGAGGCTGCGTGTCGGAGGGGTGGATCACGATCGGCCGGATGGGAGCCTGACGACCGTCGCCGCGGGCCTCGGACGGGTGTACGACGATGTCGGACGAGTCGTCGGCCGCTGCGGGACGGGTAGCTGCGGGAGCCGGACGGGCCCCGGCGGGTGCGGGACGGGATCCGGCCGGAGCAGGACGTGAGCCGGCCGGGCGAGCCGTGCCAGGCGCAGGACGGGATGCCCCGGTCGATTGCCCGGACGCCGTCGGGAAGGTCTCGCCGGGATCGGAGGCCCACGGGGTGGACCGCCCCTCGCCGGCGTATCGGCCGCCCGGGGTCGCCTGCTCGCCCGACGGGAACGCGGACGACGGCTGGGCCTCGGGCCGGTAGACCTGCAGACCGCCGGGACGCTCGACCTCGGCGCCCTTCGTGTCTTGACCGACATTGGCGAGCACCACAGCGACGTAGGGGAGGACGACGGCGCCGATCGCGGGCAGGATCTTCCACCAGCCGGGCAGCGGGAAGCACAGGATGATGCAGACCATGCGGATGAGCATGGCGATCAAGTAGCGCATCATCCGCCCGTGACGGTCGTCGGCGGCCGACGGCGGCAGGGAGGTGATGGCGTAGTTGCTCTGGGTCTTCGTCTTGGTCTTCATCCACTCACGGGCTCACGGGCGTCTCGATCGGACACACACAGGACAATGCTAAGTCGTTCCCCTCGAACACTAGGCTTGTCGGCGGCCGTGGGGCGCAGCTCCCATCGTTCCCGCAGCCGGCGCCACCGCCGACCTCCGGCGGACCGATCTTTGGAGAAGCACATGACGACGTCCCGAACCGTTCTGGTCACCGGCGGCAACCGAGGGATCGGCTTCGCGATCGCCGAGCGATTCGTCGCCGAGGGCCACCGCGTCGCCGTGACCGCCCGCTCCGGCGAAGGCCCCGAGGGCACTCTCACCGTCACGGCCGACGTCACCGACTGGGCCAGCGTCGACGCCGCGTTCACCGAGGTCGAGCAGGCCCTCGGGCCGATCGAGGTCGTCGTCGCCAACGCCGGCATCACCAAGGACATGCTCCTGATGCGCATGTCCGACGACGACTTCACCTCCGTCGTCGACACGAACCTCGGGGGAGCGTTCCGCGTCGTCAAGCGAGCCAGCAAGGGCATGCTCAAGGCGCGCTTCGGCCGCATCGTCTTGATCTCCAGCGTGGTCGGCCTCTACGGCGGCGCGGGCCAGGCCAACTACTCGGCGTCGAAGAGCGCTCTCGTCGGCTTTGCGCGCTCCCTGACGCGCGAGCTCGGCGCGCGCGGCATCACCGCCAACGTGGTGGCGCCCGGCTTCATCGAGACCGACATGACCGCCGTCCTGCCCGAGCAGCAGCAGGCCGACTACAAGAAGAGCATCCCGGCCGGGCGCTTCGGGTCGACCGACGAGGTCGCGGGCGTCGTGTCGTGGCTCTCCGGCGACGACGCCGGCTACATCTCGGGCGCTGTCATCCCCGTCGACGGCGGGCTCGGCATGGGCCACTAGCCCCTCAGGGCCAGAAGGCGGGATGCACGGGCCCGGGCGAATCAGCCTCGGAGGCCGAGCAGGGGCAGCACCTGGGCGAGGTCGCGGGTCGCGATCGCCACGTCGGCCGCCGCCCGCACCCGCGGCTTGGCGTCGAAGGCCACGGAGAGTGCGGCGACCTCCATCATGGCGAGGTCGTTGGCACCGTCGCCGATCGCGACCGTGTGCGCGAGGTCGACCCGGGCATCCCGCGCCCATTCGCGAAGCGCCTCGGCCTTGGCCGCCGCATCGACGATCGGGCCGTCGACGAAGCCAGTGAGACGCCCGGCGACCGCTTCGAGCCGGTTGGCGTGCCAGAAGTCGAGCCCGAGCCGTTCCGCAAGGGGGTCGAGGATCTCGTGGAAGCCGCCGGACACGACCCCGACGAGACCGCCGGCCGCGTGGACGCCCTCGACGAGCTCGGGCACCCCGCGCGTGACGACGACGTCACGACGGACGGAGTCGAGGGCGCCGACGTCGAGCCCCTCGAGCGTGGCGACCCTCTCGCGCAGGCTCTCGGCGAAGTCGATCTCGCCCGCCATGGCCCGGTCGGTGATGGCCTTGACCGCGTCGTGGGACCCCGCGGCGTCGGCGATCATCTCGATCACCTCGTTCTCGATGAGCGTGGAATCGACGTCGAGGACGAGGAGGAAGCGCGGCACGCGACCACCCTACTGGCGGTGCGTGCCGCGCTCCGACAGGGGCGGGAAGCCGGACGCCGGCGGACTCGAGCGCTACGGCTCGATCCGCACGCCCTTGCCCACGACGGTGATGCCGGACTCGGTGACGGTGAAGCCTCGGGCCCGGTCCGCTTCGGCGTCGAGACCGACGTGCGCGCCGTCGACGATCACGACGTCCTTGTCGAGGATGGCCCGATTGACGATCGAGTTCTTGCCGACGTAGATCCGGTCAAACAGCACCGAGTCGACGACGCGGCTGCCCGAATCGAGGGTGTTCCAGGGGCCGATGACGCTGCGCTCGATGTGCGAGCCGACGGCGACCGTGCCGAGCGAGACGATCGACTCGATGACCGAGCCCGGGTTTCCGTGCTCGTCGCGGCCGAACTTCGCCGGGGGCGAGTTGAGCTGCTGGCTGAAGATCGGCCAATCCGTGTTGTAGAGATTGAACACCGGGAGGGCGGCGATGAGGTCGCGGTGCGCGTCGTAGAACGAGTCGATCGTGCCGACGTCGCGCCAGTAGTAGCGGTCGCGCTCGGTCGACCCGGGGACCTCGTTGCGGTTCAGGTCGTACACCGCCGCGTCGCCCCGAGACACGAAGTCGGGGATGATGTCGCCGCCCATGTCGTGCGCGGAGTCGGGGTTCTCGCCGTCGCGGAGCACCGCGTCGATGAGGGCGTCGGCATTGAAGATGTAGTTGCCCATCGAGGCAAGGACCTCGTCGGGGGAGTCGGAGAGACCGACCGCGTCTTTCGGCTTCTCGAGGAACGCGTCGATGAGCGTCGCGTCGTCGGCGTTCGTCTGGATCACGCCGAACTGGTCGGCCAGCGAGATGGGCTGGCGGATCGCCGCGACGGTGGCGCTCTTGCCCGAGGCGATGTGCGCCTCGACCATCTGGGCGAAGTCCATCCGGTAGACGTGGTCGGCGCCGACCACGACGATGATGTCCGGCTTCTCGTCGCGCACCAGGTTGAGACTCTGGAGGATGGCGTCGGCGCTGCCGGCGAACCAGCGCTTGCCGAGCCGCTGCTGCGCGGGCACGGAAGCGACGTAGGCGCCGAGGAGACCCTCGATGCTCCAGGTCTGCGACACGTGCCGGTCGAGGCTGTGCGACTTGTACTGGGTCAGCACCACGATCTGGCGGAGGCCCGAATTGATGAGGTTGGACAGGGCGAAGTCGATCAGACGGTAGTTGCCACCGAACGGGACTGCGGGCTTCGCGCGATCCGCGGTGAGCGGCATGAGGCGCTTGCCCTCGCCGCCGGCCAGCACGATGCCGAAGATCTTCTTTGATGCCATGACGCCAGAATGGCACGTTTCGCGTGCGGGCGACTACGGTAAGCGACGTGCGAGTCGATGTGATCACCAAGGAATACCCTCCGAACGTCTACGGCGGGGCGGGCGTCCACGTGACGGAGCTGGTGAAGGCGCTCCGGCCCTCCATCGACGTCCGGGTCCGGGCGTTCGGAAATGCCGTCGAAGAAGACGGCACGACGGGCTACCCCGACCTTCCAGAGCTGGCCGAGCAGAACGGCGCCCTCAAGACCCTCGGGGTCGACGTGGCCATCGCCGGCGACGTCCAAGGCGCCGACCTGGTGCACTCCCACACCTGGTACGCCAACGCCGCCGGGCAATTGGCGCAGATGCTGCACGGAATCCCTCACGTGCTCACCGCCCACAGCCTCGAGCCCCTGCGGCCGTGGAAGGCCGAACAGCTCGGCGGTGGCTACCGCGTGTCGAGCTGGATCGAGCGTCAGGCCTACGAGACGGCCGACCGGGTCATCGCCGTCAGCGACGGAATGCGCCGCGACATCCTCCGCTCGTACCCGACCATCGACGAGTCCAAGGTCGAGGTCGTCTACAACGGCATCGACCTCGAAGGCTGGCGCCGTCTGGACGAACCCGAACTGGTCCGCTCCCTGGGAATCGACCCGGACCGGCCCGCCGTGGTGTTCGTCGGGCGGATCACGCGTCAGAAGGGCCTGCCGTACCTCCTGCGCGCGGCCGCCCTGCTGCCCGCCGACGTCCAGCTGATCCTCTGCGCCGGAGCCCCGGACACCCCCGAGATCATGGCCGAAGTCAGCGGTCTCGTCCGGGAGCTCCAGGAGACCCGGACCGGCGTCGTCTGGATCGAGAAGATCCTGCCCCGCGACCAGCTCTGCGCCGTCCTCTCGTCGGCGACCGTGTTCGTCTGCCCCTCGATTTACGAGCCGCTCGGCATCGTCAACCTCGAGGCGATGGCCTGCGGCCTCCCGGTGGTGGGAACGGCGACCGGAGGCATCCCCGAGGTCGTCGCCGACGGACTGACCGGGCGCCTGGTCCCGATCGAGCAGGCGACCGACGGCACGGGCACCCCGCTCGATCCCGACAAGTTCGTGAACGACCTGGCCGCCGCCCTGACCGAGACCGTCGCCGACCCCGGCCTGGCTGCTCTCATGGGTCGCGCCGGGCGCCTGCGAGCCGAACAGGACTTCTCCTGGTCGAGCATCGCCGAGCGCACCCTCGAGGTCTACCGAAAACTGGTGTGAAGCACTTCTTCACAGCACCGATTCACTCGGCTTCCCGCCCCCTCCCGTGGAATAGAGTTCTGCCATGCCCACCGTCCTGAAGCTGTCCGATGTCTCCGTCGTCCGCAACGGCACACCCGTTGTCGATTCGGTCGACTGGACGGTCGAGTCGGAAGAGCGCTGGGTGGTCCTCGGCCCCAACGGCGCCGGCAAGACCACGCTCCTCCAGGTCGCGGCCGCACAGACGCACCCGTCCTCGGGCAGCGCCGAGGTGCTGGGCGACGACCTCGGCAGCGTCGACCTGTTCGACCTCCGTCCGCGCATCGGTTTCGCGTCGACGACGATCGCGCGACGCATCCCACCGAAGGAGAAGGTCGTCGACGTCGTCTTGACGGCCGCCTACTCGGTCACGGGCCGCTGGAACGAGGAGTACGAGGGCGTCGACGTCCGTCGCGCCCACCGCGTGCTCGACGAATGGAACCTCGACCACCTGGCCGAGCGCTCGTTCGGCGACCTCAGCGACGGCGAGCAGAAGCGGGTGCAGATCGCCCGGTCGGTCATGACCGACCCCGAGTTGCTGCTGCTCGACGAGCCGGCCGCGTCGCTCGACCTCGGCTCGCGCGAAGAGCTGCTGCGCATGCTCGGCGGCTACGCGTCCTCCGAGGGGTCGCCCGCCATCGTCATGGTCACGCACCACGTCGAAGAGATCCCGCGCGGCTTCACCCACGCCCTGCTCCTCAGCAAGGGCGCCGTCGTGGCCTCCGGGCCGCTCGACGAGGTCGTCACTGCCGAGACGCTGGGCGAGGCGTTCGGGTTGAGCCTCACCGTCACGGCGGAAGACGGCCGCTACACCGCGCGCGCGGTCTGACGCGTCCCGTCCTCCCTCACCCCTCACCGCGGCGTCGATCTGGTACCGTTGATGGTTGGCCGTTCGGCCTCCGTGATTTTCACACCGGCGCTGGCAAAAACCAGTGCGCACAGACCAAAGGATCCCCATGAAGACCGACACGCATCCCGCGTACAACGCCATCGTTTTCCGCGACCTCGCCTCGGGTGAGACGTTCCTCACGCGTTCGACGGCCACCAGCGACAAGACCATCGAGCTCGACGGCGTCGAGTACCCCGTCATCGACGTCGAGATCTCGTCGGCTTCGCACCCGTTCTACACGGGCAAGCAGCGCATCCTCGACTCCGCCGGTCGCGTGGAGAAGTTCAATCAGCGCTTCAAGAACTTCGGCAGCAAGTAAGACTCCGCTGCAGCAGAAAGGCCCTCGACTCCGGTCGGGGGCCTTCTTCGTGCGCGGCAAGCGGGTGTTCTGTGTGCGTCGCGCGCGCGACCTGCGGCCTGCGGCCTGCGGCCTCCGGCCCGGTTCGGTGGATGACCTGCACCCCGCTCGCCACTGGGAACCCCGGTCGACGAGGGGGTGCCGGCGTGCGGTGGGGTGCGGCTCCGCGGGAGCGGGGTGCGGCTCCGCGGGCACGGGGTGCCGCTCCGCTCAGCCCAGGCGCTCCACCGCGGCCGCGGCAAGTCCGAGCAGCTCCTCGCCGGCGAGAATGCCCCGCGAGACCGTGACCGTCAAGTTCGACGCCTCGAACGCGACGTCGTGCAGTTCGCCGTGCGCCGGACGGAGCGCAACCGTGGCCTGCTCGAGCATCGACCGATCGAGCAGAGAATCGCCCGCGGCGACCACCGCCGATGCACCCACCCTGCGCCGCACCTCGTCGACCGCCGACGCCTTGTCGATCGTCCGAGGCACGCAGTAGAGCTTCCGCCCCTGAAGCGAAACGGTCCACCCGCGATCCGCACAGGCGGTGGTCAGCTCGGTCAGCTCGGCATCGACGACATCGTCACGCGAGACGATCGCGTAGAGGAACAGGCCCTCCGCATCGTGGGTCCGGAGGATCCAGGCGGCCAGTGCGGGCGCCGACAGCAAGGCCAGGACCTCGGGAAGCGGCGCGCTGCGCTCGGCGGTCCGCCGACGGACGGAGGCGCTCCACGCCTCGTCGGGCTCGCCGTGATGCAGCAGCACGCCGCCGTTCGTCGTCACGGCCCACTCCGGCGTGCCGCCGGGGAGGCGCACACGGCGGTACTGCGCGACCGTCCGGGTGGTGACGGGGACGAAGGTCGCGCGGGCGCGCAGGCCCAGGAGCAACGTCTCGGACGCACGGGTCAGGTACGACAGGGGTGCGCCCTGGTAGATCTCCGCCACGGCGATGGCCGGGGCATCCTCGTCACGCGTCTCGAGCCAGAAGGCGCGGGCGGAATAGATGAGCGTGCGGTCGAGGTCGGAGGCGAAGAGGATGCTCGTCACAGGGCACCGGTCGGGCCGGTCGCGCCCGGAGCACCGACGGGATGGATCAACCCGACGCAGCTGTACGGCAGATCGGGCACCTCGACCACCTCGACACCGCGCTGTTCGGCCAGCAGCAGCACGTGCGCGACGTCGTCGCGGGCGTCCGGCCGAACGAGCACCTTCCACGGCACCCGCCGCAGCAGCACCCGTGTCGTCTCGCCGACGCCCGGCTTGACGAGGTTGACGTCGTCGATGCCGTACTCGGCGGCGATCGACTCGACCGCCGCCCAGCCGGCCCAGGTCGTCGCCGACGGCGGGGCCGATCGACGCATGGCGGCGATGGAGGCGACACCGTCGCGAACCTCGTCGAACTGCCCGGCCACCGCCTCGATGAAGTCACGGGACACGTCGCTGCCCTGCAGCTCGCGGTAGAACTTCGCCCCGTGGAACTCGCCCGGCCCGATGAGCGCGCGGCTGTAGACGGTCCGCGACACGAGCCCCGAGACGGTCGAGTTGAGACAGGCCGAGGGAATCAGGTAGTCGTCGCGCGTGCCGAAAGTCGTCACACAGTGCCCCGGGTCGGCGAGGACGGCCAGGTCGGCGCCGAACCGGGCGCCCTCCTCGTCGGCGTGCTTCGCCAGGGCGGCGGCCAGTTCGCGTGCGATCGCGCCCTTGCCCGTCCATCCGTCGACGAACACCACTCGGGCGGGGTCGTAGTGGGCGGCGAGCCAGCGCAGGGCGGTGGTGTCGATGCCCACGCCCCGCACGATGCTCATCGTGTGGTGAGGCAGGTCGATCCCGTGCACCTGCTGGGCCCACCGCCGCATCAGCACCCCGATCGGCGTGCCGGCGCGGGCGAGGCTGACGAGCACCGGGGCGCCGTCGCGAGCGTCGAGGCACAGCTCCGTCACGACCCCGACGGCCTCGGCCACGCGCCGCGCCGATCGATCGAGGGCCGATGCGTAGAGCTCCTGGTACTCCGCCGAGGGCACGTACTCGACGGGCAGGGACTCGGCGTAGTTGGCCGTGCCGCTCTGGATCGCGGCCTCCCGCTCCGCCGCAGGGGCCTCGAGCGCGACGTCGCCGAGATCCTGCAGCAGCCACAGCACATCGGACGGCTCGTACGATCCGAAGTCCGGGCCCCGCAGCGGCTCGGGCAGGCGCTCGGGCTCGTCCGCGGGAAGCAGCACGACGGTCACGCGATCGGCGACCCGCGCCAGGGCCTCGGTCAGGCTGCCGGGGCCAGTGACCGCGTCCGTCTCGGTGCCCGGTTCGGGGAACAGGAGGATGCGCGCGAACCGTCGACCATCCGGCGTCAGGTTGTAGGCGTGGCGGGTTCCCGGGCCGTCGACCACGGCGTCGTGCGAGGCGAAGGCGATCTCCGATCGGATCGCGTAGCCGGGGGAGTCGACCGCGGCGATGGGCGAGCGCGTGGTCGTCGAGAAGCGGACGCCGTCGCCCGGGAAGCGTTCGGCGACGGCCAGGGGGAGGGCCATGAACTCCTCCGTGCCGAGGACGAGGAGGGCCGTGCCGTCGTCCGGGACGTCGAGCTGTCGGGCGATCTCCGCCGCCGCGTCGTCGAAGACCCCGGCGGGGTTGCCGAAGCGGTCGCTGCGGATCTCGTCGACCTCGTCGGAGAGGTCGAGGAAGTCGACGACGCCGGCTTCGACCCCGCCCGCCGACAGGGCGGTCGACGCCTCGCCCGCCGACGCCGGCCCGGGCAGCTCCGCGATCAGCTCGTCGGCCAGTGACAGCACGTCGGCGGGCAAGGTCACGCGCCCGACTCCCAGCGCCACGACCTCGAGGCTCACCCCGAGCTCGGCGGCCACCTCGTCGAACGCCTGCCGGTCGGAATCGTCGCGCAGATCCACCAGCGCCGACACGACCCAGCGCTCCTGCGGCACCAGCGCCTGCAGCTCGCGGATCGTGTTCAGCACCGTCCGCCCCGTGCTCAGCTCGTCGTCGACCAGCACGATCGTGCCGCCAGGGCGGATCCAGGTGGCATCGGTCGGCAGCAGACGGTGCCCGGTGGCATGCGAGTGCTCCTCCTCGAAGCGGCCGAACTCCGGCATGCCGGGGGCGGCGTGCCTCGTCGAGTGCAGGTACGGCGAGCCGAGCGCGTCGGCCACCAGGCGTCCGAGCCCCGTGGCCGTCTCCGCGTAGCCGAGAACCGTGACCGTGGGATGCACGCCCCTCACCTCGTCGAGGCGCCCCCGCAGCCGGGCGACCGCGCCCCTCGTCGGCTCCTCGACGCTCAGCAACGCGGCGAGCTCCCGTCCGAGCGCTGCGACCCGCACCGAGCATCCCGCGGCCCCTGTCGTGCCCTCAGCACCGCCGCTGCCCGAAGGCAGCGCGCCACCCTCGAGGCGTTCGGCGGTCAGAAGGCCGAGGAGTTCGCCGGCCGCCCGCGCGAGCTCGGGCACGGTCGGCACGTGCTTGGCAAGGACCGTGGAGACGAGCAGGTGCGCCCGCCGGGGGTTGCGGCGCAGGGCGAGGCCCACGAGCGCCTCGAGCGGGATGAGCCCGGCCGAGTCGTCGGAGGTGAGGGTGATGCCGAGACGGTCGCGGACCCAGGCCCCAGACCACACGACGCCGGTCGAGTCGTGGTCGGTCGTGTCGGATGTCGACGTGTCGGGGGTCGACGTGTCGCGGGTGGACGGGGTCATCGCATGCTCGCTTCCAGGAGGTCGACGAAGGTCGCCGTCGATGCCGCGACACCGAACGCCTCGGCCCGCAGCAACGTCTTCGTCGCCCAGGCCTGATGCGGCTTCATCTCGTTCATCTTGTTGCCGTAGGGCGAGGCGGCCGCCCCTCCGCCGGTTCGCCCCACGATGGCCTGAGCGTCGAGGTACTCCTCGTGGCTCACGACCGACAAGGCGTGCACGACGGGCACGTGCGACGGGTGGATCACGGTCTTGCCGACCAGCCCGTTGGCCTGGTCGAGCGTGATCTCGCGGATCAACCCATCGACGTTGGCGAGCAGGATGCGGCGGCGCAGCTCTTCGTCGCTGGCCTCGACGAACGGCGTCAGGCGCAGTTGAGGCCGGAGGATCCGCTCGGTGTCGGCGAAGTGCTCCCAGACCGGGCCGGAGATGACGTAGCCGCCGTCGCGTCGGCCGAGGACGTTGACGATGTCGCCGATGACCGCGGAGACGACCTTCACGTCGTAGATGGTGAGGTCGCGCGAGCGGCGCAGACCGTAGGCGCTGGAGAGGTCGGTCGCGCCGATGCGGACGGCGAGGACGTCGTCGCGATGGTCGCGGAGCACGTCGCCGATGCGCGACAGGGCGTCGGTGCGTGTCTCGGAGTGAACCATCGAGGGGGACTCGAGGATCGGCATGATGCGGAGGCGCGGCGCCCCGCTGGGCCGGGAGGCCTGAGCGTCGTGCAGCGCGTCGAGGAAGCGGAGGGCGTAGCCGTCCTCGTTCTCGAACTTGGGCACGACGAAACCGCTGAGGACGCCGAGCGAGTCTCCGGCGGCGTCGGCCACGAATCGGAGCTGCTCGGGGGTCCGCACCCGGACGAACAACTGCAGCAGGGCACCGTCGCCGCTCTCCTGGAGGTCGGCCAGAGCCTGCACGACGTTGCGCTCGGCCTCGGGCACCCGGTCGTCGGGCACGCTGTCCTCCAGGCAGAGCACCATGCTGAGAGCGCCGCGCGCCGCCTGTTTGCGGACGTCGTCGGCCAGAGAGGAGCGGATGCCGGGGGAGTAGAGCGTTGCGCCAAGCGCGACCGCGAGGAGCGCCGGGTCGGACGCGAGCGAGAGGTCGGTCGGCGGGACGTGGAACAGCCGAGCGCGGTGCTCGTCGTCGAGGAATCCGAAGTGGCGCATCATCGATTGTCAGGGACGGCGCTCGGGAAAGTCGAACTGCGGGGTCATCGCGAAACCGAACTCTCGGTGAACTTCCGGGTCGGTCGTCGCCGCCGCGACCCGCTCGGCGCGCAGTTCGAGAAGTCCGTCGACGACCAGCAGCGAGAGAGCGGGCACATCGCCTTCCCCCCAGGCCGAGACGGTGAGGGTCACGCCGTCGAGGAGGCGGACGCCCAGCACCCCGGCGCCGCGACCGACGACGAGCCCCCGACGCAGTTCTCCGACGTGCCGGAGGGCCACCAGGACGGCGCCCTCGTCGAAGCCGACGAGGGGCCGGTTGCCCGAGGTGGGCACGACCGCGCCGACGTGGCTGCCGCTGTGGGAACCCTCGGCCGAGCTCTCGTCGCTCGCCGCCCCGGTCAGGCCGGTGACGGACTCCCAGGCCACCGACGACGCACCGGTCACGACGAGGCTGCCGATGGCCGACTGCAGACGGTCGAGGCGCACCATCGGCACTCGGGCGTCGATGCCGGTCACGTCGCGAGGCGCAGGTGCGTCGAAGGGCTGGGGTGAGCGAGGGCGGGATGCACGGGCCGGCGCCTCGGCTGCTGCGACGGTTCCGCCCAGCACGAGCCCTGTCGGCCTCGGAGGTTCGCTCGCGGGTGAACGCCCCGCGGCCCCCTGCGGCTCCACCCCGTCCGGCTCGCGTGGCGTTGAAGGCACCGAACGCGTCGGCGGCTCCGGACGAACGGCTTGTGGCGCGACCCGTCGTCGCAGGTAGGGCAGGTCGGAGCGGACTCCTCCGCGGGAGACGAGCGCCACGGCTTAGAAGTCGATCCGGAAGTCGGCGGCGACGCCGGCCAGTCCGGTCGTGTAGCCCTGCCCGAGGGCGCGGAACTTCCACTCGTCACGGTGCCGGTAGAGCTCGCCGAAGATCATCGCGTTGATGCTGCGGTTGTCAGCCGCCGAGACGGTGAAGCGGACCAGTTCGACCCCGGCGGGCGTCGCGATGCGGATGAACGCGGACCGGATCGAGGCGAAGGTGCCGGGGCCCCGGAGCTCGGGGTCGACGTAGACGATGAAGACGATCTTGGCGACCTCGGCGGGCACACCAGAGAGGTCGACGTCGATCTCTTCGGCGTCGCCCGAGTCGACGAACTCGACGGAGCCGTCCTCGCTGACGAGCTGGTTGAAGAACACGAGGTGCTCGTTCGACAGCGCTTTGCCGTCGCTCCCGCACAGCACCGTGAGCGGGACGAGCTCGGCCTGCGGACCGCGGCTCTCGATCTGCTCCCAGCCGAGGGCGACGACGACCGAGGACAGCCCCGGGTTCTCGGCCGTGAGCGCGGCGTTGGCGCCGGCCACCATGGTCGCCATCAACGGCCGCCGGCAAAGGACCCGGAGTCCAAGGTCAAGGCGGGTGCCTGGAACTTGTCGGCCAGGAAGCGTCCGTGCACCGACAACTCGGCCACGGCGTGAGTGCGGATCTGGTTCAGGAGGTCGTCGAGGGTCTCGCGGATCAGTGCGGTCTGCTCGAGCAGCAGCCCGGTGGCCCGGGAGTCCGATCGGCGGTCGTCGGCGGACAGTGCGACGTACGCCTCGAGGGGAGTCGGGATGTGGTCGCGGATCATCGTGTCGAGGAGGAAACGCTGCTCGGTCGAGGCGTCTTCTGCCGAGGCGGTCACGAGGACCACCCGCAGAAGGTCGTCGAGTTGACGGAGGCGCGACGTGACCAGCGGCGGCATGAGGGCTCCCAGGCTGCGGATGCGCACCCCGAGCTCGTCGAGAGCCCGCGCGGTCGCCTCCGCTTCGGTCTCGACCACCGAGTCGGGTGTCTCGACGACGCCCGTCTCGGGCCGGGAACGGAACGAGTCGACGAAACGCCGGATCACGCGGGAACCTCGCTCATCGATGTCAGCGCCCGGTGCCGATCTGCCCCGGGGTGCCGGACGTGCCGAGCTGACGCGCGGTGCCGACCTCCTGGCCCTCGCTCTGACGACTCCGTTCGAGGTACGGCTTGGCCTTCTGGATGCCCTGCTCGAGGGCGGTGACGGTGCCCTGCATGTTGTTCGCCGCAGTCGACCGGAAGGTGTCGATGGCGTCCATTGTGGCGAAGACGTTGTCGAAGGCCTTCTGGAGGGTCTCGACGCTGACGCCCGACGTGGACGCCTGCTCCTGGATGCGCGTGGTTTGATCGCGCAGCATCTCGCTGGTCTTGAGGATCATGTTGTTGGTCGTCGTGTTGATCGCGTCGATCTGGTCGAGGACCATCTTCTGGTTGGCCAGAGCCTGGGCGACGACGACCGCCGTGCGCAGGGCCGCGATGGTGGTGGTCCGGGCGCGGTCGACGCCCTTGATCAGCTCGAGGTTGTTCTTCCGGATGAGGTCCATCGCGAGGTAGGCCTGAACGGAGACGGCGAGCTGGGTCAGGATGTCCTGGTGCCGCTGGCGGACCGGGAACAGCACGTCGGCCTCGAGCTTCTGCGCCTCCTCCATCCGCCCCGTCGTCTTGAACGAGTCGATCTTCTCGACCGTCGCGGCGTCGAGGGCCTTGGCGAAGGTGGCGTACTCGCTGAGGGACTGCATGGTCTCCCACAGCTGGACCTTCTCGGCGGCGAGCGAGGCGTTGTCCTTCATCAACTCGTCCTGGCCCGACATCAGCGATTTGATGATCGCGTCGAGCTGGGTCTGGGCCGACTCGTATTTCTGGAAGTACTTGGCGAGTTTATTGCCCCCGGGGATGAAGCCCAGGATCTTGCGACCGACGCCGAGGTCGGCCTGGTTCGGCGTCAGGTCTTCGACGGTCGAGCGGAGCTGCCCCAGCGTGCCCGCGACGGCTGCCTGGGCGTTGTTGCCGGACCGCTTGGCCCCGGCCACCGACGTCGACGAGCGGTCGAGCATCCGGCTGGAGAACCCGCCGGAGGCCGTCATCTCTTTGCCGGCGATCGACGAGATGCCGTCGACCTTCTCGGTGAAGGCGGGGGAGCGCGGGTCGAGGTTCGCGAGATCCGCGACGAACTCGCGGGCCTGACGCTGGATCTCGACCTGCCGCTCGGCGGGGACGGGGACCATGCCGGGCGCGTCGTCGACCTCGACGACCTCCGGAGCGTCGGGGGCGCGGAGGACGAGGGCCGCGGCCTGATCGTCTTCACTCGGCGGGGTGAGGGGTGACGCCATTCTGGTTACCTGCCTTGGTCGAAGGACTGGGGTGGGGGAGGGCTGGTCAGCCGAGCTGCACGCCGAAGTCGTCCGCGATGCCCGCGAGACCCGTGGTGTAGCCCTGCCCGACGGCCTTGAATTTCCATTCGGAGCCGTTCCGGTAGATCTCGGCGAAGACCATGGCGGTCTCGGGGGCGGCGTCTTCGCTGAGGTCGAAGCGGACGACCTCGGCTCCGTCCTGATCGACGACGCGGCAGTACGCGCCCCGCACCTGCCCGAAGTTCTGGCGGCGGGCGTCGGCCTGGTCGATCGACACCGCGATGACGACGCGCTGGACGTCGGGCGCCACGATGCGCAGGTCGACGTTGATCTGCTCGTCGTCGCCGTCGCCCTCGCCGGAGCGGTTGTCGCCCTGGTGCACGACGGAACCGTCGGCACTCGACTTCTGGTTGTAGAAGATGAAGTCGGCAGACGAGCGGACCTTGCCGTCGGCGCCGAGGAGCAGAGCCGAGGCGTCGAGGTCGAACGCCTCGCCGCTGGTCGTCCGGGGGTCCCAGCCGAGGCCGACGGTGGCGATGGTGAGACCGGGGCTGGTCTTGGTGAGCGAGAGGTTGTTGCCCTTTTCGAGGCTGAGTCCTGCCATGATTCTCGTGTCGCTTTCTCTAGTCGAGCTGGATGCCGAAGTCGGTGGCGATACCGCGCAGGCCCGTGGCATAACCCTGGCCCACTGCCCTGAATTTCCACTCCGACCCGTTGCGGTAGATCTCCGCGAAGATCATCGCGGTCTCGGCGGCCGCGTCTTCGGAGAGGTCGTATCGGACGACCTCCTGCTGGCTCTCTTCGTTGACGACGCGGCAGAACGCCTCGCGGACCTGACCGAAGTTCTGGCCGCGGACGTCGCCCTGGTCGATCGTCACGGTGATGACGATGCGCGCGATGTCGGGCGAGACGAGACTCAGGTCGATGAGGATCTGCTCGTCGTCGCCGTCGCCCTCGCCGGTGCGGTTGTCGCCCTGGTGCACGACCGAGCCGTCGGCGGCCGCGAGCTGGTTGTAGAAGATGAAGTCGTCGTTCGACCGGACCCTGCCGGCAGCGGTGACGAGGATCGCCGAAGCGTCGAGGTCGAACTCCGTGCCGGCGGTGGTGCGAGGGTCCCAGCCCAGGCCGACCATCGCCCGGCGGAGCCCGGGGTCGGCTTTCGAGAGGGAGAGGTTGTGCCCCTTCGAGAGCGTCAGGCTTGCCATTGCATGTTTCCTTTCGAACGAGGGATGCGCGGGGCCGGTTCGCCGACCCCGCGGCGGGTCAGAGCGCCTGGATCGCCGGCGTGATGAGCTCGCCGACGTGGCGGCCCGTCGCGCGGTCGCCGATCGCCTTGAACGACCAGCCCGACCCCTCGCGCGAGACCTTCGCCATGATCATGGCGGTGTGGGTGCCGGCGTCGGTCAGCTCGTAGCGGGCGACCTCGGGTGCGCCGGGAGTCGACTCGTCGACGAGGCGGCAGAACGCGTTCTTGACCGAGTCGAAGGTCTGGCCGCTGTAGCTCGAGATGACGAACACGATCTGCGTGGTGGTGGCGGCGACCTTCGAGAGGTCGACGAGGATCGTCTCGTCGTCGCCGTCACCGGCCCCCGTGAGGTTGTCGCCGGTGTGCTTGGCCGAGCCGTCTTTGCTGGCCAGCTGGTTGAACCACACGGTGTCGACGGGCTGACCCGACGCGTCGAAGAAGATGGCGGATGCGTCGAGGTCGACCTCGGCCTCTTTCGAGCGACCGAAGAAGCCGCGTTTGGCGGGAGCCGCGGCATCCCAGCCGAGCCCCAGGCGGACCTTCGAGAGGTTGCCGCCGTCTTTCTTCGTCAGGGACAGCGACTGGCCCTTGGTCAGGCTCAAACCCATGCTCGATCTCCTTCGATTGCTGTTGTCTGGACTGTACTGCTCCGGCCTAGGCCGGTACGGAGTGTTCGCTCGCGGCGAGGCGCCGATTTCTCACCACGGAGGTGATGAACGCCCCGAGGATGAAGACGACGCCGATGAGGCCGGTGACGACCTCGCTCACCTCGGTGGTGATGGTGACGAGGAGGATGACCGCCAGGGCACCGATCGCCCAGTGCGCACCGTGGTCGAGGAAGACGAACTCGTCGAGGGTGCCCTGGCGCACCAGGAACACCGTGAGCGACCGGACGAAGATGGCACCGATGAGGCCGAGGCCGAGGGCGATGAGGATCGGGTCGGACGTGATCGCGAAGGCGCCGATGACCCCGTCGAACGAGAACGACGCGTCGATGACCTCGAGGTAGAGGAAGAGCAGGAACGCCGCCTTGCCGACGACTTTGCCGACGCCGACGACACCGGACCCGGAGCCGCCCTTCTGGCCGCTGCCCGTCTGCCCGCTGATCTTCTCGGCTCGCTCTTCGACCTCGTCGGCGTCGACGTGCCCGTCGAGGTCGTCGTCGTCCGCCTCGAAGATCGCGCCGAGACCGTTGACCAAGAAGTAGAGCACCATGCCGGCTGCGCCCGAGATGAGGACGATGGCCTGCTTGTCGCCGGCCCAGAGAGAGGCGGCGATGAGCGCGAGGAGACCCACGATGACGCTGACGCTGTTCAGGCGGCCGATGAACGCCAGCGGCTTCTCGAGGAAGCCGAGCCAGTGGATGTCGCGCTCTTCGAACATGAAGTCGAGGAAGATCATCAGCAGGAAGATGCCGCCGAAGGCAGCGATCTGCGGGTGAGCGTCGTGCAGGAGGTAGGCGTAGCTGCCGGGCGTGTCGATCGAGCCCTTCTCGAGGGCGAGGCGGACGGCGGCCACCGGGTTGAGGCCCGCCGTGACGGCGACGATCACCAGCGGGAAGACGATGCGCATGCCGAGAACGGCGATGAGCACACCGACCGTCAGGAAGATGCGCTGCCAGAAGGCGCTCATCCGCTCGAGGATCCGGGCGTTGACCACCGCGTTGTCGAAGCTGAGGCTGATCTCGAGCACACCGAGGATGGCGGCGACGACCAGCCCGCTGGGCCCGCCGTAGACGAGTGCGATGGCCAGGGCGATGACGGTGATCACGAGGGACCACCCGAACGTCTTCAAGAACACAGGTGCAGGGCCCCCCGAATGGATGAAGCATGGGCGTCGATCACCCAGAGAGCCATGTTAGAGGACGGTGGATGGCATTTCTGTGAACCTGCGGGGAGATCGCAGGGAGAGGTTGTGCTCGTCAGGCGCGCTTGGGCCATTCGCCCGTCGCGGTGAACGCCGGGTCTTTGCGACGCATGTACTCCTGGAAGCTGGCGGCCTGCTCGCCGCACCAGCCGACCTGGAGGGTGTGGAGGTCGCGCGCGGGGACGTCGAGCTTGTCGGCGTGCCGACGGGCCATCGCCTGCGCCACCCGGCCGGCGGCGATCGCATCGGCCCCGGCGTCGTGGGCGTCGGTGAGGGAGACCTCGTAGAACTCGGCGGCCGCCTCGAGGGTTCGCTTGCCCTTGCGGTATTTGTCGACGGCCTTGTCGATCACGAGCGGGTCGACGACGCAGCCGTCGTCGCCGAGGGGCTCGAGGCCGTACCGACGGGCCTCGCGGTCGAGGACGGTCAGGTCGTAGGGCGCGTTGTAGATGACCAGGGGGATGCCCCGGGTGAAGACCGCGCGGAGGGCCGCGATGATCTCGGACACGACCTCGGAAGCGGGTCGACCCTCCGCCTGCGCCTTCTCCGTCGAGATGCCGTGCACGG
This sequence comes from Frondihabitans cladoniiphilus, assembly GCF_039544345.1. Classification (NCBI taxonomy): domain Bacteria; kingdom Bacillati; phylum Actinomycetota; class Actinomycetes; order Micrococcales; family Microbacteriaceae; genus Frondihabitans; species Frondihabitans cladoniiphilus. The sequence continues at coordinate 42,618 of NZ_BAABLM010000010.1, forward strand.
CGGAGGCTCCGGCCGGGATGTCGACTCCGGGGTCGGCCAGCCACTCGCCGTGGGCGATGCTCGCACCGGTCGCGTCGATCAGGCCCACGTGCGCCGTGACGATGCGCGCGGTCTCGACGTCGACGCCGGTCGTCTCGAGATCGAAGACGCCGAGCGCCTTCCACCAGGCCGTGGGGACCGGAGGCAGCTCGCCGACGACGGGTGCACCCGGAACCGAGACGGGCGCCGCGGGGACCGGGGGCAGGGACGAATCACTCACGCCACGAGCCTAGAGGGCACCACCGTCACCGTCGGTCGCGTCGGACGGGACGACGGGCAGCGCGGCCGTCACCGGCGGGACCGCCAGCGGCGTCACGTCGGGGTCCGGCCCACCGATGTGCAGCCAGAAGAACGCCTGGGTGCCCATCGTCAGCGTGACCTTGCCTTCGGCGTCGAACGACGGGAAGGTCGCGCCGCCGAACAGGTCGAACAGCTTGCGGCCGGCGAACTGGGGCGCGGTGATGGTGACGGACGCCGGGTTGTGGGCGAAGGAGAACACGCACAGGACGTCTTCGGCCGAGTCGCCGAACTGGGTACCCGACCCGGCGTACGAGCGGACGAACGAGAGGACCGACTCATGGTCATTCTCGAGCACGGCCATGGTGCCGAGGCCGAACGTCGGGTGCGCCTTGCGCACGTGGATCACGTTGCGGATCCAGTGCAGGAGCGACCGCGACTGGGCGAGCTGGCTCTCGACGTTGACCAGGTTGTAGTTGTAGACGAGCGACTGGACGACCGGCAGGTAGAGCTTGCCCGGGTCGGCGGTCGAGAAGCCGGCATTGCGGTCGGGCGTCCATTGCATGGGCGTGCGGGAGGCGTCGCGGTCGTTGAGCCAGATGTTGTCGCCCATGCCGATCTCGTCGCCGTAGTAGAGGAACGGCGAGCCCTTGAGACTGAACAGCAGGGCGTGCGCGAGTTCGAGCTCGGCGCGCGAATTGTCGAGCAGCGGAGCGAGGCGACGGCGGATGCCGATGTTGCTGCGCATGCGAGGGTCGTACGCGTACCAGCCGTACATCGCCTGCCGGTACTCCTCCGAGACCATCTCGAGGGTGAGCTCGTCGTGGTTGCGGAGGAAGACTCCCCAGCCGGCGTTCTCGGGCACGTCCGTGGTCTCGGACAGGATGCGGATCAGCTCCTGCGCGTTCTGCGAGCGCAGGGAATAGAAGATGCGCGGCATGACGGGGAAGTCGAAGGCCATGTGGCACTCGGGCTCCTCCTCGGTGCCGAAGAAGGCGGCGACCTCGCGGGGCCACTGGTTGGCCTCGGCGATCATGATGCGGCCGGGGTACTCGTCGTCGATCATGGTGCGGAGCTTCTTGACGAACTCGTGCGTCTCGGGCTCGCCCTCGCCGTTGCCCTCGTCGGACTGGTACAGGTAGGGGATCGCGTCGAGGCGGATGCCGTCGACGCCCAGGTCGAGCCAGTGCCGGATGACGTCGTAGATCGCCTCGTGCACCTTGGGGTTCTCGTAGTTGAGGTCGGGCTGGTGCGAGAAGAAGCGGTGGAAGAAGAACTGGCGGCGGACCGGGTCGAAGGTCCAGTTCGACTCTTCGGTGTCGACGAAGATGATCCGGATGTTCTCGTACTTCTCGTCGGTGTCGCTCCAGGTGTAGAAGTCGCCGTAGGGCCCGTCGGGGTCTTCGCGCGACTGCTGGAACCAGTCGTGCTGGTCCGAGGTGTGGTTGATGACCATGTCGATGACGATGCGCATGTTGCGCTCGTGCGCCTTCGTGACCAGGTCGCGGAACTCGTCGAGGGTGCCGAATTCGGGCAGGATCGCCTTGTAGTCGGAGATGTCGTAGCCGCCGTCGCGCAGGGGCGACTGGAAGAACGGCGGCATCCACAGCGCGTCGATGCCGAGCCACTGCAGGTAGTCGAGCTTCGAGGAGAGACCGGCGATGTCGCCGGCGCCGTCGCCGTTGCTGTCGACGAACGACCGGACCATCACCTCGTAGAAGACGCTTCGCCGATACCACTGCGGGTCGAGGGTCAAGCCGGGCAATTGGATGGGGGCAGTGAAGCTCACTGGTCTCCTCTGAGCAGGGGCTGTGACCCGGGCGGACGATCTCGCCCCACTCTAGGACCCGCCTCCGGCCGCCCGTCCAGATCGCTCCTTAGACTGGCCCGGTGATTCCACCGAGCCCGACCGTGCCCTCCCCGTACGCGAGCCGCCTGGCCGCTCTCCCACAAGAGGAGCACTCGGTGGAGGTGCTCGGCTCGTCGACGCATTACTGGGTCTACGGGCCGCGGGATGCACGGGTCACCCTGGTCGCGGTGCACGGGTTCCGCGGCGAGCACCACGGCCTCGAGCCCGTCGTCGCGCACCTTCACGACGTGCGCGTCATCGCCCCCGATCTCCCCGGCTTCGGCGACTCCCCGGCTCTCGGCGGGCGGGAGCACTCGACCGCCACCTACGCCGAGTGGCTCGGGGCCTTCCTCCGGGCGTTGGGGCTGGGTGACGACGTCGTGATCCTCGGGCACAGCTTCGGCTCGATCGTGACGAGTGCCGCCCTGGCCTCGGGGGTGAAGGCGTCGAAGCTGATCCTGGTCAACCCGATCGCGGCGCCGGCCCTCAAAGGTCCGCGCGGCATCGCGACCCGGCTGGCGATCTTCTACTTCTGGCTCGGAGCCGTCCTGCCGGAGCGGGTCGGGCTGGGCCTCCTGCGGAACGGCGTGATCGTGCGTCTCTCGACCGGAAGCATGATCAAGTCGAAGAGCGCCTCGCTCCGACGGTGGATCAACGACCAGCACGACGTCTACTTCTCCCGTTTCGCGACGCGGCAGGTCGTCCTCGAATCGTTCAAGGCCTCCGTGTCGAGCGACGTCTCGACCTACGCGTCCCGCATCCACACCCCGACCCTGCTGATCGCCGCCGACCGTGACGACATCACGGCGCTCCCGGCTCAGTACGAGCTGCAGAAGCTGTTCCCGAACGCCCGGCTCGCCGTAATCGAGGGGGTCGGGCACCTGATCCACTACGAGAAGCCGGCCGAGGCCGCCGCCGCCATCGAGGGGTTCCTCGCGTGATGGCGCGGGGCGGGCATCCCGCGCTCTCGATCGTTGTGGACTGCCGGTACGTGCGCGTCGGTCGTCACGACGGCATCAGCCGGTTCACCGCCGGGGTCGTGACGGCTCTGGCGAAGCGGCACGACGTGACGATGCTGGTCAACGACGTGCGACAGCTCGACAAGCTGCCCGACGCACCGCACCGGCTGGTCTCCGCGCCGACGAGTGCCCTCGAGCCGCTCGTGGCACTGCAGGTGAACCGTCTGAAGCCGGACGTCGTGTGGTCGCCGATGCAGACCATGGGCACGCTCGGTCGCCGCTACCGGCTCGTCCTGACCCTGCACGACCTCATCTACTACACGAACCGGACTCCGCCACCCGAGTTCGCCCCGCCGATCCGGCTGCTCTGGCGCCTCTACCACCTGGCCTGGTGGCCGCAGCGGATGCTCCTGAACCGGGCCGACGCGATCGTCACCGTGAGCGGCACCACGGCCGCCGAGATCGCCGAGCACCGGCTGACGTCGAAGCCGGTGACGGTCGTGTACAACGCGGCCGACACCGCAGCGGGGGATGCCCCGGCCATACCCCGCACCGAGCCCGCGACCCGCGACCTCGTGTACATGGGCTCGTTCATGCCGTACAAGAACGTGACGGCGCTGGCTCGCGCCCTCCCGATGCTCGACGGCTACCGCCTGCACCTGCTGAGCCGGGTGTCGCCCCGGGAGCGCCTGGCCCTTGCGCAGGTGGCACCCGAGGGCGCGCTGGTGTTCCACGACGGGGCGAGCGACGAGGAGTACCGGTCGGTGCTGCTCGGGGCCACCGCCGTGGTGACCGCCTCGCGAGCCGAGGGCTTCGGGATCCCCCTGGTCGAGGGCATGACGCTCGGCACGCCTGCCGTCGTCAGCGACATCCCGATCTTCCGCGAGATCGGCGGCGACGCGGCGGTGTACTTCGACCCGGAGTCGCCGGCGTCGATCGCGGCCGCGGTGCGCCGCCTCGAGGAGCCGGGGGAGTGGGCCGCGCGGAGCGCCGCCTCGGTCGAGCAGGCCGCGCGGTTCTCGTGGGAGACCAGTGCCGACACCCTCCTCGAGCTGCTGGAGCGCGTCGGCGACGAGTGACGTCTACGCGTCGGGCTGGTTCTCGAGCGCGTTCTGGTAGCCGAACTCGTAGCGGCCCGGAGCCTCGGACTGCGCCTCGATCGGGTCGTCGAACTCGCACAGGGCGAGGTCGCCGTCGACGAGTTCGAACGAGTGGATCGATCCGTTGCGGATCGGCTGCCCGACGGCCGGCCCCTCGTCGGGAGCCACGTGGCCGACGACCGCGCGGATGACGGCGCCGTGGGTCGCCACGACGACGGCTCCGCCCTGGTATTCGTGGGCGATCGCGAGGAGCGCCGGGATCACCCGTCGGAGAAGATCGTCGACGCTCTCGCGGCCGGGCACGTCGGCTCCGTTCGGGAACGCCCTCTCGACCTCGTCGAACACCATGCCCTCGGCCTCGCCGTAGGCGCGTTCGACAAGCGCGTCGAGGGTTGCGGGAACGGGGAGACCCAGCCGCTCGGCGATGATCGAGCCGGTCTCGAAGGCCCGGACGAGCGGGCTGGCGACGACGGCGTCGAAGCGCCGGCGGGAGAGCAGGTCGGCGGCGGACGCGGCCTGCTCGCGACCGAGATCGTTCAGGGGGATGTCGGTGGAGCCCTGGATCCGGCGAGCGCGGTTCCAGTCGGTCTCGCCGTGGCGCACCAGGTAGAGCAGGGTCATGGGGTCCTCCGTGCGGCCGATGCTCGGCTGCGCTCGGGAACCCGCGAGGGGGACCTACGCGACGACGAGGCGGTCGACCAGGGCCGTCAGGGTCTCCGACGTGCCGGCGTTCAGCTTAACGGTGGCCCGGGCATCCCCCTTGGTGACGCCCCGGTTGACGACGACCACCGGCAGCTTCTTGCGCAGGGCGGTCTCGAGCAGGCGGATGCCGGAGTTCACGACGAGGGAGGAACCCGCGACGAGGAGCGCCTCGGCACCGGCGACCATGGAGCGGGCCTCGGCGAAGCGCTCGACGGGGACGAACTCGCCGAAGAAGACCACGTCGGGCTTCAGGATGCCGCCGCAGACCGTGCAGACGGGAATGGTGAACGAGTCGATGTCGTCGACCTCGACGTCGCCGTCGGGGTTGAGGCGGACCTGGTCGGGGTGGTCGAGCCAGGGGTTGGCCTCGGCCATGCGCGCGGCGATGGTGTCGCGGGCGAACGCCTGGCCGCAGACCAGGCAGACGACGCGGTCGACGGTGCCGTGCAGGTCGACGACCCGGCTGGAGCCGGCGCGGAGGTGGAGACCGTCGACGTTCTGCGTGACGACGCCGTTGGTGACGCCCGCGGCCTCGAGTGTCGCGAGTGCCCGGTGCCCCGCGTTGGGCTTCGACGACGCGAAGGTCAGGTAGCCGAGGTGGCTGCCGGCCCAGTAGCGCTTGCGGAACTCCTCGTTGCCCTGGAACTGCTGGAAGGTCATCGGGTGCCGGACCGGGGCGCCCTCGCCGCGGTAGTCGGGGATGCCGGAGTCGGTGCTGACGCCGGCTCCGGTGAGCACGGCGACGCGTCGGCCTCGGAGGACGTCGACCGCCCTGTCGAGGAGGACGGAGTCGGAGGAGCCCTCGACCGAGGACGGCGGCGCGGTGACGTGCGGCATGCGGGAACTCCTCGGATCGGTGACGCTAGCCTAAACAACGACTCTTTCCGATATGTTTCCGTCTCCTGCGAGCGCCCGACCACGGCGCCCGGGAGCCCGCTTGGAGCGTGCCTTGCGCATCACCCGCATCACCGATCTCGATCGCCCCGAGTTGGCCGACTATTCGGGCCTCACCGACGTCGTGCTGCGCCGCAAGACGGAGCCCGAGGGTGGCCTGTACATCGCCGAGTCGTCGAAGGTGATCGAGCGCGCTCTGCGGGCGGGTCACGTGCCGCGCTCCGTGCTGCTTTCGGAGAAGTGGCTGGCCGACATCGAGCCGCTGGTCGCCGACTACGAGGGCGACGTCTTCGTCGGCGAGTCCGCGCTCCTCGAGCAGCTCACCGGGTTCCACCTGCACCGCGGCGCCCTGGCTTCGATGCATCGTCCGGCGCTGCCGACGGTCGAGGAGATCACGCGGGATGCCCGTCGCATCGTCGTGCTCGAAGACATCGTCGATCACACCAACGTCGGCGCCATCTTCCGGGCGGTGGCGGGCCTCGGTGCCGACGCGGTCCTGATCACCCCCCGCTGTGCCGACCCTCTGTACCGGCGGAGCGTGCGCGTCAGCATGGGCACGGTGCTGCAGGTGCCCTGGACCCGGCTGCCGGAGTGGCCCGAGGGTGCCGAGCTGCTGCACGGGCTCGGGTTCGAGATCGCGGCCCTCGCACTCAGCGACGATGCGGTGACCCTCGATGCGTACGCCGCGCATCCCCCGGAGAAGGTGGCGATGCTGTTCGGGACGGAGGGCGATGGCCTCAGCCGTCATGCGCTCTCGGCGGCCGACACCGTGGTGACGATCCCGATGCTTCACGGGGTGGACAGCCTCAACGTGGCGGCGGCCTCCGCGGTCGTGCTGTGGGCACTGCGGACGGGAGTCGGGGCATGAGCCGCACCCGTGCCCTGCGACCGAGGCGGGCGGCGCGGCGCACGGGCTGGATCGCCCTCCTCGCTCTCGTCGTGGCCGTCGGCGTGTACCTGCCGGCCACCCTGCTCGCGCCCCTGCCGTCGACCGCCGCCGTCGTCACGTCGTTCGCCGCCCCGACGGAGTCGAAGCTCGATCTCACGTTCCCGACCTACGGCGGGAGTGCCGTCGAGGCCGTCGGCTTCGAGAACAGCCTGCAGACCAGCGGAGACACGAGTCCGCGGTCGATCGCTTCGATCAGCAAGATCGTCACGGCACTCGTCGTCCTCGACGCCAAGCCGCTGAACGGCGGTGACGGGCCGACGATCACCTTCAGCGCGGCCGACACCGCCCTCTACTCGACCTACCTCGCGCAAGACGGCGAAGTCGCCGCGATGCCGACCGGCGGTCAGCTCACCGAGAAGCAGGTGATGCAGGTCGCCCTGATCAAGTCGGCCAACAACTACGCGGCCACCCTCGCGTTCTGGGCCTTCGGATCGAACCAGGGCTACGTGACGGCCGCGACGAAGTGGCTGAAGGCCCACGGCCTCGACCACACGAGCCTCGCCGAACCGACCGGCCTGAACCCGGCCAACCAGAGCACCGCCAGCGATCTCGTGAAGCTCGGCAAGCTCGCGGTCGCCGACCCCGACATCGCCTCGATCGTCTCGACGACCTCGATCACGCTGCCCTACGCCGGAACGATCCAGAACTCGAACAAGCTCCTCGGCATCGACGGGGTCGTCGGCATCAAGACCGGCACGCTCGACCAGGCCGGCGCCTGCCTGCTCTTCGCCGTGAAGGAGCAGATCGACGGGCAGGACGTCACCGTCGTCGGCGCGATGCTCGGCGGGAAGGACCACCCGTCGCTCGACGTCGACGTGCAGAAACTGCTGGCCGGGGTGAAAGCGGGGTTCCACACGGTCCACGCCGTGGCGAAGGGCGCGACCTACGGGAGCTACTCGACGAAGTGGGGGGCCACCGCGAAGCTCGTCACGACGAAGGCCGTCGACAAGCTGGTGTACGGCGACGTCTCGGTGAAGGCGCGGATCACGACCGAGAAGGTCCATCAGGCGAAAGCGGGCGAGGACGTCGGCTCGCTCACGGTGTCGATCGGCGGCACCAGCGAGAAGGTGCCGCTCGAACTGGCGTCGGACCTCCCGGGGCCGGACGCCTGGTGGCGCATCACCAACCCGAGCGTGACGCTCTAGCCCTTTCTGCCGTCAGGCGTCGTCGCGTGGCCGGGCCGCCTCGCGGTACACGACCGACACGGCGTCCGGCCGCTTCGCGCTGCGCCCGTCGCCGGACGACTGGTGCCGCACCCGGCGCAGCACCCAGGGCACGAGGTACTCGCGGGCCCAGCTGACGTCCTCCCGGCGGGCCTCGCGCCATCGGCGAGCGGCGACCGGCGGCACGGTGTACTCGAGGAGGTCGTTGTCGACCGCGAGCGAGGCCAGCACCATCCGCGCGATCGTGTGATGGCCGAGCGGAGAGAAGTGCAGCCGGTCGGGTGCCCACATGCGCGAGTCGGCGAGTTCGCGCAGAGCCCACATGTCGGCGACGACCGCGTCGTTGCGGAGCGCGATGGCGTGGACGTTCTCGTTGTAGACGGCGACCTTGCCGCGGATCCGGCCGAGCACCGGCGTCGCTCCGATGTCGGGGCCGGTGAAGAGGACGACCGTCGCGCCCTGCGACGAGAGGCGCTCGACAAGACCCTCGAGGCGGGATGCCACCTCGTCGGGGTCGGTGCCGGGGCGAATGATGTCGTTGCCGCCCGCCGAGACGCTGATCAGGTCGGGCTTGAGGTCGAGAGCGGCGTCGGTCTGCTCGTCGATGATCTGCTGCAGGAGGCGCCCGCGCACGGCGAGGTTGGCGTAGGCGAAGTCGTCGGTCGTGGAGCCGAGGACCTCGGCCACGCGGTCGGCCCAGCCGCGGTACCCGCCGGGCACCGAGGGCTCGGGATCGCCGATCCCCTCCGTGAAGGAGTCACCGATGGCGACGTAGCGGGACCAGGGGTGGGCGCGAGTCATGCCACCAAACTACCCTCGTGTCGTGACCACCTCAGCCGCGCATCCCACGCCCCTCGCGCCCTTCGACCCGACCTCGCTGCTCGACGACGAGCTGCTCGAGCGCTTCCGATCCCGGGCCGCGGACTACGACGCCCGGAACGTCTTTCCGACCGAGGACTTCGAGGAGCTGCGGGAGCTCGGCTACCTGACGCTGGCGGTCCCGGTCGCTCAGGGCGGGCGGGGATTGGGCGTGCTCGACATCGCCGCCCTGCAGAGTCGTCTGGCGACGGCGGCGCCGGCCACAGCGCTGGCGGTGAACATGCACCTGGTCTGGACGGTGACGGCGAGCATCCTGCGCTCTCGGGGCGACGACTCGCTCGCGCTCGTGCTCGACGACGCCGCGGCGGGCGAGGTGTTCGCGTTCGGGGTGAGCGAACCCGGCAACGACCTCGTGCTGTTCGACTCGGTGACGCGGGCGGAGCGGCTGGACGACGGGGCGTACGCGTTCACCGGCACCAAGATCTTCACCTCGCTGTCGCCCGTGTGGACGAGGCTCGGCGTCTTCGGCCGCGACGACGGCGACCCGTCGGCACCGCTCGTCGTCCACGGTTTCCTCGATCGCACGACGCCCGGGCACACCTCGCTCGGAGATTGGGACACCGTGGGGATGCGCGCCACGCAGTCGCACACGACCCGTCTCTCGGGAGCCGTCGTCCCCGCCTCGCGGATCGTGCGGAAGCTGCCCGTGGGGCCCAGCGCCGACCCGCTCGTCTTCGGCGTCTTCGCGGCCTTCGAGACGTTGATCGCCGCCGTCTACCGCGGGATCGCCCGGCGAGCCCTCGCCCTGGCCATCGCGTCCGCCTCGTCGCGGACCTCGCGTCGAGCCGGGGGAGACCCGCTCGCGCTCGACCCCGTGGTGCGGTGGCGGGTGGCCGACGCGGCCATGGATCTGGACGGGCTGGAGCCGCAGGTCGATCGGATCGCGTCCGACCTCGACGCCCTGGTCGACCGGGGCGCGGACTGGTTCCCGGCTCTCGTCGGGCTGAAGGTGCGGGCGACGGAGACGGCGGCACGGGTGGTCGATCGGGCCGTCACCGTGGCCGGTGGGTCGTCGTACCGCGCCGACACCGAGCTGGGGCGGCTCTACCGCGACGTGCTGGCGGGGAGGTTCCATCCGTCGTCGAGCGACTCGGCGCACGCGACGGTGGCGAGTCGGCTTCTCGGACCCGCCTGAGGTCGCACCGCTCGGCCGTCGACGCCCGGCGATGTCGGGGGCTCGTGTGAGGATGATCGGGCTGGAAGGAGGCACGGGTGAGCAAACAGGACGGCAGTGGCAGACAAGTCACCGCGACGCCTCTCGACGACCCCCGCGCCACGATCCTGCACGTCGACATGGACGCCTTCTTCGCCTCCGTCGAACTCCTCGAGCACCCCGAGCTGCGCGGCAAGCCGGTCGTCGTCGGCCACAACTCGCTCCGGTCGGTCGTCACCGCCGCCACCTACGAGGCCCGCAAGTTCGGGGTCAACTCCGCCATGCCCATGGCCGTCGCCCTCCGACGCTGCCCGCAGGCGATCATCCTCGAGCCGCATTTCGAGCGATACCGCCACTTCTCGTCGCAGGTCATGGCCATGTTCGACGACGTCACCCCGCACGTCGAACGTCTCGGCATCGACGAGGCGTTCCTCGACGTCACGGGGTCGAGGCGCCTGCTCGGGTCGTCGTTCGACATCGCCACCGCCCTCCGCAAGCGCGTCCACGCCGAGACGGGGCTGCACTGCAGCATCGGGGCCGCCTCGACCAAGTTCGTCGCGAAGCTGGCGTCCAGCGTCGCCAAACCCGACGGCCTGCTCGTCGTGCCGCACGACGAGACGCTCGCCTTCTTGCATCCCCGTCCCATCAGCGCCCTCTGGGGTGTGGGTGGCCGCACCGAAGAAGTCCTCCGTGGCTACGGGCTCTCGACCATCGGCGACGTCGCCTCGACCCCCCTGGCCGTGCTTCAACAGGCCATCGGCATGGCCGGCGGGCAGAAGATCCACGACCTCTCCTGGGGCCGCGACAGCCGACAGGTCACGACCCGAGTCGACGAGAAGAGCGTCGGCCACGAGGTCACGTTCGAGAACGACGTGCTCGGCGCCGACCACATCCGCCGAGAGCTGTTCCGGCTGAGCGACCAGGTGGGGCGGCGTCTCCGCGCCGCCGGTGCCGTCGGCCGGACGGTCGTATTGAAGCTCCGGTTCGGCGACTTCCAAACGATCACCCGGTCGAAGACGCTCGCCGACCCCACCGATCTCGGCCGTCGCATCTACGAAGAGGTCCGAGGCGTCTACGAGGCCACCGGCAAGCAGGACACCCCGATTCGCCTTGTCGGGGTCCGAGTCGAACAACTGACCTTCAGCGACGACGCGTCGGCGACCGGCGCCGTCGGGCTCTGGGACGACGACGCCGACTGGCGTGAAGCCGAGAGCACGATGGACGCCCTGCGTGCTCGCTTCGGGCCGGGCAGCGTCACCTCCGCCAGCCTGCTCGGCACGTCGACGAAGCGGATCAGCCGTGGCACCCGCCCACCCGAACGCGTCCCGATGAACGACCCTCAGGCCCGAGACCACGAGGCCGGCTGGGCGTCCCGACACGGCGACGACGGCGAGTAATCTTGTCGTCAGTGAGTACCTCGCAACCCTTCGATTTCTCTTCGCCCGACGACCAGCCGGTCGGGGCCGGGTCGGGCGAACCCGCTCCCTCCGGTCAGCAGAGCCCGGAGGTCGGCCAGATCGCCGGCAATTCGGCGGCGGAGCACCTCTCACCGGCCTTCCCCGAACGAGCCGCCTGGGGCACGGCCGCCAAGCTGCGCGCTTGGCAGGCCGAGGCTCTCGAGCTCTACTTCTCGAAGATGCCCCGCGACTTCCTCGCGGCGGCGACCCCTGGCGCCGGCAAGACGACGTTCGCCCTCCGCTTGGCGACCGAGCTGCTGTCGCGCGGCGAGGTCGATCGGGTCGTCGTCGTCGCGCCGACCGAGCACCTCAAACGCCAGTGGGCCGATGCGGCCGACCGCGTCAACCTCCGCCTCGACCCCCTGTTCAAGAACGCCGACGTCACCTTCGGGCGGCACTACCACGGCGTCGCCGTCACCTATGCCCAGGTCGGCATGAAGCCCGAGGTGCTGCGCGACATCACCGCAGCCGGCCGCACCCTGGTCATCCTCGACGAGGTGCACCACGGCGGCGACGCGCTCACCTGGGGCGACGGCATCCGAGAAGCGTTCCAGAACGCCACCCGAAGGCTCTCCCTGACCGGGACCCCGTTCCGGTCCGACACCGCCCCCATCCCCTTCGTGTCCTATTCGCCCGACGAGCACGGCATCCGCACGTCGCAGTCCGACTACGCCTACGGCTACGGTCGTGCCCTCGCCGACGGAGTGGTCCGGCCGGTGCTGTTCATGGCCTACGCCGGCCAGATGCGCTGGCGGACCCGGATGGGCGACGAGATGAGCGCCTCCCTCGGCGAGGCCGTCACCAAAGACATCACGGCCCAGGCGTGGCGGACCGCCCTGTCGCCGCAGGGCGACTGGATCGCTGCGGTGCTCTACGCGGCCGACAAACGCCTGACCGAGGTGCGACGGGGTGTGCCCGACGCCGGGGGCCTCGTGATCGCGACCGACACCACCGCCGCACGGGCCTATTCGGCGCTTCTGACGAAGCTGACGGGAGAGCGCCCGACCGTCGTCCTCTCCGACGAGAAAGCGGCCAGCGACCGCATCCAAGCATTCTCCGACGGCGAGAGCCGGTGGATGGTCGCGGTCCGCATGGTCTCCGAAGGCGTCGACGTGCCGCGCCTGGCTGTCGGCGTCTACGCCACGTCGGCCTCGACGCCCCTGTTCTTCGCGCAGGCCGTCGGTCGCTTCGTCCGGGCCCGACGCCGGGGCGAGACCGCGTCGATCTTCCTCCCCAGCGTTCCGGGCCTCATGGCGCTCGCCGGGCAGCTCGAGCTCGAGCGCGACCATGCTCTCGACCGCCCCACCTCGGCCGACGACGGCATCTTCGCCCCCGAAGAGGACGCCATGGTGGCTGCGGCCAACCGCGAGGAGAAGGCGTCGAGCCTGCTCGAGCAGCAGCCGTTCGAGGCCCTCGACGCGCAGGCCTCGTTCGACCGGGTGCTCTACGACGGCGGCGAATTCGGCACCGGCGGCGAGATCGGCAGCCTCGAAGAGCTCGACTTCATCGGCATCCCCGGCCTACTCGAACCCGACCAGGTGCGCGACCTCCTCCGCCAGCGCCAGGCCACGCAGGCGGGCCGCGCCGCTCGCCGCCCCAAGACCGGCCTGCCGACGCAGGTGGAGGCGCAGGCCCGTCCCCTCTACCAGACCATCAAGGAGCAGCGGCAGGAGCTGAGCCGCCTCGTCTCGATCTGGTCGCGCCACTCGAACGAGCCGCACGGCGTCATCCACGCCGAACTCCGCCGCGTGAGCGGCGGGCCGTCGGTCGCTCAGGCCTCGACCGAGCAGATCCAGAAGCGCATCGACGTGCTGCGGGGTCGCATCGGCCAGGGCAAGTAGCCGCCGCCCGACCTCGCCGTAAGATCGACGGATGCTCGACGAGACCGGACCCGACACCTGGCTCGTCCGCGCGGCACCGGAGGCCCCACCCGAGGCCGTCGTCGAAGCGTTCTCGCGCGGCTATCGTCTGAGCAGCTGGTCGCTCGTCGAAGCAGAGCGACAGAGCCTCGGCGTGTTCATGACGCCGGGCCTCGCCGAGACCGCCTGGTGGCGCCACCTCGATCGCGCGGACCCTCGCCCGGCCGACTGAGCGGTCGCGGCGACCCCGACTGAGCGGTCGCGGCGACCCCGACTGAGCGGTCGCGGCGACCCCGACTAAGCGGCCTCGTCGCACTCGCATTCCGACCCGCAGTCGTCGTCGCAGCCGCAGGCGCCGTCGCACTCCGACCGAGGCCGCGCAGGTGCCGGACAGGGTGCCGCACCCGACGAAGTGCCCGACGTCGCTCCCGAGCCGCTAGGGGCCGCCATCGGCGGCAGCTCGTCGAGATCGGACTCGTCGTACGAGGCGATGCCCTCGTCGTGGCAGAGGTACACGCGCCGAATCGAGTACACCTCGGACCCGGCCGCGCAGAGGTGCCGGATCCACTCGCAATCGGACTCGCTCGGACGAGCCGGGCCCGGCCGCTCGACGATGAAGACGAACGACGCTGCCCCGAACTCCCGATGAAGGGTGCCGAGGAGCTCGGTGAGGCCCTCACCGGCGGCAGCGCTCGCTCGGAGGGGCAGGTCGCCGATCGGGATCATGACCGGCAACTGGACGTCGTCCGCATCGAGGAGCAGGAGCCAGAGCTGCGTCTGCACGGCGCAGGGCACGAGTTGCCGCACCCTCTGGTCGAGAAGGACGGGTGAGGTCAGCGGCAGGTGGGAGTCGAGGAGGGACGGGTCGAGATCGGACTGCGGGGCGGAGGCGGTGAGTGTCATGCGACGAGGATGCAGCAGGACGCGCATCCCGCCGACGTCTCTCCCCAGGCGAGCAGCCGGACGCAGCCGGAACCGGACCTGTGGAGAAGAGGTGGAGCGGACGCGGAAACGCGTCCGAACCTCTCAGGACTCGTCGGTCTGCGCCCCGTTGGCCTCCGCCATCCGCGCGAGGTCGGCGATCGAGAAGCCGCTCCGTCTGGGGGCGGCCTGTTCCTCGGAGGCCGCAGGCGACACCGAGGGCGCCACCGGGCTCGAGGGAGCGGTCGGCCGAACCGCCGTCTTCTTCTGCGCCCGGAAGTCCGACACCGCCCACGTGTTCCGCAGCAGCCGGAAGTGCCTCGGAGCGACCGCCGTCATGACGACGCCCAAGGGAGCGACGTCGAGGCTGAGCAATTCGGCCTGGAGCGCCAGGAGCGCCTCCTCGCTCGTCCGGTTGGACGCCACGACGAGGAGGACCGCGTCGGCCACGGGAGCGATCGACCGCAGATCGAGCGGCAGGGAGGCCGTCGACGCCTGCGCCACGACGACGTCGTACCGGTCGCCGAGACCGTCGAGATGCAGGTCCACAGCGGCGAGACGATCGGCCCGCGAGGAGGACGACACCCCCGTCGGCACAGGCAGGTGCTGGTAGCCCGCACCGTCCGACCATTGCCCCCGGGCGTACGGGAGGTCTTCCAGCGTCGACGGGCGCGAGACCATGCGGCTGTCGAAATCGGAGTGGAGGATGCCCGTCACGAGGCCGCTGTCGACGAGAGCCCGAGCGAGCCCCCCATCGACGCCCGCCGACTCGGCGACGGTGTCCGTGCGCGCCACGACGAGCCGCCGCGGCACCGATCCGCCGTTGAGGGCCCGCGTGTTCAGGACGGCCTCGCGCAGGGCCGCCTGAAGCCTGTGAGCCGCGCCCCGTGCATCCTCCGTCTGCAATTCGAAGTCGTCGCCGTCGAGGCGGAGGGATGGCACCTGAGCGACCACGGGCAGGCCTGTGACCCGACGGACGTCGTCGACCGTCGTCACGACGGGCCGGAGGGACAGGAGGGCGATCGCGAAGAAGAATCCGCCGGCAACGCCGAGGAGCACCAGCACACCGACGACGGCCAGGCGTTCGGAGTACGACGCCGACCTGAGCCCCGGGAGGATGTCGACGAGCACCGTCGCCACCACGAGACCGGCTACCGCCCCGCCCAGCACGACGAACCAGCGCCGCCCGAGCTGCACGACGACGTCCGTGAACCCCCGACGGTCGGAGCTCTCGCGGGCGCTCACGCGCGCGCCTCGTGGGGGACTGTCGCGAAACGGACGTCGGACACGAAGCACCTCTCGGTCGGCGTGATCTCGAAAGCGCACTGGACGGCGATCGGGATCGGGGACGGGAACGCGATCCGAGACGGGACCCCGGTGGGGGAGGCCCTGCCCATCGGGTGCGCCCGGAGGGAACGGGTGGGAACGCCGTCACAAGAGGGATGGCGCACGCCATTGTGGACCACCACCGCCCTCGGGCCCTCGGCGAGACCCGACACGCCGAGGACCACACGCGAAGCCGACTCGAGAGCCGAAGTCGCGTGCGCCGGAGGGACGAGGCCTACCCGAGGCCGGATCCCCCCAGGCTGGGACGAGCCTCGCGGCCCGGAAGGGAGGGGCGGGGGCGAACCCGCAGCGTCGCCCACCCGAGCCCCGGAATCCGATCGAGCCGCGTGATCGCGCCGCATCGGCGCTCGGCACCCCTCCCGGCGGGCTGCGCCGGGGGAGGGGACGAGTCCGGTCATGCCGTCACAACCGATTCGGGTCGGCTGTGACGGAGCGACGGAGCGAAGGCTCTGATCAGGGTGGGCATGGATCTCGGGATCGGGTAGGCGACACTGATGCCCCACGAGGCCAGGGCGGCCGACGTGGAACGGGGCGAGGAGTACGGGCCGGACGAGTCCGGACACGCACCCCCCGGTGACGACAGCAGAGACGGTCGGGAACGGGGAAGTCGTCGGGTACGGCCTCCCCGAGATCGTCTCGATGTCGACGTTCGGGTGGTTTCGGGTTGTGCAGTTGTTCCTGATCCGATGGTGCCGTCCGTCGGTCCGACCTCCGGGTTCGTCGCTTTTCGGGGGCGACGAGCCCGAGGGTGGAGGATCCGGCGGTGAACCCCTTTCGAGGGGGTTCGTCTAGGACGCTACGGGATGGCCGGTGACCCCCACTGTCCCCACTTCGGGGGTCCTGATGCCCCCCGCTCGGGGCACGCCGGAACGGGTGAGGACCACCCGTCGCGGGTGAGTCGCCTCCGGGGCTGCCACCCGTCGCCTCTCGCCCGAAACGACGCGTCGCTGTTCGACGACGTCGGCCGCTGCCCTCGAGGGCCGCCGATCCCCGAAGTGCCGGGGATCTCGCGCCCCAGGAAGGTTGCCCGGTCGGCACGCTGGCCGACGACCGTCGCCGTGTGGAGCCCCGGAATACCCGAGCCTGTCCCCGCGAAGGCCCGCAACGGGCGTACCCCTCACCCGTTCGGTCAGGACAACGGGTGATTTCTGTACCCCGATCAATCACCCGTTCCCTTCGTGACGAAACAGCCGCGAAACGCGTCGGGGGATGCCCCGCCGACACACACAGGAAACCCCCGCGAAACGATCCATGCAGATCGCGTCGCGGGGGTCTCGAGAGGCGGGTGCTACTTCTTGACGCCGCCGGCCAGGGCGATGAATCCGGCACGGGGATCCGTCGCGTTCTCGATGACGGTCTCGTCGCGACCGCCCACGAAGTTCGTAATCCAGCCGGTGAGGATGCGCCACTTGCGCGTGTAGGTCGGCATGGCGAGCAGGTGGTAGCCCCGGTGAGCGAGCCACGCGAAGAGGTTCTTCAGGTGGATGCCCTTGATGAGCGCCGCGCCCTTGCCGATGCCGTAGCTGGCGACGGTTCCGACGGACTCGTGGCGGTACTCCTGAAGGGGTTCGCCGGCCATCGAGGCGAGGATGTTGTCGGCGAGGGTCACCGCCTGACGCACGGCGTTCTGGGCGTTCGGCGGGTAGTAGGCCGGCTGCTTCGCAGCGGTCAGGTCGGGGACCTGAGCGTTGTCGCCGAGGGCCCAGACGCCGTCGACGCGCTTGCCGTCTTCGGTCACGACCTCGAGCTTGGCGTTGGCGTTGACGTGGCCCTTCGGACCGCGCGGGAGGTCGGTCTTGTCGAGGACCGGGTTGGGCTTGACGCCGGCCGTCCAGACGATGATGCCGGCGGGGATGGTCTCGCCGTCGCTGAGGACGGCGTCGCTGTTCTCGCAGGAGGGCATCGTCGTCTTGAGGCGGATGTCGATTCCGCGGGCACGGAGGGCGCCGAGGGTCCACTTGGACAGCTCGGGGCCGACCTCGGGGGCGACGCGGTCGAGCGCCTCGACGAGGACGAAGCGGAGTTCGTGGCGCGACAGGACGGGGTACTGGTCGACGGCGGCGTTGGCCGCGTCGTTCAGCTCTCCGAGAGCCTCGACGCCGGTGTAGCCGCCGCCGACGAACAGGATCGTGAGGAGCTTGGCGCGCTCGGCCGGGTCGGTCGTCGCGGCGGCCTTCTCGATGTTGGACAGCACGCGCTGACGCACGTAGGAGGCCTCTTCGACGCTCTTGAACCCGACGGCGTTCTCGGCGAGGCCGGGGGTCGGGAAGGTGCGCGTGACGGCGCCGAGAGCCACGACCAGGTGGTCGTAGGCGACCTCGGTCGTCTTGCCGTCGACGAGGTCGACCGTGACCTTCTTGGCCTCGGTGTCCACGCCGGTGAAGGCGCCCTGGATGAACTTCGAGCGGCGCAGCGTCTTGCGCAGCGGGACGGTGACGTCCTTCGGGTCGATGTGACCGCCGACGACCTCGGGGAGGAAGGGCTGGTACGTCATGTACGGGCTCGGGTCGATGACGGTGATGCTCGCACTCTGCGGAGGCCGCTTCTTTTGAAGAGCCAAGGCGGTGTGGAGACCCGCCGAACCACCACCCAGAATAACGATTCGTGTTGTCATGACAAGAACGCTACTCCCAAAATCGGCTAGAACCCTTCCACGGCCCGCGCGACGTAGGGTGCCTCGAGAGTCGAGGTTTCTTCCGGCGTCAGAACGACGTCGAGGGAGGCGATCGCGTCCTGCAGATGGAGCGGCTTCGTGGCGCCGACGATGGGCGAGGTGACGGCTTCCTGCTGGCGCACCCAGGCGAGGGCCACCTGCGCCCGGGAGACGCCCCGGGCATCCGCTATCGCTCGGACGGCTTCGGAGATGCGCCGGTCGCCGTCCTCCTGCTGCTTGTAGAGCGTCTTGCCGAATTCGTCGGTCTCGCTGCGGGCCGTGGTGTCGTCCCAGTCGCGCGTGAGCTTGCCGCGGGCGAGGGGGCTCCAGGGGAGGACCCCGACGCCCTGGTCGAGACAGAACGGGTGCATCTCCCGCTCCTCCTCGCGGTTGATCAGGTTGTACTGGTCCTGCATCGACACGAACCGGGTCCAGCCGCCGAGGTCAGCGGTGTACTGCGCCTGGGCGAACTGCCACGCGTACATGCTCGAGGCGCCGATGTAGCGGGCCTTGCCGGCCTTCACCACGTCGTGAAGGGCCTCCATGGTCTCTTCGATCGGCGTCTCGGGATCCCACCGGTGGATCTGGTAGAGGTCGACGTAGTCGGTGCCGAGGCGGCGGAGCGAGTTGTCGATCTCGGTCATGATCGCCAGGCGGGAGAGACCCGCCCCGTAGGGGCCGGGCCGCATCCGGTTGAAGACCTTGGTGGCGATGACGACCTCGTCGCGCTTCGCGAAATCGGCGAGCGCGCGCCCCGTGATCTCCTCGCTCGAGCCGTTGCTGTAGGCGTTGGCGGTGTCGAAGGTCGTGATGCCGGCCTCGAGGGCCTGCTTGATGAACGGGCGGCTCTCCTCCTCGGGGAGGCTCCACTCGTGGTTGCCCCGGGCGGGGTCGCCGTAGCTCATCATGCCGAGGGTGATGGAGGAGATCTTGAGTCCGGAGGTGCCGAGGCGTACGTAGTCCATCCCCGCACCCTACGCGCGGCCCCCCGCCCTGCCCGGAGGGCCCCAGCGGAGCGACGCAGCCCCCTGCCCGGAGGGCCCAGCGGAGCGACGCGGCCTCGCCCGCAGGGCCCCAGCGGAGCGACGCGGCCCGGTAGGGCCGCAATGGGCTCAACACGAAGAAAGGCCCTGCCCAGTGGAGGGCAAGGCCTTTCTGTCTTCGTGTCCGAAGGGGGACTTGAACCCCCACGCCCGTTAGGGCACTAGCACCTCAAGCTAGCGCGTCTGCCATTTCCGCCACCCGGACAGGTGTTGTTGCTGTGTAACCGTGGTGCTTTTCGTTGCAGCGTTTTCCGCCTCAGAGAGATTAGCACGATCCTCGGGGCCGTTCGGACCACGCCTGGCCGGTAGCGTGGAGGCATGACTTCCGACGAGACCACTCTCGACGCAACTGCCGAGATCGCGCGCGACCTGATCCGCTTCGACACCACCAATTACGGCGGCGGCAAGTCCAACGGCGAGACGGATGCGGCGGAGTACGTCGTCGCGAAGCTCGAGGCGATGGGGCTCTCCCCGCAGGTCTTCGACTCGGAGCCCGGGCGCACCAGTGTCGTGGCGCGGGTCGAGGGGCGCGACTCGTCGAAGCCGGGCCTGGTCGTCCACGGCCACCTCGACGTCGTCCCGGCCGATCCCGCCAACTGGACGGTCGATCCGTTCGGCGGCGTCGTGAAAGACGGCATGCTCTGGGGCCGCGGCGCGGTCGACATGAAGAACATGGACGCCATGATGCTGACGGCCGTCGGCGATCTCCTCGCCTTGGGCGAGCGCCCGGCCCGCGATCTCGTCCTCGGCTTCCTGGCCGACGAGGAGGCCGGGGGAGTCCTGGGCTCCCACTTCCTGGTGAAAAACCACCCGGAGCTGTTCGACGGCATGGGAGAGGCCATCAGCGAGGTCGGCGGGTACTCGACCTTCATCGACGGCAAGCGCGCCTACCTGCTGCAGACGGGCGAGAAGGCGTTGATCTGGATCAAGCTCATCGCGCGGGGCACCGCCGGCCACGGTTCGCAGATGATCTCGGCGAACGCGGTCACCCGCCTGGCCGAGGCCGTCGCCGCCATCGGTCGTCAGGAGTGGCCGGTCGCCCTCACTCAGACGACCACCGAGCTGCTCTCCGAGGTGGCTCGCATCCTCGGCGTCGACCCGGAGCGGACCTCGCCCGACGAACTCGTCCTGCACACCGGCACCGCGTCGGGCTTCATCAAGGGCAGCCTGCGCGTCACGACGAACCCGACGGTCCTCACCGCGGGCTACAAGCACAACGTGATCCCCGACACCGCCGAGGCGCTCGTCGACATCCGCTGCATGCCCGGTGAAGAGGAGACCGTGCTGGCCCAGGTGCAGGAGCTGATCGGCGACGACATCGAGATCGTCACGCTGCACACCGACATCGGCCTCGAGACCGAGTTCGGCGGCCCGCTCGTCGACTCGATCGTCGCGACGCTCGACCGCCACGACCCCGGCGCGCCCGTCCTCCCTTACCTCCTGTCGGGCGGCACCGACAACAAGGCCCTGAGCCTCCTCGGCATCAAGGGGTACGGTTTCGCACCCCTCCGCCTGCCCGAAGAGATGGACTTCCCGGCGATGTTCCACGGCGTCGACGAACGCGTGCCGTTGGAGGCACTAACCTTTGGCAGTCGCGTGCTCCGCGACCTGCTGACGAACTACTGACCCCCTCGACCCGGTGACGCGACTCCACCGACCGACACCGTCGACCTACTGAGAGGTCCCGCCGCCACGTGGAACACTTCCTCCAAGCCCTCCTGCTCGGCCTGGTCCAGGGCCTGACGGAGTTCTTGCCGATCTCCTCGAGCGCGCACATCCGCCTCGTCGCCCTGTTCTTCCCGCACACGGCCGGCAAGGAGTTCGACCCCGGCGCCGCGTTCACCGC
Source organism: Frondihabitans cladoniiphilus (assembly GCF_039544345.1). Classification (NCBI taxonomy): domain Bacteria; kingdom Bacillati; phylum Actinomycetota; class Actinomycetes; order Micrococcales; family Microbacteriaceae; genus Frondihabitans; species Frondihabitans cladoniiphilus. The sequence goes on from NZ_BAABLM010000010.1 coordinate 63,668, forward strand.
GATCATCCAGCTCGGCACCGAGCTGGCCGTCCTGATCTACTTCTGGGGCGACGTCAAGCGGATCGTGGGGCGGTTCTTCCTCGGCCTCTTCGGTCGGATCCCACGCAGCGACGTGGACTACCGCATGGGCTGGCTGGTGATCATCGGCACGTTCCCGATCATCATCGTCGGCGTCCTCACCCAAGACCTCATCGCGACCGACTTCCGTTCGCTGTGGCTTCTGGCCACGGTGTTCATCGTCTTCGGCGTGGTGCTCGGCGCGGCCGACATCTACGGCCGCAAGGTGCAGAGCTTCGAGAAGATGACCTGGAAGCACGGCATCGCGATCGGCATCGCCCAGGTCCTCGCCCTCATCCCCGGCGTCTCTCGCTCCGGTGCGACGACGTCCGCGGGTCTGGCTCTGGGGTACACCCGCCCGGCGGCGGCACGGTTCTCGTTCCTTCTGGCGATCCCGGCGGTCTTCGGTTCCGGCCTGTTCGAGGCGTACCAGTCGATCCACTCGCACGCGCACAACCCCTACAACACGGTCGACACCCTCGCGGCGACCGTCGTCGCCTTCGTCGTCGGCTTCGTCGTGATCGCGTTCTTCATGAACTACATCTCGAAGCGCAGCTTCATGCCCTTCGTCGTCTACCGCATCGTCCTCGGCATCGTCCTGTTCGTCCTCCTGGGCGTCGGGGTGATCGGCTGATGGAGTCCTGGCCGACCCCGACCGTCCCCGTCCTGCCCGGTGCGGGGAGCATCCCCCTGCTGTACGACACGGCCACGGGCGAGAAGCGGGCCACCGACGTCAGCCGCGGCGGTCAGCTCTACGTGTGCGGCATCACGCCGTACGACGCCACCCACCTGGGGCACGCCTCGACCTATCTGGCGTTCGACACGCTCGGCCGGGTCTGGCGAGACGCCGGGGTCGAGGTCACCTACGCCCAGAACACCACCGATGTGGACGACCCTCTGCTCGAGCGCGCCGCCGCCACCGACGTCGACTGGCGCGAGCTCGCGGCCTCCCAGACCGATCTGTTCCGCTCGGACATGACGCACCTCGCGATCATCCCGCCCGACCACTACGTCGCCGTGACCGACGTGGTCGGCGACATCGCCGACGCGGTGGCCCGCCTCCTCGACACGGGCTTCGCCTACCGGGTGGCGACCCCCGACTCCGACGCGGGCGACGACGTCTACTTCGACGTGGCAGCCGCAACGGCTTCGACGACCTGGCACCTCGGCATCGAGAGCCGTCTGGACGACGAGACCATGATGCGGTTCTTCAGCGAGCGGGGCGGCGACCCCGACCGCGAGGGCAAGCGCGACCCGCTCGACCCCCTGCTCTGGCGCTCGGCGCGCGACGGCGAGCCGTCGTGGGAGTCCGCCGTCGGCGACGGCCGCCCGGGCTGGCACATCGAGTGCACGGTCATCGCGCTCCAGCACCTCTCCCTGCCGATCTCCGTCAACGGCGGCGGCAGCGACCTCGTCTTCCCCCACCACGAGATGAGCGCGGGCCACGGCACGGCACTCACCGGCGATCCGTTCGCCACCCACTACGCCCACGCCGGCATGGTCGCGTACCAGGGCGAGAAGATGTCGAAGTCGCTCGGCAACCTCGTCAAGGTGAGCGAACTCGTCCATGAGGGCGTGGATCCCCGGGCCATCCGCCTCGCCCTGCTCGGGCACCACTACCGGAGCGACTGGGAGTGGTTCGACGACGACGTGATGACGGCGATCGCCCGGCTCACGCACTGGATCGAGTGGGCGACGACCGAGACGACCTCGGCCGAGGAACAGGCCGAGCCGAGCGCGTTGCTCGTCGAGCTCCGCGAAGCACTGGCCGACGACCTCGACACACCCGCCGCCGTGGCCGCCGTCGAGCGTTTCGTGGCCGCCGAGCAGACGCCGACCTCGATCGACGTCGACGCGGTGCAGACCCTCCTGGGCATCGACCTCCGGGCCTGAGAGCCAGACGGGGCCGTCTCAGGCCGGCGGCTCACGGAGCCGGCGGTCGCCACGGGTCGTCGCCCGACTTGCCGTCGCGCTTGCGCAGGTACCGCTCGAACTCCTGAGCGATGGCCTCGCCGCTCGCCTCGGGGGAGTCGACCGTGTCGCGCGCCTGTTCGAGCTGCTCGATGTAGCCCGCCATGTCTTCGTCCTCCGAGGCGAGGGCGTCGATCCCCGACTCCCACGCGGCGGCCTCGTCGACGAGCTCGGCACGAGGAACGGCGACGCCGGTGATCTCCTCGAGCTTGTCGAGCAGGGCGAGGCTGGCCTTGGGGGAGGGCGCGTTGTGCACGTAGTGCGGAACACTCGCCCAGATCGAGAGAGTGGGGATGCCCGCTGCCTCGAGCGCCGCGGACAGCACCGAGAGGATGCCGACCGGCCCCTCGTAGGTCGAGCGCTCGACGGTGAACTCGAGGCGGACGCCGGGGTTCTCGCTGCCGATGAAGATCGAGATCGGGCGCGTGTGCGGCACGTCGGCGAGCATCGCGCCGAGGAAGACGACGCCGGCGACATCGTGGACGTCGGCGAGATCGACGATCTCGGCAGCGAAGCCGCGCCAGCTCCGGGAGGGTTCGGCCCCGAGGAGGACGAGCAGGCCTCCGTCGGCCGGGCCGTCGGAGGTCGGGATCGAGCCGTCGGCGTCGGCGACGGGGGAGGACACGGCGGGGGTGCCGTGCAGCACGATGCGGGGCCACTCGAGGATCGAGTTGCCCTCGTCGTCGTGCGCGGCCTGCGGCCGGTTGAACTGGAAGTCGATGTACGCCTCGCCGTCGAGCTCGGCGAGCTCGTCCATGTCGAGGCTCTCCACGAGCGCCCGCGCGACGCCGGAAGCGGCCTCGCCGGCGTCGTTCCAGCCCTCGAAGGCGACGACGAGCAGGCGCCCCTCGGCGAATCCAGACGGTGTCGACACGTATATCCTCACTGCGCGGACCCGGCTTACGGCCTCGCGCTGACCCTCCACGATAGACCGTGCGCTCCTCGCCGTCGTGCGCGCGCCGTCCGGCCGTCCGCCGCACGCCGTTAGACTCGTCCGTCGTGACCGATTCAGAAGCCGCCGACCGCACAGCCGACGACGCCCGAGGCCTCGGGCCCCTTCCGGCCGCGGTCCTGTGGGACATGGACGGCACGCTCGTCGACACCGAGCCCTACTGGCAGCAGTCGCAGATCGAGCTCGTCGCCGAGTTCGGAGGCACCTGGAGCCGCGAAGACGGCGACAGCCTCATCGGCTCGGGCCTCTGGCACTCCGCGAAGGTGTTGCAGGATCATGGCGTCGATCTGCCCCCGGCCGAGATCATCGACCGGATGACGGCCGACGTGATGAAGCACATCAAGGGCGACATGCCCTGGCGTCCCGGCGCCCACGATCTGCTCCAGCAGTTGAAGGAGGCGGGCGTGCCCGTCGCCCTCGTCACCATGTCGTTCCGCAAGATGGCCGAGTTCATCGTCGACGCCATCGACCTCCCCGGCTTCTCCGGCCCGGTCTTCGACGCCATCGTCTCCGGCGACGAGGTCGAGCACGCCAAGCCCCACCCCGAGCCCTACCTCACCGGGGCCGATCTCCTCGGCGTCCCGATCGAGCGGTGCATCGCGATCGAGGACAGCCCCACCGGCCTGGCCTCCGCCGTGGCGTCCGGGGCCGTGGCAGTGGGGGTCGAGCACCATGCCCCCCTCGACGGCGAGGGCGGGTACCAGCAGCGGGACACCCTGGCCGGAGTCACCCTCGACGATCTGCGGGGCATCCTGCGCACGGGGTCGTCGCTGGCGACCGCCGCCACCGGAGACTCCGAATGAGCGCGGTGCGGCGGCAGTCCGGCCCGTTCCTGCTGGGCGACAAGGTGCAGCTGACGGGCCCCAAGGGCAGGATGCACACCATCACGCTCACCGAGGGCGCGATCTTCCACACGCACCGCGGCATGATCGCGCACGACGACGTCGTGGGCATGCCCGACGGCTCCGTCCTGATCTCCACCACCGGCGACGAGTACCTCGCCCTGCGGCCGCTGCTCGCCGACTTCGTCATGTCGATGCCCCGCGGCGCCGCCATCGTCTACCCCAAAGACGCGGCCATGATCGTGACCTTCGCCGACGTCTTCCCCGGCGCGACCGTCGTCGAGGCCGGCGTCGGATCCGGCGCCCTCTCGCTCTCCCTGCTCCGCGCCGTCGGGCCGGAGGGGCGCCTCGCCTCGTTCGAGCGCCGCGACGAGTTCGCCGCCGTCGCCCGCGGCAACGTCACGAGCTTCCTCGGCTCCGAGCCGGAGAACTGGTCGGTCACGGTCGGCGACCTCGTCGAGTCCCTGCCCGCCGTCGTGGCCGACGGCGAGGCCGACCGCGTCGTGCTCGACATGCTCGCCCCGTGGGAGTGCGTCGACGCCACCGCCACCGTGCTCAAGCCGGGCGGGCTGGTCGTCTGCTACGTCGCCACGGTCACGCAGCTCTCGCGCACCGCCGAGGCGATCCGCGACTCCGGGCTCTTCACCGAGCCCGACTCGTCCGAGACCCTCGTCCGCACCTGGCACGTCGAGGGCCTCGCGGTCCGACCCGACCACCGCATGATCGCGCACACCGGCTTCCTCCTCACCGCACGCCGCCTCGCTCCCGGGGTCGTCCTGCCCCAGCTCAAGCGCCGCGCCTCGAAGTCCGACTACAGCGAGGAAGACGTCGAACTCTGGACCCCGGGCGCCCTCGGCGAGCGATCCGCCAGCGACAAGAAGCTTCGAAAGACGGCCCGGCAGGCGCAGGATGCAGCAGCCAAGGCCGTCGCCGGAGAGACCCTCTCCCGTTCCCCTCTCGAGCCCGCTCCGGGCGACCCGACCACCGACGGAGGCAACTGACGTGCCCACCATGAAGTTCACCAAAGCCCTCGCCGCCGCCGCGGCCGTCGGAGTCGTCGTGAGCCTCGCTCTCGCGGGCTGCTCCTCGTCGTCGACGACCTCGAGCGAGTCCTGCTCCGGCGGCACGGCCTCCGGCAGCGTCTCCGACTCGATCAAGGCCACCGGCGACTTCGGCAAGGCCCCGACCGTCAAATTCGACAAGGGCCTGTCGACCAAGACCACCCAGAAGTCGACCCTGATCCAGGGCAAGGGCGCGCTCGTCGAGAAGGGCGACCCGGTGATCTTCCAGGTCTCGCTCTACGACGGCAAGACCGGAGCCAAGGCGACGGCCACCGACTACACCTCGAGCGGCACCTACCTCGTGGCCGGCCCGGCGACGAGCCTCGGCGCCCTCAGCGAGGGCCTCACCTGCTCGCACGTCGGCGACCGCATCGCCATCGCCGGCAGCGCGAAGGACTCCACCGACGGCCAGGGCATCTCCACCTACAAGATCGGCGCGACCGACTCGGTCGTCTTCGTCGCGGACATCCTCAAGGCTTTCCCGAGCCGCGCCACCGGCACCGCCGAGAAGCCCGTCGCCGGACAGTCGACGGTGAAGCTCGCGAAGGACGGCGCCCCCACCATCACGGTTCCGACGACCCCGGCGCCCACGACCCTCCAGTCGACCACGCTCATCAAGGGCAAGGGCGCGGCCATCAAGGCCGGCGACTCGCTGATGATGCAGTACACCGGCGTCACCTACGCCGACGGCAAGGTCTTCGACTCCTCCTGGACCAAGGGGCAGCCGTTCGTCGGCAGCCTCACCAAGGGGCAGCTCATCGACGGCTGGGTCGACGGCCTCGCCGGCAAGACGGTCGGCAGCCAGGTGCTCTTGACGATCCCGCCGGCCGAGGGCTACGGCGACCAGGCCCAGACGGGCATCCCCGCCGGCTCCACGCTGGTGTTCGTGATCGACGTCCTCGGCAAGGTCGGCTGAACCGGTCGCGTTCCGTTCACCCGCTAGGCTGACCAGGCTGAAACTGCTTGATGAAAGAAGAGGATTCGTGCGCAAGATCTCCGCGCTGATCGTTGTGGCCGGCCTTCTGGCGTCGCTCACCGCTTGCTCCACCGCCTCGGCCCCCGGCTCCGCCGGCTGCACGACTCCGGCTTCGGGCAACGCCTCCTCGGTCGTCACTGCGACCGGCAAGTTCGGCTCCGCGCCGAAGGTGAAGCTGCCGTCGCCGATCGTCACCAGCCACACCGAGGTGTCCACGCTGATCCAGGGCCACGGCCAGATCCTGACCGACGGCACCCCGGCGCTTATCAAGCTGGCCCTCTACTCGGGCACGACGGGCAAGCTGCTGCAGTCGAGCTATAAGACTCCCTCGGCTCCCCTCACGGTGGGTTCCACCAGCACCACGACGGCCAAGGCCCTGACCGACGCACTCCGGTGCTCGACCGTCGGCTCGAGGCTCGCCATCGCCATCCGCGAGAGCGACGCCAGTGCGACGACCGGCGACACCGGCGACAAATCTGAGCCGGCGTACGTGGCCGTCGTCGACGTCGTCAAGGCGTTCCTGCCCAAGGCCAACGGTTCGCTCCGCTTCGGCGTCAACAACATGCCCGCCGTCGTGACGGCCGCCAACGGCGCCCCCGGCATCTCGCTGCCGAATGTCGACGCCCCGAAGACCGAGAAGGTCCAGGTGGTCCGCGAAGGCGCGGGCCGGAAGATCACGGCGAAAGACACGGTCGTCCTGCAGTTCACTCAGATCGACTGGGCCCCGAGCCCCACGGTCGTGCAGTCCACCTGGACGAAGGGCGGCGCCGCCGAAGCGGTAGAGATCTCGAAGGTCTCCGACCCGGTCAAGAAGGCGCTCGTCGGCCAGACGGTCGGCTCTCAGGTCATGGCCGTCATCCCCGGAACGGATCAGACGACCGGAGCACCCACGACCTACGTCTTCGTCTTCGACCTCCTGGGCACGCTCTAGCCCGAGGTCGTGTCCATGCCCGCAGCCCGAACCCCGCGCATCCCCGTCGAAGAGCGTCTCTTCAGCCTGGTCCTCGCGCTGCTCGCGACCGAGACCGGCCTCACGAAGACCGAGATCCTCTCGACGGTGCAGGGCTATCGGCAGCGCTGGTCGGCGGGCGACAACGCCGCCCTCGAGCGCCAGTTCGAGCGCGACAAAGACGACATCCGCGAGCTCGGCGTGCCGCTCGAGACGCTCGAGGAGCCCGGGTCGAGCGGGAACAACCAGAACCTCCGCTACCGGATCCCGCGCGGAGCCTACGAGTTGCCCGACGACATCACGTTCTCCTCCGAGGAGACCGCGCTGCTGACGCTCGCCGCCATGGTCTGGCAGGAGGGCTCGGTGTCGGGGGAGTCCCGACGCGCCCTCCTGAAGCTGCGCAGTCTCGGCGGAGCGACCGGAGTGCCCGAGCTGGCCTACGCCCCGCGCATCCGCTCGCGCGACACCGCTTTCGACCCGCTGCGCACGGCCCTCGACCGGTCCGTGGTCGTCCGCTTCCCGTACCTCAAGCCCGGCGAGGCTTCCGCGCGCGAGCGGCGGGTGGCGCCCTACGCGCTGGTCCAGTTCCAGGGCCGGTGGATGTGCTCCGCGATCGAGCAGGAGTCCGGCGGTCGTCGCACCTTCCTCCTCTCGCGCATCACGGGGCCGGTGGTCGTGACGAACGAGGTGGTCGATCGTCCGACGGACGCCAACGCGGAGACCTCCCTCGCCGACCTCGAAGCGCTGTGGGATGCCCAGACCGCCCTCGTGCGGGTCGATCCGGCCTCCGACGCCGAGACCCGACTGGCCAAGCGCCGCGGCACGACCCGGCTCGACGACCACCGCCTCGTCGTGCACTTCTCCGACCGACACCTCCTGGCCGACGAGCTGGCGTCGTACGGACCCGAAGCCTTCGTGGAGTCTCCGGCCGACGTTCAGGGGCTGGTCCGAGAGCGTCTCGCCCTCCTGGTCGCCGACCACGTGCATCCCACCCTCGGGGGTGTCTGACCGTGGCCGACCGCGTCCCCGCGCAGCACGCGACCGACAAGCTCGCCTTCCTGCTCTCGCTGGTGCCGTACCTGATGGACAGGGGGAGCGTCAGCGTCGCCGAGGCCGCCACCCACTTCGGCGTGCCGGTCGCGCAGATCCGCCGCGCCGTCGAGCTGATCGCCGTCTCGGGGATCCCCGGCGAGACGAACCAGTACCAGCACGGCGACCTCTTCGACATCGCCTGGGACGACTTCGAGCAGAACGACGTCATCGTGTTGACCAACCTCGTCGCCATCGACGACTCGCCGCGGTTCTCGGCGCGCGAGGCCGCGGCCCTGATCGCCGGGCTGCAGTACCTCTCCTCACTGCCGGAGAACGCCGACCGGCAGGCCATCGCCACGCTGATGTCGAAGCTGTCGCGGGGCGCCTCGGCTGAACCCACCCAGGTGGCGGTCGAGAACACCGAGACCAGCGAAGTGCTCGGCCTGATCCGCGCCGCCGTCGACGAAGGGGTCCAGGTCGAGTTCGACTACTCCGGTGTGCGCGGGCAGTCCGAACGCCGCCGGGTGGACCCGCTCCGGGTCGAGTCGGTCGACGCGGACTGGTACCTGCGCGGCTACGACCACCTGCGCGAGGCCCTGCGCACCTTCCGGCTGGACCGGATGAGCAACACACGAGTCAGCGACCAGCCGATCTCGTTCCGCGCGGCCGACGTCACCCTGCCCGAGACCCTGTTCGAGGGCTCGCCCGACGACGTCGTCGTCACCGTCGAGATCGACACCGAGGCCTCGACGATGCTCGCCGACTACGCCCCCGACGAGATCGAGCGCACCGCCGACGGGCGGTGCCGGATGCGCCTCCGGGTCTCGCAGTTCGGCTCGCTGGCACGCCTCGTGGCCGGCCTTCCGGGGCGCGCCGTGGTGCTCGAACCGGAGTCCGCCCGGGCCGCCGTGGCCGAGTGGGCGGCCCGAGCCGCGGCCCGCTACGACATCTGATCGTCACGAGCGGCGCGTTACACTGGCATCTGCCTTGCAGTCGCGAGGAACTCCCGACTTCTCCCTAGGAGGCATCCTTGGCCGCGACAGACCTGGGTGGTGACCGGCAGAGCCAGGCCCCCAAGCCCGCCCGCGACGCGAGCCAGATGTCGCTCGGGTCGCACCTCGTCGAACTCCGCAAGCGCGCCGTCCGGATCGCTCTCGGAATCGTGCTCGGCGCCGTGGCCGGCTGGTTCCTGTCCGACTACGTGCTCGTCGCGCTGAGCGCACCGGTGCAGCAGCTGGCGAACTCGAACCACGAGGCGTCGCTCAACTACGGCGTGGTCACCGGGGCCTTCGACCTCAAGATCACGATCAGCATCACGATCGGCGTCGTCATCTCGAGCCCGGTCTGGCTGTACCAGATCTGGGCGTTCGTGGTCCCGGCCCTCGTGCGCAAGGAGAAGCTCTACGCCCTCGGCTTCCTGCTCACCGCCATCCCGCTCTTCCTGATCGGCTGCGCCGGCGGCTTCTACGTCTTCCCGCACATCGTGCAGGTGATGACGAGCTTCGTCTCCGCCGGCAGTTCGAGCATCATCGACGCCAAGCAGTACTACAGCTTCGTGCTCAAGCTCGTCCTCGCGGTCGGCGTCGCGTTCGTCCTCCCGGTCTTCCTCGTCCTCCTGAACTTCATCGGCGTCGTCTCCGCCGCAGCGATCATCAAGGGCTGGCGCATCGCGATCATCTGCATCGTCGTGTTCTCCGCCCTGGTCACGCCGTCGGCCGACGTCTTCTCGATGGTGCTCCTGGCGATCCCGATGGTGATCCTCTACCTGGTCGCCTGCGTCGTCTCCTGGATCCACGACCGACGCGCCGCGAAGCGCGCCGCAGCCCTCGATGCGGCGCTCGACGCCGAAGTGGCCGGAGAATAGACGGGTGACGAGTAGCGAGCTGTCTCCCGCCGAGCGGTTCGCCGCCTCGAAGATCCGCACCCGAACCCCGCAGCTGCAGGCCTTCCGCTCCCGGCTGACCTTCCCCCTCGACGAGTTCCAGCTCGCCGCGTGCGAGGTCGTCGAGGCCGGGCGAAGCGTTCTGGTCGCCGCCCCCACCGGTGCCGGCAAGACCCTCGTCGCCGAGTTCGCGATCCATCTCGCGATGCAGGATGCACGCGACAAGGTGTTCTACACGGCGCCCATGAAGGCCCTCAGCAACCAGAAATTCCAGGAGCTCGTCGCCGAGTACGGCGCCTCCGAGGTCGGCCTGCTGACCGGCGACACCAACGTCAACTCCCGCGCCCGCATCGTCGTCATGACGACCGAGGTGCTCCGCAACATGCTCTACGCGGGTAGCGACCTGCTGACCGACCTCCGCTACGTCGTGCTCGACGAGGTGCACTTCCTCGGCGACCGGTTCCGCGGCGCCGTGTGGGAGGAAGTGATCATCCACCTGCCCCTCGACGTGCGGATGGTCTCGCTCAGCGCCACCGTCTCGAATGCGGAGGAGTTCGGCGACTGGCTCCAGGCCGTGCGGGGCGAGACGGACGTCATCGTCTCCGAAGAGCGCCCGGTGCCGCTCCAGCAGCACGTGCTCGTCGGCTCCAAGTACCTCGACCTGTTCGACTCCTCCGGTCAGGCCGCGACGAACCGGGTGAACCCCGAAGTGGTCCGCGCCACGTCGCTCCAGCGCCGCTCCGGGGGCCGAGCCGGCGGTGGTCGCCCCGGGACGGGCAGCCACGGCTACTCGAACCGCCGTGGCGGATCCCGCCCTGCGCCGCACCCCCAGGCGGTCCCCGGGCGGATGGACCGCTGGAAGATCGTCGACATGCTCGACGGGCTGAACCTCCTGCCCGCGATCTTCTTCGTCTTCAGTCGCGTCGGCTGCGACCAGGCCGTCCGCCAGGTGCTCCGCTCCGGCGTCCGGCTCACCACCGCCGCCGAACGCGAGGAGATCCGCGAGATCGTCGACGAGCACTGCCGCACGCTCCGCGACGAAGACCTCGCCGTGCTCGGCTACTACGAGTGGCTCGAGGGGCTCGAGCGCGGGGTGGCCGCCCACCACGCGGGCATGCTGCCGGCCTTCAAAGAAGTGGTCGAGATCCTCTTCCAGCGCAAGCTGGTCAAGGCCGTGTTCGCGACCGAGACGTTGGCCCTCGGCATCAACATGCCTGCCCGCTCCGTCGTCCTCGAGAAGCTCGAGAAGTTCAACGGCGAAGCGCGGGTGCCGATCACGCCGGGGGAGTACACGCAGCTGACCGGGCGCGCCGGTCGGCGGGGCATCGACGTCGAGGGCCACTCGGTGATCCAGTGGACCCAGGGCCTCGACCCCCAGGCTGTCGCTGCTCTGGCCTCCCGCCGCACCTACCCGCTCAACTCGAGCTTCCGTCCGACCTACAACATGGCCGTGAACCTCATCGAGCAGTTCGGGCGCTCCCGCACCCGCGAGGTGCTCGAGACGTCGTTCGCGCAGTTCCAGGCCGACCGGGCCGTCGTCGACCTGGCCCGCAAGGTCCGCACGCAGCAGGAGTCGCTCGACGGCTACGCGAAGTCGATGGAGTGCCACCTCGGCGACTTCCGCGAGTACATCCTGCTCCGCCAGGAGATCGCCGACCTCGAGCGCCAGGGCGCCTCACGCGCGGACGTACAGAGTCGTGGCGAACGCGAGCGCCGCCAGGACAAGATCACCGGCCTCCGACGCGAGATGCGGCAGCACCCGTGCCACGCCTGCCCCGAGCGCGAGCAGCACGCCCGCTGGGCCGAGCGCTGGTACAAGCTGAAGAAGCAGACCGACCAGCTCTCGGCGCAGATCCGCAGCCGCACCGGTGCGGTCGCCAAGATCTTCGACCGGGTCACCGACGTCCTCCTCGACCTCGGCTACCTCGTGCCGCGCGACGGCTCCAACAGCGCCGAGGCGGCGACCTACGACTCGTCGAACGTCTCGCGGGTCGCCGAGGTCGACGTGGCCGGACCGGGGCGCACCCTGCGACGCATCTACGGCGACCGCGACCTGCTCGTGGCCGAATGCCTCCGCCGCGGTTCCTGGAACTCCCTCGACGTCCCGTCGCTCGCCGCCATGGCCGCGACCCTCGTCTACGAGCCGCGTCGTGACGAGGGCACCGTCTCCGAGCGCTACCTGCCCCGGGGCGAATACCGGACGGCCCTCGATCGCACCCAGACCATCTGGAGCGAGCTCGACGACCTCGAGCAGGCGCACAAGCTGCCCGGCACCTCGCAGCCGGCTCCCGGCCTGGCCCTCGCCATGCACCGCTGGGCGCGGGGCGCGACCCTCGACTCCGTGCTCGACGACGCCGACCTCGCGGCAGGCGACTTCGTCCGCTGGACCAAGCAGACGATCGACATGCTCGACCAGCTCTCCATCGTGGCCGACTCGCCGGTGGGCACGACGGCGCGGAAGGCGCTCGACGCGGTCCGGCGGGGCATCGTCTCGTACAGCGCGGTATGAGCGGCGTCGACGCCCTGCGCGAGGCCCGGCCCGTGCATCCCCCGCTTCGCAGTGGCCGTTTCGGTTCGGCGGCCACACGGTCGCGCGTGGAGCGGCCCCGCGACTTCCGTCTGCCGCTGTGGGTCGCCCTGGTGGTCGCCGCCTGCGCCGGCCCGATCCTCAATGCGGCCTTTCCGAACCACGACATCTGGCCGCTCGCCTTCCTCGGCGTCGGCCTGTACCTGGTGTCGGTGCTCGGGCGCAGCATCGGCGGAGCGATTCTGGTCGGCTACGTGGGCGGGGCCTCGTTCCTCGTCGTCCACATCGACTGGATCAGCACCTATCTCGGGCCGGTCCCGTGGATCGCGCTCACGCTCTTCGAAGCGCTCTTCTTCTCGGCGGGGGCCGTGGCCCTCACACTGGCGTACCGCTGGGTGCCCCGGGTCTGGCCGGGCGTCTGGGGGAGGCTCGTCCTCCTGCCCGTGGTCGTCTCCGGTCTCTGGGTGGCCCGCGAATACGCCTCGGGCCATTGGCCGTACGGCGGCTTCTCGTGGGGCCGGGTCGCCGAGAGCCAGTCGACCGGCCCGCTCGCCTCCCTGGTGGCCTGGGTCGGCATCTCCGGTCTCAGCTTCCTGATGGTGGGTCTCGTCGCGCTCGTCATCGAACTGGTCCGGTACCAGCCGGTCGTCGGCTCGTGGCGGTTCCTGATCGGTGCGACGGCGATCGTGGCGGTCTTCGCCGTGCCCGCCTGGCCCGCGCAGTCCGCCGGGACCGCGACCATCGCGGCCGCCCAGGGCAACGGCAAGGCCGGGTTCTTCCAGCAGCGCTCGTACGGCGACCTGACCGACGCCCAGGTCAACGCGACCTACAACGGGGTGCAGCCGTCGGCCAAGATCGACATGCTCGTCTGGCCCGAGGGGGCGAGCGATCGCGATCCCACCCGCGACGTCTACGGGCAATACATCTTCAACGTGCTCACGAAGGCGTACAAGGCGCCGCTGGTGTCGGGGGTGATCACGCAGAAGGGGTCGAAGCTCTACAACTCGTCGATCGTCTGGTCCGGCGGCAAGGTCACGGGGCAGTACGACAAGAAGCACCTCGTGCCGTTCGGCGAGTACGTGCCCAACCGGTCGTTCTTCCGCATGCTGGCGCCGTCGCTGGTCGACCTCCTGACCCGCGACCTCACGCCCGGCACCCGCGGCAACGTGCTCGACGTCGGCAGGATCAAGGCCGGCATCTCGATCTGCTTCGACATCGTCGACGACGCCTTGACGACGCAGATGGTTCAGGGCGGAGCACAGGTGATCCTCGCTCAGACCAACAACGCCGACTTCGGCAGGTCGAACGAGAACGCGCAGCAACTGGCCATCGCCCGCCTGCGTGCCATCGAGTCGTCGCGCCCCCTGGTGAACATCTCCACGGTCGGCTCGAGCGCGATCATCGCCGCGGACGGCAGCACGGTGCAGACGATCCCGGCCTACGAGCCGGGGGTCCTGCTGCACACGATCACGCTCGGCAAAGGCATCACGCCGGCCATCGCCGCAAGCGCGGCGATGGAGGGCTTCGTGATGCTGTTCGGGCTCGCGACCCTCGTGTTGGCACGGCTGCTGCTCGTCGGCACCGGGTACGGCGAGGCCGCAAAGGCGAAGCGTGTGTCTCGCCGTGCCCGTCGCCGGGCTCGGCGTCTCGCTCGCGCCGCGTGACGATCGCGCCCCTCCGGCTGGCGACTCCGGGCACGAAAAAAGCGCCGGCCCAGAACCGGCGCTTCTCTGTTCACCACCCGGTGCGGATGATGAGGGGACCGACGTCAGGCGCCGATCTTCTGCTTGCCCTTGCGTGCCCGCAAGAAGTCGAGCCGCTCTTGAAGGAGCTCCTCGAGCTCGGGGCGCGTGCGGCGCTCCAGCAACATGTCCCAGTGGGTCCGGGCGACCTTCTCGGCGCCTCGGTCGATCTCGACCGGCTTGCCGTCGGCGGATAGCAGAAGGCCCTCCTGGCCGCTCTTGGGTGACTGCCAAGATTCAGGGATCTCGGCTTCTGCCGCGAACACGACATCGAACGTGGCTCCGTCAGCCGTCTGATAGACGGCCTTCTTGCGGGGAGAGAACTCCACTCCCTCTTCGCTTTGGAGGCTCTGGCTTCCGAGCCTCATTCCGCGCAAACTGCGATCTGCCATTGTGTGGTCTCCTCTCGCGCTGCAATCTCCCGTTATAACGTCATATCGCCTGCGATTGTTTCCGTTTACGACCATTCCCAGTGCGCACACAGGCGATCCGGAGCATTGAATTCAAAATTCCGGTTTCAGGGATGCACGACTTCAGTGTGCTCCGCCTGACACGATCCCGACCGCGAGATCGGCCCTGTCCGTAATCAGACCGTCGACGCCGAGGGCGAGGAGCCGCCGCATGTCAGCCGGCTCGTTCACGGTCCAGACCTGGACCTCGACGCCGTTCCGGTGAGCCGCGGAGATCAGCGCCGGGGTGACGATGGGCACGCCGCGGAACCGCTCGGGGACCTGCAGGGCGTCCACGTCGGCGAGGGCGGCCCGCTGCACGAACCCGAGGAGGCCGTGGGGGAGTCGCGAGGCCAGAGCCGCCTTGATCACCCCGACCGACGAGGGGGAGGTGGCGACTCCCGGGAGGGCCTCGACGGCGCGCTTGCGCCGAGCGTCGTCGAACGACGTCACGAGCACGCGATCGGTCGCCTTCAGGAGCCGGACCGCGTCGATGGTCGGGACCAGTGCCTCCTCCGCCTTGATGTCGATGTTGAAGAACGCTTCGGGGAAAGCGTCCAGAGCCTCGACGAGAGTCGGGACGCCCTGTTCGCTCGGCAGGCGGATCGCCCGGACCTCCGAGCTCGTCAGAGCCACGATGGGCGTGCCCGAACCGCCGACCCTGGCCAGGTCGGGATCGTGGCTGATGACGGCCACGCCGTCGCGGGTGCCGTGGACGTCCGTCTCGAGGTGCGTGGCACCCGCGTTCAGGGCGGAGAGGAACGCCAGCAGGGTGTTTTCGGGCGCATCCGTCGCGAGCCCCCGATGGGCGATCACCCGGGGCGTCGGCGAGTCGAACCACCGGGTGGCCCGTCGACGCATCGGCGCGCGAGGGCTCAAGCGCCCGGCTCGGACGGGGCGGCGGGAGTCGCGGCGGCCGCAGCGGATGCAGCCGCAGCGGCCGCCTTCGGATCGAACTTCAGGGCGTCGCGTCCGCCGAGGAACCCGGCCGCGACCCCGGAGAGGGCCTCGGTGAACTCGGAGGGGATCATCCACACCTTGCTCGCCTGACCGTCGGCGATCTTCGGCAGGGTCTGGAGGTACTGGTACGCGAGCAGCTTGGGGTCGGCATCGCCGTCGTGAATCGCCTGGAACACCGTGGCGATGGCCTCGGCCTCGCCCTTCGCTCGGAGCACCTGCGCCTGCGCGGACCCCTCGGCTTCGAGGATGCTCGCCTGCCGGGAGCCCTCCGCCTGGAGGATCGCGGCCTGCTTGGTGCCCTCGGCACGGAGGATCTGAGCGCGACGGTCACGCTCGGCACGCATCTGCTGCTCCATGGAGTCCTGGATCGACAGGGGCGGCTCGATGGCCTTGAGCTCGACCCGACCGACGCGGATGCCCCACTTTCCGGTCGCTTCGTCGAGGACGATGCGGAGCTGGCCGTTGATGTTGTCACGGCTGGTGAGGGCCTCTTCGAGGTTGAGGCCACCCACGACGTTTCGGAGCGTCGTGGTGGTGAGCTGCTCGACCGCCCCGAGGTAGTTGGCGATCTCGTAGGTCGCAGCCCGGGCATCCGTGACCTGGAAGTAGACGACGGTGTCGATCGAGACGACCAGGTTGTCCTCGGTGATCACCGGCTGCGGGGGGAACGAGACGACCTGCTCGCGCATGTCGAGCAGCGGCCTCACACGGTCGATGAACGGCACGAGGATGTTCAGCCCCGGGGTCAACGTCTTGTGGTACTTGCCCAGCCGCTCGACCACGCCCGCGGTCGCCTGCGGGATGATCCGGATCGACCGGAACAAGATCACCAGCACGAAGATGATGACGATGATGAGGAAGATGGCGAGCACGATGCCGCCGATGTCCGAACCGGTGATCACGAGACGTTCCTTTCAGCGGGGACGACGACTGCGGTCGACCCCTCGATTGCGGTGACGACGACGGTGGTGCCCGACTCGATCACGCCGGCACCCTCGGGCGCGAGGAGCCGCGCGGTCCACGTCTCGCCGTTGGCGAGCTTCACCTGACCGAGATTGCGCGGACCCGCGCCGTCGACGATCGGCAGGATGACCTCTGCTCGCGTGCCGAGAAGAGCCTCGATGTTGCTGAGGGTGGGATCGCCGCCTCGCTTCAGAGCGCGGAGCATGCGGGGCCGGACGGCGAAGAGCAGCAGGACGGACACGAGCGCGGCGACGAGCACCTGAAGCCAGAACGGACCGCCGAAGGCGGCGGTCAGAAGCCCGGCGACACTGCCGAGCGCCAGCATCAGGAACGTGAACTCGACGGTCGCGACCTCGACGATCACGAAGACCAGGATCAGTGCCAGCCAGAGAACCCATGAATAGGTGAGGAGATCTTCCATGCGTCTCAACCCTCCTTCATTGGTGTGTGTTATTCCACCAAGCTAGCAGCCCGGCCGAAGCGAAGCACCCCCGGTTGGTATCCTCGGGGCTGGTCGTCAGGATCCCCCTTTCCGACGACCGTCTCGACCAGAAGGAGCCATTCGTGTCCAACCCCCTCGCCGCCGGATCCCTCTCGGGCAAGCGCGCCCTCGTCACCGGGTCGTCCCGCGGCATCGGCGCCGACACCGCCGCCTACCTCGCCGAGGCGGGTGCCAAGGTCGTCATCAACTTCCGCAACAAGGAGAAGCGCGCCGTCCAGCTGGTCGACAAGATCCAGCAGGCGGGAGGCGAGGCGCTCGCCATCGGAGCCGACCTCACCGACCCCGCGTCGGTCGCCGAGATGCTCGGCACCGTCTCTCGCGAATGGGGTGGCCTCGACGTCCTCGTCCTCAACGCCTCCGGCGGCATGGAGTCCGGCATGGCCGACGACTACGCCCTGCTGCTCAACCGCGACGCGCAGGTCGACGTCCTCACGCAGGCCCTGCCTCTGCTGGCTCCCGGCTCGCGCGTGGTCTTCGTCACCAGCCACCAGGCGCACTTCATCCACACCACCGAGACGATGCCCGAATACCTTCCCGTGGCCCTGTCGAAGCGAGCCGGCGAGGATGCCCTGCGTGCGCTCGTCCCCGAACTGACCGAGAAGGGCGTCGAGTTCGTCGTGGTCTCGGGCGACATGATCGCCGGCACCATCACGGCGACGCTCCTCGAGCGCTCGAACCCGGGCGCCCTCGAGGCGCGCAAGGAGGCCGCCGGTCGCCTGTACAACGTGTCGGAGTTCGCCGCCGAGGTGGCTTCGGCAGCCGTCGACCCGATCCCCGCCGACCACACGCGGTACGTCGGCGACGTGTCCGGCTTCGCGGCGGTCTGACCTTCCATGGCCGAGCGGATCCTCCGCCGCACGTCGCGGCTCCTGGTCGTCGATCCCGACGACCGCGTCCTCCTCATGCTGACGAAGGCACCCGACTCCAGCGGGTCCTCCCGCTGGATCACGCCCGGCGGGGGAGTGGACCCCGGAGAGGACCACGTCCAGGCCGCCGTCCGCGAGCTGCACGAGGAGACCGGGCAGGTTATCTCCGATCCCGGCCCGGTCGTCTACGTCGAGGACTTCGAGGTGCCGTGGGATCGCGCGGACCACACGCACGGCCATGCCGAGTTCTTCGTCGTCCGTCTCCCGCATTTCGAGATCGTCGACGACGAATGGACCGACGACGAGCGCGTCGACATCCTGGCGTCCCGCTGGTGGAGCCTCGCCGAACTGGAGGCGACCGACGAACCGCTCGAGCCGGCGGCACTCCTGCCGTTGCTGCGAGAACAGCTCGCTCGTCCGTAGCGGCGAATAGGGTGGAGGGGATGAAGCCCACAGACATCTCCCTCCTCCAGTCCGTCTCGCATCCCACCGTCTCGCCCGACGGATCCCGCGTCGTCTTCGCCGTCTCCCGGCCCGACCTCGGCGCCGACACCTCCGTCGGGCAGCTCTGGCAGGTGCCGAGCGACGGGTCGGCCCCGGCACGCCGGCTGACCCGCGGCTTCCACGACGCCGCTCCGAGCTTCTCGCCCGACGGCAGCCTGCTGGCGTTCCTCCGCTCGACGGCCGACGGCGCCCCGCAGCTGCACGTGATCGACGCGGTCGGCGGCGAGCCCGTCGCCGTGACCGACCAGAAGCTCGGCGTGTCCGAGTTCTCCTGGTCGCCCGACGGCCGCCGCATCGTCTTCGTGTCGCGCGTGCCCGAACACGGCCGCTACGGCACCGTCGAGGGCGTCGGCGCCTCCGCCGAGCCCGCGCGTCTCATCACCACCACGCGCTACCTCGCCAACGGCCTCGGCTACACGACCGACCGCCGCGCGCAGATCTTCGTCGCCGACGTCCCCGACGTGTTCGGCGAACCCTTCGTCAAGACGGTCCCATCGATCGACGACGAGAGCGACGGCGACAAGGAGGCGCGGGGCGAGGTGCCCACGCCGGTGCAGGTCACGAGCGACGACGCCGACCACGCGCATCCCCGGTTCACGCCCGACAATCGCGCCGTGACCTTCGTCGCAGCCCTCCACGCCGGTCGCGACACCGACCTGCGCTCGAGCGCCTGGGCCGTGGGGATCTCGGCCGACGGGGCGTTCACGACCACGACCGAGATCCTCGGCGGCGACCTCGGCGTCGACGACGTCGTGGCGACCGAGTCGGGCACGACCTTCGTTCTCGCCTCGGA
The DNA here is from genome assembly GCF_039544345.1 of Frondihabitans cladoniiphilus. NCBI lineage: Bacteria > Bacillati > Actinomycetota > Actinomycetes > Micrococcales > Microbacteriaceae > Frondihabitans > Frondihabitans cladoniiphilus. The sequence goes on from NZ_BAABLM010000010.1 coordinate 82,696, forward strand.
CCTCGGCGCCTCCGGCCGCGACTTCGTCGGCACGAACGCGGCGCTGTACGCCCTCACCGAGGCGGGTGCCGAGCCTCGACGGCTGACCGATCCGGAGACCGTCGACCTCGGCGCCTCCGCGCTCGTGCCCATCGACGACGACGCCGTGCTCGTCGTCGACACCACCCGGGGCACCGTCCAGCTCCTCCGCGTCGATTCGCAAGGCACCGTCACCCGCCTCACCGACGGTCCGGTCGAGGTCTCCGGCTACGCCACCGCCGCCGGCACGACGGCCGTGAGCCTCGCCACGCCCGAGTCGGCCGGCGACGTCGCCGTCGTGCGCGACGGCGGGCTCGACACCCTCACCGACTTCTCCGCCGCTCTCCGCTTGGCCGGAACGGCAGCCGCTCCCGAGCTGGTCGTGACCGCCCGCGACGGATCTCCCGTCCACGGCTGGGTCCTGACGCCCGAGGGGGAGGGGCCGCACCCGACGCTCCTGGTGATCCACGGCGGGCCGTACTCGCAGTACACGGGCTCGCTCTTCGACGAGGCGCAGGTCTACGTCGGCGCGGGCTACGGCGTCGTGATGTGCAACCCGCGGGGCGCGGCCGGCTACGGGCAGAGCTTCGGCCGGTCCATCAAGGAGGCCATGGGCACCGTCGACATGGACGACGTGCTCGACTTCCTCGACGGCGCCCTCGCCGAGAACTCCCGCCTGGACGCGTCCCGCGTCGGCATCATGGGCGGCTCGTACGGTGGCTACCTCACGGCGTGGACGATCGCGCACGAGCACCGCTTCGCCGGCGCCATCGTCGAGCGCGGCTTCCTCGACCCCGAGTTCTTCATCGGCGTCTCCGACATCGGCACCTACTTCAGCGAGGAGTACGCCTCCTCCGATCCGGCGAAGATGGCCGAGCAGAGCCCGCAGGCGTTCGTCTCGCAGGTGACGACGCCGACCTTCGTCATCCACTCCGAAGACGATCTCCGCTGCCCGCTCTCGCAGGCACAGCGCTACCACCTCGGGCTCGTCCGCGCGGGCGTCGACACGAAGATGCTGGTCTTCCCCGGCGAGAACCACGAACTCAGCCGCAGCGGTCGACCCCGCCACCGGGTGCAGCGATTCGAGGCGATCCTCGACTGGTGGAGCCAGTACCTGCCCGTCGAAGCGGCGTGACGGGGCGGCCGAGCACCTCGCTCCTGTGCTCGGCCGGGTCCTTGGGCGTGGCTACTCGACCTCCGGTCTCATCACATGTGTTGAGGCCGCATTTGGGCCGGTCGGCCGATTCGCCGGGTGAGGTCGTCTCCGTAGGCTGAGCAAGCCCGAGCACGACCGTCCCAGTCAAGGAGAACGCACGTGGAACTCACCGTCGTCATCCCCACCTTCAACGAAGCCCCCAACGTCGAGGAGCTGGTCCGACGGATCGAAGCCGCTACGCAGGGCGTCGATGCCGAGATCCTGTTCGTGGACGACTCGAAGGACGACACCCCCGACGTCATCCGGGCGACGGCCACCAAGCACGAGATCCCCGTTCGCCTGATCCACCGCGAGACCCCGGTCGGCGGTCTCTCCGGCGCAGTCATCGAGGGCCTGACGGCCGGCCTCGGCGACATCTCCGTCGTCATGGACGGCGATCTGCAGCACCGACCCGAGACGATCCCCTCGATGCTCGAAGCGGCCCGTGCGACGGGTGCCGACATCGTCGTGGCCTCGCGCCGTGTCGAGGGCGGCTCGAGCGACGGCCTGTCCAACGGCCTCCGTCGCGCCGTCTCCAAAGGGTCGATCAAGCTCACCAAGGCCCTCTTCCCCGGCAAGCTCAACGGCACGACCGACCCGATGTCGGGCTTTTTCGCAGTCCGCCGCGACACGGTCGACCTGTCCGACCTCCGCCCTCGCGGCTTCAAGATCCTGCTGGAGATCCTCGCCCGCAAGCAGCACGAGGTCGTCGAGGTCCCGCTGGTGTTCGAAGCGCGACAGGCCGGCACGTCCAAGGCCGACATGAAGCAGGGTTTCGCGCTCCTCCGTCAGCTCTTCGACCTCCGCATCAGCAAGATCTCCGGTTTCGCGGCGATCGGGGCCTTCGGCGCCGTCGCCAACCTGGTCATCCTGGCAGTCCTGACCCACTGGGTCGGCATGGCGAACCTGCCTGCGGCCGTCATCGCGGGGGCCGTGACCATCCTCAGCAACTTCCTCCTCCAGGAGAAGTTCGTGTTCCACGACCGCATGGCGGGCGGGCGCAGCACCTGGATGCGCTTCGTGCACTCGGCCGGCTTCAACGTCGTCGAGACGGCGATTCGCACCGCCGTGCTCTGGCTCGTGACGAAAGACACCGACTTCAACGTCGTCTACGTCCAGGCGGCCCTGCTCGTCGTCGGCTTCGGTCTCCGCTTCGCCTACCACTCGATCGTCGTCTACAAGCAGATCGACACCGAGACAGAGGAGACCGGCACCGCCGTCCCCGTCTCGACTGCAACCGCGTTCGAGGCCGTCGAGGCCGAGCGTGCCGGGATCGCCGCCGAGAAGCTGCCGGTCGCCTAGCTCCCTCCACTCGATTCGGGCTGGTCACTCCTCCGGGGTGACCAGCCCGTTCTCGTAGGCGTAGATGACCAGCTGGACGCGGTCGCGCAGCTCCAGCTTTCCGAGGATGCGACTCACGTGCGACTTGACCGTGGCGTCGCTGACGTGGCGTTCGAGCGCGATCTCGTTGTTGCTGAGGCCTCCCACGATGAGCGAGAAGATGTCGCGCTCCCTCGTGGTCAGTTCGGCGAGGGCATCCGTGTCGATCCGGGTCGTCTTCCGCGCGAAGCGCTCGACGAGCCCCGTCATGACCGACGGGGCGATGACCGCCGAGCCCGAGTGGACCGTGCGGATCGATGCGAGCAGGAACTCCGGGTCGGCGTTCTTGAGCAGGAAGCCGCTGGCCCCCGCCTGGATCGCCTTGAACGTCTTGTCGTTGAGCTCGAACGTGGTGAGGACCACGACGCGCGTCTGTCGGCCGTCGGCCGGGGGAGCGGAGGCGAGGATGCGCGTGGTCGCCTCGACCCCGTCGACGCCGGGCATCTCCACGTCCATCAGGATGAGGTCCACTGGCCGCTCGCCCGCGGAGTGGATGGCCTCGGCGCCGTCGGACGCCTCCCAGACGACCTCGATGTCGTCCTGCGAGTCGAGGATCATCCGGATGCCGGCGCGGAACAGGGGCTGATCGTCCGCGAGTCCGACGCGGATGGCGCTCACGAGGAGACCTCGGGGCGCGAGGAGTGGCCTGACATGGGGGAGTGGTCTCCAGGAAGTTGTCCGTAGGGGATGGCGGCTCGGATCTCGTAGCCGGTCGGGCCATCCGTGCGGAAACCGGCCTCGACCGTGCCGCCCAGCAGGCGGACGCGCTCGATCATGCCCGCCACACCGTAGCCGCTGCCGGCGCCGCGGCCCTGCGCGGAGCCTGTGTGCGGCGTCGGCGTCCTCGGGGCGATGAGACGCCGCCCGTCGGCCTCGCTCGTCAGGGTGTGGAGATCGACGGCGTCGCCCCGCCAGGAGAGCCAGAGGTCGATCTTCGTCCCGGGGCCGCCGTGCTTCAGGGCGTTGGTCAGCGCCTCTTGGAGAACGCGGTAGACGGCGAGGTCGGCCGAGGTCGGCAGTCCGACGCGGTCACCCGTCTCGTTGAGCGCCACGGTCAACCCGGACGACGCCATGTTCTCGACGAGCCCTTCGAGATCCGCCACCCCGGGGGATCCCTCGTGGGCGTCGCTCGACTGGAGGACGGCGAGAAGAGCGCTGACGTCGTCGAGTGCATCGCGCGCGGACCGGTTGATGACCGCGAGGGCATCCGCCGCCGCCGCCGGATTCTTGGCGATCGCGTACCGAGCCCCATCGGATTGTGCGATGACGACGGCGAGGGAATGCCCGATCGCATCGTGCATCTCTCTCGTGATGCGCATCCGCTCGGTCTCCTGGGCGACGCGCAACTCGGCACGAAGACGTTCCCGGTCGCTTTCGAGGCGGACGAGTCGCTCGCTGGCGAAGGCCCGGCGCACACGGGTCACGGCACCGAAGAGCCAGAAGAGCATCAGGGCCGCTGCCACGACGCCGGTCACTCCGAGGAAGTAGATGATCCGCGTCAGGCTCTCTTCGGTGCCGTGATGGCCGGCCGGGAGGAAGTCGCCGGTGATCAGGACGAGCTTGACGCCGGCGATGAGGCCGCCGCCGATACTGGAGGCCAGGCCGAGCCTCCGCACCGTCGGGCTCTGAGAGAGGCTCGTGGCCGCGATGACCACCACGATGAGGACGTTGCCGTTGATGAACGACGGCAGGATGACGAGCTGAGTGACGGCGCCGATCCAGGCGATGGTCAGGGCCAGGCCCGGAGCCCGCCGGAATGCGACCGCCAGAGCGTAGATCGCATCGACGGCGATGGTCGACGGCCCGGTACGCGTGACGTCGAGTCCGGCGAAGAAGACGAAGCCGATGACGGCCGCGAGCACGTCGAAGACCACGGGGCGTCGCTCGATCCAGGTCCACACGCGGACAACGCTATCCCGAACCAGTTCCACAGCCCGAGCTCGAGCGAGTTATCCACAGCCTGCTGGCTTGCGCACGTTGCAGTGATGTGAACATGTAGTATGCCTTCTACATGCCTGGGTGATGAATCACCTTGTGGCGACCGATGCCCTCCCTGGAGTTCGAGGAGTCCCGACGAAGTGACCGCGAGCCCCCCGACCCCGAAGGCCGCCATGCCTACACCTCCAGAGGCCTCGCTCGCACTCACCGTGCCTCCTCGCCTGTCGCGCCTGCGCTCCGACATCCAGGGTCTGCGGGCATTCGCCGTCGGCGCCGTCGTCGCCGACCACGCCTTCGGATGGCCCGTGGGCGGCTTCCTGGGTGTCGACGTCTTCTTCGTGCTGTCCGGGTTCCTCATCACGAGGCTTCTGCTGCGAGAGGTCGAGCAGACGGGGAAGATCAGCATCCGCAACTTCTACGCGCGTCGCGCTCGACGAATTCTGCCGTTGGCCGTCGTCACGGTGCTCGTCGTGATGCTCTGCTCCAGCCTGATCTTTCCTCGAGCTCGCCTGACATCGGTCGCGATCGACGCGGCCTGGGCAGCCGGCTTCGGCCTCAACATCCGCTTGGGGCAGATCGGCACCGACTATTTCGCGAGCCAGGGTCCCATGTCGCCCCTCCAGCATTTCTGGTCGCTGTCCGTCGAAGAGCAGTTCTACTTCGTCTGGCCCCTCGGGCTGTTCGCCGTCACTGCCGCAGTGTCTCGGATCGGGCGCCGAGCCGTCACCGTGATCCTCTCGACGGTCATGACGATGGCCGTCATCGCCTCCTTCCTGGTGTCCCTGCACCTCGCCGCGACCGAGCCGACCGTCGCCTACTTCGCCACGCCCTCTCGGGTCTGGCAGTTGGGCTTCGGAGCACTCCTGGCCCTCGGCGAACCCCTGCTCGAACGGATTCCCGGCGCCGTGTCCCACGTCCTGCGATGGCTCGGCCTGTTCGTCCTCGTGGCCGGCATCGCCACCATCGATTCGTCGAACGTCCTTCCGGCCCCCTGGGCGGCACTTCCGGTTCTCGGCAAGGGGCTCGTCATCGTTGCCGGGTGCGGGCGCCACCGCTGGTGGTGCGCCCCGCTGACCAACCCCATCGCCCTCTACCTCGGCACCGTCTCGTATTCGATCTACCTCTGGCACTTCCCGGCCCTCATCCTCGGCTCTGCCGCTCTCGGCTCGTCAAACCCCGTGCAGACGACCCTCATACTGGCGGCAGCTTTCGGAGTCGCGATCTGCACACACCATCTGGTCGAGAAGCCGCTCATGCACTCACCCTGGTTGACGCCGCGGGCCGACCCGACACGGCCGAGGCATCCCTGGCGCGCCTGGCTCGGGGAGGTGGGGCCCGAGGTCAAGCACACCGGTATCGCGACGCTGGCCGCGACCACGGCGCTGATCACCGTATTGGCCCTGATCCCTGCACGAACTCCTACGAGCATCCCCGTCTCCGGCTCGTCCTCCGCGGCGGGAAAGCCCTCGAGCGCCGCGCCGGTGGAGGCCGGAGCGACCCCGAGCGGGGGAGAAGGAGCACCGGCAGCCGCGGGTCCCGCCGTCGCCGCCCTCCAAGGCGAGATCCACGCGGCCCTGGAAGCGAGCGCCTGGCCGACCGACCTCGAGCCGAGCATCGATGCAGTACTCGACGGCACCCGCGAGGGCAGTCCGCATCTGGCGTGCGGCGCCAGCGATACCAACGGCCGAACCCAGCAGCAGTGCAGCTGGGGTCCGCGAAGTGCCGCGAAGCGGGTGGTTCTCGTCGGAGACTCCACCGCGGTGCACTACCTCGAAGGGCTCATCGGAGTGGTAGAGGCCGAAGGTTCGACGTGGCGACTGGAGAACCGGGCGATGTTCGCCTGCCCGTTCCTCGATCTCGAGGTCCAGGCGGGTTCGGCCGACACCATCGAGAAGTGCAAGGCCCACAACCAAGCGACGCTCGACTACATCGCGAGCACCAAACCCGACCTGGTCCTCGTCACGAACTCCTATCAGGATTTCAAAGACAACGCCACGAACCGTCGAGCGACGCAAGACGCCTGGACCGCCGCGCTGACGACCTACGTCGACCGCGCCGCGGCATCCGGTGCACGACTGGCTGCGCTCACGTCGCCACCCGACAGTGCCGACATCGCCGCCTGCTACACGAAGACGAGTACGCCGAACGACTGCGTGACGAGAACCCAGTCGCTGTGGAAGACGCGAGCAACCGCCGACCGTCAGACCATCGAGGCCAAATCGGGCACGTTCGTCGACGCTCGTCCAACGCTCTGTCTCGACGACCTGTGCCCGGCCTTCGTCGGAACGGTTCCCGTCAAACTCGACAGATTCCATCTGACGGCGACCTACAGCAAGAAGATCACGCCGGCTCTGCGCGAACTCCTGACGACAGCCGGGGCACTCTAGGGTGTACCGCTTGCGGGAGGATCTCGAGTCGGCAACCATGCCGGTCGGCCCCGTTCCGTCCGGAGCCATGGATAGGATCGTCGGGTTGGCCGGACTACGGAGTTCCGGCAGGATCGGGGACGACATGAGCGGGATTCGATTCGGACGAACCGTATTGACCGGAGTCGCCCTCGTCGTCGCCTGCGCTGCGGGCTTCGGGGGAGTGACCGCGGCGAACGCCGAGACGCCGAGCCTCGTCCCGTCGGCGCCCACGGCTGTGCCCGCAGCGATGCCCGCCGTCGTCCCGCCGGGCGTCCTTCAAGGCAATGACGTCAGCTACGCGCAGGGAACGGTCGATTGGAAATCCGTCGCCGCAGCCGGCGCGAGCTTCAGCTACGTCAAAGCGACTCAGGGCACCTATGCCGCGAACGACAGCTCGGTCTTCGCGCCGCAGTACAGCGGCGCTCGAGGAGCCGGTCTGATTCGCGGCGCCTATCATTTCGCCGATCCTCTCGCTTCCGACGGAACGACGCAGGCCGCCTACTTCTTGCAGCGAGGCGGTCGCTGGAGCCCGGACTCGACGACGCTCCCTCCGATGCTCGACCTCGAGAACAGCACGAACAACGGCGACTGCTTCGGGCTGACCCCCGGCGCCATGGTCAAGTGGATCTCCGACTTCTCGAACACCATGCTGGCGGTCAACGGCGTCCGTCCCGTCATCTATGTGACGCCCGCCTGGTGGATCGAGTGCACCGGCAACAGCACCGCGTTCACGAGCAACCCGCTGTTCCTCGTCAACTGGACCACCGCATCCGACCCCGGGCCCCTTCCCGGTGGGTGGACGCACTGGACCTTCTGGCAGCACGCCGCGAGCGGGACCTTCCCGGGCGACCAGGACTACTTCAACGGAACAGTGGCTTCGCTGACCGCTCTCGCCTCCGGGGGAGTCGGAGCCCCCAGTGTCGGGGCAGACGGTTCGACATCGCGGAACACCTGGTCGGGCGCCACGACCGTGTACTCCGGCTCGAGCATCTCGTCGAACAACGGCCAGTACCGATTGACTCTCCAGGGGGATGGCAACCTGGTCGCCTACGGCAACGGCAGTGCCACCTGGAACACGAGCACCTCGGGCAACCCGGGCGCGTTCCTCCGCCTCCAGGGCGACGGCAACGCCGTTCTCTACTCATCCTCCGGGGCCGTGCTCTGGAACTCGGGAGCGGTCGGAATCGCCGGCGCGTCCCTGCTCTCCATCGGCAACGACGGCGACATCGTGAACCGCTCGGCTCCCTCCGGAGCCGTCACGTGGCGTGCAGGAGCCCCCGGGTCCAACACCCTGCAGGCGGGTGCGTCTCTCGTGGCAGGCGACTACCTCCACACGCCCTCCGGCACGGACGTCCTCGTGCTCCAACCGGACGGCAACCTCGTCCTCTACGTGAACGGCGTGGCCCGGTGGAACTCGGGCGCGAGCGGCAATTCGAACAGTCGTCTCGTCCTACAGGGAGACGGCAACCTCGTCCTCTACAGCAGCTCGGGTGCTGCACTGTGGTTCACCGGCACGGACGGCAACGGCGCCGGAGCCCACTTGGCTCTGCAGACCGACGGTAACCTCGTCCTCTACAGTGCCTCGGGTCGAGCGCTCTGGAACACCGGGCCGCACGCCTGAATCGTCGCGTGGTGCATCCCACGTTGCGGGCCTCGCCATATCGAACTTCCGAGATCGTGTAATGCGCCGATAATGCACATTATGTCAAGTAATCGATAATCGCCCCTCTCGGAGGCGTAGAGCTCAGTCCCCTTCGTTGAGCTGGACCATGGCGCGATAAAGCTGTTCTTGAGACATGGGCGGCTCGGGAAGCGCGTGCGCCGCCTCGGCCCGGTAGGCGTCGAGCATCAGGTGGAGGTAGCGCCGCCAAGCACCCGGCGCGGTCGCGCGGGTGGCATCGATCATCCGACCGTTCGACCAGATCAGGTTGACGATGTCGGCGAGCGCGATGTCGTCCCGGACCCGGCCCGCTCGTTGAGCGCGCGCGAGCACCTGGTCGATCTGGCGACAGAGCAGGTCGTGGATGCGCTCGGTCTCGGCATTGCCGGGAAAACGGCGCGACAGGAAGTCGTTGAACCCCCGATCCCCCGCCTGGACGCGAAACAGGTTCTCGAGATAGGAGACGAAGCCCTCCCAGGGGTCGTCCACCGCGAGGGCCTCCCCTGCGCCGTCGAGGAACTCCTGGAGTCGGGGCTCGAAGGCGGCGACGAGCAGATCCAGGCGGCTCGGGAAATGCCGGTACAGCGTTCCGATCGAGACGCCGGCACCTCGCGCGATCTTCTCCAGAGACGCGTCGGCGCCCCGGACGGCGAACTCGAGCTGCGCCGCTTCGATCAGCCTCTCGTGGCTCCTCACAGCGTCTCGGCGCCGAGGAACGGGCCTGGACTCGACGTCGCTCGTGATCATTTCGTCAACCTACCGGGAAGTCGACGGGAATAGAAGGAGGTACCCCTCCGGTTGTCGTTCTCGAAACGGAGGGTAGCCTCCTTTTCGCCCTCACTCAGGAGAAAGAAGACCCCATGACCACCATCAGCATCATCGGCTCCGGGAACATGGCCGATGCCATCGGCACCCGGGCAGCGAAGCACGGCCACACCGTGGAGATCATCAGTCGCAATCCCGCCAAGGCCGAGGCTCTCGCGCAGCGGATCGGCGGCCGCGCCTCGGTGGGCACATTCGGCTCACGGCCGGCGGGCGAGATCGTCATCGTCGCCGTCCTCTTCGCCGGAGCGGCGGACGCGGTCGCACAGTTCGGCGAGTCGTTGGCGGGCAAGACCCTCGTCGACATCAGCAATCCCTTCAACGACGATGCAAGTGGCGTCGTGACCACCCCCGGCGACTCCGTCTCGGAGCGGATCGCGAAGGTCGCTCCGGAGAGCGCCCACGTCGTGAAGGCCTTCAACACCATCTTCGGAGGGGTCATAGCGCGGGACGAGCCCCTCGACGTGTTCTTCGCCGGAGACGACGTGGCGGCGAAGGCCGAGTTCGCGGCCCTTCTGAGCAGCATGGGAATGCGGCCACTCGACGCCGGAGGCCTCGGCGCAGCCCACGCTCTCGAATGGGCCGGGATCCTCCTGATGGGCTTGGCGAACAACGGCGCCGGCTTCGGCAGTGCCCTGGGAGTGAAGTGACGATGGGAAAGCTCGAGGGCGAGCTCGCCATGGTCGGCGAGGCCACGAGCGCGAGCGTGTTGACATTCGAACAGGTCCCCTCCCCGTGATGGAATAGGTCGCCTGAGCGTCACAACCGCGTCCGGGGTGCACCCCGAACGTACAGGTCGCTCTTAGCCCGGAGGCATTGCATACACGAATGGTCGCAACCGACATCCAGCAACCCCCCGCGAAAACGCGCTCGGCAAGCTCCCGAGTCGCGTCCTTGGACGGCATCCGTGCCCTCGCAATCCTCGCAGTCATCCTGTACCACCTCGGATTCGCCGGATGGAGCGGCGGATTCATCGGGGTGAACGTCTTCTTCGTGCTCTCCGGTTACCTCATCACGTCCCTCCTCCTGAAGGAGCAGATGCAGACCGGGTCGATCCACCTCGGCCGGTTCTGGTTCCGCCGGGTCCTCCGGCTGTACCCGACCCTGATCGGCGTCGTGATCGTCGGCGCGTCGCTGTGGTTCCTCGTCCGCAGCGACGGTGCCAGCCTCCGTCTCGACGCGGGCGGTGCCGCTCTGATCGCGCTGACCTACACCGGCAACATCGCGCGCGCCTTCGGCCACCTCTCCCAGGGCGTGTTCGCCCCGACCTGGAGCCTCGCGATGGAGGAGCAGTTCTACCTCCTCTGGCCGCCGGCGCTTCTTCTTCTCCTCTCCAAGGGGCTTCGCCGCCGCACGATCGCCTGGGCTCTGGCGGTCCTCGTCGTCGCGTTCTCCGTCACCTCCGGCCTGCTCTTCGTTCCGCCGAACCCCGGCGCGACCCCGGACATCTACTTCAACCCGATCTCGAGCGCTGCTCCCCTGCTCCTCGGTGCCGTGCTCGCCCTGACGTTGACGCACGAGCGGGCTCGCAGCTTCTTCGCCGGCGTCTGGGGCCGCGTCGCGATCTGGCTCGGGTTCGTCGGAATCGTCGGGCTCATGGTGCAGATCACGATCGAAGACAACTGGCAGCAAGAGGCCCACGTGTTCGGCCTCACTCTCCCCGCCGTGGCCCTCGCGACGGCCTTCCTCGTGGCCGGGCTCGTCTCGCGTCCCTCGGTCCTCGGCTCGGTCCTCTCCTGGAAGCCCCTGTCCTGGTTCGGCCGGAACGTCTCGTACTCCCTCTACCTCTGGCACATGCTCGTCATCGCGCTGCTCGAACCCTTCGTCTCGGGATTCCTCGGACAGCTCGTCCTCGTCGCGGCCTCGATCGCAGTGGCGATCGGCAGCCACTACGCCATCGAGCGACCGTTCCTCAAGGTCAAAGCGCGGTTCGAGCCGGCCTCGTGGTCGGCCCCGGCGAAGCGGGAACGCGAGCTGGCGAAGGCCTGACCGGACCGAGCCCCCGCGGGCAGGTCGCCCGAGCGGGACCTCTAAGATCGTCAGGTACCGCCGAAGGCGGCGTCGCACCTCAGGAAGAACGGAAATCTCTCGTGGCCGTCTCTCGCGACATCGGACTGGCGTACAAACTTGTCCGCCGCATGGGCCGTTCGTGGTCCACCCGACGGAAGCTGGCCGGTCGGCTCGAGCAGACCTCCCGTCTGCGGCCCGGCACGATCCGCATCGCCGTGTACTACGCCGACGGCCCCGTGAACCTCTACCAGATCCGTCAGTGGTACGCCCCTCTCGCCGAGCTCGCGAAGACCCACCCGGTCGCCATCGTCGTGCGCAACCCCGCCACGATGCTCACCCTCCTCGAGGAATCGCCTGTTCCGGTCGTCTACGCGCGACAGACCGTCGATCTCGAGACCTTCGTCGCCCAGCAGCCCGTCGCCATGACCCTGTACGTCAACCAGAACTCCCGCAACTTCCAGATGATGCGCTACGGCCGCATGTGGCACGTGTTCATCAATCACGGCGAGAGCGACAAGATGTACATGACGACGAACCAGTTCAAGGCGTACGACTACGCGTTCGTCGCAGGCGACGCGGCCCGGGCCCGACTGTCGGCCAACCTCTGGGACTACGACGTCGAGAAGCGCACCCTCGCGATCGGCCGCCCGCAGGCCGATCACTTCGCCGGCACGCTTCCGTACACGCCCGACGACCGCACCGTCGTCCTCTACGCGCCGACCTGGGAGGGCGACCGCGCGGCCGCGGCCTACGGCTCCATCGCCACCCACGGCACGGCCCTCGTCCGAGCGTTGACGGCCGATCCTCGATTCCGGGTGATCTACCGCCCGCACCCCCGGAGCGGTGTCGCGGACCCCGCCTACCGTGCGGCCCACCTCGCGATCGTGGCCCTCCTCGACGAGCAGAACAAGAGCGACTCGACGGCCCAGCACGTCTACGACGACGGTCCGGCGCTCGGGTGGCAGCTCGCCGCCGCCGACGTCGCGATCACCGACATCTCGGCGATGGTCTACGACCGTCTCGCCACGGGGCGCCCCCTGCTCGTGACCCGCCCCGCCTCCCCCGCGGCCGATGTCGACGAGACCGGCTACCTGTCGGCGGCCGAGTGGCTTCGCGCCGACGACGCCGCCGACATCGTCGCGGCCGTCGACCGGGTCCTCCTCGACGAGGACGCGCGTGTTCGGCTCGAGTTCTGGGCCCGGCACCACTTCGGCGAGACGACTCCTGGCGTCGCCACCGCCCGCTTCCAGAGAGCGGTCGACACCCTCGTCGAGCGCTGGAACGACTTCGCGGCTCGCTCGACGGCAGTCGCCTCGACGCCCGAGAGCCGTCCGTGACGGCCCACTCCCCCGTCGCCGACCCCGCCACTGCACCGCCGCGGACGACGACCGTTCGCACCGTCGATGCCGACGACCGCGGCCGGGTCCGAGAGCCCGCGATCATCGCCGTGTTCGGCGCCCTCGTCGCCTTCGCCTGGAGCTGGACGCCGTCGCTCTGGTTCGACGAGGCGGCCACGGTCGTGGCCGCCACCCGGCCGTGGCCCGATCTCGCGCGCATGCTCACGACGGTCGACGCCGTGCACGCGACCTACTACTCGTTCATGCACGTCTGGTTCGACCTCTTCACGTACACCCCCGTCACGCTGCGCCTTCCCAGTGCGCTCGCGGTCGGCATCGCGGCCGGCCTCACCGCCGTCCTGGGGCGGATGCTCGCCGGGCGGCGGGTCGGACTGCTCGCGGGCCTGCTCTTCTGCGTCATCCCCCGCGTGACCTGGATGGGCGGCGAAGGCCGCTCCTTCGCCCTCGCGACCCTCCTCTGCGTGGTCGCCTCGATCCTCTTCCTCACGGCCTGGCGGCGCACGACGGCGGGATCCCCTTCGGCCCGGTGGTGGGTCGCGTACACGGTCGTCGCCCTGCTGTCGTGTGCGGTGTTCCTCTACGTCGCACTGGTCGTGGTCGGTCACGGCGTGACGGCCCTCGTCCTGACCCTGCGACGCGACCGCTCCGTCGACCCCGACGAAGAGGCTCGCCCCTCCCCCGACACCGGCGCACCCGACACCGTCGCCGAGGCTCCGCACCGCTGGCGACCGGCGCTCCGTTGGGCCGTCGCCGCCGTCATCACTGCGGTGGGATGCATCCCCCTCGCCCGCCTCTCGTCCGATCAGTCGAAGCAGATCAGCTGGATCACGCGTCCGACGCTCCACGCGGTCTCCGAGGTCTTCACGACGCAGTGGTTCCCCGGCAACACCTGGTTCGCGACCCTCGCCTGGCTTCTCATGGCCGCCGGCTTCGTGTTCGCGATCGTCCGGAGCACGCGCGCGAAGACGACCCTCCTCGCTCTCGCCCTCCCCTGGATCTTCGTCCCGACACTCGGTCTCATCGCCTATTCGCTGGTGCGCACTCCGCTGTACTCGCCGCGATACGTCTCGTTCGCGGCCCCCGGGGTGGCGATCCTGATGGCCCTCGGCCTCTCCTGGATCCGCCCTCGCCTCGTGATCGCCGCCGTCGTCGTCGTCTCGATCATGCTCTCCGTGCCCACCTATCTGGCGCAGCGGCAGCCGACCGCGAAAGACGCCTCCGCGTGGAACGAGGTGGCAGCCCTCGTAGCGAAGCAGCGTGCGCTCGAGAAGCCGGGATCGAAGGACGCAGTCGTCTACGGCCCCGTGCGCCGGCACCCCGCGACCACGTCCCGCATCATCCAAGACACCTACCCGTCGGCCTTCACCGGCATCGACGACATCACGCTCGACCAGAAGGCCGAAGACACCGACGGCCTGTGGTCGACGCAGTACCCGCTCGAAGACGTCCTCGACAAGACCGCCGCCGTCGACACCGTCTGGCTCATCACGAGCGACAAGAACGACTGGCGGCCACGCGTCACCGCCGACCTCGCCACCGAAGGGTTCCACGTCGACGAGCAGTGGCACTTCTCGCGCACGAACGTCGTCCGCTACGAGAAGTAGGGCGCCGCACCGACACGAAGTCGCCGCGACGCCCTACCGGTCAATCGCTGGCGCTCAGCCGATGCTGCTCAGTCGGCCGCCGCTCAGTCGGTGCCGGCGTCGAACGCAGCGCCTTCGGAGGCCGCGTCGGTGGCACTCGCCAGCTCGCCTGCGGCCGCCGAGACGGGGGATGCACTGCCGAAGATGGCGTGGGCCTCGCCGGATTCGAGCGCCCCGACCAGTTCGGCCGTCGCTCCCCCGATGAGGCCGGCGGCGGCGTACTGCTCGAGCCGCAGACGCGAGTCGGCGATGTCGAGGTTGCGCATGGTGAGCTGCCCGATGCGGTCGCCGGGGCCGAAGGCGGAGTCGCCCACGACCTCCATCGACAGCTTCTCGGGCTGGTAGCTGAGCGAGGGGCCAGTGGTGTCGAGGATCGTGTAGTCGTCGCCGCGGCGGAGACGCAGAGTGACCTCGCCGGTCACTGCGGAACCGACCCAGCGCTGGATCGACTCGCGCACCATGAGCGACTGCGGGTCGAGCCACCGCCCCTCGTACATCAGACGCCCGAGCTTGCGGCCCTCGTTGTGATAGTTCGCCACGGTGTCTTCGTTGTGGATCGCATTGAGCAGGCGCTCGTAGGCGATGTGCAGAAGGGCCATGCCCGGGGCTTCGTAGATGCCGCGGCTCTTCGCCTCGATGATGCGGTTCTCGATCTGGTCGGACACGCCGAGACCGTGACGGCCGCCGATGGCGTTGGCCTCGAGCACCAGAGCGACGGCGTCGGCGAATTCGACGCCGTTCAGCGCGACCGGTCGGCCGGCCTCGAAGCGAACGGTGACGACCTCGGTGGCGACCTCGACGTCCTCGCGCCAGGCGGCGACGCCCATGATCGGCTCGATCAGGTCGAGACCGGACGAGAGCTCTTCGAGACGCTTGGCCTCGTGGGTGGCGCCCCAGATGTTGGCGTCGGTGGAGTAGGCCTTCTCGGTCGAGTCGCGGTACGGGAAGCCGCGGGCGACGAGCCACTCGCTCATCTCGGTGCGGCCGCCGAGCTCGTTCACGAAGTCGGCGTCGAGCCACGGCTTGTAGACGCGCAGACGCGGGTTGGCCATGAGACCGTAGCGGTAGAACCGCTCGATGTCGTTGCCCTTGTAGGTCGAGCCGTCGCCCCAGATGTCGACGCCGTCCTCCTTCATGGCCCGCACGAGCATGGTGCCGGTGACGGCGCGCCCGAGCGGCGTGGTGTTGAAGTAGGTCTTGCCGCCGGAGCGGATGTGGAAGGCGCCGCACTGCAGGGCGACGAGGCCCTCCTCGACGAGAGCGCTCTTGGCGTCGACGAGACGGGCGATCTCGGCTCCGTACTCCTTGGCGCGATCGGGCACGGCGTCGATGTCGGGCTCGTCGTACTGGCCGATGTCGGCGGTGTAGGTGCACGGAACGGCACCCTTCTCGCGCATCCACGCGACCGCGCACGACGTGTCGAGACCGCCGGAGAATGCGATGCCGACTCGTTCACCGACAGGAAGAGAGCTCAAGACCTTGGACATGCTCCAAGCCTAGGGTCTCCGCGACCCGTCGAAGGGCCGCTGCCCGGCCGGACGCCGGCTCACCCGGGAACGCCGAGAGGGATCCCGCCGTCAGTCGGTGATCCCGAAGACCTTCCGGGCGGTGAGATGGGTGAAGGCGTCACGATCGGCGTCGGCGTCGAACGCTCCGAGGAACGCCTGGACGTCGCCGGCGGTCGGTCGCTGGAACGGGTAGTCGGTCGAGAACATCAGCCGGTCGACCGTCGTGACCTCCAGGACGTGTCGGAGCAGGGCCGGATTGAACATGCCCGAGCTGGTCACGAAGACGTTCGACCGGACGTACTCCGACACCGTGCGGTCGAGCCCGGCCACCCGGGCGACGGCATCGGCCCGATCGAGCCAGAACAGCAGCAGCTCGCCCCAGTGCCCCAGGACGAGTTGAAGGTTCGGGTGACGGTCGAAGGTTCCTCGCGCGATCAGACGCAGGGCCGCCGTCGCCGCCTCGAGGTGCCAGCCCCAGCCGAAGGTGGACAGGGCCAGGTTCGTCATGGGGTCGAAGCCCGAGTAGGAGGCGTCGCGCACGGGAGCCGGAGCGATCTGCGGGTGGATGAAGATCGGCGTGCCGAGGGCCGCCGCGGCCGCGAAGAGATCCTCGTAAGCGGGGTCGTCGAGCATCCGCTCCCCCGTGCGCCCATAGACCATCGCCCCGACCGCGCCGAGCCCCACCGCCCGCTCGAGTTCGCCGGCGACGTCGGCGGGCGACGGCATCGGGAGCGTCGCGAAGGCTCGAAGCCTCGTCGGATGACGACCGACGGCCCCGGCTGCCACGTCGTTGACGTCGCGACTGAAGGCCACCGCGTCGGCAGGGGTCAACGGACCCGTCGCGGGAGGCGCGAGCGAGACGATCTGGACGTCGACGCCCTGTTCGTCCATGTGCCGCAGCCGCGCATCCTCGAGATCTTCGAGTCTTTCGAGGTTGTCGCCGTGCTCGTCGAGCACCAGGCTGTCGTCGCCGCTCCCCCGCGGCAGAGTGGTGAGGGCCGCCCGCAGGGTCGGCGTGGACCAGTGTTCCTCGATGGCGATGATCGGCATGAGACTCTTCTCGACGGTTTGCTAAACAGTTGTTTAGCAGACCATACCACCGTCGCTAAACGCTTGTAGAGTCGACTCATGCCGAACGAGACGAGAGACGCGAAACGGGCCGAGTCGTCGCGGAAGATCCTCGCGGCCGCGCAGGAAGAATTCGCGCTCCTCGGCTTCGAGGGCGCCACCATCCGGTCCATCGCCGCGCGGGCGGGTGTCCACGCCTCCCTCGTCATGCAGCACTACGGCTCGAAGGCGGCCTTGTTCGCGACCGCCGTGCAACTCCCCTCCGATGATTCGAACGCCGCCGCGGACCACCTCGCCGACGTCCTCGACGTCCGGCTGGGCGAGCTCCCGCCGGAGACGCGCGCGCTGGTCCGCTCGATGCTCACCTCCCCCGAGGCGGCCGAGACCATGCGGAGCTTCCTCGACGAACGCATCGACAATCTCGAGCAGTCCCTCGAGAGCAGCGACGAGGATGCCCGGGCTCGCGCCGCCCTGACCGTGAGCAGCATCCTCGGCCTCACCATCGCCCGGCACTTCCTCCGACTCGAGGCCTTCGAGCGGATCCCACCGGAGACCCTCCGCGCGGCGGGCGCCGCCTGGCTGAGGGAGGTGGCCACCGGTGCCGCGCCCGGGCCAGACCCTGACAGACTGGACCCATGAGCAATCGAGTGACCGAGGGCGACCTCGTCTACGTGGGCTACGCCATCCCCGATACGACCGAAGACGTCCGCGACGAGTTGATCGACACCTTCGAGGGGCCGATGTTCTTCTGGTCGATGCTCAAGACCGGCAACGAGCTCGAATTCCTGCCCAACCAGGACGACGACGACGTCCGGTTCACCCTCAAGGGCTCGGGCGCCTCCGAAGACGACATCACCGTGGAAGGCGCGGCGACGGCCGTGGCCAGTCTCGACTGGTCGACCGAGACGCTCGACGAGACCATCTCGTGGCTCAAGCGCAGCTTCGTCCTCATCAGCCAGAACGAGAGCCTCGTCATGGACGCGTCCGAGCGCATCAAAGACGACATCCTCAACGGCAACTCGTTCTCGATGCCCCGCCCGGGCGAGATGGAGAACGCCGCTCACGTCGTCGTGACGACGCTCACCGTCCCCGAACTCGACGAGGTCGACGCCGGCGCACTCAAAGACCTCGGCCGCGACGGGGCTCTCGCGTGGCAGGCCGCCGACTTCATGGAAGGCACCTACGCCGAGATGATCGCCGGGCTCTGGGCGCCGTTCTACGTCGAGTAGGCGGCGGTCGGGCCGAACGAGCCCTACTTGGCTCTCTTGATCTTCGGGATCTTGGGGGCCTTGACCTGGCCCGGCTTCTGTCGCGCCGCGTTCTCGAGCTTCTGCTTGCGCCTCGTCCGCTTGACGTTCGTCTCGGCGATCTCCACTGTGCGACGCCCCTTGACGAAGCCGTAGAGGCCGAGGCCGATGGCCAGGGCGATGAGGATGCGACGCATCGAGGACTCCTTCGAGTGGGGTGGACCCCTCCACGCTAGGCCCGCACCGGCCGACCCGCCCGATGCTCGCCCGACGGGCATACTCGGGGGATGCACGACTCGTCCTCCCCGACCTGGCCGCTCCTCGACGACGACACCCGCTGCCCGTGCCTCAGCGGCGAGACCTACGGCTCCTGCTGCGGTCCGTTCCATCGGGGCGCCGCGGCCCCGACGGCGGTGCGGCTCATGCGGTCCCGCTACTCGGCCTTCGTGACAGGTGACGCGCCGTATCTGCTGCGCACCTGGCATCCCACGACCCGCCCCGGGTCTCTCGAACTCGATCCGGGTATCCGGTGGTTCCGTCTCGAGATCCTCGGTTCGACCGGTGGCGGCCTGCTCGACACGGTGGGGACCGTCGAATTCAGCGCTCGCTATCGGGCAGACGGAAGCGCCGCCGAGCAGCACGAGAACAGTCGTTTCGTGCGGCACGACGGCGCCTGGGTCTACGTCGACGCGATCTGATCCGCGCTGGCTGTCGGTCAGACCTCTCCGAACCCGCTTTCGATCAGGGCGATCAGGGCGTCGACGGCCTTCTCGGCGTCGGGACCGGTGGCCACGATGCTGACCGACGAGCCTTTGGCCAGGCCGAGCCCCATGATCCGCAGCAGGCTCTTCGCGTCGACGCCGTTGAGCTGGATGCTCGCGTCGAACGTCGAAGCGTTCTTGACGAGTTCGGCGGCCGGGCGGGCATGGAGCCCGGAGGGGTTGATCAGGACGGCGGAGCGCTCGACGGCTGCAGCTCTGCTGAGGTCCTTCTCGTCGGCATGGGCGTCGGCGACCCCGGTGGCCGTTCGCGCGGCGGCGGCCACGGCGGCGAGGTCCCCTCCGGTCTCGGCGGCGACGGCGGCGGCGACGGTCCCTTCGACGACCGGTGCGTCGGCGATGATCACCAGCGCCTTCTCGGCGTCGTCGAGGAAGTCGACGACGGTCTCGGCCGTGAGGATCGCGGACCCCAGGTCGCACAGGAGCACGACGCCCTTGCCCGCCTGGGCCTCGGTGAGAGCGGCGGAGATCTTGTCGAAACTCGTTCCGATCCCCCCTTCGTCCGTACCGCCGGCGGCCACGATCGACGTGGTGGGCGCCATCTGAGCCGCCAACTCGACGACGCCTTCGGCGATCTTCGAGCTGTGCGAGACGACGACGATTCCGACACCCTTCGCCATGGTCACTTCACCTCGTCGGCAGCGTCGGCCGCGGCAGCGAGGATGAGCGAGGACGACTCGGCTCCCGGGTCACGGTGACCGATCGCGCGGTCGCCGAGATAACTGGCTCGCCCCTTGTGCGCGACGAGGGGCTCGGTGGCGACCGCTCCCTGTGCGGCGGCGTCGGCGGCGGCACGGAGGACTTCGACCGGGGACTTCCCGTCGGCAGCCGCAGCGGTCGCGGCGTCGACGGCGGGAGTCCAGGCGTCGATCATCGTCTTGTCACCGACCTCCGCCTTGCCCCGGAGGACCACTCCGTCGCGCGCAGCGGTGAGGAACGCCACCACGGCGTCGGAGTCGAGCTCGGTGGCGTCGCCGACGGCCTGGGCGCCCTTCAGATAAGCGGTCCCGAGCAGAGGGCCCGATGCTCCCCCGACCGTCGAGATCAGCGTCGTGGCGACCAGCTTGAGGGCCGCGCCGGGGGTGGAGTCGTCCGGAAGGCTCGCGAACTTCGTCGCCACGGCCGTGAACCCGCGATCGAGGTTCTCGCCGTGGTCGCCGTCGCCGATCTCCCGGTCGAGGTCGACCAGGCGCAGCCGGTTGGTGGAGACGACGTCGACCGTCTTGGCGACCCAGGTCGTGACCCAGTTGATTCCCAAACTCATCTGTCGGGTGTTCCTCTCGTGCGTGGTGGATCCTGCTTCGGGGGCGGTCATCGACCCCACCGCAGGGCGGCGGTCTCGACGGGGGCGTCCCAGAGCTCGGTGAGCTCGTCGTCGAGGCGGGTCACCGTGAGGGAGACCCCCTGCATCTCGAGCGAGGTGACGAAGCTGCCCACCAGGCTACGCGCGACCTCGATGCCCTTCTCGGCCAGCACCTCGGCGGCATGACGGTAAACGATGTACTGCTCGACCAGCGGGGTTCCGCCCATGCCGTTGACGAAGAGCAGCACCTTGTCGCCCGAGGCGAAGGGCAGGTCCTCGAGGATGGGGGCGAGCAGGCGATCGACGATTCCGTCGGCGGGTTCGAGCTTGATCCGCTCGCGACCCGGCTCGCCGTGGATCCCGATGCCGATCTCGATCTCGTCCTCCGGCAGCACGAAACTCGGCTCGCCGGCGTGCGGCACGGTACCCGACGTCAGCGCCACGCCCATCGACCGGGTGTTCGCGTTGGCGCGCGTGGCGATGGCGGCCACCGCGTCGAGGTCGTCGCCGCGCTCGGCGGCGGCTCCGGCCACCTTCTCGACCACGACGGTGCCTGCGACGCCACGGCGGCCGGCGGTGTAGAGGCTGTCCTTCACGGCGACGTCGTCGTCGACGATCACGGACACGACGCGGACGCCCTCGGCGTCGGCCAGGTCGGCGGCGGTCTCGAAGTTCAAGACGTCGCCCGTGTAGTTCTTCACGATGTGCAGCACGCCCGCTCCGCCGTCGGAGGCGAGCGTGGCCGCGACGATGGGGTCGGGCGTCGGGGAGGTGAAGACGGGCCCCGGGACCGCTGCGCTGAGCATGCCGAAACCGACGAAGCCGGCGTGCAGCGGCTCATGGCCGCTGCCCCCGCCGCTGACGATTCCGACCTTGCCCTGGCTGGCCCCCTGGGCTCGGGCCACGAACAGGGGATCCGCCGAGACGGTGACGATGTCGGGATGCGCGAGGCCGAAACCCGCCACGCTCTCGTCGACGACGTTCTTCGGATCGTTGATGAGCTTCTTCATCGAAGGACTCTCCTCTTGTGCTGGGACTGGCCGGTGTCGGCTGTCTTCAAATTAGACCCGAGCCGACACGAGGCGAGGATGCTCGGGGCAAGTCGTCAGGAGCGAGTCGCCTCGACCCACTGGTCCAGCTTGCGCAGGGCGCTCCCGTCGTCGATCGTGCGCGCCGCGACGTCGAGTTGCTCGCGGAACCGCGTCACGATCGGACGATCGCGCTGCGTCGGGTCCTGGGCGAGCCCGAACGACACCAGGCCGGCCGCTGCATTGAGCAGGACGATGTCGCGGACGGGCCCCACGGCTCCCCCGAGGACGTCTCGGGCGACACCGGCGTTGTGCACGGCGTCGCCGCCCAGCAGATCGGAGATCGAGGCCCGGGGGATGCCCAGATCCATGGGGTCGAGGTCGTGCTCGGTGACCGAGCCCCCCGTGACCTCCCAGATGTGGCTGTGGCCCGTGGTGGTCAGCTCGTCGAGGCCGTCGTCGCCGCGGAAGACCAGAGCGGTCGCACCGCGGGTCTGGAAGACGCCGACGATGAGACCGACCTTGTCGAGCGAGGCGACCCCGACGGCACTCGCCTCCGGGCGGGCGGGGTTGGTCAAGGGCCCCAGGAAATTGAAGACGGTCGGGACCCCGATCTCGCGACGAGTCTCCGCCGCGTTTCCGAACCCGGGGTGGAAGGCCGCGGCGTAGGCGAAGGTGATCCCCACCTCTCGTAAGACCTCGGCGACGCGCGCCGGGTCGCGGGTCAGGTCGATTCCGAGGGCCGAGAGGACGTCGGACGACCCCGATGCCGAGCTGGCGGCGCGGTTGCCGTGCTTGATCACCGGCACGCCGGACGCCGCGACGACGATGGACGCCATCGTGGACACGTTGACGGTCCCGAACCGGTCGCCACCGGTGCCGACGATGTCGACGCCCATGGAATCGACGGGCAGGGGCAGGGCATGCGCCAGGATCGCGTCGCGGAACCCGACGATCTCGTCGACGGTCTCCCCCTTCGCACGCAGGGCGACCAGGAACGCGGCGAGCTGAGCCGGGGTGCTCTCCCCCACCATGACCCGCTCCATCGCCCAGGTCGCCTCCGAGATCGAGAGGTCTTTTCTTTCGAGGAGGGAATCGATGACGACGGGCCAGGTGAGGTCGGACTGCATGGCTGTCATGCTAGCGATCCCCGTGCATCCCGCCTTTTCGGGACCTTCGCATTTCTTCACCGCCGGTCGGAGTCCCGTTCGACGCCGTTCAGCGTATTGAGGACAAGCATTCAGACTTCCCCCCGACGCGACTGGCAGGCTGTCAAGCGGAAACTCTGGGCATTTTTTCGGCCATAATGGAACTTGTGACAAGTACCTCTCTCTCGAGACCATCTGGCGGACCGGTTGTCAACCGGCCCAGCACCGCTGCCGTAGGCACCATCGTCTGGCTGGGTAGCGAGGTGATGTTCTTCGCCGGTCTGTTCGCGATCTACTTCACCTTGCGAAGCACCTCGCCCGCTCTCTGGGCGTCTCAGACGCCCAAGCTGGACGTCCCATTCGCCGCGTTCAACACCATCACCCTGGTGCTCTCGAGCGTGACCTGTCAGTTCGGCGTCTTCGCCGCGGAGCGCCTGCAGGGCAAGCGCACCGGCAAGCTGTTCCAGGTCGGGCAGTGGGGCCTCGTCGAGTGGTTCTTCCTGACGTACTCCATGGGCGCGACCTTCATCGCGCTGCAGATGTACGAATACACGAACCTCATCGCCGACCACGTCACGCTGCAGTCCAGCGCCTACGGGTCCGCCTTCTACCTGACGACCGGCTTCCACGCCGCCCACGTCACCGGTGGTCTCATCTGCTTCCTGTTCATCATCGGCCGCGCGTACGCCGTGAAGAACTTCGGTCACAAGGAGGCCACGAGCGCGATCGTGGTGTCGTACTACTGGCACTTCGTCGACGTGGTGTGGATCGGCCTGTTCCTGGTCATCTACGTCCTCAAATAGGCATTGGACAAATACTCGAGAATGTTTAGCAAGAAGAACTCCACCAAGTCCAAGCGTGCCGTCGGCCGTCGCAGCCCCGTCGCGACCGTCTCGCTCATCCTCGTCGGGCTTCTGACGACGGGTGGCGCGTACGCGCTCTTCACGTCGACCGCCACCGCCGACACGAGCAGCACCACCTCGCAGGCGTCCGTCAACGAGGGCAAGAAGCTCTTCGCCGCGAACTGCGCCACCTGCCACGGCATGGCGGCCTCCGGTACCACGGCCGGCCCCAGCCTCATCGGCGTCGGCGCCGCCGCAGTCGACTTCCAGGTCGGCACGGGCCGCATGCCCCTCGCGGCCGACGGCCCCCAGGCCCTCGAGAAGCCGACCCAGTTCAGCAACTCGCAGGTCCAGGCCATGGCCGCCTACGTCTCCTCGCTCGGCACCGGCCCGTCGGAGCCCGCGTCGAAGTACCTGACCGCGACCGGCAACGCCGCGAAAGGCGCCGAGCTCTTCCGCATCAACTGCGCCATGTGCCACAACGTCGCCGGCGCCGGTGGCGCCCTGACCGAGGGCAAGTTCGCCCCGCCGCTCAAGGGCGTCAGCGCCAAGCACATCTACGAGGCCATGCTCACCGGCCCGCAGAACATGCCGGTCTTCAACGACCTGAACATCACCCCGCAAGACAAAGCGGACATCATCACGTACCTCAAGTACCTCGAGAAGAACCCGTCCCCGGGCGGATTCGAACTCGGCAACCTCGGTCCGGTGTCGGAGGGTCTGTTCATCTGGATCTTCGGTCTCGGTGCGGTCGTCGCCATCACCGTCTGGCTCACTGCCAAGTCG
This sequence comes from Frondihabitans cladoniiphilus, assembly GCF_039544345.1. Lineage (NCBI taxonomy): Bacteria > Bacillati > Actinomycetota > Actinomycetes > Micrococcales > Microbacteriaceae > Frondihabitans > Frondihabitans cladoniiphilus. Next base: position 106,837 of record NZ_BAABLM010000010.1, read on the forward strand.
AACTAGCGACACCACGCAGCCCACCCTCGGAGCCCTCCCACTCCCCGAGTTCTGTACTCACTGAAAGGCAACACCATGGCAGATCACGACGACGAGACCCCGGCAACGGGCTCGGCTGTCGAGAAGAGTGAGCCTCGTCAGGCATCGGCCGGTACTGCGGTCGTTCCGACGGACACCTTCGAGAACCCCGGCCACCCGCCGCACAAGCTGCGGATCACGGACACCGATCCCAAAGAGGAGAAGTCGGCCGAGCGACAGGTCTCGGGCCTGTTCTTCCTCTCGATCATCTTCAGCTGCGCGGCCGTCGCTGCCTACATCGTGTTCCCGATCAAGACCGGCGACATCGCCTCGGTCCGTCTGAACACGCTCTTCCTCGGCCTGGGCATCGCCCTCGGTCTGCTCTCCATCGGCATCGGTGCGGTGCACTGGTCCAAGACGCTGATGAGCGACCGCGAGATCACCGAGATGCGCCACCTCACCAAGGGCAGCGAAGTCACTCGCACCAAGGCCGCCGAGGTGTTCACGCTCGGCAACCAGGAGTCCGGCTTCGGCCGTCGCGCCCTCATTCGTAACAGCCTTTTCGGCGCCCTCATCGCGTTCGTGCTCCCCGGCGTCGTGATCTTCCGTGATCTGGGTCCGAAAGTCGACCCGAACGTCGTTTTGAAGCATACGATTTGGAAGAAGGGCACCCACCTCACGCTCGACCCGTCCGGCATCCGTGTCAAGGCGGCCGACGTGACTCTGGGTTCCGCGTTCCACATCATCCCCGAGACCCTTCTCGATTCGGATGACCTGCTCGAAGAGAAAGCCAAGGCCGCGGTCCTCCTCATGAGGCTGGACCCGTCCGACCTGCACGAGCCCGCGGGTCGCGAGAACTGGCAGTACAACGGGATCGTCGCCTATTCGAAGATCTGCACGCACGTCGGATGCCCTGTGGCACTCTACGAGCAGCAGACCCACCACCTCCTCTGCCCCTGCCACCAGTCGACGTTCGACGTCACCCAGAACTGCGAGGTCATCTTCGGGCCGGCCAACAGGCCTCTCCCGCAGCTGCCCATCACGGTCGACGCCGACGGCTACCTCATCGCGCAGAGCGATTTCCACGAACCCGTCGGGCCTAGCTTCTGGGAGCGTCAGCGTTGAGTACCACCACATCCCCTCGCACCACCACGGCGCCGGCTGCGCAGCAGTCCAGTCGTGGCATGAAGTTCGTCGGCGCCGCCGCGAACTACGTCGACGAGCGCACGAGCGTCTCGGGCCTGGTCAAAGAGGTCGGTCGCAAGATCTTCCCCGACCACTGGTCCTTCATGCTCGGCGAGGTCGCGCTCTACAGCTTCGTCGTCATCCTGCTGTCCGGCACCTTCCTGACCTTCTTCTTCCAGCCGTCGATGGCGGAGGTCGTCTACAACGGATCGTGGGTCCCGCTCAAGGGCATCCACATGTCCGCGGCCATGAACTCGGCGCTGAACATCTCGTTCGACGTCCGCGGCGGTCTCCTGTTCCGCCAGATCCACCACTGGGCGGCGCTGCTCTTCATCGCCTCCATCGGCCTGCACATGCTCCGCATCTACTTCACCGGTGCGTTCCGCAAGCCCCGTGAGATCAACTGGTTCATCGGCTTCGTGCTGTTCGTCCTGGCCCTGGCCGAGGGCTTCACCGGCTACTCGCTCCCCGACGACCTGCTGTCCGGCAACGGCCTGCGGATCATCGACGGCATGGTGAAGGGCATCCCCGTCGTCGGCGTCTGGATCAGCTACCTGCTCTTCGGCGGCGAGTTCCCCGGCACCGCCATCGTCGGTCGCCTCTACTCGTTGCACATCATGCTGCTGCCGGCTCTGCTGATCGCCATGCTCGGCGCTCACCTCCTGCTGCTGGTCATCAACAAGCACACGCAGTGGGCAGGCCCCGGCAAGACCAACGACAACGTCGTGGGCGTCCCGGTCATGCCGGTGTTCGCCGCGAAGGCCGGTGGATTCTTCTTCATCGTGTTCGGCGTCATCGTCCTGATCGCGTCGCTCTTCACGATCAACCCGATCTGGACCTACGGCCCCTACGACCCCTCCCCGGTGTCGGCGGGTACGCAGCCCGACTGGTACATCGGCTTCGCCGACGGCGCGCTCCGACTGGTGCCGCCGCACTGGGAGGTCGTCTGGTTCGGCTACACGATCTCGTTCAACATCCTCGTGCCGATCGTCGTGCTGCTCGGCCTGCTGGGCTCCGTCGCGCTCTACCCCTTCATCGAGGGCTGGGTCACCGGAGACAAGCGTGAGCACCACATCCTCGACCGGCCGCGCAACGCTCCGACGCGCACGGCCTTCGGTGCCGCGATGATGACCCTCTACGCCGGCCTCTGGGCGGCTGCGAGCTCCGACCTCATGGCGACGCACTTCAAGTTGTCGATCGATCAAGTCATCCACGTGATGCAGGCGATCGTCGTCCTCGGCCCGTTCGTCGCCTTCTGGATCACGAAGCGCGTCTGCCTCGGCCTCCAGAAGAAAGACCGCGAGATCGCTCTCCACGGCTACGAGTCGGGCCGCATCGTCCGCCTCCCCGGTGGCGAGTACATCGAGGTCCACGAGCAGCTCGACGACTACGAGCGCTGGCGTCTGGTGAGCTTCAACGAGTACGAGCCCCTCATGGCCCGTCCCAACGAGAAGGGTCAGATCACGACGCTCGAGCGTGTCCGCGCATCCGTGTCCGGCTTCTTCTTCCAGGACCGCATCTCGCCCGTCACCAAGAACGAGATCGAAGCGTCCCACGGAGACGAGCACTAGGCTCCCCTCCCCCGCACTAGGCCCGTCCACCTTTACGCTGGGCGGGCCTTTTGCGTTGGCTGTGGGCTCGCGGCATCGCTCTCTTCGCCGTTGGACCCGCCCATGACGGCACCGAACGAACGAAACCGAGAGCGTGGGATGCACGCGCCCACGCCAGCCGAACCCCGGCGCTGGGCAGCAGCACTCCCCACCGCTACCGCCGGACCCAAGTTGAGGGCGGTGCCTGCCCTCGCCGCTCGCCCTGCGGCGCATCCTGCGGGGGGATCCTCGGCCCTCCCCCTGGTCTCGCGTCGGTGGCAGGCCGCTGTGTCGCCCCGAGCCGCACGTCCGGCGTCCACCGCCGGCGCTGTACGCATAGGAGCTCGTAGGTGTCCGTCAGCGCATGCCGAGGCCGCAAAGGCCCTCTCGCAGGCTCTGGGCTTGCCGTGGAGCCCGAACCTGCCCGATCGTCCCGTTGAGCCTCACGCTCTATGCCAGAGCGCCGCTACGGGGATCCTGAAGTCGCATCAGCCACGGCGCAGCGGCAGCGGCAGGGGCAGCGCAGCGCAGCGGCAGCGGCAGCGGCAGCGGCAGCGGCAGCGGCAGCGGCAGCAGCAGGATCGGCTCGCCGACTGGGCGCAGACGGTCACTTCCGCGGCGCGCCCGGGCCGCGTCCGCCCAGTCGGCAGTCGCTGCTCCCCGTCTGCTCGCCCCCCGGCACCTGGCTGGCATGCGTCTTCACGAGGTGCCGCGCTGCAGGAGCATGCGCGGCATGTCCTGGAGTCCCCACCCGAGCCTCCACACCCAGCCCGGGCCGACTCCAGAACACGCGGCTCAGCACGAACGTGAGCGGCATGTCCTGGAGTCCACCGCCCGAGCCTCAATGCGCCCATCCCGTGCCGACTCCAGAACACGCGGCTCAGCGCGAACGTGAGCGGCATGTCCTGGAGTTGCTCATCCGAGCGTGTCTCCCCCGCGGCCGTGCGCCGACTCCAGAAGATGCAGCTCAACAGGAGCATGCGCGGCATGTCCTGGAGTTGCTCATCCGAGCGTGTCTCCCCCGCGGCCGTGCGCCGACTCCAGAAGATGCAGCTCAACACAAACCCGAGCGGCATGTCCTGGAGTTCGCTACCCAAGCCTCCACACCCAAACCCGGGCCGACTCCAGAAGATGCAGCACAACACGAACCCGAGCGGCACGTCCTGGAGTCCCCCAGCCGAGCCTCACTCGCAGCCATGCGCCGACTCCAGAAGATGCGGCTCAGCACGAACCTGAGCGGCACGTCCTGGAGTCCCCCACCCGAGCACCCACACCCAGCCCCGGGCCGACTCCAGAAGATGCAGCTCAGCACGAACCTGAGCGGCATGTCCTGGAGTCCATCAGCGGACGCACCTGGCCCTACCACCCCACCGGCACCCTGCCGCCCGACGCCCCGCGCTCCAGCGACACGCGCTCCACCGACACGAAAGCGGGGCACCACCCGAAGGTGATGCCCCGCTTCATTCGGCTCGGCACAAAGCCGGACCGGAGTCGATCAGTGCGCGAAGTTGCCGCGGTACGCCTCGAAGACCCACCCGACCAGCGCCACCGCGACGAAGACCGCCGCGAAGAAGCACAGCCACAGGCCGACGGCGAGGCCGAGGAACGCGATGCTGCAGCCGGCCGCGAGGACGATGGGCCACCAGCTCCAGGGGCTGAAGAAGCCGATCTCGGGGTCGCCGTCGTCGATGTTGGCGTCGAGGCGGTCTTCCGGCAGCTCACCCGACTGGGCGGCGTGCGAGCGGTTCATGTAGAAGGCCAGGAAGATGGCCAGAACTGCGGCGAGCCCGATGCCGAGCGTGCCGGCCCACTCGACGGCATGGAACTCCGTGGAGAGGAGGCTCCAGACCGTGTAGGCCGCGTCGGCGACCAGGAAGAACCCGGCCAGCACCCAGAGGATGTTCGCTTGTGCTCTCATCGGACTTCTACTTCACTTTCTCGTCGGACGCGTCGTACGTAGGGGCGTCGGGGGCATCCTTCAACGGGCCGATGCCGACCGGGAGGCCTGCCTCGGGGTGGTTCAAGTCGAAGGCCGGGGACTCCGAGCGGATACGCGGGATCGACGTGAAGTTGTGGCGGGGAGGCGGGCAGGAAGTGGCCCACTCGAGCGAGCGGCCGTAGCCCCAGGGGTCGTTCACTTCGACCTTCGGAGCGAGACGCGCCGTGATGTACACGTTGTAGATGAAGGGCAGCATCGAGACACCGAGCAGCATGGCGCCGGTGGTGGAGAGCTGGTTCATCCACGTGAAGCCGTCTTCGGGCTGGTAGGTCGCGTACCGACGCGGCATGCCCTCGACGCCGAGCCAGTGCTGGATCAGGAACGTCGTGTGGAAGCCGATGAACAGCAGCCAGAAGTGCACCTTGCCGAGACGCTCGTTGAGCATCTTGCCCGTCCACTTCGGCCACCAGAAGTAGAAGCCGGAGAACATCGCGAAGACGACGGTTCCGAAGACCACGTAGTGGAAGTGCGCGACCACGAAGTACGAGTCGGAGACGTGGAAGTCGAGCGGCGGCGACGCGAGGATGACACCGGTCAGACCACCGAAGGTGAAGGTGATCAGGAAGCCGATCGCCCACAGCATCGGGGTCTCGAACGTGATCGAGCCTCGCCACATGGTGCCGACCCAGTTGAAGATCTTCACGCCCGTCGGAACCGCGATGAGCATGGTCATCAGGGAGAAGAAGGGCAGGAGGACCGAACCGGTGACGTACATGTGGTGAGCCCACACGGTGACGGAAAGGGCGGCGATCGCGATGGTCGCGTAGATCAGGGTCTTGTAGCCGAAGATCGGCTTACGGCTGAAGACCGGGAACACCTCGGACACGATGCCGAAGAACGGCAGCGCGATGATGTACACCTCGGGGTGCCCGAAGAACCAGAACAGGTGCTGCCAAAGGATGGCGCCGCCGTTGGCCGGATTGAAGACGTTCGCGTCGAAGATGCGGTCGAAGCCGAGACCGAACAGAGCGGCAGCGAGGACCGGGAAGGCCATGATCACGAGGATCGAGGTGACCAAAGTGTTCCACGTGAAGATCGGCATACGGAACATCGTCATGCCGGGGGCGCGCATCGTGATGATCGTGGTGATGAAGTTCACGCCGCCCAAGATGGTGGAGAACCCTGTCAAGGCCAAGCCCATCACCCAGAGGTTCCCTCCTAAGCCTGGAGTGAACGTCGTATCGGAAAGTGGCGCGTAAGCGAACCACCCGAACGACGCGGCACCCTGCGGTGTGAGGAAGCCGGCGACGACGACGATCGCGCCGAAGAAGTAGAGCCAGAACGCGAAACCGTTCAGCCGCGGGAACGCGACGTCGGGAGCACCGATCTGCAGCGGCATCAGGGCGTTCGCGAAGCCGGAGAACAGCGGTGTCGCGAACAGCAGCAGCATGATCGTGCCGTGCATCGTGAAGAGCTGGTTGTACTGCTCCTTCGTCGCCACGACCGACAGGCCGGGCTCGAAGAGCTGGGCGCGGATCACGAGCGCCATCACCCCGCCGACGAGGAAGTAGACGAAGGACGTGATCAGGTACATGTACCCGAGGACCTTGTGGTCGGTCGAGGTCACCCAGCGGATGACGACGTTGCCCTTACGGCCGACGCGTGTGGTGTTGAAGTTCTGAGGTTGAGACTGTCCGCCCGTTGCGGGGCGAGTGGCAGTGGCTGAGCTCATCGAACGCCGCCTTACTTCGAGGAGGTGCTACCGGCGGCGGACGCCTCGGGAGCCTGGTTGTTGGGCTGGTTGGTGTTGGTGTTGTACTGGTCGCCCAGGTCGCCGACGTTGCCCTCGGCGGCGAGCTTGTCCAGGTAGGCCTGGTACTCGGTCGGGGAGACGACCTTCACGTTGAACAGCATGAGCGAGTGGTACTCGCCGCAGAGCTCGGCGCACTTGCCGGTGAAGGTCCCCTCCTTCAACGGGGTGAAGTACTCGTAGTTGGTCTTGCCGGGGATCATGTCCTTCTTGTAGAGGAAGTTCACGACCCAGAAGGAGTGGATCACGTCGCGCGACTTGAGGACGATCTTGACCGACTTGCCCTTGGGCAGGTAGAGGACCGGAAGCTTGGACTCGTCGACGTTGCCGTTGCCGAGCTCCTGCGCCTGGATGCCCTGGTAGTAGACGCTCTTCGACTTGTCGCTGGTGTTCATGTAGTTGAAGTCCCAGGCCCAGCGCTTGCCGTAGACCGTGATGGTCGTATCGGGGTTCGCGGTCGGCTTCTCGATGTCGGCCTGGTCGCGGGCGGTGAAGAAGAAGAAGCCCAGCACGAGGAACAGGGGCACGATCGTGTAGAAGATCTCGATCGGCATGTTGTAGCGCAGCTGAACGGGCAGGCCGGTCTGGTTCTTGCGACGGCGGTAGACGACGATCGCCCAGATGATGAGCACCCAGGTGATGATGCCGACGCCGAGGAGGACGATCCACGAGGTGACCCACAGACCGATCACGCTGTTCACGTGGTTCGTGGTGCCAGGGGTGGTGGGGAGCCAGCCCTGGAGTTGCTGCGTGGAACAGCCCGCCAGAACGAAGACCAGGGCGGCGGCCACGGGAATGGCTGCCCAGCGAATGCGGCGATTGGAGCGCACTGTTACCTCTCGGATGATGCGAGTGTGGGGCTTGCCGTCTCACCCGAGCGAGAGGCCCCTGGTAGCGAGGCTCTCGAAGTGCTCGAGGATCACTGCGGCGTGAACTTCACAGTAAGTGACGGAACATACTTAGCCTACTCGCAGGAGAGGCGTGCTCGAACACGTCGCCCCGCGAAACGCCGAAGGGGAACCATCCGTCTGGATGGTTCCCCTTCAGTGTCTGAATGCCTTCTCGAACCTGTCTGAACGGAGGCTCAGTGGAAGCTGTCACCGCAGGCGCAGGAGCCCTGAGCGTTGGGGTTGTCGATCGTGAAGCCCTGCTTCTGGATCGTGTCTTCGAAGTCGATCGAGGCCCCGTCGAGGTACGGCACGCTCATCTTGTCGACGACGACCTCGACACCGTCGAAGTCGACGGTCGCGTCGTTGTCGAGAAGTCGCTCGTCGAAGTAGAGCTGGTAGATGAGCCCCGAGCATCCCCCCGGTTGGACTGCGACGCGGAGGCGCAGGTCGTCGCGCCCCTCCTGCATGAGGAGGTTCTTGACCTTGACGGCGGCGGTGTCGGTGAGCAGGACCCCGTGGGCCTTGCTGTCTGCACCGGATTCGGTTGCAGTGGTGGCGGGAGCAGTTGCGATGTCCGTCATGGTGCCTCCTTCGAGCGATGGGGTGCGCGAACGCACGATGGTCTGATTCTAGGCGTCGAGGCTGCGAGCGTCGAGCCTCGCCAGCAGGAGCGCCTCGCTGAGGATCGACCGGTGGAAGACGCCGAGGTGCTGGGACTCGTTCGGGCTGTGCGCGCGTGTGTCGGGGTCTTCCACTCCCGTCACGAGGATCTGCGCTTCGGGGAACGTGTCGGCGAGGTCGCTGATGAAGGGGATGGAGCCGCCGATGCCGGTCTGGACGGGCGATTCGCCCCAGCCTTCGGCCAGCGCCTGGGTCGCCTCGGCGAGGGCCCAGCCGGAGGTGTCGACCAGGAACGGGTTGCCCCGGTCGACTTCGGAGATCTCGACGTGCGCGCCGAAGGGGGCGTGGGAACGGACGTGGGCCGCCAGGGCCTCGTAGGCGGCGTCGGCCGTCTGCCCCGGTGCGATGCGGGCGCTGATGCGGACGGAGATCTCCGGGCTGAGAGTGTTCGATGCGTTGGCCACGGTCGGGGCGTCGATGCCGGTCACGGTCAGGGAGGGCTGCGACCAGAGGCGGCTCAGGAGAGGGCCCGTCCCGATCGTCTCGACCCCGTCGAGCAGGCCGGTGTCGCGCCGGAGCTGCGCCTCTTCGTAGTCCGGGTACTCCGTCTCACGGGTCGTGAGGCCCTCGACCGCGACGGAACCGTTGTCGTCGTGGAGGGTGGCGAGGAGCTTGATCGTCGCCAGCATCGCGTCCGGCACCGCGCCGCCGAACATCCCCGAGTGCGAAGCGTGCTCCAGCGTCGTGACGGTCAGCTTGAACGTGACGTTGCCACGAAGGGCGACGGTCAGCGCGGGGATGCTCGTGGACCAGTTGTCGGCGTCGGCCACCACGATCACGTCCGCTGCCAGCTGCGCGCGGTGCTGGGCCAGGAAGTTCGTGAACGAGCGCGAGCCGAACTCCTCTTCGCCCTCGATGAACAGGACGAGTCCGAGCTGGAGATCGTCGCCGAGCACTTCTTTCACGGCACGCAGGGCCGCCACGTGAGTCATGACGCCGGCCTTGTCGTCGGAGGCGCCGCGACCGTAGAGGCGGTCGCCACGCACGGTGGGCTCGAACGGCGGGGTCTCCCACAGCTCGTCGGCCCCCTGCGGCTGCACGTCGTGGTGTGCGTAGAGGAGCACGGTCGGGCGTCCGTTCTTCGCGGTGCGGGTGGCGAGGACGGCCGGCTGGCCGAGCCCGCCGCCGTCGATCGGCGCCTGGCTCGTGGCCACGGAGTCGAACAGGCCGGTGCCCTCGACCAATGCGGCCACGGCGTCGGCGCTCCGGCGGACGTGGCTCGCGTCGAACGCGTCCCACGAGACGGACGGGATGCGCACCAGCGCGGACAGATCGGCGATCGATGCGGGGAGCGCCCCGTGGACCGACTCTCTCAGCTTCGCTGCAAGTTCGGCGTCGGTCGGCTGGACGAGGTGCTGATTCGCGGTCATGACGGGTAATCTTAGTTTCTCACCGACGCAAGGATCACTCGTGGCCAAGGCACCGATCGTCTCCCCCGACAACTCAGCGGAGACCAGCACCATCAAGGGCAAGGAAGCCCAGAACACCGGCAAGGGTCGTCCGACCCCGACCCGCAAAGAGCGCGAGGCCGCGAACCTCCGCCCCCTCGTCGCCGTCGGCAAAGAGGAGCGCAAGGCTCAGCGCGACCGCGTCGCCGACCAGCGCAACCGGGCCCGCATCGGCCTCGCCAACGGCGAAGAGAAGTTCCTGCCCGCCCGCGACAAGGGCCCGCAGCGCAAGTACGTCCGCGACTACATCGACGCTCGGTGGAGCGTCGGCGAGCTGATGATCCCCGTCATGGTGATCATCCTCATCTCCAGCCTGATCCCCAAGGCGCAGGCCGTCACCCTCTACGTGCTGTGGGCGTTCGTCGTGGTCGCCGTCGTCGACTGCCTTCTGGTCGGTCAGCGCATCCACACGAAGCTCGCGGCGAAGTACGGCAAGGAGAACGTCGAGCGCGGGCTGCGCTGGTACGCCTCGATGCGCGCCCTGCAGCTGAAGATCATGCGCATGCCCAAGTCGCAGATCAAGCGCGGGCAGTACCCCGAGCTCTGACTCGGGTTCGCCGGGTCTTTATCGGGCCGAAACGACCAAGGCCCCTCCGCCGTGCGGAGGGGCCTTCGTCGTACCGCCTGCAGATGGGGCCGGATGATCCGCCCAGCGTCAGGACGCGCGACGCCGCAGACGCAGCAGCCCGCGGTTGATCTCGCGCGCCCAGAGCGGCCCCTTGTAGAGGAATGCCGTGTAGCCCTGCACCAGCGTCGCCCCGGCGAGGAGGCGCTCGTGGACGTCGTCCGCCGTGAACACTCCCCCGACGCTGATCACGCAGAGCGTCTCGGGGACGACCTCGCGGATGACTCGGAGCACAGCAAGTGACCGGTCGGCCAGCGGGGCCCCCGAGAGACCGCCCGCGCCGGCAGCGGTCACGACCTTCGGGTCGGTTGCGAGCCCCTCACGGGACAGCGTGGTGTTGGTCGCGATGATGCCGTCGAGGCCGAGCTCGACGACGAGCGCGGACACCTTGCGGACAGCATCGTCTTCGAGGTCGGGGGCGATCTTCACGAGGACGGGCGTCGACCCCGCGGTGTCGCGGACCGCGGTCAGCAGAGGCGCCAGCTTGTCGAGCTCCTGCAGCCCTCGGAGGCCGGGGGTGTTGGGCGACGAGACGTTGACGGCGAGGTAGTCGGCCAGAGGAGCCAGCAGTCGCGTCGACACGAGGTAGTCGTCGACGGCGTCGTCGACGGCCACGACTCGACTCTTGCCGATGTTGACGCCGATCACGGGACGGTTGCGCAGGTGGCGTGCACGACCGATCTCACCCGCGGCCTTGAGGGCGCCGCCGTTGTTGAACCCCATGCGGTTGACCACGGCGAGATCGTCGACGAGACGGAACAGGCGCGGCCGATCGTTACCCGGCTGGGCTCGGGCCGTGATCGTGCCGACCTCGACGTGGCCGAAGCCGAGGGTGCCGAGACCCGCGATGCCTCGGGCGTCTTTGTCGAACCCGGCGGCGACGCCGAAGGGCGACGGGAACGTCAGACCGAGAGTGGTGACCTTCAACGTGCGATGGGGCTTGGTGGAGGTGCGCACCGCACGACCGACGAACGGGATGCGGGGCAGCGCGCGGATGAACGAGAAGGCGAAGTGATGAGCCGCCTCCGGGTCCATCCGGCGGAAGAAGTGACGGAAGACGAAGGCGTAGAGACCGTCGAGGCTTGTGCCACCGGCATCTGCCTCGTCGCTCACTCGCCGACCCCCCGACCGGCGGAGGACGAGGAGGCCTGCTCGGCACCTGTCGCCGAAGCGTCGGCCTCGCGGCGTGCTGCGCCGGCGTGCTCTTCGCGCAATTGACGGATCGACTCCTCGAAGTCGTCGAGCGACTCGAAGGCCTGGTACACGCTGGCGTAACGGAGGTAGGCGACCTCGTCGAGCTCGCGCAAGGGCGGCAGGATCGCGAGACCGACCTCGTTGGCGTCGATCTGGGACGCACCGCTGGCACGCACCGCCTCCTCGACCTTCTGGGCGAGGACGGCCAGGTCGCCGTCGGTGACGGGTCGGCCCTGGCAGGCCTTGCGCACCCCGGAGATGATCTTCTCGCGACTGAACGGCTCGAGGACCCCGTTGCGCTTGATCACCGCGAGGCTCGCGGTCTCGGTGGTCGAGAACCGTCGGCCGCAGTTGGGGCACTGTCGGCGTCGCCGGATCGACGTGCCGTCGTCGCTCGTTCGGGAGTCGACGACTCGGGAGTCGGGATGGCGGCAGAAGGGGCAGAACATGGTGGCCTCAGATTATCGTGACTGCTGGTGACGAAGGCCCGGGAACCGTCGCCTGGGGAGAACCTAGGGGCGGTCGAATCGCGCCGACACGGCCTCGCCGTGCGCAGGCAGGCGTTCGGCCTTCGACAGGGCGACGAGCCGATCGACCACGTCGCGGAGCGGTTCGGCCGAGTAGGTGACGATCTGCTGCGGCCGGAGGAAGGTGTAGGCGCCCAAGCCCGGCGAGTAGCGAGCCTGCCCGCCGGTCGGCAGCACGTGATTCGACCCGGCGAGGTAGTCGCCGAGGCTCACCGGGGTGTGCGGCCCGACGAAGACCGCCCCGGCGTTCTCGATGCCGGCGAGCACCTCCTCGTCGCGCGACGTCTGGATCTCGAGGTGCTCCGGACCGTAGGCGTTGCTGAACGCCACGGCGCCGGCGAGGTCGTCGACCAGGAAGATCTGCGACTGCGGCCCGCCGAGGGCGGTGGCGACGCGCTCGGCGCTGTGGGTCAGCGGCGCGAGGCGATCGACTTCGGCCGAGACGCGCTCGGCGAACGCCGGCGAATCCGTCACCAGCACCGCCGATGCCTCCTCGTCGTGTTCGGCCTGGCTGATCAGGTCGACCGCGACGAACGTGGCGTCGGCGGAGTCGTCGGCGATCACGAGGATCTCGGTCGCCCCGGCCTCGGCGTCGATGCCGACCCGACCGCGCACCAGCCGCTTGGCCGCCGCGACGAAGTTGTTGCCCGGCCCGGTGATGACCTGCACCGGCTCGAGTCCGAGGTCGTCGACCCCGTAGGCCAGCGCCCCGATCGCCCCCGCCCCGCCGATGGCGTACACCTCGTCGATGCCGAGCAGGCCTGCGGCGGCGAGAATCGCGGGATGCACGTTCCCGCCGAATTCGGCCTGTGCCGGTGAGACCAGCGCGATCGATCCGACCCCGGCCACCTGCGCCGGAACGACGTTCATGGCGACGCTCGACGGGTAGACCGCCTTGCCGCCGGGAACGTAGACGCCGGCACGGGCCACCGGCTGCCAGCGCTGTTCGATCGTGGCGCCGGGCGCGGGATGCGTCACCTGCGCGGCAGGGACCTGGGCGCGACTCGACACGGTCACCCGCGCGATCGACTCCTCCAGGGCCGCCCGCACCAGCGGGTCGAGTTCGGCGACGGCGCGCGCGATCGCGTCGGCCGGCACGCGGAGGGTGGCCGGACGCACGTGGTCGAACCGCTCGGCCTGGTCGAGCAGTGCCGCGGAGCCGCGCCGACGGACGTCGTCGATCAGGGCCTCGGCAGCGTCGGAGGCTGCGGTCACGTCGGCGACTGCGCGGGGAATGAGGGCGAGGAGTTGCGCGCTCGAGAGGGCGCGACCCCGGAGATCGGTCGTCTGCATCATGGCCCCCTCAGCCTATCGGGGCGGCCGCCGGCCGTCGGAGCGACCACTGGTCATCGGAGCGGTCGCCAGCCGGCTCGTTCGCCGGCCTGACAGCGCCGTCAGGCCAGGCAGCTCGGCCCGAGCAGACTCTTCAACTCGCCGTAGAGGTCGGCCGTGATGTCGACCGGGTACGGGATCTCGAACGTGCGCGCGTTGTCGCCCCGGAGCAGGCGCAGCCGGACCTCGGTGTCGCCCGCGTGGCGACCGAGGACGGCCCCGAGCTCGGTCACGACGTCGGTCGTGGCCCGGAACTCCGGCATACTCAAGACGAGCGGCCCGTTGCTCACCGACGCGCCGAGGTCGGGCATCATCATGCTCACGGCGTGCATGTTCATGCCGTCGTCGCGCACGCTGACCCGACCGCGGAGCACGATGATCGCATCGCCCACCAGGGTCGGACCGAACTCTTGGTAGGTCTTGCCCAGGAACATCGCACTGATCTCGCCGGAGAAGTCCTCGACCGTGATGATGCCGTAGGGGTTGCCGGAGTTGCGCGCGACGCGGTGCTGGACGCTGGTGATGAGGCCGGCCACGACGACCGTCTCACCGTCGATCGAGTCGTCGCTCGAGGTGATGTGCGCGATCGTGGTCGACGCGTGCTTGGCCAACTGGAGCTCGAGACCCGCCAGCGGGTGGTCGGAGACGTACAGGCCCAGCATGTCGCGCTCGAACGCGAGTTTGTCGCGTTTCGACCACTCCGGCCGGACGGGCACCTGCTGGACCTGCGCCGGTTCGTCCCACAGGGAGTCGAAGTCGAAGCCGACCTGGCCGTTGGCCTCGGCCCGCTTCTCACTCACGGCCGCTTCGACCGCGCTCTCGTGGATCTCGACGAGGGACCGTCGGGTGTCGCCGAGGGAGTCGAAGGCGCCGGCCTTGACGAGGGACTCGACGGTGCGCTTGTTCGCGACGGGGATGGGCACCTTGCGCAGGAAGTCGTGGAACGACGTGAAGGCGCCCTTCTCCTGCCGCGCCGCGATGATGTGGTCGACGACGTTGAAGCCCACGTTGCGGACGGCGCCCATGCCGAAGCGGATGTCTTCGCCGACGGCGGCGAAGAAGCCGATCGACTCGTTGACGTCGGGCGGCAGCACCTTGATGCCCATGCGGCGGCACTCGTTGAGGTAGAGCCCCAGCTTGTCGCGCGAGTCGCCGACGCTCGTGAGCAGCGCGGCCATGTACTCGGCCGGATAGTGCGCCTTGAGATAGGCGGTCCAGTAGGAGACCACGCCGTACGCGGCCGAGTGGGCCTTGTTGAAGGCGTAGTCGGAGAAGGGCAGAAGGATGTCCCAGATCTTCTGCACGGCGTCGGCCGAGTAGCCGTTGTCGAGCATGCCCTGCTGAAAGCCCGCGTACTGCTTGTCGAGCTCGGACTTCTTCTTCTTGCCCATCGCGCGACGGAGGATGTCGGCCTGGCCGAGGCTGAACCCCGCCAGTTTCTGCGCGACGCTCATGACCTGCTCCTGATAGATGATCAGGCCGTACGTGCCGCCGAGGACTTCGGACAGGGGCTCTTCGAGTTCGGGGTGGATGGCCGTGATCTCTTGCAGGCCGTTCTTGCGCAGGGCGTAGTTCGTGTGCGAGTTCGCCCCCATGGGGCCCGGCCGGTAGAGCGCGATGACGGCCGAGATGTCTTCGAAGTTGTCGGGCTTCATCAGTCGCAGCAGGCCGCGCATGGGCCCGCCGTCGAGCTGGAAGACGCCGAGCGTGTCGCCGGACGACAGAAGGTCGTAGGCGCCCTTGTCTTCGAGCTCGAGATCTTCGAGGACGAGGTCGATGTCGCGGTTCGTCTTGATGTTGTCGAGGGCGTCGTTGATGATCGTGAGGTTGCGGAGCCCCAGAAAGTCCATCTTGATGAGCCCGAGGGCTTCGCTGGCCGGGTAGTCGAACTGCGTGACGATCTGGCCGTCCTGCTCCCGCTTCATGATCGGGATGATGTCGATCAGGGGGTCGCTCGACATGATGACGCCGGCCGCGTGGACGCCCCACTGCCGCTTCAGACCTTCGAGGCCGAGGGCCGTGTCGAAGACGGTCTTCGCCTCCGGGTCGCCCTCGACGACCGCGCGGATGTCGCCGGCCTCCTTGTAGCGGGCGTGGTCACGGTCGAAGATGCCGGTGAGGGGGATGTCCTTCCCCATGATCGCGGGAGGCATCGCCTTGGTGAGCTTCTCCCCCATGCCGAACGGGAAGCCGAGTACCCGGGAGGAGTCTTTCAGGGCCTGCTTGGCCTTGATCGTGCCGTACGTGACGATCTGGGCGACGCGCTCCGAACCGTACTTGTCGGTGACGTAGTTGATGACCTCGGTGCGCCGACGGTCGTCGAAGTCGACGTCGAAGTCGGGCATGGAGACGCGGTCGGGGTTGAGGAACCGCTCGAAGATGAGGCCGTGGCGCAGCGGGTCGAGGTCGGTGATGCGCATGGCGTAGGCGGCCATGGAACCGGCGCCGGAACCACGGCCCGGCCCGACCCGGATGCCGTTGTCTTTGGACCAGTTGATGAAGTCGGCGACGACCAGGAAGTAGCCGGGGAAGCCCATCTGGCGGATGACGCCGACCTCGTAGTCGGCCCGCTCGCGCACCGCTTGCGGGATGCCGTCGGGGTACCGGAACTCGAGGCCCTTCTCGACCTCTTTGACGAACCAGGTGTCTTCGGTCTCCCCCTCGGGCACCGGGAACCGCGGCATGTAGTTCGCCTCGGTGTCGAATTTGACCTCGCAGCGCTCGGCGATCAGCAGCGTGTTGTCGCAGGCTTCGGGGTGATCACGGAACAGGTGGCGCATCTGGGCGGCGGTCTTGAGGTAGAACTCGTCGGCGTCGAACTTGAACCGATTGGGGTCGCTCAGGGTCGAGCCCGACTGCACGCAGAGGAGCGCGGCGTGGCTCGTGGCGTCGTGCTCGTGCGTGTAGTGGAGGTCGTTCGTGGCCACAAGCGGGAGGTCGAGCTGCTTGGCGAGCTTGATCAGGTCGCCCAAGATGCGGCGTTCGATGCCCAGGCCGTGGTCCATGATCTCGGCGAAGTAGTTCTCTTTGCCGAAGATGTCACGGAAGTCGGAGGCCGCCTTGACGGCCTCGTCGTACTGGCCGAGACGGAGCCTCGTCTGCACCTCGCCGCTCGGGCAGCCGGTGGTCGCGATGAGCCCGGCCGAGTACTCGGAGAGCAGTTCGCGGTCCATTCGCGGCTTGAAGTAGTACCCCTCGAGCGACGCCTTCGACGACAGCCGGAAGAGGTTGTGCATGCCCTCGGTGGACTGCGACAACAGGGTCATGTGCGTGTACGAGCCGGCGCCCGACACGTCGTCGCGGCCGCCGTCGCCCCACTTGACCCGGGTCTTGTCGCCGCGGTGGGTGCCCGGGGTGATGTACGCCTCGGTGCCGATGATCGGTTTGATGCCCGCGGCCGTCGCGGTCTTGTAGAAGTCGAAGGCGCCGAACATGTTGCCGTGGTCGGTCACGGCGACAGCCGGCATGCCCTGCCGGACCGCCTCTTCGACCATGGGCGCCACGCGCGCCGCCCCGTCGAGCATCGAGTATTCGCTGTGGACGTGCAGGTGCACGAAGGAATCGTTGCTCGAAGACAAGGCACTCCTAGAAGAAGGATCGAAGGCGTTTTCCAAGAGTAGCCGCGACCACCGACGTCGACGGGCGTGTCGTCGTCAGGAGGCGCGGAGGACCTCGAGTGCGTGTTGAAGGTCGGCCGGGTAGGTCGACCGGAACTCCACCCATTCCCCCGTGCCCGGGTGCGCGAAGCCCAGCCGGACCGCATGCAACCACTGCCGGGTGAGCCCCAGCTTGGTCGAGAGGGTGGGGTCGGCGCCGTAGAGCGCGTCGCCGACGCAGGGGTGCCTCTGGGCCGCCATGTGCACGCGGATCTGGTGAGTCCGACCCGTCTCGAGGTGCACTTCGAGGAGCGAAGCGGCGGGGAACGCCTCGACGGTCTCGTAGTGCGTGACGGAGGGCTTGCCGTCGACGACGACCGCGAACTTCCACGACGACGAAGGGTGTCGGCCGAGGGGAGCATCGATCGTGCCGGTGAGGGGATCGGGGTGACCCTGGACGACGGCGTTGTAGACCTTCTCGACGGTGCGTTCGCGGAAGGCCTGCTTGAGCAGCGTGTAGGCGCGCTCGCTCTTCGCGACGACCATCAGCCCGCTGGTGCCGACGTCGAGGCGATGCACGATGCCCGCGCGCTCGGTCGCCCCGCTCGTCGAGATGCGGAAGCCGGCGCCGGCGAGCCCGCCCAGCACGGTGGGCCCGGTCCATCCCACGGAGGGATGAGCGGCGACCCCGACCGGTTTGTCGACGACGACGATGTCGTCGTCGTCGTGGACGATGGCCATGCCGGGGACCTCGACCGGGACGACGGTCGGCTCCTGCTTCGGGGTCCAGGTGACTTCGAGCCACGAACCCGCCTCGAGGCGGTCGGACTTGCCGAGAGTGCGGCCGTCGACGGTCACGCCGTCGGCGCCCGCCACTTCGGCGGCGAAGGTCCGGCTGAAACCGAGGAGCTTGGCGAGGGCGGCGTCGACGCGTTCGCCCGCGAGGCCGTCAGGTACGGGCAGGGAACGGGTTTCGCTCATCGCTCGTCTCCGGTCGGTCGGGTGTGCGCGGTGGCGGGGTGGGCGACGTCGCCGGGCTCGCCCTCGACGTGGACGGTGCCGTCCGGCCCGGCCACGATCTGCACCACGTCGGCGTCGTCGCTGCCGGGGACCGGCTTCTTCGACTGCGTCCGGCGCCCGTCGAGCCCGACGCCGAGAAGGGTCAGGAGGAGCAGGAGCCCCATGCTCGAGACGATGAAGGTGTCGGCGAGGTTGAAGATCGCGGGGAGGATCCACGGCAGGTAGATGAAGTCGACCACGTGGCCCACCCCGAATCCCGGCTCGCGGAAGAGGCGATCGGTGAGGTTGCCGCAGGTGCCGCCCAGGAGCATGCCGAGCATGAGTGCCCAGCGGGTGGAGCGGATGCGGCGGATCAACACGATGATCGCGACGACTACGACAGCCGCGGCGATGGAGAAGATCCAGGTGGAGCCGGTGGCGAGCGAGAACGCCGCTCCCGGGTTCTTCACGAAGTGGAGGTGCAGGACGGGGCCGAGCTCGACGTCCTGGTACTCCCGGAGATTCTTGACGATCAGGAACTTGGTGCCCTGGTCGAGGATGTAGACGATGACAGCCACGAAGGCCAGTGTCAGCAGGACGCGGACACTGGCCTTCTTGGAGACTGCCTCGGAGGTCTTGGCCAAACCCCTAGTTGGAGCCGAAGCCCTGGTAGCTGGCCGGAGCGTTCGTCTGAGCCGAGACGGGCTCGGGCGTCGAGGAGTCGCCCTCGAGCTCGTGGAGCTGGCCCTCGATGTAGCTCTTCAGCTTCGCGCGGTACTCGCGCTCGAAGGTGCGGAGGTCGTCGATGCGGTGCTCGAGACCGATGCGCTCGTTGTCGAGACGCTCGACCAGGGCACGCTGCTCGGTGTCGATCTTCTCGGCGCGGGCGCGGTGCTCGTTCTCGAACGCCTCGACCTTGGCGCGCTGCTCGGCCTCGGTCTGCTCGACGAGAGCGCGGTGCTCGTTCTCGAACTGCTCGGCCTGTGCCCGCTGGGCGGTCTCGGCGTCGGAGACGATGCGAGCGGCGGTGGCGTGACCCTCGGCGATGAGGGAGTCACGCTTCTCGATGCCCTCGCGGACGTGCTCCTCGTGAAGGCGGCGGGCCAGCTGGAGGAGGTTGTTCGTGCTGGTGGTCTCGTCGACGCTCGGCGCCGCGTAGGCAGCGGTCTCGGGTGCGACGGCGGCGGGGGCCGCTACCGGAGCGGGCGCTGCTGCGACGGGCTCGGGGGTGGGCTCCGGCTCGGGCGCCGCGACGGGCTCGGGAGCTGCGGCCACGGGGGCCGGAGCGGCCGACGCGTTCTTCTCGAGCTCGACGCTCTTGGACTCGCTCGCGGCGAGGCGCTGACGGAGCTCGTCGTTCTCCTGGCCGAGACGACGAAGCTCGACGACGACCTCGTCGAGGAAGTCGTCCACCTCGTCTTGGTCGTAGCCCTCACGGAACTTCGTCGGCTGGAACCGCTTGTTGACTACGTCTTCAGGCGTCAAAGCCATTGCCGTCACCTCGTGAATCTGCTGGATCGGACCGATAGTGGCACCCCCCTGTGGAGACACCCGACCCGATTGTGAAAAGAAAGTTGCGGCACGTCTCACGACGTGCTCCCGTCAAGACTACAACGCCCTCGGGCACGTGGCCTGATCAGCGACGCGCCGGGTCGTCAGAAGGCGGAGCGCGACAGCGCCGACGCGACGCTCATCAGGATGACGACGGCCAGCATGACGATGCTCCAGCCGAAGTCGAGAGCGACCGACCCGAGACGGATGGGCGGCAGGATGCGACGGATCGCCTTGATGGGCGGGTCGGTCGTCGTGTACGTGGCCTCGGCGAGCACCAGCAGACCACCCTTGGGGCGATAGCTGCGGCTCACCGACTGCGTGAGGTCGAAGACGAACCGCGCCCACATCAACAGGAAGAAGACGAGCAGGACGACGTAGACCACGGAGGCGACCAGGTGGACGATCATGAGGGAGACATCATCTCGTACGGCTCGGGACCGGGCACGCGCCACGGCGGATCGGACAGAGGGGCGTCACTCCGAACCCTCGGAGCGCCCGGACCCGGGCCGGCGGCTCAGGACTGAGCGAAGAACGACGCCTCGATGTCGGACTCTACCTCAGGCGCATCTCCACTCACTGCGATGTGGGCGGGCGAGAGGAGGAACACCTTGTTCGTGACGCGCTCGATCTTTCCGAGCAGGCCCTGCGAGAGCCCACTGGCGAAGTCGACGAGGCGCCGGGCATCCCCCTCGGACATCTGCGAGAGGTTGATGATCACGGGGATGCCGTCGCGGAAGCTCTCGGCGATCGTCTGGGCGTCCTTGTACTCGCGAGGGTGGACTGTGAGGATCTCGTTCATCTCGGTGGGTGCCGCAATCTTGGTCGTCGTCGTGGTGCGACGCAGGGGCGTCACGGGTGCGCGGTTCTGGACCGGCGCGGGGGCTGCGGCCGGAGCCGGTGCCACGGGGGCGACGCGGCGGGCCACGGGAGCGGCGGCCGGGGCGGCCACGGGCTGCGGAGCGGTCTGCTGCTGGGCAGCGGGGGCCTGACGGGGCTCTTCGTCGTACTCGAGTTCCTCGTCGGCGAGGCCCAGGTAGACCATGGTCTTCTTCAGCGGGTTCGCCATTTTTCTTCCTCCGGATGGTTGCGCGTCTGCCACGACATTAACCAGCGTCGGGCCTGTTTCCCGTGATTGCCGTACCGATTCGTAGGTGTGTCGCGCCTTCGGCGATCGCGTCCGCGAAATCGTGCGACATCCCGGCCGAGATCCGGTCGGCGGCGGGGTCCAGGCGACGCACCCGTTCGGAGAGGTCGCGGAGTCGGGCGAACGCGCGTCGGGGCTCCTCGTCGAGGGGCGCCACGGCCATGACCCCGCGGAGGCGGAGACCCGGGGTCGCGAGGACGCGCTCGACGAGCACCTCGAGATCGTCGGGAGCGACACCGCCGCGGGCGGGATCGTCGGTCAGGTTGACCTGGACGAAGCCCCGCAGGGCATCCCCCGTCTCAGCCGAGAGGGCGTCGACGACGCTCGCCCGGTCGAGCGAGTGGACCGCATGGACGTACGCGCGAGCCTGACGGGCCTTCTTCGACTGCAGCTGCCCCACGAAGTGCCACCGGAGACCGTCGAGGTCGGCCGTGTCGCGAGCCTTCGCCTGCGCCTCCTGGTGCCGGTTCTCACCGACGTCGCGGACGCCGAGGGCATGCAGCTCTCGGACGAGCGACACCGGGTGGAACTTCGTCACCACGATGGTCGTGATCTCGTCCGGCTCACGACCGACTGCGCGAGTCGCGTCGGCGATCCGTCCGAAGACGGTGTCGACGCGCTCGCGCAGTTCGGCAGAGGCGGAGACCTCGGAGATGATGACCTACTTCAGGAAGTCCGGGACGTCGAGGTCGTCGTCGCCGCCGTCGAAGGCCGGGTCGACGGCCGGGGCGGCGGGAGCCTGCTCGGGGCGCTGCCAGCTCGGCACCGCGCCGCTGTCGGCGATCGCGCTGACCCCGGCGACCGTGGTGGTGGCGGGTTCGGCGGTCTCGACGAAGCTCGAGCGGCGTTCGGCGCTCTTGGTCGTCGGCTCGCCGCCGTCGAATCCGGCGGCGATGACGGTGACGCGCACCTCGTCGCCGAGGGTGTCGTCGATCACGGCGCCGAAGATGATGTTGGCCTCGGGATGCACGGCCTCCTGCACGAGACGAGCGGCGTCGTTGATCTCGAAGATGCCGAGGTTCGATCCGCCCTGGATGGAGAGGAGAACGCCGTGCGCCCCGTCGATCGAGGCTTCGAGCAGCGGTGAAGCCACGGCGAGCTCGGCGGCCTTGATCGCGCGGTCGGCGCCTCGGGACGAGCCGATGCCCATGAGGGCCGAACCGGCGCCCTGCATGACGCTCTTCACGTCGGCGAAGTCGAGGTTGATCAGACCCGGGGTCGTGATGAGGTCGGTGATGCCCTGCACACCGGCGAGAAGGACCTGGTCGGCGGTGCCGAAGGCCTCGACCATCGAGATGCCGCGCTCCGAGATCTCGAGGAGGCGGTCGTTCGGCACGACGATGAGGGTGTCGACCTCTTCTTTCAGCTGGGCGACACCGGCCTCGGCCTGAGCCTGGCGGCGGCGACCCTCGAAGCCGAACGGCTTCGTGACGACACCGATGGTCAGAGCGCCGATCGACTTGGCGATGCGGGCCACGACGGGCGCGCCACCCGTTCCGGTGCCGCCCCCCTCGCCGGCGGTGACGAAGACCATGTCGGCTCCCGCAAGGGCCTCTTCGATCTCTTCGGCGTGGTCCTCGGCGGCACGACGGCCGACCTCGGGGTCCGCACCGGCACCGAGGCCGCGCGTGAGCTCACGACCGACGTCGAGCTTCACGTCGGCATCGCTGAGGAGCAGAGCCTGCGCATCGGTGTTGATCGCGATGAACTCGACTCCGCGGAGGCCGAGCTCGATCATGCGGTTCACGGCGTTGACGCCGCCGCCGCCGACACCGACGACCTTGATCACGGCTAGGTAGTTATGGTTCGTTGTCACGTCCGGCCTCCGCCAAAATTACGAGCTCAAGTTCTGGGATCAAGCTTAAAGTTCTACTTGAGGCTTAAAGTTATCCTCAGTATGCATATCTGCAGTCACAAGGTAGGTGGCCCGCCCTGCTGCTGCCTCGATGTGATCCGCGTGTCGTGAAACACGCGGCGGGAACAGTGCCTATTTCGTTCGGATGATCCCGTTGTCGGGGGCCGACACGTCGTACTCGACCGACTGGGTGGGGTTGGTCGCCTTGTGGCTCTTGATGAGCCCGGTGAGGAGTTCGGCCTTCTGGGTCGAGGCCTCGGCACTCCCCCACACCACCTCCTCGCCCGTCGAGAGCATGAGCGTGACGTCGTCCGCCGTCGACGCGCTGACCCCCTTGACCGTGGTGCGCAGGCTCGTCGGCAACGACAGGAGCACCTCGGCGGCGGCCCGGTACACGTTGCCGTCGAGGGTCGCGCCCTTCACGTCGACGAGCGGGACGTCGGCGGGCTGGGTCGTCGAGGTCGTGATGATGACACCGGCGGGGTCGACCAGTTCGTAGGTCTTGCCGACCAATACCGAGGCGATCGGCTGCCGTTCGGTGATCCGGATGACGAGGGTGTGCGGCGGCTTCGTCTCGGTGACGTAGCTCTCGATCAAAGGGAAGTTCGAGAGGTCGCTCTTGACGGCGCCGAAGTCGATGAGCGCCAGCGGTTTGCCGACCTGCCCCTTGAGCGACGTGAGGACGGCGCCGCGGTCGACACGACTCGTCCCCTGCACGGAGATCGTCTGGAGGGAGAGCAGCGGAGAGAAGACCCCGAGGGTGACCCCGCCGACCAGCACGACCACGATCGCTCCGGCGGTGATCCAGCCGGCGCGGCGATGACGGGTGCGGCGGGTGAACCGGCGCACCTCGGTGCGCTCGACGGCCCGGCGTTCGGCGGCTGCTCGGCGGGCGGCCCGGCGGGTCTCCCGGGCACGTTCGCGGGCTTCGTCGGCCGAGGTGTCGGGCACGTCGAGGAAGGCCGGCTGCGGGGTGGGCGCGGCAGGCCGCGAGGGGGGAACGCGGGATGCCCGGGGCTGCTTGCTCTTCGAGCGTGAGCTCCGTGCCTCCCCCGGCTCTGCGCTCTCGGTCTCGACCTCGCCGGGTTCGGCGACCGGAGGGGGCGGCGTGCGGTCGAAACCCTCCGGCCTTTTCACGCCAGGTGCTCCGACGCCTGGCTTCCGGCCTGCAGGCCCTCGGACTCGGTATTCGTCTCGGTCTCCGTCTCGCTCGACTTCTCGAGGCTGCCGAGGAGTTGCGGGACGATGCGGTAGACATCGCCGCAGCCGAGCGTGATGACGAAGTCGCCCTCGTGCGCGATCTCGGCCACGCGGTCGGCCGCGGACTGCCAGTCGGGCACGTAGTCGACCCGGGACGCGTCGTGGAATCGGCCCGAGACGAGGGCGCCCGTGACGCCCGGCTCCGGGTCTTCGCGGGCACCGTACACGTCGAGGACGACGGTGTGGTCGGCCAGCGCCTCGTAGGCCTCGGCGAACTCGCCCGCCATCATTCGCGTGCGGCTGTAGAGGTGCGGCTGGTGGACGGCGATGAGGTGCCCGTCGCCGACCACGGAGCGGGCGGCCTGCAGAGCCGCGGCGACCTCGGTCGGGTGGTGGGCGTAGTCGTCGTACACGCTGACGCCGCGGACCGTGCCGTGGAGCTCGAAGCGGCGCTGCGTGCCGCCGAAGGCCTCCAGCCCGCTGATCGCCTCTTCGGGCGTCAGGCCGAGACCGACCAGGACGGCGTAGGCGCCGGCCGCGTTCAGGGCGTTGTGATGGCCGGGGACGCGGAGCTGGACCGGGTAGGAGCGACCGTCGTGCTCGAGGCGGAAGGCGACCGGGCCCTCGTCGGTGGTGCCCACGACCCGGACGTCGGCGCCCTCGGCGGTGCCGAAGGTGACCACCTTGGCGGGGTCGAGCGAGGCGGTCACCGCGACGGCCCCGGGGTCGTCGCTCGAGATCGCGACGAACTCGGAGGCCGCGCCCGCGAAGTCGACGAAGGCCTGGTCGAAGGCCTCGCGCGAGCCGTAGTGGTCGAGGTGGTCGGCGTCGACGTTGGTGATCAGGGCGATCGAGGTGTCGTAGAGCAGGAACGAGCCGTCGGACTCGTCGGCCTCGATGACGAAGAGGTCGTCGGAGCCGCCCCGAGCGCTCAACCCGAGCGACTGGATCACGCCGCCGTTGACGAAGTTGGGGTCGCGGCCCGCGTCGAGGAGAGCGGTCACGACCATGCCCGTGGAGGTCGTCTTGCCGTGCGCACCGGCGACGGAGACGAGACGATGGCCGCCGATGAGCCAGGCGAGGGCCTGAGAGCGGTGGAGCACCGGCAGTTCGTGCGCGAGGGCGTACTGGTATTCGGGGTTGTCCTGCCAGAGGGCGCCGGTGACGACGAGGGTGTCGGCGTCGCCCACGTTGGCGGCGTCGTGGCCGATGGCGACCGTGGCGCCGAGACCGCGGAGAGTGTCGACCGCCGCGCTCTCGCGCACGTCGGAGCCGGTGACGCGGTGCCCCGCGGCCAGGAACACCCGTGCGATGCCGCTCATGCCGGAGCCGCCGATGCCGACGAAGTGCACCTTGCCGAGCTTCTCGGGCAGGGGCTGGGTGAGGTCGGGCTTGATCATGACGTCTCGCTGAAGGTCTCGTGGGGGGTCGGGATGGTGGCTTCGAGCACGAGGTCGACCGTGCGATCGGCCCCGTCGCGGAAGCCGACGGACGCGGTGCGCGCAGCCATGTCGGCGATGCGCGCGCGGTCGAGGAGGATCGGGACGAGCTGCTTGCGCACCCAGGCCGGGGTGAAGTCGGCGTCGGTCACCAGCTCGGCTCCGCCCGCGGCCACGACGTCGGAGGCGTTGAAGCGCTGTTCGCCGTTGCCGACGGGGTAGGGGACGAGGACCGCCGGCAGCCCCAGCGCGGTGAGCTCGGCGACAGTGGCCGAGCCCGCGCGCGAGACGACGAAGTCGGCGGCGGCCAGAGCGAAGTCCATGCGATCGCAGTACTTCAACAGGTGGTAGTCGGCGAGAGGGCTCGAGGTCAGGTCGGACTTCTCGCCGGTGATGTGGAGGATCTGCCACCCGGCCCCGAGCAGCTGGGAGGTGGATCGCGAGATCGTCTCGTTGAGCTTTCGCGCCCCCGTGGAGCCGCCCGTCACGAGGAGCGTCGGCTTCTGAGCATCGAGCCCGAAGAACTGGAGCGCCTCGGACTTCACGGCCGGCCGATCGAGGTTCTCGATCTCGTCACGGAGCGGCATGCCCACCTGACGCGCGTGCCGCATCTTCGTCGACTCGAACACGACGCCGACGTGGCGGGTGAGGTACGAGCCGAGCACGTTTGCCATGCCGGGCTTGGCGTTCGCCTCGTGGACGACGATCGGGACCTTGGAGCGCCAGGCCGCGAGATAGGCCGGGGCGGCGGCGTACCCGCCGAAACCCACGACGACGTCGACGTGGCGCTGGGCGAGCTGACGACGGACCCCGGAGATGGCGGAGACGATGCGCCCGGGGAAGCGCAGGGCGGCGACGTTCGGCTTGCGCGGGAACGGGAGACGGGGCACCGTGATGAGTTCGTAGCCCCGCTCGGGGACCAGTCGGGCTTCGAGCCCCTCGGCCGTGCCGAGCACCAGGATGGTCGCCCCGGGGTCGCGGCGCCGCAGGCGATCGGCCGTGGCCAGAAGGGGATTCACGTGGCCGGCGGTGCCGCCGCCGGCGAGGAGGTACGTCGTCACCGGAGAGACCCTACCTGCTCGCGCGCACGGCCTCGTGAGTTCTCCACAGGCAGGTCGGCGTCGTCGTGCTGCCGGACGAACGAGAGGACGACACCGAGCCCCAGGAGGGTGAAGACGAGCGAGGATCCCCCTGCACTGATCAGCGGTAAGGGCACCCCGAGGACCGGCAGGAGGCCGAGCACCACCGCGATGTTGACCAGGGCCTCGCCGACGATCCAGGCCATGATGCCGCCGGTCACGATCCGGACGAACGGGTCGTCGGAACGACGAACGACCTTGACGAACGACACGGCGAGCACGATGAAGAGGGCGAGCACGACGCAGGCGCCGATCAGGCCGAGCTCTTCGCCGATGATGGCGAAGATGAAGTCGTTGTCCGCCTCGGGGAGCCAGGACCACTTGGCCTTGGAGTTGCCGAGGCCGACGCCGAAGACGCCGCCGGAGGCGAGGGCCCACAACCCGTGGGTCGTCTGCCAGCAGGTCGACTGGTAGTCGGCGGCCGACGAGCAGCCGTCGAGCCAGGCGGAGATGCGGCTCGTCCGGCTGCTGGCGCTGTGCGTGATGACCGGCAGAGCCACGGCGATCACGATGAGCGGCACGATGAAGAACTTGAGCGGGACACCGGCGATGAAGACGGCGACCGCCACGAGCATCATCAGGATCAGACTGGTCCCGAGGTCGCCGCCGCGCAGGACCAGGGCCAGGGCGATGATCACGACGGGCACGAGCGGCACGGCCACCTGACGCCAGTCGAGGAGCTTGTCGCCCTTCTTGACCAGGATCATGCCGATCCAGATCGCGAGGCTCAGCTTCATGAACTCCGAGGGCTGGGCGCTGAACGAGCCGATGTGAATCCAGTTCCGGTTGCCGTTGACCGTCACACCGAGAGGGCTGAAGACCAGGAGCTGCAGGACCATCGACGCCACGAGCAGGTGCCAGGCGTACTTCTGCCAGGTGCGGGACGAGACCCGGGAGGCCAACAGCATCAGGGGGATTCCGACGGCCGCGAAGATGCCCTGCCGAACGAAGGCGCCGAAGAAGTCCTTCGTCGCGACGAACTGCTCGACCGAGGACGACGAGAGCACCATCACCACGCCGAACACGACGAGGAAGAGCGCGGTGCCGAGCAGGACGAAGAACGTGCCGGTCTCGGCGGCGAAGATCTTCTTCACGCGCACCACCGCGGCCGCGGTGCGCTCGCCGTCGGTCGCGTAGGTGCGCTTGGCTGCTCCCCCGCGGCGCGAGGCGGCGCTAGCCAGCAGGCGTCGCGGGAGGTTCGATGGGGTGTCGGCCATCGGAGTCACCTCCCAGGTGGTCTTGGACGGCCCGGGCGAATGCCGTGCCGCGGGCGCCGTAGTCGGCGAACTGGTCGAACGATGCCGCAGCGGGGGCCAGCAGGACGGTGTCGCCCGGTTCGGCGACCACGGCCGCCAGCCTGACGGCCTCC
Source organism: Frondihabitans cladoniiphilus (assembly GCF_039544345.1). Lineage (NCBI taxonomy): Bacteria > Bacillati > Actinomycetota > Actinomycetes > Micrococcales > Microbacteriaceae > Frondihabitans > Frondihabitans cladoniiphilus. Next base: position 134,370 of record NZ_BAABLM010000010.1, read on the forward strand.
GGCATCACTCGTTCAGTGTCGGCCTCGTCGACCTCGAAGACCGGTATGCCGGGGGCGTGTCGCCGGAAGGCCTCAGCAACCTCCGAGCGATCGGCACCGATCAGCACCGCGGCCTTCACGTGTGCCGTCTCGTCGCGGACGAGCGGAGCGATGTCGACGCCTTTGAAGAGACCGCCGACGATCCAGACGACCGACGAGGCGGCAGCGAGGGATGCCCGTGCCGCATGCGGATTCGTGGCCTTCGAGTCGTCGACCCACTCGATCCCGTCGTCGGTGGGCACGATCTCGGAGCGGTGGTGGTCGGCGCGGAACGCCGCGACGGCCAGCTCGATGGAGTCGGGGGCGACGTCGAGCGACCGAGCCAGCGCGGATGCGGCCAGCACGTCCTCGACGAGGTGGTCGGCTGCGAGGCCCGAGCCGCGGAGCGTGTCGATCGACGTGAGCTCGAGAGCCCGGTGCTGACGGTCGGCCAGGAACGCCCGGTCGACGAGCAGGCCCTCGACGACGCCGAAGTCGCTGATCGGCGGCGAGCCGAGACCGAAGCCCACGGCCCGGCAGCCCTCTTGGACGTCGGCCTCCTGCACCAGCTCGCGCGTGGTCTCGTCCGCGCGGTTGTAGATGCAGGCGACCCGGGTGTTCGCGTAGACCCGGCCCTTCGAGGCGCGGTAGGCCTCGAACGAGCCGTGCCATTCGAGGTGGTCCTCCTCGACGTTCAGACAGACGGTGGCGGCCGGCCGCAGAGAACCCGGGCCCTCGAGGGGCAGGTAGTGCAGCTGATGGCTGGAGAGCTCGACGACGAGGACGTCGAATCCGTCGGGCTCGCGGATCGCGTCGAGCACCGGCAGGCCGATGTTGCCGCAGGCCGCGACCGTCCGCTCGTCGGCGGCGAACATGGCCGCCGCGAGCTGCGTCGTCGTCGTCTTGCCGTTGGTGCCGGTCACGAGCACCCATTCGGCGAGACGCTGCGTCTTGTCGCGGACACGCCAGGCGAGCTCGACGTCGCCCCAGATCGCCGCGCCGGATGCGCTCGCCCAGACGACGAGCGGGTGGGTCGGGGGGAAACCGGGGCTGACCACGACGACCTCGGCGTCGAACTCGACGAGTTCGGCGGGTGGTGTCGTGAGGTCGGGCTGCACGACGAGACGGGCGCCGATGACCGGCAGCAGGCCGGCGGCGTCGGAGTCGCCGGAGGGCGCCACGACCAGGACCTCGGCACCGAGCTCGGCGAGGGTGTCGGCGACGGAGAAGCCGCTCACGCCCAGGCCGAGGACGGCGACGCGGAGGCCCGTCCAGTCGGCGTGCCAGCTGACGAGGCCGTCGAGACGCCCGGAGGTGGGGATGCCCACGGTCACGTCCTCGAGATCCACTCGAGGTAGAAGACCCCGAGCGCCGCGGCGACGAAGAGGCCTGCGATGATCCAGAACCGCACCACGACCGTCACCTCGGCCCAGCCCTTGAGCTCGAAGTGGTGATGCAGGGGGCTCATCAGGAAGATGCGCTTGCCGTGCGTCAGTTTGAAGTAGATGCGCTGCAGGATGACCGAACCGGTGACCACCAGGAACAGGCCGCCGATCAGCACGAGGAGGAGCTCGGTGCGGGTCAGGATGGCGAGAGCCGCGACCGCGCCGCCCAGGCCCAGGGACCCGGTGTCGCCGAGGAAGATCTGCGCCGGCGAGGTGTTCCACCACAGGAAGCCGATCAGGCCGCCCGAGATGCACGCGGCGACGACAGCCAGGTCGAGCGGGTTGGTGGTGGTGTAGCAGGCGCTGCCGACCGCTCGGACGCTCCCGCAGAGCTGGTTGTTCTGCCAGAAGCCGATCACGATGTAGGAGCCGATCGCGAGGATCGAGGCTCCGGTCGCGAGGCCGTCGAGACCGTCGGCGACGTTGACGCCGTTCGAGGCCGAGACGGTGATCATGATCACCCAGATGGCGAACAGCACCCCGCCGATGAGGGAGCCGGCGAAGAACAGGTTCAGCCAGGGGATGTCGCGCACACCGGAGATGAAGTGCGACGCGGAGGTCTGCCCCACCCGGCTGTGGACGGTGATCGCCAGGACGGCGAAGATCACCGCGACGATGACCTGGCCCAGGATCTTGGCCCAGCCGCCCAGCCCGAGGCTGCGCTGGTTGCGCACCTTCGTGAAGTCGTCGAGGAAGCCGATGAACCCGAGCCCCACCATCATCAGCAGCACGAGGAGGCCGCTCGGGGTGAGACGGTCGCCGCCGGCGAGGTGCCCGACGAAATAGCCGAGCACCGTGCCGAGGATCAGGACGATGCCGCCCATGGTGGCGGTCCCGCGCTTGGTGTGGTGCGACTGCGGTCCGTCGCTGCGAATGAACTGGCCCCAGCCGAGGCGATGGAACAGTTTGATGAACCACGGCGTGAGCAGGAGGGTGAAGACGAGCGAGACCGCGCCGCCGACGAGCAGGGCGATCATGCGGGGACTCCGGCCAGACGATCGCCGAGGAAGCGGAGATTCGCCGACTTCGACGACTTGACGAGGACCACGTCGCCGGGCCGTTGATCGGCCTTGAGGAGGTCGTAGGCGCTCTCGATGTCGGGGACGAGGATCGACTCGCCGTCCCACGACCCTTCCAGCCCGGCCGCCATGTGCACGTGCCGTGCGGCGTCGCCGACGACGACGAGCTTGTGGATGTTCAGGCGGACCACGAGACGACCGATGCGGTCGTGCTCCTCCTGAGCGAACTCGCCGAGTTCGGCCATCTCGCCGAGGACGGCGACCGATCGCTGATCGGGGCCGATGATCTGCGCGAGCGTCTTCAGGGCCGCGGCGACCGAGTCGGGGCTGGCGTTGTAGGCGTCGTTGATGACGGTGACCCCGTCGCCGCCGTCGAGGACCTCCATGCGCCAGCGCTCGGCCCGCGTGACACCTTCGAGGACGTCGGCGGCGCGCGAGACGTCGAGACCCCACTCCCCCACGACGGTCAGTGCCGCGAGGGCGTTCATGACATGGTGCTCGCCCAGGATGCGGAGGTGGACCGGACGCGTGACGCCGGGGGCGTGCAGCACGAACGAGGTGCCGCTCGTGACCACGTCGATGTCGCTGGCCCGGTAGGTCGCCGCGTCGCCGAACCCGAAGGTGACGACGCGGGCGGCGGTCTGCTCGGCCATGGCCATGACGCGGAAGTCGTCGGCGTTGAGCACGGCGGTCGCCGTCGCGGGCAGGTCGGTCACCATCTCGGACTTGGCGCGCTGGGTCGCTTCGATGCCGCCGAACTCGCCGGCGTGCGCGAGGCCCACCTTGAGGACGACGCCCGTGTCGGGCTTCGCGATGGACACGAGCCGGGCGATCTCGCCCGAACCCGAGGCACCCATCTCGACCACGAGGTACTCGGTGTCGGGCGTCACCCGCAGCATCGAGATCGGCGCGCCGACGTGGTTGTTGAAGGACCCCTCGGGAGCGACGGTCTCGCCCAGGTCGGAGAGGATGGCGCGCAGCATGTTCTTGGTGCTCGTCTTGCCGTTGCTGCCGGTGATGCCGACCACGTGCATCCCGCGCTCGCTCCCGCGCCCTGCGCGCACTCGTGCGACGACCTCTCGGGCGAGGTCGGCCAGGGCGACCACGCCGTCGGCGACGACGATCAGGGGAATGCTCGTGTCGAGGTTGTCCTCGGCGACGACCAGTGCCGCACCGTTCTCGACGGCCGACGGCACGAACACACGGCCGTCGGTGACCTCGCCGGGCAGCGCGAAGAAGATCGACCCCGGTCGGACGAGGCGGGAGTCGGTCTCGACGGAGCCGTCGACGACGGTGTCGCCGGAGCCCAGGACGAGACGGCCTCCGACGATCGCGGCGATCTCGGAAAGCGTGAGAGCGATCACTCGGCCCACCCGGCCTCTCGGAGCGCGTCGCGCGCTTCGTCGCGAGCCGAGTAGGGCGTGCGCACGCCCTCGATGTCGCGGTAGTCCTGGTGACCGGGGCCGGCCCACAGGATCGAGTCGCCTTCGCCGGCGAGGACGACGGCCGCACGAATGGCCGCCTCGGGCGGGCTCACCTCGTGGATCTCGTGCTCCGGGTAGGCCTCGCGAGCCGCGTCGACCAGGGTCTTGCGGATCGAGTCGGGGTCTTCGAAGCGGGGGTGGTGATCGGTGATGACGAGGATGTCCGAGCCGGCGGCGGCGACGCGGGCCATCTCGGGACGCTTGGTCGTGTCGCGGTCGCCGTCGGCCCCGAACAGCATGATGACCTTGCCCGGAGTGAAGCGGCGGACGGCGGCCAGCGTGTTCAGGAACGCGTCGGGGCTGTGCCCGAAGTCGACGAAGACGCTGGGGCCCCGGTCGCCCGAGACGCGCTCGGTTCGGCCCGGGAGGTAGGCGACGATGCCGCCGTCGGCCTCGAGCGCCTGGCCGATGGCCTCGAGCTCGAACGAGGCCTCGACCAGCATGACGATGGCGAGTGCCGCGTCGGCGGCCATGTGGATGCCGATCATGGGCACTCGCGTCGACAGCGAGCGGCCCTCGGGGCCGTCGAGCGTGAAGGCGGTGTAGGCCGCGGCCTCCTCGGTGACGGTCACCTTCCAGTCGGCGTCGCTGGGAGTGTCGGCACCGGGGGTCACGACCTGGATCGTGGTGACGGGGATGCGGCTCTCTTCGACCACACGTTGGCCGTAGGGCGAGTCGAGCGAGACGACGGCACGCTTGGCGCGGTCGGGCTGGAAGAGGGGCAGCTTGGCCGCGAAGTACTCCTCCATGTCGGCGTAGTCGTCGAGGTGGTCGTGACTCAGGTTCGTGAAGCCGGCGACGTCGAACACGAGGCCGTCGACGCGGTTCCGGCTGAGGGCCTGGGCGCTCACTTCGACGGCGACCGCGCGGACCTCGCTCTCGCGCATCCGGGCCAGGAGGGCGTGCATCTCGCTCGCCTCCGGTGTCGTGAGGCGCGACACGACGACGAGCTCGCCGATGTGGCGCTCGGCGGTCGAGCTCAGGCCGGTGACGAGGCCGAGCTGCTTGAGGATGCCTTCGAGGAGATACGAGGTCGAGGTCTTGCCGTTGGTGCCGGTGACGGCGAAGAGGAGCGGGGGCTGCTCGTGGGTGCGGTAGATCCATGCCGACACCTCGCCCAGAGCGGCGCGAGGCGAGTCGACCAGGACGACGGGCAGACCGCTGTCGCGCGCGATCTCGGCCCCCTTCGCGTCGGTCAGCAGGGCGACGGCGCCACCCTCGCGGGCCTCGGCGGCGAACTCGGCACCGTGGCGGTGTGCCCCGGGCATGCCGACGTAGAGGTCGCCGGGATGCAGGTCACCGGTCGAGAGGGTCACACCGGTGATCTCGATGCCGTCGAGCGACCCCACGTGGTCGAGTCCGAACTCGGTGACGAGTTGGCCGAGAGACCTCGCCGAGGGATGTTCCGGTCGTAGGACCGGGGGGATCCGGGCACTCAATGAATCCTCATTTCTTACCAGCAGAAGTCTGCATCGGGTCTGTCGTCTACCAGGTGTCGGGGATGTCGGTCAGGGGCGTCGTGGACGGCTTCACTCGGTACGTCTCGAGGACCTGGGACATGATCTCGCGGAAGGCGGGTGCCGCCGCGAACGAAGTCTTCATGGTACTGGGCTTCGTGAATGTCACGAGCACGACGTACTGGGGGTTCTCCGCCGGGGCGATGCCCGCGACCGAGATCACGTACTGCCCGGCCTCGTACTTTCCGTTGGCACCGGGCACCTGCGCGGTACCGGTCTTGGCGGCCACGTTGTAGCCCGAGATGGGTTGCATGCCCTTCAGCGTGCCCTCGGGGATCGTGTTCTCGAGCATGTCGACGACGTCGTTCGCCGCCTTCTGCGACACGACGCGGGTGCCCGTCTCGCTCGGGGCGTCGATGACGGTGCCGTCGGCGAGTTTGCAGGCCTTCACGAGCTTCAGCGGCATGCGGACGCCGCCGTTGGCCAGGGTCTGGAAGATGCTCGCGGTCTGCACGGCTGTCGAGGCGACGCCCTGACCGAACATGGTGGTGTAGTTCGTGAGCTGGTCCCACTTGGTGTAGTCGTTCAGGATGCCGTCGGCCTCGCCGGGGAAGTCGACCTCGGTCTTGGTGCCGATGCCGAACTTCTGCATGTACTCGTAACGCTGCTTCGCCGACATCTTCTCGCCGAGGTACGAGATGCCGACGTTCGACGAGGTGGCGAGGATGCCCGCGAGGGTGAGCTTCTCGGTGGGGTGGTACTCGGCGTCGCCGATGGTCGCCCCGAACGGGAAGGTGCGGGTGTCGGGAACCGTGGCCTGGCTCGTCGGCGTCGCGAGCCCCGCGTCGATGAGCGAGGCCGCGGTCATCGCCTTGAAGACCGAGCCGGGCTCGTAGCTCTGCGTGAACGCCTTGGAGCCCAGGTCGCCGGTGTCCGTCGCACTGACGTTGTTCGGGTCGACGCTGCCGGAGTCGGCCACGGCGACGAGGGAGCCGTCGGAGACTTTGACGACCACCGCGGTGCCGGAGACGGCCCCGAGGGCGGTCACCTGCTCATTCAGGTCTTGCTGCACCTGGTACTGGAGGTCGGAGTTGATGGTCGTCTCGAGCGTGCCCCCGGCGACCGCCTTCTTCGTGGTCACCGTGCTGCCGGGCAGCTTGACCCCGTCGAGACCGCGTTCGTAGGTCTCGGAGCCGTTCGTGCCGGCGAGGCACTTGTCGTACTCGTACTCGAGACCCGCCTGGGCGCCGTCGGTGCCGACGAAGCCGACGAGGTTGCCCGCGACGGCGCCGTCGGGATAGGTGCGGGCCGTGGCGCGCTGGGGGTAGACCCAAGTGATGCCGAGCTTCACCACCCGGTTGTACGCGTCGACGTCGACGCCCTTGACGAGCATCGTGTAGAGCGAGGTCTTGTCGGTGGTGAGGGCCTTGTACATCGTGGCCGAGTCGCCGCCGGTGGCTTTCGCGAGCTGGTCGACGGTCTGCTGCAGCGTGTAGGTGACGCTCTTGCCGTCGACCTTGGTCGTGTAGCCGGCGGCGAACTTGGGTGCGGCCGTGATGTCGTAGCGGAGCACGGTGGCTGCGAGGACCTTGCCGTTGGCGTCGAGGATCTCGCCCCGGTCGCCGTAGACCGTGGTCGAGATGGAGCGCTTGCCGACGGCGTCGGCGTTGAGGCTCGCCGCCTGGACGACCTGGATGTCGACGAGACGGACGACGAACACGGCCACGAGGGCGAAGATCACGATGCCGGCGATCGTGGCCCGACGTCGACGGGACCGCTGAGCGGCTGCACCGAAGTGCCCGCTGCTGCCGCGCCCTGGGGTGGTTGGTCTCACGAGAGGTTCCTCACTTGCAAAGCCGCCGTCCGACCAGGACCGTTACCGGGTCTCGGGAGCCGCCAGTTGATTCGCCGACGACGCTACCGACGACCCGCTGGAATCGGTGGCTGCCGCGCCCGTCGTGGAGGAACTCGTAGGTGCCGTCGTGGTCGCCGGCGTCGTCGTGCCGTCGGGGCTCTTGCTGATCACCGGGACGCCGTCGAGGAGGCTGTTCGCGATCAGGTTGCTCGGCGTGGTGGCGGGAGTGGCCGCGGCCGTGGGGGTGCCGTAGACCGTCTCGGTGCCGAGGTCGAGGTAGACCGGGTTCTGGTTGCGGACCATGCCGAGGGCCGTGGCGTTGTTCGCGATGTTCTGCGGCGAAGCGAGGACCCCGAGCTTCTCGGTGTACTTCTGCTGGGTGCGGTCGAGCACCGTCTGCGAGTTCTGCAGCGACGAGATCTGGTACGCACCCTTGCTGACGGCGATGCTGATGCCCAACTGCGTGAGCAGGAGCACGAACAGGGCGGCCGTTGCCACGAGCGCGTAGACGATCTTCGGTCGCGCCTTCCGCTGGCTGCGACTGGTGATGATTTCGATCGGGTTGAGCCGGCGGCGGCGGGTCTCGGCCGGCTCGGACGACGGCTGGGCCCGCGTACTGAGCGGCGTGGCAAGGGCGTGGTTGGTGCTCATGCGTGTCTCCGGATTCGCTCGGCCGCACGCAGACGCACGGGCTTGGCTCGGGGGTTCAGGTCTTTCTCTTCGTCGCTCGCCAGTTCGGCGCCGCGGACCAGGAGGGAGAACTCGGGTCGGTGCTCGGGCAATTCGACGGGAAGGCCGGCGGGCGCGGTCGACTTCGACCGCGCGGCGAACTCGCGCTTCACGAGGCGGTCTTCGAGCGACTGGTAGGCGAGGACCACGATCCGGCCGCCGAGCGCGATCCGATCGAGGGAGGCGGGAAGCGCCTTCTCGAGGGACGCCAGTTCGCCGTTCACCTCGATCCGCAACGCCTGGAAGACACGTTTCGCGGGGTGCCCCGCGCGCTGGAGGGCCGCCGGGGTCGCGTCGATGAGGAGGTCGACGAGCTGCCCGCTGCGGACGAGCGGGGTGGCCTCACGGCGTTCGACGATGCGGCGCGCGTAGCGGGGGGCCAGTTTCTCTTCGCCGTACTGGTAGAAGATGCGGCGCAGCTCGGCCTCGCTGTAGCTCGCGAGGACGGTCTCGGCGGTGACGCCGGCCGTGCCGTCCATCCGCATGTCGAGCGGGGCGTCTTTGGAATACGAGAACCCGCGCTCGACCCGGTCGAGCTGCAGCGACGAGACGCCGAGGTCGAACAGGATTCCGTCGATCTCGGGGATGCCGAGGGAGTCGAGGGCGCTCTCGATGCCGTCGTACTCGGTGTGGACCAGCTTGACCCGGTCGCCGAACGGCGCCAGTCGCTCACCGGCGATCGCCAGGGCCTCGGTGTCTCGGTCGAGACCGACGAGGGTGAGTTCGGGGAACCGGCTGAGCATCGCCGAGGAGTGGCCGCCCATGCCGAGTGTGCCGTCGACGACGACGGCGCCGGGCTTCTCGATCGCCGGAGCGAGCAGCTCGAGGGTGCGCTCGAGGAGCACCGGCTGGTGGATGCGGTTGCCGGCGGCGTCTTCCGCCTGCGTGGAGTCGTCTGCTTCTGCCATGGAGAGCCCTGCGCTTCTTTGTTCGTGGGGCCTGATCCCCATCCATCCCACCTGGCACCGGGGAAGTGTGCCAGGGGTGGACGGCTGGGAGTCAGGACCCGCGACTCTAGAAGAGCCCGGGGATCACCTCCTCGGTGGTGTCGGCGAACGAGGCCTCTTGCTCGGCGTAGTAGGTGTTCCAGGCCTCGGTGGCCCAGATCTCGACGCGGCTGCCCGCACCGATCACGGTCAGATCGCGGCCGAGGCCGGCGTACTCGCGAAGAGTGGCCGGGATGGTGACGCGGTTCTGCTTGTCGGGGATCTCGTCGGAGGCGCCCGAGAGGAACAGGCGCAGGTAGTCGCGAGCCTGCTTGCTCGTGACCGGCGCCTGCCGGATGCGCCCATGAAGGTCTTCGAACTCACGCTGACTGAAGACGTAGACGCAGCGCTCCTGCCCGCGCGTCATGACCAGACCGGAGGCCAGCTCGTCGCGGTACTTCGCAGGAAGGATGATGCGGCCTTTCTCGTCGAGCTTGGGCGCGTAGGTACCGAGGAACACTCGCGTCACCCCCGCTCCACGCCCCGGCCTGGGCTATTCCTCCACTTTACTCCACATTCCCCCACCAAACAACGACCGGGCCCCGAAAGGGGGGTCGGACGCGCGAAAAAACCCCGGCATCACGGGGATGCACGGGGTGGAGGAAAAGGGAGGCTCACGGCTCGTCAGTGGACATGAAAAAAGGCCGACCCAGGGGTCGACCTCGTTTCGTGCCGGTCAGATCACCGGCGGGACTGCGTCAGTTGTCGTCTCCGCCCTGACGCTTGTCCCATCGCTCGTTGAGGCGGTCCATCATCGAACCGCGGCCACGGCCTCCGGCACGACCACGCGAAGTGGAGGAACGGGGAGGAACGGGTGCGGGCCCGAGCGAACCGAGACGGCGACGGGGAGGAGCGATTGCGAAGAGCGCGCCTGCCAGGAGGACGATGAAGCCCGCGACACCGATCAACGGCATGCGGAAGGCGACGCCGGCGACGATGACGGCGACGCCGATCAGAGCAGCGACGATACCGAGAACGACCATCGTGTAGCTCGGTCGTCCTCGACGCGAGCTCATGGTGGTGACGAAATCGGAGTCGTTGTTGTAGAGGCTGCGCTCCATCTCTTCGAGCAGCCGCTGCTCCTGTTCGGAAAGAGGCATTTGTGTTCCCTTCAGGGAGGCCAATTGGGCTGCCAATCAGTGGCCGGGAAAGAGCCCCCGCGGCCTCCGATGAAGGACCTCGAGTGCACTCGTGACGAGCACCGTTGTTAGCTCACGATTCTAGAACCGCAAGCAATGGTTAGGCTAGGCGGCGTGGCTGAGAGTACGCGGTTAGTAGACGTCCTTCAAGACCGGATCGACGGCTTCCTCCAAGCCCGACGGCCGGAGCTCGACGGCATCGCCTCCGACCTCCATCCGTTCGCCCGATTCTCGGCCGATCTGCTCCAGGGCGGCAAGCGGTTCCGAGCGTTGTTCTGCTACTGGGGCTGGCAGTCCGTGGCGGGTCTCGAGGCCGCCGCCGACGTCCTCGCCACCTCGCCGGACAAAGCCCAATTCGACGCCGTCGTCACCGCCTCCGTCGGGCTGGAGTTCTTCCACGCCGCGGCCCTCGTGCACGACGACATCATGGATAATTCCGACACCCGTCGAGGCCTGCCCGCGGCGCACCGTCGGTTCGAAGAGCTGCACCGCGACGGCGGCTGGCTCGGCGACGCCGCCGCGTTCGGCACCTCGGGCGCTCTTCTCTTCGGCGACCTCCTGCTGAGTTGGAGCGACGAGCTCCTGGCGGACGCCTTCGACTCGCTCGAGTCGCGAGATGCCGCTCGCACCGCCCGTCGCGAATTCAATCGCATGCGCACCGAGGTCACCGTCGGGCAGTACCTCGACATCCTCGAAGAAAGCGCCTGGGGCACCGCACCGGACGACGAGCTCCTGGCCCGAGCGCAGCGCGTCATCGTCTACAAGTCCGCCAAGTACTCCGTCGAGGCACCCCTGCTCGTCGGCGCGGCCATGGCCGGCGGCTCGGCCGAGCACCTGAAGAGCCTCAGCGCCTTCGGCCTCCCGCTCGGCATCGCCTATCAGCTCCGCGACGATCTCCTCGGCGTCTTCGGCGACCCCGCGGTGACCGGCAAGCCGGCCGGTGACGATCTCCGCGAGGGCAAGCGCACCGTTCTGATCGCGCTGGCCCGGCAGTCGTTGCCCGTGGGCTCCGTCCGGCTGCTCGACGAGCTCCTCGGCGATCCCGACCTCGACGACGACCAGATCCGGATGCTGCAGGCGACGATCCGCGACTCGGGCGCGGTCGACGCGGTCGAGGCCCTGATCAGCGAGCAGGTGGCTGCCGCTCAGAGCGCCATCGGCTCGGCACCGCTCGCACCGAGCGCCAAGGCGCAGTTGTCTCAGCTCGCCGACACCGTCACGCGCCGCACCGCCTGATCGGGGCGACGACGGCCGGGCGACCGCGCACGGCTCGGAGCGGCGACGGCCCGCCGATCAGAGCAGAAACTGCGACGGATCAGAGCAGCGACTGCGCGACGCGGCGGACCTCAGCCTTGCGACCGGCCAGCAGCGCCTGGATCGGGCTCGTGCCCAGCGACTCCTCGTCCGACAGGAGCCAGTCGATGGCCTCGTCGTCGGTGAAGTGGTTGTCGTGAAGGACGGTGATCGTGCCGCGGAGCTCGTGCATCGGCTCGTTCCCGACCAGGAAGACGGCGGGGATCTTGCGGACGTCGTCGACCCGCGTCGCGAGGAGGACGTTCTCCTCGAGGAGGCGGCGGACCCGGCTCGCCGTCGTGCCGAGTTGCTCGGCCGCAGCGGGCAGCGTGAGCCAGGTGATGGAGTCGAACCAGGGGCGCGTGGAGATGTCTGTCACGGCACTACCTTCCCACGGACGGGCGGCCGAGTCCGCCTCCCCCCGGATTGGGTGCGTTTCACTCCAGTCACACCCGTCTCGTTAATTGACTTGCACTTACTTCTGTGTCAGCGTGAATCCCTATGAACGAATCCGACCCGCAACCCTCGAGATCTGCCGCCTACCGCATCGGTCGGGGCATGCTCGGAACCGTGCCGATCGTTCTCGCCGGTTCGATGGCGATGACCCTGACCGGGCCCCTAGTCACCACCGACCACGTCCAGCCGCTCACCAAGCGTCCGGGCGTCAGCCCCGACACGAAAGCCGCGCCGGCGACCCGCATCGACCTGAGCGCCACGCGGTCCGCGCCCGACGACCAGCCCGCCGTCGAGCTGACGAGCGCCGTTCTCAGCACGGCCTCCGCCGTCCCGACCACCTACACGGTCAAGACCGGCGACACCGTCTCGAGCATCGCCGGCCGCTTCGGACTCTCCACCGCCTCGGTGCTCGCCCTCAACGGGCTCAGCTGGAAGTCCACGATCTTCCCCGGCCAGAGCCTCAGCCTGAGCGCGGCCAAGGCGACGAACCCGGCCGCTGCGGTAGCCGCATCCCCCGTCGCCACGCCGGCTCCGGCCCCGACGGCGCAGGCCGGCTCGTACACGATCGTCCGCGGCGACACGCTCTCGTCGATCGCCGCCCGGCACGGCGTCGCCACGACGGCACTGCTGGCTGCGAACGGCCTCGGCTGGTCGAGCATCGTGTACCCCGGCCAGCACCTCACGATCCCGGGCACCGTCGCCCTTGCTGCCACCACGTCGCCCGTCGCCACCACGACCGTCGCGACGCCGACCAAGACGATCACCTCGACGACCGGCACCGCCGCGACGACCTACGTCATCAAGACCGGAGACACGCTCTCGTCGATCGCCAAGGCCAACGGCACCACCGTCGACAAGCTCCTCACGGCCAACGGCCTGAGCTGGACCAGCATGATCTACGCCGGCAAGCAGCTCACCATCCCGAGCACCGTCGTCGCCGCCACCGTCACCACCGCCGGCACCGGCGCCACGACGATCGTCTCGACGGCCCTCGACAGCACCCAGCAGGCCAATGCCCGCACCATCATCCAGGTCGGCCGCACCCTCGGCGTCAGCGACCAGGGCATCGTCGTCGCCCTCGCCGCCGCCGCCCAGGAGTCCGGTCTCCGCAACCTGCCCTCCGGCGACGCCGACTCGGTCGGGCTCTTCCAGCAGCGCCCGAGTCAGGGCTGGGGCACGCGCGCGCAGCTCACCGACACCACGTACGCGACCAAGCTCTTCTTCGGCGGCAGCCGCAACCCCAACCCCGGCAAGACCCGCGGCCTGCTCGACATCCGCGGCTGGTCCACTCTCACGGTCACGCAGGCCGCTCAGGCCGTGCAGAACTCCGCCTACCCCGATGCCTACGGCAAGTGGGAGAGCTCGGCCCGCACCTGGCTCGCGACCCTCTGACGACGACCCTTCCGCCTGCGACCGTCATGCCTCCGGACGATTCCCCTCGGACGGCGCATAACGGTTTGGTCGGGCGCGGTGAGTTGGACGCTCTCCCCGGCGTGTCATCCGTAAAATCACCGAGGTGAGCGTCAACCAGACTGACCCGATGATCGGCCGACTCATCGACGGCCGATACCAGGTGCGCTCACGCATCGCCCGCGGCGGCATGGCGACCGTCTACCTCGCCTCCGACCTCCGGCTCGAACGACCCGTGGCCGTCAAGATCATGCACGGGCACCTCGCCGACGACGAGAACTTCAAAGAGCGCTTCATCCAAGAGGCCCGCTCGGCCGCTCGTCTCGCCCACCCCAACGTGGTCAACGTCTACGACCAGGGCCAGGACGACGAGTCCGCCTACATCGTCATGGAGTACCTGCCCGGCATCACCCTCCGAGAGCTCCTCCAGGAGCACAAGGTCCTGACGCCCGAACAGGCGACCGACATCCTCGAAGCCGTGCTCGCCGGCCTCGCCGCCGCCCACAAGTCCGGCATCGTCCACCGCGACCTCAAACCCGAGAACGTCCTGCTCGCCGACGACGGCCGCATCAAGATCGGCGACTTCGGCCTCGCCCGGGCCGCCAGCGCCAACACCGCGACCGGTGCCGCCCTGCTCGGCACCATCGCCTACCTCTCCCCCGAACTCGTGACCCGCGGCATCGCCGACACCCGCAGCGACATCTACGCGCTCGGCATCATGCTCTACGAGATGCTCACCGGCGAGCAGCCCTACAAGGGCGACCAGCCGATGCAGATCGCCTACCAGCACGCGAACGACACCGTGCCGATGCCCTCGGCCGTCAACCCGCGCGTCCCGGTCGATCTCGACGAGCTCGTCCAATGGGCGACCGCGCGCGACCCCGACGACAGGCCGCGGGATGCCCGGGCCATGCTCGATCACCTCTTCGACCTCCAGCGCGGCACGGTCCAGCCCGGCATGCAGCAGACCCGGGTCCTACCCGCCGCCATGGCACCGACGCTCCGCAACCCGACGCTCCCCCAGGGCCCCACCGGCGACACGCAGATCCTCGGCCAGGCGCCGGCAGCCGGCCAGGCTCGCCACCGCACGGGGCCCGTCCTCGGAGGCGACACCAACGCCGAGGCCCTCGCCCGCAAGGCGCACCGGCGCCGCCGCAGCGGCTTCGTGCTCCTGGTCGTCGTCGTCGTGCTCGCCCTCCTGGCCGGTGGCACCGGATGGTGGTTCAACTTCGGCCCCGGCGGGCGCGTCGCCGTCCCCAGCATGTCCAACGTCTCCGTCCCCGACGCGACGGCGAAACTCAAGGCGGCCGGCTTCGCCGTCTCGTCGAACCAGGTCAAGACCTTCGACGTCGCCATCCCCTCCGGCTCCGTGACCGGCACTCGTCCCCAGGGCGGCGCCAGCATCCAGAAGGGCTCGACCGTCTCACTCGTCGTGTCGCAGGGTCCCCGACTCCTGCCCGTGCCCACAGTTCTCGGCACCCAGGAGGAGGGAGCCAAGGCCGCCCTCGCGGCCTTCACCGTCGGCGACTCCAGCTACCAGTTCTCCACCGAGGCGAAAGGGTCCGTCCTTGCGATCACCGGCAAGGACGCGACCGGCGGCACCGAGGACCTGAGCCACGCGACGACCTACGGCGAAAAGCAGCCCGTCACCCTGACGGTCTCGCTCGGCCCGGTCCCCGACGTGACCGGCGAGGCGCTGGCGACCGCTCAGGCCGATCTCGAAGCCGTGGGCCTCAAGGGGCAGCAGACCGACAGCCAGTATTCCGACGGCGTCCCCTCCGGCGCGGTCATCAGCCAGGCCGACCCGGCCGCACCGGTCCACCAGGGGGCCACCGTCGGCCTCGTCGTCTCCAAAGGGCCCCAGCCGATCACCGTCCCCGACGAGACCGGCCAGACGATCTCCGGAGCCGAGACAGCCCTCAAGGCCCTTGGCCTCCAGGTCACCTACAAAGACTGCAAGCCGGCCGCGATCTGCACCGCGCTCAACTGGAAGAACATCTTGACCGTCGCCACGCAGAGTCCCGCCGGTGCGGCGACCGCGCACAAGGGCGACACGATCACGCTGACGTACAACGCGATCGGGATCGGCGGCTGACCCGTCCGGGGCGAGCCGGCCCCGTGCATCCCACGCTCTCGCGCTGTTTTCGGTGCGCACATCGCGAGCGATCCGTCGACAGGTGCACGCCGGCTCGGGCCTCGGCGCGCCCGGATCGCAGAATCACTCGACATTTGCACGCGGCGACCACCGCCCGAGACGCGGCGAGCCCCTCCGCCGAAGCGAAGGGGCTCGTCGTGAGACCGCGGGTCAGGCCTGCGCGCTCGACAGCTCTTCGGCGACCAGGAACGCCAGCTCGAGCGACTGCATGTGGTTCAGACGCGGGTCGCAGAGGCTCTCGTAGCGGGTGGCCAGGGTCGCCTCGTCGATGTGCTCGGATCCGCCGAGGCACTCTGTCACGTCGTCGCCCGTCAGCTCGATGTGGATGCCGCCCGGGTGCGTGCCCGCGTCGCGGTGCGCCTCGAAGAAGCCCTTGACCTCGTCGACGATCTCTTCGAAGCGACGAGTCTTGTAGCCCGACGGCGTGGTCATGCCGTTGCCGTGCATCGGGTCGGACACCCACAGCGGAGTGGCGTCGGCGCCCTTGATGGCCTCGAGCAGCGGCGGCAGGGCCTCACGGATCTTGCCGGCGCCCATGCGCGTGATGAACGTCAGCCGACCGGGCTCGCGGTTCGGGTCGAGCTTGTCGATGAGCCGCAGCATGTCGTCGGGGCTCGTCGTCGGGCCGAGCTTCACGCCGATCGGGTTGCGCACCCGGCTGAGGAAGTCGACGTGGGCGCCGTCGAGGTCGCGGGTCCGTTCGCCGATCCAGACGAAGTGGCTCGACAGGACGTAGGGCGTGCCCGTGCGCGAGTCGATGCGGGTCATCGGTCGCTCGTAGTCCATCAGCAGCGCCTCGTGGCTGGTGTAGAACTCGGCGCGCTTCATCTCGTCGAAGTCGGCGCCGGCGGCGACCATGAAACGGACGGCCTTGTCGATCTCGCGAGCCATGTGCTCGTACATGACGTTGGCCGGGTTCGAGGCGAAGCCCTTGTTCCAGGAGTGCACCTGGCGCAGATCGGCGAACCCGCCCTGCGTGAAGGCGCGGATCAGGTTCAGCGTCGAGGCCGACGTGTGGTAGCCGCGGACCAGACGCGCCGGGTCGGGCTGACGCGACTCGGGCGTGAAGTCGTAGCCGTTGATGATGTCGCCGCGGTAGGCCGGCAGGGTCACGCCGTCGCGGGTCTCGGTGTCGCTGGAGCGGGGCTTGGCGAACTGCCCGGCCATGCGGCCCATCTTGATGACGGGCACGCTGGCGCCGTACGTGAGCACGACGGCCATCTGCAGCAGCGTCTTCACGCGGTTGCGGATGTTGTCGGCCGTGGCGTCGGCGAACGTCTCGGCGCAGTCGCCGCCCTGCAGGAGGAACGCTTCCCCCTGGGCTGCGGAGGCCAGGCGCTCGCGCAGCGTGTCGACCTCGCCCGCGAAGACCAGGGGCGGGTAGGTGGCGATCTCGGCGGAGGCCGCCTCGACCGCGCCCGAGTCGTTCCACTGCGGCTGCTGCTTGATGGGGAGCGTCCGCCAATAGTCCAGTCCTGCGATCACGGAAGGATCTGCAGAAATGACTGGGTCTGTGGTCTGGAGCACTCGGTGTCCTCGTCTAGAAGGGGTGGAAACGGCATCGTGGGATGCACGGCGGCAGCCCGAACAGGCCGCACGCCACGAGGATCGAGCCTAGCGCGAAAGCGCAGCACGCCTCTCTTTGACCGAAGAGGCGTAGACATCGGCATATTCCTGACCACCGAGCTTGTTCAGTTCGTACATGATCTCGTCCGTGATGGAACGCAGGATGAAGCGGTCCCCCTCGAGGCCCTCGAAGCGGCTGAAGTCGAGCGGCTCGCCGAAGACGACGCCGATGCGGTGCAGGTGCGGCCTCTTCGAGCCCGTGACCATGACGCGCTGCGTGCCGATCATGGCGACGGGCACGACCCGGACGCGCCCCTCGAGGACCATTCGAGCGATGCCGGTGCGACCGCGGTAGAGGCGGCCGTCAGGGCTGCGAGTGCCCTCGGGGTAGATGCCGAGCTGCTCGCCCTTGGCGAGGACGCCGAGCCCGGTCTTGAGAGAGGCCTCCGACGCCTTGCCGCCGGAGCGGTCGATCGAGAGCTGCCCGGTGGCGTTGAAGAACACCCGGGTGGCCCAGCCGCGGATGCCGCGACCGGTGAAGTAGTCGCTCTTGGCCAGGAACGACAGCCGGCGGTCGAGGACGAGGGGCAGGAACACCGAGTCGACGAACGACAGGTGGTTGCTGGCGAAGATGACGGGACCGGTCTCGGGGATGTTCTGCCGACCGATCACCCAGGGGCGGAAGATCGACAGCAGCACGGGCCGGAAGAGGAACGTCTTCATGATCCAGTAGAACATCGTCGTCTCCTTCCGTCGGGCGCTGCGGCGCCGCCTGAGTCGGTGCAGTCTAACCGGAAGTCAGAGGGTGGAGACGTGGAGCCGGGCGAGGTCGGCGGCGCCCACCACTCCGGCGTCGTTCACGAGCTCGGCGATGACGAAGTCGGGCTCGGGGTGGAAGCCGCGGGCGGGGAGGTGCGAGAGGTAGGCGGCGCGGACCGGAGCCAGCAGCAGCTCGCCCGCCTGGGCGACACCGCCGCCGAAGACGAAGAGCTGGGGGTCGAGCACCACGCTGAGCGAGGCGCAGGCCTGGCCCAACCAGGTGCCGAGCTCGGTGAGGGCTTCGACCGCCCCGGCATCGCCCGACGCGAGAAGGGCGCTGACGTCGTGCCCGGAGAGCGACCCCTTCGCGGTGCGGAGGTCGGCCAGGGCCTTGCCCGTCGCTCCCCCGCGGTCGGCGACCTCGCCGGCCATGCGGAGCAGGGCGCGACCGGACCCGTACTGCTCGATGCACCCGAAGGCGCCACAGCCGCAGGGCAGGCCGTCGGGCACGATGCGGACGTGGCCGAGCTCGCCCCCCGTGCCGAAGCCGCCGCGGAGCAGCTTGTCTTGAGCGACGATCGCGCCCCCGACGCCGGTTCCGATCGTGAGCATGGTCATGTCGCTGACGAGGCGACCGGCGCCGAACCGGAACTCGGCCCAGCCGGCCGCGTTGGCGTCGTTGTCGATGGTGATGTGGAGGTCGAGCTCGTCGTTGAGGCGAGCTCGAAGGGGCTCGTTGCGCCAGGGGATGTTCGGCGTGTAGTACACGGTCGACTGGGCAGCGTCGATGAAGCCGGGCGCCGCGACCCCGGCGGCGACGACCTCGTGCTCGGACTGGAGTTCGCGGATCATCTCGACGACGGCGTCGACGATGGCCTGGGAGTCGCCGGTGGGAGTCGGCACCCGCCGTTCGGCGACGATCTCGCCGAGTTCGGTGACGACACCGCCCGCGATCTTGGTTCCGCCGATGTCGATTCCGATTGCCTGCACGAGAAATCACTCTACTGCCGTGCTTCGAACAGTCCGAACGCCAGCGAGCGAGCCGTGCATCCCCCGCTCTCGATGAGGGGTGTCGGTACAGTGAACGAGACGATCCGCAAGCCCGAGAGGAGCCTTCCATGCCGCTGGCAGCCACCCGAGACGACTCGGTGACGGCGCTCCTCACCGAAGCCCTCGCCGAGTCAGCCACGCACGCCGCGATCGCGATCCCCGACTCGTTCGGCGGCTGGTTCGACCTCTCGCTGGCCGAGTTCCTGGACCGGGCGGAGGCGCTCGCTCGAGGATTCCTGGCTTCCGGCCTCGAGCCCGGCGACCGGATCGGGGTGCTCTGTTCCACCCGCTTCGAGTCCACCCTCGTCGACGCCGCCACCGGCCTGGTCGGGATCGCGACGGTCCCTCTGCCCCCAGAGGCCGGCGAGACCGAGCTCACGGCCGTGCTCGAGGCCTCGGGCGCCCGGGCCGTGGTGGTCGAGACGCCGGCCGACTTCGCGCGCTTCGACGAGATCCACGGCGATCTGCCGCTGGTGATCGACGTGTGGCAGATCGGGCTCGCCGACCTCGACAAGCTCGTCCTCGCCGGGCGGCGCCTGCCCGACCCCGACTTCGAGGCCGCCGTCGCGACCGCGGGCGCCGACACCGTCCTGAGCCGGCACTACGAGACGACGCCCGACGGCGGACTCCGGCTCCACACTCTGACGCACGCTGTCGCGGCGATCCGCGTACGGGCTCTCGCCGAAGTCCTCGCCGAAGCGACCGGCCCATCGGCGTCGACCCTCCTGGTGCTGCCCGCGACCGATCCGCACGCTCGGCTCACGACCCTGCTGGCGCTCTTCACCGGCACTCGGCTCGGTCACCTCGCCGATCCGTCCGCTCTCCTCCCCACCCTGGCGTCCTTCCGGCCGACCCTGCTCGTCGCCGACCCCGCACTCTTCGAGGGGATCGACGAGGCGGCATCGGTCCGCGCCCAGGAGTCCGGCCGCACCACGGCCCTCCGTCAGGCCCGTGACGTCGCCCTCGAGTACGCCACGGCGCTCGAGAGCGGTTCCGTGCCGACCTGGTTGAAGACCCGGTTCGCTCTGGCCGACGCCTTGGTGCTGCGCGGGCTGCGCAAGACGGCCGGAGGGCGACTGCGGCACGCCGTGGCACTGGCCGGCACCGCGTCGCTCCCGACCCGACTGCGGTTGCTGATGCGCGCCCTCGATGTGCACCCCCTCGAGTCGTACGGAACGCCGGAGACCAGCGGCTTCGCGACGATCGAGCACTTCGACGACGCGTCCGGCCGAGCAGCCGGCGGAGTGGGGCGTGCGCTCGACGGCGTCGAGGTCCAGGTCGAGAGCGACGGGGCGGTGAGGATGCACGGGGTCGGCATCGAGGACCCCGCGGCCGGGTCTGGCTCCGCTGTTGCGGGCTCTGTCGCTGCGGGCTCCGGTGCGTCGGGCTCTGTCGCTGCGGGCTCCGGTGCGTCGGGCGAGTGGCTCGACCTCGGGCTGACCGGGAGGCTCGACGACGACGGGCGACTGTTCCTCGACGACCGGGAGGGGTTGCTGCTGCAGGAGACGGACGACGGTTCGCACGACGAGGATGCTTCAGGCGACGGGGACCTCGAGGACGACGGCGACGACATTCTTCAGGACGACGAGGCGGCACCCGAGGGCGACGAGGCTCCTGGGTGGAACGGCGAGGTCGCCCCGACCCAGGGTTCGGCGCCGAAGGGAGACGGCGCGGCCGGTTAGAACCAGTCGCTCTCGCGGATCTGCCGCATTGCATCCCTCTTGATCTCGGGGTCGAGCCCCATGATGTAGAGGGTGCCGTCGAGGTGATCCGTCTCGTGCTGCAAGGCCTGGGCCATCAGCCCGTCACCCTCGAGCTCGACGCGGTTGCCGTCGAGGTCGACGCCCTCGACGCGGGCGAACGGGTATCGCCGGCGCGGGAAGTAGAAGCCGGGCACCGACAGGCAGCCTTCCTCGACGAGTTCGGGCTCGCCGCCCAGCTCGACGATCTCGGGGTTGAGCACGTAGCCGATCTCGCCGTCGACGTTGTAGCTGAAGGCCCGGAGGCCCACGCCGATCTGGCACGCGGCGACCCCGGCCCGGCCAGGCAGAGTGACGGTGTCGATCAAGTCCTGGACGAGCGCCGCGAGGCCGGGGTCGCCGAGTTTCACCGGGTCGGACGGGGACCGGAGCACAGGGTCTCCGAACAGGCGGATGGGGCGTTCGCTCACTTCTGGCACTCCTGGTTGCAGTTGCTGTGGCTGGTGGGGCTGAGTTCGGGTCTGGGTCTCACGAATTTCGAGGAGATCGACGGAACGGGCCCCGGAGATCTCCCAAATGCGCGCGGCAAGTACCGGATCTCCTCGAAAAAAGTGGGGGCGGGGAGGGGACCAGGCCGCCTACGGGGCGACGATGACGAGCAGATCGCCGGCGTCGACCTGCTGGGTGACGGGGATCGCCAGGCGCTTCACGGTCCCGCCGACAGGGCTGGTGATCGCCGCCTCCATCTTCATGGCCTCGATCGTGGCGACGGGCGCGCCTGGTTCGACCCGATCTCCGACGGCGACCTTCAGCGTGACGACACCGGAGAACGGTGCCGCGACCTCGCCGGGCACGGTCCGATCGGCCTTCTCCGCCGACTTCGCCGAGACCTCGATGGAACGGTCCCGGATGAAGACCGGCCGCAACTGCCCGTTGATCGTGGTCATGACGGTGCGGACGCCCTTGTCGTCCGCCTCGCCGATGGCCTCGAGGCCGATGTAGAGATTGACGCCCTTCGAGACGGGCACCGTGTGCTCGACGCCCTGCTGGAGGCCGTAGAGGTAGTCGGGGGTCGCCACGACGGAGAGGTCGCCGTACGTGTCGACGACGTTCTGGTAGGCCTTCGTGGGCCCGGCGAAGAGCAGGCGGTTCAGCAGCTCTTGACGCTCGCGGCCGGGAATCTCGAGGGCGGCGGCGTCGGCCGGGTCGAGCGGCTCGACGCCGATCTTGACGTCGCGCCCGGCGAGGACCTTGCTGCGGAAGGGCTCGGGCCATCCGCCGGGCAGGTCGCCCAGCTCACCTGCCATGAAGCCGATCACGCTGTCGGGGATGTCGAACTTGCCGGGGTCGGCCTCGAACTCGGCCGGGTCGGCGTTGGCGGCGGCGAGCTGGAGGGCGAGGTCGCCCACGACCTTCGACGACGGCGTGACCTTCGTCGGCCGGCCGAGGATGCGGTTCGCCGCGGCGTACCAGTCCTCGACCTTCTCGAACTGGTCGCCGAGCCCGAGCGCGATCGCCTGCTGACGCAGGTTCGACAGCTGGCCGCCGGGGATCTCGTGCTTGTAGACGCGGCCGGTGGGGCCGGGCAGCCCCGACTCGAACGGCTTGTAGACGCGGCGGACGGCCTCCCAGTACGGCTCGAGGTCGGAGACGGCCTCGAGCGAGAGGCCCGTGTCGCGGTCGGTGTGCGCGAGAGCGGCGACGAGAGCGGACGCGGAGGGCTGCGACGTGGTGCCGGCCATCGGGGCGCTCGCGACGTCGACCGCGTCGGCACCGGCACGGCTTGCGGACAGCAGCGTGGCGAGCTGGCCGCCGGCGGTGTCGTGCGTGTGCACGTGCACCGGGAGGTCGAATCGGTCGCGAAGCGCGCCGACGAGTTTCTCGGCCGCGCCGGCACGCAGGAGCCCCGCCATGTCCTTGATGCCGATGACGTGCGCGCCGGCCTCGACGATCTGCTCGGCGAGGCGGAGGTAGTAGTCGAGCGTGTAGAGCGTCTCGTTCGGGTCGAGGAGGTCCGCCGTATAGCAGAGGGCCACCTCGGCGACGGTGGTGCCGGTCTCGAGCACCGCGTCGATGGCCGGTCGCATCTGGGACACGTCGTTCAGGGCGTCGAAGATCCGGAAGATGTCGACGCCCGTGTCGGCGGCCTCCTTGACGAAGGCGCTCGTCACCTCGGTCGGGTAGGGCGTGTACCCGACGGTGTTCCGCCCCCGGAGCAGCATCTGGATCGCGATGTTGGGCAGAGCCTCGCGGAGGGATGCCAGGCGCTTCCAGGGGTCTTCGCCGAGGAAGCGGAGCGCGACGTCGTAGGTCGCACCGCCCCAGGCCTCGACGCTCAACAGCTCGGGGGTCAGTCGGGCGACGTACGGCGCGACTGTGACGAGGTCGCGAGTGCGGACCCGAGTCGCGAGCAGCGACTGGTGCGCGTCGCGCATGGTGGTCTCGGTGACCGCCAGCCGGGTCTGGGCACGGAGGTCGGCCGCGAAGGCCACCGGGCCGAGCTCGAGGAGGCGCTGCCGCGAGCCCGCGGGCGGCGGGGTCGACAGGTCGACCTTCGGGAGCTTCAGGGCCGGGTCGATGGCGCCTTCGCCCTTGCCGTTCGGCTGGTTGACCGTGACGTCGGCGAGCCAGGTGAGGATCTTCGTGCCGCGGTCTTTCGACTTGTGGGCCTCGAACAGCTCGGGTCGCTCTTCGATAAAACTGGTGCTGAGGTCGCCTGCGGCGAACGACGGGTCGTCGAGGACGGCCTGCAGGAAGGGGATGTTCGTGGAGACGCCGCGGATGCGGAACTCCGCCAGACCGCGCTTGGCCCGCACGACCGCAGCCGGGAAGTCGCGTCCGCGGGCGGTCATCTTGGCCAGCATCGAGTCGAAGTGGGGGCTGATCTGCGTGCCCGGGTTGACCGTGCCGCCGTCGAGGCGGATGCCCGCTCCGCCCGGCGAGCGGTAGGTCGTGATCCGCCCGGTGTCGGGGCGGAAGCCGGCGTTCGGATCTTCCGTGGTGATGCGCGTCTGCAGCGCCGCCCCGCGCAGGTGGATGTCCGGCTGCTGGAGGTGCAGGTCGGCGAGGGTCTGGCCGGAGGCGATGCGCATCTGCGACAGGACGAGGTCGACGTCGGTGACCTCTTCGGTGACGGTGTGCTCGACCTGGATGCGCGGGTTCATCTCGATGAAGACGTGCTGGCCCTTGCGCTCCCCCGCGGTGTCGAGGAGGAACTCGACCGTGCCGGCGTTGACGTAGCCGATCGACTTGGCGAAGGCGATGGCGTCGCGGTACATGGCCTGACGCGTGCCCTCGTCGAGGTTCGGAGCGGGCGCGATCTCGACGACTTTCTGGTGACGACGCTGCACGGAGCAGTCGCGCTCGAACAGGTGCACGGTCTCGCCGGTCGCGTCGGCCAGGATCTGCACCTCGATGTGACGGGGGCGGACGACGGCCTGCTCGATGAACATGGTCGGGTCGCCGAACGCGCTGTCGGCCTCGCGCATGGCGGCCTCGAGAGCGGAGCGCAACTCGCCTGGGGTGTCGACCCGACGCATCCCCCGCCCGCCGCCACCGGCGACCGCCTTGGCGAAGACCGGGAACCCGATCTCGTCGGCGCCCGCGATCAACTCGTCGATGTCGCGGCTGGCCGGGGTGGACTTCAGCACAGGCACGCCGGCGGCGATCGCCATCTCTTTCGCGGTGACCTTGTTGCCGGCCATCTCGAGCACGTGCTGGCCGGGCCCGATGAACGTGATGCCGGCCGTGGCCGCGGCTTCGGCGAGCTCGGGGTTCTCGGAGAGGAACCCGTAGCCCGGGTAGATCGCGTCGGCACCCGACTCGACCGCGACACGCACGATCTCAGCAACATCGAGGTATGCGCGGACCGGGTGGCCGATCTCGCCGATCTGATACGCCTCGTCGGCCTTCAGGCGGTGCATCGAGTTGCGGTCTTCCCAGGGGTAGACGGCGACGGTGCGGGCCCCCAGCTCGAAAGCGGCACGGAACGCGCGGATCGCGATCTCTCCACGGTTGGCGACGAGGATCTTCGTGAACAAAGGGAGGGACCTTTCTCTGTGCCCCGACGTCGGGGCTGTGGCGCCGACATGCAGGCGCCTTTAGGTGCTTCAACAGTAGTGAAGGTATCGTCTTGATCGTGCATGTACTCAGCGTCAGCTCTCTCAAAGGCGGCGTCGGCAAGACGACCGTGACGCTCGGACTCACGTCGGCTGCCTTCGCCAAGGGTCTCCGTACCCTCGTCGTCGATCTCGACCCCCAGTCCGACGTCTCGACGGGCCTCGACATCAACACGGCGGGCCATCTCAACGTCGCCGACGTGCTGGCCTCCCCGAAGGAGAAGACGGTCCGCGCGGCCATCGCTCCCAGCGGGTGGACGAAGGGTCGCACCGGCAAGATCGACGTGATGATCGGCAGCCCGTCGGCCATCAACTTCGACGGCCCGCATCCCTCGATCCGCGACATCTGGAAGCTGGAAGAGGCGTTGGCCAACGTGGAGGCCGACTACGACCTCGTGCTCATCGACTGCGCCCCCTCGCTCAACGCCCTCACGCGTACCGCGTGGGCGGCTTCCGACCGAGTCACCGTGGTCACCGAACCCGGCCTGTTCAGCGTCGCCGCCGCCGACCGCGCCCTCCGCGCCATCGAGGAGATCCGCCGCGGCCTCTCGCCGCGCCTCCAGCCCCTCGGCATCATCGTCAACCGGGCTCGCGTGCAGTCGCTCGAGCACCAGTTCCGCATCAAAGAGCTTCGCGACATGTTCGGGCCGCTCGTGCTCTCGCCGCAACTGCCCGAGCGCACGTCGCTCCAGCAGGCGCAGGGTGCCGCGAAGCCGCTGCACGTCTGGCCCGGCGAGAGCGCGCAGGAGATGGCTCGCAACTTCGACCAGCTGCTCGAGCGGATCATGCGCACGGCCAAGATCGGCGACTACGCCGAGCCCGTCGCGTAGGGGCCATTTCTCCCCGCCGCTGCGCTCGGTGCGCGGCGCCGCGATACGTGTCGCGGTCTCACCGACGTGCCGCGGCACGTCTGCGTGACCGTGATCCGTTGCGCGGCGCAAATGCGGCGGACGGCACGAGCGAGCGTCCGCAACACGTATCGCGGTCTAAGCGACGTGCCGCGGCACGTCTGCGTGACCGTCATACGTCGCGCGGCAGCTAGGCCGGAGCCGTGCCGGGCGAGGACGACGCCGGAGGGCGCCGCGTCAGGAGGCTCGGGTGCGGCGGGCGGCGAGTTCGTCGGCCGGATCGACGGCCGGCGTGGAGTCGAGCTCGACGAGGCTGTGCTCGACCTCGCGGAGCACCTTGCCCACGGCGATGCCGAAGACGCCTTGGCCGCGCGAGACGAGGTCGATGACCTCGTCGTTGGAGGTGCAGAGGTACACAGAGGCACCGTCGCTCATGAGCGTCGTCTGGGCGAGATCGCTCACACCCGACTCGCGAAGCTGATTGACGGCGGTGCGGATCTGCTGGAGCGAGATGCCGGTGTCGAGGAGCCGCTTGACGAGCTTCAGGACCAGGATGTCGCGGAAGCCGTACAGTCGCTGCGATCCCGAGCCGGCGGCACCCCGGACGGTCGGCTCGACCAGGCCGGTGCGCGCCCAGTAGTCGAGTTGGCGGTAGCTGATGCCGGCGGCGCGGGCGGCTGCGGTGCCGCGGTAGCCGTGGTCGTCTTCGAGCTCGACCATGCCGTCGGTGAACAGGACGTCCTGGCCGTAGGCCGACGGGGATCCCGACGACTGAGCGAGGCGAGCCTTGATCTCGTCGGTGCCGAGCCCGTCATCGAGGGATCCCTCGGGAGAACCTGTCTCGCTCATCGACTGCCTTCCACTGCTGAGTTTGGTGTCGTACGACCGGCCAAACTTTCAAGTCTGGGTTGATGGTTGTACCGGGGTCAACGGTACCCACAACCCCGGTGCCGGACGACGACATTCGTCTTCGCCGTGCGGCGTGTCGAGAAGATTGCTCGACGACCCCCCGAGTCTAGGCCCCGAGGCGGTCGCGCCCTAGGAGTCGAGACGCCCCAGCGCCTGGCGGATGAGGCTCGTGCGCACGATCTCGAGCTGCTCGGCGATCTCCCGCGCGAGCTCGGCGACGCGGGCCTTGCCGGCCGCATCGCGACGCCGCGCAGTCGTGCCGACAGCGCTCTCGATGAGGCCGAATTCACGCTCGGCCGCCGCACGGAACGCCCGGAGGTGCCGCGGTTCGATGCCCGACTTGGCCAACTCGGCCAGGGCGGAGACCACCTGCACGTTCTCATCGCCGTAGAACTCGGAAGCGGGAACGAGGGATGCACCGATCGCGTCGTCGAGGAGGGCGCCGGTCGCGCCCGACTCGGCCAGCAGGTCCTCGCGCCCCACCCGGCGCGCGCCCGTCAGCATCGACGCCGGAGCGGCCCCTGTGGGCAGCGTCGACGGCCGACCGGCGTCGAGGTCGTCCAAGTGCTGACGGATGACCTTGAGCGGCAGGTAGTGGTCACGCTGCAGCGCGAGGATGAAGCGGAGACGCTCGACGTCGGCGGCGGAGAACTTGCGGTAGCCCGATTCGGTGCGGACAGGAGTGACGAGCTGCCGCTCTTCGAGGAAGCGGAGCTTCGAGTTGCTGAGGTCGGGGAACTCGGGCTTGAGGCGAGCCAGGACCTGGCCGATGGTCAACAGGTCGGGACCACCCGGGGCATGGGACGCCCGGGCCAGTGCGCGGGGCACTACTTGATCGCCAGGTTCGCGAGATCGACTCGAGATGCGTAGAAGGTGAGACGGAACTTGCCGACCTGGACCTCGGCGCCATCGCTGAGAAGGGCTTCGTCGATGCGGACACCGTCGAAGTACGTGCCGTTCAAGGACCCGAGGTCCTTGACGCTGAACGTGGTGCCGTGCCGGTGGAACTCGGCGTGCTTGCGGCTGACCGTGACGTCGTCGAGGAAGATGCCGGCGTCGGGGTGGCGCCCGGCGACCGTCACGTCGGCGTCGAGGAGGAAGCGAGCGCCGATGTTGGGGCCGCGACGGACCACCAGGAGTGCGGACCCGGACGGGAGCGCGGAGACGGCCTCGCGTTCGTCGGTGGAGACCCCGCCTTCGAGGGCGGCGAGCTGCGCCTGGAACTCCTCGTTGAAGCTGAGGGTGGTGTCGACCTGCGACGGGGTGCTCTGCGTGCCTGGTTCGGCGTCGCCGGGCCGTCGGGCGAATGGGTTGGCGGGCTCTGCCATCGTGGACCTCCTGTGACGGTCAAGCGTAGCGGAATCGTTACCGTGTCCGAAGACCGATTCCGTGCATCCCCCGTTTCAAGCGTGCTCTTTCGGTCTTCACCACAGGCGCTCAGAAGCGTCATAGGGTTTTCCATGGGTCGGGCCGTTGGATGGTCTCAAGTCACCACCCCACAGCCCCAGGAAGGCCATCATGAACGACAGCCACAACGCCGACCACGGCGCGACTGGAACCCCGGAGCCGGAGAACGAGAACGGTCAGGAGCGCACGACGACGCCGTCGACCGCAGCCGACGGCACGCCGACCGAGAACCTCTCCGAGACCCGCACCCCCGCCGACACGGCGCCGATCGACGGCCACGAGCCGACCACCGAGCAGCCCACGGCCCACACCCTTCCGTACCGCACCGGCCCCACCCCCGCCCACTTCGTGAACCAGGCGTACGACGCAGCGGGCCGCCCCATCGCCGATCCCTACGCGACCATGGGCGCCGACGGGTACGCCGGTCAGAACGCGACGCCGCAGGCGCCCTACGGGCAGCAGGGCTACGGCCAGGCGCCCTACGGCCAGCAGCCCGGCCAGCCCGGGCAGCAGCCGCAGTACGGCCCGAACAACGGCCAGTACCTCTTCGGCCAGGTGCCGCCGGCCTTCAAGAAGGAGCGTCGTCACTTCAAGCCGTGGATGATCGTCACCGGCGCGGCCGTCGCGACCGTCATCGTCGCCGGTGCCGCCGGCGGGGCGGCGTTCGCCATCGGCCACACCACCGGCGAGCAGGCCGCCTCGGCCGCCGCGAACCAGCAGAAGCTGACGCTGCCGGGTGGCAGTGGATCCTCCGGAACCCAGACCAGCCCCTTCGGTAGCGGCGGATCCTCGCTCTACGGCAGCGGCGGCGACTCCTCGGGCAGCGGTTCGAGCGACAGCGGCACGGGCACCGTCCCGACCGCCGCCACCGCAGCCACCGCCGCCGAGAAGGTGGGCCTCGTCACGATCGTCTCGACGCTCAACTACGACGAGTCCACCAAGTCCGCCGGTACGGGCATGATCATGACCGCGAACGGCGAGATCCTCACGAATAACCACGTCGTCCAGGGCGCCACGAGCATCCAGGTCACCGTCGTCTCGACCGGAAAGACGTACACCGCGGACGTGGTGGGCACCGACGCGACCAACGACGTCGCCGTGCTGAAGTTGCAGGACGCCTCGGGCCTCACCCCCGTCACGTTCGGAAAGAACGCCACGGTCGCGGCCGGCGACGCCATCCACTCCACCGGCAACGCCGAAGGCACCGGCAGCCTCGTCACCGCGACCGGCACCGTCGTCGCCACCAAGCAGTCCATCCAGGTGCAGAGCGAGTCCGGCACCGGCACCGAGTCGCTGTCGAACCTGATCGAGATCAGCGCCGACGTCGTCTCCGGCGACTCCGGCGGGCCCCTCCGCAACGCCAGCGGGCAGGTCATCGGCATCGTCACCGCCGCGTCGTCCGGCACCTCCGCCGTGACCGGCTACGCGATCCCGATCTCGGGTGCGCTGACCATCGCCGACAGCATCCTGGCCGGCAAATCGTCCTCCACCATCGTGATCGGTCTCCCCGCCTTCCTCGGCGCCGAGATCGCCTCGACCTCGACGGGCACCACCGGCTCCGGTGTCACGATCGCCGGCACCGTCACGGGCAGCGCCGCCGCCAAGGCCGGTCTGACCGCGGGCGACACCATCACGGCGGTCGGCGGAACGGCCACGCCCGACTCGACGACCCTCACCCAGGTGATCCAGTCGCACAAGGTCGGCGACAGCGTCGTGGTCACGTACACCGACGCCTCGGGTGCCACGCAGAACGTCACTGTGACGCTCGGGTCGGGCCCCGCCGCCTGATCCCCCGCGTCTCAGTCGAACCGCCGTCTTCCCTCGGGGAGGCGGCGGTTCGTCGTTTCCGTGCGGGCGGGCGGTGCGGTCCGGTCGCGAGGCCCGCCGCACAATTTCGAGGAGATCGGATCGGTCGGGGCGCGGTTCCGCGGAACCGGGGACGCTCGCGCGGGAATCTCCTCGCAATTACGAGGAAGGGGGCCGAAGGCGGGGCGGGAGAGGCGGGGGCGGCAGCCGGAACGAAGAGCTAGGGCAGGAGGGCGAGCAGGATGCCCGGCCCGACCACCGAGGCACCGAGCGCAGCCACCCGTGCCGCCAGCTCGCGGTCGGCCGTGACCACCACGACCCGAGGTGCCGCCGCGGCGGGGCCGGACTCGGGGGCGAGCAGACCCTGCACGGCGGCGACCACTGCGGAGTCGCCGTCGGTCGGCGCACGAAGCAGCTCGACGAGGGAGCCGGGACGGGGATCCCCCACGCTCTTCGCCTCGCCTTCGACGACGAGCGTCACATCGGGGAACCAGGCGTCGACCGCTCCGGCCAGAGCGGGCTCGACCGCGACGAGCGCCGAGGCCGGCACGCCGTTGGCCGCCAGGACCTCCAGCGCACCGAGGAGACGACCGGCGGCGCCGGCACGGTCGCGCCACCAGCCGTCGGGACGCGAGCCGACGACGTTGGCGCCGTCGACGACGAGGTGGAGCGGGTGACGGAGAGTCTCGGCGAGGCGGGGCCAGGAGGCGGCGAATCCGGGGTGCAGGGGCAGCGATTCGACGTCGGCCAGCGGTACCCAGGCGAGGTCCTCGCTCTCGCCGTCGGAGATGACCGGGTCGAACGAGCGCGTGGCGCGGGCGACGACCGTCGTGTACGACCAGAAGCCGAGATCGACGGCGGAGGTGAAGAGGAGACGGAGGGCGTCGCGCGGCACGGCCGCCTCTTCGGCGGACTCGCGGAGGGCCCCCTCGACGGCGGACTCGTCGAACTGGCGCGCACCGCCGGGCACACCCCAGGTGCCGCCGTGGTGACTCCAGCCGACCCGGTGCTGCAGGAGCACGCGTTCGTCGGCGTCGACCACCACGAGGCCGGCCGCGCCGTTCTTGCCCCAGTATTTCTGGCCGTCGGGCGCAACGACCCAGCCGTCGGCGGGTCCGTGGATGCTCACGGGTCGAGCTTGCCACGTCCGGCCGGGCGAACGCACCACGACTCGGTCGGCTCAGGCGTAGAGCGGCCGGATCAGCAGGTTGAAGAGGATGCCCGCCACACCGAACGCCGCGAAGCCGATGCCCCAGAGCGAGCGGCGCCGACCGTAGCGACCGAGGTCTCGTCGATCGAGCGCACGGGCTTGGCGCAGGCCGAACACGCAGAGCACGACCGCGACGACGGAGGGTACCGCGGCGAAGTCGACGAAGAGGGCGAGTACACCGACGGCGAGACCGAGGTTGGCCCAGCGGTTGACGAGCTCGGGGTTCTTCGGAGGCCGGGCCGGAGACAGACCGGGGTCGTCACGAGCCGAGTGGCCGCCGGATGCGCGGAGCATCGTCCGACGGAGCTTCTCCGCCCGGAGCGACATCGCCGTGACCTCACGGGGTCGCTCGTCGCTCATCGAGCCCTGCCTGCTTTTCGCACCCGACAAGGATACGTGCCCGGCGCCCGAGGACGACCGGGAGCCGTCACTCCTCCAGGATCGAGAGGATGTTGCCCGACGGGTCGAGGAACCAGGCGATGTTCGGGCCCATTCCGACCGACTTGCCGCGGAGGATCCCCCGCTCGTCGGCGTACCCGCCGTAGTTCTCGAGGGGGATGCCCGCCGCCTCGAGCTCGGCGACCGCCGCGTCGATCTCCGGCACCACCAGGTTGAGCACCGTGAACGTCGCCGGGACGTGATCGTCCTTGGGGTAGAGGAGCACGGGGGCGCCTCCCGGGAGGGTGATCGACAGATTGCCCATCTGGCCGTCGGAGACGTCCAGCCCGAGCTGGGAGCCGTAGAACGTGCGGGCGACCTCGATGTCGCCGACGCTGTAGCCGCTGAAGGCGGAGGTGGTGGTGATCATGCGACAGGTCTAACGGCTCTCCGCCGCCGCGTCCAGGGGGTGCGTCAGACGAATTCGACCTCGTGGGTCAGCCGGGAGCGGATCTCGAACACGTCGACGCTCGAGGTGCGCTCCCCGCCGGTCAGGCCGCCGCGAAGGACGTGCGCCAGCACCGAGCGCCGAACGAGGAAGGCGGAGTTGCGGCGCCCGAGGCTGACGGGCTCGACCGGGTCGACGAGATCGTCGTCGGGCACCACGATCAACTGGGCGACGAACGGCACCCGCGTGCGCTTGGTGAATGCCCGTGCGCTCCGGGCGAGGGCCCGGACCGGCTGCTCGTCGACGGCGACGCCCTCGCCGACGATCTCGCCCCGGCTGGCCGTGACGGTGCCGCCCCAGTCGTCGGAGCGGATCGCGTAGAGCCCGGTGGGAGCCAGCACGACGTGGTCGATCTTCTCCTCGGCACCTGCGGCGACGTCGCTCCAGATGGTGTAGCCGATGCCGAGCTCGGTGATCGTGGTCGCCGTCGCCTCCTCGGCGAGCGCCTTGGCGAGACAGCGCCGGATCTCGCCGGGGGCGCTCCGGACGAGGACGGGATCGTACGGGTCGTCGATCTCTTCGCCGCGGCCGACCCATTCGCGGAGCAGGGTGAGGTAGAGCTCGCGCGCGCGGCCTCCGGGGTGGCCGTAGGCGCGGGCGCGGGGCCTCGACTGCTGGGTCGGGCGGGGAGCGGCGGGGGCCCAGCTCGACGTGGGGGCTGCGGGCTGGGAGGTGCGGGTGGCCTGTCCGCGGTCGAACGCCGCTCGGTCTTCGGCTGTGCCGATGCGTTCCCAGGCGAGTTGAACGCGGCGGAAGCGTTCGGGGCTGCCGCCGAGGTCGGGGTGGGTCTCGCGGGCGAGCTTCCGGTAGGCGCGTCGGAGCTCTTCCTGCGAGGCGGCAGCGCTGACCCCGAGCACCTCGTAGGGGGTGGCGGACGCGGGGCTGTCGGTCATCTGGCGACCGACGTTACCGGGCCGAGCCTGGGAACGGCAGGACGGGACCGGCGTGGTTGCGGGGAGCCGTGCATCCCCCGTTCTCGCACCTCTCTCGCCATCTGAGAGAGCGCTGCCTCCGGGTCCGCCCGGCGCACTACGCTGACCCCGTGGGTCGCCAAAACCTACCTCTGGTCGACTTCTCGGCCGGACGCTCACTCACAGGAAGAACCTCACCATGAGCACACCCATCCGCACGGTCATCAGCCCTGGTCGCTACGTCCAGGGCAAGGGTGCAATGACGCACCTCGGCGGCTACGTCAAGCAGATCGGCACCACCGCACTCCTCGTCGCGGACGACTTCGTCTGGGGCGTCGTCGGCGATCAGGTCGCCTCCGATTTCGGAGAGAACGGCATCTCGTTCGAACGGGTCGGCTTCGGCCGGTTCGCCACCCCGGCGGCCGTCGACGCGCTGGTCGAGAAGATCACGGCCGGCGGAGTGGACGTCATCGTCGGACTCGGCGGCGGCAGCGCCATCGATGCGGCGAAGTCGGCCGGACACCTCGCGGGCATCCGCTGGGTCAGCGTGCCGACGGTGGCGTCCACCGACGCCCCCACCAGCGCCCTGGCGGTCATCTACACGGAGGAGGGCGAGTTCATCGAATACCGCTTCTTCCCGCACAACCCCGACCTCGTGCTGATCGACTCGCAGTTGGTCGCCAACGCGCCGGTCGCGTTCCTCGTCGCCGGGATCGGCGACGCCCTCGCCACCTGGCTCGAGGCCCGCGCGACGTCGCGCTCGAACTCGCTGACGATGGCCGGCGGGCAGCCGACGCAGACGGGTACCGCGCTCGCCAAGCTCTCGTGGGACATCATCCACGAGAACGCGTTCTCGGCCCTCGACGCCGTCCGAGACCACCTCGTCACGCCGGCTCTAGAGAACCTCATCGAGGCGAACACGCTCCTCTCCGGCCTCGGCTTCGAATCGGGTGGACTCGCGGCGGCGCACGCCATCCACAACGGCCTGACCGCCGCCCCGCAGACGCACGGTCTCGCGCACGGCCAGAAGGTCAACATCGGCTCCATCGCACAGCTCGTGCTGGAGGGCGCTCCTCGCGAGGAGATCGAGGACTTCGTCGTCTTCACGACCAAGGTCGGCCTGCCGAACACCCTGACCGAGATCGGGCTGTCGATCGACGACGACGCCGAGCTCCGCGCCGTGGCCGAGGCCGCGTGCCTGCCGAGCGACACGATCCACAACATGCCGTTCGAGGTCACCCCCGAGCTCGTCGTCGACGCGCTCAAGGCGATCGAGCGTCTGTCGCGGTCGATCCGCGCCGAGAAGGGTCTCGCGGAGCCGGTCCTGTACCACGCCCCGCACTGATCCACGGGCCGTTACGCTGGCCGGGTGACTGACGACGACCTCACTCCCCCGGCCAAGCGCAACGTCAAGAACCTCACTGCGTTCCTGGCCGACCTCGAGGCCGGCGACGCCGTCGTCGCCACGCTCGCGACCGACCGCTACGGCGTGTTCGCGCTTCGCGGCACGGCCGTCTGGTCGCAGGTCCTGGGCTCGTTCACGATCGGCGGCCATCCCCTCGACTCGAACAAGAAGCCGCAGAAGGCGCTGCAACTCCTGCGCACCTTCCACTCCGCAGAACGCGAAGAAGCGGGGGATGCACCCGCCGCCACTCCGTCGGACGCCGCCTCCCTCACCCACGGCGACCTCGTCCGCGTCGTCTTCGCCGAAGAGGCCTACGGCGAGTTCGACGTCCGCGGGGTCGCTGTCCGCAGCGCCGTCGACGACAGCCTCCTGGTGGGCGGCTGGATCGCGTCCACCGCCGGCGTGACCGCTCCGCGCGTCCGCAGCCTGACGGTCGTGGCCGAGGCCGGTTCGCACGAGCTCGGCGTGCCCCGCGAGATCAGCTCCTGGGGGAACGAGGCCGCCGCCGACGTCTGATCCACCGGGTCAGGGCGAACCCGCCTGGTAGTGGCTCAGCACCTGCGCGGGAGTGAGGGCGCTCGTGTACAGCGCGATGTCGTCGAGCGAGCCCCGGTAGTAGTTGCCCTTGTCGTTGGCGAGGCGCCCGAAGTCGATCTCGGTCGGGCTGGTGAGCGACTGGGTGCCGCCGGTCGCCGTGGCCACCTGTGCTCCGTCGACGAAGAGGACGATGCTCCCCGTCGACCGGGTCCGGGTCATGACGACGTGATGCCAGACTCCGTCGTTGTACGAGTTCGGCGAGATGGCGGAGACGTCCGGCGTGCCGGTGCCCACCGCGACGCGACCGTCCGAGAAGAGGCCCGTGCCGAAGTCGTTGTTGGTGCCGGACACGTCGGCGTCGACCAGACCGGCGC
Organism: Frondihabitans cladoniiphilus; assembly: GCF_039544345.1. NCBI lineage: Bacteria > Bacillati > Actinomycetota > Actinomycetes > Micrococcales > Microbacteriaceae > Frondihabitans > Frondihabitans cladoniiphilus. Next base: position 169,302 of record NZ_BAABLM010000010.1, read on the forward strand.
CGTTGAACCAGTTGGTGCCGGAGGCGAGCCCCTGGGTGGATTTGAACCAGAACTCGATCGAGAAGTCGTCGGAGATCTGCCGGGTGACGTGTCCGTAGTCGTCGACGCCGTCGAACGTGACGGCGGTCGAGGGGTCGCCGGCGTGGGCTCCGGGAGTCCCGAGAGTCGGAGATCCGACGTAGGTGCCGGGGTTCGCGGGCGTCTGGGAGTCGGCGATGGTGGTCGCGGTCCCCGTCTCGGAGAGGCGGTAGAAGCTGAGGAGGCCGGGTGTCGCCTGGACCGTCGATGCGTAGCCGGGCACCTTCACGACGCTCGCGCTGGTCGCCGTGGCCGAGTTGCCGACGCGGTCGGCGACCACGTAGCGGAACTGGTAGCAGGAGCCGGGGGCCACGGTCGCGCTGGTGGTGGTCGCCGGGTTGGTGGCAATCGTGGCGAACGCGCTGTATGTGCCGCACGTGCTGTTGTCGGGACCGAGCGACGCCGCCGCACTCTGCAAGACACTCGCGGTCGGGTTCACTCCCGACTCGGCATCGGAGGGGGCGCCGAGGGTGATCGGGACCGTCTTGCCGTACCCGGTGCCATTCGCGTAGCTGATCGAGGCACCGGTCGGAGCCGTGACGTCGGGGCGGAAGTCGATGGTGGTCGGGGTCCGATTGCCGGCGACGTCACCCCCTTCGATGCCCACGCCGAACGACTGGGAGGCCGTGCCGGCGGGGACGGCCGCCCAGCTGAAGACCGAGGAGACGTAGGGGCCGCCCGTGGGCATGTACACCGAGTCGGCCGTGTGCTGCCACTGACTCTGGGAGGGGAGCGCGCCCGTGTTGCTGCCGCCCGGCCCGGATCCGGAGTCGGTGACCGCGTTCGAGACGTTGAAGGATCCGGCCGAAGTGCCCTGGTACCACAGCGTGGTGCCGGTGAGGATCGCTCCACCGGTGACGTTGACGATGCTCAGGTGGTTGACGGGAGGCGTGGTGTCGACCCGCACGGCCGTGCTCTTCGGCCCCTCGGTGCCGACCCAGTTCTGGTAGCGGGGCGTCACCGTGTAGGACCACGACCCGTCGGGAACCCCGGTCTCCGTGCAACTGGTCGCCGCCACGGTCCCGGCGCAGGAGGCGAGCGGGGTCTGCGCCACCCCGTTCGAGTCGTATCGGACGACGGTGTAGCCGGTGGCCGCGCTGCCGGTGGAGGCGGTGGCGGCCGACCAGCTCACGCTGATCGAGGCCTGCGACACGGTGGCGGTGGGAGCAACACCGCGTCCGACCGTCGCTGTCGTGGCGCTGCCCGAACCGGTTCCCGTCGAGACGGCGCTCCAGAAGGCTGCAGCAGGGCTGGCGACGAGCGCCGCGCCGACGAGGACTCCGACGACGGCCACGACGGCCGTCCGCACTCGCCAGGGAGCCTGGGCGGCAGGTCTGGCCGGTGGCGCGACGGCGACCCAGGTCGATCGACGCACGGGTCCGCGTCGTCGATCGAGCGAGGGGCGACGGTGCCCGGCGCGGATCATTGGGACGCCTTCAGGTAGACGGTGATCGAGGCGCCCTGGCAGGCGGCGGCAGCAGCCGTCGTCATGGTCACCGACGCCGGAATCGTGATGGTGACGGAGGACGACGCCCCGACGTCCCAGCCGGATCCGCCATGGGTCTGGTTCGGGAAGGCCAGGACGGAGGTGTCGCAGCCGCTGTGTGCCGCGTCCACGGCGAAGCCGTTGGTTCCGTGAGAGGTGTCGACCACGAGGGCGACGACGTGGGCTCGAGTCGTCGCCGTATTCGCCGCCACCGTGGTCACCGTGCCGGAGCCGCCGGGGAGCAGGTCGCCCCCGCCGGCGCCCGGGGAGAGCGTCACCGCGGAGGTCACGGCCGACGTCGCCGCTCCGGACCCGGCGCCGGTCTGGGTCCAGAAACCGAACGCGGCCGGGCCGACGAGCAGAGCGCCGGCGCCGATGGCCACGACCGCAGCGACCGCCGCGCCGAGCGCGCCGCGGCGCAGCGCGGACGGCGCTCGGCGGGCTCGGCGGCGGGAGTGCTTCATCGGTCTGGGGTCGGTAGGAGGGTCAGTTGGACGTGTAGGCGATGCTCAGCGTGGTGCCCTTGCAGGCGTCCTGGTTGGTCGCCTTGTCGTTGAACGCGACCGTGGCGCCGGTCCAAGCGCCCTTCGAGCTCCCCGAAGGCACCTCGGCCTTGACTGCCATCGTGCCGCCGGCGACGGTGAAGTCCGTGGAGTCGCATCCCGTGGCGACGGCGCCTTGCGCGTTGAGCACCGTGATCGTCCCGACCACGACGTTCGTGACGTAGACCGGGCCCGAGTTGGGGTTGGAGAACGTTCCGGAAAGCGTCTGAGCCGCCGCTCCCGGGCCCATTCCGGAGACGGAGCTGGTCTGGTTCACGGTGAGGGTGGATGCCGGGTTGCCCGTCGCTGCGGAGCCGGTACCGGTCCCGGTGATCGACCAGAACGCGTAGGCGCCGGTACCGCCGCCGACCAGGAGCAGGGCGAGAGCCGCGATGACGATGAAGGGTTTGCGCGAGCGCTTCGGGCGCGTCGTCGCTGCGTGACTTGCAGTGGACATGGGTGTGCCTCTTCGGGTGGGTGTGATCAGGGAGGTCACGGGACGACGTCCTGTTTTCCCCTGAACGCCATCCGTGGCACTTCCGAGGCTACGAACCCCGACGCGTTTCAGGAATGCTCATGAGCGATCTTCACCCGATTTGGGGGTACGCCCCGCGGTCGGCCGGACGGCGGACGAGCACCGAGGAAGACCTGGTCAACGCGCGTTCAGCCGCTGCTGACGCTTGGCGACGCGAGCGGCCCGCTTTCCGCGGATCCAGGCCCAGATCGCGTGCAGTCTCCGCTGCACCCACATGTTGAGCCGATGCGCCGCCGGGAACTCGGTGCCGAGGATGGCGAGCCCGAGGAACACGACGAGCCAGCCGGGCCCGGGCAGCGGGATCATGATGATCCCGACGATGATCACGAGGAACCCGAAGACCCCGATCACCACCTTGTAGGCCGTGCGGAGCCGAGGGTAGAGGTTCAATCGCGCCCGGAAGAGCCGGGCTCGCTTCGCCACACGGGTGTTCCGGAGGCGGTGGTGGACGACCGGGACGTGCGCCTGAGGCTCCGATTCGGTCGTCATGCGTCGATCGTACGCACGACACATGCACGGAGGCGCCACGGAGTGTGGCAGCTTCCTGTACGCGATGGACATGCCCGCTGGGAGGGGTCTAGGCAGGAAGCATGGACTATACGCATCTGGGCCGTACCGGCCTCTCCGTCTCCCGCGCGATCCTCGGCACGATGAACTTCGGTCCGCAGACGACCGAGGAGGACTCGCACGCGATCATGGACAAGGCCCACGAGTCGGGCATCAACTTCTTCGACACGGCCAACGTGTACGGACAGGACAAGGGCAAGGGCGCCACCGAGGAGATCGTCGGCCGGTGGTTCGCCAAGGGCGGCGGACGCCGCGAGAAGACCGTGCTCGCCACGAAGTTGTACGGCGACATGGGCGACTGGCCGAACGAGGGCAAGCTCTCGGCCCTCAACATCCGTCGGGCCCTCGACGCGAGCCTCACGCGCCTGCAGACCGACCACATCGACCTCTACCAGTTCCACCACGTCGACCGGGCCACCCCCTGGGAGGAGATCTGGCAGGCGATGGAGGTCGCCGTCGCCCAGGGCAAGATCCTCTACACGGGCTCCAGCAACTTCGCCGGCTGGCACATCGCTCAGGCGCAGGAGGCCGCGAAGCAGCGGCACTTCGTCGGCCTGGTGAGCGAGCAGTCGATCTACAACCTGCTGCAGCGCGAGATCGAGCTCGAGGTGCTTCCGGCCGCGCAGCACTACGGCCTCGGCGTCATCCCGTGGTCGCCCCTCCAGGGCGGACTCCTCGGCGGGATCATCGACAAGACCGAGTCGGGCAGCCGCCGACTCGACGACCGCCACAAGAGCTTCATCGAGACGCACCACGACCAGCTCGCCTCCTACGAAGCCTTCGCCAAGGAGCTCGGCCACACCCCGGGCGAGGTCGCTCTCGCCTGGCTCCTGCACCAGCCGGGCGTCACCGGGCCGATCACGGGCCCGCGCACGATGGAGCAGCTCGACTCGGCCGTCGCGGCCGTCGACGTGAAGCTCGACTCCAGCGCGCTCGCCAAGCTCGACGAGTTGTTCCCCGGCCACAAGACGGCGCCGGAGGACTACGCGTGGTGAGCCGCGCATCCCACGCTCTCGCTGCCTCGACACCGCAGTCACGAACCACGAAGTAAGGAATCGAATGAAGACACGCACCATCGGAGACGTCACGGTCAGCGCCATCGGCCTGGGCGGCATGCCCATGTCGATCGAGGGCCGCCCCGACCGCACGCGCTCGATCGCCACGATCCACGCCGCCCTCGAGGCGGGGATCACGTTCATCGACACGGCCGATGCCTACAGCCTCGCCGGGAAGCCGGAGGACGAGGGGCACAACGAGATCCTCATCGCCGAGGCGCTCAAGGAGTGGCACGGCAACACGGACGACATCCTCATCGCCACCAAGGGCGGCCACACCCGCGCCCACGCCAAGGACGGCGGCTGGGACCAGGACGGTTCTCCCGCACACCTCAAGGAGGCCGCGAAGGCGTCGGCCAAGCGCCTCGGAGTCGACGCGATCGGGCTCTACCAGTTCCACCGACCCGACCCCAAGGTCCCCTACGCCGACTCGATCGGCGCGCTCGTCGAGCTGCTCGACGAGGGCGTGATCAGGATGGCCGGCATCTCGAATGCGAACGTCGACCAGATCAAGCAGGCGAACGAGATCCTCGACGACCGGCTCGTGTCGGTGCAGAACCAGTTCTCGCCGAAGTTCCTGTCGTCGACGCCCGAGCTCGAACTCTGCGACGAGATGAGCATCGCGTTCCTGCCCTGGAGCCCCCTCGGCGGCATCACCAACGCGGCCGACCTCGGCACGAACCACGCCGTCTTCGCCGAGATCGCCAACGCCCGCCGGGTCAGCCCGCAGGTGCTGACGCTCGCCTGGGAGCTCAAGAAGTCGTCGACCGTGATCCCGATCCCCGGGGCGTCACGCCCGCAGTCGATCATGGACTCGGCCACCGCGGCCTCGATCAAGCTGAGCGACGACGAGTTCGCCCGGCTCGATTCCGCTTCGTAAGCGGTCTCTCCACCGAAACCCTTCGATTCGGCACGAACCCGTCGTTCAGACGGCGGGTTCCTGCCGAAACGGAGGGTTTTCGCGTGCTGCCGCTCACACCCCGGGCAGCGGGTACCGCCACGACCGCCGCTCGGAGGAGCCGGTCGTGTCGGCCCAGGTCACCGTGAGCGTCGAGTCGGTCGTCGTGGGCAGAACGGTCGCGGTGAACGTCGCCGCCGCCCCCGGCGCGAGAGAAGCGCCGGGCGCGATGCCGTGCGGGCCGTCGAGACTCGCGGCACCCCCGACCCAGACGTCGTGCGCCGTCGCCGTGCCGGTGTTGGCCAGACGGAACCGACCCGGGCCGTCGGGTGTCAGCGACCACGCCACCACGGGCACCGCCGTACGAGCCTCGAAGCCGGTGGGATGCGCGGGACCGGCCGACCCCGGATGCGCCGCCAACTGCTCCAACGCCCCCGCGATCCGGCTCAGGTCGTCGATGGTGAGCGCCGCCGACGCCGCCGCCCGCCGCGCCGCCGCCTGCGCCTCGCGGTTCGACTCGGCGGCCTGCGCCGCCGTCGCCTCGGCCTGCTTCTGGGCGTCTTTGGCCTGCTGCTCTTGGAGCAGGAGTTGTCGACGCGAGAACCAGAAGGACACCGCGAGCGCCACGAACGCGATGACCGTCGAGACCACTTCGACTACTTCGACCACCAGGGTTCCATCCATGGGGCGAGCCTGCCACGGGCCACCGACGTCCGAGCGGCGACACGGGACGTGCATCCCCCACCGGGTAGCGTTGCGGGATGGACATCGTGGAGACGATCAAGGCCCGCTTCGACGTGACGGCGGCCACGCCCTTCGACCTCCCCGGGGTGCGCGACGGATGGGCGTCGGGTCTCGCCATGCACAAGACGTTCACGGCGGGCCTGACCGGCAAGAGCGACCTGGTGTTCTTGAGCTCGGGCGAAGAGGAGACCGGCCGCGGCTACCTCGCCGTCGAGCGCATCGTGGGCACGCTCGACGACGGCCGGCAGGGGGCCTTCACGGTGCACCACGGAGCGATGCAGACGCCGAGCGACTCGGGGTCGTTCGGCAACATCGTGCCGGGCACGGGCACCGGCGACTTCGCACACTTCACCGGCAGTGCGAACATCCAGCACGACGACGACGGCCCGTTCTTCGTGATCGCGCTGCTCTCGCACTAGTCGGGCCACCGACGGGCGCCGCGACTACAGGCCGGCGACCAGGTTGATCAGCGTCGCGAGGATCACCGACCCGAACAGGTATGACAGCAGGCAGTGCTTCGTCACGACCCGGCGGATCACGCTCGAGGTCACCGTCGTGTCGCTGATCTGGAACGTCATGCCGAGGTCGAAGGCCACGTAGGCGAAGTCGTGGTAGTCGGGCCGCTCGTCCTGGTTGAAGTCGATGCCGCCCTCCTTGTCGCCCGAGTAGTAGAGCACGGCGTAGCGGAGCATGTAGAGCGTGTGCACCAGGAACCAGGAGAGCACGACGCTGACGACGGCGAGCCCGGCGAGGAGCCCGGCCTGCACCCCCTTGCTGTCGGACGCCTCCACCACGGTGATCCCGACGACGACGAGGCTTCCGAGGCTCGCGAGCACGAGCAGGAGGTGACTCGTCGGCCGTGACGGGTCCTCGCGCTTGGCGTGCGTGCGCGTCCGGTCTCCGTCGAAACGACCCACCACCGCCCACACCCAGATGAGGAAGACGGCGCAGGCCGCCGCCCATCCGATGACGATGGAGATGCTCCCGGCGCCGAGGAGGTAGGCGACGACGACCCCGATCACCCCGACGACGAGCATCACCACGAGGCGGATGCGGGAGGTCTGGCTGCGGACGTCGGTCTGGAACGAGGACATGGTCAGAGTCTGGCCCGCTCCCGGGCCGCAGCGATCACGCCACGCACCACGGCCGCCGTCTCGGTCGGTCTCTCGAAGACCGGCGTGTGGCCGCAGTCGAGGAGGGTGAGGGATGCGTCCGGGAACCCGCCGGCGAACGCGGTGGCCTGCGCCAGGGTGCGCGTCGGGTCGAGGCGGCCGTGGACGACGGCGACCGGGATCGTGAGGCGCCGGAGGCGGGACGTACAGTCGGTCGCCCGCTGGCTCGTGAGCACGTCGAGGGCGGACTGTCGCGGGGTCGACGCGGCGTACTCCAGGAACCCGGCCCGGGCATCCCGCGGCAGGGGTTCTGCGAACGAGCGGTCGAGCACCGACGCCCAGAGCTCCGGGCCCCAGTTCTCGCGGAGGGCGTCGATGATCGCGCCGACGTCGCCGTGGTCGTTCATGTGCGCGCCGGTGTCGACGAGCACGAGCCCGGCGAGGGCGTCGGGGTGGTCGAGAGCGAGCTGCAGGGCGATGGCGCCGCCGGTCGAGTGGCCGACCACGACGGCAGGGGCGGAGCGCGGGATGCCCGTGGCGATCCGATCGGCGACGCTCGCGAGATCCCACGGCCCGGTTCCGGTCATCCAGTCGATGCCGTCGAAGGCGGTGTCCGAGGCGAGCGCGTGCTCGAGCGGCGCAAAGATCGAGGGCGAGCAGAGGGTGCCGGGGATGCCGACGACGGGCGTCGTCTCGGGGAGGTGTGGAGCCATGCCCGGACCCTACCGAATCCGGAGACGCTGTTTTCTCACTCCGTGGTAAACGCGATGGCAGCTGTCAGGCTCCGCGACCACCATGGAGACACGAACGAACACCTCGACGAGGAGGAACCCGTGAAGGCAGTCCAGCTTCATCACTACGACCAGACGCCCACGCTCGACAGCGTGGCGGAGCCGACCATCACCGGGCCGTGGGACGTGATCGTCGACGTCGGCGCCGCCGGTCTCTGCCGCACCGACCTGCACATCATCGAGGGGCAGTGGGAGGCGATCCAGCACCCGTCGCTGCCGTACATCCTCGGGCACGAGAACGCCGGGTGGGTGCGCGAAGTCGGAAGCGCCGTGACGAACGTCGTCGTGGGCGACACCGTGATCATGCACCCGCTGACGAGCTGCGGCCTCTGCCCCGCCTGTCGCGTCGGCCAGGACTCGCACTGCGAGAACGCGACGTTCCCGGGACTGAACGCGAACGGCGGCATGGCCGAGCTGCTGAAGACCAACGCCCGCGCAGTCGTCAAGCTCGACAAGGGCCTCGAGCCGAAGGACGTCGCGGCTCTCGCGGACGCCGGGCTCACGGCGTACCACGCGGTGCGGAAGGCGGCCTCGCAACTGTTCCCGGGCACCCACGCGGTGGTTCAGGGCGCGGGGGGCCTCGGGCACATCGGCATCCAGTCGCTCGCCGCGATCACGAGTGCCGAGATCACGGTGGTCGACCGCAGCGAGAAGGCCCTGGAGCTCGCAAAGGAGCTCGGCGCTCACCACACGGTGCTGGCGACCGACGACGCGACGGTCGAGAAGCAGGTGCTCGACATCACCGGCGGGGGCGCGCAGATCGCCTTCGACTTCGTGGGTGAGAAGGGTGCCGAGAAGCTCGCGCCGAAGCTGATCCACAACGGCGGCTCGCACTACGTGATCGGCTACGGCGGTCGCGTCGAGCTCGACACCATCGAGATCATCTCCCGCGAGATCAGTGTCGTCGGCAACCTCGTCGGCACCTACAACGACCTCGTCGAGCTGATGGCGCTCACCGCCCAGGGCCGGGTGAAGCTGCACACGCAGACCTACCCGCTCGCGAACTTCGACGACGCGATCGCCGACCTCGACGCCGGCCGCCTCATCGGCCGAGGCATCCTCGTCCCCTAGCCCCTGGGACACCCCGAGAAATCCACACCCCATCCACCCCTCAAGCGAAGGAGCTTGAAATGGCATTTCCCGCCAAGTACCCGTCCCTGAACGAGACGGCGCTCACGGACGAGGCGCGGTCGACGCTGATCCGGGTCATCCGGGTCGCGTTCCCCCACGACTCGTTCCCCGACGGCCCCTACGAGCGCACCGCCGACACCATCCTGAAGGCGGCCGAGGAGAGCACCTGGTTCCGGGTCGCCCTCACCCAGGGCCTTCTGACCCTGGCCCACCTGGCCGGCGGGGACTTCCGCGACCTCGACGAGGACGCCGCGACCAGCGTCCTGCGTCGCATCGAGTCCACGGAGTTCTTCGGCTTCATCCGCCGCACCACCGTGCTGAACCTGTACGACGACCCCGAGGTCTGGGAGGCCGTCGGCTACGAGGGCTCGTCGGTCGAGAAGGGCGGCTACGTGGACCGCGGCTTCAACGACCTCGACTGGCTGCCCGAACCCCGGATCGAGACCTACGAAGGCGAGCCGATCGTCGAGATCGCCTCGTCCGTGCCGCTGCGTCCGACGCATGCGGCTCACGGCGGATCGCAGAGCGCCGCCTCCACGGAGTCCGACACCAATACCCAGCCCGGATCCACGAATTCCACCGCCGGATCCCTCGCGCACGCGGAGGCACAGAAATGAGTCAGCACGGCAAGCCGATCGAGCACTCGACGAAGAGCGTCGTCATCGTCGGATCCGGGGCGGGTGGGGGGACCCTCGCCTACGAACTGACGAAGCAGGGCATCCCCGTCATCGTGCTCGAAGCCGGCTCCTACCTCACGAACGACGACTACGTGAACAACGAGTGGGAGGCCTTCAATCAGATGGCCTGGCTCGATCCGCGGACGACGTCGGGATCATGGCGCATCGCGCGCGACTTCCCGAACCTGCCGGCCTGGATCGTGAAGGCCGTCGGGGGCACGACGACCCACTGGTCCGGTGCCACGCCGCGCTTCAAGGCGCACGAGTTCGCCGTCAGGTCGACCTACGGCCGTCTCGAAGGGGCGAACCTGCTCGACTGGCCGATCACCCTGGCCGAACTCGAGCCGTACTACGACAAGGCCGAGATCGCGATGGGATCCACGCACGTCCACGGCCGCAAGCCCCTCCCGGCGAACAACAACTACAAGGTCTTCGCCAACGGAGCGGAACGGATCGGCTACAAGCACTACTCGACCGGCCCGTACGCGACGAACGCTGAGGAGTACGACGGGCGTCCCGCCTCCATCCAGGACGGCTTCAACTTCCAGGGCGACAAGAACAAGTCGAAGTGGTCGACGCTCGTCCGCGAGATCCCGCGTGCGCTGGAGACCGGGCTCCTCGACCTCCGCGCCGACTCGCACGTGGTCCAGATCACCCACGACGCCGACGGCCGCGTCGACGCCGTGCTCTACCTCGACGAGAACGGCGACCTGCAGCGTCAGGAGGCGGCGCTCGTCTGCGTCGCGGGCAACTCGATCGAGACGCCCCGGCTCCTGCTGCAGAGCGCCTCGCCGATGTTCCCCGACGGCCTCGCGAACTCCTCCGGGCAGGTGGGCCGCAACTACATGCGGCACACGACCGGGTCGGTGTACGCCCAGTTCGAGCAGCCGGTGCGCATGTACCGCGGCGAGACGATGGCCGGCGTGATCGCCGACGAATCCCGCCACGACCCCGACCGCGGCTTCGCGGGCGGCTACTACCTGGAGACCATCTCTCTCGGGCCGGCGTTCCTCGCCAGCTTCGGCGAGCCGGGCACCTGGGGCCGCGAGTTCACCAAGCTCATCGACGGCTACGTCCGCACCGCCGGCCTCTGGGTCGTCGGCGAAGACCTCCCGCAGGAGTCGAACCGGGTCACGCTCAACTCGTCCGTCACCGACAAGAACGGCCTGCCGGTGCCGAACGTGCACTTCGACGACCACCCCAACGACGTCGCGATGCGGAACCACGGCTACCAGCAGGCCGAACTCCTCTACGACGCCGTCGGATCGGTCTCGTCGCACCGGACTCCCCCGTACCCGTCGACCCACAACCTCGGCACCGCACGGATGAGCGAGAACGCGCAGGACGGCGTCGTCGACAAGAACGGCCGCGCCCACGACGTGCCCAACCTGTTCGTCAGCGACGGCTCGCAGTTCACGTCGTCGGCGGCGGCGAACCCGACGCTGACGATCGTCGCCCTCGCCATCCGCCAGGCGGAGTACATCGCCCAGCAGCTGAAGACCGGCGGCATCTGACCCGTCCATCCGCCCGTCAGTCGACGGGTGTTGCCTGTACCGAATCGACCTTCCTCGAAAGGAACCATCATGAGCACGACCGCAACCACCTCGCCCTACGACCAGATCGCCGAGGTCCCGTCGTTCGAACTCACCTCGACCGACGTCTCCGACGGCGCCGAGCTCCCCACCGCGCAGGTCTCGGGCATCTTCGGGGCCGGCGGCGAGGACGTCTCGCCGCAGCTGTCCTGGTCGGGCTTCCCGCCCGAGACGAAGAGCTTCGCCATCACCGTCTACGACCCCTCGGCCCCCACCGGCTCCGGCTTCTGGCACTGGGCCGTCGTCGACGTGCCCGCGTCGACGACCTCGCTCGACACCGGTGCCGGCGATGCCGCCGGATCCGGCCTGCCGGCGGGCTCGTTCCAGTTGAAGAACGACGGCGGCCTGGCCCACTACCTCGGCGCCGCTCCCCCGGCCGGCCACGGCAAGCACACGTACTTCGTCGCCGTGCACGCTCTCGACGTCGACACCCTCGGCATCGACGCATCGGCCACCCCGGCGTTCCTGGGCTTCAACATGAGCGGTCACACGCTGGCTCGCGCAGTGATCGCGCCCTGGTGGGAGGCGAAGTAGGGCATCCCCCGCTCTCGCTCTTCGCTTCACGGCACTTCGCTTCACGGCACTTCGCTTCACGGCACTTCACTTCACGGCACTTCGCTTCACGGCACTTCGCTTCACGGTTCGCGGCGGCGGCTCTCCTTCGGGAGGGTCGCCGCTTCGGCGTGTGCAGCGGGTGCCGTCGGAGCAGGGTCTGCGATCGGTGCGGGATCGCTCCGATTTCGCGAGTGATTCGGCCGGCCGACCCCGCTGGTTACTGCTGCAACCGCTTGCACGGGGCAGATCACTCGCGAATTCGGACGGGGTGCGGGGGGGGGTGCGGCTCCGCGGGACCGGGGTGCAGGTGCCCGGAACCGAGGTGCGCGCAGTGCGGGTGCGCGAGTTTCCGCCGCGCAGGGTGCGGGTGCGCGGCACGGGGGTGCAGGTGCCCGGCGAGAGGGAAGAGCACCCCGGGAACCGCACGGCACCCCGCAGGACAAGGGGTCGAAACAGGTCCGGAGGGTGCGGCTCCGCGGGACCGGGGTGCAGGTGCGCGGAACCAAGGTGCGCGCGGTGCGGGTGCGCGCGTTTCCGCCGCGCAGGGTGCGGGTGCGCGGGACGGGGTGCAGGTGCCCGGCGAGAGGGAAGAGCACCCCGGGAACCGCACGGCACCCCGCAGGACAAGGGGTCGAAACAAGTGCGGAGGGTGCGGCTCCGCGGGACCGGGGTGCGGGTGCGCGGCACCGAGGTGCGCGGGGCGCGCGTGTGCGGTGCGCGCCGCTGCGGGGCGCCCGTGCGCGAGACTTCAGTGCGAGCGACCCACCGGCCCCGCCGCGACCTACAGCGTGGCGGTGCTGGCCCGCCGCAGCGCACCCGAGCGGTAGTAGCGGCTGACGACGTTGGAGGAGTCGCGCAGGTGCCTCTCCACCTCGTGCCGCCGCCGTTCGGACAATTCCGCCGACGGCGCGCTGATCGCGACCGAGCCGACGATCATGCCCGCGGCGTTGCGCACCGCGGTGGCGGCACAGGTCATGCCGGGCACGAACTCCTCGATCTCCCAGGCCACCCCGCTCGACGCCACGTGGGCGAGCTCGTCGTACAGCAGGGACCGGTCGGTCTTCGTCGTGTCGGTCAGCCGCCCCATGCCGTGCACGTCGAGGTACTGGTCGCGCTGTTCGCTCGACATGCCCGAGAGCATGATCTTGCCGAACGCCGTCGCGTGCGTCGCCTCGTGGAACCCGAAATTCAAGGGCGTGAGCCGGGGATGCGCGGGCGAGTCGACCACGTAGGCGACGACCACGTCGGCCCCGCGGTACACGGCGAAGTAGGCGGCCGTCTGGGTCAGGCGGTGGAGGTTGGCGACCTCCTGGCGGACCGTGGTCGGAATGCCGATCTGGCGGTGCAGGCTGACACCGAGGCGGTCGAGCTTGTAGCCGAGCTCGAAGCGGTGCTGCCCCGTGAGGTGGACGAGGTAGTCGCTCTGGACCAGCGCCTGGAGCAGGCGGTACACGGTCGGGAGGGGGAAGCCGAGGGCCTCCGAGACCTCGCGAGCCGTGGCTCCTCCGCGCTCGGCGACCGCCTCGAGGATGGCGAGGGTCTTCTCGACCGTGGCCACCCCGCCGTCTCGCGGCGCCGGTGCCGGGCGGGGGCCGAGGGGCTCTTTGAGGACGCTGAACACTGCCGAAGCTTCATCGATTCGCATGGCTCAAGTGTGGCCTGGGGCGGGCCGTGGTGGCAGGGCGCCCGTCTCACTCTGCGAGAATCCGCAGGAACTGAAATACAAACATGAAAGTTTAATTTCTGTCATGATGCTTCCACACCACGCGCACCGTGCGCAGAGAGAGGAAACGATGACGATTCTGAAAAGCATGTCTTTTGCCGCGGCCCTGGCTTGCGGCGCAGCGACACTGAGCCTGACACCCGCGACTGCAAGTTCGGCCCACTCCGCCCCTAGGCCGGATCAGAGCTCGGTGATTCCGAACGCTCCAACCTTCACTCCCGACCAGCTGGAGGAAGCGTTCCGGGAGTTCGACGCCACAGGACTTCAGCGTGAGTACTCGGACGTGGATGGGTCGAGGCGCGCGACCTTTCATCTCCCCCAGGGAGTTCTCCTCACCCTGACGGACCCTGAAGAAGTGACTCCAGCACCAGTCGACCCCCACGCAAGACTCGGAGTAGGGCGAACCTCGAGCGGGTACTGGTTCTCGTTCAATCAGTTCGATCAGAACACACTCTCCAACGTCGTGATCGCGGGAGCATTGACGGCGGCCATCTGTGCCATACCGGGGGTCGGGGCAGTAGCGTGCGCCCTGGCCGGGGCCGTCGTCAGCGTCGGCGTCTCCTGCGTCCACAAGCACGGCGTCTGTTCCAATAATCGACAGCTCTACTGGTACGACGTCCGCGGCGGAAGTGTGATCGAATGTCGAACCTCCGCTCCGCGCTGATCCGGGCGTTCCGAGCCCGCCGCAGCCCGCTCTGGCTCCCCGTTGCACTCGTGCTCTATTGGCTCGGCTTCGCCGCTTTCAGCGGCCGGAGTCACGCACTCGGCATCGTCGTACTCATTGCAGGGTCGTGCTCAATGGCTGCCGGTATCGCTGCGCTGAAGAAGCGGGCGGCCGGGCGACGAACTGAGCGCGATCCGGGAGAGCAGGACGAGTAGCACAGGGCGCGTCCGCTCAACCGCGGGCGCGCTCGAGGTGCTCGCGCGCCGCGATCTCCAGGTGGTTGAGGTCGCCGGCGACGGTGGCGAACGTGTAGCCCTCGCCGAGGCGGCGGGCGGCGACGTCGCCGTGCGGAGTGTGGATGCCGGCCGCGATCCCGGCGGCCTCCGCAGCAGCGGCGACGCGCACCAAGGCCTCCTCGAATTCGTCGTCGACCGACGGATCGCCCGGATAGGCCGCTCCGACGGCGATCGCCAGGTCGCTCGGCCCGACGTACAGCCCGTCGAGCCCGGGAGTCGCGGCGATCGCCTCGACGTTCGCCAGTCCCTGGGGCGTCTCGATCATGGCGAACACGAGCGTGGTGTCGTTCGAGTCGCCGGGGATCGGCCCGACGCGCAACGATGACCGCATCGGGCCGTACGAGCGACCCCCTCGAGGCGGGTACTTCGCGCTGCGGACCGCCGACGCGGCGTCCTCGGCCGTGTCGACCAGCGGCACGATGATCCCGACGGCGCCCGCGTCCAACGCCTTGCCGATCGGGGTGATGTCGTTGGCCTCGACCCGCACCAGTCCCGCCGAGGTGGCGCCGGCGTCGATGGCGAGCAGGCCGTGCATCATGCCGGAGTAGCCGAAGAGGCCGTGCTGGGCATCCAACGCCACGTAGTCGTAGCCCAGCCGGGCGATGCGTTCCGTCGACGGCGGGGAGTCGAGGGTGATCCAGTAGCCGACGAGTCGCTCGCGGGCTCGGATCGCTCGGGCGAATTCGGTGGCGACGGCGGAGGTCATGGGTCCTGCTTCCGGTTCGGTGGGTGAAGAGAGAGACGGGGGATGCGCGGTCAGCGGTTGTAGGCCGGGCTCGGGCCGCGCAGGCCTTCGCCGACGGCGTCGAGCCGCGCGACGAGGTCGGCGGGCAGGGGCCCCTTCCGCACGGTCTCGATGTTGCCCGAGACCTGCGACTCGCGCGAGCCCCCGAGCAGCACGGCGGCGACGCCCGGTCGGTACGCGACCCAGCGGAAGGCGACCTCGACCAGCGACAGGCCGGCCTCCGCGGCGAGCGCGCCCATCGCCTCGAGGGCGGTGAAGAGCTGCTCGTTCCAGTAGCGCTGCGTGTACATGGCCGCGAGCTTGGAGTCGCCGAAGCGGCCGTCCGCCGGTGGGGCGTCGAAGTGGTGGCGCCCGGTGAGGAGGCCGCCGCCGAGAGGGTTGTAGACCATGGTGTCGAGGTGGTGGACGGCGGCGAACTCGACGTACTCCTCTTCGACGCGGCGGGCGACGAGGTTGTAGAGCTGCTGGGCGACGACCGGTTTCGGGGCTCCGACCGCGGCGGCGACGCGCTCGACGTCGGCGATCTGCCAGGCGGCGTAGTTGGAGACGCCGAGCTCCCGGACCTTGCCCTCGGCGACGAACTCCGCGATGGTGCCGAGGGTCTCCTCGAGGGGCGTCCTCCGGTCGGGCTGGTGCAGGTAGTAGAGGTCGAGGTGGTCGGTGCCGAGGCGGCGGAGGCTGCCCTCGAGACTGGCGCGGAGGGCGGTGGCCGAGAGGGGTCCGTCCGGTCCGGCGTCGGGGTGCGGCATGCCCGCCTTGGAGGCGAGCGTGACGCGGTCGCGGCGTCCGTCGAGGAGACGGCCGAGCATCTCCTCGGTGGCGCCGCCGACGTAGGCGTTGGCCGTGTCGATCTCGGTGACGCCGTGGTCGAGGGCCGTGTCGAGCATCCCCCGGGCCGTGGTCTCGTCGACGGTGTCGGCGAAGGTCATGGTGCCGAGGACGAGTCGCGGGGTCATGAGGCCTTTCCGAGGGCGAGGGAGGAGACGAGGTGGCGCGGCTTGAGACCGCTCATGGTGGACGGGTCGAGCGCCGCGCGACGGAGGCGGCGGGTGTAGTCCTCGGTGGGGGCGGTGAGCACGTCGGCGGTCTCGCCCTGTTCGACGACCGCGCCGCGACGCATGACGACGACGGAGTCGCTGATCTCCTGCACGACGCCGAGGTTGTGGGAGATGACGAGGTAGGTGAGGCCTTCGTCCTGCTGCAACTCGCGCAGGAGGGCCAGGACCTGGGCCTGCACCGAGACGTCCAGGGCGCTGGTGGCCTCGTCGCAGATGAGGAGTTCGGGTTTCGAGGCGAGGGCGCGGGCGATGCCGATGCGTTGCCGCTGGCCGCCCGAGAACTCGTTCGGGCGGCGCTCGAGGGCTGTGGAGGGCAGGCCCACGCGGTCGATGAGGCGGGCCGCCTCGGTCGCTCGTTCGGCGGCGGAGCGCATGCCCTTCTTCTTGAGAGGCTCGGCGACGATGTCGCGGGCGGTCAGGTGGGGGTCGAGCGAGCCGTAGGGGTCTTGGAAGACCATCTGGAAGGAGTGACGCAGCGGCCGGAGCCTGCGCTCCGACAGGTGCGCGATGTCGGTTCCGTCGAGGAGGATCCGCCCCTCGGCCGGTTCGAGCAGACGCATGATCGCCTTCGCGATGGTCGACTTGCCGCACCCGGATTCGCCGACGATGGCGAGGGTGCCTCCCCGGGGCACGTCGAACGAGACGTCGGAGACGGCGCGGGTGGTGCCGCCCTTGACGGCGTAGTCGACGGAGAGGTTCTGGACGGAGAGCATGACGCCGGTCGGTGTGTCAGGCACGTTCGGGCTCCTTCGAATCGGTGTGGCTTCCGGCAGAGGCACCGGCGCGAGCGTCGGCGTGGTCGCGCGGAGCGGGCAGGGTGTCGACGGCATGGGCGATGGTCTCGTCCCAGTCGCCGAGCGTGGGCACGGCGGCCAGGAGGTCGGCGGTGTACTGCTCGGCGGGATGCTCGACGATCTGGCGGACGTCGCCGGACTCGACGAACACGCCGTTCTTCATGACGTGGATGCGGTCGGAGACGAGTCGCGCGACGCCCAGGTCGTGGGTGATCATCAGGATTCCGATCCCCCGTTGCTCCTGGAGTTCGAGGAGGAGGTCGAGGATGCCCGCCTGCACGGTGACGTCGAGGGCGCTCGTGGGCTCGTCCGCGACGATCAGCTGCGGCTCGCAGGCGAGGGCGGCTGCGATGAGGACGCGCTGGAGCATCCCGCCGGAGAGCTGGTGGGGGAACTTGGCCAGGACCGCTTCGGGCTCGGGGATGTGCACCTGTTCGAGGAGGCGGACGGCCCGGGCCTCGACCGCGGTGCGGCCGGAGGCGGCGCCCGCGATGCGGATCGCCTCCGAGAGCTGCCCGCCGATGGAGTGGACGGGGCTGAGGGCCGTCATCGGGTCCTGCGGGATCAGCGCGATCGTGCGGCCGCGGACCTTCCGGATCGCCTTCCGGTCGGCCAGCATGTCGATGCCGGTGATCTCGACGTGGCCGGACAGCACTGCCAGGTCGTCGGGCAGGAGCTGGAGGACGCCCATGGCGGTCGTCGACTTGCCGGAGCCGGACTCTCCGATGATCGTGACGGTCTCGCCGCGGTCGATGTGGAAGGTCACCCCGTCGACCGCTCGGACGATGCCGTTGGTGGTGATCAGCTCGATCATGAGGTCGCGGACGTCGAGGAGGCGTTCGGTGTCGGTCATCGTTTCGTTCCCTTCAGGAGGGCGACGAGGCCCTTGGTCCGGCGGGGGCGGTCACGGAGGCCGTCCCCGAGGAGGTTCACTCCGACGACGAGCAGCACGATGAACAGGCCGGGCACGGTCACCATCCACCAGGCGGTGGTGATGTAGTCCTGGCCGTCGGAGATGATGCTTCCCCAGGTGGCGAAGGGCCGCTGCGGTCCGGCGCCGAGGAAGCTGAGCGCGCTCTCGAGGAGCACGGCCTGCGCGAGCAGGAGAAGGATCACGAGGCTCGCCTGCTTGAAGACGTTCGGCACGACGTGACGCAGCAGGATCAGCATCCGGTGCAGCCCCAGGGTGCGGGCGGCGGCCACGTAGGGCTTCTCGCGTTCGACGAGCACCAGCGATCGGGTGAGGCGGGCCACCTCGGGCCACTGGGCGATGGCGATCACGAAGGTGATGACGGGGATGCTCGGGCCGAACAGGGCGACGACGAGGAGCAGCATCATCAGCAGCGGCAGCGACAGTTGCGCCTCGAGCAGGCGGGAGATGATCACGTCCGCCCAGCGTCCGTAGAACCCCGCGATGGAGCCGAGGACCACTCCGATCAGGCCCGACACGACCACCGCGAGCACGCCGATGGCCAGCGACACCTGCCCGCCGTGGAGCACGCGGGAGAGCAGGTCGCGGCCGAGCTGATCCGTGCCGAACAGGTGGCCGGCGACGAGGGGTGCGCCGAGGCGGTCGCCGAGGTCCTGGGCGTTCGGGTCGGCGAGCGGTAGGAGCTGCGCGATGACGATCGGCACGATGACGACGAGGGCGCAGACGGCCCCGATCCAGAGCTTGAGACGTGAGGCCGACCGACGCCTCGCGGCCTCCGAGTACTTGACGCGCTTGCGGTCGAGGGCGCTCGCCCGGGCGGACGGCGTGACCGGACCGGACGGGCCGGGCGTGAGGGTGACTCCGGGAGTGGTCATGATGCGTTCGCCTTTCCGAGTCGCACGCGGGGATCCAGCAGGGGGTACGCCAGGTCGACGAGGAGCTGGACGGCGACGGCGAGGACGGCGGTCACCAGCACGGTGGCCTGGATGAGCGGGTAGTCGCGGGTGGAGAGGGCCCGGACGATGAGCGAGCCGACGCCGGGCCAGCCGAACACGACCTCGACCACGACGACGCCGTTCAACATCGCGGCGAACCGGGTGCCGAGCGCCGTGAACACCGGGATGGCGGAGTTGCCCATCGCGTACTTCCAGGTCAGGGTCCGCTCGGAGACGCCCCGCGAGCGGGCGATCGTCAGGTAGGGCGACGCGAAGTTCGTGGCCATCTCCCGTCGGACGAGACGCGAGATCAGAGCCACTTGAAGGATGGCGATGGTGACGGTCGGCAGGATCAGGCCCGCCCAGGTGGCGAACCCGGAGGCGGGCAGGATCGGGAAGACGATCGCGAAGAGGCTGAGCAGAAGGATGCCGATCCAGAAGTCGGGCATCGACTGACCGGCGATCGACACGACGTTGACGCCGAGTTCCTTCTTCGTGTCGGTGCGACGGGCCATCCAGACGCCCAGCGGGATCGAGACGAGCGCGGCGAGGAGGATCGAGGCGAAGGCGAGGGTCAGCGTGAACGGGAGCCGCTCGAGCACCACCTGGAGCGCCGGGGCCTGGAACGAGTACGACGTGCCCAGGTTGCCCGTGACGAGCTCCTTGAGGAATGTGCCGTACTGCACGAGCACCGGCTGATCGAGGCCGAACTGGGTTCGGACCTTGGCCAGCTCGGCGCTGGTGGCGAGCGGACCGGCATAGGCGACGGCGGGGTCGCCGGGCGCGAGACGGATGAGGATGAAGACCACCGAGACGGTGAGGAACACGGTCAGGAGACCCTGTCCGAGGCGCTTCAGCACGTAGACCATGAGTCAGCTCTCCAGGTGGACGGCGGCGAGGGGATAGGAGTTCGAGTCGTCGAGCCGGAGGCCTTCGACCCGGGTGCGGCGGGCGAGGATCGACTTCGGCACGAACTGCCAGGCGCAGGGCCAGGTGTTCCACGCCGCCTGCTGGGCCTGGGTCAGGTACGCCTGGCGGGCGACCGGATCGGGTTCGCTGGAGGCCTGGGCGATGAGAGCGGCCACGGCGGGCTGCACGTAGCCCTGGTAGGTGTCGCGAGTGCTCTCCTTCTCGGCGGTGCCGGCGTACATGCCCTGGAGCATGTTGATCGCCTGGCCGGTGGGTCCGCCGAAGCCGTTGCCGAGGAGATCCCACTCGCCGCCCTTGCCCTGGCGCCATGTCGCGATGTCGCCACCGGGCTCGAACTGCAGCAGCGTCGTCTTGACGCCGACCTTGCCGAACATCTCGGCGAGCGCCTCCATGATCGAGGCGTCGCCGGCGAACTCGCCCGTCTCCCAGATGATGCGCATCGTCAGGTTCTCGGCGCCCAGGGCCTTGAGCTGCGAGCGCGCCTGGTCGGGGTCGTAGACGTACTCGCCCGTCTTGACGTAGCCCTTCATGCTCGGCGGGACGACGCTGTCGGCCTGCACGACGCTGTTCACGAGGACGTCGTGCACGAGCGAGTCACCGTCGACCGCCATCGTCAGGGCCTGTCGGACGCGCGGGTCGGCGAGGGGGTGACCGGCCGGCTGGCGGAAGTTGAAGAAGATCTGGTTCATCCGCAGCGCCGAGGCGTGGTCGATGGTGATGCCGGGGAGCCCGCTCAACTGGGTCGCCGAGTCGGGGGTGATGCTGTCGATCACATCGACCTGCCCGCTGCGGAGGGCGATGACGCGACTCGACTCCTCGGAGAGGAACTGGACCTCGACGCGTTCGACCCCGGCGGGCGTGCCCCAGTAGTTCTCGTTGCGTCGGAGGCTGTAGGTGCCGGCTCCGCGGTTGAACTTCGTGACCACGTAGGGGCCGCTGCCGACGCCCGTCTGGAGTTCGGCGGGTTTGTTCGCGGCGGCGGGCGTGATCAGGATGTTGGCCATCAACGCGTCCAGCACCGGAAGCGGCTTCTGCGTGTCGAGGGTGAAGGTGCGGTCGTCGATCTTGCGGACGGTGGGGAACTCCGGGAAGAAGCTCGACACGAAGCCGCCCTGCACCTGCGAGTACATGCGGAGCGCCGTGGAGACGTCCTCGACGGTGACCGGGGTCCCGTCGGAGTACCGGATGCCCTCGCGGAGGTGCACGGTCCACTCCGTCGGGGCGGTCAGCTCGAACCGGTCGGCGAGGACAAGTCGCGGAGTGATGTTCGGCCCGATCTCGGTCAGGGCCTGACGCACCGCGCGCTGCACGGTGACTGCGGCGTCGAACTGGTTCAGCTTGTTGTCGAGGCTGACCAGCGAGCGGTTCAGCGCGAGGGTGAGGGTGCCGGGGCCGGGGAGCCCGGTGGGGCCGGCGCAGGCGGTGGCGAGCGTGGCGACGCTGACGAAAGCGCCTGCGGCAGCGCCCCAGCGCAGCAGGTCGCGGCGCGACAGCTGACGATCGGCGAAGGGAACGGTCATCGTTGACCTCTCGAGTGGTGAGTCGGGGGCCCGGCGTCGGGTCCGTCGACCACTGTGGCACGGCTGCGTGTTTCGCGCAATGGCTCTGGCGCGAAACGCGCAGTCGTGTCAGGATGGCCGCATGATCACCGTCATCGCAGACGACCTCTCCGGCGCCGCCGAGGCCGCCGAGCAGTTCCGACTGCACGGCCACGCCGTCGTCGTGCGGCTTGCGAACGGTGACGACGACCGTACGAACCACTCCCCTGTCGACGTGCCCGGCGAGACCGTCCGCGTCATCGACACGGACTCCCGGGCCGTCCCGCCGCAGCAGGCGTTCGACGCCGTCCACCGAGCGATCCACGCCCTGACCGGCGACCGCCTCCTCGTCAAGAAGATCGACTCCCTGTGGCGCGGCAACCTCCCGACCGAGATCGACGCCCTGAGGCGCGCCGGCTACCGCCTCGTGGTCGCCGGAGCCCTCCCGGCCCTCGGCCGCACCGTCGTCCACGGCCGGCCCACCGCCGACTGCGCACCCCTGGCCGACTCCCCCCACTGGCACCTCGAGGCGCGGCCCGCACCCGCCACGGTAAGCGAAGCCCTCGGCATCCGCGACGCCGGCCATCTCCCGCTCCCCACCCTCCGGTCCTCCCAGCTGTCGGCTGCCCTGGCGAAGGCGCTCGTCGAGTCCGACGTCATCGTGGCCGACGGCGAGACCGACGCCGACCTCGCCCTCGTCGCCGCGGCCACCATCGGCCTCGTCCTTCCTATCGCTGCAGGCACCTCGACAGGGACTGCCGAAGGATCTCCTGCCGCTGGTGGACGGATCGCCCTCGTCGGCAGCGCGGCGCTCGCCGCCGCGGTCGCCGCCCACGTCGCACCGGCCCCTCGGCCGGCCTCCGCCGCCATCACTCCCTCCGACCTCACCGACTCCGGTCCCCGCCCCGCCCTGATCGTGGTGGGCTCCGGTTCCCACCGGGTGGCCGCCCAGCTCGACGCGCTCCGCGCCTCCGGCACGCCCGTCGTCACCTTCGACCCCGGCCGAGCCGACACGACCGACGACGACGTGCTCGCCGATCTGTCGGCCGCACTGGAAAGCACCTGCGCCCCCGACCGTGATGGCCGACTCGGGGTCGCCCTGGCCCTGGTGAGCGACGAGCGGGTGGATGCCCACGTCTCCGTGCACCGCCTGGCTCGGATCGTCGCCGAGACGGTCGCCGGGCATCCCCCGCTCGATCTCGTCCTGACCGGGGGCGAGACGGCGCGCTGCGTCCTCGACCTCCTCGGCGTCGACACGCTCCGACCCCTCGGCCAGGTGGAACACGGCGCCGTCGTGTCGACCACCCCCGACGGCCGTCTCGTCGCCACCAAGCCCGGCAGCTTCGGCAGCCCCGCCGTTCTCGTCGCCCTGCGCGACGCCCTCACCGCCCTGCGCGAACCGCGCGCCTCGCATCCGTCGCTCCCCCACCCCTCAGGAGATCCCGTGGACACTCTCGACACCCCCGCCCAGCCCGCCGCCCAGACGTCGGTCGACACCGCGTCGGTCGACACCGCGTCGGTCGACACCGCGTCGGTCGACACCGCGTCGTCCGACACGTCGGCCGATACCGCGTTCGACACCCGGCCGTTCATCGCCGTCACGATGGGCGACGGCGCCGGAGTCGGCCCGGAGGTGACCGTCGGAGCACTTCTCGACGAGGCCGCCTACCGCGACGCCCGCCCGATCGTGATCGGGGACGCCTACCGGCTCCGCCTCGGAGCGGCCGCGCTGGGCGTCGAGGCCGACGTGGTCGAGATCGACGAGGTCGAGGAGGCGGTGTTCACGCCCGGTCGCATCAACGTGATCGACCCGCATCTGCTCTCGCCCGATCTGCCCTGGGGAAAGGTCTCGGCCGAGGCCGGCAACGCCGCGTTCCACTACATCCGCATCGCCTGCGAACTCGGCATGGCCGGGAAGGTTCAGGGCATCTGCACGGCTCCGCTGAACAAGGCGGCGCTGCACGAGGCCGGACACGTGTTCCCGGGCCACACCGAACTGCTGGCGCACTTCATGGGCGTCGGCGAGGTGTCGATGATGCTGTCCACCCCGAAGATCAAGGTGATTCACGTCACGACCCACATCGGCCTGATCGACGCGATCGCCAAGATCGAGCCGGGCCTCGTCGAGCGCACGGTCCGCCGCGGGTGGGAGGCCCTCCGACGCGCGGGCGTCGAGGACCCGATCATCGGTGTCTGCGCGATCAACCCGCACGCCGGCGAGAACGGCCTGTTCGGGTACGGCGAGGAGGCCGAGAAGATCACGCCCGCGATCGAGATCCTCCAGGCCGAGGGGATGCGCGTGGCCGGCCCGCTGCCCGCCGACACCGCCTTCTTCCTCGGCGGTCGGGGTGACTACGATCTCATCGTGGCCATGTATCACGACCAGGGGCACGGCCCCGTCAAGGTCCTCGGGATCGAAGCCGGCGTCAACATCACCGTCGGGCTGCCCGTCATCCGCACTTCGGTCGACCACGGCACCGCGTTCGACATCGCCGGGAAGGGCGTCGTCGCCGTCGGCAGCATGATCGAGGCGCTGCGTCAGGCCGTCGAGATGTCGCCGAGCCCGGTCGCCGCATGATCTCGAGCGCGTCGGCCCGGCGCCTCGACATCGTCGAGCTGGCCCACACCTCGGGCCTGACGAGTGTCGACGAGCTCTCGGCGCGCTTCGAGGTCACGGCCTCCACCATCCGACGCGACCTCGCGATCCTCACGGCCGACGGCAAGATCGCCCGTACATACGGCGGCGCCATGGCGATCGGCGCCCAGGCGGGCGAGTCGTCGTTCCGGCAGCGGAACCTGGAGCACTCCGAGGCGAAGGCCGCCATGGCCCACTACGCGCGCACACTCATCGCGGACGGCGAGACCGTGCTGCTGGACGCCGGTTCGTCGGTGGCCGCCCTCGCTCGCGAGATCCGCAGCGGCATCTCGCTCACCGTCGCCACGACCTCGATCGCCGTCGTCGAAGAGCTCGCCGAGAGCGACCAGCTCCACGTCGAGTGCCTCGGCGGCACCCTCCGTCAGGCCTCCAGCGGCTTCGTCGGCCCCCTCACCGAGGCGGCTCTCGAACGGATGACGTTCGACAGCGTGTTCCTCGGCGCCGACGGCGTCACGACGCGCGGCTCGGGCGAGATCTGTGAGGCCGATCTGCAGCAGACGCGACTGAAAGAGCTGATGTGCCGGCAGGCGGCGGCGGTCTACGTGCTGGCCGACGCCACGAAGCTCGGGCGGGAGCTGTTCCACGCCCGAGCCTCGTTGCCGGCCGGCTGGATGCTCGTGACCGACGCGACGGCCGGAGACGACGTCGTCGCCGAATTCGCCGGTGTCGGAGTCGACGTCCGGGTCGTCGGTGCGGACGGGACCCTCGTCACCCGCTGACCCCGTCCGCTCACCGCCGGGTCAGGAGAACTGGATCCCGCCGTCGACGAGGATCGTCTGCCCCGTGATGTAGTCGGAGTCGGGCGACGCCAGGAACGAGACGAGCTGGGCCACGTCGTTCGGCACCGACACGCGCCCGAGGAGGATGCTCTTGGCGTTCTCCGCGAGCGCCTCGCCCTTCTGCTGACCGTTGCGCGCCGCGAGCTTCTCGTCGATGAGATCCCACATCGCGGTGCCGACGATGCCGGGGCCGTAGGCGTTGACGGTGATGCCGTATTCGGCCCACTCCATCGCCGCGGCCTGCGTCAGGCCGCGGACCGCCCACTTCGTGGCCGAATACGGGCCGAGGTAGGCGAACGGGCGGAACGCCACGATCGACGCGGCGCCGATGATCTTGCCCTTCGTGCCCTGCGCGATGAACTGTTTCGCCGCCGCCTGGTACGACAGGAAGAGCCCGCCGACGTTCACGTTGAGGATCTTGTTGAAGTCCTCCAGCTTGTAGTCGAGCAGGGCCTCGACCTGGGCGATCCCCGCGTTGGCGACGAAGGCGTCCAGCCCGTCGCCGACCTTGGCGGCGGTCTGCACGAGGTTGGTGACGGAGTCGGGGTCGGTCACGTCGGCGATGACCGCCGTGGCCGTGCCGCCGGCGTCGGTGATGGACTTCACCGTCTCGTGGAGAGCCTCCTCCTGGATGCCGAGATCGGCGACGACGACGTGGTGGCCGTCCTTTCCCAGACGCTGGGCGATGCCCTCGCCGATGCCGCGCGCGGCTCCGGTGACGACGACGGTCTTCTGGGTCTTCTGATCACTCATGGGATCCTCCTCGATCCGGCCCGCGTCGTTCGCGAGCACTCCCGGAGTGAAGCAGCCGAACCGACCGGTTCGCTTGCGCCCGTCTCACCCAGTGAGAGCGCTCACGTCAGGGGACGATGACGACACGCGACGAATCCCCGGCCGCCAGCCACGCCTGCTCCACGTCGGCCAGCGGCACGGTGCGGGTCGTCACGTCGAACTCTCCCGCGGTGATCGCCTCGGCGAGCGCCGGCAGCTCGGCCAGGATCTCGCGGGCCGTCACCGAGCCCTGACCGCTGCCGACGATCTGCAGGCGCGCTGCGCGCAAAGCGGCTGAGGGGATGCTCGCGGTCGGCCCGGCGAGCGACCCGATCTCGATCCAGGCGAGCGGCCGGCCGGGGTCGGTGCGGCCCGAGACGATCGCGGCCATCGCGGCCGCCGTGGGCTCGCCCCAGAACACGTCGAGCACGACGTCGACGTCGGCCGCCGCGGCAGCGAGCCGAGCCCCGACCTCGGCGGCCGGGCCGGCGAGGGAGACCGTTTCGGTGGCCCCCAGCGCGGGAAGCTCGGCGAGCCGTGCCGCGTCGCGACCGGCGGCCACGATGCGACTCGCCCCGAGCATCCTCGCCACACCGATCGCCATGCGCCCGGCGCTGCCGGTCGCGCCGAGGATCAGCACGCTCTGACCGGCCTCGAACGAGATCCGCTGCCGGAGCGCCACCCACGACGACATGGCCGGGTTCATCGCGGCGGCCACCGCGACCGGGTCGGTGCCTTCGGCGAGGGGGATGCTCCGCCTCGTGTCGATGAGGGCGCGCTCGGCCATCGATCCCCTCGTCGTGTCGGGCAGCAGGAAGTAGCGCAGCCGCCCGTCGCTCCCCCGGCCGACGCCGTCGATGCCCGGGATCAACGGCAGCTCGTCGGTGCTGGTGTAGTGCGAGCCGTCGGCCTGCGACCGGACCCGCGGGTGCAGGCCCGCAGCAAGGACGTCGACGACCATCTCGGTGTCGCGGACGGCGACGGGCTCGTCGACGACCTGGTCGCGAGGGGCGGAATCGAACGAGGTGACGAGTGCGGCGTGCATGAGGACTCCCGAGGTAAATGGTTGGTGATACGAATCACTGTAGTTCGTAACACCAACCATTACAACTAGACTGATCCCATGAGCACCGACAACCTGGTCGACGGACTGGCCCAGACCTCCTTCGTGATCACCGCATCGCTGAGCCGCATCGGTGCTGAGAACGATCTCTCGCTCACGCAGCTGCGGGTCTTCGGCATTCTGCGCGACCGCGAACGCCTCCGCATGTCGACGCTCGCCGACCTGCTCGGGCTCGAGAAGTCGAGTCTCTCCGGGCTCGTCGACCGCGCCGAGCAGCGCGGCCTCGTCGAACGAGCGCCCAACGCCGACGACAAACGCGCCGTCGACGTGGCGCTCACCCCGAGCGGACAGGAGCTGGCGACCCGGGTCTACGGCGAGGTCACCGAGGCCCTTCGGCCGTGGATCGACCGGCTGCCGAAAGACGACCAGCACATGCTCGAACACCTGCTCTGGCGGCTGCTCGAACCGTGATCAGCCGGTCAGGACCTCGTCGCCCAGTGCGTCGTCCGCCATCCGGTCGGCGAGGGGCCGGTCGACGGGGGGCCGGTCGATGACGGGCCGCTCGACGAGGGGCGACTCGGGCACGATGCGGAGGGCGCGATTGACCTCCGGCCCGAGCACGATCCCGACGATCGTCATCAGGGCGGGAACCGACTCGGTCAGCTCCCGGACCAGGCGAGCGCGCGAGGCCGCGTTCTCGGTCAGACGGTGGACCTGACCGTCGGCATCTCTGAAGAGCACGTAACCCTGCATCGCGTACCGCCCCCATTCGTTTCATCATCAAGGTGGTTGTCCGCAAAGTTACTCTACGAACGAACTACTTGACAATCGAAAAATCAGCCCAATTGAGGGGGCACGGACGACGTGCGATCACGGCCTGTCCAGGGCCCTGATCGCGGGATGCCCGGGCCGCGGTTCTCAGCGGGTGGCAGCCGCCTCGGACTCCTGCCCGAGCATCCCGATGCTCCGGTAGAACGCGCCCGGCTCCCCTGCCAGCGACGCCTTGACCATCGCGCTCCAGTCGTCGGCCACGACCTCGAACGCGTCGTTCTCGACCCCGTCGAGGGCGAGACGAGCGACCTCGGCCGGATCGATGAGATCCCCCTCGTACTCGTGGGCGGCCATGATGTCGGTGTCGGCGGCGCCGAGGTGCAGGCCCGTGACCAGGGTGCCCTGCGACTCGAGCTCGAGCCGGATGCCGTTCGTGAGGCTCCACTCGGCCGACTTGGCCGCGCCGTACGCGTTCGACCCGTTGTACGAGAACCAGGACAGCGCCGACAGGACGTTCACGATCGCTCCACCGCCGTTCGCCCCGAGGATGGGCGCGAAGGCCCGGACCACGTCGAGGGTGCCGTAGAAGTGCGTGTCCATCTCGCGGCGGATGTCGGCGAGGCTCCCGGTGAGGAAGTTGGTCGGCGTCGAGATGCCGGCGTTGTTGATCAGCAGCGTGACGTCGGTCGCGACCGCAGCGGCGGCTTCGACCGAGGCCGGGTCGGTGATGTCGAGCTGCAGGGTCTCGACGCCGGGGATGTCGATCTTCTCGGGGGTGCGAGCCGTGGCGTAGACCTTCGCCGCGCCGCGGGCGAGCAGCGCTTCGGCGAACCGGCGGCCGATGCCGCGGTTCGAGCCGGTGACGAGGGCGATGGATCCTTCGATCTTCATGGGTGGTGTCTTTCTGAGTCGGTCGTGCGAGGGTCGAGCCGCGGACCGGACGTCCGACCCGCTCCTCGAGCCTAGAAATCGAGGGATGCACGTGTCGATGCTCGAAAGAGTCACATCTGTGTCCGTTCCGCTCACTCCCTCGCGGTACCTGAGCCGATCGGTAGACTCCGTGGATGGATCTCCTCTCGAACGTGCTCACGCTGTCCGGCGTCAGCGGCACCCTCGGCGCCCGGATCGAGGCCGCCGACTCGTGGGGTGTGCGCTGGGAGGACGTACGCGGCTCGGCGTTCTACGCCGTCACCTCGGGCACCGCCTGGCTCGGCCTGGCCGATCGCGAGCCGATCCTGATGATGCCGGGCGACGTCGTCCTGCTTCCCAGCGGGTCGCCGCACAGCCTCACCAGTGACGCCGGCAGCGCCGCGGCCTCCTGCGACGCCGGAGCGGCCGAGCACGCGCGCGTGACGGGCGGCCTGCTCCGTTTCGGGACGGGAGCCGTCCAGACCCACATCCTCGGCGCCGGATACCGCCACGATCCCCTGGTCGACTCGCAGATCCTCGCGCTCCTCCCCGAGGTCGTCCACATCCGAGGCGACAACGGCGGAAGCTGCCTGGGCGACACGGTCCGCCTCCTCGCGCGCGAACTGGCCTCGCCCCAGATCGGCACCGAGGTCGTACTGAACAGCCTCGTCGACGTCCTCCTCGTGCAACTCCTGCGGGCCTGGCTGGCGACCCGGCCGTCCGAGGCCGAGGGCACCATCCTCGGCGTCCTCGGCGATCCGCTGCTCAGCGTCGCCCTGACCCGGCTCCACTCCTCGCCCGAGCGGCCCTGGACCACCGAGCTGCTCGCGGCCGAACTCGCCGTGTCGCGAGCCACCCTCGCGAGACGATTCGCGGCCCGACTCGGCGAGAGCCCGGGCGCCTATCTCACCCGGCTGCGAATGGATCTCGCGGCGGTCCGGCTCCGCGACGGCGACGACCCACTCGAGGCGATCGCCGCCTCCGTCGGCTACACCTCGGTCTACGCGTTCAATCGGGCGTTCAGTCGCGCGCGGGCGGTTGCTCCCGGGCGGTTCCGTGCGCAGGTGCGGTCGGCGGGGCGCGTGGCCTGAGCGCGGTCCTGCTGGACGCGGACGGCCCGCCGGTGTGAAGATCGGGCCATGGGGAGCATCACGACCCGGGTGGCCGCCGTCGCGGCGGGGCTGCTCACGCTGGGGTTGATCGCGCTCATCGTCGTGTTCGCCGCCACGACTCCGGAGACGGCGAACGGCTGCCCCGGTGTCGCGCGGATCGCCACCGTGCAGGTCGAGCTCTCGGGAGCCACGGCTCGGGTCGCCCTGGTCCGGATCTGCACGGACGCGGGATGCTCCCCCTCTCCCTCAGCGACTCCGACGCTTTCGCCCACCCCGGATGCCCCTTCGGCGTCCCCGACTCCGACCTCGGCGTCGGGTTCGATTCCCGTGCTCACCGACGCGACCGGGGCGATCTGGAGCTACGACCTCGGCGGCTATGCCAGGGAGATCGACGTCACTGCGCTGGACGCGGCCGGACAGACCGTGGCGGCCCAGGCGTTCACGCCGTCCTGGACCCGGGCGGCACCGGCCGACTCCTGCGACATCACACGGGCCACTCCGCCGCTCGCGCTGGCGGTGCCGGCGGGCTGAGCGGCGGGCGGCGCACCGTCTCGAGCCAGTGGCGCGCCGGTCGCGCGCCGGTAGCCCGCGCCGGTGTGCGCACTGGATCACGCGCACCGTGCGCTCGCAAGACCTACGCCCGGCGGAAGCGCCGCAGTCGCAGCGAGTTCGTCACCACGAAGACCGACGAGAACGCCATCGCCGCTCCCGCGAGCAGCGGGTCGAGCAGCCCGAGCATCGCGATCGGGAGCGCCGCGACGTTGTAGGCGAAGGCCCAGAAGAGGTTGCCCTTGATCGTGCCGAGAGTGGAGCGAGCCAGGCGGATCGCGTCGACGACGACCAGCAGGTCGCCGGAGACGACCGTGATGTCGCTGGCGGCGATGGCGGCGTCCGTGCCCGTGCCGAGCGCGATGCCGAGATCGGCGGCGGCAAGGGCCGCGGCGTCGTTCACGCCGTCGCCGACCATCGCCACGACGTGCCCCGCGGCTTGCAGCGATCGGATCACCTCGAGCTTGCCTTCGGGCGTCTGCCCCGCGTGAACGGCGTCGCCGGCGATGCCCACCTCGGCGGCGACGTGCGCGGCGGCCCCGGAGTTGTCGCCCGTGAGCAGCACGGGAGTCAGGCCGAGCTCGCGAAAACGACGGATCGCCGCTGGAGTGCTCGGCTTGAGAGTGTCGCCGACGGCGAGGAGCCCGAGGAGGACTCCGCCCGCGGCGACCCCGACGACGGTGGCGCCGGCGGTTTCGTGGGCGGCGGCGAGGGACCGGGCATCCCCCGGCACCTCGATCGACCACTCCGTGGCGAGCCAGTCGAGGCGTCCGACGACGACGGTATGGCCGTCGATCGTCGCGGTCACCCCCTGGCCCGGGGTGCTGGCGAAGTCGACGAGGGCGGCGGCGGGCAGGGCGGCGCCGGGCAGGTCTGCTGCGAGCAGCGCGGCGCCGGCCAGCTCTTGGGCATGGGCGACGACGGCCGAGGCGAGGGGATGCTCGGAGCCGCTTTCGACGGCGGCGGCGAGCTCGAGCATCCCCCGCTCCGTGACGCCCGGCGCGACGACGTGCACAGCGACGACCGCCATGGCCCCCGAGGTGAGCGTGCCGGTCTTGTCGAGGACGATCGTGTCGACGGCGCGTGTCCGCTCGAGCACCTGCGGCCCGGCGATCAGGATGCCGAGCTGCGAGCCGCGACCGGTGCCGACGAGCAGGGCCGTCGGGGTGGCGAGGCCGAGCGCGCACGGGCAGGCGATGATGAGCGTCGCGACGCCCGCAGTGAACGCGGACTCGAGGCTGCCGCCGACGACGAGCCAGCCGACGAAGGCCACGACCGCCAGGCCGAACACGATCGGGACGAAGACGCCGGAGACGCGGTCGGCCAGGCGCTGGACGTCGGCCTTGCCGGTCTGCGCGTTTTCGACGAGGCGGCCCAGGCGCGCGAGTTCCGTCTCGGACCCGACCCGCGTTGCCTCGATAACGAGCCGTCCGCCGACGTTGACGGTGGCTCCGACGACCCGGTCGCCGGGGCCGACCTCGACCGGGATCGATTCGCCTGTCAGGAGACTCGCGTCGACCGCGCTGGACCCCTCGACGACCAGGCCGTCGGTGGCGATCTTCTCGCCGGGGCGTACGACTATGCGGTCGCCGACGGCGAGGGCGGAGACGGGGATGCTCGCCTCGACGCCTGCTCGGAGGACACGCGCGTCCTTGGCCCCCAGCTCGAGCAGAGCGCGCAGTGCTGCGCCGGACTCGCGTTTCGCCCGCGCCTCGATGTACCGGCCTGCGAGCAGGAACACCGTGACGGCCGAGGCGACCTCGAGGTAGATCTCGGCGGCGGGGTGGCTGGCGGCGCTCGTCGCCCCGGCACCCGCTGTGCCAGTGTTCGTCGCCCCGGCGCTCGTGGCCAGGAATTGAAACGTCATGTGCATGCCGGTCTCGCCGGCGCCGCCGACGAACAGGGCGTAGAGCGACCAGCCGAAGGCAGCGATGATGCCGACGCTGACGAGGGTGTCCATCGTCGTGCCGCCGTGGCGGGCGTTGAGGGCGGCGGCGCGGTGGAAGGGCCAGGCTCCCCAGACGGCGACGGGGGCTGCGAGGCTGAGGGCCAGCCACTGCCAGTTCGGGAACTGGAAGAGCGGCACCATCGAGAGCACGACGACGGGCAGGGCGAGCGCGGCGGAGACGAGGAGGCGGTGGCGGAGGTCGCGGGTGGCGGGGTCTGCGTCGTGCGCGCCTGCCTTGCGCGCGCCTGGCCCGTGTGCGCCTGGTTCCTGTGCGCCTGCGTTCTCGGAGCCGGGAAGGGGCGCCGGTGAGGCCGGGAGCGGGGGCAGCTTCGCCGTGTACCCGGCGGCCTCGACCGCGGCGATGAGCCGGTCGGCCTCGACGGACGCGGTGCGGACCCGAGCCTTCTCGGTCGCGTAGTTGACCTCGGCGGTCACTCCGTCGAGTTTGTTGAGCTTGCGCTCGATCCGATTGGCGCAGGACGCGCAGGTCATGCCGCCGATCTCGAGGGTGATGCTCGCGAGCGGGGTGGTCGGGGCGATCGGCGTGGTCGGGGCGATCGGCGTGGTCGGGGCGATCGGCGTGGTCGGGGTGAGACCGTCGGCGTCGGGCTGCATCGTCAGACCTCGACCAGCGTGTAGCCCGCTTCCGTGACGGCTTCGCGGACGGCTTCGACGTCGAGCGGCCCGTCGCTGGTGACGGCGACCCGGGAACGCCCCCCGACCTGCAGGTCGACGTCGACGGCCAGGGCGCCGGGGATTTCGGAGACTTCTTCGGTGACGCTCGCGACGCAGTGAGCGCAGGTCATGCCCTCGACGAGGAAGTCCTGGGTGGCGGCGGTGGTGCTGGGGGTGGTGCTGGGGGTGGTGGTGGCGCTGGTGCTGGTGCTGATGCTGGTGGTGTCGTCGGTCATGGTCGTGCCTTTCGGTGAGACGGTGGGGAGGCCGGTGGGCCCCCGGTCAGTCGGGCGATGTGTGTGTCGCTGGGTCGGCGCCCCGGTCGCTGGGTCGGCCTCGGGTATCTGGGTCGGCCCGGCGTAGCTGGGTCGACCCCTGGTCGCTGGGTAGGCGCCGGGGCGCTGGGTCGGCCCCGGTCAGGAGCGGACGAGGCGGGCGATCGCGGCGGAGGCTTCGCGGATCTTCTCCTCGGCGACGGGACCGCCCTGCGCGGTGGCCTCGGCGACGCAGTGGCTGAGGTGGTCGTCGAGGAGGGCGAGGGCGACGGTCTCGAGGGCCTTCGTCGCAGCCGAGACCTGGGTGAGGATGTCGATGCAGTAGGTGTCGTCCTCGACCATGCGCTGGATCCCCCGCACCTGCCCTTCGGCCCGGCGCAGCCGTTTCAGCAGGTCGTCTTTGTGGTCCACGTAGCCGTGCATGATGCTCTCCAATACCCTCCGGGGGTATCGACGTTACACGTGCACGGCGGGCCCGACCCCGTGCATCCCCCGTTTGCCAGGATACCCTCAGGGGGTATCAGCGGGTGGATGCTGATGGGCGGGCCCCCGCCGACGGGTGGGCGGTCGTCGTGGGGCCGGCCTCCGGTGTCGCTTGCCGAGGAACTCGATGGAGGACTTCCTCGGCTGGGTGCACCTGCGGTGCCCAGTTCCTCGGTTGTTGTTACTTTGCGGGGCGATCTCCTCAGACGAAGTCAGGAGTTCCTCGCGAAGCGACACGCGTTTGCGCTGACGGCCGGAGTCGGCGCGCAGAGGAGGACCTCCTCGTGGAGGGACCGGGCGGGCGGGCCTGGTCAGAGGAGGGCGTCGGCGAGGGCCCCCAGATCGGCCACCTGCAGGTCGTAGGCGTCGGCGGGTGCTTCGACCTCGGGACGCAGGACGAGTGCGGTGCGGTAGCCGGCCTCGGCTGCGGCGTCGAGATCCCACGGGTGGGCCGCGACGAAGAGCGTGACCTCGGGGTCAAGGCGGTATTCGTCGAGGGGGAGCCGGTACATCGCGGGATGCGGCTTGAACTGGCGGGCGTCGTCGCCGGTGAGCACGTGGGTCCAGTTGATGCCGGCGCGCTCCGACATGGCTTCGGTCTGCTCGGTGCCGCCGTTGGTCAGCGCGATCACCGTGTACACGTCGGCCAACCTGTTGATGGCCGCGACCGAGTCGGGCCAGGGGTCGAGACGGTAGCCGACGTTCGCGGCCTCGTCGAGCCCTTCGGGCGTGGGGCGGACCTCGGGATGCATCGTCAGCGTCGATTCGAGGGCCTCCCGGCGGAGGGCGTCGCCGCTCAGCCACGGGCGGTCGCCCGCGACGACGGCCTGCAGGTCGGCGGAGTGGCGGGCCATCCACTCCTGAGCGAATGCTTCGGCTTCGGCCCTGCTCGTCGCGATGGGCGTGCGGGCGGTCGATCCGGCGAGAAGTGCCGCGCTGGCGCGGATCACCGTGCCGTCTTCGTCCACCACCGTTCCGAGGACGTCGAACACGAGTGCGGTGGGGCGAAAGCTCAGCGGCATGCGGGCGACGTTACGCGGGGTTGCTGTCGCTCATTCGGTGCCCATGCCTCACGCATGCGCTGACTCGAGCTCGAGCAGGGCGGTCTTGGCCGCGAGCCCACCCACGTAGCCGCCGAGCGTGCCGTCGCTTCGGAGGACGCGGTGGCACGGGACGACAATCGGCAGAGGGTTGGTCGCGCACGCCGTGCCGACCGCGCGGACCGCTTTGGGGTTGCCGACGAACTCGGCCAGCAGCTTGTAGCTCTCGGTGTGGCCGTAGGCGATGTCGGGCAGGTGCTGCTGGACGAGCTGACGGAAGCCCTTCGACAGCGAGAGGTCGAGGTCGAGGTCGAACGCGCGTCGGGTACCCGCGAAGTATTCGTCGAGCTCGCGCCGCAGGCCATCGAGTCGACGGGGTGACTTCAGGATTCGACTGCTGAGTCGAGTCGACAACGACTCGAGCACGCGCTCATGGTCTTCGACGTCGTAGGCGATGCGGACCACGCCTCGCTCGGTCGCCGCGAGGAGCAGAGAGCCCACGGGCGTGTCGGTCGTCGTGTAGGCGACATCGAGGATGCCCTCGGCGACGGCTGCGTCTTCGAGACTGCGGTGGAGACGATCGAGAAGATCGGACGAGGGTGCGGGAAGGGTGAAGAGGTCGTCGGGTGCCATCAGAGCGCCCCTTTCGAGGTCGTGTCGGCGAGGGAGGTTCGCAGGGATTTGATGCCGTCGGCGGCTGCTCGGCGCGCAGCCTCGGGGGTGCCACCGAGGAGTTGGGCGACTTCGAGATAGGGAAGACCACCGAGGTGGTGATAGGCGACGGCCCGTCTCTGCTTGTCGGGGAGGCGGGCCAGGGCATCGATGAGATCGCCGCCATCACCAGCCCCGGGGACCCCGAGCGTCGACACCCGGTCGGGCAGGTCGGCCAGAGGAATCGCCGCCCGACTTCGTGCGCGGACGATGTCGATCGACTTGCGGTGGGCGATGGTCACCAGCCACGCCTGCACGTTGGCGTCGGCCGGCAGGTCGGGGTAGGCGCGAAGGGCCGCCAGGAACGTCTCCGACCAGGCGTCGTCGGCCTCGCTCACGTCGAGGACTGCCCGGCAGACGCGCAACACCGTCGTGGCGTGCGACGCGACGACCTTCTCGAATGGCTGCTTCGTGTTCATCGTTCTGGAGACGATGGGGGGAGCTGAAACGTGAGGTCGTTCACGAGATCAGTGTCACAGACCCGCCGTTCGGCCGGACAGGGGGTCGTGCATCCCCCGTTCATGGCCGGTCTCGGCGGGGACTCGCCCCGCCTGGGGAGAAGCAGGGTGGTCGGGCTGGAGACACCGGGCGCCAGTAGCATCCGAGGCATGCCCACTACCGTGACACTCCCGAACGGCACCACGACACCCCGCCTGGGCCAGGGCACCTGGTTGATGGGCGAGGATCCCGCTCGCCGAGAGTCGGAGATCGACGCGCTCCGGCACGGACTCGACCTGGGGCTCACGCTCGTCGACACCGCCGAGATGTACGGGGGCGGTCTGGCCGAGCAGTTGGTCGGCGAGGCGATCTCCGGGCGACGGGACGAGGTGTTCCTGGTCAGCAAGGTACTGCCGAGCAATGCCAGCCGCACCGGCACGATCGAGGCCTGCCACGCGAGCCTCGACCGGCTGGGAACGGACCGGCTCGACCTGTACCTGCTGCATTGGCGAGGGGCGTATCCGCTGCAGGAGACCGTCGCCGGTCTGGAAGAGCTCGTGCAGGAGGGGTCGATCCTCGGCTGGGGCGTCAGCAACTTCGACGTGGCCGACCTCGCCGAGCTCGAGGGCCTCTCCGGCGGCTCGAACCTGCAGACGAACCAGGTCCTCTTCAACCTGGCACGACGAGGGCCGGAGTTCGACCTGCTGCCCCGCCAGCGCGCCTCGTCCATCCCCCTGATGGCCTACTCCCCCGTCGACCACGGCGAGCTGCTCGACGACACGACCCTGGACGAGATCGCCGAAGACAAGGGAGTCACACCGGCCCAACTCGCCTTGGCCTGGGTGCTTCAGGCGCTGCCCGACGGGCTCGTCGTGGTGAAGGCCTCGACGCGCGCGCACGTCGAGCAGAACGCCGCGGCCCGCGACGTCACGTTCACCGAGGCCGAGCGCGATCTCCTCGATGAGGCGTTCCCGGCGCCGACCCGGGCGACGCCGCTCGAGATGCTGTAGCCGCGGCCCGCCCTCGCATCCCGCCGTCTCCCCCGCTCGTTCCGGCCGCCGCGCCGCGCTTGCTGCCCGCCTGCCGGCCTGTCTGCCCTGCCTGCCCGCCGCATTCGAGACAAAAGGGCCAGAAAGAACGCGGGATGCTCAGCCGAAGGTGAACGAATACACCTGCAGCCCCGCCGACAGTGTCACCGTGACCTGCCCGGTGCCGACGCCGGGCGACGACACCACCGTCTGGATGTTGGGCGCTCCCGACACCGAGAACGTGGTGCTCGTGCCGCCCACCGTCGCCGTCATCGTTCCGGTGCCGCCGACGTCGAGGTACACCTTGCTCGCCGTGTAGTTCAGCGTGATGGACGCACCGGAGCCGCTGGTGAGGTCTTCGTCGCCGACCGTCCACGCACCGCCGAGCGCGAACGACGACGCGTCGAACGACTTCGGCGTGGTGAACGTGCCTGCCCCGTTCGTGAGCGCCGGCGACCCCGCGTAGTTGCTGGCGCGCTTGGAGCCGAGGTACGTCTCGGGAGTCTGCGCCCGGTCGGTCGGGGTGGTGTCGGGGACATCGGTCGCCTGCGGCAGGCTCACGGTGGGATCGGCCGTGGTCAGGAGCGAGCGGATCATGGATTCGAAGGTCGAGTAACCGCCCTCGCCCAGCGAGACATGGCGGATGGTGCCGGTCGCATCGACGAGGTAGTCGGAGGGCCACGAGGTGTTGCTGTAGGCGGTCCAAGTCTTGTAGTCGTTGTCGACGGCGACCGGGTAGGTGACGCCCAGCCGCTCGGCTCCGGCCTGGATGTTCGCGGGCACGTGCTCGAACGCGTACTCGGGCGTGTGGACCCCGACCACGACGAATCCGTCGGGCGAGTAGGTCTTGTACCACTGCTCGACGTGCTGGATGGCGCGCTGGCAGTTGATGCAGGAGTACGCCCAGAAGTCGACGAGGACGACCTTCCCCTTGAGCGATGCGAGGGTGACCGGCTGGTCGTCCGCCGTGTTGAACCACTGCTGGATGCCGGTGAACGCCGGGGCGGAACCGCAGTCGCGCAGCGTCGTCGGCGTCGTGAAGGCGGCCTCCTGCTGGCAGGCGGCGAGCGTCCCGGTGCCGCCCGTGGACGTGCCGGAGCCGGACCCGCTCGCGGTGCCGGACCCGCTCCCGGTACCGCTCAGGGCCGACGTGGAGCCCGTGCCCTCGAGGGAGTGGTTGAGCGCCGCGGTGTAGTCGGGGATCGCTCGCTGGATCGCGTCGGTGGCGTTGAACGTCAGAGCGACCGCGAGGCCGATGACGACGACGCCGGCGCCGATGCGGATGGCGCGCTGTCGAACCCGGAAGGCTTTGACCCGCTCGGCCACGCCCCGGCCGGCGAGGGCGAAGAAGAGCAGAGGAGCCGCGGTGCCCACCGCGAAGGCCACCGTGAGGAGCACGGTCTCGATGCCGATTCGACCGGTCGCCCCCGCCACGGTGATCGCGGCGAGAACGGGACCGGCGCAGGGCACGTAGACCGCACCGAGCGTGAGGCCGAGCAGGAAGCCGCCCTTCTCGGTGCCGACCTGGCGCTGCGGGATCCAGCCGAACGGCTTCTCGAGCACGTGTTGGAAAGCGGGCACGATCATGCCGATGCCGAGCAGGACGAGCGCGACGAGCCCGATCCACCGGATGATGTCCTGCGGCACGGGCAGAGCGCTCAGGACCAGCGTGCCGAAGAGCGTGAACACGCTGAAGCTCAGGGCCAGGCCGGCCACGACGAGGAACGGTCGCCACCCGACGCGTTTCTCGTCGGCCGGGGAGACCGTGCCGTCGGCCGCTCGACGCCGAGCGGACTGCGCGCCGCCCGACAGGAAGATGACCGGCAGGACCGGCAGGATGCACGGGGAGATGCCCGTGATGAGGCCCCCGACGAGGCCGAGGAAGATGAGCGTGACGATGGTTTCAGCCTAGCCAGGCCTGAATCGGCCCCCGTGCGAAGTAGATGAGAAAACCCGCTGCGACGACCCAGAGGAGAGGACTGATCTCCCGGGCCTTTCCGGAGAGCGAGCGGATGAGCACCCACGAGATGAAGCCCGCCCCGATGCCGTTCGAGATGGAGTAGGTCAGGGGCATGACGATGATGGTGAGGAACACGGGCAGGGCGACGGAGAACTCCGTCCAGTCGATGTTCACCACCTGGCTGACCATCAGGGCACCGACGACGACCAGGGCACTCGCGGCGACCTCGAGCGGGACGACCTCGGTGAGGGGCGTGAAGAACATGGCCAGGAGGAACAGCACCCCGGTGACGACGGAGGCCAGCCCGGTGCGAGCACCCTCGCCGATGCCCGCGGCCGATTCGACGAACACCGTGTTCGAGGATCCCGACGACGCACCGCCGGCCACGGCGCCGATGCCCTCGACGATGAGGGCCGGGCGGAGGCGGGGGAAGGTGCCGTCTTCGGCCGCGACGTCGGCCTGACGGGCGAGGCCGGTCATGGTGCCCATCGCGTCGAAGAAGTTGGTGAAGACCAGCGTGAACACCAGCATCGTGGCCGCGACGCCGCCGATCCGACCGAAGGCGCCGAAGGAGAAGTGCCCCAGGAGGGAGAGGTCGGGCAGCGACGCCAGGGCGCTGGGCAGCACCGGAGCGTTGAGGTTCCACCCCGCCGGGTTCGTTCCGAGGGACGGCCCGACGTGGAAGATCGCCTCGAGCACGATGGCGATGATCGTGGTCGCCACGATGCCGATGAGGAGGGCGGCCTTGACCTTCCGTGCCATCAGGATTCCGATGACGATGAGCCCGATGACGAAGACGAGGGTCGGCAGCGTGGCGATGGAGCCGGCGTCGCCGAGCTGCACGGGAGGCGAGTCCGCACCCGAGGAGCGCACGAAGCCGGAGTCGACCAGGCCGATGAAGGCGATGAAGAGGCCGATGCCGACCGTGATCGCGGTCTTGAGGGCGGGCGGCACGGCCCGGAAGATCATGGAGCGGAGGCCCGTGGCCGCGAGCACGACGATCACGAGGCCCTCGACCACGACGAGCCCCATGGCCTCGGGCCAGGTGACGTCTTTCACGACGCTCACGGCCAGGAACGAGTTGATGCCGAGCCCCGCGGCGAGGCCGAACGGGAGCCGGGCGATGAGGCCGAACAGGATCGTCATGACGCCGGCCGTCAAGGCGGTGACGGCGGCGACCTGACCGTTCTGCAGCCAGTTGCCGGCGATGTCCTTCGCTGCCTGACTGCCCGAGAAACCGCCGAGGATGAGCGGGTTGAGGATGACGATGTACGCCATCGTGACGAAGGTAACGACGCCGCCGCGGATCTCCCGGGCGTAGGTCGAGCCGCGGCCCGAGATCTCGAAGAACCGGTCGACACGCGGCAGGACGCCGGTGGGGCGAGGCTCGGTGGGGGCGGTGCCGGTGCGGCTGGTGCCAGGGGTGGTGCTCATGATCTTCTCCACGACAGGGGATTCGGCCGTGACAAGCGTACGGCTCGTCGACTAAAGTCTGAAAGAGCCTTTCAGATCGGAGTCCTCATGTCGGCCGAACCCCCTCGTCGACCACGCCTCATCGAGCAGCGCCCTCTTCTCAGCGACCCGCGCGCTCTCGACGCGCTGTCGCATCCGGTCCGGCTCGACGTCCTCGGCTACCTCATGTCCGCGGGGCCTGCGACCGCCTCCGAGTGCGCTCGGGCCGTCGGCGACACCCCCTCCAACTGCAGCTACCACCTGCGAATCCTGAGCGCGTTCGGTCTGGTCGAGAGGGCCGAGGGCGACGGCGACGCGCGCACCAAGCCATGGCGGTCGACGATCACGGGCTTCGACCTCGACCAGTCCGACCCCGAGACCCGACACGGCATCGACACTCTCGCCGCGGCGACGCTCCAGCTCGACCACCAGCTCGCCCGCGAGCACATCCGGGTGCGAGAGACCCTGCCGCCGGAGTGGCGCGAGGTCGACTTCCAGGCCACCTACGGCCTCCTGGCCACGCCCGAAGAGCTCACCGAGATCCAGAAGGCGATCGACACCGTCGTCCGCCCCTACATCTCCGCCACCCGCTCCGACGCCCCCGACGAGGCCCGCCACGTGCACCTGTCGACCATGGCGTTCCCCCGCTCCTGGGGCCCGCGATGACGAGCGTGTCCCGCACGAGCACCCGGCCTCCGTCCGCCTTCGCGGTCCCCGCGTTCCGACGTCTCTGGGTAGCGGGGCTCGTCTCCGACGGCGGCGACTGGCTCCTGTTCATCGCGCTGCCGCTCGTCGTGCTGAAGCTGAGCGGGTCCGCGCTCGGCACGTCCCTGGCCTTCCTGCTCGAGCTCGTCCCGGCGGTCGTCCTGGCCCCGTTCGTCGCGCGCCTCGTCGACCGGGTCGACCGCCGAACCCTGATGGTGGGCGTCAACGTCGGGCAGGGCCTCTCGCTCCTGCCGCTGCTCTTCGTGCACGGCCCGGGCGAACTGCCGGTCATCTACGGCGTCATCATCGCCCAGGCCGTCTTCAGCTCCGCCTTCGAACCGGCGAAGAACGCCCTTCTGCCGACACTCGTCGGCCGAGATCGCATCGTCTCGGCGAACGCTCTCGTCGCCGTCAACCAAGACCTCGGCCGGCTGATCGGCGGGCCGCTCGGCGGTGTCCTCCTCGTCACAGGAGGCCTCGAACTCGTCGTGGCCGTCGACCTGGTGAGCTATATCGCGTCGGCCGTGCTCGTGGCGACGCTCGTAGGGGATCGGGCGAAAGGGCGAGAGCGGCCCCGAGCAGAAGAGCGTGCACGATCCCGGGGGCTGCTGGCCCTGCTCCGAGATCGGCGACTCCGGGGCCCCCTCGTGGTCATGGCCGTCTCGTCGATCCCCCAGGGCTTGTTCGTCGTGCTGTTCGTCCTCTTCGTACGGGGCCCCCTCGGCGGGACGGACGCCGACGTCGGCCTCCTCCGCGGAGTCCAGGCCATCGGCGCCATCGTCGCCGGCGCCGCGTTGGGGTTCGTGGCGTCGCGGGTCGACGTCCGTCGACTGGCCGTGGTCGGCGTCGGGTCGTTCGCGGCCGTCACCCTCGTCATCTGGAACCTGGTCTTCGTGACCCACGCCCTCGGCTTCTACGTCGCGCTCTTCATCCTCGCCGGGGTGCCTGCGGTGTTCATCGGCGCCGGGTTGACGAGCCTGTTGCAGCAGGCGTC
The DNA here is from genome assembly GCF_039544345.1 of Frondihabitans cladoniiphilus. NCBI lineage: Bacteria > Bacillati > Actinomycetota > Actinomycetes > Micrococcales > Microbacteriaceae > Frondihabitans > Frondihabitans cladoniiphilus. Next base: position 210,998 of record NZ_BAABLM010000010.1, read on the forward strand.
GGACGACAACGAGAGGGGCAGCGTGTTCACCGCCCTGGGCCTCGTCGTGGCCGTGGGCCAAGCGGTGGGGATGCTCGGGGCAGGGCTTCTGACCGGGCCCGTCGGGGTCCTCCCGCTCCTCGAGGTCCAGGGCGGTCTCTACGCCGTGGCGGCCGTTCTCGCCGTCGTCCTTCTCCCCCGGGCCACCGCCTCGGCCCGTGGCGGGGCTACGCGGCGCGACGGATCCGGAGCGCCCGCGTCACCATAGGCACCTGCAACGGGAGCCGAGCGATCGACACCGCCCGGGCGGCGCTCGACTTGGTCGGGTCGGCCGCGAAGTCGCGGGCCATCTTGACGTTGGCCGGGAACACGGCGACGAGCAGCAGCGCCGCGAGGGTCGCGCCGAGCTTGCGGGTCGGCGGCAACAGCAGGAGCCCCGCGATACCGAGTTCGGCGACACCCGAGACCTTGACCCAGGCATTGGCCGACCCGGGCATGACCTCCGGCACGATGCCCTCGTAGGTCTTGGGCCGAGCCAGGTGGATCGCGCCCGAACCGCCCAGCAGGCCGATCATGCGGGTGACGTCGCGGCGCGCGGACTTCTTGCTCTTCTTCGTGGAACTCATGACGTGCATCCTTCTCTCGCCTCCTGTGCCCTGACTGCGGCCCGGCGGCCTCGACTCCAGAACACGCCGCCCACCTTCCCGCGGAGCGGCATTTCCTGGAGGCGGCGCGCCAAGCGGCCGTCGGCAACTCCAGAACGAACAGGCAGGACGGAACATGAGCGGCGTGTTCTGGAGTCGGCGGGGCGCGCGGGACGCACGAGGACGGGACGACGAAAGAGCGCACGGCCGCGCAGACGAAGCGCGCAGACGAAGCGCGGAGGCGAACCCCGCAGGCGAAGCGCGCCGTCACACCGCCCGGTTGACCCCGCGGCTCGTGATCGCCGACATGAGCGCCCGCACCGGCTCGGTCGGCCCGTTCGGGTTCTCGATGAGCACGTAGTCGACGTCGCCGAGGTCGGGCAGTTCGAAGCGGTTCGACACCTTGATGAGGTCGCTCGGGATCAGCGAGTACGGGAACACCGCTACCCCGATCCCGGCACGGACCGCCGCGAGGATCCCGTTCACGTCGCGGGTGTTGCAGGTGATCCGCCAGGTGCGGCCGGCCGCCTCGAGCGCATCGATGGCCATCTGCCGACTGAGGCTGGGGCCCTGGTAGGTGATCAGCGGCACGGGCTGGCCGTCGTCGATCTGCAGACGCTCCTGCGCCATCCAGACCATGGGGTCGCCGGCGACGCGGGTGCCGTCGTCGGACTCGCCGGTGTTCTGCTTGATGAAGATGAGGTCGAGCATCCCGCCGGCCAGACGCCGTCTCAACGGACCGCTCTGATTGACGGTCAGCTCGAGGTTGATCTGCGGGTACAACTGCCGGAAATGACGCAGGATGCGCGGGATCTGCGTGATCGCGAGGTCGTCCGCAGCCCCGAACCGGAGTCGACCGCGCATCGCCGATCCCGAGAAGTAGCTCTCGGCGGCCGCATGGGCGGCCAGGATCGTCCGAGCGAAACCGGCCATGGCGTCGCCGTTGTCGGTGAGGGCGACCTCGCGGGTGTCGCGGGCCACGAGGGTGCGCCCCGCCGCCTTCTCGAGCTTCGAGACGTGCTGGCTGACAGTCGGCTGGCTGATGCCGAGCCGCATGCCCGCCTGGGTGAACGAGTGCGTCTCGGCCACCACCAGGAAGGTGCGGAGGAGGGTCGGGTCGTACATGTGCGGGCGCCTCTCATTACGAAGTCCAATGGCACTAATACTGACCATTGCGGGTCGAAATGACAACGTCTTCCCTACCGTGGTGGGAGATCATCTCCCACCACGACCTCAGGATCAGCTTGACCACGTCGACGTCGACCATCCCCGTCATCACCTCCCCCACCGAAGAGACCGCGGCCGCACGAGCCGCCACCCTCGCGGCCTCGCCGCCCACCGAGCCGATGTCCATCGTCCAGACCCGGCCGCCGTGGCGTCACACCTTCATCGCGCTGAAGGTGCCGAACTTCCGCATCTGGACCGCCGGCAACCTCGTGGCGATGACCGCCGGGTGGATGCAGCGCGTGGCGCAGGACTGGCTCGTGCTCGAGCTGACGCACAGCTCCACGGCCGTCGGCATCACGGTCGCCGCCCAGTTCGCCCCGATGCTGTTCTTCGGCCTCCTCGGCGGGGTCATCGTCGACCGCTTCTCCAAGCGCATGCTGATGATGATCACGCAGTCGGTGTTCGCCGTCCTCGCCCTCGGGCTGGCCGCCCTCACCCTGTCGGGCAACGTCGAGGCGTGGATGGTCTGGGGCATCGCGTTCCTCACCGGCCTGGTCACCGTCATCGACAACCCCGCTCGGCAGGTGATCGTGTCCGAGCTGGTCGGGCAGAAGAACCTCCGGAACGCGATCAGCGTGAATTCCTCGGTGTTCCAGTTGGGTGGGATGATCGGGCCGGCCATCGCAGGAGCGTTGCTGCTGGCGGTCGGGGCCGGGTGGGCTTTCGCGATCAACGGCGCGGCGTGCATCCTCGTCGTCGTCATGCTGACCCTGCTGAACGCGTCGCAGATGACCCGTCTCGCGCCACCGCCGCGAGCTGCCGGGCAACTCCGTGCAGGCCTCCGCTACGCCGTGGGCAAGCCGACGATCATCTGGCCGGTGATCCTGGTGGCGTTCTTCGCCGTGTTCGGGCTGACCATGCCGGTGATCCTCGCGACCTACGCCTCCTCCGTCTTCCACGTCGGCGCCGGCGGTTACGGCCTCTTCAACTCCATGATCGCCATCGGCGCGCTCACCGGCGCGCTCCTCTCGACGCGACGGGCGTCCATCCGCCTGCGCACGGTCGTGATCGGCGTGGGTGTGACCGGGCTGCTCCAGGCCGTGACGAGTCAGATGCCGGCGATCGTGCCGTTCGCGCTGCTGCTCGTGACGGTGGGTATGGCCTCGCTCCTGTTCCAGACCGCGTCGAACTCGCTCGTGCAACTGTCGAGCAACATCGCCGTGCGCGGTCGGGTCATGTCGCTGTACGTCCTGGTGCTGCTCGGCGGCCAGGCCGTCGGCGGACCCCTGATGGGCTGGATCGTGTCGACCTTCGGGGTGCACATCGGCATGCTCGTGTCCGGTGGCGTGCCGGCCCTCGCCGCTCTCGTGGCCGGGGTGGTGCTCGCACGGCGCGGCCACCTCACGCTGCAGGTGCGGATGCTGCACCACGTGCCGACGCTGCACATCGCGCAGCGCGTCGGCTGACCCGCTCTCGCGGCGCCGAGTGGTCAGATCCGGGGCCCTGCCTGCCCGGCGGAGCCCCGAGAGCGACCACTCGCGCGCACCGAGGGCGACCACTCGCCCGCACAGCGTGGACCATCCGCCCGCACCCAGAACGGCCCGCCATCCCCGAAGGGACGGCGGGCCGTTCGGCGCTTCGGGAGGGCTAGTCGTGGCCCCCGCCCGCGACGACACCGGCCGCCGCAGCGGGCCCGCCGGTCGCGTCGCTCGTCACGGGCACGCGGTGATCGCGGTTGAGCTGGCCGTCGTTCTGGGCCTGGACGCGGATCGACTCCGTCTCGACGTGCACCTCGGGGGCGTAGTGGTCGAGTTCGCCGTCGGAGGGCGACGCCCCGGATCCCCCGCCTGCCGCGACGCTGTTCGCAGCCTCTTCGGCGGCCTTGCGTCCGGCCGACATGGCGGCCATCTGCGCGGCGGCCATCATGGTCGGACGCTTGTGGTGGATGGCGGCCTTGCGCTGACGACGCACCCACAGCGGACGCCCGACGAAGGTGAGGATGAGACCGACCGCGGCGTAGCAGGCCAGCAGGAGGTAGCCGAGCAGAGGCGAGGGGCCGACTCCGTAGGCCGCGTGCCGGAACAGGTTGATGGTCGCGGTGCCGGAGACGAACGGGTGCACCCAGCGGAAGAATCCGGGCAGGAACTCCGGCGGGTAGGCGCCACCCGAGGCGGGCACGGTCATGAACACGAAGATCAGCAGGGCGGCTCCGGTCACGAATCGGCCGAGGAAGTACGACAGGCCGTTCACGACCACGCCGATCGTGATCGCGGTCGCGGAGGCGATCCCCCAGGTCACGAAGAAGTTCGCGGTGACCGCACCGATGAGGTGTGTGATCAGCGTCACGATGAACGGCAGCACGATCGCTGCGCCGCCGAGGATCGCGAAGCGGGTCCGGTGGCGCAGAGCCGCCCCCATCATGCCGATGAACATCGCGACCATGTAGCCGCCGATGGTGGTCGCGAGCGTGACGTAGAACAGCGTGGTGCCGAACGAGTCGTGCGCGGGCAGCGGCGCGAGGTCGTCGACGGTGAGCGTCGTCTTCGACGCGGTGGCCACGGCGGTGAAGACGGTCTTCGTGAGGGTCGCGAGCTGGTACTGGTTGCCCGAGGCGATGTACAGCGTCGACGAGGTCGCTCCCGGCACGTAGACGCCGGCGTAGGTGCCGTTCATGACCTGAGTCTTGGCCGTCGCGAGGTCGGTCGACGTGCTCACGAGAAGTTCGCCGCCCGCCGACTTCGTCAGGCCCGAGGCCACCGCGTCGTTCGTCTGGCTGTTCGACGAGACGATCTGCACCGGGATGTTGTGCGGGCTCGGCGCGTGGAACGCGAGGACGTAGCAGAAGCAGAAGGCGATCACGAAGAACACGGGCAGCCACAGCTGGAGACCGATCAGCTGGACCCCCGGCGGCAGCTTCTCGTACTGGTCGCGGAACCGGTCGTACGCCCCGCGCTTGTGTTCGGCGTGGCGGTGCTCCGCATGCCCGGTCGCGGGCGTCTTGGTGATCGTCGTCGTCATTCTGCTGGCTCGTCCGGCCCTTCGGGTTCTCTCGGCGAGCAGGCTCCACCGAGGGTGTTCAAGTATTTAGTTAACAGACTACAACAAAAGGGTCCGATCGGGCGGGTCGGCATGGGGCCACCCCGGCTGAGCATCCCCTGAAGACCCCGAAGACCGGCTCGCGGGATGCCCGGGCCTCAGATCCTCGGACCCCGACGCCCGCCGAACCCCAGTGACACGTCCAGCACCCACGGCTCGAGGGAGCCGGGCGGATGCACGTCCCCGCGGAATCGCAGGCGATCCCCCGCCTGCAGCGTCACGCGACCGAAGACCTCGAAGCGCGAGCCGAACAGGAAGACGACTCCGGCGTCACCGACTCGCCCGTCGTCTTCGTCGTCTTGGAAGGACAGCTCGTCGACGAGGTCCTGGTCGACCCGCGCCCCGAACGCCTCTCCGTCGAACCGGACGGGGATCCGCGTGATGAGCAGTCGAGGCGGCACCGTCGCCCACTCCGCCGCGCTCTCGGGAATCGACTCCGCCACCACGGTCGCATCGAGCACCCCGTCGCCGTCGAGGCTCGCGACCGACCGCCGTCGGTCGACTCCGTTCTCCACACCGTCGATTCGGAAGCGATTCTCCACAGGCTCACCGTATCCAAGACGGGCTCGCCGTCTCCGGGCATGGGATGCACCACCGCGGTGTTGACTCGAATCATGAAATCGATCGTCTACAGCCAGACCGGCACGCCCGACGTGCTCCACCTCGTCGACCGCGAACAGGTCGAACCCGGCCCGGGCGAGGTGCGGGTGCGCATCGTCGTGTCGGGCGTCAACCCGACCGACTGGAAGTCGCGCAGCGCGGGCGACGTCCCGTTCGCCGAGGTCACCCCGAACCAGGACGGCGCCGGAGTCGTCGACGCCGTGGGCGACGGGGTCTCCGGGCTCGACGTCGGCGACCGCGTCTGGCTCTACCTGTCGGCCTACCAGCGCCCGTCCGGCACCGCGCAGGAGTACGCGACCGTTCTGGCCGCCCACGTCGTCAAGCTCCCCGCCGAGACCGGCTTCGACGTCGGCGCCTCGCTCGGCGTCCCGGCGATGACGGCGCACCGCGCGCTCACCGTCGCCGAAGACGGTCCCCGGCGCCTCGAGCCGGGCGCCCTGTCGGGCACGACCGTCCTCGTGGCGGGCGGCGCCGGGGCCGTGGGCCACGCAGCGATCCAGTTGGCACGCTGGGCCGGCGCCACGGTGATCACCACGATCTCGAGCGACGCCAAGGCCGCTCTGGCCTCGGCGGCCGGCGCCCACCACGTCGTCGACTACAAGACCGAAGACGCTGCGGCCGTGATCCAGAGCATCGCCCCCGACGGCGTCGACCTGATCGTCGAGGTCTCGATCCCACAGAACGTCGAGCTCGACCTGGCCGTGGCATCGACACGGGCCTCCATCGCCATCTACGCGAACAACGGCGGCGACGAGTTCACGCTGCCGATCCGTCCCAACATGTCGAAGAACCTCCGCTACCAGTTCGTCCTGCTCTACACGGTCGGCGAGAAGGCGCTGCAGGAGGCGGCCGAAGACGTGACGCGAGCACTGATCGACGGCGCGCTTCCCGTCGGCGAGGAGTTCGGGTTGCCGCTGCACCACTTCTCGCTCGCCGAGACGGCCGCCGCGCACCAGGCGGTCCAGGACGACGTCGTGGGCAAGGTGCTCATCACCGTGGCGTCCTAGCCGGGCGGGCGGGTGACTGCGGCTGCGGCTGTGGCTGCGACCGCCGCCGCAGCCACGGCCGCCCGAGGCCTGCACCCTTGGAAGCGCTCCCGCCCCTCGTCGTCAGGACGCCCTGGGTGTCGTGGAGGGGAGCTTGGCAGGCGCCTGGTTCACGATCTGATGCACTCGCTGGTGCGACAGGCCGAGTACCCAGCCGATGTCTCGCAGCGAAAGCCCGTCTTCGATGAACCCGTCGATCGCGGCGCGGAGTTCGAGCGACGCCTCCGCCTCGACTCGTGCAGCCTCGGCCTGAAGGACACGTGCACGATCGAGATGGTTGGACGGCGCCAGAGGAAGCACCGGCAGGACTCGGATCTCGACCTCGTCAACCGGCATTCCGGCGACGAACGAGATCGCCTCCTTGATCTCGTCGGCCTGGGCCAGCCGCGCGACTTGCGACAGGGCGCCGGGTACCTCGAGAGCCTGAAGTACCCACCACTTGCCCGAGCGTTCTGCCGTGACCGTGTAGGTCGTCATCGCCACCATCCCCTTCCGAGTTCGTTCGTGAATTGGTCGAAGAATTTTCGCGCCGTGACGTCGTCGATCTCGGCATGCCGCGACAGAGTCGACCGTGTCTGGCCGACGATGACGCCCGTGTGGTTCGTCAACTCGACCTCCCGGAACTCGAGCCCGGATTTTCGAGCTGCGATCCGGATCTTCGTCAGAACAGCACGCCTCTTCATCGGTGCAGTCTATTCATACTAGACAGGTGCCGTCTAGTACAAATAGACAGCATCCCTCTGCTGCGACGGCGGCCGGGAGCCGTGCATCCCGCCACCCGAGCCGGGGACTAGGCTTTCGAGACGGACTCGCCCCTCGTGCGCGAGCCCGTCGAGCACCAGAGGAGTCCCGTGTCCCGCACCCTGCAGAGCGCACAACCGACCACTTTCTCCCGGATCCTCGCCGTCGGCGGCGTCCGCGGCGAGTACACGGTGATGAACGACGACATCGTCGAGCCGATCAACTCGTCGGACGAGTGGATCCAACGGCGCACGGGCATCGTCAGCCGCCGCCGGGCATCCCAGTCGGTGCTGGTCCAAGACCTGGCAGAAGGGGCGGGGCGCGCCGCCGTCGAAGCCGCGGGCGTGGATCCCTCGCTCATCGACGTGGTCATCATCTCGACCGTCTCGTGGATGCAGCCGACCCCGGGCATGGCACCCATCGTCGCGGCGGCGATCGGCGCCTCCCCCTCGGCTGCCGCCTACGACGTGAACGCGGGATGCGCGGGCTACTGCTACGGGATCGGTCAGGCCGACGGCATGATCCGTTCCGGTCTCGCCAAGTACGTGCTCGTGATCGGTGCCGAGAAGCTCTCCGACTACGCCGACCCGACCGACCGGTCGATCTCGTTCATCATCGCGGACGGCGCCGGAGCCGCCCTGCTCGGACCGAGCGAGACCCCCGGCATCGGGCCGACGATCTGGGGCTCCGACGGCACTCACGCCGACGCGATCACCATGACCCACACCTGGCTCGACTACAAGAACGCCGCTCCGGGTTCCGAGATCGAGTGGCCGACCGCGCGCCAGGAGGGGCCGAGCGTCTACCGCTGGGCCGTCTCCGAGATGCCGAAGATGGCCGCCCGAGCCATCGAGGCCGCCGGGCTGCTGCCCGAAGACATCGACGTCTTCATCCCGCACCAGGCGAACCTCCGCATCGTCGAGGGCATGGCCCAGAAGCTCGGCATGCGCGACGACGTCGTCGTGGCGCACGACATCGTCGACACCGGCAACACGTCCGGCGCCTCCGTGCCCCTCGCGACGGAACGACTCCTGCGGGAGGGCCGTGCCAAGGGCGGTCAGATCGCCCTGCAGTTCGGCTTCGGCGCCGGCCTCGCCTACGCGGCGCAGGTCGTCGTGCTGCCCGACGCCTGGGCACCCGAGACCGTGCTGACCGGCGAGAGCAAGGCGGCCGGCATCGCCGCTGCCGAGGCCGCCGCCGAGCAGGACGCCGCCGACCTGAGCGCCGCCGAATGACCGACGCAGCGCAGCCCGCAGCCCAGCCCGACGCGGGGCAGCCCGACGAGCTCCTGATCCACCGCCCCGCCGAGGGGGTCGTCGTCGCGACCCTCAATCGCCCGGCACGTCTCAACGCGCTGACGCTCGAGCTGTTCGGCCGACTTGAGCAGCTCGCCCACGATCTCGACCGCGACGACTCGGCCCGCGTGCTGATCATCACCGGTGCCGGGCGCGGATTCTGCTCCGGCTACGACCTCGACGCGGCCGGCGACCTGAGTGCGCTGTCGCCGATGACGATGATGGACCTGCAGGAGCGCGCCTCCGACGCCCTGTCGGCCATCCGCACCCTGCGCATCCCGGTGATCGCCGCCGTGAACGGCGCCGCTGCGGGCGGCGGTCTCTCACTCGCGCTGGTGGCCGACATCCGCCTCGCCTCGACGACCGCGAAGTTCGTCGCGGCGTTCGCCAAGATCGGCTTGTCGGCCGGCGACCTCGGGGCGTCCTGGCTGCTCCCCCGACTGGTGGGCCCCGGCCACGCCGCCGACATCGCCTACACCGGACGCACGGTGACGGCGGACGAGGCCGTGACCATGCGCCTCGTCAACCGTGTGGTCGAGCCCGACGCCCTGCTCGACGAGGCGATCGCCCTCGCGACCTCGATCACGCGCAACTCCCCCGCCGGCGTCCGTCTGTCGAAGCGCGCCCTGCAGGCCAACCTCGAGGTGCCGTCGTACATGGCCGCGACCGAACTCGAGAACCGCGGTCAGACGCTCCTCACTCGCACCAAGGACATGGGCGAGGCCCTCCAGGCGTTCCTCGAGAAGCGCCCGGCCTCGTTCACGAACGAATGAGCGCCACCGAGGCAGCGGGCGCGGCGAGCCGGGCGACCGCCGAGAGCGACGGCACGACGACCACCGAGGGCGAGGGCACGACGACTCGTCACGAGTGGGACGGCCTGACCCTCACGCAGAACCACGACGGCGTGAGCATCCTCACCCTGAATCGGCCCGAGCGGATGAACTCGGTGACCCGCGACGTGTTCCGCGACCTGGGCGAGGCGGCCCGCGTGGTCTCGCGCGACGGGACCCGCGCCCTGGTGCTGACCGGCGCCGGCGATCGGGCGTTCTGCGCGGGCTACGACCTGGCCGAGTTGGGCGGACTGCTGGCGACGAGCGTTCCCGAGTTCCTCACGATCGAAGACGTTGCCAGCGGCGCCGTCCGTGCGCTGCAGCAGCTCCCGTTCCCCGTGGTCGCCGCGGTCAACGGAGCGGCCTCGGGCGGCGGGCTCTCCCTCGCCCTCGCCGCCGACATCCGCGTGGCGTCGTCGACTGCCAGCTTCAACGCGGCCTTCGTCAAGGTCGGCTTCTCGGTCGGCGAACTCGGCACGTCGTGGATGCTCACCCGCACGGTCGGGCCCGGGCTCGCCGCCGAACTGTCGTTCACCGGCCGCATCGTCCGAGCCGACGAGGCCCTGGCGATCGGGCTGGCCGACCGGGTCGTCTCACCCGCCGACCTGCAGGCGACGGCCCTCGAGCTGGCCACCCGGCTCGCCGACCCCGTGCGGGCCTCGGGCGGCGCCTCACTCGCCGAAGCGCGGATCGGCAAGCGCACGCTGACCACGGCCTCTGAGACGGCCTCGTTCGAAGTCTCGCTCCGGGCGGGGCTCGGCGACCGTGCCTGAAGCGCGACCGTGCGTGAATCGAGTCGAGTCATGAATCGAGTCCACCCGTGAAGCCCTCCGACGACCTCCGCCACCGCCCCGAGCCCGGCGAACGCATGCGCGATTCGCTCTTCTGGCAAGTCGCCCTCCCCGAGGAGCGCCTCGCCGTGCAGGTCTACCTCTTCGTCACCGGCACCGGCGCGGCCGGCTACAACGTCGCCGTCTGGGGCCCCGACACGCTCGTGCTCGAGCAGGGCGGCGGTCGTGTCCCCGACTCGATGGACTTCGACGACTTCACGGTCGGCGCCCTGACGATTCGCAACGAGGAGCCGCTGCTCACCTCGTCCGTCTCCGTCGCCGGTGCCGAGATCCAGCTCGACCTCGCGTTCCGCGGCGCGCACGAGGCCTTCAGCTTCCGCGACAACCCCGACGGCCTGCCGACGTGGTTCGCCGACGACCGTCTGGAGCAGACCGGGCACGTCTCGGGCCGCCTGACATTCACCACGACCGGAGCCTCCGAGTCCCGCACCGTGGAGCTCGGGCCCGTCGGCCACCGCGACCACTCCTGGGGCCTGCGCGACTGGCGCGCACCCCAGCACTGGAAGTGGCTGGTCGCCTACACCCCGTCCGGTCGCGCGGTCAACGGCTGGATCTGGCAGGCCCGGGGCGAGTGGGGCTTCGCCGGCTACGTGACCCGCGACGGCCGCCCGGTGGCGGTCTCGACCATCGAGGCCACGACGCGCTACTCCGAGTCGTTCGAACAGGAGCACCTCGACGCCGTCCTCCACGACGTGGACGGCGGCACGACCCGTCTGACGCTCGACGTCTACGGCGTCCTGCACCTGCCCGACGAGCGCACCGGCACGACGGTCCTCGAGGGCGCCTCGATCGCGACCATCGACGGCGAACCCGGCGCCGGCCAGTTCGAGACCCTCTGGCCCACGTCGTACTTCGAGCACCTGGCGGGCGTGTGACTCCCGACGACGTCCGAGCCCTCGGCGGCTTCCTCGAACGGCAGGGTCTGGCTCGGCCCGGCGCCGCCGACTCCGGCATCACGGTGCGACGCATCGGCGACGGCCACGCGAACCTGACCTACCTGGCCACTCCGGTCGCCGTACCCTCCGCTCGACCCCCCGAGACACGCCCGCGGGATGCCCGCCCTCACGACACCCGGCCGGCCGACGCCACGCCGTCCTCCGCTCGAGCGGGCGCGGTGCGCTCCGTCGTGGTCCGCCGACCTCCCCCTCCCCCGCTCCCGCCCGGCGCCAACGACGTGCTGCGCGAGGCCCGGGTCATGGCGGCCGTCGGTGCCTCGTCGGCAGGCCTCCCCGCCGGGCGTCGCGTGCCGGTTCCGGAAGTCCTGGCGACGGCCGAGGCCGGCGAGGTGCTCGAGTCCCCTCTGTTCGTGATGTCGTACGTCGAGGGGCCCGTGATCACCACGGACCTGCCGGAGTCCCTCCGGGCAGCCTCGGCCCGAGCATCCTTCGCCTTCGACCTGATCGACGGCCTGGCCGCCCTGCACTCGCTCGAGTGGACCGGACTCGGCCTCCGCGGTCGCCCGGAAGGCTCGAACCGGCGTCAGCTCGCCCGCATGGCGGCCCTGGCATCGTTCGGCGAGGATGCCCTGCCCGAACCGTTCCGGGAGGTGGAGGCGTGGCTCGACAGCACCGTTCCGCCGGAATCGGGAGCCGCGCTGCTGCACGGCGACTATCGCCTCGGGAACGTGGTCGCGCATCCCACGCTGCCCCGCGTCGCGGCCGTGCTCGACTGGGAGCTGGCCACAGTCGGCGACCCGCTCGTCGACCTGGGCTATCTGTTGGCGACGTGGGCCGTGCCCGGCGAGGCTCCGACGCCGATCGAAGAGCTGGGGGTCGCGACCGCCGTGGCGGGGTTCCCATCACGGGACGAGCTGGCCGCCCGCTACGCGTCCCGCACCGGGGCCGACCTCGGTGCGCTCGACTGGTACGTGGCGTTCGCCCACTTCAAGCTCGCTGCGCTCTACGAGTACAGCCGACGGCGTTTCGAAGCGGGCGACGGCGACGAGTACTACGCCGACCCGTCGCTCGTGGCGCGGTTCCTCGCCGCGGCGCGGGGCGCGGCCCGCCTCGCCTGACGTCCGACGCGCCCGACCCGCTGCGGTTACCGCTGCGGCCGCGGCTAGTGCTGCTGCTGCGCCTTCGTCAGTGCTGCTGCTGCGCCTTCGTCGCGGCGGCGGCAGCCTTGCCCCGCTCGCGGATCGCCGCCCAGTCGTCGGCTGACAGAGCGGTCAGTCCGGCGAACGTGCCCGGCCCGGCGAGCCGCTGCCCGCCGTCCATCGCGACCGTCTCGCCGGTGAGGTAGTCGCAGGCGTCGGACAGGAGGAACAGGGCGAGGTTGGCGACCTCGGTCGTCGTTCCGTGGCGACCCGCGGGGATCCCGCGCACGTCGGTCGCCCCGATGACGCTGGACGAACCAGGGTCGAGGACGTCCCAGGCGAAGTCGGTCGGGATCGGGCCGGGGGCGATGGCGTTCAGGCGGATGCCGTACCGCGCCCACTCCACGGCGAGCGACATCGTCATCGCGTTGACGGCCGCCTTCGCCATCGCGGAGGGCACGACGAAGGCCGAACCGGTGTCGACCCAGGTGGTGAGCAGGGACACGACGCTCCCCGCTGTTCCCGCGTCGATCCACCTCTTGCCGAGGGCGTGGGTGGTGAAGAACGAGCCGTCCATGACCGTCGAGGTGACGGCCCGGAACGCTCGGGGGCTGAGGGACTCGGTCGGGGCGATGAAGTTGGCGGCGGCGCTGTTCACGAGACCGGTGATCGGTCCGTCGGTCTCCCAGGTGCGCGAAACGGATAGCTCGACGGCCTCGGCGTCGCGCACGTCGACCGACTCCCACGTCGCGCCGATCCCGTCGGCAGCGGCCTCGAGCACACCCGGCCGACGGCCCCAGAGATGCACCGCAGCCCCATGCCGCCGCAGCGCGGTGGCGATCGCGAGCCCCAGCCCCGAGCCTCCCCCGGTCACCAGGATTCGGGATCCGTCGAGCAGAGAGGGAGAGAACACGGCGTTCGGCATGCCCCAAGTGTGAACCATGCTGGCATTCCCCTGATAATTTGGACTCAGTGAGGATCTGCCGGGCGGGGCATTCATGAGCGACGATCGCTGCCCCGTTTCCCCCGGACTCACCGACAGCGGACAGGAGCATCGTGACCCAGACGACGGCAACCGATACCACCAGCATCGATCCCTTCGGCCCCTATTCGGCCGACGACATCGCCCACTACTACGAAGCCGGCGACTGGCAGGAGAAGGTGCTCTATCAGCTCCTTGCCGACCGGGTGGCCGAGCATCCCGACCGGGTCTTCGTCACCGACGGCACGGTGAGCTTCACCTACGCCGACCTTTATGAGCAGGGGATCCGCCTGGCCGCCGGTCTCAAGGGTCTCGGCATCGGGCGGGGCGACATCGTCGCGGCGCAGATGCCGAACTGGGCCGAGTTCACGACCATCGCCGTCGCAGTGTCACGGCTGGGTGCCGTCCTGCTGCCGATCATGCCGATCTTCCGGCACGACGAGGTGCGCTTCAATCTCGAGCACTCGGGCGCCCGTGTGCTGATCGGGCCCGACTTCTTCCACAAGTTCAGCCACCGCGAGCTCTACCTCGACCTCCGCGACGAGATCGAGACCCTCGAGCACGTGATCATCGCCCGCCCCGAGCCCGCGAACGACCTCGGCCCGGCGCTCGCGTTCGACTCCCTCCTCGCCAGCGGTCCCCTGACCGAGCTGGACGAGTCCCTCGGCCAGGCCGCGGGCGCCGACGACGGCTTCGTGATCATCTACACCTCGGGCACGACGTCGCGCCCCAAGGGCTGCTTCCACACGTTCAACACCTTCTACGCGGGCAGCAAGGCCATGGTCGACCGCCTGCACGTCACCAGCGACGACGTGTTCTTCAATCCGTCGCCGGTCAGCCACACCACCGGCCTCGTCACCGGCGTCCTCGTGCCGTTGCTCGCCGGGGGCGGCACGCACTTCATGGCGGCGTGGAACCCCGACGAGGGCATGGCACGGATCCGCGACAACAAGTGCACCATGACCGTCACGTCGACGACGTTCCTGACCACGGTGATGCAGTCCTACCGCGCCGACGAGCACGACCTGAGCGGCATGAAGTACTGGATCTGCGCGGGTGCGCCGATCCCGGGCTCGGTCGTCCAGAACGCCCGCACCATGTTCGGCGGTCTCAGCGTGCTCAGCCTCTACGGCCGGTCCGAGAACCTCACGACGGCGATGTGCGCGCCGGAAGACGCCCCCGAGAAGTCCGTGCTGAGCGACGGCCGCGCCCTTCCCGACGCCGAGATCATCGTCGTCGGCCCCGACGGCCTCGAGGTGCCCCGCGGCGAAGACGGCGACATCGCCTATCGTGGCCCGTCGCACATGGTCGGCTACTTCGACGATCCCGCGCAGACCGAGGCGCTGTTCACGCCCCGGGGCTACTCCCGCTCGGGCGACCTCGGCTACATGGACGAGGGCGGCTTCGTCCGCGTCTCGGGCCGCATCAAGGACATCATCATCCGCGGTGGCATCAACATCTCGTCGCGTGAGGTGGAAGACCTGCTGATCACGCACGAGTCGATCCGCGACGTGGCCATCGTGTCGATGCCCGACCCGCGCCTCGGCGAGCGCGCCTGCGCCTTCGTCGTGACCGAGCCCGGCTTCCCGCCGGCGACCGTCGAGTCGGTCAGCGCCTTCCTGACGGCGAAGAAGATCGCCGTGCAGAAGCACCCGGAGCGCATCGAGGTCGTCGAGGGCCTGCCGATGACGGCCACGGGCAAGGTCTCGAAGCAGCTGCTGCGCGAGCGGATCGCGGCGACGCTGGCCGACGAGCGGGCCGCCGCCGCGGAGCGCTAGGAGCGGACCTCGACGACGACCTTGCCGAGGGTGGAGCGTTGCTCGAGGGCGAGGAGGGCATCGGCGCTCCGCTCCATCGGATAGGTCGCTCCGACGATCGGGTGGATCCGCCCGGCGTCGAGCAGCGCCTGCACGGCGTCGCGCACCTGCAGCAGGGTGCCGGGGTATTCGGCGTCCATGGTGTCCATCGAGATGCCCGTGACCGTCAGGTTGCGCAGCAGCAGCCGGTTGACCTTGACCTCGGGGATCGAGCCGCCGACGAAGCCGATCACGACGAGGGTTCCTCCGGTGCGGAGGGCGCGCAGCGAGTCGACGAAGCGATCGCCGCCGACCGGGTCGAGGACCACGTCGACCCCGTGCCCGTCGGTGAGGCGCTGCACTTCGGCGAGCCAGTTGCGGTCGCTGCGGACGACCTCGGCGGCCCCGGCTCGGCGGGCGACCTCTTCTTTCTCGTCGGACGACACCACCGCGATGGCGCGGACCCCGAAGGCTGCGGCGAGGTCGAGGGCGGCCGTGCCCACTCCCCCGGCGGCGCCCTGCACGAGGACCGTGCCGCCCGGCTGCACGCCGCTGCGGTGGTAGGCGAACCAGGCGGTCGAGTAGTTGAGGTAGACGGCGGCGCCGTCGGCGTACGACATCGCATCGGGCAGCTTGACGGTGTATTCGGGCGCGACCAGGCACTGCTCCGCGACGCCGCCCCAGAACACGATGCCGCCTACGCGATCGCCGACGGCGAAGGAATCACTCGCCGACTCGACCACCACTCCGGCCACTTCGCTGCCGAGCACGTAGGGCACCCGGGTGCCGTACTGGTAGGCCCCGCGGGTCTGCAACCCGTCGATCACGCTCAGCCCCGCAGCGTGCACGTCGACGACGACTCGCTCGCCCTTCGCACGCTCGTGGCTACCGGTGGGGGCGGGGAAGTCCCCGAGACGAGCCGCTTCCGGCCCCCCGAGGCTCTCGATGACGACTGCTTGCACGCTGTACAGAATATCGGGGCCCGCGGGATGCACGGTCCCGTCCCCCGCTCGAAAGCCCCCTCGTGACGGGCGCACCCTCATGGCTCGCTCTGGGGATACTCTTGCGGAGTACGCAGAATTCGAGTCCGTGGGGGGCCGGCCCGTGCATCCTCCGTTTCCCCCGGCTCTTCGCAGAACCTTCCAGGGAAAGTTGTATCGATGAAGCTCCGCACCACTGCAGTCGTCGCCGTCTCGGCCGCTGCCCTTCTCGCCGCCGTCACCGGCTGCTCGACCAGCTCGTCCACGTCGGGGTCGTCGTCGACCTCCGCCACGACGAAGACCGCTGCCGCCGCCGCGAAGACCTACTCGGCCGACGACCTGACCACCGTGCTCACTAAAGCGGAGAAGACGCTCGGCGTGACCGACGGCAAGATCCTCGACAACGCCACCGTGCAGGCCACCATCAAGAAGGCGGGCGGGGCCGGCGGCCTCTCGAGCCTCCTCAGCCAGTCGGGTGTGACCATCCAGCCGGCCGCCTGCGCCGACGAGTTCAAGAAGCTCAGCGTCACGCCGTCCACGAACTACATCGGCAGCGACCTGACCTACGGCTCGACCGTGGTGGGTGTGCTCGCCAACGACAAGAAGCCGCTGGGCGCCACCTTCAACAGCAGCACCGAGGCGCAGCAGAACGACGCGCTCGCCAAGTGCTCGACGATGTCGATCTCGGTCCAGCCCGCCGGGACGACCACGCCGGTCGCCATCGCCCTGAAGCTCGCCAAGGGCACCGCGACGACGAACGCCGAGAAGACGTACTCGATCGACGAGACCCTCACGCTGCCCGCTGCCGCCGGCGGCACCACGGCCACGATCACGACGATCACCGCGGTCCAGGGCAACCTGCTGATCACGGCCACGTCCACTCCTGCGGGGCTGACCGGCACGGCCACCGACACGACCGCCCCGTCGCCGTCCATCGAGGACGCCGTCAACGCAGTGGTCGCTGCCGCGAAGTAGCCGCTGCAGCGCGGTGGTCGCTGCCGCGAAGTAACCGAGGGGGCAGGTCGTCACGGCAGAATGGGCGCATGACCGACGACCTGCCCACCTACTCCATCGCGCAGCTCGAGCAGGAACTCGCCGACCTGCGCTTCGACGACATCGGAGTCGTGGACCAGTCGGCCGCCTACGCGCTGGGGACCCTCGCCGCCGAGATCATCCGCGAGCGCGAGGTCGCCCTGGCAGTGCAGGTCGTGCTAGGCGACCACATCGTCTACAAGGCGGCGCTCGGCGGGGTGCCCCAGGGAACCACCGACTGGCTCCGCCGCAAGGCCAACGTGACGAAGCGCGACCGGCTGCCGTCGCTGCTCGTGCGGCTGCGCCTCGAGGAATCGGGCCGGACCGCGGAGCAGCTCGGCTGGAACGATCGCGACTTCGCTGCCTACGGCGGGTCGTTCCCGATCC
This sequence comes from Frondihabitans cladoniiphilus, assembly GCF_039544345.1. Classification (NCBI taxonomy): domain Bacteria; kingdom Bacillati; phylum Actinomycetota; class Actinomycetes; order Micrococcales; family Microbacteriaceae; genus Frondihabitans; species Frondihabitans cladoniiphilus. The sequence continues at coordinate 228,480 of NZ_BAABLM010000010.1, forward strand.
TCGTCGGCGGCGAGCTGGTCGGCACGATCACGACGTCGGGGGCGGCGGACGTCGTCGACCACGAGGTCGTCGTGGCGGCGGTGCGGAGCTACCTGTTCAACTGAGGTCGCCGCGCCCCGCCCCGCGCCCCGGTTCGGGGGCTCGGGGCAGGGGGCGGCTGGGGGCTCGCCGCGACGCGCACCCCTCATTCCGCGAGGGACCCCCGGTCGACGAGGGTGCGGTGCAGCGAGCGGGGTGCCGTTCCGCGGGAACGGGGTGCCCCTCCGTGAGACGAGGGTGCGGGTGCCACCGCTCCGCGGGAACGGGGTGCCCCTGCGCACAACGGGGGGGGTGCCACGGCCGCGCGGGAACGGGGTGCGCCCCCTCCAGACGGCGGGGGGCCGGGCATCCCACCCTCAGCAGCGCTACGCCGCAGGCACGAACAGCGTGATCGTGTCGACGACCAGCGCCGGCCGCTCCGACCCCTCGATCTCGACGGTCAGTCGGTAGCCGAGCCGCACGCCGCCCGCTCCCGCTACGGCCGAGGTGATCTCGCCGACCGCCCGCACGCGGCTGCCGACGATGACGGGCTGCAAGAACCGCAGCTTGTCCGCCCCGTAGTTGATGACGTTCTGCGTGCCCTCGACCTGCAGCAGCTCGAACACGAATGCTGCGGTGAGCGACAGGGTGAGGTAGCCGTGCGCGATCGTCGCACCGAACGGGCCGGTGGCCGCTCGGGCGGGGTCGGTGTGGATCCACTGCTGGTCGCCGGTCGCGTCGGCGAAGGCCTGGATGCGCTCCTGGTCGATCGTCACCCACTCGGACGGCCCGAGCGTGGTCCCTTCCGAGCCGATCAGGTCCTGAGGCGTGGCGAAGACCGTGGCGCCGCCCGACTCCCCGCTCACGAGAGAGGCCCGCCCGCCGCGTAGAGCACCTGGCCCGAGACGTAGCCGGCCCCCTCGGAGCAGAAGAACGAGGCCACGGCCGCGATGTCCTCGGGCTGGCCGATGCGACGGACGGCGATCTCCTTGGCGGCCCCCTCGAGGAACTGGTCCAGCGGCACCTTCATGCGACGGGCGGTCTCCTCGATCATCGCGGTCTGGATGAACCCCGGTGCGATCGCGTTGACGGTCACGCCGAACGGGCCGAGCTCGATCGCGAGCGTCTTCGTGAACCCCTGCATGCCCGCCTTCGCCGCCGAGTAGTTGGCCTGGCCGCGGTTGCCGAGGGCCGACGACGACGACAGGTTGACGATGCGCCCCCAGCCGGCCTTGGTCTGGTACTTCTGCACCTCGCGGCTCATCAGGAACGCGCCGCGCAGGTGGACGCCGAGCACGGTGTCCCAGTCGGAGACGCTCATCTTGAAGAGCAGGTTGTCGCGGAGCACACCGGCGTTGTTGATCAGCACGGTCGGCTCGCCGAGCTGCGCGACGACGGCGTCGACGGCGGCGGTGACACTCGCCTCGTCGGCCACATCGGCGGTGAGACCGATCGCACGGTGGCCGAGCTCGACGATGTCTTGGGCGGTCTCGGCGACGTCGTGCTCGTTCAAGTCGAGCAGCGCGACCGCGAAGCCGTCCTCGGCCAGGCGCTTGCCGACCGCGGCGCCGATGCCGCGGCCTCCGCCGGTGACGATGGCGACGCGCTGGTCGGACGGGGCCGGAACGGTGCGGTCCTCGATGGGTGAGTCGGTCATGGGTGGTTCTCCTTGCAGTGGTTCCGAAGCGGTACGGGTGACGAAAAAAGGATGAAAAAAGGCGAGAAGTCAGTGCGGGAAGACGATGAGCTGCCGGAGCGCTCGCCCCGAAGCGAGGGCGTCCATCGCCTCGTTGAGGTCTCCGAGGCCGACGTGCGCGGAGACGAGCTTCTCCACGGGCAGCAGCCCGCGCCGCCACAGGTCGACGTAGATCGGGATGTCGCGCGACGGCACCGACGAGCCGAGGTAGCTGCCGACCACGGTGCGCGCCTCCGAGGTCAGGGTGAGCGGCGCGATCGACGAGCGGGCGTCCGGCCGGGGGAGACCGACGGTCACCGTGGTGCCGCCGGGTGCCGTCAGAGCGAAGGCCGTCTCGAAGGCCGCGGGATGCCCGGCCGCCTCGATCACGACGGGGGCCTTCGTGCCCCGCTCCTTCGCCTCGTCCGGACTGTGCACCTCACTCGCATCGAGGGCCAGTGCCTGCTCGAGCTTCTCGGGGATCGCGTCGACGCCGATGACCCGGTGGCCGGTGGCGACCGCGACCAGCACGGCGGCCATGCCGACGCCGCCGAGCCCGACGACGAGGACGTCCTCCCCGTCGCGCGGTCGGCCCGCGTTGAGCACGGCCCCACCGCCGGTCAGGACGGCGCACCCCAGCAGTGCCGCGACTTCGGGCGGCACGTCGGCGTCGACTCGCACGACGGAGGTCGTGGAGACCACGGCGTGCGTGGCGAAGGCGGAGACGCCGAGGTGGTGCTTGACGACCTCCGACGCGACCGAGCCCGACGAAGCTCGGTGCAGCCGGTCTCCGCCGCCGACGAGGGTGCCGTCGTTGTTGGCGGCGCTCCCGACGCGGCAGGGCAGCCGCCCGTCGGTGAGGCACTCCGGGCACCTGCCGCAGCGCGGGAGGAACGTCATGACGACCCGGTCGCCCACGGCGAGCCCCGATGATCCGTCGGCCCCCGCAGCGTCGGCCCCGGCGCCCAGCTCCTCGACGATGCCGGCGGCCTCGTGGCCGAGAAGCATCGGAACCGGGCGGATGCGGTTGCCGTCCACCACCGAGAGGTCGCTGTGGCACACTCCTGCCGCTTCGATCCGCACCAGCACCTCGCCGGGCCCGGGCGGGTCGAGCTCGATCGTGGAGAGGGTCAGCGGCCGCGACGCCGTGAACGGGCGCTCGGCGTCGGTCCGTTCGAGGACGGCTCCTTCGATCTGCATGCGCCCCCCTACGACAGTCGCTCGACGATCATGGCCATGCCCTGTCCGCCGCCGACGCACATCGTCTCGAGGCCGAACCGTGCATCCCGCGTCTTCAGGCCGTTGAGGAGCGTGCCCGTGATGCGGGCGCCCGTCATGCCGAAGGGGTGGCCGACCGCGATGGCACCGCCGTGGACGTTGAGCGTGTCGTAGTCGACTCCGAGCTCGCGGGCCGACGGGATCACCTGAGCCGCGAACGCCTCGTTGATCTCGACCAGGTCGATGTCGTCGATGGTGAGGCCCGCCCGCTTCAGTGCCTGGCGCGAGGCCTCGACGGGACCGAGGCCCATGATCTCGGGGCTCAGGCCGGTGACGCCGGTGGACACGATGCGGGCGAGCGGGGTCAGGCCGAGCTCGCGGGCCTTGGTGTCGCTCATGATGACGACCGCTGCCGCGCCGTCGTTGAGCGGGCAGGCGTTTCCGGCCGTGACGGTGCCGTCGGGGCGGAACACCGGCTTGAGTCCGGAAAGGGTCTCGACCGTGGTGCCGGCACGAGGGCCGTCGTCGAGGGAGACGACCCTTCCGTCGGGGCGCGTGACCGGCGTGATCTCGCGCGCCCAGAAGCCGTCGGCGATCGCCTGCTCGGCCCGGTTCTGGCTGAGCGCCGCGAACTCGTCCTGCTCCTCGCGGCTGATCTTCATCAGGCCGGCGACGTTCTCGGCCGTCTCGCCCATGGCGATGTACGGGTCGGGCAACTCGTCGTCTTCGCGGGGGTCGTGCCAGACGCCCTGGCCGCCCGCCTTACGGGAGGCCGTGCGCGCCATGGCGTCGGCGAACCGCGGGTTCTCCAGCGACTCGCCGGGGATGTAGTCGGACGATCCGCGGGCCGAGTGCGAGACCGACTCGACGCCGGCCGACAGGAACACGTCGCCCTCCCCGGCCTTGATCGCGTGGAACGCCATGCGCGTGGTCTGGAGGCTCGACGAGCAGTACCGGTTGACGGTGGTGCCCGGCAAGAAGTCGTAGCCGAGCTGGACGGCGACGATCCGGGCGATGTTCATGCCCTGCTCGCCGCCGGGCATCCCGCACCCCATCATCAAGTCGGAGATGTCACGAGGATCCAAGGACGGCACCTTGTCGAGGACGTCGCGCACGATGAGGGTGGCCAGGTCGTCGGGCCGGAAGTCGACGAGCGACCCCTTGAAGGCGCGACCGATCGGCGACCGCGAGGTCGCCACGATGACTGCTTCGGTCATGAGACGAACGCGCTCTTCCCGGTGATGGCACGGCCGACGATGAGGGAGTTCATCTCGCGAGTGCCTTCGAACGAGTAGATGGCCTCGGCATCGGCGAAGCGGCGGGCGACCCCGTAGTCGAGCACGATGCCGTTGCCGCCCATCACCTCACGGCACCAGGCGACGGTCTCGCGCATGCGGCTGGTGGCGAACGACTTGGCCATGGACGCGTGGGCGTCGGTCTGACGCCCCTGGTCGAGGAGGTCGGAGGTCTGCATGCAGAGAGCGATCGACGACGAGATGTTGGCGAGCGATTTCGCCAGGAGGTCTTGAACGAGCTGGAACGACGACAGCGACTTGCCGAACTGCTCGCGCTCCTTCACGTAGGCGACGGCGGACTCGTACGCGCCGATCGCGTTGCCGATGGCCTGCCAGGCGACGTCGGCACGGGTCAGGAGCAGCACCTTCGCCGTGTCTTTGAACGAGTTGACCTGCTGCAGGCGACGCTCTTCGGGGACCACGACGTCGGTGAGGGTGATGTCGGCGTTCTGCACCATGCGAAGCGACTGCTTGCGCTCGATCCTGGTGGCGACGAAGCCGGGGGTGTCGCTCGTGACGAGGAAGCCCTTGACCTGGCCGTCGGCCGTGTCGCGGGCCCAGATGACGATGACGTCGGCGAAGGTCGCGTTGCCGATCCAGCGCTTCTGGCCATTGAGGGTCCAGGAGTCGCCGTTGCGCGTGGCGGTCGTGCGGAGACCGCCGGCCGAGTCGGATCCCGAGAGCGGTTCGGTCAGGCCGAAGGCGCCGATCGTCTCACCCGTGGCCATCTTCGGGAGCCACTCGGCACGCTGGGCGGGGCTGCCGCCAACGCCGATGGAGCCCATGGCGAGGCCGGAGGTGACGCCGATGAACGTCGACACCGAGGCGTCGACGCGACCGGACTCGAGGGCTGCCCAGCCGCGGTATTTCGCGCTGTTCTCGAAGAGCCGCGACTCCTCCCAGAGCGGGCCGTAGGCACCGAGCTCGGCGAGAGGCTTGATCACGTGCATCGGGAACTCGGCACGCTCCCAGTAGTCGTCGGCGATCGGCGCGACCTCGGCTTCGAGGTAGGAGCGCAGCTCGTGGATGTTCTCGTTCTCTCGGGGGGTCAACGCGTCTTGCGCGTAGTAGAAGTCACTCGAGAGATACGACGTGGCGGTGGTGACGGTCATTGAATTCAGCTCCATTGCTTGACGGATGACAACCGATGAAGCCATTGTGCATCCGTTTCCGCTCTCCTGCATCAAATTCGAGAATGTTGCACAGGTGAGTCGCCAGCGCTTAGAGTGCTGGCATGTCGATGCAGACCGCCGCCCCCACCGCGTGGGCGAGCGTTGCCACGACCCGGGTGCCGTCCGAGTTGGCCGCGAGGCTCGAAGCGGGCTCGCACACCGACACCGTCCGGGCGTTCGTCCTCGCCCGCCGCACCTTCCTGGCCGGCGAACGGGTCGACATGAACGTGTTGGCCGCCAGCCTCGGCGTCGATCGCACCTCCCTCTTCCGGTGGCTCGGCAACCGCGACGCGCTCTTGAGCGAAGTGCTGTGGTCGCTGGCCGAGCCGACGCTGGTGCGGCTGGAACGCGCATCCCCGGCCACCGGCTCCGCCCGGCTCACGTCGATCCTCGGCGATTTCGTCGAGTCGCTGATCACCGCCCCGTACTTCCAGGGCTTCCTGAGCCACGAGCCGGCCCGGGCGCTGCGGGTGCTCACGACCAAGGAGAGCCAGGTGCAGCAGCGCTACCTGGCCGTCGTCGAAGCCATGCTCGAAGCCGAGACCGGGGCGGGCAGGATGCACTACTCGCTTTCCACGCACGACCTCGCCTACCTCCTCGTGCGCATCTCCGAGTCGTTCACCTACGCCGATCTGATCACGGGTGAGAAGCCCAGCGCGGAGCGCGCCCGGGCCGCCTTCGAATACGTCCTGAGGGAGTCATGAGCGGCTACGAGTACACCTTCGCCTCGCGCTGGAACGACAACGACGTCTACGGCCACCTCAACAACGCCGTGTACAACCAGGCGATGGACACCACGATCAACACCTGGCTGGTCGAAGAGGCCGGGTTCGACCTGATGGCCGGCGACCCGCTGGCGCTGTGCGTGTCGTCGTCGTGCCAGTTCCGCGCGTCGGCGTCGTTCCCCGAGCGGATCGTCGTCGAGCTCCAGGTGGCGAAGATCGGGAACTCGAGCGTCGTCTGGACTCCTCGGATCCTTCGTGAATCGAATCGGGAACTGCTCGTCGACGGTGAGTTCGTCAGCGTCTACGTCGACCGCCAGACTCGGCGGCCGGTTCCCGTGCCAGCGTCGATCCGAGACTCGTTGGCCGCCACGTTCGCGGTGCCCGCACCCTGATCCCACCCCGTTTTCTGTATCTGCTCCACCCCCGTCGTCAGCGTTGATGAAAGGAACGAACAATGACGTTCACCACCACCGAAGAGCTCCTCACCGGGCCCGGCCTCGGCACGATGTCGATCGCGGCGATCCTCAGCGAGAGCGCGCGCCGCCACCACGACCGGCCGGCGCTGCACTTCGCCGGGACGACGACCACCTATGGCGAGCTGTGGGACCAGACCCGCGCCTACGCCGGGGCCCTCCGCGACCGAGGTGTGGGCCCGGGCGACCGCGTCGCCCTGATCATCCCGAACGTTCCGGACTTCTGCCGCGCCTACTACGCAGTGCTCTCCCTCGGAGCGATCGTCGTGCCGATCCACCTGCTGTTCAAGTCGGAGGAGATCGAATACGTGCTTCGCGACTCGGGCGCCGTCCTCGCCATCGTCGCGGCCCCTCAGCTCGGCGAAGCCGTGCCGGCTGCCACCCGCGCCGGAGTGCCCGTCGTCTCGGTGCTGCTGCCCGGGGATCACCCGGCCGCCGCCTCTGTCGCCCGACTCGAAGTGGAAGCCGCTTCCGCCGCGCCGATCGACCGGTACGAGTCGGTGAACCCGCTCGCCGCGGCCACGATCCTCTACACCTCGGGCACGACCGGCCATCCCAAGGGCGCCGTCGGCTCCCACCTCGCGATGGTGGAGCAGGTCAGTGCCGAGCTCCTCGACTGCACCGACATGAACGTCGACGACGTCGTCTTCGGGGGCCTGCCGTTCTTCCACGCCTTCGGGCAGACCTCGGTGATGAACACGGTGTTCCGCCGGGGCGCCTCCATCGTGCTGCTGCCGAAGTTCGACCCGGCCGCCGCGCTCGATCTCATGGTCGCGACGAAGACGACGATCTTCACGGCCGTGCCGACGATGTACATCGGACTGCTCGGAGCGGTCTCCACGCGCGGGGTCACCGGGGCGCTGCCGCCGCTGCGTTACGCCGTCTCGGGCGGGTCGGCGCTGCCCGTCGCAGTACTGGAGCGATTCGAGAAGGCGTTCGGGGCCCCGGTCCAGGAGGGCTACGGCCTCACCGAGACCAGCCCCGTCGCGACGGTCAACGACCTCGCGGACCCGCGGCCCGGCACGATCGGCAAGGCGATCTGGGGCGTCGACGTCGAGATCGCGCGGGCGTTCGCCGCTTCGGAGGGGGCGGGCGACGACTCGGAATCGGACGCCGACCACGTGGAGTTCCTCCCCGCCGGCGAGCTCGGCGAGATCGTCATCCGCGGCCACAACCTCATGAAGGGCTACCTCGGCAAGCCGGAGGCGACGGAGGCCGCCATGATCGACGGCTGGTTCCACACCGGCGACTTGGGGACCAAGGACGCCGAGGGCATCGTCACGGTCGTCGACCGCAAGAAGGACATGATCGTCCGGAACGGCTACAACGTGTACCCGTCCGAGGTCGAGGACGTCATCATGCGGCACCCCTCCGTGTCGAACGTCGCCGTCTTCGGGGTGCCGGACGACGTCCACGGACAGGAAGTGCACGCGGCCGTCGTCGCCCGCCCGGGCGCACGGGTCGACTGCGACGAGATCGTCGCGTTCGTGAAGGACCACCTCGCGGCCTACAAGTACCCGCGCGTCGTGCACGTGATGGAGGCGCTGCCGATCGGTGCGAGCGGCAAGGTGCTGAAGCGCGAGCTCGTGGGGCAGTTCGCGGCGGAGGGTGCCTCGGCGTAGGTGCTGCGGCCGCTTGTTCGCACCCTGCTCGCGCGGACCTGCACCCCGCTCGCGCGGACCTGCACCCTGCTCGCGCGAACTGCACCCTGCTCGCGCGGACCTGCACCCCGGCCCCGCGGAGGCGCACCCTCTTCCCTGCCCGGAACCCCTGTCGACCGGGGGTCCCCCGCGGGCTCAAGGGTGCGGGTCGTTCCGAGCCCCCACCCGCACCCTCGCCCCGCGGAGCCGCACCCCCCACCCGGATGCCCGCGGAACTGCACGCCTCACCGTCGGAGCGCACGCCTCCTGCTCCCCCGCCAGAGTTGCACTGCGAACTCGGCGATCTCCGTCCCGCGTGGCCGTGAAACTCGCACCCCCGCTCCGCAGCCCTGCACCCCACTCCCGCGGACCCGCACCCTCCTCCCCACACCGCTCCCCCGTCGACCGGGGGTCCCTCGCGGGCTCAGGGGTGCGGGTCGTTCCGAGCCCCCACCCGCACCCCCGCCCCGCCGAGCCACACCCCCAACCGGCGGATCGACTCCCCCGGGTACCCAGAGCGGCGCCCCACTCCGCATCGCGGCACACGCTCGACGGACCGAAAAGGATCTCCTGGAGCCGGGATGCACGCAGCGCCGGCTTTCCATCCCCGTCGCGCAGGGCCGCACGTCTGGCTCGCCTGGACATGGCGGACCATCGGAGCAACCCGAACCGAGCGGGCGCGCATCCGCCCCGCGCCTACCCATCAACCCGTCGACCGGACAGCACGCCGCTTGTCAGACTGTCTCCCAGTAGGCCTGCCTCTTGGCAAGCCTGCCTCTAGGTCAGCACGCCTCCCGAGCAGCGCACCGCCGGTCAGCACGCCGCCTGAGCAGCGCACCGCCGGTCAGCACGCCGCCTGAGCAGCGCACCACCGAGCAGCGCACCGCCGGTCAGCACGCTCCCCGGTCAGCGCACCGCCCGTCAGCACGCCTCCTGAGCAACGCACCGCCGGTCAGCGAACCCCGCTCAGCAGACCCCGCTCAGCGGACCCCAGGCCCGAGCCGCGGCAGGCCAGCAGCGAGCAGGCGCTCGGCGAGAGCGAACGGATTGCGTGCCGTTGCGTAGTTCCAGTGCACGACTCGTCGCACGCCGGGCTGCTCTGACAATCTTTCGTCTCGCGCCTTCTCGTCGAGCATGCATTGTTCGACGGAGCGCCCCGATCGACGACTCGCGTCGAGGTACTTCCAGGCCCCGTCGAATTCGCCGACGAGCCCCCATTTCTCCCACCAGAAGTCGGCGTACGAGCAGGTTCCATCGCGATGGTCGAAGCGTTTCTGGAGAACAGCCCGGGGGAAGCCGAGGAGGTGCATCTCGGCCTTGCTGATCGACTCTCCCGCGGTCGCGCTCAAGGCCGAAGCGATTCGGAGGGCCGCGAACGCGTCTCGCCTTCGCCGCGCTCGAGGCCGCCGGGAGAGAAAACGATCGATCTCGTCGAGAGTGAACAGGCCACGTCGCAGACCATCGTCGAACATCATCGTCGCCGCGACGAAACCCTGCGACAGCGCGATGTCGACGGCCGTGCGCGGGGCCGATGTGCAGACGAGCCCGTCGATCGACGTGAGGTCGTCCGGAGAGAGGAGTGCTGCCGCAGCCGGATGCCGGACGACCAGCCGGGATCGTTTGCCAGTGCTCCGAGCAGGATCCAGAAGGTGCACCTGTGGCGGCCATTCGTCGAGCACGGGGAAGTCCCACAGCGCCGCGGCGGAGTCATGGCTGAGGACCAGGCCCTCACGCAACGGCGTCGAGACGGCAGCGATGCGGGCTCGATAGCGATCTATCGGATCCAGTTCCGCCCACTCCTCCGCCGCAAGGTAGACGCCGCGAGCCACGCGATGAAGGTCGCCCCGGTGCGCGGCCCGCGCGAGCGCGTCCGAGCGCAGCCCCAGTCGGGTCGAGTCAGCGGCGTAGAGAAGTGTCGAGGTCTGCATTCGTCCACGATCGAGCATCGTCGCATCCGCAATCGGCTCGGCGAGACATCTGTGGATAACCACCCTGAGTCACGGGCCTGTGGAGGGATCGTGAGCGGGCCCTGTGGACAACCTCCGACGCGTGTCACCGGGTCGCCCTAGGTTGGAGTCATGCCGGAATCGACCTCGAATCCCACCCCCTTCCACCGCCTCGACGATTACATCGCGCTCCCCCGGGTCGAGAGCCTCGCGCTCTCCCCCGACGGCCAGCGCGCCGTCCTGACCGTGGCCACGCTCTCGTCCGACGCGACGGCGTACCAGCGGTCGTTGTGGTCGGTGCCGGCCGACGGATCGGGCGTCCCCACCCGCCTCACGAGGTCTGCCAAGGGCGAGGCGGGTTCCGCGTTCACGGCCTCCGGCGACGTCCTGTTCGTCTCGGGTCGGCCCGACTCGGCAGCGAGCGACTCGAGCGAGGCCTCTCAACTGTGGATCCTGCCCGCTGCGGGCGGTGAGGCGCGAGCCGTCACACGGCTGGCGGGCGGGGTGTCCGGTGTCGCCGCGACGGCCCGAGACTCCGACACGGTCGTCGTGTCCGCGTCCCTGCTGCCCGGGGCCGACGACTTCGAAGCCGATGCCGCCCTCCGAGCGAAGCGCGACGACAAGAAGGTCCGGGCCATCCTCCACGATCGCAGCCCCGTCCGCTTCTGGGACCACGATCTGGGGCCCGACGAGAGTCATCTCCTGGCGCTCGACCTGAGCGAGGGCGCCCTGGCCGAGACGGTGGCGAAGGCAGCCGGGCACCGCGACAACGGAGGCGGCGACGCTGGTGCCGATTCGGTGGCGACCGAGAAAGAGGGGGATGCGCATCCCACCCTCTACGCCCCCGACCTGCCTCGCCCGCGCGACTTGACGCCGCATCCCGGTCCGCTGTTCGCCGATACGGCGGGCCAGGCTCTCACCCCCGACGGGCGCACTCTCGTCGTGGCCGCACAGGTGCCCGAGCAGCGCACCGGGCGCACGGTCCTGTTCTCGATCGATGTCGCGACGGGCGAGCGCACCCTGCTCGTCGAGGAGCCGGGCGTCGACTTCGAGAGCCCGACGGTGAGCCGCGACGGGACCCGACTCGCCTACCTCCGCACGCCGCGCAGCACGCCCGAGGCCCCTCGCGACTCCGAGCTCTGGGTCAGCGCCATCGACGGAACGGACCCCGTCCGCCTCGCCGCCGAGTGGGACCACTGGGTGACCAGCCTCGTCTTCGACCTGGGCGACGACGCACTCGTCGTCACCGCCGACCACGAGGGTCGTGGGCCGATCTTCCGGATCCCGCTCACCGACACCGAGGTCGGCGCCGGCCAAGTCGAACGTCTGACCGACGACGTCTTCGCCTACACGCACGTCGCGATCGACGAACGGACGGGAGACCTCGTGGCGCTGCGATCCTCGTGGACGACGCCCTCGCACCCCGTGCGCCTCGACCGGGAGGGGCGTGTGCTGCCTCTGGCGACTCCGGCGCCGCTGCCGGAGGTGCCGGGCAGCCTGACCGAAGTCGAGACGACGACCGCCGATGGGTCACGGGTGCGGGGCTGGCTGGTGCTTCCCGAGGGGGCTTCTCCCGAGCATCCCGCCCCGTTGCTGCTCTGGATCCACGGGGGTCCGCTCGGGAGTTGGAACGCTTGGAGCTGGCGCTGGAACGCTCTGCTGATGGCAGCGAAGGGCTACGCCGTGCTGCTGCCCGACCCGGCGCTGTCGACCGGCTACGGCCTCGACTTCATCGCGCGCGGGTGGAACGCCTGGGGCGCCGCGCCCTACACCGACCTACTGGCGATCACGGACGCCGTCGACGCGCGCGACGACATCGACGAGACGCGGACTGCGGCGATGGGCGGATCGTTCGGGGGCTACATGGCGAACTGGGTGGCCGGGCACACCGACCGGTTCCGCGCCATCGTCACGCACGCCTCGCTCTGGGCTCTCGATCAGTTCGCCGGCACGACCGACAATCCGTACTACTGGCAGAGCATCTTCACCCCGGAGGCGATGATCGAGAACTCGCCGCACCGATTCGTCGAACAGATCTCGACGCCGATGCTCGTGGTCCACGGCGACCGCGACTACCGGGTGCCGATCGGCGAAGGGCTGCGGCTCTGGTCGGAGCTGACCGAGCATCACGCGGAGGACGACGGGTCGACCGTGCATCGGTTCCTGTACTTCCCCGACGAGAACCACTGGGTGCTCAAACCGCAGCACGCGGTGGTCTGGTACGAGACGGTGCTCGCGTTCCTCGACGTGCACGTCCACGGGGCCGAGTGGAAGCGGCCGGAACTGCTCGGGTGAGGCTGCGCGGCCGGACCGGGCCGGACCGGGCCGGACCGGGCCGGACCGGGCCGGACCGGAACGGAGCGCGCGGCGCAGTCGGCCGGCGCGCGCGGGCGCTGGACTCCAGAACACGCCGCTCACCTTGCGCGCGAGCCGCACCTTCTGGAGTCAGTCACACGGGCCGGTGCGCGCGGGCCCTGGACTCCAGAACACGCCGCTCACCTTGCTGGCGAGCCGCACTTTCTGGAGTCGGCGAACCAAGAACCCGGTTACGACGGCGCGGACGGCAAACCAGCCCAGAGCCGAGCCGGGCCGAGCCGCGCAGACCAACGCCGACCGAACCAGCGCAGCGGCACTATTGGCAGTACGTGCCGATGGCGGTGAGATCCGCCTCGATCACAGTGGCCTGCTTCTCGGCCGCGCTCGTGCCAGCCAGCGGGTTCGACAACACGCCCTTGGTCTCCGTCACGAGAGTCAGGAGGTCGGCGTTGGCCTTATCGGACAGAGTCTTGGCGTCGGGTGCGGTGACGGTGGAGATGCTCGCCTGGAACATCGTCGCGGCCGCCTCCAATTGTGCGACGGCCTTCGTCGGGTTCGTCTGCAGGGTCGTGTAGGCCGTCTGGAGCCCCGAACTCACCGTCTGCAGCGAGTTAGCCAGGATCGTGCAGGCCTCTGCCTTGGTCTGCGCTCCGCCTGCCGTGGTGCCGGTTCCCGACGAGCTGCCGTCGGTGGCCGCACCGGATCCGGATCCTGTGCCGCTGCCGCTCGACGTGCCACCAGTCGACGTGCCGCCAGTCGGGACGATGACCGGCGTCGTGCTGGCGGGCGTCGTCGCTGCTCCGGTGCAGCCGGTCAGCGCGAAGACGACGGCGACGACAGCTGAGGCGACGGTCACGGCGAGAGGCAGGCGGGAGCTCATAGGGCCCGACCGTACTCGACGCGGATGGGCGCACCCTCTCGCTTTGCTGCGGCGTTCCTGGCACTCCGCCTGAACGACCCGACACGCGGGCGGCCACCGCAAGACTCGCGGCACCCGAACGGCGGCACCCGAACGGCGGCACCCCGCCACCTGAACGATCCCGCAACCCGGGCTCGCTACAGTCGAGCCCATGACACCCGAAAGCCCCGAGTCCCCCCGTCGCGCCATCGTCCTGGGAGGAGGCGGGATCGCCGGGATCGCCTGGCATCTGGGCATGCTCGCCGAACTGCTCGACGGTGGCGTCCCGCTCGGCGAGGCGGACCTGGTGATCGGCACCTCCGCGGGTTCCGTGGCGGGGAGCATCCTCCGTTTCGGCCAGGTCCAACTCGTCTACTCGATGCAGGCCACCGCCGACATGCCCGACCTGCCGTCCGGCGACCCGACCGTCGCGCCCGTCGACATGGCGACCTTCCGAGACCGGCTCGTCACCGCGATCCAAGGGGCCACGAGCGCGGAGGATGCCCGGGCCCGACTCGGGCGGGCAGCCGTCGAGTCCTCGGCCGGAGGCTCGGAGTCGGTTCTCGTCTCGACTCTGGCGGCGCAGTTCCCTGCTCTGTTCGGCTGGCCCGCAAGCGCCCTGGGCATCTGCGTGGTCGACGCCACCACCGGCGAGTTCCGCGTGCTCGACAAGTCGTCGGGAGTGGCACTCTCCCGAGCCGTCGCCGCGAGTTGCTCGGTGCCGCTCGTCTTCCCGCCGGTCGAGATCGACGGGGTCCCGTACATCGACGGCGGCGCGCGGTCGGCCACCAACGCCGACGTGGTCGCCGGGTTCGACAAGGTCCTGGTGCTGTCGTGCGGACCGGAGGATCCCGCGAGCCCGATGGGACCGCAGCTCGACGCGGCCGTCGCGGGGCTCCGCAACTCCGGCGCCGATGTCCTGTTGCTCGGGGCCGATGCCGACAGCCTCGCGGCCTTCGGCACGAATTCGCTGGCTCCGACGAGCCGCGTGCCCTCCGCGCAGGCCGGTCGGCGGCAGGCGGCGGGCGAGCTGGACGCCGTGCGGGCCTTCTGGGGCTGACGGCCATTCGAGCTCGCTCGCGGGCGCCGCGCGCGGAGGCCGCACGCAAGGGTCTCCTGTCGCGCGGACCTTCGCCGCGGTCTCGAGTGGGCGCAATCGGCCACCTGAGCGCAGAGAACGGCCGTTTCCGCCCACTCGACCGGCCGTAACGGCGGCCGCCGCGGCCGCGGACGCCCCTCAGACCACCGGAATTCCACCCGGCCCGAGACCGGCGCCGAGCCCGGCGACCACTTTCGCGGCCAACGCCCGGAACGCCGCCGCCTCATCGGCCGAGAGGCTCTGCGTCGTCCGCTCCTCGAGGGCGGCCCAGGCGTCGCGCGTCCGCGAGTGCACCCCGCGTCCGGCCTCGGTCAGCGCTACGAGCTGCACGCGACCGTCGTCCGGCGAGGGGGCCCGGGTCACGTAGCCGAGCGTCTCGAGCCGCTGCACCGAACGCGCGACCGTCGATGCGTCCAATCGGACGGCGGCGGCCAGGTCCTTCTGCGAGAGGCCTTCCGTGCCGAAGAGGCGCATCAGGAGGATCTCCTGGCTGGCGTGCATTCCGAGCGGAGTCAGCAGGCCGTCGGCGACCGCACGATGACTGCGCGCCAGGTCGAAGATCGCGAAGCTGACCGGTGCGGTGTCGGCGATGCCGAGCTCACCACCGGCAGGCGACGACCCGGCAGGCGACGCACCCGACCCCGACGACCCAGCCCCCGACACGCCCGACCGCGACGACTCAGCCCCCGGCGACCCGGCAGGCGACGCACCCGACCCCGACGACCCGGCCCCAGACGAACCTGACCCCGACACCCCGCTCACGCCCCGGCAGCAGCCGACAGCGTCGGGTAGTCCACGTAGCCGTGCGCCCCGCCGTTGAAGAAGGTGGCCACGTCGGCGTCGTTCATCGGGGCACCGGCGCGGTAGCGCTCGACGAAGTCGGGGTTCGCGAGGGCGAGGTGCCCGACCGGGACGCCGTCGGCGAGCCCGGAGGCGAGGTCGCGCTCGTACTCGTCGAGCTGCCGGCCGCCGCGGAGGACGAGCAGCGGCTGCTTCCAGAGGGACCGGAGGTCGGCGAGCAGTTCGTCGTCGCCGAAGTGGAAGACGTGCAGGTACGCGAGCCCCAGGTCGTTCAGCGAGCCGACGAGGTGGCGGTAGAGGTCGTTCCCCGACGGCCCCTCGTCGAGCCCGCCGCCCTGCGAACCGGGGCTGATGCGGAACCCGGTGCGGTCGGCTCCGATCTCGTCCGCGACGGCGGCGGCCACCTCGAGGGCGAAGCGAGCGCGGTTCTCGATCGAGCCGCCGTACTGATCGGTGCGCTCGTTGGCGTTGGGGGCGAAGAACTGCTGGACCAGGTAGTTGTTGGCACCGTGGATCTCGACGCCGTCGGCCCCGGCGGCGATGGCCGACGCCGCCGCGTGCCGGAAGTCCTGCACGGTCTGCTCGACCTCGGCCGTGGTCAGCGCCCGCGGCGTCGACGTCGGCGCCTTGCCCGAGGGCGTGTACATGTCGGTACCCGAAGCGATGGCCGAGGGCGCCACCGGCTGCCGGTGGTGCGGAGTGTTGTCGACGTGCGCGATCCGCCCCGCGTGCATGAGCTGCACGTACGTGGCGGCACCGGCGTCGTGCAGGGCGTCGGTGACCCGGCGCCACCCGGCGACGTGCTCGTCGGTGTAGATGCCGGGGGTGTTCACGTAGCCCTGCCCGTCGGCGTTGGGCTGGGTGCCCTCCGTGATCAGGAGGCCGAGGGAGGCACGCTGCGCGTAGTACTCGGGCGTGAACTCACCCGGAACGCCATCGGGATTCGCCCGATTGCGCGTCATGGGCGCCATGACGAAGTGGTGGGGAAGCTCGAGTCGTCCGAGCGAGAAGGGAGAGAAGAGTTCAGTCATGAGTCTCACTGTACAACACTTGCGTGTACATGCAACTATTCTTTCCACACGTCGACTGGCGACAACCGATGAACGACAGCCGCCCGACTACGCCCCCGACACCCGCACCACGATCGACCGCGCCTCCGGCCGCAGCAGGAACTCCGGCCACACGTCCGGTCCGCAGGCTCGCGACCCGAGCCCGTTCTGCGCCGCGTCGAGGTAGAGGTAGGCGCCGGTCGACGGCGGCAGTTCGTGCGGGTGCTGCGCCCGAGCCGTCTGCTGCGCGGTGTGGCGGGCGAGGGTGAACCCGGGAAGCCGACCCCGGGCATCCCGCGTCGCATCGATCGTCAGCCAGGGCTGGTCCCCCACCGAGACGGTCAGCGACCGGAGATCACTGCGATGCCCGCTCTCCTGCGGCCGTGCATACGGGAACACGAGGTCGTCCACAGCCGACGAGAACCGCCCGACGTGGGATGCCCGCCTGCTGTCGGGGTAGGACTCCAGTGGGCCCGTGCCGAACCACGACGCCTCCGTCACCTCCTGCGGCAGGTCGAAGCGGAGCCCCACCCGCGGCCAGACGAGGTCCCAGTGCGCCGACGGAGTCAGGTCGGCACGGAGCCACAGCTCGCCGTCGATCAGCTCCCAGTGCTCGTCGACGTCGACGGACTCGCGCAGGTCGGCGGCCGACCACCGGGTGAGGATGCGCATCCCCCGTTCCGTCTGCGACACCGACGTGACCCGGCCCACGAGTCGATCC
Organism: Frondihabitans cladoniiphilus; assembly: GCF_039544345.1. NCBI lineage: Bacteria > Bacillati > Actinomycetota > Actinomycetes > Micrococcales > Microbacteriaceae > Frondihabitans > Frondihabitans cladoniiphilus. The sequence goes on from NZ_BAABLM010000010.1 coordinate 245,526, forward strand.
AGGCCGGCCGTCCGCCAGCGCTCGGCGTGCGACGGTGCGAGCACCCCGTGGCCGAGGTTCGCCCAGGGGTCGCCGAGGTCGTAGCTGCCCGACATGTCCCCCTCGTCGTTGTCGGTCGGGGCCCGCCAGAGCTCGAGGCGGGGGCCGTCGACCGGACGGCCGGCGAGCGCGACCAGGCGACCGTCGCGGAAGGTGGCCGGGCCGAGTTCGAGGAGGCCGTCCGGGGCGATGGAAGCCGCTGGCGCCGCCGACGGGAGGACGGACGAGGCCGGACGGGGCGGGGTCGACAGCCGTGTGCGCACCGCCGCCGGCGTTCGATCGAGCTGGGCGGTGGCGACGATGTGGCCTGCCGGAGCCCAGGCGGTCGGAGAGGCCAGGACCGCGCGGACGGTGAGCCAGGTCTCGGCGGAGTCCGAGACCGTCGTCGACGGAAGCGGCACGGGAGTAGATGACCCGGCTGCGACGACCGGGACGTCGAGGCGGCCCGAGTCGACCACGATCCCGTCGTGGCTGACGTCCCACTCGAAGGCGAGGTCGGAGGTGTCCGCCGAGTGGCGGCGGTTGTCGACCGACACGGAGGCCGAGCCGGAGCCAGACCCGGAGACAGACCCGGAGAACCCGAACCGCACCGGCGCGACGACCGCGGCGTACTCGTGCAGGCCGGGCGTCGGCGTGTCGTCGGAGAGGACGAGGCCGTCCATCACGAAGTTGCCGTCGTGCACCACCTCGTCGAAGTCGCCGCCGTAGGCGAAGAAGTCCCGCCCGTCGGCCGTCGTGGAGCGGAGGCCGTGGTCGCGCCACTCCCAGACGAAGCCGCCGTGCAGGCGCGGGTAGCGGTCGACGAGGTCCTCGTACTGGTCGATGGCGCCGGGGCCGTTGCCCATGGCGTGCACGTACTCGCACAGCAGGAACGGCTTGGAGCGCTGACGGATCGACTCGGTGGCCGAGCATCCCAGCAGGAGTTCGCCCGTCCCCGTGGCCAGCCCCGGATCCCGCCCGATCGACTCGGTCTCGGGCACGGACGAGTACATCCGCGAGTAGACGTCGGTGTAGGCGCCCGTGTAGTCGCCTTCGTAGTGCACCGGTCGAGAGCGGTCGCGCGCATGCACCCAGGCCGACATCGCGGCGAGGTTGGCACCGGTGCCGGACTCGTTGCCCAGCGACCACATCACGATCGACGGGTGGTTCTTGTCGCGTTCGACGGTCCGCTCGATCCGGTCGACGTAGGCGTCGCGCCAGGCCGGGTCGTCGCTCGGGTTGCCCTCCCAGGGCGAGCGCTGGTGCCGGTGCTCGAAGCCGTGCGTCTCGAGGTCGCACTCGAGCACGACCCAGAAGCCGAGTTCGTCGGCGAGATCGAGCAGGCGCGGGTGCGGCGGGTAGTGCGAGGTGCGGATCGCGTTGACGTTGAACCGCTTCATTCGGGCGAGGTCGTCTCGGGCCCAGGCCTCGTCGAACACGCGGCCGCGGTCGGGATGCGTCTCGTGCCGGTTCACGCCGTGGAAGACGACGCGGCGGCCGTTGACCTCGAACCGGTCGCCGACGATCCGCACGGTACGGAAGCCGAGGCGCAGCGCGACGGTCTCCGCGCCCTCCGCCGACGACACCGTCGCCGCGTACAGCCGGGGCGTCTCGGCCGACCACGGTTCGACGCCGGGAACCTCGATCGGTGCGACATCGGTCGGCGACTGCCAGGTCACCTCCACGCCGAGGTCGGCGATGCGCACGGTGACCGGATACGAATCGGGGGATGCACGGACTTCGCTGGTGACGCATCCCCCGCCCGTCTCGGGGTCGAACGACGCGTCGAGCCAGACGTCCTCGAGGCCGCCCACCGGCCGCGCCTGCAGGCTGACACTGCGGAAGATGCCGGGGAGCCACCACTGGTCCTGATCCTCGACGTAGCTCGACGCCGACCACTGGTGCACCCGGACGACGAGGAGGTTGGCGCCCGGCCGAACCAAGGCCGTGACGTCGAACTCCTGCGCGAGACGGCTGCCGACCCCGACCCCGACGAGCGAGCCGTTGAGCCAGACGCGGTAGCGCGACTCGACGCCGTCGAAGCGGAGGAGGAAGGCCGCAGGAGAGGCGGGCCAGTCGCTCGGCACCTCGAAGGAGCGGCGGTAGTCGCCCGTCGGGTTCTCGTCGGGAACGTTCGGCGCGTCGGTCGCGAACGGGAACTGGACGTTCGTGTAGATCGGCCGGCCGTAGGCGCCGTCGCCTTCCAGCACCCAGTGCGCGGGCACCGGCAGCTCTCCCCAGGACGAGTCGTCGTAGTCGATGGCGGCAACACCCTCGGTCGTCTCGCCCTCGGGCAGGACACCGCGACCGCCGAGCGTGCCGGGCGCCGCGGGCAGCAGCCGGAACCTCCACTGCCCGTCGAGCGACAGAGTGGGCGCGTCGGTGTGCAGCCAGGAGCGGGCAGCCGTCCGGGCGCCCGAGCCCGGGCCGGTGTCGGTGAGGTAGGAGGAGGTGGGATCCGCGTCGGCCGTGGCGGAGGCGTCCTCGGCGGGAGCGTCCTCGGCGGGAGCGGACGAGCGGGGCGAGACGAGGGTCATTTGACGCTTCCTTCGGTGAGGCCGCCGCGCCAGAAGCGCTGCAGCACGACCATGGCGATGCCGAGGGGGATGATCGACAGCAGCACGCCGCCGGTGGTGAGCTGGTAGAACTCCGGCAGGCGGTCGACCTGGCTGAGCCAGTTGTTGAGCCCGAGTGTGACCGGGAACTTCTTCGGGTCGCTCAGCATGACGAGCGGCAGGAAGTAGTTGTTCCAGATGCCGACGAGCTGGAATAGGAACACCGTGACCAGAGCGGGCGACAGGATGCGGAGGCCGAGCGTGTGGAAGATGCGCAGCTCCGAAGCCCCGTCCAGGCGCGCCGCCTCCATCAGCGAGGTGTCGACCGTGGCCTGCGCGTAGATCCGGCAGAGGAACAGGCCGAACGGCGAGACGATCGACGGGAGCAGCACACTCCAATACGTGTTCGCGAGGTGCAGCTGGCTGAACAGGAGGAACAGCGGCAGCGCGGTCGCGGTGCCGGGCACGAGCACGCCGCCGAGGATCGTGCCGAACACGAGGTTGCGGCCCTTGAACTCGTACTTCGCGAGTGCATAGCCACCGGCCGCGGCGAGGTAGGTGGCGACCAGCGCGCCCACCCCGGCGTAGAGCACGGAGTTCAGCAGCCAGCGCACGAAGATGCCGCCGTCGTAGGTGAGCACGTCGTGCAGGTTCGACCACAGCGAGATCTTCGGCGCGAACCAGAAGCCGAAGGTGCCGAAGAGGTCTTGCGACGACTTGGTCGCGGCGACGACGACCCAGTAGACCGGCACCAGGAAGTACACGGCGACGATGACGAGGATGCCCGTCACGATGATCGTCGTCGTTCGACGCTTCCCCGCCGACCGGTCCAGCTTGCCGCTCGACGTCTTGACGGAGCGCGCGACTTTGCGTGCCACCGCCTTCTGCTCGCGTTTCGTGCCCTCGAAGGCGACGCTCGACCGGGTCATGATTCCTTCCTGTTCGTCACCTTGAGGAACACGATGCTGAGGGTGAACGCGACGAGCGCGATCAGCACCGCCTGGGCCGCGGCCACGTTGTAGTCGTTGTAGGCGAACGCGGTCGTGTAGGCCGCGAGGTTGGGGGTGAACTCGCTGTCCACCGCCGGGGCGACCTTCTGCAGCACCTGCGCCTCGGCGAACAGCTGCAGGGTGCCGATGATCGAGAAGACGGCGGTGAGCAGGAGCGCCGGTCGGATCAGGGGCAGCTGGATGCTCGTGGCGATGCGGAACGGCGAGGCCCCGTCGACCTTCGCCGCCTCGTACACCTCGACCGGGATCGACTTCAGCTGGGCGATGATGATCAGCATGTTGTAGCCGGTGTAGCTCCAGGTGACGATGTTGGCGATCGACCACAGCACCGTGTTCGGGCCGAGGAAGTCCGGGGTCACGCCGACCAGCTTGGCGACGTCGAAGAGCGGACTGAGCCCGGGCACGTAGAGGAACGACCAGAGGATCGTGGCGATGACGCCCGGCACCCCGTAGGGCAGGAAGTACGCCGCCCGGAAGAACCCGGGCCACTTGGCGGAGGCCGACTCCATCAGCAGGGCGAGGACGGTGCAGAAGATCAGCATGACCGGCACCTGCACCACGCCGAAGAGCAGCATGCGCCAGAGCGACGCGATGAAGTTGCCGTCCTGGAGCGCCTCCGCGTAGTTGGCGAAGCCCGCGAACGACGTCGTCACGCCCTTCTCGCCGAAGAGGCCGGAGCGCGTCACCTTGGTGAAGCTCGAGCCGAGAGCGATCAGGATCGGCACCACGAAGGTGAGCACGAACATGACGAGGAACGGGGCGAGGAGGATCCACGGGGCCCGTTTCATGGAGCCCGTGCGCTTGCGAGACGGGCCCGTGGAACCGTGCCCGGCACGGGCGGCCGTGCGACGTGTCTCGGTGGCGGCGCTCATTTCGAAGCCTTCCGGATGCTGAGACCCTTGTTCTGGAAGACGGTCATGATCTGCTTCTCCGCCGAGACGACGGCGTCGACCAGGGTGCCGCCGGAGCCCTTCTTGCGGAAGCCGTCGCTCAGGATGTTGAACGACTGCTGCGTGACGGGCCACCAGGACCAGTCCGCGTTCTGCTGCTTCGTGGCCGGCACGAAGACCTCCTCGTTGTAGTTCTGGCCGCTGAAGAACGTGCTCGGCTGCTCGCGCGTGGTGCCGATGAAGTCCGACGCCGGCGACCAGCCGATGCCGCAGTACTTGATGAGGGCGTCGATGCCCTCCTTAGTCGTGGTCATCCAGACCGTGAACTCGAGGGCCTCGCGGGGGTGCTTGCTGTTCGCGAGGACCGCGGCCGTCGAGCCGCCGACATAGCTCGATCCGTAGCCGGTCGACCCCCAGGTCGGCATCGGCGCCACCTTCCACTTGCCGCTCGCGTTCGCGACGCCCTCGATCAGTGCGTCGCCCCAGCTCGCCGTCGTGATCGTCGCCAGCTGGTTGTCGGCGGCGGCCGCGAACCACCCGGGCGAGTAGGCGGCGTAGGCCGTCGTGACGAGGTTCTTGTCGATCGCGGTGTCGAAGAAGCGCGCCACCTGAAGAGTCGCGTCGTCGGTCATGTCGATGACCCAGCCGTCCTTCTCCGGGGTCAGCCACTGCGCTCCGGCCTGGGTGGCGAACGCAGCGAAGACGGAGGCGTCGGCGAGGGCGAAGGAGTCCATGAAGACCTTCGTCTTCTGCAGCTCCGTGGCGACCTGGGTCCACTCGTCCCACGTCTTCGGGGGCGCGGCACCCACGGCGTCAAGCAGGTCGGGACGGTAGAAGGTGGCCATCGGGCCGGAGTCCTGCGGGATTCCGTACAGCCCTCCGGTGTAGCTGGCCTGCTTCCAGAGGGTGGGGTCGTACAGGTGCTCGTACGAGTCGGCGCCGTACCGCCGGAGGTCGACCAGACCGTTGACCAGCACGAACTCCGGCACGGAGCGCATCTCGACCTGTGCGATGTCCGGGCCCGCCCCGGCCGCGAGCGCCGAGTACATCTTCTGGTACCCGCCGGCGTTGCCGCCGGGGATGAAGACCGCTTCGACCTGGATGTCGGGATGGCCGGCGTTCCAGATCGCACAGACCTTGTCGAGCCCCTTGAGCCAGGCCCAGTAGGTGAGCTGGACCTTCTCGCCCGGGGCGGCCGCGGCCACCTTCGCGAGGGAGTTGACCGAGGTCGTCCCGGGGGTGGCGCAGGCGGCCAGGAGGGCGACGGTGCTGAGGGAGAGCCCAGTGGCCAGGAGTTGACGTCGTGTCAGCGGTGACATTCTTCTCACTTCTTCGTGGAGGGACGGTGAATCGAACGTAACACTAAATTCGAGCGCTCACTCGAATTTCACGCCCGAGGGCGTAGGTTCGTGTCCATGACCACCGAGGCGCGACGACGCGGACCCCGCGGACCCTACGCGAAGTCGGCCGAGCGGCGGGCCGCCATCGTCGAAGCCGCCTCCGGCGTGTTCGCCGCCCGGGGCTATCGGGCCGGATCGTTCCAGGAGGTGGCTGACGTCGTCGGCATGAGCCAGACGAGCCTTCTCCACTACTTCCCCTCCAAACAGGCCCTCCTCCTGGCGGTGCTCGACCATCGCGACTCCCTGCTCGGCGGCAGCGTGCAGCGGACGCCGGGCCCCGACTTCCGAACCGGGGTCCTCCGGCAGGCCGAGTACAACTCCGGGGTCCCCGGCCTGATCGAGCTGTACTCCGTCCTCGCCGGCGAGGCCGCGACCCAGGACCACCCGGGCCGTGCCTGGTTCATCGAGCGGTTCACCACCCTGCGCGGCAACTACGAGGCCGAATTCCAGGCCCTGAAAGACGCGGGTCGCCTCCGCGACGGCATCGATCCCGCGCGAGCCGCGGCCGGCTTCGTCGCCCTCTGGGACGGCATCCAACTGCAGTGGCTTCTCGACCCCGAGGCCGTCGACGTCGTGGCCGTCCTGCGAGACCACCTCGACCTGGTGATCCTGCCGTGAGCGACGTCCCGGGTCGTCCGGCCACCCGGAGCCCCGCGCCGGATCCCGCCGAGACCCTCTCCGCGATCGTGGGGCGGATCCTGACGGGGCTGATCGAGCGGGGCGCGCGAGACGAGGCCCTGGCGGTGCCCAAGGCGGGCCGGGGGATCGGACCGTTCCGAGCATCCTCGTCGATGTCGCCCGTCGGGCGGGCCTGGCGGCTCGGCGTGCTCCTCGTCGACCGAGACGGACGGCTCTACGCCACCGGCAAGCTGACGCGCGCCGTCGAGCCCGGGCGGCCGCAGGGGTTCTCCGCCATGGTGGAGCAGCGTCGGGCCGACCGGATGGCCGCCTCGCGCGGCAAGTTCGTGGAGGGCGAGGTCGTCAACTACGAGTGGACGCCCCTGACGACCGATTCCGAGTCTCTACGCCTTGGCAGCGGCCCCCTGTCGGTCGGCGAGGCCGGTTCGACCCGAGAGGGCGCGATCCTCGTCCGCTGGAGCGCGACGGTGCCGGACCGGCGGATGCTCGAGCCCTACCTCGAGGAACGCGCCGCCCTCCTCGACCTCGAGAGCACCTTCGATCCCGGCGCGACCCCGGAAGGCTGACCCCCGTCCACTCTTGCGGGGACCCGGGCGTCCCCCGTTTCCGACACAGGTTGTAAACATCGCGTTAAGCGCCGTGTCCCCCGTTGACGGGGTACGGGGCCCGACATACGTTGAGCGGATTCCGCCTGCCGAAGGACACCTCTTGCCCGAAACAGCGACCATCCCGAATCGCACCGCCGTCGACGGGCCCGTCTCGCCGCCGAGCGACTCCGAGCTCGTCTGGTACCTGGGTCCGCAGCGGCGCTGGGTCCAGGTCGTCACGCTCGTCTCCTTCGGCCTCGCCGCCGTCAGCCTCACCGAATTCGGCATCAGCTCGCCGCTGATGTGGCCGATCCTGATCGTCGTCGCCGTCACCGTGTTCGCCTCCCTCCTCTCGATCATCACCGGCTTCCGCGGCCGACGAATGAGCGAACGCACCCACTTCGCCACCATCGACGCCTGGCGCGCCGCCACCGATCCCACCGCCCACCCCTCGGTCGACGTCTTCCTGCCCTCCTGCGGCGAACCGATGGCGGTGCTCCGCAACACGTTCACGCACGTGAGCCGGCTCGACTGGCCGGGGCAGCTCGACGTCTGGGTGATGGACGACGCCGACAAGCCGGAGGTGGAGGTGCTCGCCGCCGAGTTCGGCTTCCACTACCGGGTGCGGGAGGACCGCGGGTACATGAAGAAGGCCGGCAACCTCGCGTCGGCCTTCGGGGTGACGGCCGGCGACTTCATCGTCATCTTCGACGCCGACTTCGTGCCCCGCACCGACTTCCTCTTCCACACGATCCCGTACATGGACGACGAGCAGATCGCCATCGTGCAGACGCCGCAGTTCTTCGAGACGCGTGGCGAGAGCATGAACTGGATCGAGCGAACGGCCGGCTCGACGCAGGAGCTCTTCTACCGGTGGATCCAGCCGTCCCGCGACCGCCTCGGCGCTCCCATCTGCGTCGGCACCTGCGCCGTCTACCGCCGTTCCGCTCTGGCCTCGGTCGGCGGCTTCGTGCAGATCGAGCACAGCGAGGACGTCTTCACGGGCCTGCAGCTGACCCGCGGCGGCTACAGCCTCCGCTACCTGCCCGTGATCGTCTCCAAGGGCCTGTGCCCGTCCGACCTCAGCGGATTCCTCAACCAGCAGTACCGGTGGGCCAACGGATCGCTCACGCTGATGAAGAGCGGCAAGGCCTCGAGGCGGCCGCTGTCGTTCATCCAGCGCCTCTGCTTCTTCTCCGGGTTCGCCTACTACATCTCGACGGCGCTGAACGTCTTCGTCCTCCACATCCCCGGCATCGTCATGGCGACCTGGTTCGCCCACGACGTGCGCGCCTCCCACTTCGTGCCGTTCCTGGCCGGGGCGTGGGTGTACTTCGTGCTCCTGCCTCGAATGTCGAAGTCGCAGTGGCGCTTCGAGGTGATGCGAATCCAGATGGCGTACTCGTTCGCCCACGCCCTCGCGTGCATCCACAAGCTCACGGGCCGTTCGGCCGGCTGGGTGGCGACCGGCGCCGTCGGCAAGTCCTCGAGCCTCTCGCGGACCATCGCGACGATGGGCATCGTGACGATCACGGTCACGCTCGGCTGGTCCTGGGCCGCCCTGATCTACGACGTCGCCACGGTCGGCATCAAGCAGTTCTGGCCGATGGGGTTGTTCGACCTCGGCTACGCCTACCTCGGCCTGCCGCTCCTGGTGGAGTTCATGAAGATCCGGTTCCCGGGGCTCGTCCGCACCCGGGCCGCAACTGACGTCGCCCCCGACGCCCTGACCTCGACGGACGACGTGGTGAACGTCGTGGCGGACCTCGTCGCGGCCGAGCCCGCAGCCCTCCCGTCCCCCCTGCCCGCCACGCCCGTCGCGCTCGCCAGGACCGCCCCGGTCTCGCCGATCCTGTCGTCCGACACCGAGGAGGTCGACGCATGAGCCGTCGGCGCACGATTCGTCGCGGGGCATCCCCCGAGAATCCCGACGAAGGAGGCCGCATCACCGTGATCGAGGTCGTCGGCTACACGGCCGGCCTCGCGTTCGTGGCCGCCCTCGCCCTCGGCGCGTTCGACGCCATGCTCACCTGGAAGTAGCCCCGCCGTGACCGCTGTCCTCCCGCGCCCCGCCGCCGCCTCTCGCGGAACCACGACGTCGGCTCCGCGCCCCTCCCATTTCCGCCCCGACATCGAGGGCCTGCGCGCCTTCGCCGTGTTCGCCGTCGTGGCGTTCCACGCGGCCGTCCCCGGACTCTCCGGCGGCTTCGCGGGAGTGGACGTCTTCTTCGTCATCTCCGGCTACCTCATCACGGGCCAGCTCAGCCGCGAGGTGCTGCGGACCGGGCGCGTGCAGCTCCTGAGCTTCTACGCCCGCCGCGCGCGTCGACTGCTGCCCGCCGCCGGCATCGTCCTCGTCGCCACCGCCGTGGCCACCGCGGTCCTCGAACCGCTGCTGGGCGTCTTCCACACGGCCCAGGACCTGCTCGCCGCGGCCCTCTACACCGCCAACTGGCATTTCATCGCCCTCGGCACCGACTACCTGGCGCAGTCCACCGACGACTCGCCCGTGCTCCACTTCTGGTCGCTTGCCGTCGAGGAGCAGTTCTACCTCGTCTGGCCCCTCCTCATCATCGGATCGGTCTGGCTCGCCAAGAAGAGCCCGATGCGCGGCACCGCGATCTTCGCGAGCCTCATCGGGGCGGTGACCGCCGCATCCCTCGTCGCCTCGATCGCCCTGACGCCGTCGGAGTCGAAGTGGGCCTACATGGCCACCCAGACCCGCGGGTGGGAGTTCGGCTTCGGCGGCCTCCTCGCCATCGTCGCCCACGTGCTGCAGGCGGGCGGCGACCGGCGTGCCGGCCGGTTGGTGGGCAGGATGCTCGGCTGGGCCGGTCTCGCCGCCATCGTCGTCGCGTGCCTCGCCTACGACGCGTCGACGCCGTTCCCCGGATTCGCGGCGCTCCTGCCGGTCCTCGGCACCACCGCCGTCATCGCGGGCGGGTTGCTCGCGGGCACCTCCCCGGGCTCCGTCGGCTCACTCCTGTCGCTGCGACCGATCCGCTACGTCGGACGCGTCTCCTACGCCTGGTACCTCTGGCACTGGCCGCTCCTGATCCTCGTCGAGGTGAAGACGGGCACGCTCGACTGGCAGACGCGCTGCCTGCTGATGGCCGTCGCGTTCGTCCTCGCGGCCCTGACGCTGCACCTGGTCGAGATCCCCCTCTCGAAGGCGTGGAAGTCGATCAAGCGCATCGGCCCGACGCTCGCCATCGGCATGCTCTGCATGGTCGTCACCGTCGCGACCCCGCTCGTCGTCGGGAGCGGTGCCATCAACGCGCTCGGCACCTCGACCGCCACCGTCTCGACCTCCCTCCTCACTGCGGCGTTCGGGCCCGACACCGGCAAGAACTCGGGCCCCGTGTCACCGAACCCCCTCGCGGCGACCAATGACATCCCCCACCCGACCGCGTGCATCCTCGATGCCCCGGTCGCCCGCGTCGCGGGGTGCGAGATCGGCCCGGCCGACGGCGAGCAGGTCGTGGCGTTCGGCGACAGCCACGTGAATCAATGGTTGCCCGCGTTCCAGACGATGGCCACGGCCAACGAGTGGCACCTGACGATGTTCGCGAAGTCCGGCTGCCCCGTTGCGGACTACGCACCCGACGGCGACGGCAGCCGCCTCTCGAGCGCGAGCTGCGTGACCTGGCGGCAGGCGGCGATCGACCAGATCACGGCGATCAAGCCGAAGCTGATCATCGTCTCGTCGTACAACAACTACATCTCGGGGTCCTCGGCCGCGGGCGAGGCCAAGATCCTCGCCGACTGGAACCACTCGCTCGACCAGCTCCGTACCGTCGGCTCGCCGATCGCCTACATCCAGGACACCCCGTACCCGAACAAGGACATCCCGACCTGCATGTCGTCGGCCCTCTCCGACTGGTCGAAGTGCGACTTCCCGCGCGGCGACGTCAAGGAACCGGTCGAAGACCAGGCGCTCCTCGGCAACCAGAAGCAGGTTTCGCTGATCAACCTCTCGGCCTACCTCTGCAACACGAAGATGTGCCCGGCGGTCCGGAACGGCCTGCTCCTCTACCGTGACGAGTCGCACATCACCGCGTCGGCCGCGACGGCGCTCGAGCCCGCCATGAGCGCGCTGTTCGCGAAGGCGGGGTTGCTCGAGAAGAAGTAGGTGCGGCGGCTGCGGCGGCCGGCTCGGGCTACGGCTTGCGGGCGCGGCTCGGCTGCACGCGCGGCGGCTCCCCCGGCATCTTCGGGAAGTCCGGCGGGAACGGCAGTTCCCCGAGCCCGTCGGCGACGTCGCGCTCCCACCACTCCAAGAAGGGGGCGATGCTCGGGCCCGCGGACGCATGCAGCGCCTCCCAGGGATCGCCCTCGGCGGACAGGCGGCCGGGGACGGTCAGCACGGTGTGCGTGGCCGGATCGACGTCGGGCAGGGCATCCCACGTGACCGGCAAGGACACGGATGCTCGGGGCAGCGCACGAGGAGACCAGGCGCCGGCCATGGTCCGGTCGCGGTTGGCCTGGTTGAAGTCGACGAAAATGCGGGCTCCGCGCTCCTCCTTCCACCAGGCCGTGGTGACGCGGTCCGGCATCCGCCGCTCGAGCTCGCGGGCGATCGCGATGACGGCGTGCCGCACCTCGAGGAACTCGTGCTCGGGAGCGATGGCCGCGAAGACGTGGACGCCGCGGTTGCCGCTGGTCTTGACGAAGGCGTCGAGGCCGCCGTCCTTCAGCACCTTCCGCAGTTCGAGCGCTGCCGCGACGGCGTCGCCGAAGTCGGTGCCCGGCTGAGGGTCGAGGTCGATCCGCAGTTCGTCGGGGAAGTCGGGCGCCTCGGCCTGCGAGGCCCACGGGTGGAACACGACGGTGTTCATCTGCGCCGCCCAGACCACGGCGGCCGGCTCGTCGAGCACCAACTGGGGATGCACGCGGCGGCTCGGATAGGGCACGTCGACGGCCCGCACGTAGTCGGGAGTGCCCTTCGGCGGATTCTTGGAGAAGAACTGCTCGCCGTCGATCCCTCCGCCGAAACGCTGCAGACTCACCGGGCGGTCGCCGTTCGCGCGCAGGAACGCCTCACCCACCGCGATGAAGTAGTTCGCGAGGTCGAGCTTGGTGATGCCGAGGTCGGGCCACAGCACGCGGCCGGGGCTCGACACGCGCACCTCCCGGTCGCCGTTCGGGCCCGGAACGGTCAGCACCACTGCGTCGCTCGCCATGCCTCACCGTACTGCGGCCGTCCGTCTGCTGCGCCTTCGGTCTTCACCCCCCTGCACTGCCCCTCCCTCCCCCTCCCTCCCTCCCTCCCTCCCTCCCTCCCTCCCTCCCTCCCTCCCGCGCCCCTCCCTCCTGTCTTCCTCCCCTGATTGCGCAAATGTCGAGCGATTCGCGCCGCCGGGACGCTTCCGCCTTGCAACGGCGGGGCCGGCCCTCGAGATCACTCGCGATTTGCGCACCACCCCGGGCCAGCGCCCGGGACCACCCGCCCTTCGCGCCCGACGCAGGAGCATGCTCGGAACATGAGCCCGCTCCCCTCCGCCGCCGACCCGATCGCCCCGATGCTCGCCAAGGCTGTCACCACCGTCCCCGAGCCCGATTCGGTCGCGGGCGGCCTCGTCTACGAACCGAAGTGGGACGGCTTTCGCGGCCTCGTCTACGTCGCCGCCGACGGCACGGTCGAGATCGGCAGCCGCGGCACGAAGATGCTGACGCGGTACTTCCCCGAGCTGGTGGCCGCCATCGCAGCGCAGGTGGATGGGCCGTGCGTGCTCGACGGGGAGATCGTCGTGCGGCGGGGCGACCCGGGCCACGAACACCTCGACTGGGAGGCCCTGTCGCAGCGGATCCACCCGGCCGAGTCGCGCATCCACCTCTTCTCCGAGTAGACGCCTGCGTCGTTCGTCGCCTTCGACCTGCTCGCGGAGGGTTCCACCGATTACACGGACCGGCCGTTCCGCGAGCGGCGAGCGGCCCTCGAAGAGACCTCGAAACGGTGGGATGCACCCCTGCACCTCAGCCAGACCACTGTCGACGTGTCCCTCGCCCGGCAGTGGCTGGAGCAGTTCGAGGGTGCGGGTCTCGACGGCGTGGTCGCCAAGCCGCTGGACGCCGTCTACGAACCTGGCAAGCGCCGGATGCTCAAGACCAAGCACCATCGGACCGCCGACGCCGTCGTGCTGGGGTACCGCGTGCACACCAGCGGTTCGGGCGTCGGGTCGCTGCTCCTCGGGCTGTACGACGCCGAGGGGCATCTCCGCAACGTCGGCGGCGCCAGCGCGTTCACCGACAAGCGGCGGCAGGAGCTCGTGGCGGAACTCGACCCGCACGTCCTCCGCGAGGACGACGGAACCGTGGTCCATGGGGCGACCGAGCGCAGCCGCTTCTCCTCCGGCAAGGACACGGGCTTCGTCAAGCTCGACGATTCGCTCGTGGTGGAGGTGCGGTACGACCAGATGGAGGGCGATCGGTTCCGGCACACGGTGCAGATCGAGCGCTGGCGAGGCGACCGGGATGCACGGAGCTGCACGTACGAGCAGCTCGAGATACCGGCCGCCTATGACTTGAACGAGGTGTTGGCCTAGTCGTGGTGTTGGGCTAGCCTCCGTCCGCTCGGGGGCTCAGGCCGTGGGCGCCACCGTCGCGAGCCCGTCGAGGATCGTCTGCCAGTTGCTCGACGAGAGGGCCGCCGCCTCGTCGTCCGCGTTGTTGTCCTGTTCGACCGTGACGCGGCATCCCCCGTCGATCGGCTGGATCCGGTAGCTCACGACCTGGTGGTTCGCGGGCTCGTCGGGCAGACCGCTCTGCGGGCTGAAGAAGTCGGTGACGAGGCGGAGCGGCTCGCGGATCTCGAGGACGGTGCCGCGATCCTCGTAGGGTTGCCCGTTCCATTCGCCGCGGTAGGTGATCGGGCTGCCGGGCTGCCAGTCGCTCTCGACGTGGGTACCGAAGAAGTACTGCTCGACGAGCACGGGATCGGTGAGTGCCCGCCAGATCTGCTCGGGATCGGCGTCGACGACCTTCATGGCCGTCGCGACGCACCCTCGAGGGGCGTGGGTGGTGGTGCCGCTGTGCGCTTCGTTGCTCGATCGATCGCTCATGGCCGTCTCCTTCGTCGGTGGATTCATCTTCCTCCGGGGAGGGCCGGAACGGAACGGGCATCCCTCGGCTCGTGGGCTTCGTTCGCGACCGTCTCGGATTCTCTGCGCGCCCGTTTCGGCTCGTCTGCGAGAACGGGTCCGGCGTGCGGAGTTGGATCGGAGCATGCCTGATACGAAGACCGCCCGCACCTGGATCGCCCCGACCTACGGAGGGCCCGGCGTCCTCGAACTCGTCGACGCCGACGTGCCCTCGCCCGGGCCCGGCCAGGTCACCATCGATGTGCGTGCCGTCGGCATGAACCCCGCCGACTACAAAGGGTTCGCCGCTGGTGACGACCCGTCGAAGCTGCCGCTGTCGATCGGTTACGAGGTGGCCGGCGTGCTCTCGGCGGTCGGCCCCGACACCGAGATCGCGAGCGGTGGCGGTGCGGTCGGCGACGAGGTCCTGGCGTTCCGGATCTCGGGCGGCTACACGACCGCGCTCACCGTCTCGGCCGACGACGTCTTCGCCAAGCCGGCGTCGCTCGGCTTCCCGGAGGCGGCCAACCTGTTGCTCGCCGGGGCGACCGCGGCCGAGATGCTCGACGTGGTCGGGGTGCAGAAGGGCGACACGATCGTGGTCCACGGAGCCTCGGGAGCAGTGGGCGTGAGCGTGCTGCAGCAGGCGCGCCTCTTCGGCGTGCGGGTGATCGGCACCGCGAGCCAGGACCGGTTCGACGTCGTGAGGCGGTTCGGCGGCGACCCGGTGCTGTACGGCGACGGCTTGGAGCAGCGGATCCGCGACGAGGCTCCCGAGGGGATCGCCGCAGCCCTCGACACCGTCGGCACGGACGAGGCCGTCGACGTCTCCCTCGCACTGATCGACGACCGCCGACGACTGGTCAGCATCGCTGCCTTCGGTCGGGCGGCCGATGACGGCTTCCGCGTGATCGGCGGAGCGATGCCCGCGAGCGCGGCGTTCCGCGACCACGCCCGGGCCCACCTGATCCACCTGGCCGCCTCGGGCGATCTCGTCGTGCCGATGGCCCGCACCTTCTCGTTCACGTCGGCCGTCGACGCCCTCGAGCTGCTGCGAACGGGGCACCCGGGCGGCAAGCTGGCGCTGGTGCCCTGAGCCCTGGTGCGGAGGGGCGGCGGCGGCCCGATGTGCCGACTCGTCGGGGCGACTCCAGGACATGCCGCTCACCTTCGCCCGGGCCCGCACCTTCTGGAGTCGGCCTGGCCCTGACGCACCCTCGTGGCGTCGACTCCAGAACACGCCGCTCACCTTCGCCGAGACCTGCTTCTTCTGGAGTCGGCCTGGCCCTGACGCACCCTCGTGGCGTCGACTCCAGAACACGCCGCTCACCTTCGCCCAGGCCCGCACCTTCTGGAGTCGCCACGCGGTGGCCCGGCGCGCGCCCACCCGCGGTACTCTGTGCATCCCCCGGCACGGCGCGCCCCGCGCATCGCGCGCCGGAAGCGAGTACCACTGAACCATGAGCCTCGGGACATTCCTACTTCGTGCAGTGGTCGGCGGCGGTTTCGTCGCCCACGGCCTCCAAAAACTCAACGGATCGTTCGACGGCCCCGGCCTGAAGGGCGTCGAGCAGATGATGACGAGTCTCGACATGCATCCGGCTCCGCTGAACGCCCGTCTCGCGGCGTTGACCGAGACAGCCGGAGGCGCGGCGATCGTGCTCGGTGCCGGCACCCCTCTCGCTGCAGCCGGTCTGGTCGCGACGATGGTCACCGCGATTCGCAAGGTGCACTGGAACAACGGCTTCTTCAACTCCGGCGGCGGCTTCGAGTACAACGCCACCCTGATCGCCGCTCTCGGCACGATCGCCGCGGGCCCGGGCATCGTCTCGTTCGACGCGATGTTCGGCAAGAAGAAGTGGGGTGTCGGCGGCACGCTGTTCGCGCTGGCTGTCGGTGCCGCGAGCTCCGTACTCGTGATCGAGGCAGGCAAGCGGAACGCTCCCGCGGCCGTGGCGGAAGAGCCCGCCGCGTAACTCGTCCATGGGCCCCACGCCTGCGTTGCAATCGCGGGGCCCGCGGGCCGGGCTACCAGCCCATGGTGCCCGGGCCGCCCTTGAACGGGCCGACGATGCGCGACGTGATCCAGCCGCCGTAGAAGGCTCCTTCTTGAGGCTGGACTCGTTCTCCGTCGACCTCGCAGGAGTCCATGGCGCCCGGGTAGAGCGACACGTGGTCGGCCAGCATCTCGTAACCAGGCCACGGCTCCCGGTAGAACCAGGCGGCGGCGTCGGCGACGATCCGGTCGCCGCCCTCTCCTCCCGAGACGTCGAGGTATCCGGCCTGCCCCTTGAACTCGCACAGGCTGCGCCCAGGAGCTGGGCTCAGAACACCGGCGGCGAAGGATGCCCGGGGCAGGTAGTAGCCGGGAGGGTGACTCGTCTCGAGCACGCGCCACGACTCGCGGGTCTCGGCGACGACCTGCCCGCCGAGGCGCACGACCACGTGCTCGGTGCTGGGTTCCACTCGCGGTGGGCGGGGATAGCTCCAGACGGATTCTTGCCCGGGGCCGGCCGGGAGCGGTGTCGGCCAGGGCTTCGATCGGGTCTCGTGTCGCATCGGACCATCGTGCGCCCTCCTGGGGATTGCCGCGCGCCGACGGGGCAGAGTTGCCGCGTGTCGGCGAGGCAGGATTGCCGCGCGCCCGCGGGGCAGGATTGCCGCCCGCCCGCGGGGCAGGCGTGCCGCGCCTCGGCGGGGCGCCCTCCTGGCGATCCGTCGAACGGGGGATGCACGATCCCCCCGTGCATGGAAGACTCGACCCCGTCATGCCCACCTCCCCCGCCCGACGCCCGTCGACCAGCCGCCCGGCGGGTGCGCAGAAGGCCTCTCCGCAGAGCAGTCCCGCGGGTGGCGCCGGTTCGAACCCCCGTCGCCGCAGCGGCCCCCAGCCGGGAACCACCCACCGCAACAACGCTCGACCGAGCGGCGCGAGCCGGAGCACCGGACGAGCTGGCAGTGGCCGATCCGCCACTGCCCGACCCGGCAGTGGCCGACGCGGCAGTGCCCGACCCGGCAGTGGCCGACCCGGCGGTTCTCGCCGGCGCAGCCGCTCCTCGCAGGCGAGTCGTCGTCCCAGTCTCTTCACGCGGTTCCTCGGTCTCGTAGCGGCGGTGGGCATCGGGGGGCTCGTCATCGTGGGGCTCACAGTCAGTGCGGCAACTCATCAGAGCTTCCCGGCAGTCGTCGGTGCCGCCGCTGCCAGCATCGCCGGGGCGGGCGCCTCCGCACCCTCGAGCGTCGGCGGCACGAGCTCGGGACTTGGCGCCGGTGTCACCTGCCCCGCCGCGGCCCCCGTCGTGATCGGCACCATCACCGTGCCCGCCGGACCGGTCGCCGGCTACTGCCAGGACCGCCTCGTGAACGCGGCTCACATCATGGTGGCCGGCAAGGCCATGGGGCTCGACACCCATGCCCAGGCCATTGGCGTCATGACGGCGATGGGCGAGTCGAGTCTCGTCAACGTCGACCACGGCGACGCCGTCGGACCGGACAGCCGAGGACTCTTCCAGCAGCGCGCGAACGGTACCTGGGGCACCTACGAACAGCGCATGACACCCGAGGTCGCCGCCACCAGTTTCTTCTCCCGGCTGATCGGCGTGCCGAACTGGAACACGGAGGCTCCGACTCTGGCGGCTCACGCCGTGCAGATCAACGCCGACCCCTACCACTACGCGAAGTACTGGCCCGCCGCCGAGCAGGTCGTCGACGGCCTCTCAGCGCCCTGAGTCGGAGCGGCGCGGCGCCGACTCGTCAGGCAGCACCGATCCAGTCTCCTCAAGCGGCCCCGGCGATGTTGACCAGCCACTGCACTCCGAAGCGGTCGGTGAGCATTCCGAAGCTGTCGCCCCACGGCGCCTTCGTCAGCGGAGCCAAAACCGTCGCGCCTTCGACGAGCTTCTCCCAGTAGCCGGTGAGCTCGTCGGTGTCGTCACCTCCGAGCGAGACGGACACGTTCGTGCCGAAGGTCAGTTCGCGCGGCTCCGGCGTGTCGGAGGCCATGAGGACGAAGCCCGAAGGCGTTTCGAGTTTCGAGTGCATGATCTGCGCCTCGGCGCCCGGGTAGTCGGTGACGCCGAAATCGCCGAACGTCGTCAGGACGAGCTCGCCGCCGAACACTCTCTGGTAGAAGGTCATCGCCTCGGCAGCCGTGCCGCGGAAGTTGATGTACGGGTTGAGAACGCTGGCCATGATGACTCCTCACTCGGGGTTGGTGGAACGAGTATGACGCATTCCACCGACACCACGGCGGGTCGAATTTCCGCGTGGGGAGAACTGATCCGAGCCTGTGGATAACCTCCCCGGAACGTCGGCCGTACCTGCCATCATGACGACATGCCGACCAGCACCGACACCGTTACCACCGACCTGACCGACGAAGCCACCTCCCTCCTCCGCGCGTTGACCGATCGCGCCGACGCCGTGTTCCACGACGGCCAGTTCGAGGCCATCACCGCTCTCGTCCGAGATCGTCGGCGAGCGCTCGTCGTGCAGCGCACGGGGTGGGGCAAGTCCGCCGTCTACTTCATCGCCACGCTCCTGCTCCGCCGTCGCGGAGCGGGGCCGACCCTGCTCGTCTCTCCCCTTCTTGCGCTCATGCGCGATCAGGTCGAGGCCGCTGCGCGAGCCGGGGTCCGGGCCGTCGCGATCAACTCGGCCAACGCTCACGAGTGGGGCGACATCCAGCAGAGACTCGCCGCCGACGAGATCGACGTCCTCCTCGTCAGCCCGGAGCGCCTCAACAATCCCCGTTTCCGAGACGAGCAGATGCCCGTCCTCGTCGACCGCCTCGGCATGCTCGTGGTCGACGAAGCCCACTGCATCTCCGACTGGGGGCATGATTTCCGGCCCGACTACCGCCGACTGGCCGAACTCATCCGTGAGCTTCCCGAGACGGTCCCGGTCCTCGCCACGACCGCCACCGCCAACGCCCGAGTCGTAGCCGACGTCGAAGAGCAGCTCACGGCGGGGCCGGGTCGCGAAGTGCTCACGATCCGAGGGTCGTTGGCCCGTGCATCCCTCCGCCTCGGGGTGCTCGACCTGCCCACGAGCCGCGAGCGCCTGGCCTGGTTGCTGAGCCATCTCGGCGACCTGCCCGGCAGCGGCATCATCTACGCACTTACCATCTCGGCCGCCGACGACACCGCCCGTCTCCTCCGCGATGCCGGGCATGCCGTCGAGTCCTACTCGGGGCGAACCGACCCCGACGAGCGGGAGCGCCTCGAGCAGCGACTCAAGCACAACGACCTCAAGGCACTGGTGGCCACGAGTGCCTTGGGCATGGGGTTCGACAAGCCCGATCTCGGTTTCGTCATCCACCTCGGCGCTCCGTCCTCCCCCGTCGCGTATTACCAGCAGATCGGTCGTGCGGGCCGGGCGACCGACAACGCCGACGTCCTCCTGCTTCCCGGTCGCGAAGACGCCGAGATCTGGCAGTACTTCGCGACGGCATCGATGCCCTCCGAGACGCGCGCCAATGCCGTGCTGGCAGAACTCGGCACGACCCCCCTGTCGACGCCCGCCCTCGAGGCCCGGGTCGATCTGAAACGCACTCCTCTCGAGCTCATGCTGAAGGTGTTGGACGTCGACGGCGCTGTTCACCGTGTGCAGGGTGGCTGGGTGGGCACGGGCAAACCGTGGGTCTACGACCGCGAGCGCTACGAGCGCATCGCGTCGGCACGGGTAGCGGAACAGGAGTCGATGCTTCGATACGAGCAGGCGACCACCTGCCGCATGCAGATGCTCCAGAACGATCTCGACGACCCGAACGCGATGCCCTGCGGCCGGTGCGACATCTGCGCGGGGGCCTGGTACCCGACGGCCATCGCCGAGACCGCGACCGTCGCCGCCTCGTCGTCCCTC
Organism: Frondihabitans cladoniiphilus; assembly: GCF_039544345.1. Lineage (NCBI taxonomy): Bacteria > Bacillati > Actinomycetota > Actinomycetes > Micrococcales > Microbacteriaceae > Frondihabitans > Frondihabitans cladoniiphilus. The sequence continues at coordinate 265,566 of NZ_BAABLM010000010.1, forward strand.
GACCGGGTCGGAGTGGAGATCCCCGCGCGAGCACAGTGGCCGACGGGCGCCGATCGTCTCGGGCTCCCGGTCAAGGGGAACATCCCGCCTGCCCAGCGAGTCGAAGAGGGGCGGGCACTCGCCCGGCTTACCGACCTCGGCTGGGGCACCACACTCCGCGAACTCTTCGCGCCCGGCGCACCCGATCGTCCGGTGACGGAGGCGCTCGTGGGCGGATGCATCCGCGTTCTGGCCGACTGGCCGTGGGCCGAGCGGCCCACCGGCATCGTCGTGGTTCCGTCGCGGTCGCGCCCTCAGCTCGTCGGGTCGCTGGCCGCCGCGCTCTCGGCTGTGGGGCGACTGCCCCTCCTCGGCGAACTCAGCCTGGCACGGCCGGAGGGCGCACCCCGGCAGGGCGGCGGCAACAGCGCCTACCGTCTGGCAGACCTGTGGGGCTCTCTGGTGGTGGGCAGCGAACTCGAAGCGAGCCTCTCCTCGAACGAGGGGCCGGTTCTGCTGGTCGACGATCTCGTCGACAGCCGCTGGACGATGACGGTGGCGGGCCGCGCTCTCCGGCAAGCGGGCGTCGCCGCAGTGCTGCCCTTCTCGCTCGGGGTCGTCGGGTAGCCCGAGCCGACGGGCACAGCCGGCGGCCGGAGTCGACGGGCGCAGCCGACGGGCGCAGCCGACGGGCGCAGCCGACGGGTCCAGTCGGCGGTCGAAGCCGACGGGCGCAGTCGGCGGGCACAGCCGGCGGTCGGACGGGTCATGATCGCCGCTGGTGGATGCCCCGCACGGGGGCTGCCGCAGCCCGCCCTCGGCCCGCGAGACTGAGCAGACACCGCCCGATCCTCCGACGACTGGACACCCCGATGGCCTCCACCCGACGCACCTCGATGAGGCAGCAGCGTTCCGTGAACGGTCGGCGTTCTGTGGACGATCGGCGGTCTGCAGATGATCGACGGTCCGCAGGCGACCGGCGGTCCGCAAGTGACCGGCGGTCCGCGAGCAGGACGGGCTCCCCAACAGTCGACAGGACCGGCTCCCCCGCAGTCGGCCGGACGGTCAGCCCGCTGGCTTCGCCGCTGGTGGACGAAACAGTCCCGTGGTGGCGTGATCCCGCCTACCGCCAAGAACGCACCAGCCTCGGCCTCCCGAAGCGGGCGACTGTCGCCGGACGCTCGAGCATCGCGTTCCTCTTGGCTCTCCTCGGAGTGGCGCTGCTCTGGCTCGAGCCGAGCTCTCGCATCCTCCCCTTCGGTCTTCTCGTCGCGCTCGACGCCGCCGGCGCCCTCGCTGTGGCAATCAGTGCGCTGCGGATGCCCGGGCCGGCTCCCAAGGCGGTACGGATTCCCGCGCGCATCGGCTTTGCTCTCGGTCTCCTCTCACTGCTCGCGCTCGCCTATTCGCTCCTCGCATCGGGCCTCCCCGCGATCGGCCTGCCGCAGCTTCCTGCCATGCGCTGACGACCGGCGGCGGCTGCTGTCCTGAGGCTCCAGGAGCTCTGCGAGCCCCACCGGCTCGCGGCGCACGACACGCTCGGGGCTGCACAGCCGCACCCCCGAAACCGCTCCCGACCCATGGTCGACTACGGGTCGCCGCGAGCGAACGGGGTGCGGGCCCGCGGGAGCAGGGTGCAGACCGGGGCTGCCCTGACGTGCGCAGCAAAATACGGGACCCGCCCGGGGATTGCGCGGCCGCACCCCCGAAACCGCCGCGAACCCATTGTCGACCGGGGGTCGGCGCGAGCAAACGGGGTGCGGGCCCGCGGGAGCAGGGTGCAGGTGCGCGGGAATGGGGTGCCGGTCCGCGGGAGCAGGGTGCAGACCGGGGCTGCCATGACATGCGAAGCAGGAGAGAGGACACGACCGGGGGCCGCACAGCCGCACCCCCGAAACCGCTCCCGACCCACGGTCGACTAGGGGTCGGCGCGAGCGAACGGGGTGCGGCTCCGCGCGAGCAGGGTGCAGCTCCACGTGAGCAGGGTGCGGCTCCGCGCGAGCAGGGTGCAGCTCCACGCAAGCAGGGTGCAGCTCCACGCGAGCGGCGTGCAAGCCCAGACGACGAGAGTGCAACGCTGCCCGACACACACATACACAGACACACACACGACATCGCACCATGAACCACACAACGGGTGTTGGCTGGTGGGGAAGAAACGGAGCTCCAGACGAACGAGAACGAACTGACCGAAGCCCTGACCGATGCCTCCTCAGGGGCCGGCACGGAAGCGGGCACCGAGGCCGCGAACGCAGGCCCGAGCATCCCACGGACCCTCACCTCACCCCTCCTCCGCCGTGACGTCACCGGCGGCACCATCGAAGGCACCCGGCAGGGTCCGATCGACACGTGGCGGGGCATTCCGTTCGCCGCTCCCCCGGTCGGCGACCTCCGCTTCCGGGCACCGCAGCCCGTCGTACCGTGGAGCGGAGTGCGCAGCGCCGGCGACTTCGGGGCCATCAACCCGCAGCCGGTGCGGCGCCGGTCGCAGAACTCCCCGGCGCCGGTGGGGGCCGACGAGGACAGCCTGACGCTCAACATCCAAGCCCCGGCAGGAGTGCAGCCGGGCGAGGGGCGCCCCGTCATGGTGTTCATCCACGGCGGCGGCTACAGCGGCGGTTCGAGCCGCGACTTCTCGGGCCACGGGGAGTCCTTCGTGCTCGAGGGCGGCGTGCTCTACGTCAGCTTCAACTACCGCCTCGGTTCGCTGGGCTACCTCGACTTCACCCGCTACGCGACGCCCGAGCGTCCCATCGAGAGCAACCTCGGCCTTCGCGATCAGCTCGCCGCACTCGAGTGGGTGCGCGACAACATCGCCCAGTTCGGAGGCGACCCCGCCAACGTGACAATCTTCGGCGAGTCCGCGGGCGCCGGCTCGGTGACCACCCTGCTCGGCGTGCCCCGCGCCGACGGGCTCTTCGCCCGGGCCATCGCCCAGAGCGCGCCGCCGTCGGCCGTGTTCCGCTCCCGGCTGTCGCAGACCTGGGCCGAGGAATTCGTCACGATCCTCCGCGAGCAGCGCCGGCTTCGCCTCGAGGAGCTCGAACGGGCCGCGTCCGAGCCCGGCTACGATCCGGAGGCGCACGACGATGTTGCGCATAGCGCCTTCGCGCAGTCTGCCGATGCCTCGAACAACGGGGGCCGGAAGTCCGACGCCCCGCGCGAGCACCGCTTCCGGATTCCGGTCGTCACCCGCACGCGCGACGCCCGTGCAGCCCGAGCGCATGCACCGCAGGCTGCCCACGCGACGCAGGTCACCCAGGCCTCCCAAGCGGCCCCCGACCCCTCCGACCTCGCCCTCCTGCTCGAGGCGACCCCCGACGAGCTGGTCGCCGCGACGAGCGAGCTCTCCCGACAAACGCCCGACGCCTACCCGGGAGCCTTCTGCCTCGCACCCACGGTCGACGGCGAATTCGTTCCCGAGCATCCGATGCGCGCCGTGCGCGAGGGGCGCGGGATTCAAGTCCCCCTCATCATCGGCACGAACTTCCGCGAGGGCTCCGTCTTCCGCGGCCCGCTCGACATCCTCCCGACCACCGCTCCTCGCATCGGCGGCATGTTCTCCCGTGCGCCTTCGGCGGGCAAGAAGAGGATGCACGCCTCCTACCCCGGCTTGCCCTCCCGCCACGACGGACTCACGTTCGGCGGCGACTACGCCTTCTGGTACCCGAGCACCCTGCTCGCCGACTGGCATTCACGCCACGCCCCGACTCGGGCCTACCGCTTCGACTTCGCGCCCCGCCTGCTCCGGCTCGTCGGGCTCGACGCCACCCACGGGGTCGAGATGTTCGCCCCCTTCGACCGCTTCGACCTTCCGCTCGTCCGGGCGATGACTTCGCTGGGCGGCCGCGAGTCGTACGCGGCAGCGGGGCGGAGGATGCGCGACGCCTGGTTGGCGTTCGCGAAGGACGGCTCGTTCCCCGACGACTGGCCGGCCTACGGCGAGGAGACTCGCACCACGCGCATCATCGACGTCGAAGACCGTCTGGAGGACGACCCGCGCCACGACGCCCGTCTGGCCTGGAAGGCGTTCCTGCCCATCTTCGAGACCCTGTGGTGACCCGACTCGGTTCGTAACGGGGCCATGCCACGTGGCGGCAGACCGACTGGTCCACTGCCGCTCGCCGCAAACGCGAGTTATCGTCCTGACGAATGCTCACCCGAAATGAGCAGTTCGGCAATCACGTAGCAGTTCGACCAGCACCCCGCACCACGTTCCCCGACCCGAAGGGGGCGACGACGATGTCGCAGCCAAATCGTTCCGCGCGCCCGAGCGCTCCGCCCGAGCATCCCACGCTCTCCTCGGCGCGTCTGCGTCGGCGCCGCCCACGCCTGGCCTCGTTCGCCCCGGTCGCCGTCGGCCCCGTCGTCGCGCTGGGCCTGATCGCGCTGACGGTGACGATCGCGTTGACGGCGTGCACGCAGCAGAAGTCCGCGACGTCGGGCTCCAGCACGGGTTCCGGCACCGGTCAGCCCACCTGGACCTCGCTGCTGTCGGCACCGGTGCCCGCACTCTGCGGCAACCGGGCCGGCACCCTGAAACGCGGCCTAGAGACCGGGGCGACCAGCTCTGGCGCCGGCACGGTGCGACTCGCCCAGGACATCATCGCCGCCGGCACGGCCCGCAACCCGAAGACCGCCACGGCGCCGACCTCGGCCGCGATCACCTCACAGCCCACCGGCACCGCGGTCATCGCCGCCGTCGTCCAGTGCACCCGGGGCGGCCTCGAGTATCCCGACACGGTCGTCTTCTGGGACCGTGGGATGCACGTGGTCGCGTCCGCAGACCTCCTCGACTTCGCGCCGGGCCCGGTCGGCGTCGTGCAAGACGTCAGCGTGTCGAGCGCCGGGTTCCACGTGCGCTGGGTCGCGGGCGTCGGCGCGGGGTCGACGGCCGGAGCCCGAGCCGGGGCCGGTGCCGCCGGAACCGCCACGGCGACCTCCGGTCAGCCGCTCTCGGCCGAGGCGTCGTTCCAGATCGCCGGCGGCCGCCCTGTCTCGGGCGACCTGAGGGTGGCGGACGGTCATCAGGCCGTCGAAGCGGACGTCGCCGCGGCGGTCGAGAAGAACGCGGCGGCAGTGGTCGGCACCGAGTCGGCTCGGACACAGCTCGCCGACCTCGTGAAGTCCGGGGTGACGTTCGCGCCCGGGACCGCGCGCTGCTCTGGCGTCGTACCGCCGGCCGACTCCGCCGCGGGCGCGGGCGGCGATGGCGCGGCCGGCGCAGGCTCGGCTGGCGCGGGCGGCGCCGGCTCGGAATCCAGCGTCACGCTGGCGACTCCGCTCTCGGGCCCGACGGTCGCATGCACCGCGGATCTCGCCTCGGACTCGTCGCACGCTCCCGGTTCGGTCTCGTTCCGTCTGATCTTCGCTGCGTGGAACGACTACGTGCTGACGTCGGCCGCCCTCGCGCCCTGAGCCCGCCCTGCCCGTCCGCCCGTTCCGACCCCACCTCCCGTCCGCCGGTTCGGCCCCACCCCTGCGCAAATGGCGAGTGATCCGTGGGCGCCGGCGCGAGCATCCCCCGTTTCGTCTCAGGCGGTGCGCGATTCACTCGCGATTTGCGACATCCCCCGCGGAAACCCCGACACCACAGCGCCCCGACACCCAGCCCCGCGACACACCCCCTTCCGGGCGTCAGCACCGAACCGCCGCGTCTGGCATGATCGGTTCGCTGCACTCAGCAGTTGGGGGATCCTCGACTCCGGATCACACGCCCGCGCCACCCGAATCGGCCGAGCGTCGGAGTATCGGGCCCCCGTCCGGCCCGCACGTCCGCGCGCGCGTCGAGCGTCCGCCGCCCCGTAGCGGCACCCGAAAGGATCAGCGTGATCTCCCGCCCGAAACACCCGAAGCACCCGAACTCGTCCGAGCGCGCCGACTCCCCCCGACGCTCGCGCGCTCTGCTGGCGTCGGTCGTCCTCGCCGCCGTGGCCGCCACCTCCGCCCTCACCGGCGTCGGCCCGGCGACAGCCGCACCAGCGGCAGCAGCAACCGCACCCAGCACCGGTCTCCAGGTCGTCCAGCCCGATCCCACCGATCCGGCGACGGCGACCGCTGCAGCCCTCCTCGCCACCCTGCCGATCAAGGGCAAGGCGCCAGCCACGGGCTACGCGCGCACCGCCGACTTCGGCGAGGCCTGGCTCGATGTCGACGGCAACGGCTGCGACACGCGCGACGACGTCCTCGCGCGCGACCTGACGGGCATCGCCAAGTCGGGATCCTGCAAGGTCACCGCCGGCACCCTGATCTCTCCGTACACGAACCAGAAGGTCGCCTTCGTCCGCGGCGTGAAGACATCCGCCCTGGTGCAGATCGACCACGTCGTCGCCCTCGAGAACGCCTGGGTCACCGGCGCACAGCAGCTCACCCTCGAGCAGCGGGAGTCGCTCGCCAACGATCCCCTCAACCTCTTCGCCGTCGACGGGACCTCGAACGACCAGAAGGGCAGCGGGGATGCAGCGACCTGGCTCCCGGCGAACAAGGCGTTCCGCTGCACCTACGTCGCGCACCAGATCTCGGTCAAGTCGCGCTACGGGCTCTGGGTCACCCAGGCCGAGCACGACGCCCTCGCTCGCGTGCTGTCGTCCTGCGCCGGCCAGCCCGTCGCGGCCGGCACCGGAGCAGCCACCGTCTCCGCGTCCGGCACCGTCTCCGTCCCCGCCGTCTCGCACGGCTCTGCCGACGCCGCCGTCTCGTCCGTCGTCGCCGCCTCGCTCGCCTACCGCTTCGCTGCGCCGAACCACGCCACCGTCCACGTGACCCGCAACTGGACCGTCGTCTCGCAGACCCCGAAAGCCACGTGGGATGCACGCCCCGGCTCCGTCGTCGTCCTGAACGTCGTCCACAAGAGCGCCTCGACGATCGCCACGGAGACCGCCGCCCGCAAGAAGGCAGCCGCGGATGCCGCCGCCGCAGCGAAGGCTGCCGCCGACGCCGCCGCTGCCGCTCAGGCCAAGGCGGCCGCCGATGCGGCTGCCGCGGCCCAGGCTGCCGCCGCCGCTCAGGCCGCCGCCCAGGCGAAGGCGCAGGCCGACGCCGCTGCCGCCGCGCAGGCCCAGCAGCAGCGCGCTGCTGCCGCTGCGGCTGCCGCCGCGCGAGCCGCCGCCGCCGCCAAGAAGGCGGCCCCCGTGGCTCCGGTCGCTCCGGCACCGGCCCCTGCGGCACCTGCTCCCGCAGCCGCGTACTACCAGAACTGCGACGCCGTCCGGGCCGCCGGCAAGGCGCCGCTTCTCCGCGGCCAGCCCGGCTACTCGTCCAAGCTCGACCGCGACGGCGACGGGGTGGCCTGCGAGAACTAGGGGGCCGGCACCGTCCTGTCCCACGAGGTGAGCAGCCTCAGCGCATCCGCGGACGGAGTCCCGCTCTCGGCGGTCAACACCATGAGCCTCTGGCCGTCGTCCTCCGAGCCACCCCAGAGATCACAATCGAGCGCGAGCCGGCCAACGAGCGGATGCCGGTACTGCTTGCTTCCGTACGTCGCAGACGACACCCTGTGTTCTGCCCACCAGCGCGCGAAGTCGCGGCTGTGAGTGGACAGGCGATCGACGAGGGCCTCCAGCTGCGGGTCCTCCGGAGATCGAGAGCTCTCCATCCGAAGCGCCGCGACGCAACTGCGCGCGTCATGTTCCCACTCGAGGTGAAGAGCGCGCATGGCTGGGTGAGTGAAGAGCAGCCACACGTAGTTCCGCTGCTCGAGGGGGAGCGCTTCGAAGTCGAGGTAGAGGGCGGTCGCGCACTCGTTCCAGGCGAGGATGTCCATTCGGTTCCCCAGAAGTAGTGCGGGCGTCTCGCTGAGCTGGTCGAGGAGACGGCGGAGCGCGGGGCGGATCTCCGACGGTGCGCTGCGAGTGGCTGCGCCTGTCGTCGGGCGGAGGAGCCGGCTGAGGTAGGTCCTGTCGTCGTGGCCCAAGCGGAGGGCGACACCGAGGGTGGCGATGACTGCGGTCGACGCTGCTACGCGGCCCTGTTCGAGGCGAGTGAGGTAGTCGACACTGATGGCGGCCAGGTGGGCGACTTCCTCACGCCGGAGGCCTGGCACGCGTCGGGGCGAACCCGACTCCGGCAGACTCACGTCGGTGGGCGAGAGGCCGGCACGTCGGGCGCGCAGGAAGTCGCCGATCTGTCGTGCTCGCGCGCTCACTGTTGCCATGCATCCATTCTCGCTTTCGTTCTCGAACGGGGGAGGGACGGATTCTTCCCTGGCACGATCTCGGCTCTTCACGGCGCCCGTGCTTCGCGTCACGCTGACGGCAACGACAGCTGAGGGAGACCAGGATGCAGAACGAGACGACGGCCGCGATCGTCACCGGCGGATCGCGCGGAATCGGGCAAGCGATAGCCATCGCCTTGGGAGGAGAGGGCTTCGGGGTTGCGGTCGCGTACTCGGGATCCGTGACCGGGGCTGCCGACACCGTCGACCGAATCGTAACGGCGGGAGGCAGAGCCATTGCCGTTCAGGCCGACGTGGCCGACGCGGAAGCCGTCGAGAGGCTCTTCACCGCGGCTGAAGAAGCCTTCGGCACCATTCAGGTCGTGGCGCACGCGGCCGGGACGAGTTCCCTGACGACACTGAGCGAACTCGACCTCGGCGAGCTCGATGCCGTCTTGCGCACAAACGTCCGAGGAACACTCGTCGTCGACCAGCAGGCGGCCCGCCGGGTCGGACCCGGCGGGGCCATCGTCAACATCGCCAGCTCGGCGACCCGGATGCAGGCAGCGGGCAACATCGCCTACATCGCCTCGAAGGGGGCCGTCGAAGCCATCACCCTCGCGTTCGCGCGCGAACTCGCGGGCCGCGACATCACGGTCAACGCCGTGTCGCCGGGCCCGATCCTGACCGACATGCTCGGCTCGTACCTCGCCGGACCAGGAGGCGAGACGGTGCGCGGTGACCTCGAATCGCGCTCACCGCTCGGCAGGATCGGCGAGCCCCGCGACATCGCGGAGATCGTCACGTTCTTGACGACCGCCGGCCGGTGGATCAACGGGCAGGTCATCCACGCCAACGGCGGCATCGCCTAGCCTCCGATCGGTGCCGTGCCGCCGGTCGGTGCCGTGCTTCCGATCGGTGTCCTTTCGAGAGGCGACGAGGTCGACCAACGTCTGCTTGCGCAGGGCCCCGGTCGGCAACACCGGCTGAATACGCGACCACTGGGGACCACTCAAAACAGAAGGACGAGACACCCCTGAAGCATCACCGACACCCACCACCCCGATCAGGAGACACGCCTTAGCTCCCTCTGCTCGCCCAACGTTCGACGGACAATCCCACGCGCCGCGGCACGTGGGGTCGTCCGTTCGACGGAGGGCGACAGCGGCGTTTCCGCGACTACCCTGGACCACCATGACCACCCAGGCGCACGAGAGCAGCACCGCCGCCGAGGTCTCGTCGCGTGAACGGCTCCTGTCGAGCGTGGCCGACCTGATCCTGGAGCGCGGCGTCGGCGAGCTCAGCCTGAGCGAGGTCGCGCGGTTCATCGGGTCGAACAACCGGATGCTTCTTTACTACTTCGGCTCGAAGGAGCAGCTCCTCAACGCCGCCTGCCTCGTCGCCTTCGCCCGCTTCCCGCACGTCGAGGGCATGATCGACCGGCTCCAGCGTGGCCCGGGCACCCCGCGCCAGCGCCTCGAGGCTGCCTGGCGCGACATCGCCCACCCCGACAACCGGCCGTTCCTGGCCCTCTTCTTCGAGTCGTTCGGCATCGCCCTCCACCACCCGAACCGCAACCGCAGCTTCTTCGAGCACATCGCCGCCAGCTGGGTGCCCGAAGTGCAGACCGTCCTGGTCGAGGCCGGGATCCCGAGCGCCGACGCCCACCTCGTCGCGACGCAGATCATCGCTACCTGGCGCGGGCTGCAGTTCTCCCTTCTGCTCGGCACCCCCCGCGAGGTGCTCGACGCCGCCTACGACGCGATGATCGTCAGCGTCCTGCCCGCCGCCTGACGCACCACGACCGCTCCCTCCCAGGGAGACGTCCTTCGCTTTTCGTTGTGTGATTCCGGAGTCGATCAACGAAGACGAAGACGCATTCCCGCAGCCCGCCCCGCGACCACCAGCGCGTTCCGAACCCCCGATCACGAATCGTCCCCACACGGTCACGCTGCCGAAATCGAGCGGAAACAATGCGGCCCTAGCGTTGAACTGTTCAGTTCAACCAACGCCGGAGCCCCGAAGACAAGGGGGCGCCGCAGCCGATGGGAGCCCCCGTGCGCGATCTCCGAACCCTGCCCAAGGGCCACCTCCACCTGCACCTCGACGCCACCACCCGCCCGGCCACGCTCGCCGAGCTGGCCGGGGCCGCCGACCTTCCGCTCCCGAAGACCGGCGACTTCGGCGGCTGGGACCCCTTCGTCGACGCGTTCATCGACCTCGTCGCCATCCTCCGCCGCACGCCGGTCGTCGCCCGCCTCGTCGAGGAGGCCGTCGAGGACGCGGCAGCCGATGGCGTCGTCGCCCTCGAGCTCGGCCTCTCCACCAGCTACTACGCCGACCTCTACGGCAGCGAGGACGCCGTCGTCGAAGCCGCGGCCGAGGCCGCCGCCCGAGCGGGCGCCAAGCACGGCGTCGCGGTCGGGCTGCTCCTCACCGTCAACCGCACCGGCTCCCCCGAGGAGGCGAACCAGGTCGCCGCGCTCGCCTCGCGCTGGGCCGGCCGCGGCGTCTGGTCGTTCGGACTCGCCAACGACGAGCGCGGATTCCCGGCAGGGGTCTTCGCCGAGGCGTTCGCCACCGCCCGCGACGCCGGCCTGATCATCGCCCCGCACGCGGGCGAGTTCGACGGCCCCTCGTCCGTCCGCGCCTGCCTCGACCTCGGAGCCACCCGAATCCAGCACGGCGTCCGCAGCGTCGAAGACCCCGACCTGGTCGCCGAGCTCGCCGAACGCGGCACCTGCCTCGACGTGTGCCCGTCGTCGAACAAGCTGCTGGGCGTGGTCGAGTCGCTCGCCGCGCATCCGCTGCCCGCTCTGCTCGCGGCAGGGGTGAGGTGCTCGATCAACGCCGACGATCCGACGCTGTTCGGCCCGAGCATCCTCGCCGAATACGAACTCTGCCGCGAGACGCTCGGCCTGACCGACGACCAGTTGGCCGCCTGTGCCCTCGATTCGATCGAGGCCTCGGGAGCCCCCGAGCACGTCAGGCGGGATGCACGGGCCTCCGTCGCAGCCTGGCTCGCCGCCGACCCCGCCCTCGCCTCCGCCTGACCCGCACGGGCCGCCGCCGAGCGCCCGCACCCCGCACCCCGCACCCCGCACCCCGCACCCCGACGACAGGAGAACCCAGATGCCCACGAAGATCACCCTCGGCGCGTTCCACACCCTCGGCGTCGGCGCGAAGTGGTACCTCACCGAGGACCCGATGCGGTACCTCGACCTGCAGCACTGGATCGACACCGTCAAGGGGTACGAGGAGGCGGGCCTCGACTTCGTCTTCTTCGCCGACTCCTACGGCTACCCCGTGCTGCACGACCACGTGATCCCGTTGGCGGTCGAGCGGGGCATTCAGTTCCCGGCGGCCGACCCGACCGTCCTGCTCACCGCCCTGGCTGCGACGACCGACCGGATCGGCCTCGTCACCACCGTCTCGACCATGATCGAGAAGCCGCAGACCGTCGCCCGCCGCTTCGCGACCCTCGACCACTTCACGAAGGGCCGCGTCGGCTGGAACGTCGTGACCGGGTCCGGCCAGTCGGCGTCGGCACTCCTGTTCGGTGAGGAGCTCACCGCTCACGACGACCGGTACGCCCGCGCCGAGGAGCACGTGCAGCTCTCGCTCGAGCTGTGGGAGGGGTCGTGGGAGGACGACGCGCTCAAGGTGGATGCCGAGACCGGCACCTTCACCGACTCGTCGAAGGTGCATGAGGTCGAACACGACGGCACGTTCTTCAAGGCCCGCGGAGTGCTGACCGTCCCGCCGTCGCCGCAGCGCACGCCCACGCTGTTCCAGGCCGGCACGTCGTCCCGCGGCCGCCAGTTCGCCGCCGACTTCGCCGAGGCCGTCTTCGTCGCCGCCGAGCCCGACACGGTCACGAAGCAGATCGCCGACATCCGCGACCGGCTGGAGGCCAACGGTCGTGGACGCGACGCCATCTCGATCCTCGCCGCCGGCACCTTCTTCGTCGCCGCCACCCACGAGGAGGCCGTCGCGAAGCGCGAGGCCGCCGTCGGACGCACCTCGCTCGAGGACGCCGCCGTGCTCTACGCCTACTTCACCGGCCTCGACCTGATGTCGATGGACCTCGACAAGCCGCTGGCCCAGACGAACTCCGACCAGGGGCAGACCAACATCGACCGCTTCTCCGGCAAGGACGGCGCTCCCGCGTTGACCGTGCGGCAGATCCTCGAGGAGTTCCAGCGCAACAGCGTCATGGCCTCGCCGTTCGTGGGCGACCCGATCGAGGTCACCGACCAGGCCATCGCCTACATCGAGGCGACCGGGGCCGACGGGTTCCTCCTGCAGCCGGAAGTCGCGGGCGGTCAGGACGACTTCCTCGAGTTCGTCCTCCCCGAGCTCCGCCGCCGCGGCGTGCTGAACGAGTCGCAGCCGGGGCTGACCCTGCGCGAGCAACTGTTCGGGGCGGGCAACAACCGGCTTCCCGAGACGCACCCGGGGGCGGCGTTCCGCAAGAACTCGATTCCGGCCTGACCTGCACCCTCCCGTTCGTACCGCTCTGCATCCCCCGTTCCACCCGCCTCTCTCACACCCCATCCCCCAGGAGAACCCCGTGCCCGATCGCTCTTCCCTGACCTCGTCCGTTCTCGACCGCCGCGGGTTCCTGCGCCTGATCGGAGCCGGCGGAACCGTCGCCGGAGCCGGCCTGCTGCTGGCGGCCTGCTCGACCGACTCGGGCTCGGGCTCGTCGTCCGGCTCGTCCTCGTCCGGTTCGTCGGCCGCCGCCGGCGCCACCGCCAAGGCCGGCGCGTTCGGCACCATCTCGGTCGCACTGAGCTGGATCAAGAACAGCGAGTTCGCCGGCGAGTACTTCGCCGTCGAGAACGGCTACTACACGAAGGCGGGATTCACAGGCGTCACCTTGCTCGCCGGCGGCGGCCAGACGACGCCCACCTCCGACGTGCTCGCCGGTCAGGCGCTGGTCGGCATCGCCGCGTCGATCCAGGAGCCCGCGTCGTCGATCGCCCAGGGAGCGGCGGTCAAGGTGATCGGCGCCCACTTCGTGCGGAACCCGTCGTGCTTCCTGTCGCTCGCCGAGAAGACGCCGATCCGCAAGCCCGCCGATCTGAAGGGCAAGAACGTCGGCATCCAGGCGGGTGCGGGCGACCAGGTGAACGCGTTCCTCGCGGCCAACGGCCTCAAGCCGACCGACATCAACGGCGTGACGGTGCAGTACGACATCGCGCCGCTCATCGCCGGCAAGGTCGACTGCTTCCTGTCGTTCTCGACCAACGAGCCCCTGCTCGCCAAGGCCGACGGCTACACGCCCGTGCTGCTGGAGTTCTCCGACTACGGCCAGCCGCTCGTGGGCGACTGCTTCGTCGTGCTCACCGACACGATCGCCAACAAGCGCGACGAGCTGAAGGCGTTCCTGAAGGCGGAGGCGCAGGGCTGGGCGGACGCCGTCAAGGACCCCGCCAAGGGCGCCGGTTTCGCCGTCGACAAGTACGGCAAGGACCAGAACCTCGCGATCGGCTCGGCCACCGACGAGGCCAAGGCCCAGGTCGCCCTCATGTCGACCGCCGACACCAACAAGCACGGCCTCTTCACGATGACCGACTCCCTCGTCGCCGGCAACATCAAAGCCTTGAAGGAGCTCGGCACCTCGCTGACCGCCTCGAAGCTGTTCGACCTGACCCTTCTCGAGGAGGTCTACAAGGAGAACCCGGACCTGATCGTGACGCTGCCGACGAGCGCGTCGTAGGGGGATGCGCGGGTCGCGCGGGTCGCGCGGGTCGCGCGGGTCGCGCGGGTCGCGCGGGTCGCGCGGGTCGCGCGGGTCGCGCGGGTCGCGCGGGTCGCGCGGGTAGCCGCGCGACGTATGACGGTCAACGAGACGCGCCGCGGCACGTCTCGTTGACCGTTCGGCGTCTGGTTCGATCGGCGCCCCATCGCTCGACGTCTCGCAGTCCGCCCGAGCGCAAGGGACCGGGCACGCACGATCGTTTTTCGTTGATTGACTCCGGAGTCAATCAGCGAAAAACGAACCTCACCTCTCTTCAGGCCGCACGAGCCCGCCCCACCGACGCGACGCGCAGAGCCTGCGGGAGGTGGGGCGCGAACGACACGGGTCAGCTAGACCGCGGCAAGGGCATCCCGCGTGGCCGTCTCTGGCCCTGCGGCAACCGCCCCGTCGAGCAAACGCAGGTAGCCACTGAGCAGCCGCAGCTCGCCCACCGACCGCGGCAGCCCGGATGCGAGCCCGGGCGAGGCGACGAGGTAGGCGGCCCACTGCGCACGCGAGATGGCCACGTTGAGTCGGTTCGGCATGAGCAGGAACTCGAGGCCGCGCGGGATGTCGGCCGCCGACGACGCAGCGAGGGAGACGATCGCGACCGCGGCTTCGCGCCCCTGGAACATGTCGACCGTGCCGACCTGGGTCTCCCCCAGCCCGACCGCGTCGAGCGCCTCGCGCAGCAACCCGACCTGGGCGTTGTACGGCGCCACGACGATCACGTCGCCGGGCTCGAGCGGCCGGGGCGGCGACGTCGGGGACGACGACCACGGGCGCCCCATCAGGTCGAGCGCGATCGTCACGACCTGCGCCGCCTCCTCCACCGACGACGTCGTGTTGTGCCGGTGCTCGACCGGCACGACGTGCAGCCCCGGTTCGACCCCCGCGAGCGAGCGTGCGGGCGCGATGGACGACAGTTCGCCCGCGTACGAGAGCTGCGACACGGGCTCGCAGACGGCGGCGTGCATGCGCCGCGTGTGGGCGAGGAAGTAGCCGAACTCGGGCGGCAGCACGTCGTGACCGTCGGCGAGCCAACCGAGGGCGGACTGGTCGACAGGCTCGGGGTGGGTGCCCTGACTGACCTGCGGCAACTGCTGAGGATCTCCGAGAAGGAGGATGCGCGTGGCGGCCACCGAAGCCGCGATCGTCGGCGCGAGAGAGAACTGCCCGGCCTCCTCGACGACGAGCAGGTCGAGGGAGCGACGCGCGAACTTGGTGGCGTTCGCGAAGGTCCAGGCGGTGCCGCCGACGACGAACCCGCCGCTCTGCGCCGTGAAGTCGGCGAGCCCTCCGGCTTTGCCCTTGGCGAGCGGCGTCCACTCCCCCGCGAAGGTCGCGGGGTCTTTGGGCTCTTTGCCGACCCGTTCGGGCGCGAGCCCCGCGGCGACGACCGCGTCGAGGACATTCTCGACGGCGGCGTGCGACTGCGCGACGACGCCGATCCTCCAGCCGTGTTCTTTCACGAGCCGGGCGATGACGCGGGATCCGACGTACGTCTTGCCCGTGCCGGGTGGCCCCTGCACCGCGAGCGACGAGTGGTCGAGCCCCAGCAGCGTCGTGACCACCGCGTCGATCGTGTCGTCGTCGAGGATGGGCGCGATCGCTCCTCGCGGCGGCACTCGGCGGAGGAGGTCGAGCGCCGGGTCGGCGGGCAACTCGGCCGCCCCCTCGTCGAGGGCGTCGAGCAGCCGCGAGCCCCACTCCGAGATCGCCTCCGGTTGCGGAGCGGCACGCGGCGGCGCTGCCGGCCCCAGCACGACGGGCAGGGCATCGTAGGCGTCTTCTTCGGCAGGTACCTTCTCAGTGACCAACACCTCGAAGCCGGTGGGGGTCGTCTCGACGTCGTCGAGCGAGACGCGGGAGGTGTAGCCGCGGGACCCGTAGCCGGCATCGCGCAGGCCGAGCGGCGCCGGGAACTCGTACAGCAGCGGCCCGATCGGACCACCCGCCTTGAGCTTGCTGCCGGGCGCGGGACGCAGTGACAGCCGTAGTTCGCGCGACCAGGTGCGAGCCCGACCGACCGGAGCGGTCCAGTCGCGTTCGACGGAGGCGCGCTCGACGACGAACACGTCCTTGGTGTCGGCGAACTCGTCGATCGGGTCGCGGAGGCGGGCGAAGTGCTCCTGCCAGTAGCTCTTCTCCTCGCGGCGGTGATAGTCGATCGCGGCCGCAGCCAACGCGATGGCGGTCTGATCGGGGGTCCGATCGAGAGCGTCGACGCCCTCGAGGTGCGCCATCAGCCCGACGTACACGGGGTCGGGTTCGCGGACGATCCGCTCGATGACGTCCCGGTCGAGGTCGAGCAGCGCCTGACCGAACGCGCCGGGTCCGGAACCGTCCGAGCCGGAGGAACCCACGCCTGAAGCGCCGGGCCCCTCGACCGCCGCCGACGCCCGCACCTCGAGCAGCCAGTCGCGCAAGCGCAGCGTCGACACGCAGTCGTACTCGTTGTACGCGCCGACCTGGTCGAGCATGCGTTGCCCGAGCACCGGGTCGCCGTCGACCTGTTCGGCTCGGGCATCCACGTACGCCTGGATGCTGTCGGCCGCATTCGCCACGTCGTAGCCGGCGCGGGTGGTGTCCATGTAGAGGGGTTCGAGCTTCTTCAGGGAGTAGCTGTGGGACCCGATTACGAGCCCCTGCCGGACGATCGGATAGAGGTCGACGAGGACGTTGTCGCGCAGCAGCTCGTCGACCTGCTCTTCACCGACACCGTGCCGGGCGGCGAGCGAGAGCAGGTGCGTCCGTTCGTACGAGGCGTAGTGGTAGACGTGCATGCCCGGGTGCGCGGCACGGCGAGCGCCGACGTAGGCGAGGAAGTCGATCAGCGCCTGCCGCTCCGCCGCGAGGTCGTACGCCCAGAACGGCACGAACGTCTCGTCGGCCTCGACCGACCCGAACAGGTAGTCGAGCCCCCAGGTCTCGTTGTCCTCCGTATAGAGCGGGTCGCCCTCGAAGTCGAAGAAGAGGTCTCCGTCGTCGGGTGGCGGGATGGCGCCGAGAGCGCGGGCGTCGAGCACCTCGTAGGCGGGCGCGCCGCTCGAAGCAGCGCCACCCGCACCAGCGCCACCCGCGACAACGCCGCCCGCAACAGCACCACCCGCGACAGCACCGCCGGCGCCCGAGGACGTCGCGATCTGCGCAGCGGCCTGCCGCCGCAGCTTCGTCAGGACCGAGTTGCTGAGCCCGTCGACCGGCCCTGTCGAGGCGGCGAGGTCGTCGATGGTGGTGATGCCCGCATCGACCAGCCGAGACCGCTGATCGAGCCGCATGCCGGCGACGAGCACGAGGTCGCGGTGCTTCTCGACTTCGGCAGTGCAGGCGGTGCACCGGCCGCAGGCGGCGAAACCGGGGTCGCCCCATTCGACGGCGCCTGACGCGGTGAGTCGGGCAGCGAGCATCCCGCGCAATCGGGCCAGCTGCACCCGGTAGACCGGCAGCAGGTCGCGGAGGTCGTGGGAGGAGACGGAGTTGTCGCCCAGCACGAGGTGCACGCGGTCGCCCACGGGCAGCCCCAGGGCGGCGATCTGCTCGGCGTAGCCCGCGAGCTGCAGCAGGGCGGGGATCTTGGCGTGCCGGGCGAGCTTGGTGTCGTACACCTCGTACGCGCCGGCGTCGTTGCGGATGAGGAAGTCGGAGAAGCCGAGGAACCATCCGTCGAAGAAGGTGGCCTGGTAGAGCACGTCGACGCCGCGTTCCATGGCCGCTCGGGCGGCTTCCGCGGCCTCGCGGTACTGCGAGGGCGAGGGCCGATCAGTGAACTCGACGATGCGCTCGGCCCCGTACCGTGCCCGCAGCCCCTCGAGATACCGCTCTTCGTGCGCGATGCCCAGCACGGCCGTGCGCTTCAGCATGTCGTCTTCGTCGACGGCCACCGCCTCGATCCGCCCCAGCTTCGCGTCGAGCCGGCGCACGAACGCCCACTCGCACGCCGCCCAGGTGCTCAAGTCGGACGGGCTGGTGACGACGTGGTCTCCGTCAACGTACAAAAAGGCCCCCCGGTGGATGCTCGTGCCGCGCTCTGCGGTGCCACCGAAACTAGCGCCACCCTCCGACATCCGAGCACCCCCGTCTCCACCAACGGGTCGGCCGTGGGACCCACGGCGCGCCCAACCAGCCACCCACAATTAGGCAATCTGATATACCAACATTCTTCATTGACAATCTGAAGTGGTTAATTATTTCCTGTGTCGATCAAGGCCCCCAATCACGGCAAGGAGGACGACCCCAGTGCATTCCGATAGCGCACCGACGCGAGATGAGTGGCCGCCCGACATGGTCGTCTATTTCGAGCACCTCGATCCTGTCCTCCTTCCACTCTTGTTCGCCCGTTCGACGCTGGGCATCCGGTCCGGTCGCGACGTCCCAGAAAAGCTGGCGCCGTCACCAGATTCATGGCTCGTGCCGACGTCCGGTGGCTCGCGGCAGACACCCCAAGCCGACGACTGGGACGCTCATTGGCTGACACGCCTCGACGAGCTGGCGACACAACGCCACCCCGGAGAAGTCGTCGCGGCACCGGACCTGCATGAAGCACTCCGAAAGGACCGACTCCTCCGTCGCCCACGGTGGCGCGACGTCCATGGCGACTCCTTCGACGCCGCCGCCTATGAACGGTGGTTGGCGGCGATCGACGAGGCAACTGATCTGACGGTCGGTCCGGCCATCTCGAGAGCTCTCATCGACGCGTGGCACGCGGGCCTGTTCGCTGTGACCATCCTGCCCATCGCGACACCCTTCGCCTC
Organism: Frondihabitans cladoniiphilus; assembly: GCF_039544345.1. Lineage (NCBI taxonomy): Bacteria > Bacillati > Actinomycetota > Actinomycetes > Micrococcales > Microbacteriaceae > Frondihabitans > Frondihabitans cladoniiphilus. Next base: position 284,197 of record NZ_BAABLM010000010.1, read on the forward strand.
TCGCGTCAGCCCGTCCTGTCTCGTCGTCTCTGCGGCGACGTGGCGCGACGTCCCTTCGATGCACTTCGCGCTCGCCCTCGACGCAGCGACAGGGTGACCTGCGGATTGCCCGAAGACTCGGGCCCGCCTCGAACTGAAGGGTTACTGTCACCCCTTGTGGGATCACCCCTAGTGGGCGTTCCGCAGTGGGCCGCCCGCCTGCGAATCTGATCAGGCAGATCAACGCCTGACCGGAGGAGATGATCCGCACATCGCGCGCACCGTGCCGACGCACGCTGCTCGAATCACCAGCCGAACCCCTCCGACCGGCATGCACCACGACGAGAGAAACCGTGACGACCGGGGAGACGACGTGACCATCGCAGGCGGATCCGCCGCGCGCGAGCAGGCGCGACAGCTCGCGCTGGTCGAGCAGCTCGACCGGCAGAGCTACGACGCTCGGCAACGCGCCGCCCGCTTCGGCCTGGCGAGCATCACCGAGCGGCGGGTGGTCGACCGGCTCGCGCCCCTCGCATCCCACGGATTCCATCTCCTCGCCGATCGCGGCTGGCCGGGCAGCAAGACCGCGCAGGTCGATCTCGTCGTGGTGGGCGAGTCGGGCGTGTTCATCGTCGACACCAAGGCCTGGGCCGACGTCAGCGTGCAGGGTGGCCGGCTGTTCCACGGGCAGGCCGACGCCGCCGACGACCTCGACCGACTGGCCGACCTCGCCTGGAAGACCGAAGACGTCCTCGCCGAACTCGGCCTCGCGCCCGGAGAGGTCCACGCCGTGGCCGTCCTGGCCGGACGCAGCGGCTTCGCACACCGCGTCGACTCGGTCGACGTCGTCGGCGAGCACGACGTCCTCCGCCACCTCACCCGCCGCGGGCACCGCCTCACGCCGACCCAGGTCAATCGGCTCCTGCTTCGGCTCGCCGACTACTTCCCCGTGCTCGACGAGTCGACGACCCCGCAAGCCCGTGGGATGCACGACCCGACCCTCCTCGAACCGGTCCTCCCCCGCGAGCCGGGGTTCGACCCGAGCACCGCCCCGGGCTTCGGCGCCGATGCCGCCCACGGCCCCGCAGACGGCCGCGCCGAAACCGCCGAACCCGAAGCGACCCTCGAAGCCGATGTCGACCAGGCGCTCCTCGAGGCCCTGCTCGCCGCTCCGATCGAGGAGTGGATGGCCTTCCTCGACCCCGCCCAGGCCAAGCTCGTGCGCCGCAGCTTCAACGGCCCCGCTCGAATCCGCGGCGCGGCGGGCACCGGCAAGACCGTCGTCGGACTCCATCGCGCGGCGTATCTGGCGCACCAGCTCAGCCGGCCTCGCCGGATCCTCTTCACCACCTACGTGAAGACCCTGCCGCCGGTGCTCGCGACCCTCCTCGCCCGTCTGGCTCCGGAAGTCGCCGACCGGGTCGAGTTCGTCCACGTGCACGGGTTCGCTGTCGACCTGCTCCGGCAGCGCGGCATCCCGCATCGCATCGACCCGATGGGCGCGACTGCCGCGTTCGACGACGCCTGGTCGCGGCTCGAGGGCTCCGGTCCCCTCACCAAGGGCGGCCTGACGAGGAGCTACTGGCACGAGGAGATCACGAAGGTGATCAAGGGCCGCGGCATCACCACGTTCGACGCCTACGCCGACCTCGCCCGAGTCGGGCGCCGGCACCGCGTCACGATCGACCAGCGTCAAGCCGTCTGGGACCTCTTCGTCGCCTACACCGAGGGCCTTCGCCGTCGGGGCATCACCGACTTCGAGGACATCGTGCTTCTCGCGCGGGACTCGCTCCGTGCATCCCCCGTCACCGACTACGACGCGGTGCTCATCGACGAGGCGCAAGACCTGTCGGCCGCCATGGTCGACCTGCTTCACGGCCTCGTCGGCGACCGCCCCGACGGACTCACCCTGATCGGCGACGGCCAGCAGACCATCTATCCCGGCGGTTACACCCTCGGCGAGCTCGGCATCTCGCTGGCCGGCCGCGGTGTCGTGATGACCGTCAATCACCGCAACACGGCCGAGATCCTGGACTTCGCCAATGCGGTCGTCGACGGCGACGAGTTCGGCGACATCGAGGGCGGGGCGAGCGGGCGGGATGCCGTGGCCACCGTCTCCCGGACGGGCCCCACCCCCGAGCTCCGCACCTTCTCCAGCAACAGCGCTCACGACGAGGCGCTGCTCGAGCGGCTCCGCGAGATCCTCCGAAACGGGGATGCACGGCTCGGCGACATCGCCATCCTCGCCGCTACGACGTGGCAGCTCGCGGCCACGGTGGCACTCCTGCAGCGTGCCGAGGTGCCCTACCTCGACCTCGCCGGCTACGACGGCACCCCCGTCGCGGCGGTCAAGGTCGGCACCATCAAGCGCTCGAAGGGCCTCGAGTTCAAGCAGGTCCTGGTCTCGCGTCTCGACCGCCAGACCCTCCGTCGCCCCAACCCCGAGGTGCTCTCCCCCAGCGACCTGGAGAAGCTCGAGCTGTCGCGGCGCGAGCTCTACGTGGCGATGACGCGGGCGCGCGACGGGCTGTGGGTGGGGGTGCGGTAGGCGCTGGCGCTCGCGCTGGCTTCCAAAGGAATTTCGGCACAAAACCCGCGCTGCGGGCCCGTTCCGTGCCGATTTTCCTGCGCAGGCCGCGCCTGCTCCGCCGGTCCCGGGCACGTATCCCCCCTGATCGGGTGCGACCACTCGGACCGGCGTCAGGCGACGCTTGCGCCCTTCCGACGATTGCACGGCCCGCAAAGGATTTGAAGATTGTCTTCGTTCGTCGCGCCGCCGTAGGCGATGGGGATGATGTGATCCATCTGCAACTCGGTGTTGCTCCCGCATTGCCGGCACTGACCTCGATCCCTCTGCCACACGAGCTGTCGAAGGTCGCCGGGAATGGCGCCGCGTCGGCTCGCGACGGGCTCCTGGGCCATCGCCACCATCGTTTGTGCGCGCCTGATCGTTGCATCGCGACGCTGGGTTCGCGTCACGATCAGCGCATGAATTTGATCGGCGGAGAGCCCGTCGTTGTCCCAATGCCACTGGCCTTGAAAGAGCCAGTAGTTCCTGTCTCCGGATTTGCCAAGGAGTACCGGCTGTTCATTCGAGGCAGCGATCCAGCCTGCAAACTGATCTTTCGGAATCTTCCGAAACGGAATGACTTCCTTCTTACCGATCCACAGCGATACCGGGCCCTTCTTGCTGAAAAGTCCGGTCTTGTGGGTAATTCTGATGTTCTCGGCGCGACGCAACAAGGCGAGCCCTCCCTCTCGTGACCTGATCCTTCGACGGTATCCAGGTCGGTTCGTTCGGTCTAGGACCCCGATCGTGGGACACGATTGAGGTGTCCACGACAAAGGGGCGGGTCCGGGGCATCCCCCTCGCCCACCCCCAATCGGCTCAGGTCGGGTCAGGCAACGGCAGGAACGCCGGAGGCGACGAACGGAACGGCGATGCGATCGTTGATGCGCGCCTGCACGATGGCTGCCCCGAGGTTGCCGAGCAGGAGGAGAAGGGCGTAGTTGCCTCCGGTACCGAGGCCCGTGGCAACACTGATGCCCTTGGCAAGTGACCAGAGGTACCAGAAGACGCCGAACGGGCAGAGGATCCACCACGTGGTGATCGCCCGGGCACCGCTCCGGTTCACCTCGCCGCGGGTCTTCGCGAGCCACACGATGGAGTAGATGCCGATCGTGATGACTTGGAGGAAGAAAACGGCGACGGCGGACCGACGCTTAAGGTGAAGATAATTCGTCATTGCTGAAAGCTAGCGTTCGGGCCGATGGGTCCACGCGCCCCACTTCGGGTGACCACGTGGCGGGCGGGGCCGGTGCCAGCCGTGCTGACGACGCGCCCTCTCCGCAGATCCCGCGCTTGCCCGGTGCCCCCTCCCCTGGGGATGGTGACCCGGCGACCCGCTCGGCCACCATGGACACGGGGGCCGAACGAAGCGGTCCGGGGAGGATCGATTCATGGCGTTGGCAGGCAAGGGGCCCCGAGACTGGTCGCCGAATTCGGCTGCAGGGCACTCGGCAGATGAGCGTGGGATGCGCGGCGGCGGCCCGAGAGGACCAGTCGCCCCACAACCGCTCCCCTACAACCCGCCCCCGGTCCCGCCCTACGGATCCAGCTTCAGCGGGTCGGCGTCGTTCACTGTGCAGATGGCTCCCCGGCCCGTCACGAACGGCCTGGCGGTAGCGTCGCTTGTCCTCGGCATCGTGAGCGCTGCGCTCGCCCTGATCCCGCTCGTCGGCCCGTTCCTGTGTTGGCTCCCGGCTCTCCTCGCCATCATCTTCGGCTGCATCGGCATCGGCACTGCTAACCGAATCGGTGGATACCGTAAGTCTTCGGCCGTGTGGGGCATCATCTGCGGACTCCTGCCGATCCCCATCACGGTCTTCGGCCTGCTCGTCTTCTCTGGCCTCGTCGCTGGCACCAGCCGCTGACAGCACGCGACGCGCGTCGGAAGAACACGCCAATTTCCACTGCACAGGCGACGACGCGGCCACGCCGGCACGAATGGCCGGCGCAGCCGCGCACAAGAAGCAGCTACGACCGCGTCAGGAGCCGACGCAGCCAAGGCTTCTTCGGGTAGCGTCGGAACGGCATCTCGTCGAGACCCCACTTCTTGTCGAAGTCGATCGTCGTCATGACGTCCGCGAATCTCACCTGCCACGCGGTCAGATCCGAGACGCGATCCAGGGCTGTGGCCATGGCTGCCACCATGCCCGATGCTTCGACCGTGGCCGTCAGCTCGACCCAACCGTCGGGATTGACGCCCAGAGCGCCATGGAGCTCGCTCCTGATCGGGTTGTCGTACATCTCGTCGATCTCCTGCTCGGAGAGATCACGTTTTTCGAACTCGATGTTCAGGTTGTAGAACTGCATTTCTGTTCCTTCCAAAGGGATGTCAGCCGAGAGGAATCTCTCGGTAGCACGACCGAAGTCGCTTGGACATCTCGCCCGAGGGCACGGAAGGAGGCGGTGGCGTCAGGGACGAAAGCGCTCATGCCTCAAAGGTAGACCGCACCGCCGACAGACCCGAAGGCTCGCCCCCGGTCTGGGGACTCCCCCGCGACCACCGGCCCCGCCACGATGGTCTGTGGACCGAACAACATGGTCCGGGGGGATGGAGAAATGCCACTAGCAGGACCAGGGCCGAGGGACTGGACGCCCGGGGATTTCGGCGGTGCCGCAAGCCGCTCGCCGGGACGGTACCCGCCCACACGAAGCCCGACAGCTCGCCGCCGGCCGACCGGAGCCCTGGCTCTCGTTCTCGGACTCTGCGCGCTCGCCGTCGCATTCCTCCAGCCGGGCAGCGGACACAGCACTGGTTACATCGTCTCGACGGTCGGCATCTCCGCAATCATCGCGGGAGCCCGCGCCCTCCAGGTCGCCCGCTACGGTCCCTCCGGAACACGCGTGCGGGGCAAACTTGGCATCGCCTTCGGCATCATCGGCTCGGCGGCGCTTCTCTACTCCTACCTGGTCGTGGGCATGTCGCCGCTCGGAGTCACGCTCCCGGCAAATCCCTTGACGCTCGCGCACGTGGCCCCGACCGCCGCCAGCGCCCTCGAGGGGTCGACGATCAACCGAGCCGAACCGGTGGGTGCCGCCGCCGCGCCGGTCTCGGTCGCCTCGTCACCGGCCGCAGTTCCGGCAGCTCCGGCGGCCGCACCGGCCGCGGCGCCGGCGGTGGTTCCCGCGCCCGTCGCAACACCGGCGGCCCCGCTGTTCGCCACACCCGCCACGGCTTCCGCAGAGCTCGCGCAACTCGAACCTCTCGCCGCCGGCCTGGAGCAGAACCTCCGCCTTACCCACCCGAGCGGCGCCGCCTGGCCGGCTTCTCTGGAGCTCATCCACGAGCCCACTCTTCTGAGGATCACTCTCCCGACCGGCCGCGTTCTGCAGGATGGCCCTGCAGGCACGCAGGTGATCTATTCGGTCAGCTCGGACGGCTCGGAGTTCGGCTTCGAGCTGGTCGGCTCACGCTTCGGAGCGACCGTGCGGTACGACTCAGCCAGCGGCACGATAACTCCCTGGCTTCCCTGACGCGTCACGCCCCTTTCTCCGAGACCACACCCTCCCCCGCGCCGTCCTGCTCGCCGACGAGGTACCGGCACACCGAAACCGGATACGCGGGGATGCTCGACCGCGCCCTTTCGGACGGCTACCTCACGGTCAAGGAGGCCGCCGAGCTCACCGACCTCGAACTGCGTGAGCTCGAGGCTGTCGCCGCGATGTTGGACATCGACGAAGAGCTGTTCCTCGCCGCCCTCCCGCCCCGGCCTGCCACCGCTCTGCACTCTTTGCAGGCGGCCCCCGTCGACATCGCGCAGTACCTCCAGCCCGGCAACGTGGTGGTCCTCACGGGCGACATGTGGCTCCCCCGTCACGACCTCGAGCAGCTCCTCCTGGCACGCGGCGTCGTCGTCCGGCCCGGCACCACGAAGAAGACGACCCTGCTCGTCGCCGCCGACGTCACGAGCCTCTCCGGCAAGGCCCGCAAGGGCCGCGACTACGGCGTGCCGGTCGCGGCAGGGGGCAGTCGAGGGGGTGGTTGGGTGACGTGACGCCTGTTGGGGATACTAGGACGAGAATGTCCCGGCTGCGCGCCGGAGAGACCACACGCAGAAAAAGTGCGGTGGGATTTTGGCTCCCTTCGCGCAACTGCTCACCTATGAGCGTATTGGCTCGCAACTGGGCCCTCTTGTTGCGTTCGGTCACATAAGTTCACCCAGGTTCCCGTCCCAATGTGCACAACGACGCGCTGAAAATCCGCAGTTTAGAGCAGACGTGCCCGCGTAGCGGACGACGGCACCGCAGATATGAGGCCTCTACGGGCGGAGTTCGTCCGCTGGCAGCCAGATCTTCGTCGCAACGAGAGACGATTCAATAGCTCGGTCGAGGATGCGAGTCCTGTCCCAAAAGAGTCGCCATAAGCAAGAGTGTTCTGCTTGGCAAATTGGGCTCGTTTGGCGGCCCACGAGCCGTTAAATACATGACAGTTGAAGGAGGCAGTTACGAGCCTCAGATTTCCGATCTGTTTGACAGCTCGATTGCGATCGTCAGTCACGGAGAGCCGGGAGGGGGCATAGTCGTCGTGCACAACTGGCCTGCCAGCCAAAACGCTCGCATTTCGGGACCAATGTGTTCCACTGCTCAGGAAGACCTCCTCCGCGGCATCCCGCACGGCAAACCGCGAGAGCCCTAGCACCTAGGCTCGGTCCATGGCAGGCGTACCGCAGCCACCTCGAATTGAACCGACAGAACTGGGGGACTCCCTAATGAACGACGCGGACCGGACTATTGACGGCGTCGCCAAGACCGTGGCCGAGGTACTCGAGAAGAAGAAGTACTCGATCGACTACTACCAGCGCGAGTACAAGTGGGAATCGAAGCAAATTGCCGAGCTCGTGACTGATCTAACTGGCAAATTCTTACAGATCTACAGTCCGACTCATACGCGTCGCGATGTCGCGCACTATCCCGGCTATTACCTAGGTGCAGTCATCATGTCCCAGAAGGGCGGCCAGCCTTTCATCGTCGATGGCCAGCAACGCATCACCAGCCTGACCCTGTTTCTCACGTACTTGCGGCGACTGCAGCTTGGGCGCGAGGACCAGGTGGACATAGACCCCATGATTTTCTCTGAAAAGTACGGCGAGAAATCGTTCAACCTCGATGTCGCGGATCGGAACGAGTGCATGGAAGCGCTGTTCGAACGCGGCGAATACGAACCGCCGGCGGATGCGCCCGAATCGGTTCACGTACTCGTTGCGCGATACGGCGAATTCGACGCACTTTTTCCCGACGAGCTACGTTACGAAGCGCTGCCGTACTTCCTCGACTGGCTAAAGGACCGGGTACAGCTCGTGCAGATCACGGCATTCACGGACGACGATGCATACGCCATCTTCGAGACGATGAACGACCGGGGTCTCAAACTCACCCCAGCCGACATGCTGAAGGGCTATTTACTCACCAATACCGACGAAGGGAAGCCTCGGGATAGTGCAAACGCGCTCTGGCGACGCCGCCTCAAGGCCTTGGACGACAGCTCAGATGATGCTGGTGCCGACTTCCTCAAAACTTGGCTCCGTAGCCGTTACTCCACCAAGATTCGGGAGCGACGCCGTGGCGCGCGCGCAGAGGACTGGGATCGGATCGGAACGGAGTTCCACCGTTGGCTCCGCGAGGCGCACGCAGAGATGGGTCTGGGCACACCTGATTCCTACTACCGGTTTATCGCGGAAGACATGCAGTTCTACGGGGCTCAATATTCGCGTGTCCTCGCGGCCGGGTCCACGGGCGTCGATGCGACCGGACCGCTCCGCTTCGTGCGCTACAACGCCGATCTTGGTTTCACCCTTCAAAATCAATTGATTCTTGCCCCGCTAAATACGAGCGACGATCAGCGCACCATCGATCAGAAGATTGAAATTGTGGGCCGCTTCGTCGACATCTTGCTTGCCTGGCGCATTTGGAACTCCCGTTCAACGGCATACTCCACGATGCAATACGCCATGTTCACAGTAATGCGTGACATACGCGGACTCTCAAGCCACCAGCTCGCGACCACCCTGCGGGACTATCTCATACGCGTCGATGAAAATTTCGACTCTCGAGATGACTTATACGTCCATCAGCAAAACAGAAGTCAACTTCATCATCTGCTGGCAAGGATGACCGACTACGTCACCGTTCAATCGGGCCAAGCTTCCAGTTACATCGAGCTGACAAGCAGCGCCGGAGTCCAGTACGAGATCGAGCACATTTGGGCCAACCACCCCGAACGTCACGCAGACGAGTTTTCTCACGAGGCCGACTTCAGTCGCCACCGCAACCGCTTCGGTGCCCTCCTCTTGCTTCCCAAGCCGTTCAACGGGAGCTATAACGACGATACGTACGAGGAAAAACTTCCCCATTATTTTGGGCAGAACCTATTGGCCTCGAGCCTCAACCCGCTGAGTTACGAGAGGAATCCCGGATTTGCATCGTTCGTAAAGCGAAGTGGACTCGAATTTAAATCTCACGAGACGTTTCGCGCAGCCGATGTCCTTGAGCGCGGCGTTCTCTACCGAGAATTGGCGAAGCGCGTCTGGAACCCTGACGACCTCTTGTCGGTTACGTCCAACTAGGGGCTCGGCTAGATCGAGCATCGCGCTGACTCGATCCAAAGTCATACCTGCGGCTCAAGAAGGGCGTACCGAACGCGGTCGGGACACCTCAACCTGGGAGGTGGACCACGCCCCGCTCGACAAGGCCATTCAGTTTGATTCGCTCTGTCGTGCGGAAGTTGAGAGCCTGCCAAGAAGGGCCTCATCCGGGTCACGATCGGCCTCGACACGACGGTTCGCCGACCCGGGCGTGGATCGCAGCAGCAGATCCTGCTCGACGTCAAGGTCGCCTCGGACTCCCCCGAGCGGATGGCTGCCGAGGCGACTGCGAAGCTGGCGGCGGTTCCGGTGGAGCGGTGGGAGTCGACGTTCCGGTGGCGCTTCCGGCGCTGACCGGGCAACACCGGCGGCGGAGGCAGTGACGGCGGGTGCTTCGCGAGACGCTGGCAGGTGCATCCCACGGGCCTCGGGTTCGGGCGTACCCCGGCAGTTCACGGCCCGATTGCGCTGTCGTCGTTTCGAGTAGACATTTCACACACGAAATGAATAGTGTTGCTTCTCATGCGGGCCGCTCGGGCTCGCGGGCGATCTTCGAGGAGCACGCTGCATGCCCGACTACTCCGTCGACCCCGAAGCCGTGGCGAACATGGCGACGGCGGTGGGCCACTGCAGCGATGCGCTCCCCGAGGGCGACCTGCCCGACGCCGACGCCTGCGGGAGCCACCGGGTCGCCGAAGCGCTGAGCGAGTACTCGATGTGGCGACGGGTCCTCTGCAACCAGGCCCGGGCATCCCTGTCGTCCCTCTCGACGAACGCTCGCCGAGCTGCCGAGGAGTACGCAGCCGCCGACCAGTCCATCGAAATCCAAGCCGGAGCCGAGGCCGTCGGGGCTCGCCGCTGATGCGGACCTGGACCGACACCGCACCGGGGCTCGGCGACACGGAGGTCGTCGCCCGCTGGGCCTCACGAGTGGCCGACGATGAGGATGCCGGGGCCGGCATCGTGTCGGCACTGGGCGGTGCTCTCGCAGCGCAGCCGTCGTACTGGACGGGGGCCGGTGCGGCAGCCTGGGCGGCCACCCTCGACACCGAGCGGGACGGCATTCAGGCACTCCTTCGGGCAGCCGGCCCGGCCTCGAGCGCGGCGCGGGCGTACGCGGCAGCCGTCGACGGTATCCAGCGCGAGGCAGCCACGCAGATCCGCCTCCTCGACGAGGCGCAGCACACCGTCAGCCGGAGCTACCTCGACTCGGTCGATTCGCCCCCGACCGAGTCGCAGGTCCGCCGCCGCGAGCGCGACCACGCGGATGCAGCGACGCAGCTCACCTCCGCCCGGTCCGCTCTCGGCCGGCTCGCCGACCAGCGCCGAGCTGCCGACGACGCACTCGTCGCGTCGGTGACGGGCTCACTGCCCTCGTCCTGGCCAGCCGAACGCGCCGCATTCCTGGCCTTCGGAATCGCGCACCCCGAACGCCTCAGCGCCGCCGAGATCGACCACCGGGTCGACGACTTCCTGGAAACGTTGGATGCACGTGGCCGCTCCTACACGGCAGCCGAAGCCTCCGCCCTGCTCGTCTTCGCGCAGCGCGGCGAACTCTCCCCCGAGCGCGTACTCGCCTTGCTCACCGCGCATCCCACGCTGGCCCGCAAACTTTCGGCCGTGGACCCCGCCGTCGTCGCGGAGTGGTGGCGAGGCCTCGACGATCCCGCCGCCCCCGACACTGCTTCGCCGTCGCACTCGGCGGCTCAGCTCAAGCTCGTCAAAGCGCTCCCGGAGGTCCTCGGCAACCTCGACGGCGTCGCCTATTGGGCGCGAGATCAGGCCAATCAGGCGACGCTCACAGCGCGCCTCGATTGGACGAAGGCCGAGATCGCACGGATGGAGGCCGAGGGTGCGCCGTACGGGAGCTACCTGATGTCGCAGTACATCCGGCGCCTGGACGAGCTTCGGGTCGACAAGGCGTCGTGTGAGGACGTCATCGGAGCTATAGAAATGGGTGAGTCAAGCGGCTCCATCACGAGGCAGCTCATCTCCTTCTCTCGAGACAGCCCGCCTCTCGGAGCTGTATCGATCGGAGATCTCGACACGGCCTCGAACGTGACGTACATGGTGCCGGGCATGGGGTCCTCCACGAAGTACATGTCGGGCTGGGTCGGGCCGGCGCAGAACTTATATGACAAGCAGTCCAACCTCATGGGCCAGGGCAACCATGCGGTCGTCGCCTGGATCGGCTACACCAGCCCGCCGTTGCCGTCACTCGGCAACCCGGATCTAGGTGTGTTGCTCGGTGGATATGCGGAAGACGGCGCACAGCGCCTGATCGCGGATCTCTCCGCTTTGACCACGACTCGCCGCGACACCTTGACGGCTCTCAACGTCGTAGGTCACTCCTATGGAACGACGGTCGCCTCCCGAGCACTCGCGGAAGCCGATTTAGGCGTTGCATCGTTCGTCAGCGTGGCGTCGGCAGGAATCGAGCGGTGGATTCCAAACGTGAACGCGATCCACGCCACGCACGTCTACGCCGAGCAGGCAAAAGACGTCTTGCTCGTCGGGGTCGGGGACAACACTGCCCGGTATGGCCGCCTGTTCAGCGGACGGGCGGACCCAATGCAGGATGATTTTGGGGCCGAGCGCATGAACGCCGACGGTGTCTCTGGCGACCGGGAGCGCCAAGGCGTCAACACTCACAGCGCCACGCGAGATCTTGAGCACCCTGAGGAGTTCGGGTATTTCGACAAGAAGACCGAGTCCCTCGACAACATTGGCCTTGCAACCACAGGTCGAGGAGACGAGGCATCGAGATACACAACACCTCCACTTACGCCGTTCGAGGAAGGGTTACTCAATAGCAACGGCAATCCCGGGGTGGCGGGATGACATTGTTCTCAGCCGTCCGCGGCCTACCAGTCTGGATCTGTGTCCTTGCCCTCCTGCTTCCCTCTGCCCTCGCCGGGTGCTCGGCGACGCGTTCACCGAAAGGCCCCGATATGACGCCTGCCGAATCAGTGACATTGCTCTACGACTTCTACGCCAAGACCATCGCCTACTTCGGCCAGGAAGGGTGGGAACCCGTGCCCGAGCACGCGACGTACCTGGGGGTTCCACCCGAAGTGTGCCAGCTTCGATCCGGTGAACAGGGTGTCCGGTACTCCGATATGTTCCTCGGACCGGCGAGCACCGACCCCGATGCGTCCGCGCAAGCCATGGCCGACTACTGGTCGTCTCTCGGGATGGAGACGTACGTCGTCCATTCCTCGAATCCGCGGAACGATCGGATACGAGTTGAGGGCGACGACGCCCGCATTGGTGTCGAGTACACCGTCAACGGCGATCGCTCGTCGATCGACCTTGTCACTTCATGCGTCCCTGGTGACTGGCTGGCCATCATTGCCGAGGTCCGGGCACATCGCGAAGCGAAGAGCACCAAGCCAACGCCCGATCCGCATGCGGGATAGCCCTATGGGACAGATGCCATGTCGGCTGGCTGGACCAAAACGGGTTTGCTGGTCTCGGCCGCAGGAGAGTCGCCTCCAGCGGCGTCTCCAGCTTCCCGAGTACGAGGCTGCGCCACGATGACGCGGTCCTCGATTTATGTAGCCGTAGCGGTCGCGGGCGCAACTGTTCTGGCTTCGTTGTCACTCACCTCCTTTAGTTCGCAGGAGCAGAGGCTGAGCGCTCGGCAGGAGGAGCAATGAATGACGACGCGACGACGGAGTCCGGCCAACCGATCCGTCCTTCTAAGCGGGGCTTCTCGAGAACAATCAAAATAGTTCTCATCACAGTGGGCGTCGTCACCGCGGTCGTCGTCGGCGTTCCCGTCGTCTATCTCGCCACCCTGCTCCATCAGTACAGCCGAGAACCCGTCATACCAGTCACGAATCACGTCGCGTCCATGCCCTGCGTGACGTGGGCGACCGGCAGCACCGGTGCCGGCGGCGAATCGACAGGTCCCGGTGGCGACATTCAGGTCGGGCTGAGTAAGTCATGCACGGCCGCTCAGATCTCGGATGTGTACGACTACGTCAAACACGCTTTCACTCACACTCGCCTTTACGCCTTCGACTTCTTTGTCACGCCGAGCTCGACAGGCACACGACAGGACGCTGCGAGCAAAAGGTTCGACGACTTCAGCCCGACGACCGACAATCTCGGCAACTCCAGCGGCGGAGTCTTCGACGGCATCACGCCGACGACGATCGCTCAGCTCGACATCGGGAGCACGATTGCATCCACTGTCGACATCCGCCGTGCGGCCTCTCACTGGTTGACCCTGCAACGCGACGTCGATCCGAACGCGCAGGTCACTCTCGGTGAAGACCACACCGGCTCTCACCCGATCGAGTACCTCCAGGCGAACGTCAAACAGAACGACCTGCCTCGACTCCGCGAGACTCTTCTGGCGAGCCTTCGGGCGCATCCCTGGTCGGTCACCGTCGATGCGCATGCCCCCGACTCCAGCTACAGGGGAGCCAATTCCACTGCTCGAACAGCAGCCACGATCTCGTCGAACTCGGGCTTCCCGACTTCGACACTCGTCGACCTCGCCGTCGCGGCGAGTAACGGCTTTGGCGACGCCGGGTACGTACTCGTCACGAGTGGCACGATCCAGGAGCTAGCCGAGAATGACGGTTCCGGCGCACCGACGACCGGCACGTGGACTGCTCCCCCCACCACCCCGCGCCACGACGTCGCCCTTCGCATTTTCGGTATGCGCAATCCCACCGAGGTCGAGCTCACAGGATCCCCAGCCTGGCCCGCCATCACGAGGACGATTGACGCGCTCGATGTCCAGGGCGTCCCATTCCTCTTCGGCGTCGGCTTCTTCGGGGAAAACTTTTCGATTGATCCCTTCGACCCGCGCCAAGACACCGGCATCGATCTGCGGGGCAACACGCAAATCTCGGTCCTGGACAGTGCCTTGTGCGGCAAGGCGAAACCGACAGGGGGCCAGATTTACTCTCTCGTGACACCCGACCCAGTCGTCAGAACCTTGTCCACGTATTGGCTCGCTCCCACACGCGAGCGCGGCCCCGACTCCATCGCCGGCAGCTGCTCGTAGCTCGTCGCTCGTCGGCGGAAGGTATCGAGTTGAAGTCGACGCTCGCGCGAGGAATGACGACACCTGCGCGATTCGACGGCGGGCTGCGCACGCGCTTCCACGAGTGTTCAGTTGCGGTCCCCACCGCGCCGAAAAGCGGCATCACCTGGACACTCGGCACCAGCGGCCCGCGAGGAGGCGGGCAGGGGGACAGGAACCGTCCCCCGGAGGCCGGCCCCGGGCATCCCACGCGCTTGCTAGCTTGGAGGGGGCGCCGTGGGGTACGGCGACGGGGAGAGATCATGGCCGACTGTTCAGCGGATCTCGGGGGCGCCAGCGCACTCCCGACACCGGCGGCGCACCGCGGCGGCGACGACCCAGACGGGCGGCTGGACGGCGCGCTGCATACGGGCGGCGCTCGATGAGTCCATCGACCCGAACCAAGCACGTGTCTTCTCTCACGGGTGTCCTTCTGGCCGCCCTGCTCCTCACAACGGGCTGCACGTCGACGACCTCTCCCCCCAAGACGACCAGAAGTCACGACTCTCAGGTGACCCCGGAAGAAGCTGTCGCGTCCGTCTTCTCGCTCTACTCGCGCACCGTCTCTCATTTGAGCGAGAGCGGGTGGGATGCGCCGCCCTCCGACGCGAGCGTGCTGGGCATCCCCCCTCAAGTGTGTTCGCTGCGCGACGGAAAAGCAGGAGTCAAATACAGCACCGTCGGACTCGGCCCCGGACATCCCGATGCCACGAGTTCGGCAGGCAATGTCGCCGCATTCTGGAAGTCGATCGGCCTCACCACCGACCTGACGAAGTCGGCGAACGAGAAGAACGATCGCATCACGACGGACGGTGCCAGTTCCGCCCTGACGGCGCAGTACACGGTCAATGGCGACAGGTCGTCTCTCTCGATCGTGACGTCGTGCGTGCCGGGGAACGCCGACGAACTGACCGAGGGTGTTCAGAAACACCGGGACGAGCAGTCGGCCACCCCGACGCCGACACCGACGCCGACACCGTGAGGCGTTCTCGGCGTGCGGCTGCCTGCGTTGTGGCGCTCGCCTCCGTCGCTCTGATGACCGCGTGCTCGACGGCCACGCCGAGGACTGGTGCGGCGGGATCGGCAGCACCATCCCGGCCGGCCATGACGCCCGCAGCATCCGTCGCCACGCTCTACGACCTCTACACGAAGACCACCGCCCATCTCGGCGAGTCCGGGTGGGAGGCGCCCCCAGTCGACGCGACCGTGCTGGGCGTGACGCCCGAGTCCTGCACTCTCGACGACGGTTCCGAGGGCGTCACCTACGACGGTGGCGGGCTCGGGCCGGGGCACGTGGATGCGGTCGCTGCGGCCGAGAACGTCCAGTCGTACTGGAAGTCGCTCGGGCTGGAGGCGACCGTGGCGAAGTCCTCCAACCCGAAGAACGACCGGATCACCGTCACCGGCGTCGATGTGAAGCTCAACGCGCAGTACGTGGTCAACGGCGATCGCGCCTTCATCTCCATCGTGACGACCTGCGTGCCCGGCGACTCCGAGAAGCTCGGTGACGCCGTCGAGAAGCACCGCGACGAGCAGTCGACTACGCCCACGCCGACCCCCGCACCGTGATCCGTCGTCGGGCGTCGAGTGGTCGGTTTCAGGGCTCCGGTTCGACGGCGGAGCCCCGAAACCGACCATTCGGCCACCACGGGGGTAGCCACCGGCGGCGCTAAGCCCCGAGCATCCCGCGCCCATCGGGGATCGTGAACTGCAGGCCGGGCAGCCACGACTCCGGGTCCGACCAGCCCGGGCCGGTCGGCAGTTGCCGGAGCAGCCGACGGATCGACCCGGCCGCCGCGGGCTGCGGCAGCACACGCCGGGGTGCGCGTTCGGCGAGGGCCCCGAACCACCAGTGCCGCCAGGTCGGTTCGAGCGACTCGGGTTCGAGGATCACGTAGTAGTCGGGCATCACCCGCTCGCCGGCCTTGAACGCGGCGAGCGCCGTGGTCACCTCGAGGTCGAGCGTGCCGCCGGTCGAGCGGTCGTCGAAGAACTCCACCCAGGCGTGGGCGACGTGCCCGAGCGGGTCGGAGTCGTGAACGACGTAAGGCCCGCGGGATGCACTGATCCGCCGTGTGCCGTCGGCGTCGGGTTCCCCCAGCTGCAGTGCGTCCACACCCCGCAGCACGCTGAGCTTCTCGATGACCTCGGCGGACTGCTCTCCGATGACGGCGACGATGGTTGCGTTCTGGACGGCCATGGTCCACTGTACGGCGGCGGGGGTGCGGTCGGGCGGATTCGGACACCCGTCTTGTCGAGGCCCGTCACCCCTCGCCGGGGTAGTCGGCGTCGTCGCCCGGAGCGCAGACGGTCTGGCCGAAGACGATCAACGCGTGTTCGGTCGCATTGAACTCGAGCACGAGTCCGTTCGCATCGCGCGGGTGCAGGAGTTGCTGAACAGTGCCCCGGTCCAGCAACGCGTGCGTCGTCGCGAAGCCGGCGTCGACCCAGAGCCTGCGAACCAGTTCGGTATCGCCCTCCGGATCTCGGCTACCCGGCCCGATCCGCTGAATGATGAACTGAGCGCCCTGGTTTCCGGCGGCAGTGACGCAGGCTTCTGCCCCTCCGATGCTGTTGGACCACTCCCCACCTCCCAGCGCCACGATCGTCCGCTCGAAGAGTTCGGTGATCTGGGCGTTTGATTCTTCCGGCGTCATGTCGGGATCCTTCTTTTCGAAGCGGGCGCAGCCCGACAGGGCGAGCGCCATAGACGCTGAGACGCTCGCGCTCAAAAGGAAACGACCGAGCCTAGGGCCTGAGAAAACTTCAGAAGAAGAGTCATTTTTCTGATTCACGTCTCGCTCGAATCGCCGTCCAGGGCTGCGTCGTCGGAAGTCACAGTCGGAGCGCAGCGGCTCACACCAGTGAGAATCGCCGCATTTTCGTTCAGGAGGAGGCGCAGAAAGAGCCCGTTACCGACTTCGACGTGTCGAACCTCCACAGCCCCACCTCTGTCGATCGTCGACAACGCCGCCTCGTAGCCGCGATCGCTCCACAGGGCCTGGACCTTCGTTGCTGCCGTCCGGAAGTCAGCCGAACCAGGGCCCCTGCGCTGAATGCGGTATTGCTGACCAGGGGCACCCGAACCGAGTTCGCACTCTCGAGGAGCAGAGACGTCATCGGACCATCCCCCGCCACCCAGCCTGGTGACCGTTTGAGAAAAGAGGCCGGCGACTTCCTCGCGCGAAGAATCGAGCGACATGGATGGGTTCTCTCTTTCAAAGGCGACGGAGCAGCCGGCGAGCATCAAGGGGAAAAACAGGGAGAGCGGGACGCATCGTGCGCGCCAAGGGTCGTGCGGGCCCCGCCGACCCATCACAGCGGTCGGGCCGGCGGCGCCCGGAACGCAGATGGTGTGATCCAAGACAAAAAGCGCGTTCTCATTGACGTCGAACGAGTAGCTCAGTCGTCATCCGGCCCAGGCGAGACGATCTCGACGGGGGCGCAGACGCTCTCGCCATCAAGAATCATCGCGTGCTCGTTGGCGGTGAATTCCAGGACGAGTCGCTGTGAGTCCCTCGCGTGAAGCAGATGTTGCACATGCCCGCCGTCCAATGTCCCCCGGGTGGTCTCGATGCCATGCCGCAGCCACAGTTCCGAGACCGTAGCGACAGCCGCATCGGGCTCCAACGTTCCAGGTCCGACCCATCTCATGCCGAATTGTTGGCCGTCATGCCCCTCCGCTGTCGTGCACTCGACAGCGCCGCTCTCGTCGTACCGCCAGTCCGTGACGCCGAGTTCCTGCTTGGTCTCCTCGAAGAGGTCGGACAGTTCGGCTTTCGCCGCTTTCGGAGACATGTGGGGATCCTCAAAATGGTGTGATGCGGTGCAACCCGATATCACGGCGGACGGGAGGACAAAGGACAGCATGAGACCAGCACGTCGTGCCTGGGCCGAGGGCGTGGGGCGCATCACCGGTCGATCTCCTGCGGAGGCAGGGAGAGGGACGCGATTGCGGTGTTGTACAGCGAGTACGTCCCCTTGTCGAGGTAGCTGAAGCCGTCACCCTCCCCGTGATGAATCAGCGGGCCGTGTTTAGTGACTCCGGGATAGGCCTGGCCATCGACGACACCGGCGCCGGATGAGAAGACCTGCGCCCCGAAAAGTGGATCGGTCGGTGCCCGGCGCAACCCGAATTTCTGCCCGATCGGGGCCCAGCCATCACGCCACGAAAGGCTGGCGAACACCCTGCCGTCAGGAACCCTGAGCCCGCCGGCCCTGGAAATCGCGGGTGGCATCCCGGCCGAACCGAGCAGAACGAGAGACCCCATACCGGTTTCGGTCGCGGCGTAAGCTGCGGCAATCGATCCGTACGAGTGCCCGACGACCGAGATCGGTGAACCGTTGGCGGGCCATCCCCGCCGCGCTTTCATCCCCCCGAGAGAGCCACTCAGGCGGTGGCCGCCCTTGCTCGCCAGGTCGTTGCCGAGGACTCCACCCACGTCGGACTCGCCGGGCGCTTCGTAGCCGAGCCACGCCACGGTTGCGACCGACTCGTGGACGCCCCTCGACTGCAGGATGGTCGCCTGCTGAGTCGCCAGATTCTCGGCACCCCTCGAATACGCCCCCAACGACCCCGCGACCGTCGTCCCCATGCCCGGCACGACGAAAGTGACGTGATCGGCCGAGTCGAGGTCGCCGATCGCGACGGCCGCCTTGGGGTGCGTCTCGAGATCGGTGAGACTCACGAGTTGGCGAGGCCGCGTCTTCGTGCCCTTCGTCAGCGTCTTTTCGACAGAGCTGACCGCGGCCAGCGCGGACGCCACCGTGACGAGCCGCGCCTCGGTCGCGAGCCAGTCGGGCGATTCCATCACGGAATGCCCCGTCGAATGAGCCACCAGCCATTCGCGGTGCTCGCGAAGCATCGCCCGCTCCCCCTCGAGCCGCTGCCTCGAGGCGGCGAGCACGTTCCGGTTTGCCCGGTCGCGGTTGGCGTAGTCGACGCCCTCGAGGGTGCCGACCAGGTTCGGAGCGTCTCGCACGAAGGATGCACGCTGCCGGTCGTCCAGGCTCGCCCACCACCCGACGACCACAGCCGGATCGGCCTGTCGCACCAGGTCGGCGAGATCCGGTGCGGCGGCCGCCACCCGGCGGAGGTCCGTCGGCGACAGGGCAGCGAGGGTGACCAGGAGCTGCACGGGCGACAACACGGCCAGGTCGTCGGTGTCGATCCCGTGCGGCATCGACGGGCGCCGGACGCCGTGAAACGTCTCGCGGACAGCGCGGAGGGCGGCGACGGCCCGTGCATCGGCCTCTTTCCGTTCGAGGGCCAGCGCCGCCAGGGCCCGTTCCGCCGCGAGGGAAGCGTCTCGGGCGTCGTCGGCACGGGGATCCCGCGCGCTCTCGGCCTTGTCGACGAGCCAGTCACCGAGACCCGCGGCGCCTAACCCACCGCCCACGCCGACGAGCGATGCCTGCGCCAGGATGACGACTGCGTCGGCACGAATGGCCTTCTGGCGCTCGGCCCGCCGCGCGATCGATTCGACGTCGTCGGCGTAGCGGGCCAGCGTCTGTCGTTCACTCGCGGCCCATTCATGCAGCCGACCCCAGACCGCGGCCTGTGCCACAGCCCGAGCGACCCAGCTGTCGTGCCCGCCGCCGGACCAGTAGGCGTCGATGTCGGAGGCTACGCGGCGGAACCCCTGCTGCATCTCAGCCGCGTGCTCCGCGACGTCCGAGAGGCGGGTGCGCCTGCAGGCAATCCCCTCACTCGAACCGCACCCCGGATCGGCTGTGGTCCACTGCGGGCTCATCGACCACCCCCGCCGGACGAACCCGACGAGTGCGGCGCCTGCGCGGACCGCGCCGACCGCTCTACCCGTGCCTCGGCCTCCCGGTACTGTTGCGCAGCCAGAGCCGCCGCCACCCCGAGCCCCGTGGCCTCCTCCAGCGCCGCCGACCAGTTCGAGGCGAACGCGATGCCGCTCTCGTCGCAGGCCGACGCGACCGCGCCGCTGCCGCAGTCATCGACCTCGGGCAGGCGGCCGGGCGGCCCCGAATCGGCCGACGAACTCACCATCGACGCGACCCCGTGCAACGCCTCCGGATCGACCCGGTACTCGGACATGGACACCCCTCGCAGCTCGCTGACACCCCTGCAGCCCGGCTAGCGTAGCGTTAAATATGCATGTCACACGTCGCGCGTTCGGTTCTCCACAGGCGCATCCGGCAAGCCTCCTGTCCCATTCGAGTACCAAGCCACCGAAGAACCCTCCCGACACCACAAACGGCCCGAAACACCTGTAACGACTGGTGTTTCGAGCCGTAACCGGTGTCTCGAGCCGCAGGGCCGCGCGATGCCGCGCAGGCGCGAGCCGCGCGCGTCCGAGCGGCCGCGAAAGGCGCAAAGCGCCGCGCCCCCCTACCCCACCTTCGCCGCCGCCGCCTTGATCATCCCGACGTAGCGGTCGAGCGCGTACGGCAGACTCAGCGGCGTGATGACCGTCGACGCCGTCGCGAGCTGCTGGTCGACGTTCGCGACGTACGAGCCGCGCTCCACCGCGGGGATCTGCGCGAAGAGGGGCTGCGCCTCGATCTCCTTCTCGTTCGCTTCATCGTTGAACCAGGTGAAGAGCACGTCGGTCTTGTCGAGCACGTTCGCCTTCTCGAGACCGACCGTCGACACGAAGGTGCCGGCGGTGAGAGGCAGCGCGGAGGTGGTCTTGTCCTCCTTCAGGCCGAGGCCCGAGATGATGTCGACCCGCGGATCCCCCTTCTGGTAGATCGACAGCGAGCCGGGCTCGGCCGTGTACACGTACGAGAAGGTCAACTCGGAGAACGACGGATTAGCCGCCGCGGTCGCCGCCAGCTTGTCCTTCAGGGAGGTGACGAGCGACGCCGCCTTCGTCGATTTCCCGAGCGCCTTGCCGATGATGGCGATCTGCTCGTCCCACGGGGTGCCCCACTCCTTGTCGGGGAAGGCCACGGTCGGGGCGAGCGCGCTGAGGGTCGTGAACTGCGCCGCCGTGAGGCCCGACTGCGGGGCGATGATCACGTCGGGGGTGAGAGCCGCGATCGCCGAGACGTCGATGTCGGGGTACACGTTGAAGGTTGCGGGAAGGGCATCCCCCTTCTTCTCGATCGCCGAGGTGACCCACGGGTAGTCGCCGTGGCTGTCGCCGCCCCAGGTGACGTTCTCGATGCCGACCGGCGTCGTGCCGAGCGCGACGACCGTGTCGGCCGAGCCCCAGCCCAGCGTGACGACGCGCTTCGGCTCCGCGGGAATGGTCGCCGAGCCGAGGGCCGACTTGATCGTGACGGGGAACGCCGACGCGTCGACGGACGACGACGAGCCCGAAGAACCGGCGGACGAGCCCGACGACGAGGTGGACGAGGTGCTGCACGCGCTGAGCGACAGCGCGACGACGGCAGCGGCAGCGGCGACGACACCGAGGCGTCGACGGAGCGGTGAACGGAACATGGAGGCCCTTTCGAGGGGGTCGGGGGATGCTCGCAGAGAAGCGCGAACGGCGTTAAGGATAGGCTTACCTAACCAAGTTCTCAGGCCAGATCCACGCAACCGTCACCCGACCGTTACCGACGACGGGGGCGGCGTTCGGTCTGCGCGCCCCGACTGCGAAAACGGTAGAACGGGGTACAGGGGGATGCTCGTGCCCGTTGACGAGCAACCTCGCCGCTCATAGGCTCCCCACAGCACCCGCACTGGCGCGGGCCGCCCACCCGCATCGTCGCGGGCGCATCGAACCCGCAGGAGAAGCCGTGCTGCCTCAGCGTCGAGCAAGCAACAGAGCAATCACCCGAATCATCCCGATCGCGACGAGCGCAGCAGTGATAGCCGCACTAGCTGTCTCGGCGTCCCCAGCGAACGCCGCCACCGCAGCAGCGGTCGCCGCCACAGCAGCCACCACCGCGCCCGCCACCGGCGAGGCTCCGGGCTCCCCCGGCATCGCCTCCACCCACGACCAGTCCCGCAAGGACTGCGTCGACACCGCCCGCAACACGACCAGCAAGATCTGGTTCACGGTGGCGAACGGCGTCCTCTCCGACGTCTACGCCCCGACCGTCGACGCGACGAACGTGAAAGACCTGCAGTATCTGGTCACCGACGGCTCGACCTTCACCGACCTCCAGACCCGCGACACCACGTACACGGTCTCGAGCGACCCGACCGGCATGACCTGCACGGTCCTCAGCACGGCCAAGTCGAAGGCCTACCAGCTGAAGACGACCTACTTCGCCGACCCGGCTCGCGCCAGCGTCGTCGCCCGCACGACGTTCATCCCCCTGACCAAAGCCGCGAAGAGCTTTAATCTGTACGTGAGGCTCGACGCCACGGCAGGCGGCAACGGCGGTGGCGGCGCCACGAACGCGGGGGCGACACGGCAACGGTCGACACCACGACCGGCACGAGCATCCCCGTCTCCTTCGACACGAAGACGACCAGCCAGGCGAACCGCGCCTACGCGGTGCCCAGCTATCTCGCGCTGACCGCCGACCGGGCGTTCGCAGCCGTGAGCAGCGGCTTCGTCGGCACCGCGAGCGATGGCATGACGCAGCTCGACGCGACGCACACCCTCGGCACGAACGGCACCACGACGAAGACCGCCACCAACGGCAACGTCGAGCAGACCGTTGCCGTCTCGCTCGATCCCGGAAACAGCACGACGACGCTGAGCCTCGGCTTCGGCACCTCGCAGGCGGCCGCAGTCTCGACCGCCAAGGCGACGAGCGCCAGCAGCGAACCGGGGATGCTCACCCGGTACGTCTCCCAGTGGCTCGACTACGACGCCCGCCTCACGCACCCGAGCTTCTCGCTCACCGGTCTGACGACGACCCAGAAGCTCACCGCCGCGAAAAACTACTACCAGTCGGCGAACGTGGTGAAGGCGTCGGAGGACAAGACGTTCCCCGGCGCGATCGTGGCGGGGCTCGACGCTCCGTGGGGGCAGAGCGTCTCGGCGACCGACCCGGCCGACCAGTTCCACGCGGGCTACGGCGAAGTGTTCGCTCGCGACCTCTACGAGGCCTGGACCGCTCTCTACACCGACGGCGACCGCGCGACGGCTCAGGACACCGTCCGCTACCTCCTCACGAAGTCGCAGCAGGCGAACGGCTCGCAGCCGCGCAACTCCTACCTCGACGGCACGAAGGCGGCGGACTCGTTCAACGACCAGCTCGACGAGTCGAGCTACCCGATCCTGATGGCACTGCAATCGGGCCTCGGCGGTGACGCCACGCTTTGGCCGCACATCAAGAAGGAAGCGGACTTCCTCGTCAGCCACGGCCCGAGCTTCGGCGTCGAGCGCTGGGAGGAGCAGACCGGCTACTCCCCCTCGACGATCGCCGCCGAGATCGCCGGTCTGGTAGCTGCTGGAACGATCGCCGGCCAGCACGGCGACACTGCCGACCAGCGTCTCTACCTGGCGACCGCGGACCAGTACCAGCGCACGATCAAGGCCTGGGGCGTCACGACGACCGGGTCGCTGAGCAAACAGCCGTACTTCATCCGCCTCTCGAAGACGGGCGACCCGAACGCCGCGATCAGCTACAACGTGGGCAACGGCGGTCCGACGCTCGACCAGCGCAGCGTCATGGACCTCGGGTTCCTCGAGTACGTGCGGCTGGGCATCCTGCCTGCCACCGACCCGACGATCGCGAACTCCGTGAAGGTGGCGGATGCGACGCTCCAGCGGCAGACCGCCTCCGGCCCGGGCTGGCTGCGGTACAACGGCGACGGCTACGGCGACTGCTACCAGCCGAGCGACACGAGCTGCACGACGACCGGCGCGCCCTGGACGAACGGCAACATCGGCACCGGACACCCGTGGCCCGTGCTCGGAGCCGAGCGTGCGCAGCAGTACCTCGCCACCGGGCAGCTCACCAGCGCGACCGCGCAGCTCGCGACGATCAACAAGGAGAACTCGGGCCCCGGCCTCGTCCCCGAACAGGTCTGGGACTACCCCGACGTCGCCGCCTCTCCCTTCGGCACCGACCCGGCCACGGCCTCGATCGGCTTCGTGAACGGCCAGGCCGACGGGAGCGCCTCCCCGCTGAGCTGGGGCTCCGCGTCGCAGGTCCGCCTCACCGCCGACCTCGGTGCCGGGCGCTCGCTCGAGCAGCCGGCCGAGGTGCGCAACCGGTACGTGACGCACACGCAGGGCACGACGCCGCTGACCATCACCTCGCCGGCCGACGGCAGCGTGGTCGGAAACGGCACCGGAAGCACCGCCGGCAGCGTCACCGTGACCGGAACGGCGACGGCGGGATCCACGGTGGACGTCTCCGACATCGCCACCGATGGCGATTCCGCCGCTTCCACTGCGACCACCATCGTCCCGGCATCGGGCACCTGGAGCGTCACCGTGAAGTCGCTCCCCGGCGGCAACCAGCTCGTGGTGAGCTCGACGACGAAGGCCGGAGCGACCGCGCAGCTGACCCGCGCCGTGATCAACGACCAGGTCGCCGGCACGCTGCTGTTCAGCCAGGCCGACCCCGCGGGCGACGACAACGGGCCGGGCACCTACGCCTATCCGACCGCGTCCGACTTCCACGCCGGCGCCTTCGACCTGAGGCAGTTCCAGGTGTACGACACCGGCTCGACGGTCACGTTCCGGGTGCAGACGGCCGACCTCACCGGCACCTTCGGGTCGACGAACGGCGCGCAGCTCGTCGACCTGTACGTGCACACGCCGGGTGCGGCGGCGACGTCGACCGCCGCGGCCTACCCGGGGATGAACTACACGGTGAGCCCCGCGGACGCGTGGTCGAGCAGGGTGGAGGTGAACGGCTTCACGGCCGGGACCTTCGCCAGTGCATCCGGCGCGTCGCTCGGCACGGTCACGTCGAGCGCGAACTCGGTGACCCGCTACATCACGTTCAGCGTGGACAAGGCCGCGCTCGGCGGGACGCCCGGCAGCGGCTGGGCGTTCACGGTGGCGCTCACCGGCCAGGACGGCACGCACGGCACGGACCAGACCCGAGCCTTCACGGCGACGCCGGGGGCGTACTCGTTCGGGGTCTGCGCGGCGGGCGCTCCGGCGTCGGCACTGTGCAGTGCATCCCCCGACTCGGTGCCGAAGGTGGTCGACACGCTGACGCCTGCGGGTGTCTCGCAGGCGTCCGAACTGGACTACACGGCCGGGCCGGTCGTGCTGCAGGGGGTGCCGCTGCCGTAGGGCGTGCCGCTGCCGGAGACGTGCGAATCCTGTTCTGGGGGCGTCCCGGCGTCCCACCGGACCAAACCCGAGGCGGATGGGCTGCGAACACCACGCAGTCCATCCGTCCTCGAGACATCCGGGAGTCTCATGTTCCGCCGCCTGACGCAGCCGTCCGCCAAAGCCGAGACCGATCGCGAGCGCGAGCGCCGGATCAGCCTGATGACGACGGCGCTGGTCCTGGTCGCGAGCGCGGGCACCTTCGGGTTGACGTCGCTGCTGGGCATGTAGCTCACTCGTCGGGCGCGAAGGCGCCGGGCACGAAGGCGCCCGGCACGAAGGCGCCCGGCACGAAGGCGCCCGGCACGAAGGCGCCCGGCACGAAGGCGCCCGGCACGAAGGCGCCGGGCACGGGGGTGTCGATGGCCGTTGAGGCGGGCACGCACCACGCGAACGTGGGGTGCACCCTCCTGTCTACCGTCGTGTAACGTCGAGGACGCAGAGAAACAGGGGGAACGATGACGACCTACCGAGTCGACGCAGATCTCGTCCTCGCCGCTGCGCACTCGCTCAGTGCCGGCGCCGACACGGGGCCGAGCG
Organism: Frondihabitans cladoniiphilus; assembly: GCF_039544345.1. Classification (NCBI taxonomy): domain Bacteria; kingdom Bacillati; phylum Actinomycetota; class Actinomycetes; order Micrococcales; family Microbacteriaceae; genus Frondihabitans; species Frondihabitans cladoniiphilus. The sequence continues at coordinate 310,078 of NZ_BAABLM010000010.1, forward strand.
GCGACCTGCCCCAGGCCTGGGGCTGCGGCAGCCCGCGCGTCGAGAGCCTGCTCGGCGAAGACGGCACCGACTTCGACACCGCCTGGAAGCAGGCCACCGACCTCACCATGTCGCTCTCCACCGGGGCGGTCAAGGCCGTCGACGCCTACCGGAACGCCGAAGCCGAGGTCGCCAAGGCGAGCAAGGGGGCCTCCGCCGGCACGGGGCACGGCCGTGGCTGACTGGACCACCACCGATCCCGGTGCGGGCGACCTCGAGCCTCTCCAGACCCGCATGACCAAGCTCCAGAAGCAGCTCGATCACGCCCTCGACCTGAAGAACCTGGTCGGCACGCAGGATGCACGGGTCGACGCCGCCTGGACCGGCACCGGCCACGCGGCCTGGGCTCGCAAGGCCGCCGAGGCCGAGGTCGCCTGGAACACCCTCCACACCTGGGCCCAGAACGAATACAGCGCTCTCGGGCGGTACGTCGCGACAGTGCAGGACATCAAGGAGCGCGCCGCCAAGGCGAAAGGGCGACTGGCGAGCGCCGAGCAGGTCCTGGCGGCGCCGCACTCGATGCTCGCCGACCCGACGCTGACCGGCACGACGGACTCGACCGACGCGACGGCGTCCGGCCTCGACCTCACCGCCCGGTCGCAGGCCTCGAGCGACAGGCTCGCGGCCCAGTTCGCCCTCCAGAAGCTGGCCGAGGAGCGGCAGGCGGCCGACAGTGCTCTCGTGTCGAGCATCCACGACGCCCGCCTCGACGCCCGCGCCGCCGGGCTGGTCGCTCTCCCGGGCGGCCTGACCGTGTCGGGCCTCGACTCGATGTCGACCACCGACCTCCTGACCACGCTCGGCTCCCTCTCGGCGACCGACCTGAACGACGTGCTCGAGGCCGACCCCTCGCTGGCTCAGACCTTCTGGAAGAAACCCCCGCCTGCAGCGCAGGTCGCATCGTGGTGGAGCACCCTCTCCGACGAGCAGAAGGCGGCACTGACCGCCGGCGCCTCGTCGATCATCGGCAACCTCGGCGGCGTGCCCTACTCGATCCGGCTCGAGGCGAACCGCCTGCAGCTCCGCGACGCCCAGGCGCGGACCGACCTGACGAAGGAACAGCGAACCGCGGTCGAGCAGACCGCCAAGGCGCTGAAGGCCCGCAAGTCGGTCCCGCCCGCCCCGCGCGGTCTCCTCGACTTCACCCTCGAGTCCGATCCCCCGCTCGCCGCCGTCGTCATCGGCGACCTCGACACGGCAGGGCACGTGACCTGGGCCGTTCCCGGAATGGACACGAAGGTCTCGACGGCGATGGCCGGCTGGACCGGCGCCGCGCAGAACCTCTACGACCAGCAGCGTTCGATCGACCCGAGCGAGTCGCTCGCCGTCGTCTCGTGGATCGGCTACAAGACGCCGACGCTCGCCGAGACGGAGCACTCGCCTGCGGGCGCGGACAGCGTGCTCACCTCGGGCCTCGCCTACGACGGCGGAACGAGACTGGCGAGCGAGCTGGACGCCCTGCACGACACGCGCGCGAACGGCGGCCAGGGCATCCCCCAGGTCTCGGCTCTCGGTCACTCGTACGGGACGACGACGGTGGCGGACGCCCTCGTGCAGACGAAGCACGACGTGACCAACGTCGAACTGCTGGCGTCCGCCGGCATCGACTCCGACCAGGTGCCGACGACCGGCTCGATGCACGTCGACACCGTCGGTGGGGCACCGCAGATCTACGCCACGCAGTCGGTCCACGACAGCGTCGCCACCCTCGGGCGTGTGGGCAGTCTGCGTTGGAACCCGGACGGGCCTCTGGCCGACACCATCCGCTACGGGTCGAGCGGCACGCAGGTCGACGGCACGTACTACAAGCCGGTCACGGGCCACGACCCCATCGGCTACGGCTTGACCGGGTCGCAGGCGACCCGCGGCCACGGCTACCTCGACACGGGCACGGAGTCGCTCTACAACACGGCGGCCGCGTCGCTCGGGCGCACTGATCTGCTGCTCCAAGACGTCCCGATCCCGACGCCGGGCGCCTCTCCGGCCCCGGTCCCGTCGGGATGACGACCAGCGCGCCGCGACCGCCCCGCCCCCGCCGACCTCTGCGCACACAGCCCGGGCTCTGGCTCGGAGTCGCGGCCCTCGTCGTCCTCGCCCTCGTGATCGGAGTGCTCGTGTCCCATCCCTCCTCGACGCCCGGCGCCGGCGTCACGTCCTCGCCCGCGTCGGCATCCCCGTCCACGGCGGCGGCCGGAGCACGCCCGGCCGACGACGTGCTCCGCGACCTGATCGCCCGCACCGACGCGACCGTGAAGGCGGCGGGAGGCACGTGGCCGGGGTGGACCACCGCCACGGCCGGCTACACCGCCGAGCCCTGCGGCATCGACGACGCCGGGCCGCAGCAGTACAAGGTCACGCTCACGACGAAGGGGTCGGCGGATCCCGCCGGTTCTGCCGCCACGGTCACCGCCCTCTGGAAGAAGCAGGGCTGGATCGTGCGCACGGTGGTGCCGGTCCAGGCGGCCAACGCCGACTACACGGAGGTCGCCGCCGACTTCACGACCGACGCCGACGGAGGCGGACTGGTCTTCACCGTGTCGCACGACATCACGGGCATCGAGGCCCAGAGCGAGTGCTCGACCGACCCGGCGATGGACGAGACGACGAAGTAGCCCGGTCCCGCACGCGGCGCGAGAGACTCAGCGCCCCAACGCTTTGAGGGCCTCCCCCGCGACAGCCGCGACGAGCGCATCGTCGGTCGCCGCATCGCTCGCCGCGTGCGTGGTCGTCACCGCGATCACGATGGGTGCCCCGGTGGGAGGCGTCAGCACGGCGATGTCGTTCCGCGAGCCGTGTCCCCCCGACCCCGACTTGTCGCCGACCGTCCACCCGGCCGGCACCGCCGCACGGATCAGGGTGGCCCCGGTGGTGTTCGCGTCGAGCCAGCCGTTCAACACGGCGCGACGAGCCGCCGTCAGCGCGAACGAACCCGTGTCGTCGACGGCGAACCCCCGAAGGTCCGTCGCCAGCACCCGCGGCGTACTCGTGTCGCGCGGATCGCCGGGAGCGGCCTCGTTGAGGGCCGTCTCGGTCCGGTCGCTGTTCGTGGTGGTGTCGCCGAGCATCCGCCATTTCGCCTGCAACCCCGACGGGCTGCCGAGCACGCCGAACAGCAGGTTCGCGGCGGTGTTGTCGCTGTAGCGGATCGCAGCGTCGCAGAGGGCGCTGACCGACAGGCCGGTGGCGACGTGCTGGCCGGTGATCGGCGAGTTCGCGACCAGGTCGGTTGCCGAGTAGTGGACGACCGCCGCGAGCTCGGCATCGGACTCGGTCTTCAGCACGACCCCGCAGGCCAGCGCCTTGTAGGTGGAGTCGAACGCGAACCGCTCGTCGGCGCGGTAGCCGACCGAGGCGCCGGTGCCGGTGTCGATCGCGAAGACTCCGACCCTCGCGGAGTGCGACGTCTCGAGGGCGGCGAACGCGGCGTCGTCGTCGACGGGCGCGGGCGTGACCGACGGCGAGGCCGAGGTCGAGCGGGGCGTCCAGAGCGGGGGATGCACTGGCCGGCCGGTCGAGGAGGCTCCCGCCGAGCACGCCACCAGGGGCGCCACGAGCAGCAGTCCGGCGGCGGCGAAAGTGGCTCGCCGGGCAGTTCGGCGGGCGGCCGGGCGGGCAGTTCTCAGGTGGTTCGGGACGGGCATCCCGCCCACGATGTCATGCCCGGCGAGAAGCGACCAATCCGTCCGGCCTCGACCTCCGAATCTCCTGTGAACGGCACCGCAGCCGCCCTCCGACCGACGGGAACACCATGACCGACACCACGATGAGCTTCGCAGTCACCGCACGCTCGAGCATGGCCGATCTGGTCGCCGACGTCGAGGATGCCCGTTCCGCTGCGGGCCGCCGCCTCGCTCGCTTGCAGGAGCGCCGCCGCGAGCGCCTCTCGACCATCCTCGGCGTGAGCGCGTTCGGTGCGGCCGCCGGCTCAGCGCTCTTTTTCGCGCAGATGCTGTTAACGCTGCACTGACGTCGCATCGACTCTGCACTGATTTTGCACTGACACCGCTCGACCTGCCGGTCTCGACCCTCGAGGCGTCCTAGCCGAAGACGGGCGAGGGCACCGGCGAGGGGAGGTGGATCGGCTTCGGACGCAGCTTCGCGAGGCCCGACTTGACGCCCTTCCAGATCTTCTTCCCGCGCCCTTTGAACCAGTCGTCGTCGTCTTTGTGGTTCTTGATCTCGACGTACGCCAGGTAGAGGGCGAACAGGAGGTTGAACCCGCCCCAGGTCGATCCGGTCGCGAGGCCGAGAACGCCTTGGACCACGAAGCCGATCGTCACGGCCCAGCTGAGGATGCGACGCTGCGTGAGCGCGACGTACCTCTCTCGGGAGCCCTTCACCGCCTGCCGCGCGCGCAGCGAGACCCCGGTCTCGGCAAGGATGAGCGCGAAGAGGACCGCGGAGAGACTCGTACTGAGCAGTTCCATGTCGGCCCTTCCGTCGTCTTCTCGGAAGACGACCTCTTACCCTTCAGTCTGCCCCTCGAGTCTGGGATCCGGCCGACGGGCGAAGAAGAGTGTTCGGAGCGCGGCGTCACCCGGATTGGGTGGTCGGCCGCCCCGACCTGGGGGTACGGAAACGCTGGTCAGAAGGGGTTTCGCTCCCTAGGGTCAGAGGCGTCCCCGACCTTCCCGGATCCGGACTCGAAAGGTTTCCTCGTGCGCACAGTGCTTCTCTCCGTCGTCTGCACCCTCGTCGTCGTCGGGGGCGCGTGGGGCGTGTCCAGCGCCTCCGCGTCGCCCACCCCCACGGCAGCGGCCGCCAAGGTCGTCGTCGGGCCGGCCGGCGTGAACGGCGCGGACGGCGTCAACGGGCTGAACGGTGCAGCCGGAGCGACAGGGGCCACCGGGCCCGCCGGCGCGACCGGAGCCACCGGAGCGACGGGAGCCGCGGGCCTGATGGGGCTCCTCGGCCAGTCCGGCACGGCCGGATCCGCAGGCAAGACGGGCGCGACCGGAGCGAACGGCGCCACGGGAGCCACCGGTGCGACCGGTGCCACGGGCGCGACAGGTGCTACCGGGGCCCCGGGTGCCACTGGCGCAACCGGAGCCGTGGGGCCCCAGGGCAAGTCCGGCGTGACGGCCGGCGCCCCCGTCACCTCGGCCACCGGCTCCCTCCAGCCGACGAGCGACGGTGCGATGGCCATCGCCGCGTCGCCCTCCACCCAGCTCGCGGTCGCCGCCGGCACGTCCGAGGTGAGCGTCTCGCTGGGTCTGACCTGGGGCGGCGCCGCCGGGTCCGCACCCGCCGACACCCAGGCGGACACGATCTACTGCAGCGCGATCGACGCCGGAGGCGCGGTTGTGCTCACGACGAGCCCCGTCGCCGTGAACGCCAGTCGCGCCGCGGTCACCAACACCCTGAACGCGACCACCCTCGTCCACTTCGCGGCGCCGACCACCCTGACCGTGAAGTGCACCCCCGTGGTGGCCGGCAGCACGACCGCGGGCTGGGCCTACGGCAACCTCACTCTGACGGCCGTCTCCTTCACCCAGTAGTCGCGTCGCCCGTCTCCCCCCGGAGCGGCACGCTGCCCCTGACCCGCAGCGTGCCGCCCTCGACCTCGTCTAGTGCGAGATCCACCCGCCGTCGATGACGAGCTCCGTGCCGGTCACGTACTTGGACTCCGACGACGCGAGGTAGAGCATCCCGTAGGCGATGTCCGAGGGGTCGCCGACCTTCCCCGGCAGCGGCACCTCGTTCGCCACGGATTCCGCGGCCTGCTCACGGCTGACGCCGGCCGCGACGGCCAACCCGGTGTAGATCGATCCAGGGTGGATCGAGTTGACCCGGATGTCGTCCTTGCCGAACCACTGCGCGGCGTGCTTGGTCAGCGAGCGGACGGCGCCCTTGGACGCGCTGTACGCCGCTCCCCCGGCGTCGGGCAGACCCCCGACGATGCCGGCGATCGACGACACGTTGACGATGGAGCCTCCCCCGTTCTTCTGCATGATCGGGATCACGGATTTCATGCCGAGCCACACGCCGGTCGAGTTGACAGCCATGACGAGGTTCCAGTCGTCGAGCTCGGCGTCGAGGATTCCCTTGGCCTTGTGGATCCCCGCGTTGTTGACGAGCACGTCGACGGTGCCGTACTTCGCGAGCGTGGCTTCGACGACCGAGGCCCACGACTCGGGCGAGGCCACGTTCAGTTCCAACGCCAGGGCGTCGTGGCCGTCGGCCGTGATCGCATCCACCGCGTCGTTCAGAGCCTTGATGGAGACGTCGGTCGCGACGACCTTGGCACCTTCGGCGGCGAAGATCTGGGCGGCCGCGAGGCCCATGCCGCTGGCGGCTCCGGTGATGAGGGCGACCTTGCCGTCGAGGCGTCCGGGTCGAGTGATGTCTGCCATGGGTCAGATGTCCTTTCCGCGACGGATGCTCTCGGCACCGCCGTCGATGAAGATGAGTTGTCCGGTCACGTGCGTGTTCTCCTCGCTGATCAACCAGTGCAGGAGTGCGGCGGGTGCCGTCGGCGGGGCCGCGGGACCGTTCAGCGGCGACGGAGCGCCGGCGCCGAGGGCGGCGCGGCCCTCTTCGGTCGCGAGCAGATCCGCGGTCATCGGTGTGGCGATGACACCGGGGCCGATGGCGTTCAGGGGGATGGACGCTCCCGCCCAGGTCTCGGTCGGCGCGACTCGGCGCATCCACAGAGCGATCGCGTTCTTGGTGGAGTTGTAGATGGTGTTGCTGGCGCCGCTGCCGGAGTCGGCGGCGATCGCGGCGGCGCGAGTCAGAGCGGCCTGCTCGTCTCCCGCGACCAGGGCGGCGTGGAGCTCGTCGTCGAAAGGTTCGATGGCGGCGAGCGACGCGACCAGCGCGGCTCGGGGCGCCGACGAGGTGGCGAGCAGCGGCTGCAGCCCTTCAAGCGTTGCGATCATGCCGAAGTAGTTGACTCCGACCGTGGCGGGGATGGGGAGGGCGAGGCCTGCGACGGCGGCGATGCCGTCGATGGTTCCGCCCGACTTCTCCGTGACCTGATCGACGAGAGCGGTGCGCCCCTCCGCCGTCGTGAGGTCGACGGTGACGTCGGTGTCGCGCAGGTCGACGCCGATGACGGTGTCGCCCTCTCTTCGGAGACGCTCGGTGAGCGCCTTGCCGATGCCGGAGGCGGCACCGGTGACCACGTAGGTCCGTGACATGGATTCCTGTCTTTCTCTCGGTGATCCCGGCGTCGTCGCCGGGAAGCTCGGTGCGGCGTGCCCTCAGGCGCGGTCGATGCCCGACGGCGCGGCGAGCCACGCCGGGAGCTGCGCGAACAGCAGCGCGACGACCTCTTCTCGCGGTGCCGGCGCGTCGGAGCGCAGCCACGCACTCAGCACGGTGAGCGTGCCGCCGGCGATGTAGGTGGCGACCGTCGGCAGATCCAGGCCCGCCGGCACTCCGGTCAGGAGCGCGAACGTCTCCATGGCGTGCTCCGCGTAGAGCGTCACGGCCTGCCCGAACGCTTGCGAGGTGGCCGGAAGCCCGAACACGGAGACGTAGAGGCCCCGGTGCTCGTCGAGGTGTTGCGTCAGACGGTCGAGTGCCGCGCGGGCGGCGGCGGCCCCGGTCATCCCCCGAGCCTGTCGGAGGGCGAGGTCGCCGGACCCGATCTCGTCGAACGCGCGCGCCAGCATGGTCAGCGCCAACTCGTCGATGCCGGAGAAGTGCGTGTAGAACGAGCTCCGGCTGATCCCGGCCGCTCGGACGATGCCGCTGACCGTCGCCTCGTCGGCCATCTGGACGTCGAGCGACTCCACGGCCTCGAGGATCGCCTGCCGAGTGCGCTCCGCGCGGGGGTCGCGGGATGCTCGCATCGAGTCGCGCACATCGGCCAGAGACAGGTCCGTGGTCGGGTTCGCCCTCGCGGCCTTGCGTGCATCATCGTCGATCGCCATGCCGCCGACGCTACTCTTCTTGCACAGGTGTCCGATAGTTGTCACGGCGTTTTCCAAGCCGTCCTCGGAGGACGGCTCGATGCGGTGAGCGGCAGTCGGCTCAGGTCACCGTCACGGTGATCTGGTCCCACCCCTCGGCACCGTTCGGTGCGGGCGGCCGATACGTGCTCGGCTGGACCTTGCCCGTGGCGCTCGTGGCCCGGACCTGGATCGTGTGCGACCCCTTGGGGGCATCCCACCGGTAGACCCACTGCCGCCAGGTGTCGGCCGACACGGAGTCGGCCAGGGTGGCCTCGACCCAGTCGTCCTTGTCGATCTTGAGCTCGACCTTCGAGACGCCGGTATGAGGTTCCCAGGCGACACCCGCAACCGGGACGACGCCCGCCGGCACCGAGTAGCCGTTCGAGGGGGTGTCGATGCGCGACTCGAGTTTGACCGGCCCTCGCTCGGACCAGCCGCGCGGCGTCCAGTAGCCCTCGGCCTTGTCGAAGCGAGTGACCTCCATCGAGACCACCCACTTCGTCGCCGAGACGTAGCCGAAGAGGCCGGGCACGACCATCCGCACCGGGAAGCCGTGCTCGAGTGGCAGCGGCACGCCGTTCATGCCGACCGCGAGAAGGGCTTGGGTGCCCTCGTCTTGCAGGACATCGAGCGGCGTGCCGGCACTGAAGCCGTCTTGGCTTCGCGAGAGCACCATGTCGGCACCGGCGGTCGGCTTCGCCCGGGCGAGCAGATCGCGGATCGGATACCCGAGCCACAGCGCGTTGCCGATGAGGTTGCCGCCGACGTCGTTCGACACGCAGCTGAGCGTCGCCATGTGCTCGACGAGCGGCAGCTTCATCAACTCGTCGAACGAGATCTCGACCGGGTTCTCGACCATGCCGGTGATCTTCAGAGTCCACTTGGCCGGGTCGATCTGGGGCACGGTGAGCGCCGTGTCGATGCGGTAGAAGTCGGCGTTCGAGACGACGTAGGGGGTGATGCCCTCGACGTCGAGCGACGCTCCCGCCGGCACCGCCTTCTCGGCGACTGCGGCCTTGGGCAGCTTCAGCGCCGCCCGCAGAGCGACGGCGTTGACGGCCGTGGCGTTGATCAGGCGCGCCCCCGTGCCCAGCACGGCCGAGGCCGCGCCTGCGACGATCGCGAACCGGAGGAACGCGCGCCGCTCGATGACGGGGGTCTGCATCGGCGGCACGAACGCCGTCGGGAACTCGACGCCGGCCGTGGACGCCTCCCAGCGGAGAAGCCGCACGATCAGGCGGCGGAACACGAGCAGCGTGACGACGAGGCCGACGACCGTCGGCGCCACCGCGATGACGCCGTTGCCCGACCGGGTCAGGACTGCGGCGGCGGCGAGCGCCGCTCCCAGCAGGAAGATCGCGCGACCCCAGGGGGACTTCTTCCATTCGACGATGCCGGCGAGCGCGCAGATCACGACGAGGATCACGCCCATCAGCACGAACAGCGCCGCCTTGTCGCCGGTGCTGAACAGGTCGACCATGATCTGCTTCACCCCGTGCGGGGCGAAGTCGATCGCCGCCGAGCCGACGGCGAAGAGCGGGCTCGACGGGGCGCCGACGAAGAGGGCGACGATCTCGGCACTGGCGAGGAATACCGCGATGCCGATGAGGCCGGTGAGCGCGGCATAGGCGCGAGCGACCCGCGGCGGCAGCGCGACAGGAGAGGACGGCGTGGGCGAGGGCGCCTTCGGCGGGGCGGCGCGGAGGGACATGTCCTCGAGAGTAGGACGCCGACCGGTGAACGACCTGGGGTCAGCCCCCGGCCCGCTCGCGGAACGCCACCATGTTCATCCGGTTGCCGCAGCGCACGCTGCAGTAGTGCTTCGATCCGTTGCGCGACAGGTCGAGCAGGAGGCCCTCGCAGTCCGGGGCGCCGCAGGCCCGCAGCCGATGCATCTCGTCCGAGCGCAGCACGTCGACCAGCGCCAGGGCCACCTCCACGCGCATCCGCTCGTCGAGCGGCGCGTCGGGCGAGGTCGCGTGCAGATGCCAGTCGAAGTCGTCGTGCCGGACGAGACGGGGCAGAGCCGCGGCATCCTCGAGCATGCTGTTCACCGCCAGGACGGCCTCGTCGCGCGGCAGCAGCCAGACCTGGCGAAGACGGGCCCGGGTCGAGCGGACTCGGGAGAGCTCGTCGCCGTCGTGGTCGATGCGGCCGGAGTAGCGATAACGGGTCAGCAGGGCATCCAACTCGGCCGTCGTGGCGAGCTCGTCAGCACCACTTCGGCTAGCGCCGGCGACTGTATTGCCGAGCGCGACCGCGAAGGCCAGCGACTCCTCCGTGTCAGGGGCAAAATGCAAATTGACTCCTTACTCACGGCAACACTATCGTCGGAATCACCACCCGACAATCCCTCAGCGAAGGCGTCCCCATGAAGCGTTCCCGTGCATCCCGCGGCCTTCTCATCGCGGTTCTCTCCGCGTTCACCTTCGGCATGTCGGGCGCGTTCATCAAGCCGCTCCTCGAGGCCGGCTGGAGCCCCGCCGCCGCGGTCACCGTGCGGGCACTCATCGGTGGAGTGGTGCTGCTGCCGGTGACGATCGTGTCGCTCCGGGGCAACTGGGCGGCGCTCTGGCACGCGCGCTGGCGAGTGCTCGCCATGGGGCTGATCGGCGTCTCCGGCACGCAGCTCGTCTACTTCGCCGCCCTCACCCGCATCCCCGTCGCCACCGCGATCCTGCTCGAGTACATGGCCCCGCTTCTTCTCGTGGCCTTCGTCTGGGCGCGCAGCCGGCGGATGCCCCAGGCCGTCGTGCTCGTCGGCTCCGTCATCGCGTTGGTCGGCCTCGTCCTCGTGGTCGGCATCCTCGGCGGCGAAGCTCATGGCTCCCTCGACCTGCTAGGGCTCGGCTTCGCCGGGATTGCGATGGTGGGGTGCGCGGTCTACTACATCATCGCGGCCGCCCCCAGCGACGGCCTCCCCCCGGTCGCGCTGGCCGGCTCGGGGCTCGTCGTCGGCGCAGTGGCCCTGGCCCTGGTCAGCCTGACCCGCGTGGTGCCCTTCACCGTCTCGTTCTCGTCGGTGCATCTGTTCGGCGGCCTCGTGTCGTGGTGGGTGCCGCTCCTGATCGTCGGCGTCATCGCGACCGGTGCGGCCTACGCACTGAGCATCACGGCGAGCGAGTTGCTCGGATCGCGCCTGGCGTCGTTCGTCGGCCTGCTCGAGGTGGTGGCCGCGACTCTCTACGCGTGGCTCCTGCTCGGCGAGCGCCTCGACCTGCCGCAGTTGATCGGCGGGGCGCTGATCCTCGTCGGGATCGGGTTCGTGCGGTCGGAGAAGGAGGTGGCGGCGGTGCCGGTGGAGGCGGTGCCCGTCGACGCCGTGCCGGTGGAGGCGGTACCCGTCGAGGCCGGCTCCTCTCCGGCTGACGCATCCACCGCTCCGACACGGCATGATGGTCGCACGCTCCCCGTCGAGCGCCGCGACCGCCTCGATCAAGGAGCCCTGTGACCGCCACCGATCTGCCCAAGAACCCCGGCCTTCCCGCGAGCCTCGAAGACGACCCCCGCCTCGCCGACTTCGTGCCGGTCGAGATCCCCAGCCCGGAGGACGACGCGCTCACGGCGAAGAGCGACTCCGCCGCGGGCTGACAGCCGCTCCACGCAGACACCCGCTGCGGCCAGGTGAGTTCAGCTGTCGGCCACGTCGATCGGGTAGTCGAACGCGACCTCCTTGGGTCGGGCGGCTTCGGCTTCTGCCTCGGCCTTCGCCTTCTCGTCGGCCGCTTCGCGTTCCCGAAGGATCACCCCAAGCTTCTCGGCCAGGTTCTCCCAGTTCGTGGAAGGATCGGCGAGCTGATACCCGATGGTCATGCGTCCTGCGCGATAGCGCAGATTCAGAGCCATGACCTCCAGTTCGCCGGGAGCCGATTGCCACTCTTCATCTGTCAGTGCGGGCCTGCCGAAGAAGCGTGCACGGACCGCCGTCTGACGCTGGAGTTCGGTCAGGTAGGGATTGTCGATCGCCGTGACGAGATCGTCGAAGACGGCATCGGCGCGATCCCACACCTCGTGGGAGCGTTCCTGCACCTGCGGCTGGAGCGCCATGAGCCTGTCGAACAAGTCGACCCGGGTCGGCTTGTCCAGTGGCGCGACAGCGGCCCACTCCAGAACCATGGCGGAGATCTGACTGTCGAGTTGTCGTGACTGTTCGACCTTCTCCGGGGTCGAAACCGTCACCCGGGCGAGGCCGTCGGGGTCGTACTCTGCGATGCCGTCCGACACGAGGCCGATCGTCGCGTCCTCCACCGATCGCGGCGTGACTCCGAGCCAGTCGCCGAGGACCTGCGGATCGAGGACCTCACCGGGTGTCAGAGTCCGGTCGAGGATCGCGCGCTGCAGGTGCAGGCGCGTGGCGTCGCTGACGACGTGGGCGAGTTTCGGGTCTCTCTTCGTCGAGGGAACAGGCATGCCGTGACGATATACCTGAGTCGCTCTCGACAAAAGCAGACAGGTTCGTATGCCTCCCTCTCGCCGTCAGGGCACCAGCACGATCCGCCCGAACACCGAACCCGCATCCATCCGCCGGTGCGCTTCGACCGCTTGGTCGAGCGGCAGCACGTCGTCCACGACCGCGTGCAATTCGCCTCGGGCCGCCGCCGCGAACGCCTGCGCCCGATAGCCGTCGCGGGAGGCTGTCGGCACCGTGTCGAGACTGAAGGTCGCGATCGAGCGCGACTGCTGGAACGTTCGCAGGAGCGTCATCCCGAAGTCCGCCGGAGGCATCCCCGCAACGACACCGACGACGACGAGGCGGCCGTTCGGGGCGAGGCGATCCACGAACAGCGGGAGGTCGGCGCCGCCGACGATGTCGATGATCACGTCGAAGGGCGGGGGTGCATCCCGCGGGCTGTCGGGGTTCGCCTCGTGCCCCTGCCGGTCGAGGACCACCGTCGCGCCGAAGCCTCGGAGGCGCTGACCGCGCTCTGCGGACGAGGTCGTCACCGCGACGAGGCCCGCACCGCCGCGTGCCGCGAGTTCGACGGCCGCGATCCCGATGCTGCCGGAGGCTCCGCGGACCAGCACCGACTCCCCCGCGGCGAAGCGCGCGTGCTCGAGTGCGAAGTGGGCCACCGGCGCGGCGCTGCCGAGGGTCACCGCGTCGACGGACGAAAGCCCCTCGGGGAGCGCGATCACGTCACCGATTTTCGCCACGGCCCGCTCGACGTAGCCGCCGCCCGTGCCGGTGAAGGCCCAGACGCGGCGGTCCAGCCACGTCGTGTCGACCCCGTCGCCGACGTGCGTCACCGTGCCCGCGACCTCGCTGCCCGGAACGTGCCCCGGAGCGAACCCAAACCCGCCGAGCGTTCCGCGGCGGATCACCGCGTCCACTCCTCCCACCCCGATGGCCTCGGTCTCGATGACGACCTGACCGGGGCCCGCTTCGGGCTCGGGCAGGTCGACGAGCGCCATGCCACTCGGATCCCCGAATTCTTGAATCGCCACTGCTCGCATTGCGCTGTCCTCTTCTCGCTCGCTGCTGTACCTTCGTGACGGTAACGGACGCACCCGTCCACTTAGCCGAAGTGAGAACCGTGACCACCGATCTGCTTCGTTTGCGTGCCGACGCCGCCGAGAACCGCGACCGCCTCCTCGAAGCCGCCCGCGCCCTCTTCGCCGACCGCGGCCTCGCTGTGCCGATGCGCGAGATCGCCCGCCGCGCCGAGGTCGGCCCCGCCACGCTCTACCGACGGTTCCCGACCAAGCAGTCGCTCATCGACGCCGCCTTCGAAGACGAGCTGCTCGCCTGTCGGCGAATCGTGAGCGTGGGATGCACGCGCCCCGACCCCTGGCAGGGATTCGCCTTCGTCCTCGAGCACCTCACCGTGCTCAATACGGCCAACCAAGGTTTTGTCGACGCCTTCACCTCGGCGCACCCCGCGGCCGACGTCTTCGCGGCCCACCGCCGGGATCTGCTCGGGCAGCTGTCCGGGCTCGCCGCTCGCGCCCAGGCTGCCGGATCGCTCCGCGCCGACTTCGTCCTCGACGACCTCGTGCTGGTGCTCCTGGCCGGACGAGGCCTCGCGGCTGCTCCTGTTTCGGCGCGTGCGGCTGCGGCGCGGCGCTTTGCAGCGCTGGCACTGGAGGGGTTCCGGTCGGCGCCGGGTGCCGGCGTGCTGCCGCCGCCGGCACGGTTGGCGGCGGGTGCGGTGGCGGGTGCTGCCGTCGGCTCTTTGCAACCATTCACGGCTGCGGCCAAGGCTTGAGTGGCAAAGAGAAAACGACCGCCCAGAGGACGGCCGTTATCTTGAGGTCCCTAGAGTCGAGCGAGAAGCTGCGTTTTCTTAGCGTCGAACTCCTCGGCCGTCAAAACGCCACTGTCGCGGAGCGCACCGAGCTTGCTTATCTGCTCAAAAATTTCATCGGCCGCTGACGTAGTTGCCGCTTCGGAGGGGGCACTTCCAGAGCTGATTCGGTTGCGCACGGCGTCCACGATAGCCTTTCCGGTTTGCTTCGTGACATTTGTGATCTCTGCCTTATTGCCCGACACGAAAACGGTGATCTTGCCCAGCACCAAGCCAGAGTTCCACTGAATAGACGAGATCTTCTCGAAAGGGAAATCTTCGGACACTTGCTGCATGATGCCGTCCTTCAAAAACAGCAGTCGGCGATCTGTGAGCGCAATTATGCCGGTGCCCGAACCGTAAGTTCCGGTCGCGAGCTGCACCACCACTTCTCCCTCCCAGAGGTGTGACTCAAGCTTTTTGATCTCACGTTTACCCCCAAAGGTTGAACCCGCAAGATTCGCCGCCGCCTGAATGTCGGCTCGCAGATCAGTTTTTTCTTTCGCCATTGCCAAGTCTCCCCAACTTTCGATTTGCCCCAGAATAGAGGACACCTTTGATGCTGCCACGCCGGCCACTGCTGCTGGGGCGGGTGCCGCCGGCACGCGCTGCTCTCGTCATCTGACGACTTCCAGCCGTCAGGCGGGCAGCGCGTCGAAGGCCACCGCAATGAGTTCGGCTGGAGTCCGAGGCTCGCCCGGCACCACCCACGCAGTGAGCGCGACATCGAAGCACGCGAGTGCGGTCTGGACGAGCACCTGAGCCCTGAGGCCGGCGTCCGCGCCGGAGAGGCGCTCGGCGACGAGCGGCGTCAGGAGCGACGCCCAGAGGAGATGCTTCTCGTGATTTCGCGCCCGAAGCGACGGGACGGTCGTGATGACGCACAGGGCCGCCTTGCCGCGGATGTCCTGTCCGCGCCGTTCGAGCAGCAGAGTGAAAGCCGCTCGCAGGGACGTGAGGGCGGGTTCGTCGACCGGCCTGTCGGTGAAAACGTCGGAGACCACGGATCCATACGCGGCGGGGTCGCCGACGACCATGTCTTCCTTGGTGGGGAAGTATCGGTGCACACTGCGAGCCGACACGCCTGCAACCGCGGCGATCTGCTCGATGGTGACGCTGTCGAACCCGTGCTCGAGGAAGAGATCGACGGCGACGTCGGACAGGCGGGTCCGAACGGCGTCGCGGGTGATCGCCCGGAGCCCACCCGTCGTCGCTCGTTCAGTGGCCATGGAGAAGAACATACCAAGCCACACTTGTCAGGCTCTGACAGTTATGGCGTAGTCTGACGTTAGGCGTCCAGAGCGGACGCCGCGAAAGGACGACCGCCATGCAGCAACGACCACTCGGCAGCCAGGGCCTGACCGCCTCCGCAATCGGCTATGGGGCCATGGGCACCGCCTTCGCGTATGGCGCCACGGACGACACGGAGTCGACGACCGCCATCCGCCGCGCCCACGACCTCGGCGTCACGCACTTCGACACCGCGGAGCTCTACGGCTGGGGTACCGGAGAGCGGCTCCTCGGCAAGGCGCTCGCACCCATTCGCGACGAGGTCACCATCGCCACCAAGTTCGGGTTCACGCCCGACACGTATCGGCCGAACTCGCAGCTCGACCACATCCGCGAGGTCGTCGACACCAGCTTGAAGAACTTGAATGTCGACTCGATCGATCTGCTCTACCAGCACATCGACGACCCCGAGGTTCCGATCGAGGACGTCGTCGGCACGATGCAGGAGTACGTCGAGGCCGGCAAGGTGAAGTACCTCGGCCTGTCGAACACCTCGCCCGAGCGACTGCGCGCGGCGCACGCCGTCCACCCGATCTCCTCACTCCAGACCGAATACTCCCTCTTCGCCCGCGAGTCCGAGGCCTTCTTCCCCGTCCTCGAGGAGCTCGGCATCGGTCTCGTCGCCTACTCGCCGTTGGGCCGCGGCTTCCTGAGCGGCGCCGTCCGCCCGCGTTCCGAGTACGACGCGGACGACATGCGGCACATGCACCCGTGGTGGGCTCCCGAGCACTTCGACGAGAACAAGCACACCGCCGATGCGCTGGCGGAGTTCGCGGCACACAAGGGCATCTCGCTCTCGCAGCTGTCGCTCGCCTGGCTCCTCGCTCAGCGGCCCTACGTCGTCCCGATCCCCGGCTCGAAGAACCCCGACCGTGTCGCGCAGAACGTCGGTGCGGCCGACGTCACCCTGACCGCGCAGGACCTCGCCGAGATCGCCCGCATCGCGCCCACCGGTGCGGCCGGCGAGCAGGTCTGGACGCGCGAGTAGCCAGGGAGGCGCCGGTCGCGACTCACGCGACGATGTGCAGTCCGGCCTCCGGCCTGCGCTCGGCCGGGTGGTTCCGAGTCTCATCTGCCCGCGTGAGCATCTCGACGGCTCCCTGAAAGAACGCTCGAACGTGCGGCTGACGCCTGGAGCTGAGGATGGAGACGCAGAGTTCATGGGCGGGTGCGTCGAGGACGTGGACCCGGGCGACGTCGACCGACGTGTAGGCCGACGCCACGCTCGAGGGCAGCAATGCGACGCCCAGCCCGGCTGCGACGAGTTCGAGCTCAGCGAGTCGCTGCGGCAGGGGGTCACGAAGCGACACGTCCGAGTGGGGGCCATCGAGTGCAGGGCCCCGCCGTCACCGAGGCGCGTGCAACGCGGCCTAGCCTTCTTCCCCTGAGCCGGCACCCATCATCGCCGAGAGTCCGCCGTCGACCGCCAGCGCCTGTCCGGTGATGTAGCCGGCTTCGTCGGAGCAGAGCCAGACCGCGGCAGCACCGAGCTCGTCGACGGTGCCGAGACGGTTCATGGGCGACGAGGACTCGAACGAGGCCTTCTGCTCTTCGCTGGTGCCGATCAGCGCGTCGAGCATCGGTGTCGCGGTCGTGCCGGGAGCCATGACGTTGACGCGGATGCCCTTCGCTGCGTAATCGATGGCGGCCGTCTTCGTGAGCCCGACCACACCGTGCTTCGTCGCCGAGTAGGCGCCCATGAGCGGGGTCCCGCCGAGGCCCGCCGTGGACGCCGTGTTGACGATCGCACCGTGGCCCTGCTTGTTCATCTGCGCGAGTTCGTACTTCAGGCAGTAGAAGATTCCATTGAGATTGACGCTGACGACCTGATTCCAGGCCTCGAGCGGCACGTTTTCGAGGAGGTACGGTCGGCCCGACATTCCCGCGTTGTTGTGGGCGAAGTCGAGGCTGCCGTAGGTCTCGACGGCGAACGCGACGGCCGCCTCCACCTGATCGTGGTCCGAGACGTCGAGCTGGTAGGCGATGGCGGTCCCACCATCTTCGGTGATGAGCGCCACGGTCTCGGCAGCACTCTTGGCGGAGAGGTCCGTGACAACGACCTTGGCGCCGTTCGATGCGAACTTGCGTGCGCTGGCTCGGCCGATTCCCGATCCTGCCCCAGTGACGAGTGCGACGCGTCCAGTCATATCCGTGTTCATTTCATGCCTTTCGTAGGGGGTCGCGAGTGAGTTTTACGGTACTCCGTTCCGTTAACGTCAGCGTTCATCGGGCCACCGCGGAGTCATAGGGCGGCGACGCGAGAGATCGGGCGCCGCAGCCCAGTCCTCACAGATGGCGATCGCACGACGATTCGAACGCAGCGACTATCGCTTCGGTGAGGGCGTCCATAGTGCCCTCAGGGCGGTCGCCGATCCTCCTCGAGGCGCAGCCATGCCAGGACTCGATATCTGAACCGCGACCCCGCGACTGAGATTGCGGAACAGAGTACCGTAATGAAAGACGGTGCGATGTGGTGATGTCGACTCGAACGCACCGGATCTATTCAAGGGAGAAAAAGATGTCCAATGCCTACGAAAAACTCGACCTCACCGGTCGTTCCATCGTCGTCACGGGTGCCGCGACCGGTATGGGTCACGCCTCTGCTGTCCTGTTCGCGGCCCGGGGTGCACTTCTGACCCTCGGTGACATCAACGACGAGGCCGGCGAAGCGCTCGTCGCCGAAATTAGCGAAGCGGGCGGCACCGCCACGTTCGTGCACACGGACGTGTCGAACAGCGCCGATGCGAAGGCGCTCGTCGATGCCGCCGTCACGCAGTACGGCGGGCTCCACGGTGCCTTCAACAATGCCGGCATCGGCCCGGTTCAGCCCTTGCACGAGACGAGCGACGAGCTCTGGCAGCGCATCATCGGCATCAACCTGACCGGCATCTTCAACATGATGAAGCACGAGATCGCCTACTTCCTCGAACACGGAAACGCGTCGATCGTGAACACCGCTTCTCTCGCCGGCGTCAAATCCGTCTTCGGCATGGGTGCATATGTCGCTTCGAAACACGGCGTCGTCGGACTCACTCGCGCGGCCTCGCAGGAGTACGCAGCGCGCGGCATCCGAGTCAACGCGATCCTGCCCGCGCTCATCAAGACGCCCATGCTCGACGCCACCGGCCCGGTGGGCGAGGAACTCGAAAAGGGACAGCCGATCGGCCACGCGGGCGAGCCGGAGGACATCGCCGAGCAGGCCGCCTGGCTGCTGTCCGACGCCTCCGCCTACTCGACGGGTTCGCTCTACGCGGTCGACGGCGGCAGCAACTCCATCTGACACCGGAGGGGATGGGGTGGAGTGGTTCGCTCCACCTCATCGGCGAGCCGACCGCCCGTGGGCGATCTGCTCTTCTGGTGGGCTGTCTTAAAGACTCAAATAGCCCTGAATTCTCGGGGTTGACGAGCGATCTCGAGAGGGCGACGAGAACCTCTAGCCTCTGCGGACAACCGCACCAACCTCTGACCGACGAGCCAGTCAGACGAACTTGGCGCTGATCAGTAATTCTCTGTCCGGTTCAGTCTTGTAGAAGGGCGGTGCATTCAAGCGGTAAAGGAACGCTATCCGGTGCCGTCATAGGTCCCTCCTGGGGTCGTTGGACGCTTTGCCTGGCGCGGCCCACCGCTCATAAAGGCTTTCGCGGTGTGGTTTGCTCCTCGGATACCTCCTACGGCGACCCCTTAGACAAACATGTCAGTGCCCACCCCTCGCCGAACCCAAGGCTCCCCCGGCTTACCCACCGGCGGTGAAGTAGAGGGAGCGGCGACCTTCATGGTGGCAGCTCGGGAGAATCCGCTGACCGCGCCGACGTCAACTGTTCCGGAGTAGCTCCTCGCCTGGGCGATGAAGATCATGGGCGGGACGTCTATTCCTGCGTCGCTCGTGAATGAGGTGATGTGAACGTCACCTTCACCGAGACCACGCATCCATGCCGGCGCTGTAGTTCGTCTCCGCAGCGGCAAGTCGCTGTTCGACCAGCCTCGTCGCCCTATCAAGTGCGACGGAAAGGAGAACCGCCCGCAGTCACGGCGGCCTCTCCTTCTCGATCTCGCCGCAGCCCTGCGGTGCTGGGCCAGGACGAAGACGGCGACGACGATTACGGCGATGTCCTCGACCACATCGCAGCTCGCCTGCGAGGCGCCGCCTTCTCTCATCCAAAGGACCACAGCGGCCAGAAAGCATTGTGTGATGTTCCAGGCGGCACTGGGACCACCCTGCCCCCGGTCGCACAATAGACGCCACGAACTTACGACTCTGAACACGATGCAAACCGAGTCAACCAAATTTCATCAGGCCCCTGGGACCCTACCGACAACGTGTGACGTCAGACCAAAAGGTGTTTAGCCGCAGCATGCTCGGCTGGGGCCGATGAGACTCGGCGCGTGACTCATCCACAGGACCCGAAAGCACTTGGCTACATCGTGATCCGCGCAGTGCGTGACACGCAAGTTACGACGTCCGCGAGCACTGTCGCGGCGCCAAAAGCGACAGAATGTGGTTGCGAGTGTTTCGGACATCTAACTCACGTGCCTCTTGGGTTACGAAGCATGAGCGCCAGAATTCCGACATGATCGCTGAAGAAACACCCGATCCCGCGGCGTGGCCACGCAGCGCTTCCGACACCTCGGGGTAGATACCGTACGACCTCGAATAAGAGTGAGTGCTCAACAAACTTGCCTTTGGAGTGCCGCCTCAGAGCGTTCCGCGCATTAATTGAACGAGCACCGGCATCGCGCTCGACGGATCGGGGCCTTTCCTGTTGGCCGCAAGATTCGGATCGGCGCTATAGGCGTTCTTCGTCGCCCGATCGACTCCATCGAACGGGAAGTCCACCGCCAGGTGCTTGTCCTTGTGGAAGAGCGAGTGCGTCTTCGTGAGCGCGTCGAGTTCCTTCGATGTTCGTTCGCCCAGACTGTCGCTAACATGCCAGAGCAGCCAGACTTCGAACTTTAGGTTCGTGATGATCAGCTGGATGCCGTTTGCCGAGGCCAAATCGATAGCGTCCTCAAGATGTGCATGGGTATCGACGTCGACCAGGCACACGCAGTGATCGAACGGTTCCCGCCTGGATCTCTTCTCACGTTCGCGCTCCTCCATGCATTTCTCGACAACCGAAACAGGATCCGAAGCTCCGTGCACCGGCGTCACCGACACGTTGACACCTTTTGTCCGCAGGATCTGGCTCAGCCGCTCGACGTACTGCCTCTCGGTGATCTCGCCTTCACTCGCGACGAGGATCCTGCGGTATGTCTGGCGCTTTTGCCTGCCCGAGCGCCCATACGAGCTATCCCCTCGCGAACCCGCCCCCTTCGCTTTCCCGGCCAATTCAAGCGTCCACGGTCACGAGCAGCGACGCCAACATGCTCGGCGCCAATCTCGGTGTGCCTCCGTAGCGGCCCGCAAGGTACCGCTTTGCGACGTTCGCGTCGGCGTGCCGCGCGAAGTCCGCGAGACACGTCAACTCAGTGACTCCGTCGTAGCTCTTGTCGGTGAACCAGACCTGTTCCGGTGCGAGCTGTGTGTCGCTCAACGGCGAGAGCACATACGTCTCATGACTCGTGAACAGCAGCTGAGCGTGGTGTCGATTCAGTTCACGATCCACGAAGAGCCCCAGAACCACGTCGAGGAGATGCGGGTGCAAGCTGGAGTCAAGTTCGTCGACGAGCAGCAGCCCGCCCTTCCGAAGCGTGTCAATGACAGGGACCATGAGAGCCAGCCACGCGATCGTGCCATCGCTCTCCCGTGACACGGAGAAAGGCTTCACGTCCCCGGACTCGCCCCGATGCGTGAACAGGAGGTTCCGAACGATCTGCTTGGAGTCTTCCTCATCCAGCTCGGCCGAGTCGATGGCTGGCCCTTCGCTGTCGCCGTCGGGCGGGTCGTTCTCGTCAGCAGCGTCAGAAATGCCCTCTGGCTCAACCTCTAGAGCGCGCTTGAACTGCGCCAAGGCCTTCCGGACGTGCAACGGGAGATCGTCTTCCTCGACTGTGACCTTCTGGATACCGATGTCCGCGACCTGGAGCAATGTCTCGATGTCAAGTGGCGACAGAGAGCCGTCGACGAGCGACTCGGCGATGCTTCGCAACCGGCTGTCGCGGTGCACATCTTTCACTGAGACGATGTCGAATGACTCAATCAGGTCACGAGCAATCGGTGCAAGCACACCATCGTTCAGCACGAGTGCGCGGCTCAGAGCGAGTTCCCGATCACTGACGCTGCCGAGTGCCAAGAGCGTCCTCTGGCTCCTAACGGGCTTCTCCCCTCGGTGACGCTCGAGCAGCGTTCGCCAGCGAAGGGGTGCCTCGCGGAGCCACTCACTCACTACGCCTTTGCCGTCAACTTCGAAACCGTAGTTGTAGCGACGTTCCTCGTGAACGAATTGGAACTCGTAGACGCTCGATGCTTGCCGCGAACGTTCATCCAAACGGAACGGCTCTCTGGTGAACTTCGATCGTGCTTGCCACGCGGTGGATGAGTACTCGATGGCAGCCATCGCATAGAGGATCGCATCGAGCACCGCCGACTTGCCAGAGGCATTCGGTCCGAAGATGCCGACGAGCGGGTAGGTATGGTCCGCCCAGGTACCGCCTTTCGGCGCCAGCGTGCGCAGTGAAGGCTTGACGAAGTCGATGGTGATCTCGTCCCGAATGCTTTTATGGTTGCGCACCGTGAAGCTCAAAAGGATCATTTCACCATCCTAGAGACCTGAGGGCTAGAATCTGCACGTTTTTCGCTGTGAGCAATTGCTTCAGAAGTCAAACCTCGATTCAAGGATCCGCCCCAGCGCTACTTAGTCGGCGTGAGTGGCATCCCGGCACGGACGGCTGGCATTTTGTCGCCAGCATTCTCGCCGAGCACGATGTGCGATTCCGCGTGGTCGTAGATCAGATCGAAGGGGTCTGCGTAGATATTTGATTGTCGGCCAACCTGTGAGGATTCTTTTTCGCTGGAAGGTTGTCAATCATGGCGAGGGCATACCCGGGAGCGTTCCGTGACGATGTCGTAGCCGTGGCCCGGAAGGGCCGGTTACCGTCGAAGCAGATGGGACTGCGGTCGATTGAGCTGACTCGTCTTGCTTGGCGATTTCAGGCCGCGTGAGCGGCTTGTGAGTTCATTACCTCGAACTCGATCGAGGTGAGCGTCCATGGCGACGTCGTCGTCTGCGGCGGTGGTAGGTCCGCTCGATCCAGGTCACGATCGTCAGCCGCAGTTCCTGCAGTGAATGCCACCGTTGTCGGTTCAGGACGTTCTTTTGCAGAAGCGAGCCCCTGTCCGAGTGCAGCGCAGGAGCGCTCTAAGGGCGACCGCGTTCCGAAGGGGCCGCGACGGCCAGCTCGGCGGTCATTCTCGAGTCGATCGTGTAGCCCACGATCCGATACGAGCAGACGCCCCTAACCGCGCAGAGACAAAGCTTTCCTTCGTCCGTCCAATGCTCGGAGATGTCGGTTAGCCACAGCCAGTTCAGCTCGGTCGCGGTGAAGTCGCAGAGCACGAGATCGTCGTGAACGGGTGGGCCGGCCTTGCGGTTCAGGCCCCGCTTCTTCCAATGCAAAGACCAGAGCCGCTGCTCGGAGCTCAGTTGCCATGTGTGCCCCTCAAGGACTCTCAATCCGGCTTCGGCCTCGATCTCCTCGGAGATGAATCGATACTCGAACGCAGGGTCTCCGCGGCGCAGATCGATCGCGGCGTTCATCAGGTGGGCGTTGTCCCAGTCGCGCTGCAAGACGGGGCTCGCTCGCCATTCGGAGAACGCTTGCTTGCTAGAGCCCAGCACCCGGCAGGTCACCGCGATCGAAATCCGACCTGCGGCAAGGTGAAGGACCAGCGGGAACATCAGTTGGAAGTCACGTCTGCGACAGATAGGCGGCCGTTCTCCACAGGATTTCCTTCTCTTGCTCGGAGAGCTCTATCCTTCGCTTCGCCAAGCTCGGCCTGATTGGTCTGCATTATGTACCCCATCCAGTCCCCCTCATAACGGACTAATAACAGTCGTGTAGTTATCGAACACATGTTCGGTCAACTGAGCTATTCTCGTTTGCGTAATGAGCAACCGCCCAGCTCTAAAACGGGCACTCATATCCGCACCGAGAATGGAACGAACATGGCAGTACAGATCACCCATATCCGCGTCGCCGACCCGGCCTCACACGAGACCATCACGCACTATGCCTGGAACCAGAACGGCCTCACCGGCACCTGGACCAAGGCGCAGGGCGTGAGCTATGTCACCGCCCACCCCGGTGACACCTTCGTGAACCACGGTGGCCGCACCGTCGCTGTCAGCGTTTGGCAGGAGGTGGGCAAGCTGCCGTACCTCCGGACACATGCGGACGGCTACTGGAACGACAACCTCCTGTCGCTCCCGCGCTTCTAGCTAGCCAAAGAAAGGCCCTCGAGAGTCCCCGGGGGCCTTTCGCGTGCCCGCGAGGCGGCCCGATTAGATGCGGGGCGCTGAGCGCCGCCTGTTTACAAGCTGGTGTGGCTCGATGATGTGGGCGTCATGAGTGGCCTCGGAACTCCGGTGGTCGGATGGTGCGCGCGTGTCTCGTCGGCGGGCTAGCGGCCGGACATCCAGTGACCAACGACTAAGAGGATCGGATGCCCGGCCATGGGGCTGGCCGTGCACCTGCCTGCTGGGGGCGGCCTGGGGGCGCTATTCCTGTGCGCCCCAGTCGGTGAGGTTGAGGGTGCCGGGCCTCCATGTGAAAGGGGAAGCCGAGGACGCCCGGCGTGGGTATTGACGGGTCGGCCCCCTGGTCAGTGGCCCTCAGCGTGCGAGTCACCAGCTCGCCCCGGTCTGACGCAGGGGTGGTTAGCCGCCTGCCTTGATCCTGAGGATCGCCTCAGGCTGCGGAAGCCGAAGCCGACACGGGCGACTCCGCGGATCGCAACCTGGTCGGAGGTGAAGAAGACCGACTCATCGACGGAGACGTCCTCGCGCAGCACCCTGAAGGCGCGGCTCTTCGGGATACCCCAGACCGTGCCGGACAGGACGTGCGGGGAGACGATGTAAGGCACGCCGTGGATGGTGCGGGTGGTCCCACCCTGATCCTTTTGTCTTCCGAGCCAGTCCCGGGGACGACATCAGTGACGGCAACTGGCGACGCCGGATGTGGACGTCGGCCGTCGGAGGGGCTCGGCTCATCGCCAAGGGTCCGACGCCTCATGACCTACGTCACGTGGCGGCGTCGATAATGATCGCTAGCGGGGCTAACGTGAAAGTAATCCAGCGGCGACTCGGCCACGCTTAGGCGTCCGAGACGCCGGACACATAAGGATTCCTGTGGCCCTATTGGCTCGACGAGGTTGCAGATGCTGTTGAGGAGGCCCGTCGTCGCGCCCTTGCTGGCGATCCCACGCTGTCATCATGACTAAATCATGACCACGGCCTAAGAGATCAAGCCCCGGTCCACGCGGATTCCGCGTATTTCCGGGGCTTTTCTGGTCGGGCTGACAGGATTTGAACCTGCGACCCCTTGACCCCCAGTCAAGTGCGCTACCAAGCTGCGCCACAGCCCGAGAGCGCCAGCCGAAGCCTGCGCCCTGGTGTTGCCCCGACCGAGGCAACCTGACAAGCATACCCGACCCCGAGCATCCCCCGTGCACCATGCTCGTCATCGGCGGCTCGGCCACCTCGCACCCGGTCGAGTGGTCAGTTTCGGGGCCCGGAATTGCTAGAGGAGCCCCGAAAGTGACCATTCGGCACGAGCGAGTGCGCCACGACGGCCCGATGGCGCTCACCCAGCGAGAACCGCCCCGGCTGAGTTGCGACCCGCAAGCTATGGTGAGCGAATGAGCACCCCCGAGCAGGCGCACCCCGAGCACAGCGACCCCGCGCACCCCGGGCACCCCGCGCACCACCACCACGCCGCCACCCGCGAGCGCACCACCCTCCCGCTCGCGTTGTTCGGCATGCCCCTCGGCGTCATCGGCCTCGCGGGCGGCTGGTACGCGGCGCGGACCGACCTCGGCGCCCCGGCGTGGCCCGACGAGGTGCTGTACGGCATCGGCACCGCGCTGTGGATCGTGCTGAGCGTCGTCTACATCGTCTCGGGCCTGCGAGCCACGACCGGCGGCTTCCGCAGCGATCTCAAGCACCCCGTCTTCGGACCGTTCGCGGCGTACATCCCCCTGATCGGAATCCTGGTCGCCGGCCACTACTCGCTGTACCTGCCCAACGCCGGCCCCTGGGTGACGTTCGCCGCGGTGGCCGCCCTCGCCATCGTCGCCGCGCAACTCGTCAGCCACTGGATGACGGGCGGCATCCGCCTGCAGGACTTCCACCCCGGCTACTTCGTGCCCGTCGTCGCCGGGGCCAACGTCGCCAGCATCGGACTCTCGCAGATCGGTCAGCACGACGCCGCCATCGGAGCCTTCGCGGCCGGCCTCTTCTTCTGGCTCGTCATCGGCACCGCCGTCATCGTCCGCCTCGTCGCGCACGAGCCGCTGCCCGTCCCGCTCCGCCCCGCTCTGTCGGCGTTCCTGGCCGCCGCCGCCACCTCGAGCCTCGCCTGGATCATCTCCCACCCCGGCCCGATCGACGAGGTCCAGCTCGGACTGACGGGGATCCTCGTCATCATGCTCGTCGTGCAGTTCCTCCTGATCCCCGAGTACGGCAAGCTCCGCCTGGGCTTCTCGTTCTGGATCTTCACCTTCCCCATCGCCTCCACCACGAATTACGCGGTGCGCTTCTTCACGACGACGCACCTGATCGGCTGGCAGGCCTGGGCGTGGGGGATTCTCGGGGCGGCGACGGTGTTCGTCGTGGTCGTGGCGCTGGGGAGCATCCCCCGGGGTCGAAGAACCGAAAAGCCTCGAGCGCAGGATGCACCGGCCCCCGCCTGAACACGCACACGCCCGGCGCTCCCCCGCCCGCCCCGCCGGTCGCGCTGCCCCACCTGGCTAGGCTGGAAGCTGCGTCGCCACCCCGTCCGGCGCACGATCGAAAGCCGCACCGTGAAGCATCGCCTCCCCCTCGTCGCCTCCGCCGCCCTCGTTCTCGCCGTGGGGTGCAGCGCTGCTCTCACCGGGTGCAGCACCGGCTACCCTTCGATCGCCGGCGTCTGGAAGGCCTCCGACGGCACGGCGAACAAGACGATCAGCGACGACGGCAACTGCACCAACATGCTCTACCGGGGCGGCGCTGTCTTCCAATCGCAGGTGCCGGGCATGTGCCACATCACCGGCACGGCCGACCACGGCGCCTATTCGCTGCGCGTCACGCAGGCCGGCAAGGCGCAGAACTACACGGCGAGCTTCTCGAACGGCGACAAGACGATCGCGATCACTCAGGGCTCGACGAAGATCGTCACCCTGACCCAGGTGCCCAGCGCGCACTGACAGCGCATCCCCGGAGGTGCGCCCCACTGCCCGGCACCCCGTTGCCCTGCGCCGGCCGGCGGGTCGCCACTTCGCCCTGCTGCCCCGTTCGGCGCCCTGTCGCTTTCCGAGGAACCCGGCGAAGGATTTCCTCAATCGCAGACAGCGCGCGGCCGAAAGTCCTCACTTGCTGGCGCACACGGCGCAGGGTTCCTCAGTAGAAGTCAGGATTTCCTCACTTGCAGACAGAGCGTGCAAGCAGAGGCACAGCGCCGAACCCCCGCCCCGACCTCATCCGTGGTGGTGGCAGCTCGCGTCGTCTCCCATCGGCTCCGGCGCCAGGTCGAGCATCGGGTTGCCGTCGAAGAAGCCCACCGGCTTGAGGTGGAACCCGGCCTTCGCCACCGGCATCACCGGCCAGTCCTCGGGCCGCACCACGTGGTGCACGCCGACGGTGTACCAGGCGACGAGGTCTTCGTCGACGAGCGGGCGCCCCTGCTCGACGTACTCCGAGACGCCCGAGGCGAACTCGCGCTGCGCGATGTAGTCGCCGGCGGCGTACCGCTCGGCCGGGTCGAACTTCGTCACCCACAACTGCTTCGTGGCGAAGCGCCCGCGGTTCATCTGCTGCGACCCCTCCTGCGCGAAGAACGGCGCGGCCGTGCCGGGCTCGATCAGGTAGCCGGGGCGGCCTCCGACGCCGTTGACGGTGTCGGCCGAGGTCACGAGCCAGGCGCGCGCCGTCGACGGTGACGCCGACCGGGCGCCCTCGTTCTCTGACGTCAGCCGGGTGCGGGTCTGGCGCCACGCACTCCCCCACGGGTTCTCCGGCCCTGCGGGCACGGCCTCCGAGTTGAGCTCGTCGATGTTGTTCCGCTGCCCGTCGACCTGCATGTCGAGCCGCACGCTGAAGAAGTGCTGGTGGTGCGGGCCGTAGAGCTGCGGCGCGACGAGCGTGCCGTGCCCCGGCTCGGTGCCCGGCTGCAGCTGCCCCGGCAGCAGCGCCCCGGTCGAGATGATGCCGGTGAGCTTGATCTCGAGTTCGATCGACCCGTCGAGGTGCAGGTTCCAGTAGAAGCCATAGTCGTAGTTGCCGACCGTCACGAAGAACGAGATGACGAGCCGCCGGTTGCGTCGCACCTCGCCGCGACCGTCGCGGTACTCCGTGTGCTTCCAGCCGATCCCCGCGTCCTCCTCGTGGATGCAGATCCCGTTCGGGATCACGACCGGCGCCCCCTCCTGGTCGTTGACGACCGCGTCGAGGTAGAGGATCTCGCCGACACAGTCGCAGCCGAGCTCCAACGAGTTGGCCAACACCCCGAGGCCGTACTCGCCCTCGTCGAACACGTTCTTGTTCCAGTGCGTGGCCGCCGGATCGCCGTACGGCACGTACATCTCCGCGAGGGATGCTCGGTAGAGCACCGGTCGGACGGCCCCTCTGTCGACGTACCGCACGTCGTGCAGGACCACTCCCTCCCGCGGCGTGTAGCCGACCTGCAACCGCCACGGACCCCACTCGAGCGAATGCCCGTCGAGCTTGACCGACGACCCCTGGGGCTGCGTGATGACGATGGGCTTCATGGCCTCGCGCTGTTCGGCGATGCGTGGGTAGTTGTCCTCGGCGCCGAATTGCTCCGCCTCGAAGTTGCCGTTCGTCGGCGGCAGCGGGACGACACCGTGGTCGACGACGTCGAGCACCTCCCAGGTGTCCATGTCGATCGTGACGATGAGGCCCTCGACAGGGTGGGCGTAGCCGTTGTCGCCGGGGGCGGTGCGGACGAACGTCAGAAGCCGCGCGAGGCGGCGGCTCGGCTCGTCGCCCGGCCCTGTGTAGCCCGACGACCACTTGTCGATCATCGGCAGGTCGAAGTCGGTCACGCCTCGGAGGGCGACGGCCGCCTGCCAGCGCGGGTCGCTCCGCACCAGGCGCTCCGAGATGTCGAACTCCTCGACCGTGATCGGCGGCTGCGCGTCGACGATCTCGACGTACGACAAGACGGAGTCGGACGTCAGCGACACGACCGCCTCATAGGTCTTGTGCTCGGCGCTCTCGCGGACGATGGCGAACCCGCGCCGCTCCCACGCGGCGCCGGGAGTCCAGGCGAGCACGTCGGCCTTCGGCGGCTCGGCCAGCTCGACGAACACGAACCGCGCCGTCGGCGCGAGACCCCGGTCGCGACGGAGGATCGTCGCGACGCTCGCGAGCTCCGACCCGGACAACGGTTCGAGGGGATGGCTGGGCATGGGTCTCCGATCAGCGGTGGTGCGGGGTGGTTCGACCGTAGTGGGGTGGCCGCGCGCACCCGGGTGCCACTCCGTCACGACGAGGCGTCGTCGCCTGCCACACCGTCAGGCGGCCGCGGCGGGGCGCCGGAGGCGGAGGCGGCGCGGGAGCCGGCGGCGTCATCCCGACGAGAGGCGGCTCGGCGGCTCGAGGCGTGTCTCTCGAAGCTCACCCCAACGGCCCCGAGGCCGGCCAGCAGCACGAGCCCGCTGCCGGTCGCGTAGTAGGGCTCGGTGAGGGTTTCGGAGAGCGGCCCCTCGTGCAGCAGCTTGAAGGCGAGTTGAATCGCCGAAAAGCCGCAACCCAACAGCAGGAGTCGGACGACGAGTCGCCCGTGCTGTCGAGCCGAGGAGCGAAGTACGGTTTCGCATCCTTCATCAGACAAATCAATAACTTAGACCTCTGCACCGACATCAGCCGCGCATCCCCCGGGTGGAGTAGTCAAGAGAACGACCCCGAACCTCGATCCACTGGAGACACTCATGCCCCACACTGTGCAGCTCGACCACGACGGCCCCTTCGACGTGTACCTGGCATCGCCGCCCGAAGGCATGCCCGTCAAGGGAGGCCTGATCGTCATCCACGAGATCTGGGGCGCGGTCGATCAGATCCGCAGCGTCGCCGACCGGTTCGCGGCCGAGGGCTGGCTGGTCGCGGCACCCGACATCCTGAGCCGCGCCGGCATGCAGCCCGACCTCGGCGAAGAACTCCTGGCCATCATGGCCGGCGACGACGACGCGAAGAAGAGCGAGGTCCAGCCGCGGATGCGCGAGGCCGCCTCCCCCATGCGCTCCCCCGAGTACGCGGCCTGGGCCGTCGGCGCGCTGCAGTCCGTTCTCGACTTCCTCGACGAGCAGCCGGGATGCCGCGGCCACCTCGCCGTCACCGGCTTCTGCTTCGGCGGCACCTACAGCTTCGCTCTGGCCGCGGCGGATCCGCGCGTGACCGCCGCGATCCCGTTCTACGGCGCTCCGCCGGAGGAGTCCGACGTCGACCTCATCGAGGCCCCCGTCCTCGCGTTCTACGGCGACCAGGACGAACGCCTCATCACCGGGCTTCCCGACGTCACTCGCGCGATGGAGGAGGCCGGCGTCGACTTCACCCCCGTCGTCTACGAGAACACCGGTCACGCGTTCTTCAACGACCAGAATCCGCACGCGTACAACGCCGGCTACGCCGCTCGAGCGTGGGATGCAACACTGCACTTCCTCGAAGAGCACACGGTCAAGGCCGACTGACCTCCCGTTCTCAGGAGGCTTCGACGACCGACGCTCCTCGGGTCCGCCGCGGAACCGCCAGCACGAGCACCAGGATCAGCGCGACGGCGGCGAGCGCCGAGACGACCGGTGCCCCGAGGTCGACGGCGTGCGCGAGTCCGCCGGACGTCGCCTCGCTCCCCAGCCAGAGGGCCGTCGCCGCCTGGAAGACGTACCCGACCAGGTACACCGTCGAGAACATCGAGCCGCGGTGGTGTTCGGGCGCGAACCGAGAGACGATCTGCAGGCCGGCGGCGAAGAACAGGCTGTAGCCGATCCCGCCCAGCACGCAGAAGACCAGGAACAGCGCCAGGGAGTGCTGCGACGCGGCGAGCACGAGCGAGCCGAAGCCGAGGGCCGTGGCCACGAGGGCGATGACAGCCGCGATCGGCAGCGGGATCCGGCGGGAGGCCAGGGCGACGATTCCGATCACCAGCATGGAGATGGCGAGGAGCGCTCCCGTCATTAGCGCGTTGCTGCTGCCGACGAGCTGCACTCCGATGGAGGCGCCCTGCGACAGGATCACGGCTCCGAGGGAGTACGACGCACTCACGCACAGGGCGGCCGCCGCGACTGGGCCCCAAAGCGCCCGGGGCACGGACACGCCACGCGGCCGCCAGCGGGGGGCCTCGGCATCCCGGTCCCGGGGCAGTCGCCAGACCAGAGCGAACACGAGCGCCTCGACGACGAAGAGCACCCAGTAGGTCAGGTGGAGCGGGAACGGCGCGTACTGCACCAGGGCGCCCCCGACGAGCGTGGCGAAGACCAGGCCGACCGCGGTGGACGCCGTGCTGATGCCGCCGGTCCGGGCCGAGTTGCGGGGGCCGGCGATGTCGATCATCTTGGCGGTCGCCGGGCTGAGCGACAGGCCCACTCCGATGCCCATGAAGGCGCGGCCGATCAGAACGATGCCCACGTTCGGCGCGATCGCGAAGAGGAACACGCCGATCAGTGACGCGGAGATGCCGAGGAGGATGCTCGTGCGCCGCCCGACCACGTCGCTGAGCGACCCGAAGACGAGGAGGACGATCACGAGCACGATCGGGTACACGGCGAAGATCGACGTCGTGACGATCGGGGTGAGGTGCCAGTCCTTCGCGTAGAGCGGGTAGACCGGGGTCGCCGCGCCGCTCATCCAGAGGGCGACGGCCAGGACGGCGGCGCAGGTCCAGAACGAGAGGCGGGTGGAGGCCGGGGCATCGGCTGTGGAAGGCATGGGAACGAACCTAGCAGGCTGGATAGGAAAACCCAACTGAGCTAGGGTGAGGGCATGTCACCGCGTTCCAGCCTCGATCCCTCCTGCGGCATCGCCCGCAGTCTCGACGTCGTGGGCGAGCGCTGGGCGCTCCTCATCGTGCGCGACGCCCTGGTCGGGTCGACGCGCTTTTCCGAGTTCCGCTCGTCGCTGGGGGTCTCGCCCGACATCCTCACGGCGCGTCTGGCCACCCTGGTCGAGCACGGGGTCTTCGAGCGACGGTCGTACCAGGCACCGGGAGAACGCGAGCGCGAGGAGTACCTCCTCACGCCGGCGGGGCACGACCTGCTGCCCGTGGTGGCCACCCTCGGGGCGTGGGGCTTCGAGCATCGCCCGCTCGAGCATCCCCGTCGCTACGCGTACGTCGACGAGACCAGCGGCGAGCACCTCCGGGTGGCCTTCGTCGACTCGTCCGGTCGCGTCGTGGAGACCCCCGACGTCGCCATGGTGCGCGTGGCGACCCCGGCCTGAGGCCTCAGCCGCGGCCGAGCCGAGCCGGCGCGGGGAAGACCGCTCGCATGTGCCGCGTCGACAGCAGCAGCGCGATCGCGACCATCAGGGCGGAGAAGACGATCTGCTCGACGACCATCCAGGTCGGGTAGAGACCGGGGATGCACGCGATGATCAGTGTCACGACCGGAAAGATTCGCGAGAACAACTTCAATCGCGCATACGCCCAGTAATAGCCGAGTTGCGCGCGCCAGGCGAACACGTACAGCGACAGCGTGATCATCAGTACGACCGTCGACCGGAACCACACCGCCCACGGCACGACCACGCCGTGCGCGGTCAGCACGATCGCGATGAGGATCGCCGAGACGCCGACGGTCACCTCGCCGAGGAGCAGCCACCGAAAAGTGCGGAAAGTGCGAACGGTCGTGGGATGCTCGCGCATGTCTTGGCGGACGACATAGGCGTGCTGCCTGCCGCCCGCCAGCCGGTCGACCTGGCACGTGCGCCAGAGCCGCTCGAGCACGAGCTCCGCCCGCCCCCACCGACCGCTCCGCTGCGCCGACGCTTCCACCATGATGGGCCAATTCTCGCACCCTCCGCGGCACGCGAAACACCCTCGGGCGGCGCGAGCACCTCTCCGAGGAGGGGTGTCCGTGCCGCCCGAGGGTGTTCGAGCGGATCGAGTCGGGATTACGAGCGCTTGCGCTTCTCGCGCACGCGCATGTTCACGTTGATCGGCGTGCCCTCGAAGCCGAAGATCTCGCGCAGGCGCCTCGTGATGAAGCGGCGGTACTGCGGGTCGAGGAACCCGGTCGTGAACAGGACGAATGTCGGCGGCCGGTTGGCGGCCTGGGTGCCGAAGAGGATGCGCGGCTGCTTTCCACCACGGACGGGGTGAGGATGCTCCTGCGTGAGCTCGGCGAGCAACGCGTTGAACTTGCCCGTCGGGATCCGCGTGTCCCACGACTCGAGAGCCAGCTCGAGCGCGGGCACCAGCTTCTCGAGGTGCCGGCCGGTCTTCGCCGAGATGTTCACGCGCGGAGCCCACGAGACGTGCTCGAGGTCCTGCTCGATCTCGCGCTCGAGGTAGCGGCGGCGGTCGTCGTCGAGGAGGTCCCACTTGTTGAAGGCGAGGACGAGCGCACGGCCCGACTCGAGCACCAGGTCGATGATGCGGAGGTCTTGCGTGGAGATGGTCTCGGAGACGTCGAGCACCACGACCGCGACTTCCGCCTTCTCGAGCGCGGACGAGGTGCGGAGGGACGCGTAGAAGTCGGCGCCCTGCTGCAGGTGCACACGCTTGCGGATGCCGGCGGTGTCGACGAAAGTCCAGATGCGACCGCCGATCTCGACCTGCTCGTCGACCGGGTCGCGGGTGGTGCCGGCGAGCTCGTTGACGACGACGCGCTCCTCGCCTGCAGCGCGGTTGAGGAGCGACGACTTGCCGACGTTCGGGCGGCCGAGGATGGCGACGCGGCGGGGGCCGCCGATCTCCTCCTTCGCGACGGCCGACACGGCGGGCAGCGTGGCCATCGCCTTGTCGAGCAGGTCGGCGACGCCGCGGCCGTGGAGGGCGGAGACGGGGAACGGCTCTCCGAGACCCAGGCTCCAGAGCTCGGACGCCTCGAGGGCCTTGCGGTCGTCGTCGGTCTTGTTCGCGACGAGGATCACGGGCTTGTGCGTCTTGCGGAGCATCGAGACGACGTGCTCGTCGGTCGAGGTGGCACCGACGTTGACGTCGACGACGAAGAGGACGGCGTCGGCGAGGTCGATCGCGATCTCGGCCTGCATGGCGACGGACGCGTCGATGCCGAGGGCGTCGTGCTCCCACCCGCCGGTGTCGACGATCGTGTAGCGGCGCCCGCCCCACTCGGCCTTGTACGAGACGCGGTCGCGGGTGACGCCGGGCTTGTCCTCGACGACGGCCTCGCGGCGGCCGAGGATGCGGTTGACGAGCTGGGACTTGCCGACGTTCGGGCGCCCGACGACGGCGAGGACGGGAAGGGCCGGCGCGTACGTGATCGCGTCCGGGTCCCATTCGGCGTTCTCGAGGAGGTCGACGTCTTCTTCGTCGAGCTCGAAGTCCTCGAGACCGCGGCGGAGGGCATCCGCCCGCTGGTCCGCATCGACGTCTTCGAGCGTCGCGAGACGATCGGCCATGCCGTCGTCGAGGTCGGGGAAGCTGTCGTCGTCGTCGTGTGCCATGGGTGGCTCCTAGGGGGTGTTGGTGCCCGCCGCTGTGGCCGCCGCTGCGGAGGCCCGGACGAGCTCGACCACGGCCTGCACCGTCTGATCGAAGTCGAGATGAGTGGAGTCGAGTGTCGTGACGCCTTCGGCGGCTGTCATGAAGTCGACTACCTTGCTGTCCTGCTGGTCTCGTTTCGACAGTTGCCGGGCAGTTTCTTCGGCACTCTGCCCCGTGATCTCCGCGGAACGCCTGGCCATTCTAGCCTCTTCCGTCGCCGTGAGCAGGATTCGCACCTGGGCATCGGGTGCGACCACCGTCGTGATGTCACGCCCTTCGGTCACGATGCCGGGCTTCGACGACCCGGCGATCACCGAGCGGAACAGCTCGACCAGGAACGCCCGCACCTCGGGGATCTTCGCGACGTGGGCGACCGAGGCCGTCACCCGCGGGGTCCGGATCTCCTCGCTGACGTCCACTCCCCCGACCTTCACGAAGTGGTCGCCGGGATCGATACCGATCTCGTAGTCGAAGGTCGGCAGGGTCGCGACCACCGCAGCGGAGCTCGT
Organism: Frondihabitans cladoniiphilus; assembly: GCF_039544345.1. Taxonomy (NCBI): domain Bacteria; kingdom Bacillati; phylum Actinomycetota; class Actinomycetes; order Micrococcales; family Microbacteriaceae; genus Frondihabitans; species Frondihabitans cladoniiphilus. Next base: position 344,914 of record NZ_BAABLM010000010.1, read on the forward strand.
CAGATCGACGCCCTCCTGGACCGCGTGCAGCGCGAAGGCCCGGTAGGCCGCCCCGGTGTCCTGGTAGTCGAACCCGAGGGCCCGAGCCGCGGCACGACTGACGCTGGACTTGCCACTGCCGGCCGGGCCGTCGACCGCCACGACGACAGGGCGGAAGAGGTCGCTCGCCTGGTAGCGCGCGAAGAGGTCGTCCTTCCAGGCGGCCAGCTCGTCGGAGGTGGCGCCGGGATCGTCGGAGAAGGGGGAGGAGTCGGCGGGGGTGGTCGTCATGCGTTCATGCTCCTGCAATGGTCCAGCCGCGGCGGACCAGGTCGTCGATCAGTCGTTCTTCGTGCTCGGGCACGACGCTCACTTCCGCGAGCCCGAACTGGGCTCCGGGCGAGTGCTCGAGCCGGAGGTCTTCGAGGTTCACCCCGATCTCGCCCATCTCCGTGAGGAGGCGTCCGAGCTGGCCGGGGGTGTCGTCGACCATGACGATCACCTGGCGATAGGTCTTCGACTGCCCGTGCTTGCCGGGCAGCCGCGAGACTCCCGCGTTGCCGGCACCGATCGTCTCGGCGAGAACCCGCAGGGCGCCGGGATGCTCGGGCTCGTCGAGTGCCGAGATCACGCCGTCGAGGTCCTCCCGCAGGGCCCGCAGCACCTCCGCCACGCCGCCTGCGTTCGCCCCGAGGATCTGCACCCACAGCGTCGGATCGCTCGCAGCGATGCGCGTGACGTCGCGGACTCCCTGCCCGGCGAGGCCGAGAGAGGTGTCGGGGGCGTCTCGGAGCCGTGCGGCCATGAGGCTCGCGACGACCTGAGGAGCGTGCGACACCACGGCCACCCCGGCGTCGTGCTCTTCGGGAGTCATCTCGATCGGCGTCGCCCCGAGGTCGAGGATGAGGTCTTCAAGTGCGGCCGCCGCTCGGTAGCCGATCCCGTCGTGGCCGGCGACCACCCACGGGCGCCCGACGAACAGGTCGGCGCGAGCCGAGAGCGGCCCCCCACGCTCCCGCCCGGCCATCGGGTGCGAGCCGATGTACCGCGAGACGTCGACGCCGCGCTTCTCCAGTTCGCGCAGCGGCGCCACCTTCACGCTGGCCACGTCGGTGACGAGCGCTTCCGGGTAGGCGGCGAGCTCGCGTTCGACGATGTCGGCCGTCACATCGGGCGGCACGCAGACGACGATGAGCGTGGGATGATCGTCCGCGCCACCGACGCGACCGGCACCGTAATCGATCGCCAGGTTCCGGGCCGCGGGCGAGACGTCCTCGAGGATCACGTCGACCCCCTGCTGCCGGAGACCGAGGCCGATGCTTGCACCGAGCAGGCCAGAGCCGACGACGCGGACGGTGCCCTGCAGACGGCGCTGCGGGACATCCGTCATCGCTTGCCCCTCCGGCGATCCTCCTGCTGCCGCCGGACCTGGGCGCGTCGGCTCGGCGCCTGCCCGCCGGACGCGTCGCCGTTCAGCGCCACGCGGCGGTTGCCGTCGCTGTCGTACTGCCGCTTCGGCACGGCACGAGAGGCCGCACCCGCACCCGCAGCGGGAGCACGCCCGCGCCGGCTCTCGTCGCGCGCGTCGAACTCGGGTTCGAACTCCTCGTCGTCCTCGTCGTAATACTCCTTCTCGGAGTCCGCGAGGTCGTCGTCGACGTCGGCCTCGAGGTCGGCGCCGGAGTCGTCTAGGGCACCCTGGACCGCGTCGGACACGATGTCGCGGACGCCGTCGCCGTCGCCGTCGACCGAACCGGTGTCCGAGGCGCCGCCGATCGTCGTCGAGCCGAGACCGGCGTCGCGCGCGATCGTCAGGATGTCGCCGAGTTCGTCGCGGGTCAGGTCGCGCACCTCGCCGATACGGAGGGTGCCGAGTGTGAGGGGGCCGAACTGCCGCCGTACGAGGTCGATCACCGGGTGGCCGACGGCTTCGAGCATCCTGCGCACGATTCGATTCCGACCCGAGTGCAGGGTCACCTCGACGATGCTCGTGCCGCCCGCCTGCCCGGTTCCGCGGTCGACGATGCGCGCGGAGTCGGCGTTGATCGGGCCGTCGTCGAGATCGATGCCGGCGATGAGCTTCTTGACGGTTGCAGGCGTGATCGAGCCCTGCACCTTGGCGATGTACGTCTTCAGCACGCCGAACGACGGGTGCGCGAGCACGTGCGCCAGCTCGCCGTCGTTGGTGAGGATCAGGAGCCCGCTCGTCTCGGCGTCGAGGCGGCCCACGTTGAAGAGGCGTTCCTCGTAGTGGCGGGTGAACTCGGTCAGGTCGGGGCGTCCGCGCTCGTCGCGCAGGGACGAGACGACGCCGACCGGCTTGTTGAGCATCAGGTAGCGGCGGCTCGGGTCGAGCTGAACTGCCTGACCGTCGACGACGACCTGGTCGACGGTCGGGTCGACGCGGCGTCCGGGCTCGGTGACGACCTCGCCGTTCACGGTCACTCGGCCGGCGGCGATCAGGTCTTCGGAGACGCGGCGGCTCGCGATGCCGGCCGCGGCCATGACCTTCTGGAGGCGCTCGCCCTGCGGGGCACGGGCATCCTCGTCGGAGTGCGTGTTACTGGGCATCGTCGAAGCCTTTCGACCCGTCGGCGAGCAGCGGTGAGATCAGCGGCAGCTCGTCGAGGGTGTTGATTCCGAGATGCGTCAGCAGGAGCTCGGTCGTCTCGTAGTTGATGGCGCCGGTCTCGGCGTCGGTGAAGGACTCGGTGATCAGGCCACGGCCCAGGAGGGTGCGGACCACGGAGTCGACGTTGACGGCCCGGATCTGCGCGATGGCGCCGCGGGTGATGGGCTGCTTGTAGGCGATGACGGCGAGGGTCTCGAGGGCGGCCTGCGAAAGGCGCGTCGGGTTCTGCGTCAGCACGAAGTCGCGGACGATCGGGTCGAACTCCTCGCGCACGTAGAAGCGCCAACCGCCGCCCACTTCGCGGAGCTCGAAACCGCGGCGGATGCCCGAGGCCCCGTCGACGCCGGGTGCGACGCCGTCGAAGTCGGCCACGAGCGCCTCGATCGCCTGCCGGACCGCGGGCACGGGCGCACCGATCGCCGTCGCGAGGGAGACGAGGCTCTGCGGCTCGTCGGCGACCATGAGGATGGCCTCGAGCGTGCGGGCGATGGCGACGCCCGGGGTCGGGAGGTGGTCCGCCGTCTGCGGCTCATCCATCATAGTCGGCCCCCAGGTTCGCGAGGTTCTCTTCGGTCCAGTGCTCGGCGGTCCAGCGCAGGGTGAGCTCGCCGAGCGGTTCGAGCTGTTCGAAGCTGATGCTCGCGTGTCGGTAGAGCTCGAGGATCGCGAGGAAACGCGCTACGACGACGCCTTTGACGTCAACACCGTCGATCAGCTCGCGGAAGCTCATCACGGCTCCGCGTCGCAGCATCGAGACCACGATCGCGGCCTGCTCGCGGATGCTGATCAGCGGCGCGTGCAGGTGGTCGAGCCCGACCGTCGGCACCTCTTTCGGCGACAGGGCCATCGCGGCGAGCGCGGCGAAGTCGTCCGGCGACAGGGTCCACACGAGCTCGGGCGTCGAGACGCGGTACTTCTGCTCGAGGCGGACGCTGCGCGAGTGCCGGTCGCCCTCGGCCTCGCCGCGGCTGGCGAACCACTCGGCGGCCTGCTTGAACGCGCGGTACTGCAGCAGGCGGGCGAACAGGAGGTCGCGGGCCTCGAGCAGGGCGACGTCTTCGGCGTCGACGAGTTCGCCCTGGGGCAGGAGGCCGGCGACCTTGAGGTCGAGCAGCGTCGCCGCCACGACGAGGAACTCGCTGGCCTTGTCGAGCTCCTCGTCGGAGTCGAGGCCACGGAGGTACGAGATGAACTCGTCGGTGACCGCGCTGAGCGACACCTCGGTGATGTCCATCTCGCGCTTGGTGATCAGCGAGAGCAGGAGGTCGAACGGGCCGGAGAAGTTGGCAAGACTGACCGAGAACGAGGAGTCCGTCGCTGCTTCGACGTCGGCCGAAACGTCGGCAGAAACGTCGGCCGAGACGTCGCTGTCGGGGGTGCCGAGGCTACGCTGCGGCGCCACGGGCGATCAGCTCTCTGGCCAGCTGCCGGTAGGCCTCGGCCGCGGGGTGGTTCGGAGCGAACTGCGTGATGGGGGATGCGGCGACCGACGCGTCGGGGAACTTCACCGTGCGTGTGATAACCGTCTCGAGAACATCGTCGCCGAACGCGTCGACGACCCGCTCGAGCACCTCGCGGCTGTGCAGGGTGCGGGAGTCGTACATGGTCGGCAGGATGCCGTCGAGCTCGATGTCCTCGTTGAGGCGCTCGCGCACCTTGTCGATGGTCTCGACGAGCAGGGCGACGCCGCGCAGGGCGAAGAACTCGCACTCGAGGGGGATCAGGACACCGTGCGCCGCGGTGAGGGCATTGACGGTCAGGATGCCGAGCGACGGCTGGCAGTCGATGAGGATGACGTCGTAGTCGTCGCGCACCTTGCGGAGCACGCGGGACAGGATCTGCTCGCGGGCGACCTCGTTGACGAGGTGGACCTCGGCGGCGGAGAGGTCGATGTTCGCCGGGATCACGTCGAGACCGGGCACGCCGGTGGTCTGGATGACCTCGTTCGGGTCTTTCACGGTGCCGATGAGGAGGTCGTAGACCGTGGGCACGTCGTGGGTGCGGACACCGAGGCCGGCGCTCAGAGCGCCTTGCGGGTCGAAGTCGATGGCGAGGACACGGCGACCGTATTCGGCGAACGCGGCACCCAGGCTGATGGTGGTCGTCGTCTTGCCGACGCCGCCCTTCTGGTTGCAGAGCGTGATGATGCGGGCCGGGCCGTGGCTCGGCAGTGGCGCCGGCACGGGGAACGCGGTGCGGGGTCGGCCCGTCGGGCCGAGGTCGGCGTCGGAGCCGGCGGGTCGGGCAGGGGCCGTCGACAGCTCGCCGACGCCGTCCAGCGGGACGGAGGCCCCGGAAGCGGCACCCCGCGAGGGCGCGGCCGCACGGTCGTCGGTGCTCGGGTTCGGCGTCGTACTCACGTCGGCAAGCTTACCGGCGTCCCCCGTCGTCGCCGGGGCGGTCCCCCGGCCTGTTGCCCGGCCCCGCGCATCCCCCGCAAATCTCAGCGCCCAACAGCCGCGGCACCAGCCCGCATCGCCGCAGCCTCCCGCGCCTCCCGCTCCCCCGGCGCCCACCGCGCCCGAGGGTGAGCCGCCGCGTAGGCGTCTCGCAGGGCATCCGCCGTCACCAGCGTGTAGATCTGCGTCGTGGCGACCGATGCGTGCCCGAGCAGCTCCTGCACGACGCGCACGTCGGCCCCGCCCTCGAGCAGGTGCGTCGCGAACGAGTGCCGCAGCGTGTGCGGCGACACCTCGATTCCGAGCTTCGCGCGCGAAGCCGCACCCTGGATGATCAACCACGCGTTCTGCCGCGACACCCGCGCCCCGCGAGCCCCGAGGAACAGGGCCGGCGTCGCCGTTCCTCGCACCGAGAAGACCGGTCGCGCCCTCACGAGATAGGCGTCGAGCGCCTTCCGGGCATAGCTGCCGAGCGGAACGATGCGCTGCTTGTTGCCTTTGCCGAACAGCCGCACGACGTCGCCCTCGATCACGTCGTCCACGTTGAGGTCGACCGCCTCCGACACCCGGGCGCCGGTGGCGTACATCAGCTCGAGCAGGGCCTTGTCGCGCAGACGCTGCGCCGAGTCGCCGTCGGTCGCCGCGAGCAGCGCCTCGACCTGGGCGATCGAGATCGCCTTGGGCAACCGGGCCGGCAGCTTCGGTGGCCGGGCCGTGGTGGTCACGTCGTCCGCGACGAGGCCCTCCTCCGTCAAGAACCGATGGAAGCTCTTGACCGCACTCAGCATTCGAGAGACGGACGAGGCAGCGAGGGGATGCCCGGGCCTCGACCGCAACCACTGGGCGAACTCCGCGACGTCCCCTGCCGAGACTCCGGCGGCGTCGGCGATCCCCCGTGTCGCGAGGAACTCCTCGTACACCGTCAGATCTCGCCGATACGCCGCGACCGTGTTCGGCGACAGCCCGCGCTCGACCGTGACGTGGCGGAGATACCGGGCCCGCGCCTCCTCGATCGCCGTCATGTCTCCACGCTAGGGCCGGCCACCGTCAGAGCGGCCGAGGCGGGACGGTTCTCAGCGGGTCGCGCGCGCGTGGAGTGCCAGCGCGGCGATCGACAGGATCGAGTTGTGCAGCCCACCGCCGAGCACCCCGTCGACGACGTCGCCGACCGGGACCCAGCGCTTCTCGATGTCGGCTTCTTCGGCCTCGCGGTCGAACGCCTCGTCGGCGGCGCGCACCCCGGTCGCCAGGTAGATGGCGACGTGCTCGTTACTGCCGCCGGGCGTCGTGTTGAAGGTAAGGAGGTGCTCCCACGTCGCAGCCTGCAGGTCGGTCTCCTCGGCGAGCTCGCGCTTGGCCGCGAGGAGAGGGTCTTCGCCCGGGATGTCGAGGAGGCCGGCCGGCAGCTCCCAGTCGCGCGACCGCACGGGGTGCCGGTACTGCTTGATCAGGAGGATGCGGCCCTGGTCGTCCTGCGCCGCGATCGCCACGGCACCCGTGTGGTCCATGTACTCGCGCTTGAGGGAAGTGTCGCCGTAGCGGAAGGTGTCGCGGACGATGTTCCAGACCGCGCCTTCGAAGACGACCCGGTTCTCTGTGACGTCGACTGCGAAGTCGTCGTCGGACAGGACCCCGGGAGTCGATGCCGAGACGGATGCCGAGGGAGCGTCAGACATTCTCGACCGCCTCGACCTCGAACAGGCGGGTGGCGTTCTGTCGCTCGAGCGAAGCCTCGACGAGACCGGCGAACAGGGGATGCGCGTGGTTGGGGCGCGACCGGAGCTCGGGGTGGGCCTGCGTTCCGATGTAGAACGGGTGCTCGGCCCGATCGAGCTCGACGTACTCCACGAGGCTCCCGTCGGGCGAGGTGCCGGAGAAGCGCAGGCCGGCCGCGGCGATGTCGTCGCGGTAGGAGTTGTTCACCTCGTAGCGGTGACGGTGGCGCTCTTCGACGAGCTCGGATCCGTACAGCGAAGCGGCGAGCGAGCCCTTGTCGAGCGCGGCCGGGTAGAGGCCGAGACGCATGGTCCCGCCCAGGTCGCCGCCGGAGATGATCTCGACCTGCTCGGCCATGGTCGCGATGACCGGGAACCGGGTCTCGGGGTCGAACTCCGACGACGAGGCGCCTTCGAAGCCGGCCTTGTTGCGGGCGTACTCGATGACCATGCACTGGAGCCCCAGGCACAGGCCGAGCGCGGGGATCCCGTTCTCACGGGCGAAGCGGAGCGCGCCGAGCTTGCCCTCGATGCCGCGGATTCCGAACCCGCCGGGAACGCAGATGCCGTCGACCTCGGCGAGCGCCTTGCTCGCCCCCTCGACCGTCTCGCAGTCGTCGGACGGGATCCACCGCAGCACGACCTTGGTCTGGTGCGCGAACCCGCCGGCCTTCAGGGCCTCGGTGACCGAGAGGTAGGCGTCGGGCAGGTCGATGTACTTGCCGACCAGGCCGATGGTGACCTCGTGCTTGGGGTCGTGGACGGCGTCGAGCAGCGTGCTCCAGCCGGACCAGTCGACCTCGCCGGCCAGGTCGCCGAGACCGAGGTGCTCGATGATGTAGGCGTCGAGACCCTGGTCGTTCAGCATGACGGGGATCTCGTAGATGCTCGGCACGTCGATGCAGTTGACGACGGCGTCTTCGTCGACGTCGCACATGAGGGCGATCTTGCGCTTGTTGCTGTCGGAGACGGGGCGGTCGCTTCGAAGCACCAGGGCGTCGGGCTGCATGCCGATCGAGCGGAGGGCTGCGACGGAGTGCTGGGTCGGCTTGGTCTTCTGCTCGCCGGACGCGTTCATGAACGGCACGAGCGAGACGTGCACGAAGAAGACGTTCTTGCGGCCGAGTTCGTGACGCACCTGGCGGGCGGACTCGAGGAAGGGCTGGCTCTCGATGTCACCGACCGTGCCGCCGACCTCGGTGATGATCACGTCGGGCTGGATCGCGTCGTGGGACTGCGCGCGCATCCGTCGCTTGATCTCGTCAGTGATGTGCGGGATCACCTGCACGGTGTCGCCGAGGTACTCGCCCCGGCGCTCCTTGGCGATGACCGTCGAGTAGACCTGGCCGGTCGTGACGTTGGCGGCCTGGTTCAGGTTGATGTCGAGGAACCGCTCGTAGTGCCCGATGTCGAGGTCGGTCTCGGCGCCGTCGTCGGTGACGAAGACCTCGCCGTGCTGGAACGGGTTCATGGTGCCCGGGTCGACGTTGAGGTACGGGTCGAGCTTCTGCATGACGACGTGCAGACCACGCGCCGTGAGGAGGTTGCCGAGGCTGGCGGCGGTGAGACCCTTGCCGAGGGAGGAGACGACACCCCCTGTCACGAAGATGTGCTTCGTGACTTTCGCGCTGTTGCTGACTGTCGAGCCGGCCGATGCCGCGCTGTCAGTCTCCGAAAATGGACCCGAGTTCTGATTGACCACCACGGGCTTCCATCCTACGTCACGTTCTCCGCCCGCCCCAAGCGCTCGGTGTTACGAGCGTGTGACGGTCCGCGAGGCAGCCATCTCGAGCAGCTCCCGAGCGTGTTCGAGACCGCTCTCGCTGTCGGGCAGCCCCGAGAGGAGGCGCGCCATCTCGGCCACGCGCTCGTCGCCGTGGAGCTGCTGGACGCTCGAGGCGGTCACGGCCCCGGAGGCGTCCTTGACGACGCGCAGGTGGTTCGTCGCGAACGCGGCGACCTGGGCCAGGTGCGTCACGACGATGACCTGCGCCCGCTCGGCGAGCATCGCCAACCGTCGCCCGATCTCGATGGCGGCCGAACCGCCCACGCCGGCGTCGACCTCGTCGAACACGAAGGTGGGCACGTCGCTCGATGCCGCCATGACGACCTCGATCGCGAGCATGACGCGCGACAGCTCACCGCCCGACGCACCCTTGCCGAGAGGTCGGGGCTCGCTGCCCGAATGCGGCCGCAACAGCAGTTCGACCCGGTCCGCGCCGGACGAGCCGAGCTCGTCGCGCGGCTCGACCTCGACCACGAGTTCGGCGCCTCCCATGGCGAGGGCTGCGAGTTCGCTCGTCACTCGCGAGGCGAGATCGGCGCCGGATGCACGGCGCCGCTCGCTGAGGACGTCCGCCGCCGCCAACGCCTCGCCCTGGTGCAGCACGACCTCCTCGGTCAGCTGGGCGACACGGTCGTCGTCCCCGTCCAGCTCGACCAGCCGGCGTGAGCCGTCGTCGAGGAGGGCGATCGTGTCGTCGAGCGTCGGGCCGTACTTGCGCACGAGCGAGCTCAGGTCGGCACGACGGGTCTGGACGAGTTCGAGCTCGCGCGACACATCGGCGTCGAGCGACCCGAGGTAGCTCGACAGCCGGGTGGACGACTCGGCGACCTGTGCGCCGACATCGGCCAGCAGGTCGGCGATGGATTGCAGTTCGGGGTCGTGCTGCGACACCCGCTCGACCTGTCGACGGGCCTCCTCGACGAGGGTGATGACGTCCCGGCTGCCGTCGAGGGCGTCGCTGGAGAGCACCTCGTGGGCCAGGCCGGCGGCGAGCCGCAGGTCTTCGGCATTGCTCAGCCGTTCGGCGGTGGCGTCGAGCTCGACGTCTTCGCCGGGCTGGGGCGCCACGGCCTCGATCTCGTCGATCGCGGCCCGCAGCCTCGTCGCTTCGGCCACCCGGGCGTCGCGGTCGTTCGTGATCTCGTCGAGCTCGGCCTGCGCGGTGAGCCAGGCGTCGTAGGCGCGGCGATAGGCGGTCGCGGCCGAGGCGAGCGCAGGACCGCCGTGCGCATCGACCGCTGCGCGTTGCGCCGTGGCGGACTTGAGGCGGATCTGCTCGGATTGGCCGTGGACCACGACGAGATGATCGGCGAGATCGGCGAGGACGCCGACCGGTGCGGATCGACCGCCCACGACGGCCCGACTGCGCCCCTCGCTGGAGACGATGCGGCTCAGGAAGAGCTCGCCGTCGTCGACGTCGCCACCGGCGTCGCGGACCCGCTCCGAGACCGGCCCATCGTCGGGCACGGACCAGCGGCCGTCCACCACGGCCTGCGTGCTGCCGGAGCGCACCGAACCGCCGTCGGCGCGTTGACCGAGGAGGAGACCCAGCGCCGACACCACCATGGTCTTGCCCGCGCCGGTCTCGCCGGTCACCGCCGTGAACCCCGGCCCGAGCGGCAGCGACGCCTGCCCGATGACCCCGAGGTCGCGAATCGAGATGTCTTCGATCATCAGGAGTTGTCGGGCCCCTGCGGACCGCGCCACCCGGTCACCGGCAGGTGGAACTTGGCGACGAGACGGTCGGTGAACGGGGCCCGGCGGAGTCGCGCGAGACGGACGGGCTGGTCGGAACGACCGGCGACGACTCGAGCGCCCGGCTCGAGCTCGTGTGCCCGGCGCCCGTCGCACCAAAGCACGCCCGACCCGTCGGTGCGGCTCAGGACCTCGACGGCGAACGTCGAGTTCGGGCCGACGACCAGTGGCCGGGCGAACAGGGCATGGGCACTCAGCGGGACGAGGATCATCGCCTCGACCTCGGGCCACACGACGGGCCCGCCTGCCGAGAAGTTGTAGGCCGTGGAGCCCGTCGGCGTCGACATGACCACACCGTCGCAGCCGAAGGAGGACAGCGGGCGTCCGTCGACCTCGATGACGACCTCGAGCATCCGCTCGCGAGAAGCCTTCTCGACCGTCGCCTCGTTCAGTGCCCAGGTCTGGTAGACGCACTTGCCGTCGACCATCACGGCGACGTCGAGGGCGAAGCGCTCTTCGACCTCGTAGTCGAAGGCCAGGACCCGCTTGACGGTGTCGTGCAGGTCGTCACGCTCGCTCTCCGCCAGGAAGCCGACGTGCCCGAGGTTGACCCCGACGATGGGCGCGGTCGTGCCCCGGACCAGTTCGGCGGCGCGGAGGATCGTGCCGTCGCCGCCGAGGACCACCACGGCCTCGACCTCGTCGACGAGCACCCGGTCGCCGAGGATGTCGACGTTGCCGAAGCTCGGTTCGGCCGCGCAGATGTCGTTGAACTCGTCCTGCGGCAGCACCGGCACCAGACCCGCGCCGGCGAGGATGCTGCACACCTCGAGAGCGGCGTCGACGGAGTCACGGCGCCCGGTGTGGGAGACGATGAGGATGTGGCGCTCGTGGACGGGTCGGTCGGGAACGGGGCCCTGCTGCATGGGGTGCTGCGCCGTCGGGCGTTCGGTGCTGATGGCGGTTCACTCCCCTGTCATGGTGTCGACTCGTGCGATCCATTCTGTCGGATTCGCACCCTGCGAGGCCGACAGATGGACGCAGTACTCGCGATTGCCGTTCGTGCCGACGATCGGCGACGGGATCAGCCCGGCCGTGCCGAGCCCCTGATCGTGCGCGGCCCAGAGCACGGCGTTCACCGCATCGGCCCGGAGACCGGCGTCACGCACGATCCCCTCCTTGATGCCCTGGCGGCCCACCTCGAACTGCGGCTTGATCAGCAGCACGTAGTCGGCCTCGAGGCCCACGCTCGCCACGAGTGCCGGAAGCACCATCGTCAGCGAGATGAACGACAGGTCGCCGACCACGAGATCGATGGTGGATGCCCGGGGCTCGAACCCGACGAGCGTCGCCTCGTCGAGATACCGAGCGTTCGCCCCCTCGACCGTCGTCACTCGCGGGTCGCTCCGGATCGAGGCCGCCAGCTGCGCGTGCCCGACGTCGAGGGCGACAACGAACTCGGCGCTGCGCTCGAGGAGCACCTGCGTGAAGCCGCCCGTGGACGCACCCACGTCGAGGGCGCCGCGCCCCCGGGGGTCGACCGCGAAGGCGTCGAGGGCGCCGACGAGCTTGTGCGCGGCACGACTGACGTAGTGGTCGATACCCGCCACGTCGATCCGGGCGCCCTCCCGCACCGGGAAGGAGGGCTTGAGCTGCGCCTTGCCGTCGACCGTGACGAGGCCGTCTTTCAGAATGCGGTGGGCATGGGTGCGAGACCGCGCGAGCCCTCGCGACGTGAGCGCGAGATCGAGACGCTCGAGAGCCTGTTCGGAAGCCGTGGCACCGCTCGCCGCAGCCTCTTCGGCCGAGCGGTTCGCCGCATGGCTGGTCGCCGGGCCGTGCATCAGCCCCGGCCCTCGAGAACGGCCCGCAGTTCGTCGTGGACCTGAGCGAACGCGTGGGCACGCTGATCGAGCGGCTGCTGGTCGATGACCGTGAGCCGAGAGATCAGGCCGTCGACGGCCGAGGACGTCTCTTCTGGTTCGCTCATGATCGGTCCACACTAACCGCTGCCACCGACGGTCCGGGCAGGCTCTCCACAGGACGAGCCCCACCCGGTTACGCCGACAGCGTCACCGGCCCCACGAGCGAGCCGGGGGATGCACGCCTCAGTCCTCGTAGAGCTTCGGGTCGACGTCCAGCCCGTAGATCTTCAGCCCGCTGCCCCAGACGGCAGCGGCGCCGGCCCGCAGCAGGTCGATCCGCGACGAGCCCTCGGCCACCGCACGGACGCGGTTCCCGGCCAGCTCGACCCGTGCATCCCGCACTCGGAAGGTCTTCGTGCCGCGCGCATCCACCGTCACCGTCGTGGCCGGGTACTCCTCGTGCAGCTCGCGGAGGTCGGCGAGGACGAAGTCGGGGTGCGAGTTCTCGGGCGCCGCCAGCACCTGCTTGGCGTGGTCGATGCCGGTGAGCACCAGCACCGAGGTCAGCCCGGCGCGATTCGCCCCGATGATGTCGGTGTCGAGCCGATCACCGATGAAGAGCGGCCTGGTGGCTCCGAAGCGGTCGATCGCCGCCTCGAAGATGGCCTTCTCGGGCTTGCCCGCCACGATCGGGAGCTTCCCGACGGCCGTGTGCACGGCCGACACCAGCGTGCCGTTCCCGGGCGCGATGCCGCGCTCCTGCGGGATCGTCCAGTCCTGGTTCGTCGCGACCCACGGAATGTCCGCCTTGCCCAGGGCGAACGACGCCTCGGCGAGGTCCTTCCAGCTGACGTCCGGGGCGAACCCCTGGACGACTGCGGCGGGACCATCGTCGGCGGAACGGGTCACGGAATAACCCGACTCCTCGAGAACCGCAGTGAGACCGACCCCACCGACGACGAGGATGCGCGCTCCCGGGTCGACCAGCGTGGCCAGCAGTCGGACCGCCGCCTGCGGGCTCGTCACCACGTCGTCCGCCGTGACCGTCAGTCCGAACCCGCTCAGCTGCTCGGCCACCGTCTCGGCGGTCCGGGACGCGTTGTTCGTGATGTAGCCCATCCGGCGGTCGGCAGCCACGCGATTGAGACTGTCGACCGCGTGATCGATCGCGTTCTTGCCCGTGTACACGACCCCGTCGAGGTCGGCGAGGACCACGTCGACGCCCTCGAGGGGGAACCGGGGCTCAGCGAACGGGCTCGTCTCCTTCGTCGGAGTCGTCGGCGAGTTCTGCTGCGGCGTCCCCGGGCTCGTCGACGGCTGCGGGCTGGTCGACGACGCTGGGCTCGTCGACGGGTTCGCCTGCGGGCTGCTCCCCCGCGAGCTCGTCGTCGAGGGCGACGTCGTCTCCGTCGAATCCTGCGACTTCTTCTTCCACGATCTCGACAGTTTCATCGTCCTCCTCGGACTGCAGCTGGTTCAGGGCGCCACGGGCGCGGCGAGCGAGCGCGTGCCAGTCGGCAGCCTCCGCCTCACGGTCCAACTCTTCCAGAACCGTGGCGTAGGCATCGAACAGGTCCGGGCTGTAGCTGAAGGCCCGGGTGCGATCGAGTTGGGGGATCTCGAGCTCGCGGAGGGCGGCGTCCGTCTGCTCGAGATCGAGGCGCGCACCGGACATCGCGATGGCCAGCGACACGCGAACGGGCACGTCGAGCGTCTCCACCTCGACCGAGCGGCCGAGCTCGAGAGCCCGGTCGGGTCGGCCGAGACCGCGCTCGCTGTCGACCATCAGGGGAAGCTGGTCGTTGCGACCGGAGATGCGACGGTAGGTACGGAGCTCCCGGAGGGTGAGCGCGTAGTCCTCGTTCGCGTAGGCGGTGATGGCGATGGTCTCGCGGACGACGGCCACGCGACCCGCACGACGGCCGGCGGCCTGGGCGTGCTGGTGAGCCAGCGCGGGGTCCTCGTCGATCATCATCCCGGCCATTAGGAGGTGGCGGGCCACGAAGTCGGCGTTCTCCTTGCTCAGGGTCTTGAGCTCGGCGCGGGCGACCTTGTCGAGCTGTCGCGGCTCCACCTCGTCCGGCAGGTGCGGCTCGAACTGCCGCGGGCGGACCGAACGAAGACCCAGCGGATCGCGGTCCTCCCACTGGCCGCCGCTGTCCCGCGCATCGCGCCCGGTGCGACTGCCGCTGCGGTCGCCGAAGCTCGGTCGGCCGGCGCCCGGTCGTCCCTCGCCGGGTCGTCCCGTGCTGGGTCGTCCCTCGCCGGGCCGTCCTGTGCTGGGCCGACCTGTACCGGGTCGTCCGTTGCTGGGTCGCCCCTGGGCGCCGCGGTCTCCCGTAGGACGCCCGGAACGGTCGCCACTCGGGCGATCACCGTACGACGGACGGCCGCTGCCGGGACGATCGCCGTCGCGAGGAGGGCGTCCGCCACTCGGGCGGTCGCCACTGCGGGCCGGACGGTCGCCGTCTCGTGGAGGGCGCCCACCCGAAGGCCGATCTCCGGAACGGAACGGTCGATCCCCCGACGGCCGCTCGCTTCTCGGAGCACCATCGAATCGAGGCTTGCCACCCGGGCCGTCACCCCGAGGCGGACGCGAGGATGCACCGCGATCCGACGACGGACGACCGGCGCCTGGCCGATCCGATCCCCCGCGCGGCGGCCTGGCGCTCCAGCTCCGATCGCGGCCGGCCCCCTCGCCACGGGCGCCTCCCCCGGTGCCTCCGTCATTCGAGCGTCGCGGACGCTCGGTGTTTTCGTCGTCGCGATCGCTCACGGGGTGCTCCTTCTGATGGGTGACTCTGCCTGTGGGGCAGGGAACGCGTCGTACGAAGACGGCATCGAAAGGTGGGATGCACGTGCTCCGTCGGAGTTCCCTGCGGGGCCTGCTGTGGTGTTATGAACGGCCAGCCTACCAGGCACTCCCCACCTCCTGAGGGGCTCGCTCAACGCAGAACGGCCACCCCACAGGGTGGCCGCTTAACGCAAGAAAGCCACCCTGTGGGGGTGGCTTTCTTGGTGGTGCTGAAGTTGAGTCCGGCGG
>NZ_BAABLM010000011.1:0-95116 GCF_039544345.1 Frondihabitans cladoniiphilus
CCGCGCCTGACGCCGCGCCGCGCCTGACGCCGCGCCGCGCCTGACGCCGCGCCGCGCCTGACGCCGCCGCGCCCGACTCGGGCTCGACCCGACCCTCCCGCCGAAGCCCTAGGCCGGCTGGTGCCCCGTGTCCGGGACGACCTGCTCCGCCGCCTCCTGCTCGCCTTCCTTCTTCGAACCGGGCTCCCGCCACTTGCCGTGCGCGACATAGGTGACCATGACGTTGACGACCGCGATCGTCGGCACGGCGAACAGCGCGCCGGGCACGCCCGCGAGGTACGAGCCCCCGGCGACGGCGAACACGACGGCGAGCGGATGCACCTTGACGGCCGAGCCCATCACGAGCGGCTGCAGCACGTGGGCCTCGAGGAGGTGGACGCCCAGGACTCCGGCGAGCAGGATCACGGCCGGCCAGAATCCGACGAAGAGCAGGGCGATCACGACCGCGAAGACACCGCTGACGATGGCGCCGATCACGGGGATGAAGCTGGCCAGGAACACCAGGACGGCGATCGGCACGGCGAGCGGGACCCCGGTGAAGTAGGCGACGAGACCCACGCCGAGACCGTCCACCGCGGCGACGAAGATCTGCACGCGGACGAAGGTGGCCAGCGTGATCCAACCGGCCTGGCCGGCGCCGTCCACGGCCGGGCGGGCCTTCTTCGGGAACAGCCGGGTGGTCCAGCGCCAGACCCCCTCGCCGTCGATCATGAGGAAGATCGTCGCGAAGATGGTGACCAGGGCGTCGGCGACCAGGTGCCCGGCGGTCGAGCCGACGGAGACCACGCCGCTCGCGAGCGACTTGCTCGAGCTCTCCAGGGCGGCCAGACCCTTGTTGATGAAGCTCGTGTAGTCGGCGCTCGTCAGATTGAAGGGGGGCGCGGCGAGGATCCCCTTGATGTTGTCGAACGACTTGAGCGACTCCTTCTGGAGGGTCGGGAGGCCGGATCGGACCTGCCAGACGACCAGGAGGACGAGCCCGCCGAGCACGACGATGGCCAGAAGCAGCATCACGATGATGGCGATCCATTTGGGCCAGCGGTGCCGGACGAGCCAGGTCACCCCGGGCTTCAGGAGGGCCGAGATGAGCAGGGCGATCAGGAACGGCACGACGATGTCGCTCAGCTTCGCGATCAACCAGACCCCCACGCCGAGAACGGCGAGCACGACGAGGATGCGCCAGCCCCACGCTCCGGCGATGCGGATGCTGGGGGTGAGGGAGGCCTCCCCGGGGTCTGTCGCCGACGCCGCCGGGCGGGCCTCGTCGTCGGGCGTTCCGAAAAGTCTCATGCGAGCAGTCTCCCGGCTTTTCGCGGCTTAGAGTGACGGGATGACGAAGGATGCACTGGTTCTGGCAGGCGGAGGGGTCGCGGGAATCGCGTGGGAGACCGGGGTCCTCAGAGGGCTGGAGGACGAGCATCCCCGTCTCGTCTCCTCCCTCCGGTCGGAATCGACCCTGTTGGTGGGGACCTCGGCCGGATCGACCGTGGCCGCGCAGCTCGCCCTGGGCCGGGGTCTGCGCGACCTCTTCGACGCGCAGACCGCCGAAGAGTCGGCCGAGGTCTTCGCCGACATCGACCTCCAGGAGTTCGCCGCCGGAATGGCGGGGCTGCTGCAGGGCGGCGGCTCCCGCGAGGACCAGCTGCGGCGGATCGGGGAGATGGCGCTCGCGGCCGACACCCCGTCGACGGCCGTGAGGCACGCGGTGATCGAGGCGCGGATCCCGTCGGAGACCTGGCCCGAGCATCCCCTGCTGATTCCCGCGGTGGATGCACGGACCGGCGCCCTGCGCGTGTTCGACCGCGCCTCGGGCGTCTCGCTCGTCTCCGCCGTCGAAGCGAGCTGCGCGGTTCCGGGAATCTGGCCGACCGTCCCGATCCAGGGCCACGACTACATGGACGGCGGCGCCCGCTCGATCGCCAACGCCGACCTCGCTGCCGGAAGCGACCGGGTGCTGATCCTGGTGCCGTCGCCCGAAGTCGGCCCGTACGGACCGTCGCTCGCCCCGGACCAGCTCGAGGGCCTCGCGCCGGGCCGGGTGCACGTCGTGTACGCCGACGAAGCGTCCGTCGCGGCGATGGGGGCGAACCCTCTCGACCCGGCGGCCCGCCGGCCCACGGCGATCGCGGGCCGCGAGCTCGGGCGCCGGATCGCCGCGGACATCGCCGCGTTCTGGGGCTGACCGGCTAGTTGCTCGGGGTCGGCGTGGGGGTGCTGGTGCCCGTCGAGGTGCCGTCCGAGCTCGAGCCGTTCGAGGAGTCGCCG
This sequence comes from Frondihabitans cladoniiphilus, assembly GCF_039544345.1. NCBI lineage: Bacteria > Bacillati > Actinomycetota > Actinomycetes > Micrococcales > Microbacteriaceae > Frondihabitans > Frondihabitans cladoniiphilus. The sequence goes on from NZ_BAABLM010000011.1 coordinate 2,266, forward strand.
GAGGCGCCCGTGGACGACCCGCTCGACCCGCTCGACGCACTCCCGGAGGAGGCGCTCGACCCGATCTCCGAGGCCGGGGCCGTCGTGAAGGCGGCTCCGCCGTAGAGGGTGTCGAGCGAGGCGAGGATCGGCTTCGCGATGCTGAACTTCAGGTTGTAGCCGTACTTGCCGTTGACGTACGTCTTGTAGAAGTCGGCGCTGCCCGAGACGTTGCCGACCCAGGTGGCGGTGGCGATCTTCGTGGTCGAGGTGACGAGCCAGTTCTGCTCGGCGTCGTCGTTGGTGCCGGTCTTGGCCAGCATCGGCACCCCGTCGTTCGGGTTCGCCAGCGCGCCGGTGCCACCGCTCTTGAGCACGGTCTGCAGCGCGTAGGCCACGCCCGCGGCGATGTCCGACGGCATGCCCTGCGTGCAGGTCGTCTTCGATGCGGCGATCGCCTTGCCGGTCGGGCCGGTGATGCTGTCGATGGCGACGGGCGTGCAGACGACGCCGTTGTTCGCGATGCCGGCGTACGCGGTGGCCATGGTCAGGGGCGAGATGGCATTGATGCCGAGGATGCTCGACGGCACGCTGCTCAGGGATCCTCCCGTGGCGGCCGTGTGCACGCCCATCGACTTCGCGGTGTCGCGGATGGTGCAGAGGTCGAGGGTCCGCCCCATCTGGGCGAAGGCGGTGTTGATCGACTCGGCGGTGGCCTGGAGCACGCTCATGCTGCCCGGCACGCTCTCGGCGTTCGACACGCTCCAGGTCTTGCCGTCGTGGACGTTGGTGCACGAGTTGCTGAACTCGTTGTCGGGGAACGAGTGCTGCGACGTCGTCACGTAGTCGGAGAGCGAGTTGCCGGCCTCGAGCCATGCGGCCAGGGTGAACGCCTTGTAGGCCGAGCCGGTCTGGAACCCCGTCGAGCCGCCGTAGGCCTGGTCGGTGTTGTAGTTCACCGAGGTGGTCCCGGCGGTGTTCGAGCCGCCCTGGGTGTAGTCCGTGTTCTGCACCATGGTGACGATGCGGCCGGTGCCGGGCTCCACGGCCACGTTGGTCGCGCCGATGTTCAGCCCGGCGACTGAGGTGGGCATGTAAGCGCTCAGCGAGTCCTGCGCGACCTTCTGCTGGGCGAGGTTCAGAGTCGTGTAGATCTTGAGACCGCCCTGCGTCAGAGTCGCGTACCGGGCGTCCTGCGTCGTGCCGAAGGCCGCGTCGTTCTTGATCGAGTTGACGATGTAGTCGCAGAAGTAGCCGGCGTCGTAGGCGACCGCGGAGGCGCAGCCGTTGGCCGCCTGCGTGATCGTGGGCGTGATGGCGCTGGCCAGGGCCGCCGTCTCGTCGGCCTTCGAGATCATCGAGTGGTCGTACATCGACCGCAGCACGTAGTCACGTCGGGCCTTGGTCAGCACGTAGCCGTTCGCCGACCCGTTGGCGGTGTTCGTGGGCTCGTCGATGCGCAGGTTCGCCGGGTTGTTCACGATGGCGACGAGCGTGGCGGCCTGCGTGAGGCTCAATTGCGACGCAGATACCCCGTAGTAGTACTCGGAGGCCGCCTGGATGCCGTAGACGTTGCCGCCGAAGCCGACGATGTTGAGGTAGCCCCGCAGGATCTCCGCCTTGGTGTACTTCTTCTCGACGCTGATCGCGTACCGCATCTCCTGGAGCTTCCGCTGCGGGGTGACCGCCGTGACGTCGTCGTAGCACTGCAGGGCCTTGGTGGCATCGGTGTTCTCGGTCGCGCACCGCTCGACGAGCACGTTCTTCACGTACTGCTGGGTGATCGACGAGCCGCCCTGCACGTCTCCCCCGAGGGTCGTGGCGAGGATCCCCCGGATCGTGCCCTGTACGTCGATGGCGCCCTCCGTGTAGAACCGGGGGTCCTCGGCGGCGACCGCCGCCTGCTTGGCGAGGGTCGAGATCTGGTCGTCGGCGACGTCGGTGCGGTTCTCGGTGTAGAACGACGCGATCTTGACCTCCTGGCTGCCGTCCTTCGCGTAGATGCTCGACGCCTGCGCCGGCGCCGTGATCGCGAGGTAGCTGGGCAGCGAGTCGAACGCGTCGACGCCGGTCGTGACCGCGTTGCCGGCCACCACCAGAGACGGGACGGCGAGCACTCCGACCAGCACGCCGGCCACGACGGCCAGGCCGGCGAACCCCGCGATGGCGGGGAAGAAACGGGAGCGGGGGCGGGATGCAGAAGAACTCACGAACCTCGAGCCAATCCGACGACGCAAAGAACAAGCTGGGGGATCCGGGGAATCATCCCTCCGGCGGATGGCCAATAGGCTGGGCGGACCCGCGAAAGGACCCCCGTGACGACGACTCCCTCGGCCCAGGCCGCCCTGCAGCCCGACACGGGAGAGATCCCCGCTTCGGTCTATCTGTCCGCGGCGCTGCCGAACATCCTCTGGGGGAGACTGCCGTGCGCCGCCGACACGGCCGTGCTCACGGTGGCGCCGGGCACCGAGGTGACGATCGACACGATCAGCCACGAGGGCATCCTCGACGACCAGGGGCGTGACCCGGTCGCCTTCTTCGCCGGGCACGGCGTGGCTCGCGACGGGGTGCTCGACGATGCCGTCGCCGTGGCCGCGTCGACCGGCCTCCGCGACCCCGCCGTGGACGGCCCGCACGTCGTCACCGGACCCATCGCCGTCGAAGGCGCCGAGCCGGGCGACGTGCTGACGATGACGCTCGTCACGGCCACCCCGCGGGTGCCCTACGGCGTCATCTCCAACCGGCACGGGCGAGGCGCGCTCGCCGGGGAGTACCCGCAGGCCGAGGGGAACGTGAGCACGTTCGCGGCCGTCGCCTCCCGCGAGGACGGCACGCTGGTCGGAACGCTTCCGCGCATCCCCGGCGGTCCTCGCACCGTGACGTTCCCGCTGCACCCGTTCCTCGGCATCATGGGCGTCGCGGTTGCGGGCGGCGAAAGGCCGCACTCGGTCCCCCCGGGGGCCCACGGCGGCAACATCGACATCAACCTGCTGGTCGAGGGGGCGTCGCTGCACCTTCCCGTGCAGGTGCCGGGCGCCCTCGCGTACGTCGGCGACCCGCACTTCGCGCAGGGCGACGGCGAGGTCGCCCTCACGGCGATGGAGGCCTCGCTCCGGGTGACGGTCCGGTTCGACCTGATCAAGCGGGCGGATGCGGTGGCCGCGTTCGGCGAGATCGCCGGGCCGTTGGCCGAGACCGCGGAGTACCTCGTGCCCACCGGCCTCGACGAAGACCTCGACGAGGCCGTGCAGAACTGCGTGCGCGCCGCCATCGACCTGCTCCACGCCCGGTACGGCATGGATCGCACGCTGGCGTACGCCTACCTCTCGGCTGCGACCGACTTCGACATCTCGCAGGTGGTCGACCTGGTCAAGGGCGTCCACGCCCGCATTCGCAAGGAGGACTTCGATGTCTGACGCCGCCGCTTCCGAGGGCACCGAGCCCACCGTCCCCACCTCCGTCGTCGGCGACCTGCCCGACGGTCTGATCGAGGCGTTCGACGCCTACGAGGCGGCGCTCGCCGCGAACGACCAAGAGGCCCTGGCGGCCGCCTTCGAGGAGGGTCCCGACTCGCTCCGAGCCGATGCCGCCGGGCTCCTGGTCGGGCACGAGGCCATCACGGCGTTCCGAGGGCGTCGGAGTCAGGCGCCGGTGCGGACGATCGTCGAGTGCCACGTGCGGGTGCTGTCGCCGACGGCTGTGGTCGTGGTGTCGGTGAACGCTCCGGCGGCGGGCGGGAGGGGCATCCTCACGCAGCTCTGGAATCGCGGGGCCGACGGCGTGTGGCGGATCGGCGCCGCGCAGGTGCAGGCCCCGGCCCCCGTGTTCGACACCCGGATCTGGCGGGTCGTCGGGGCGCCGCTGGTGCTGTCGCCGGCCGGCTCGACCGCGGCCGGCTCGACCGCGGGTGGCGCCGGAGAGCTGGCGGGCGAGACCGTCGCCGTGAAGGACCTCTTCGCCGTGGCCGGCTTCGCCGTCGGCGGGGGAGTGCCGGCGTACCTGGCCGAGGCTCCGGTCGCCGAGTTCCATTCCCCGGCCGTGCAGGCCCTGCTCGACGCCGGAGCCGACCTGCTCGGGATCGCGCAGACCGACGAGTTCGCGTTCAGCATCGCCGGGCGCAACTCGGCCTACGGCACGCCGCCGAACGGGGCCGTTCCCGGAGCGATCTCGGGGGGATCCTCCTCCGGTCCCGCCTCCGCCGTCGCCCTCGGGCACGCGACCATCGGGCTCGGCACCGACACCGGCGGATCCATCCGGGTGCCCGCCTCGTACCAGGGTCTCTGGGGGCTCCGCACCACGCACGGCATCGTCCGCCGCACCGACCTGCTGCCCCTCGCCCCGACCTTCGACACGGTCGGCTGGCTGACTCGCGACGCCGGTCTCCTCGCCCGGGCCGCCGCCGCCACCCTGGGTGGTGCCGCCGGGCACTCCCCGTCGGCCACCCGACCCGCTCAGCGCGACGTCGACCCCGTGTTCGTCGTGGACCCGCGTCTCGTGGCCTCCGTCGCCCCCGACGTCCGCGAGGCCTTCGCCTCCACGCTCGCCGAGCTCTTCCCGGCCGACGCGGGCTCGGTCGACTCGGGCCCGGACGGCGCGGCCCCGGCCGATGTGGCCCTCGGCGATATCGCGCACCTGTTCGAGCTGTTCCGAATCGTTCAGGCCGCTGAAGCCTGGCGCACCCACGGCGACTGGATCTCCGCGCATCCCACGGCCCTCGCCCCGGACGTGATGGCTCGGTTCCGCTTCGGCGCCTCCGTGACGCCGACACAGGAGGGGGATGCCCGGGCCGAGATCGCCGTGCAGCGCGAGCACCTCGACCGCGTGCTCGACGACCGCATCCTCCTGCTCCCGTCCGCTTCGTCGGCGGCCCCGCCCCTGACCGCGACCGCCGCCGAGATCGACGTGGTGCGCTCGGGGACCCTCGGGCTGACGTCGGTGGCGGGGATCGGCGGGTATCCCGCGGTGTCGGCGCCTGTGATGCAGGTGCCCGGCGGTCCGGTCGGGCTGTGCCTCGTCGGCCCGCGCGGCTCCGATCTCGCGCTCGTCGAGATCGCGGCGTCGCTCGCTGCACGCCTCGGTCGGTAGCCGCAGTCGATCGCTAGCCACTGTTGGCCGGCGCCACTGTTGGCCGGCGCCGCGCGACGTATCTCGGACAACGAGACGTGCCGCGGCGCGGGGGACAGTCCGCGATACGTCGCGCGGCAGCGCGTTCCGAACGTTTACCCACGTGAAACAATCGTTGCAGTAACGTGAGTCGGGTGAAACAGTCCTTTCAGCCGATCGCCCCGCCCGCCCGACTCCTGATGGGCCCCGGCCCGATCAACGCCGACCCCCGCGTGCTCCGCGCCATGTCGGCGCAGCTCGTCGGCCAGTACGACCCGTGGATGACCCAGGCGATGGACGAGACGCAGGTGCTGTACCGCCAGGTCTTCCAGACGTCGAACGAGCAGACCATGCTCGTCGACGGCACCTCGCGCGCCGGCATCGAAGCGGCCCTCGTCTCGCTGATCGAGCCGGGCGACCGCGTGCTCGTCCCGATCTTCGGGCGCTTCGGCCACCTCCTCCGCGAGATCTCCGAGCGGGCCGGCGCCGAGGTGCACGTCATCGAGGTGCCCTGGGGTCAGGTCTTCACGCCCGCCGCCATCGAGGCGGCGATCACCGAAGTCCGGCCCAAGCTGCTCGCCGTCGTGCACGGCGACACCTCGACCACCGTCGCCCAGCCGCTCGACGAGCTCGGCGCCATCTGCCAGAAGCACGGCGTGCTGTTCTACACCGACGTCACCGCCTCGCTGGCCGGCAACACCTTCCGCACCGACGAGCTCGGCCTCGACGCCGTCACTGCCGGGCTGCAGAAGTGCCTGGGCGGCCCGTCCGGGTCGGCTCCGGTGACTTTCTCGCCGAGGGCGGTGGAGGTCATCACCGCCCGCAAGTCGATCGAGGCGGGCATCCGCACCGACGGCGACGCGGTGAGTGCGCACCCGATCCGGTCCAACTACTTCGACCTCGCGATGATCTTCGACTACTGGGGTCCGCAGCGCCTCAACCACCACACCGAGGCCACCACGATGCTCTACGGCGCGCGCGAGTGTGCCCGCCTGATCGTGGAGGAGGGGATCGACGAGACGGTCGCCCGCCACGAGGTGAACGGCCGCGCCATGCTGTCGGGTCTCCGGGGCCTCGGCCTCGAGATCTTCGGCGACACGGCCCACAAGATGAACAACGTCACGGCGGTCGTGATCCCCGACGGCATCGACGGCGACGCGGCCCGCGGCGCGATGCTGAACGACTTCGGCATCGAGATCGGAACCTCGTTCGGGCCCCTGCACGGCAAGGTCTGGCGGATCGGCACGATGGGCTACAACGCCCGCCAGGACGCCGTGCTGACGACGTTGGCCGCGCTCGAGGCCGTCCTCCGCCGCGGAGGCGCCGCGGTCACCGCCGGCGGGGGAGTCGGCGCCGCGTACGACGTCTACGACGATGCATCCCGCCTCGCCGTCGCGGAGCCCGATGCCGCCGCCCCCGCCGCCGCCACGGAGCCCGACGCCACCGCCACGGAGGCCACCCGATGAGCGTCGACGCCCTCACCATCCTCGACCGCTGCGAGGTCCTCGCCCGGCAGTCCTCCGACCCCGACGGCATCGAGCGCGTCTACCTCTCGCCCGAGCACGCGGCCGTCAACCTCCAGGCCGGGCACTGGATGTACGAGGCAGGCATGTCCACCCGCCTCGACGCCGCCGGCAACCAGATCGGGCGATTCGAGGGCGAGACGCCCGGGCTCCCGGCGCTGCTCCTCGGATCCCACCTCGACACCGTTCCCAACGCCGGCCGCTACGACGGGATCCTCGGCGTCATGCTCGCGATCGCCGTCGTCGACCGCCTGCGAGAGGCCGAGGCCGCCCTCCCCTTCGCGATCGAGGTCCTGGCGTTCGGCGACGAGGAGGGCACCCGCTTCGGCACCGCCCTGCTTGGCTCGCGCGCCGTGGCCGGCACGTGGGATCCCGCCTGGTGGGAGCTGCACGACAAGAACGGCACCACCCTCCGCGAGGCGTTCGTCGAGTTCGGTCTCGATCCCGAAGCCATCGGCGAGGCGGCCCACCGCTCGGGCGACGTCGTCGGCTACCTCGAGGCGCACATCGAGCAGGGCCCCTACCTCGAAGAGGGCGACCGCGCCCTCGCCGTCGTCTCCTCGATCGCCGGTGCGCGCCGCTTCGCCCTGACCCTGATCGGCGAGGCCGGTCACGCCGGCGGCGTCCCGTTCCACCGGCGGCACGACGCGCTGGCAGGGGCCTCCGAGATCGTCCTCGCGGTCGAGAAGCTGGCCCGAGACGCGGGATGCATCGCCACGGTCGGCCGGCTCCAGGCGTTCCCCGGGGGCGTGAACGTGATCCCCGGCCGAGTGGAGTTCAGTCTCGATCTCCGCGGCGAGACCGACTTCGCCCGCGACGCCGTCTGGGCCGCGATCCAGGCCGTGGCCGACGACACCTGCGACCGGCGCGGGCTGACCTTCGAGGTCGAAGAGACGCACAACGCTCCAGCCGTCGTCGCATCCCCTCGGCTCCAGGCCGTCATCGGGCGGGGCATCCAGGCCACCGGCGACGCCGAGCCCGAAGTGCTGTTCTCGAAGGCCGGCCACGACGCCATGGCCATCGCCGACCTGACCGAGTGGGCGATGCTCTTCGTCCGCAACGGCCGCGGCGGCATCAGCCACCACCCGGACGAGATCGTCACGGTCGACGACGTCGCCACCGCTCTCGACGCGTTCGAGGCGGCGGTGCTCGCGCTCGCGGAGACGTACCGATCGGGTGCGCACGCGACGCCCGCGCCGTGACCGGTTCCGAGACCGGGTCCGACTCCGGGGCAGGCTCCGACTCCGGGGCAGGCTCTGGCGGCACCGGTGACGGACCCGGCGACGGACCCGGCGGCACCGGTGACGGACCCGGTGGCACCGGTGACGGACCCGGCGACATCCGCACTCGCATCGACTCCGGCTACCGCGACCTGAGCCCGCAGGAGCAGCGCGCGGCCGACTTCATCCTCGACCACCTGGCGGACCTCGCCGTGTTCTCCGCCACGGAGATCGCCTCGCGGAGCGACGTCTCGAAGGCGACGGTGTCGAGGCTGTTCCGGAGGTTGGGATTCGAGAACGCGCAGGAGGTGCGCGACCAGGCCCGTGCATCCCGCGGCCGTGGGGTGCCTCTGGGGCCCGTCGGGTCGGCGTCCGCCCACCTCGCAGCGGAGCACGCCAACCTCGAGGGGCTGCTGCGGGGGCTCGGCGACGGCCGTCTCGAGGCCGCCGTCTCGGTCATCGCGCGCGCTCGGCAGGTGGTCGTGGTCGGTTTCCGCAACAGCTATCCCGTGGCGCTGCATTTGCGGCAGCAGCTCGCGCAGGCTCGCGACGGCGTGCGGCTCGGCCCGCAGCCCGGGCAGACCGTCGCCGAAGAACTCGCGGGGCTCACATCGGACGACGCCGTCGTACTGATCGGGTTCCGGCGTCGGCCGGCCGGGTTCGATGATTTGGTCGAGGCATCGGCAAGCCGGGGGATGCACGTGCTGCTCATCACGGACTCCGCGCGCTCGGTCGACGTGCCGGGCGTGATCCGCCTCGCGACTCCGATCGACAGCCCGTCCCCCTTCGACTCCTACGCCGCCCCGATGAGTCTCGTGAACCTGCTCGCGTCCGGGGTGCTCGCCGCCACCGGCTCGGCCGGACGGGCACGGATCTCGGAGGTCACCGGACTGTTCGAGGAGTTGGGCGAGCTGGAGTAGCGGGGCGGCGGGAGTCGCACGGGTGCGCGCCGTGCATCCCGTCGTGCACCGCATCGTGCCTCTGGTGTAGGGCTGCGCCCGGGTTGCGGGGGGCTGCACCCTTCCCGCCCCGAGCCGCACCCCTCTCCCGCGGAGCCGCACCCCGTTCCCGCGGACGCGCACCCCGCTCCCGCGGACGCGCACCCCCGTCGCGCCAGGGCACCCTGGTCGACCGGGGGTCCTCCGCGGTTCCGAGGGTGCGGGTGCGAGGGGAGGTCGGCTCGCACCCTGCTCGCGCCGAGCTGCACCCCGTGCCACCTGCGGGAGTCCCACGGGTGCGCGCCGTGCATCCCCCGTCTCTCGCGACTCCAGAACACGCCGCTCATGTTCCGCGGAAGCCGCGTGTTCTGGAGTCGGGCACGGGACGCCGCACACTCGACTCCACAAGATGCGGGCGGCGGAAGAAGTGAGCGGCGTGTTCTGGAGTCGGCCACGGAGTCGGCGGGCCGAGCCTCAGCCCGGCGGGCCGAACCTCAGCCCCGGTGCCCGAGCCTCAGCCCCGGCGGAGCAGGCGAGCGGGCTGGGCATCCTCGTCGACGAGCCGGCCGGCCACCCACGTGGCCGCCACCCGCCCGCGGAGCTCGCTCCCGTCGAACGCGCTCACGGGATTCTTGTGCGCGAGCGCCGTCGCGTCGACGGTGAACGTGGCGTCGGGGTCGAAGGCGACGAGGTCGGCGTCGGCTCCGACGGCGATGCGGCCCTTCGAGGAGAGCCCGACGAGGTCGGCGGTGCCGGTGGACATCCACTGCAGCACCTGCGGGAGTGCGATTCCGCGGCGGGCGGCACCGGTCCAGACGGCGCGGAAGCTCAACTCGAGGCCCGAGATGCCACCCCACGCGAGGTCGAAGTCGCCGTCGCCCGCGAACTTGAGCGCCGCGGTCGAGGGGGAGTGGTCGGAGGCGACGATGTCGATGGTGCCGTCGACGAGCGCCTCCCAGAGGAGCTCCTGGTTGTGGGCGTCACGGATCGGCGGGCAGCACTTGTACTGGGTCGCGCCGTCGGGGATGCTCTCCTCGTCGAACGAGAGGTAGTGCGGGCAGGTCTCGACCGTGATCCGCAGACCCTCGGCCTTCGCGGCCTTGATCTGCTCGAGCGCGGCCGCCGACGAGAGGTGCAGAATGTGCGCCCGCCCGCCGGTTGCGCGCACGGCGTCGATGACGTGCCCGATCGCCGACTGCTCCGAGGCCTCGGGGCGCGAGCGGACGAAGGCCCCGTAGGAGGTGCCCTCGGGCGCGGGGGAGGCGTCGAGGGTGGCGGGATCCTCGGCGTGGACGATCAGTAGCCCGTCGAATGCGGCGATCTCGGCCATGGCGGCGTGGAGCTGCTCGGTGGACAGGTGCGGGAACTCGTCGACCCCCGACGGCGACAGGAAGCACTTGAACCCGAAGACGCCGGCGTCGTGAAGCGGCTCGAGCGCGCCCAGGCTCGACGGGATCGCGCCGCCCCAGAAGCCGACGTCGACGACCGACTGGGGGGCCGCCGCGGCCCGCTTGAGGTCGAGCGCCTCGACTGTCGTGGTGGGCGGGATGCTGTTGAGCGGCATGTCGACGATGGTCGTCACGCCCCCACGCGCCGCCGCTCGGGTGGCGGTGGTGAAGCCCTCCCACTCGGTGCGGCCGGGCTCGTTCACGTGCACGTGGCTGTCGACGATGCCCGGGATCAGCACCTGCTCGTCGCCCAGCGTGATGTCGTCGGCGATGTCGAGGCGTGCATCCACCGCTTCGATCGCGGCGATCCGCCCGCCCTCCACCACGACGGCGGCCGGTCGGAACTCGCCGTCGATCAGGACGCGGCTGCTGCGGATGACGCGGGAGGGTGCGATGTCGTGGCTCACCCTCGCGATTTTAGAGGAGCGGGGGATGCGCGGGTCGGCCGGGTGCAGCGCGTCGCCTCGTGTGACCTTCCACTCGGCGACGCCGCTCCATCCACCCGGCGACGCCGCTCCATCCACCCGGCGACGCCGCTCCCTCGAGACGGCCGCTCCTTCGAGACAGCGCCTACTTCGTCACAGCCGCATCGACCACGCGCGTCGCGACGGCGTCGTCGAAGCCGGAGGCCCCGAAGTTGCGGACCGTGATCGTCGTGTTGGTCTTGGGGGTGTCGACGCTGACCACGCGGTTCGGCGAGTCCGTGCTGTCGGCGACCGAGTAGACGACGCCCGAGAGGCCGTCGACGTGGGTGTCGGGGATGATCGACACGGCCGAGTTGCCCTCGAGGAACGACTTGTCGACGCTGCCGTCGGTCGAGGGAGTGGTCGAGACGAGCAGCGACTTCTGCTTCAGCGGGTCACTCTGCTTGGCGTCGTGCCATTCGCAGGTGAAGTCGGTGGCGCCGGTGCTCGAGGACGACACGAGCTCGAGGCCCTTCAGGGTCGACGAGAGCTTCGAGCCGAGCGAGGTGCAGACGGCGGCGGTCGACGCGGAAGGGGAGGCCGAGCCGGACGCGGAGGACGAGGAGCCGCCCGCGCCGGAGCAGGCGGTGAGAGCGAGAGCGGAGACGGCGACGAGGCCGACGAGGGATGCACGGAACAGAGATTTCACGGAAGGAAAGCCTACGAGGCCGCGCCTGACCAGCCACCGGGTGTCGTGCATCCCCCGTTTCCGGGCGCCTCGTGCACCGGCGCGCCAGCCGCTCCGCGCATCGACGTGCCTCACCGCTCGTTCCGCTACCGTGGCGGCATGGGTGGCTTCGGGGTGGCCGTGGTGTTCGGCGTGGCGGTCGTCTTCGGGGCGCTGTACCTGGTCTTCCGGGCGCGCGATCGGCGGCTGCTGCGCAACGGCCTGTTCCTCGTGGCGGCGGCCTTTTTCCTCGTCGCCGGCGTGCTGCTCCTCGTGACGCGATCGACGGCGGCCGGCCCGGTCGTCGTGGGTGTGATCCTCTTCGGCGCCCCGGTGGCCGTCGTGGTGCTGGGCGTCTTCCTCCTCGCGAACGGCGTGACCATGTTCCGCCGGGAGGGCCGCAGCCTCGGCAACCTCCTGTCGTTCCTGCTCGGCCTGGCGATCTTCGTGGTGCCGGTCGTGCTCTCGCTCATCGCGCGGCACGCGGGCCTCGTCGGCGTGGCCGTGCTGGCGCTAGCGTTCTTCCTGGCCAGCTATTTCGGAGTCGCTTTCGTCGTCTTCCTGGTCTATTCGCTCGTCTACGGCAGGACGCACCACCGCAGCCGACCGGAGGCCCTCGTCGTCCTCGGCTCCCAGATCGTCGACGGTCGCGTGCCGCCGCTGCTCCGGAGCCGTCTCGACCGAGCGCTGAGGGCCTACCGCTCGGCGCCGTTCGATGCGCCGCGGCCCCTGCTGATCCCGAGCGGCGGGCGGGGCTCCGACGAGTCGCGCCCCGAGGGGGAGGCCATGGCCGAGTACCTCGTCGCGAACGGCGCCGATCCCGCCGACGTCCGCCCGGAGCTCGAGGCCCGGACGACCCGCGAGAACCTCCTGCTCTCCCACCGGATCCAGGAGGCCGCTGGTCGGCCCGGCCCGGCCCTCGTGGTGACCAACGACTACCACGTGCTGCGGTCGGCGATGCTCGCACGCTCGCTCGATCTCGACGCCCAGGCGGTCGGGTCGCCGACGGCCCGCTACTACGTGCCCAGCGCCTTCCTGCGCGAGTTCGTCGCCGTCCTCTCCGAGCACCGCCGCCTCCACGTCCTCGCCTGTCTCCCGTTCGTCGCTCTCACCGCCGTCTTCGTGACGGCCGTGGCGCTCTCCTCCTGAACCCGTCGGGGCAGCGAGAAGGTGGGATGCCCGGCCCCCCGCCTCTCGTCCGCGAAACGTCGGCGAAATCCCGCCGTGGCACCCTGAGACCATGACCCGCACCCTGATCGAAGGCGCTCACGTCGCCACCGTCGACGCCCGTGACACCGAGTACGACGGCGGGCACGTGCTGATCGAGGGGACGCGCATCCTCGCCACGGGTCCTGGCTCGGCGCCCGCCGCTCTGCGCGAGGGCGCCACGGTGATCGACGGCCGCGGCCACTTGCTGACTCCGGGGCTCGTCAACACGCACCACCACCTCTACCAGTGGCTCACCCGAGGATTCGCGCAGGACAGCATCCTGTTCGACTGGCTCGTCGCGCTGTACCCGGCCTGGTCGCGTATCGACGCCGATCTCGTGCGGGACGGAGCTGCGGGGGCTCTCGCGACCCTGGCGAAGTCGGGCTGCACGACCGTGTCCGACCACCACTACGTGTTCCCGCAGGGCGGCGGCGACATCGTCGGCGGACTGATCGAAGCGGCGGGTGGGATCGGCCTGCGTCTCGACGTCGCGCGCGGGTCGATGGACCTCGGCTCTTCGCAGGGCGGACTCCCCCCGGACTTCGCGGTCGAATCGCTCGACGGGGCGCTCGCCGGATCGCAGTGGGCGGTCGAGACCTACAATGACGCGTCGTTCGACTCCATGGTGCGGATCGCCGTCGCGCCCTGCTCGCCGTTCAGTGTGACTTCGGACCTGCTCCGGGAGGCGGCCACGCTCGCCCGCGGTCTCGGCGTGCGCCTGCACACCCACGGCTCGGAGACCGCCGAGGAGGAGGCCTTCTGCCTCGAGCGCTTCGGCCAGAAGCCGACCGACTACCTGGAGGGGCTCGGCTGGCTGGGCGACGACGTCTGGATGGCGCACTGCGTGCACCTCGACGACGACTCGATCGCGCGCTTCGCAGCCACCGGGACGGGCGTGGCCCACTGCCCGTCGTCGAACGGACGTCTCGCCGCCGGCATCGCGCCGATCCCCGAACTGCTGCGGGCCGGAGTGCCGGTCGGACTCGGTGTCGACGGAGCGGCCTCGAACGAGTCGGGGCAGCTCGGCACGGAGCTGCGCAACTCGCTGCTCGTCAACCGTCTCCGCTCGGGCGCCGATCAGCTGAGCGGCCGTCAGGCGCTGCGCATGGCGACCTACGGCGGGGCCCAGGTGCTCGGCCGGACGGCGGAGATCGGCTCGATCGAGGTCGGCAAGCTCGCCGACCTGGCTCTCTGGCGGATCGACGGGGTCGAGCACGCCGGCATCGCCGACCCGGTGGCTGCGCTGACGCTCGGCGGGCTGCCGACGCTGACGCGACTGTTCGTGAACGGCGAGGTCGTCGTGCACGAGGGGCACCTGGCGCGGGCTTCCGAGCCCGACATCGCGCGCGGTGTCGCTGCGGCGTCGTCGGCGCTGGCCGCCCGCCTCTGAAGTTTCTGTACAGAAATCTGTACATCTTTTAGACTGTCGGCATGACTCTCGATTCCGTGGTGTCCCCGGTCGCCGAGGTCCGCGCCGGCCTCTCCCAGATCCTCGCCGGGTTCCGCGCCGACCCCGATTCGGCGAGCCCTGTGATCCTGGGTGCGCACCGTCGCCCCGAGGCCGTTCTCATCCCGTTCGTCCTGTTCGATCGCCGGTACTCGGCCGTCCCCGTCGTGCCGGCGCCGAGCATCCTCGATGTCGTCTCCGCGAAGAGGGCGCTGATCAGGCGGCTCGCCGCCCTGAATCACGTCGGCGCTCTGGCGGTCTTCGGCTCGGTGGCGCGTCGAGAGGAACGGCCCGACAGCGACGTCGACTTCCTCGTCGACCCCGACGACGATGCGACGCTGTTCGACCTCGCGCAGCTGGAGATCGACCTCGAAGCACTGCTCGATCGCCCGGTCGACGTCGTCTCACGGCGGTCACTCGACGCCGAGCGCGACCGAGGCATCCTGACCGAGGCGTTGCCGCTGTGAGTCCCGAGTCGCGAGATCGGTGCGAGCGGTGGCTGACCGATCTCGCGGCCACACTCGAACGAGCGGCGGATCTCGTGGCCCGCGGCGAGGAGGCCTTCCGAGCCGACGAGGCGCTGCCACTCGCGTTCGAGGCGCTGGCCAACCGAGTCGGTGACCTCGCCAAACGGCTGACGGCCGCGGCGCCCGGCGAATTCACCGAGCCCGTTTGGTCGCAGGCGGCCCGAAACCGCGATTTCGTCGTGCACCACTACGACCGACTCGACACCCATGCCCTGTGGAACACCGTCGCCACTGCGTTCCCACAGCTGCACGCGGTCGTCCTCGCGCACCTTGCGCGCCGCGCGCACCTCGCTCGCCGCTCCTGAGCCCGGGCACTCGAATACCGCTGAACGGCGCAGACCACCCGCCGCGGACAGGTGTTCCCGCCGCATGGGTGTGTTCGAGCCGCACGGGTGTTCGTGCCGCGTGGCCGAGCACAGGGCAACTACTGCAGCAGCCGCCACAGGCGATCCCGCGACATCGGCAGCTCGTGCGGGCGCACACCGAGGGCGTCCCGGATCGCGTTGGCCAGCGCCGGCGCCACCGGGTTGTAGGGCGCCTCGCTCATGCTCTTCGCCCCGAGCGGCCCGAGGTCGTCGTGCGTCTCGGCGAAGTGCACTTCGGTGACCGGGAGATCGGAGAACTTCGGCACCCGGTACCCGCGGAACGCCGGGGTGAGGACCGTGCCGGCCCCGTCGAGCATGACCTCCTCGTACAGGGACGTCCCGATCGCCTGCCCCGTGCCTCCCTCGACCTGGCCTCTCAGCTGTTCGGGGTTCAGCACCGTGCCGGCGTCCGCCGCCTGGATCGAGCGGAGGATGCGCACCTCACCCGTCCCGCGGTCGACCGCGACCCGGAACGCATGCACGTTGAACGCGACGGTGCGAGGCGTCCCGTCGTGGCTGCCGTCCGCCACCATCGGGCCGGCCGCGAGCAGTTCGGCGGCCGTGACCAGCCGTGCGTCCCCCCAGCGCCCTGCCGGCACGAGCACACCACCGGGCACCACCTCGCCGACCACGGCCAGAGACGAAGCCGGGGCCGCGGGATCCTGGTCCACCGCCCCCACGCCCGTCACGATCGCCGCAGCCCGAGCGAGCATCGCGGCCCGGAGCTTGTGCGCCGCGGCGTGCAGCGCCTTCCCCGCAACGACGACCCCGGCGGACCCGTAGGCCCCGGTGTCGTAGCGCGCGACGTCGGTGTCCGACTGCCGGATCGTGATGCGGTCCGTGGTCGTACCGAGGACGGTGGCGACGAGCTGACCGTGCACGGTGGTCGTGCCGTTGCCGAACTCGGCCGTTCCGACGCCGATCGAGTAGCTGCCGTCCACCTCGAGTCCGACGGTGGTGTCGGCGAAGTGCCCTCGCGGGGGGATGGACGCGATCATCGCCAGCGCCATGCCGGTGCCGAAGGCCCACTGCTCGCCGACCGGGGGCACGGGGGTGCCGAGCGGGCCGTCGAGGCTCGCGGGCGGCGGTGACTTCAGCGCGGTCTCGACCAGGTCGAGGCACTGGTCGAGCCCGTAGCTGCCGTAGATCAGGTCCGACTCCTCGTGCGGATCGACGACGACCATCGCATCACCGGGCTTCACGACGTTGCGGCGGCGGAACTCGAACGGGTCGATGCCGAGCTTCCGCGCGAGTTCGTCGAGGGCGCTCTCGACCGCGAAGATCACCTGCCCGAGGCCGTAGCCACGGAAGGCGCCCGACGGGAGGTTGTTCGTGTAGACGGACTCGGCATCCACCCGCTTGTTCGGGGCGTTGTAGACGCTGATCGACTCGTGCACGCTGTGGAACATCACGCCGACGCCGTGGTTGCCGTAGGCGCCGGTGTCCATCAGCTCGTCGACGGCGAGAGCGGTGAGGACGCCATCCGCAGTGGCTCCGACGCGGACGCCGACGCGCATCGGGTGCCGAGGTGGCGCGATGGTGAACTCGTCCTCGCGGGTGAACTCGTACTGCACGGGCCGGCCGAGCTTCAGGACGGCGAGGGTGACGAGGTCTTCGGTCAGCAGCTCCTGCTTGCCCCCGAAGCCACCACCCACTCGCGCGGCGAACACCCGCACCCGATCTTCGGGAAGGCCGAAGATGTGGCAGAGCTCGCTCCGCACGAGGAAGGGCACCTGCGTCGAGGTGCGGACCACGAGCCGGCCGTCGTCGTCGAGCCAAGCGCGGGCGGCGTGGGTCTCGAGCGCGGCGTGGTTGACGCGCTGCGTCTGCCAGGTGCCCTCCACCGTGGCTGCGCTGGCCGCCAGGGCCGCGTCGACGTCGCCGGTCTCGCCGTGCATCTGCGCGACGACGTTGCGGCCCGGCTCGGAGATGCGCGACTCGGGCCCTTTCTCGCCATGCAGGAGGGGTGCGCCGGGCTCGCGGGCGAGAGCCGGGTCGAAGACGGCGGGCAGCTCCTCGTACTCGACCTCGATCAGCGCGAGCGCGAGTTCGGCCAGCCGGACCGAGTCGGCCACGACCGCTGCGACGCGCTGACCTCGGAACCGCATCACGGTGTCGAGGATCCGGGTGTCGTCGGGGTCGTCGTTGCGGTCCTCGTGCCGCCCGGTGGAGAACAGCAGGTCGGGAACGTCCTCGTGGGTGAAGACGGCGTGCACGCCGTCGGCCGCCCGAGCGGCGGTCGCGTCGATCGAGAGGATGCGCGCCGAGGCATACGGGCTCTTCAGCACGGCGAGGTGGAGCAGCTTGGTGGGGGTGCGGAAGTCGAGCGTGTACTCCTCGCGACCGGTCACCACGCGCATCCCCGCGGGTGCCTTGACGGACCGCCCGGCTGCTTCGCCCGCTGCCGGCGTCTCCGTGTTGGTCACGCCGCAGATCGCGTCGCGGATCGAGCGGTAGCCGGTGCAGCGGCAGAGGTTGCCCTTCAGGAGGCGGGGGAGGTCGTCCTTGTCCTCCTCGGTGAAGGTCGAAGCGGTGACCACCATGCCGGCGGTGCAGAAGCCGCACTGGAGGCCCGCGGCGTCCGAGAAGGCCTGCTGCATCGGGTGCGGATGCTCGGGGGTGCCGAGACCGCGGACCGTGGTCACCTGCGTGCCCTCGAGTCGGTGTGCCGGGTAGATGCAGGAGTGGACGGGCTGACCGTCGACCAGGACGGAGCAGGCCCCGCAGTCGCCGGCGTCGCAGCCCTTCTTCACCTCGAAGTGGTCGTGCTCGCGGAGCAGCGTGCGCAGCACCTGTCCCGGGGCGACGGCGGTCTCGACGGTCTCGCCGTTGACCTCGAACTTCATGCGGCGCTCCCTTCGAGCTCGCCCCGGATCTCCTCGCCGAACAGGGTCGACACCGCGCGCCGCCAGTCCGGGGCTCCGTGCGGGTCGTCGTACCACTCCTGTATGCCGTCGAAGGCATGCTTTAGTGCGGCTGCCGAGGGGGCTTCGTCGAAGCGGAACTGGACGGGCGCCGGCGTGGCGGCGGTGACCGTGTAGACGTGCTCGCCGCTCGGATCGACGCGGCCGATGACGAGGGCGCCGGAACGCCCGAGGTTCGACAGCGCGATGCGGCGGAACGCGAACTGGGACGAGAGGCTGGCGACCGGCACCTCGAGGGCGCGCAGCACTTCGCCGGGTCGGAGGTCGGTCTGGCGGACGCCTCGGACGAACGTCGCCACGGGCATCGTGCGCGCCTCGCCTTCCGGCCCCCAGATCACGGCGGTCGCGTCGAGGGCAGCCATCAGCGAGGTCATGGCGCCGGCGGGGAGGGCGGTGGCGACGTTGCCGCCGACGGTCGCGACGTTCCATATCTTGAACGAGGCCAGCAGCGAGTTCGCGCAGAGAGAGAGCAGGGGATGCGCGTGCCACCCCGCCTGCGCGGGCAGGAGCGTGAGGTCCCGGATCGTGCAGGTCGCTGCGATCGTGAGGGTCTCCGCCGTGACCGTCAGGGGCTCCCAGCCGAGTGCGGTCAGATCGACGAGACCGGTGAGCCCGGGCTGCCGTTCGGAGAAGAGCCAGGTGCCGCCGCCGAGGGGCTGCTCGCCCGGCGCGAAGACGATCTCGCTCCGGTCGCGCGGCATCCGGATCTCGCGCACGCTGATGAGGTCCATGGTGCCGTCGAGTCAACCTCATGCGTGTTTCGGGCGTGTGTCGCCTCGCCGCGCTCGCGCCCTACCCCGGCCGTCGCCAGCCCTCTGGAGGCCTCGCCGCCCCTCAGCGGCGCGCGATGAACAGCACGACGATCGCGACGATGATCGGAACCAGCAGAAGGAACGTGATCGGCGGTGCATGCCTGGTCTGCGCGGCCTTGCCCCGCATGATCAGCGAGAGCCCGAGCATGAGGGGGATGAGCGACAGCTTGCGTTCCTCGATGACGAGCCAGAGTGACAGCAGGCCCAATGCCAGCGCGGCGGCGCAGCGGACGTGGACGCTGTCGATCCTCCGCCGTCTGCGCTCTGGATCATTGATTTCTCCGGGATCGGATTTGCTCATTTATATATCGTATCCCGAAGAGGGTTGTGGTGGATCTCACTCAGCCGGGCGACACATCCACATCCGCCCCGTGCCAGAGGTCGCCGCACTCCACCTCGACCGCCCCGTGCGCCACGAGATACGGCCTCGCCCCGCGATCGCCGGTGAGCGACGCCACAAGCGCCGGCCAGTGGTTGCGACCGATGAGCGTGGGATGCCCGGGCCGCCCCTCGAACACCGCCTGACGCAGCGCGCTCCTGAGTCCGGCAGGCACGCCCGGGCCGCTGACGCCTTGAGCGGCCGACTCCAGCGTCCCCGACCCGACCACCCGCGCCCCCACCGCCGCCGGCAGGCCCGGCAGGTCGACGAGGGTGAGGAGCACGGCGTCCGCGGCGGGTTCCGCGGAGGCCACTGCGGCCAGCCCCGCGCGCAGGGAGGCGGCCATGCCGGAGTGCCAGTCGACGGCCTCGACCACGTGCGCGTCGGCGGGGACGAGCTCGCGTGCCTCGACGGCGGAGGCGCCGAGGACGACGGTGACCTGCGTGCATCCCAC
This sequence comes from Frondihabitans cladoniiphilus, assembly GCF_039544345.1. Taxonomy (NCBI): domain Bacteria; kingdom Bacillati; phylum Actinomycetota; class Actinomycetes; order Micrococcales; family Microbacteriaceae; genus Frondihabitans; species Frondihabitans cladoniiphilus. Next base: position 21,725 of record NZ_BAABLM010000011.1, read on the forward strand.
GCTCTCGAGCAGTGCGACGGCGGACGCCACCCACGGCACGCCGCCGGCGTCGCGCACCAGCGCCTTGGGTCGGCCGTACCGGCTGCCGGCGCCGGCGGCCAGGACGAGCCCCGCGAGAATCATGCCTCCTGTCTAGCGCCTCGGCAGTCGAACCGCGTCGGGGCGCAGGGCCGCTCGGTAGGGTGAACCGCATGATCGACGTCACCGACTCCGACCTCCGCGAGGGCCTCGCCGCCAGCCTCCACGTCCAGCGCTGGGTGGACGAGGTCGCATCGGCCGCCCCCTTCGACTCGTTCGAGTCGCTGCGGCAGAAGTCTCACGACGCGGCCACCCCGCTCAGCCCGGAGGAGATCGACGAAGCCCTGGCCTCGCATCCCCGGATCGGCGAGAGGCCCGTCGGCCAGGGGCAGGCCCAGGCGTTCAGCACCGCCGAGCAGCAGGCGCCCGACGTCGAAGACCAGCACCTGGCCAAGGCGCTCGCCGAGGGCAACGCCACTTATGAGAAGCGGTTCGGGCGGGTGTTCCTCATCCGCGCCGCGGGGCGTTCGCGGGCCGAGATCGTCGCCGAGCTCGACCGGCGACTCGTGCTCGACGACGCCTCCGAACTCGAGCTCGTCGGGCAGGAGCTTCGCGACATCGCTCTGCTCCGCCTCGAGAAGCTGTACGGGCCGGCGGCTGCGGCCGGGGTCGCGGGGGTCTCCGAGACGGGGGCCTCCGCATGAGCCACGTCACCACTCACGTCCTCGACGCGGCTGCCGGTCGCCCCGCGGTCGCGGTCTCGGTCGAGCTGCAGGATGCCCGGGGCACCGTCCTCGGCACCGGCACCACCAACTCCGACGGACGTGTCCCCGAGCTCGGCCCCGAGACGCTCCCCGTGGGCGCCTACCGCCTCGTCTTCGACACCGGCACGTACTTCGCGCGGACCTCGACGCCGACCTTCTACCCCCGGGTGACGCTCGACTTCGATCTGGCCGACGCCGCCGCGCACTATCACGTGCCGCTCCTGCTCAGCCCCTTCGCGTACTCGACGTACCGCGGGAGCTGAGCCGGGCATCCCCCGCTTGCCCTGCCTGCCCTGCCCTTTGCCCCTGGTCGCAAATGTCGAGCGATCCGCCGCACCGCCCCCGCGGTTGCGGGCCTCGGATGGGCGCGCGGCCCGAATCGCTCGCGATTTGCGCCGGTGACCGCTAGTAGTCCGTCCGCGCCTCCGCGGCCAGCCACGCGTCGAACGGGGCCGACGCGTCGGACGGGCGCAGGGTGTCGACGGGGAGCTCCCAGGTCGAGCGGTCGCGCGCGAACAGCTCGTAGAACTCGAGGTCGTCGAAGCCTCCGCGGGCGGCATCGTGCCGGTCGGCAGCGAACACGACCCGGTCGACCCGCGACCAGAGAGCGGCCGACAGGCACAGCGGGCACGGCTCGCACGAGGTGTAGAGCACGGCGCCGGCCAGCGAGAAGGAGCCCTCGACCTGGCAGGCCGCACGGATCGCGACCACCTCGGCGTGCGCGGTCGGATCGAGGTCGCGCGTCACGCGGTTCTGCCCGGTCGCGACGACCACGCCGTCACGGACGATGAGCGCACCGAAGGGTCCGCCGCCGTCACCCACGTTGTCGACGGCCAGCGCGATCGCCTGCGCCAGGAAGCCGGCATCCGCAGAAGCAGAAGCAGAAGCAGAAGCAGAAGCAGAAGCAGAAGCACCCGAACCCGTCACCTCACCCACCCCCCTCACGCCAGCCCCGCCGCAGCGCGCCACGCTTCGTTCGCCGGCGGCGCGTCGTCGCGGATCAGCGCTGCCTCGATCAGCCCGTACGGCCGGTCGGCGGCCCAGAAGACCTCGCCCTTGTTCTCGATGCCGAAGCGGCCGATGTCGTAGTCGAAGTGGTGCTTGTTCGGGGCCTTGAGCCGTACCTCGCAGATCGACGGGATCGCTTCCAGCACAGCGGTGCCCATGTGCCACAGCGTCTGCTGGAGGGCGAGCGACTGCAGCGTCGCGAACTCCTTTACCATCAGCTTCTTGACCTCGACGTAGACGGCCTCCCAGTCGACGTCGGTCGTCGAGAAGCGCCACTTGGCCTCGAGGGCGGTGGCCATGACGCGGTCGTGGGTCTCGGGCAGGGTCGTGAACTCGTCCTTCAAGAAGCCGAAGAACTCCGACCCGGTCGACTTCAGCAGCACCAGGTCTTTGAGCCCGCCGATCACGTACTCGCCGGTCTGGTCGACGGTGATCGCGGCGGTGCGCACCTCCTGCCCCTTCCGGAGCCAGGTGTGGTCGTGCTCGCTGCCGTCGACGATCGCGCGCTCCCAGGCGTACTCCTCGATCTCGATGCGAGCACCCTCGACGGGATCGACGTCGCCGACGAAGTGCCGCGCCAGGTCGAGTCCGAACGACTCGATGGACTCGACGCCCTTCGACTTCGCGAACGCGTACGCCGTGTTCTTCTGCGTGTCGGTGGGCAGCACGTTCGACTGGTCGCCCTCGAGGTAGGCGGCGTCCCACGGTCCGCGCAGGGCCGTCGAGACGTTGATGTCGTGGATCTCGTGCCGGGGCTGGTCGCGGTAGATGCGCACGAGGCGCGACTCCGCCTTCCCGTACTGGTGGTCGCCGAGGATGATTGCCATGCTGCGCAGTCTGCCAGCGCTTTGTATCGGCAGTGTTTCGGGGCGGCGGGAGCGGCCGTCCTGCAGACCGGTGAACCCCCGGGGCCGTGGGATGCACGGGCCGACGCCGTCCGAGACGCCGGCCCGCACGCCCTCACGCCTCCCGGCCGGCGCCCAGCGGGTCGAGGTGTTCGGCCGTCGCGTCGTCGGCGTCCGTCGACACGCTGAGGTCGCGCCAGGCGGCGTCCGACGCGGCCAGCGCCTCGGCGTTCATCCCGGAGTAGAGCACGGCGTCGCTCCCCGACAGCAGGCGCACCGGCGGGTTCTCGAGGGACGCCACCGTCAGCACGAGCTGCGCCACTTTCGCGGGGTCGCTCGCGGCGAGGGACTCCCCGTCGTGCAGCACGGCCATCGCGCCGACCGTCTCCTCGTAGCCGGGCGTGACCGGGGCGAGTGTCATCGACGAGCCGGCCCAGTCGGTCCGCATGCCGCCGGGCTCGATGGCGGTGGCGAACAGCCCGAGGGGAGCGATCTCCTTGGCCAGCACCTCGGTGAACCCGCCGACGGCCCACTTCGCCGACTGGTAGGCGCTGAGCCCGGGAGTGGAGGAGCGCCCGCCGACCGAGGAGATCTGGATGATCCGCCCCGAGCCCTGCCGACGCAGGAGCGGCAGGACGGCCTTCGTGACCGTGATCACGCCGAACAGGTTCGTGTCGATCTGCCGACGGAACGACTCGAGCGTCGTGTCTTCGACGCTGCCGAGGTCGGCGTACCCGGCGTTGTTCACCAGCACGTCGATGCGGCCGAACCGCTCGAGGGTTGCGGCGACGGCGGCCTGCGCGGCGGCGTCGTCGGTCACGTCCAGGGCGAGGGCGAGAACGCGGTCGGGATGCGCGGCCACGAGATCGTCGAGCGTGCGCGGGTCGCGAGCCGTCGCCGCGACGCGATGTCCGGCGGCCAGAGCGGCCTCGGCGAGGGAGCGTCCGAGCCCCCGCGACGAGCCGGTCACGAACCAGACGGAGCCGGCGGCGGACGACTCGGAGCCGGCCGTGACGGTGGATGGGGATGCGGTCATGATGTCCTCCTAAATGAACACTCATTCAATAACACGAGTAGAGCATCCCGCCGTCTCGCTGTCAAATGAATGTCCACTCAATAGCGCCGGTAGGATGGACGCCATGCGCACCAGGGATCCCGAGGCCAAACGCCGTCTGCTGCTCGAGGCGGCGACCTCGGAGTTCGCCGCCTACGGCATCGCCGGCGCCCGGGTCGATCGGATCGCCCAGGCCGCCGGGGTCAGCGCGGGCCTCGTCTACACGTACTTCGGCAGCAAGGACGACCTGTTCGACGCGGTCTTCGACGAGATCGTGGCGCGGACGATGAACGACGTGCCGATCACCGTCGACGACCTGCCGGAGTACGCCGGGCGCCTGTTCGACGGGTACCGGACCTACCCGGAGATCCAGCGGATCGCGAGCTGGCACCGCCTCGAACGGTCGACGTCCACTGGGCTCATCGCCGCGATCACCGCCAGCATGGAGCACAAGGTCGAGGCGCTCGAGCAGGCGCAGGAGGCCGGGATCGTGCCCACGTCGTTCGCGGCCATCGACCTGCTGACGCTCCTGCTCGCCCTCACCGGCGTCTGGGCGTCGGCCGAGCCCGAACTCAAGGCCCTGACTGCCGAGCACGACGAGGCCCGGAGGCGCGCGGTCGTCGTGGCCGCGGTCGCCGCGCTGCTCGCCGCCTGAGGCCCCTCCGAGCCCCTCTCTCTCGCCACTGTCGCAAATCGCGAGCGATTCGCCGGGGCGACCCCGTCAATCCGGGGGTGCCGACGCCGTGTCGCCCGAATCGCTCGACATTTGCGAAAGGGAGAAGACGGAGAAGAGTGCGGGCGGCGTCAGAGGGAGCTGCCCAGCCACAGGCCAAGGGAAGCCGCCGCGACCGCGACCACGAGCATCCCCAGGCCGGTGACAAGGGATGCACGGACCCTGCCCTCGAGCGCCAACCGCACCGTCTCGACGCTCGCCGTGCTGAACGTCGTGTAGCCGCCCATCAGCCCGCCGCCCAGCACCAGCACCCAGTCGTTCGAGAGCCCGGCACCGGCGGCCAGACCGGTCAGCAGTCCGAGCCCGAACGACCCGGTGGCGTTGATCACCGACGTCGCGAGAGGCAGAGGAGCGGAACGGGGGATGCGCAGCCTCCCTTTCACGACACCGTCCACGAAGAAGCGCAGCGCCGAGCCGAGCCCGCCCGCCACGACGATGCCCGCCCAGACGAGTGGTCCCGTCACGATCGGTGCCCCGCGTCCCCGCGACGCACGCGTGCGGCCAGCAGCACTCCGCCGAGCGCCGCCCCGAACCCGAGGACGACCGTGGCGAGCGCATAGGCGACACCGACCAGGGGAGCAGCGGTCAGCAGTTGAGCCGTGCTCGTCGCGAGTGCACTGTAGGTGGTGAAGCCGCCGATCACCCCGGTTCCGACGAGGAGGCGCGTGGTGCGTCGACCGCCCTCGTCGGGCCCTCGCCGGGCGAGCCGCTCGAGGAGCAGCCCGAGCGCGAACGAGCCGACGAGGTTGATGACGAAGACGGTGACGGGGAACGTGCCGTGCGGAGCGGGGAAGGCGAGCGACAGGCCCTCCCGCAGAGCGGTCCCGGCAGCGCCCCCGAGCGCCACGAGCAGCAGCAGCCGGGGCTGCAGGTGGGCGGGTCGCATGCCCCGACGTTAGCGGGGAACCGCGGTCGGCGCGGGCTCGCGACGGGACGGGCCGGACACGGGGGTCAGTCAGGTCGACTACCGTCGTCTTCCGTGCCGTCCAACTCGAAGACCCCGCCCGGCGACTCCGGGCCCGCCACTCCCAAGCCCGGCTCGAAGGCCGCGGCGCTGGAGAAGCGCCGGCTGAAGATCGAGGAGTACCGGCGCAAGGAAGAGGCCCAGCAGCGCCGACGCCTGATCACGATCCTGGCCGCCGCGGCTGCCACGGTGATCGTTGCGGTGATCATTGCGCTGAACATCGGCGGCGGGGGGCAGCTCATCAAACACTCCCCGAAGACGACCTCGGCGCAGATCGTCCCGGCGGCGGTCGGGGGCGCGTCGACGACGACGCAGTCCGCGACGACCACGGTTGCCGACACCTCGGGCATCCCCGGGGTCCTGGCCTGGGATACCACGGGCTGGCCCGGCGACGGGGCCGATCACACCGGCGCCCTGCAGCACGATCACGTCGCCGGTCCGGTCGACTACAGCATCCTTCCCCCGGTCGGTGGGCCTCACAATGCGATCTGGATGAACGCGGGCGTCTACACGAAGCCGGTCCCGACCGAGCGTGCCGTGCACAACCTCGAGCACGGAGCCGTCTGGATCACCTACGACCCCGACCTCCCCGCTGCCGACGTGAAGACGTTGACGGCGTTCGTGACCAAGCAGACGATGATCCCCGAGGCCGAGCAGGGCGTCACCGGCCAGGCGAATCGCTACGTCGACCTCACGCCCTGGGCGAAGAACGACCTGCCGACACCGATCGTGATCACCGCCTGGGGCCACCAGCTCCAGGTGACCAGCGCCACCGACCCGCGACTCCAGCAGTTCGTGGACACGTTCCGGCACAGTCAGACGTACACGCCCGAGTACGGCGCGGCGGTCGACGGGGTGCCGGTGCAGACCGGCGGTGTCCCTGCGACCGACGGCAGCGCCAAGGCCAACCCGGCGGGCACCGCCCAATAACACGAGCCGTTCGGCACAGCCCGCCCGGCACAGCCCGCCCGGCACAGGCCGCCCGGCACAGCCCGCCCGGCACAGGCCGACCGGCTCAGGCCGCCCGGCTTAGACCACCCGGCTCAGACCACCGGCCGCTGCGCCCTCAGCAACCCGGCGATCACGAGTCGATAGGACTCGGTGACGATCGCCTCCTCGAGCCCCTCCGGCAGGCTGCCGTCGAGGACGACCGTGATCCAGTGCTTCTTGTTCATGTGGTAGCCGCGGGTGATCGCGTCGTGCTCGCGCACCAGTTCGGTGACGTCGTCGGGATGCGCCTTGAGGGTGATCGCGGCCACCTCGCCGTCGAGCGGGGCGATCGCGAAGACCTTGCCGCGCACTTTGAAGACGGCGGTCTCGAAGCCGAACGGATGGGTCAGCTCGGCCGAGGGCAGATTCGCGCAGAAGTCGAGCGCTTCGTCGGAGTTCACCCGGGCATCCCCCGTCTCGCCAGCCGGAGGCGGGTTACTTGCGGGCCCAGACCGGCAGCACGGATCGCCCCGCGGTCGAGTTGAAGACCACGGCGAACGAGCCGTACCAGGCGATGATGGCGGTCGCGACGCCGAGGTAACCACCGAGGTGGGTCAGCGTCGTCGAGTCGTTCAGGGCGCCGAAGGCGAGGGCGAAGAACGTGAGCGTCAGAGCCACGAACACGGCGAAGATCGAGCCGTTCGTGTTGAACGAGGCGACGCACATGTAGAGGGTGAAGATGCCCCACGCCAGAAGGAAGACGCCGACGCCGTGCGTGCCGATCGCGGCCGGGGGAGTCGCGACCTCGAGGTACCAGAACGACATCCAGAAGGCGCCGAACGAGCAGAAGGCCGTGGCACCGAAGGTGTTCTTGTTCGCGAACTCCCAGATGCCGGCCGCGAACTGGGCGACGCCGCCGTAGAACAGGGCGAGGCCGAGGACGGCACCGGCGCCCGGGATCCAGCCGGCGTTCGCTACGCTCAGCACGAACGTCGTGAGGGCGAAGGCCCCGAGCCCGAGTGCCCCCGGGTCGACTGCGGCCTTCGGCCTGGGCTCCTCCGTGTGGAGGAGCGGCTCTGCGAGGGGTGCGGATTCCGGCGTCGTCGTCATCGCTCCAACTTACTTCGTTTTCGCCTCCACTTTGTCAGGACAAACATGTCGAACGCGTCACTGATCAAGGTCAGCCATCTCCGCCACTTCGTGGTCGCGGCCGACGAGCTGCACTTCCTCCGCGCCGCGCAGAAGCTCGAGATCTCCCGGCAAAAGCTGAACTCGTCGCTGGCGGCCGTCGAGCTCCAGTACGGCAAGGCGCTGTTCGTGACCGACGGCGGCGAGACGCGCCTGACCAAGACCGGAGAGCAGGCGCTGCGGGATGCCCGGGAGGAGCTCGCACAGCCGTCCACACCTCCGCCCGCCCCTCCTCGACCGGCCGGCGGCAAGGCCAAGGCGTCGAAGGGGCAGGGGCGTGCGCCCGTCGTGAAGGGCGAGCCGAAGCCGTTCAAGAAGCGGCAGGGGCGATAGCGGCTGCTCCGTCGAGGGTCGGGTCGGGCATCCCACCTCGCTGTGGCCGGGGATGCTGACTTCGCTTCGACAACGCAGACGTACACTTCGCTCATGCCTGCGTCCGCCGCCCTCCCCGGTCCCGTCGCCCCGTACTGCTCCATCGAGCGGGCCGTGGCGATCGTCGGCGACCGGTGGAGCTTCCTGATCCTCCGCGAGATCCTCCTCTTCGGATCGACGCGGTTCAGCGGGGTCCAGCAGCGCCTCGGCATCGCCACGAACGTGCTGACCGACCGCCTCGAGCGTCTCGTCGAGGGCGGGGTCCTCGAGAAGCAGCCGTATCGCGAGGCCGGATCCCGGTCGCGGTGGAGCTACCACGCGACCCGGGCCGGGCTCGATCTGAAGGTGGTCCTGGCGGCGCTCCAGCAGTGGGGCGACGAGCACGAACCGCGGCGGGACGGCCCGACGGTCGTGAGGCGCAGCCCTGACGGGGGCCCGGTGTCGGTCGGTTTCGTCGACGGGGATGCACGCCCCCTCGCCGTCGACGACGTGCGGTTCGAGCGGACCGCCCAGTACCCCACGCCGATCCGCTAGGCGTCTTCGCAGGGGCGCGGGAATGTTCTCGGCTCGGCTGAGTTGCATAAAACAAGTCAGTAGCCCACACCCTCACGAAAGAAGAAGCTCATGTCGCAGTCACTCGAAGGCGCCGTCGTCCTGGTCACCGGAGCGAACGGAGGCCTCGGGGAGGAGTTCGTCGCCCAGGCCCTCTCCCGCGGGGCTTCCAAGGTCTACGCCACCGCCCGCACGCCCCGCGACTGGGAGGACAGCCGCATCGTCTCCCTCGCCCTCGACGTGACCTCGCCGGAGTCCGTCGCCGCGGCAGCCGCAGCCGCCTCCGACGTGACGGTCGTCGTCAACAACGCCGGCGTCTCCAACCGCGAGGAGAACTCGCTGCTGACCAGCCCCCTCGAGGCGGTTCGCGCTCTCTTCGAGACGAACTTCTTCGGCGCCGTCCAGGTGGTCCGCGCCTTCGCGCCCGTCCTCGGCGCCAACGGCGGCGGCGCCCTGATCGACGTTCACTCGGCTCTGAGCTGGATCGGGATCAGCGGCGTCTACTCGGCGACGAAGGCCGCGTTCTGGTCGGCCACGAACTCGTTCCGTCTCGAGCTCGCACCCCAGGGCACGCAGGTCCTCGGGCTGCACCTCGGCTACACGGCGACTCCGATGACCGAGGGGATCGACGCACCGATGGGCCAGGCGTCCGACGTCGTCCGCGACGCCTATGACGGGCTCGAGCGCGGCGACCACGAGGTGCTGGCCGACCAGACCAGCATCGACGTCAAGGCCGGGCTCTCGGGTCCGATCGAGGCGATGTACCCCGGTCTCCCCGCCCGCGTCTGATGTTTCCGGGCCCTTGGGCTCGAACCTGAACGACGTACCCCGGGTGACGGGAACGGGCATCCCCCGTTCTCGTCACTCCGGTTCGAGTCACCCGGAAGCGCTTGGCCGATCACCCGTCATGCCCTTAGGGTGGAACGCGATGCGCTCGACCGACCCGACTCCCGACTCCTTGGCCCTCCGTTCCGAGACCCCGGTAGACGTCGACTCGACGCGGCTCCGTGGTCGCCGTGCTGCGGTCGCCGGCGAGCGTGACGCCGTTGCTGGCGAGCGTGCTGCCGTCGCTGGTCAGCGTGCCGTCGGCGCTGGTCAGGCCGCATCGGTCGCCGGTGTCGCGTCCGACCGCACCTCGACTCCCGCCGGCCCGGTGCTCGACGCCGCTGTGAGCCCGCGCCGTGCCGCTCGGGCTGCTCGCGAGGCCGCTGCCGCCCGTGAGGCCGCCGTCGCCCCCACCTCGCCCGTGCTGCCCGGTTCGCCGCTCGCGCCCAGTTCGCCCGTCGCTCCGATGTCGCCGCCCGTCGCGGTGTCGCGGCCCGCTGCGGTCGTGACGCCGTCCGTCTCGGCCCCGTCCGTCTCGGAGCCGGCTGCCTCTGCGGCTGCGGCCACCGCGCCTGCTGTGCCTGCTGCCTCTGTGCCTGCTGCCTCTGCGGCTGCTGCCTCTGTGCCTGCTGCTGATGTCCCCGCCGTCGTCGCCGCTCCCGCCATCGACTTCCCTGCCGCTCTGGTCACGGAGAAGTTCGTGGGCAGCCCGTCGTCGTCCGCGTTCGGGCCGTCCGTGGCCGGCCGTCGCCAGACCTTCGTTCCCGCCACCCCCGGAGAGACCCACCGCCTCGCGCACTCCGGCGACGCCGCCGCGGCCCGTCGTCGCGCCCTCGCCTCCACGCGGGCACTCCGCAGCTCGGGTCCCGCCTCGCGCGCGGCCACGTCGGCTCCGCGCCCGGCGCGACTGGGTGCGGTCGTGCGTCGTGTCACCATCGTCACCGTCGTGGCGGGCATCCTCGCGACCTCGGTTCTGCCCGTTCTCGAGCACTCGCAGGGCGCCGCCTACGCTGCCGGCAACACCGGCGCGGAGTTCACGACGACCAGCACGAGCGGTCAGCGGGTGAACGTCTCCTCCGATATCACGAACGCCGAGGCCGGCCGCGACGCGTACGGAGCCACCTCGGTGCTCGACTACGAACAGCAGGTCATCGCCAACCGCAAGGCGCAGGCGAACACGACCTACACCGGTCCGACCGCCGCCGACTACCTGGCCAACCCCCTCTACTCGCACACGCCGCTCGACCGGGCCGCCGTGTTCCAGACGGCGCTGCAGTACCTCGGCACCCCGTACGTGCACGGCGGCGCCGACCCGTCGGCCTTCGACTGCTCGGGCTTCATCATGTTCGTCTACGCCCAGTACGGCATCTCGCTGCCCCACTACGTTCCGTCGCAGGACGCCCTGGGCACGACGATCCCCGAGTCCGAAGCCGTTCCCGGCGACCTGGTCGTGTTCAACACCGACGATCACGACGGCTTCTATGCCGGCAACGGGATGATCATGGACGCCCCCAAGCCCGGCGGCGTGATCACCGTTCGGCCGATCTGGTCGGCTCCGCACCACTTCGTGCGCATCGGTAGCTGACGCTGCGCCTGCGGTTTTCGCGCTGACGCCGCGCCTGCGGGTTCGCGCTGACGCAGCGGAAAGCGCCCCGTTTCACGGAAGTCGCCCTGCCGTGCCGGGGCGACATCCGTGAAACCGGGCGTCTTACGTGAGCGGGGCGTCTTGCGTATGCGGGGGCGGCTCGCAGCCCCGTTTCACGAGGAAATCCTCACGACAACTGAGGACTTCGGTCGCCGAACGGTAGCCATCCGAGGAGATTCCCCGAAGCAGTACGCATTCCCGAGGAACTCCTCCGCCAGGTTCCTCGCAAGCGGCAATCGCCCCCGCGGCGCACGAGCCGCGGCGCACGAGCCCCGGCGCAAGGCATCGGGATTCACGCAAGGCATCGGGTCGCGGCGCGATGCCTCGCGTAAAACGCGATGCCCTGCTGAACGGGGCGTCCGAGACAGCACCTCCCGCACGACGAAGGGGCCGAGCATCCGCCCGGCCCCTCGCCTGTGGTCCTACTGCAACGCGCTGCGCCTAGTCGTGCTGCGGCGCCTGATCGGGCTCCACGTCGGCCGCATGACTGCCATGCGTGGTCGTCGCGGCGTGCGCCCCGTGGGCACTGTGAACCGGGACCGCGGGATGCGCGGGGTCCGCCGCATGCGACCCGTGCCCCGTTGCTCCCGCCGCCGTCGTACTGGCCGCCGCCTGCGCGCTCGAGTCCTCGCCGGCCGCGTGCTGTCCCGCACCCGCGGAACCCGCCCCCACCGGAGCCGGGGCAACACCCGCGTGCTGTCCCGCACCCGCGGAGCCCGCGCCCGCGTGCTGCCCCGCACTCGCCGAGCCCGCACCGACCGGAGCCGAGGCCCCACCATCCGCCGGAGCGCCGACCGCCGCCGGAGCAGCGTGCCCGTCAGCCCCGCCGTTCGTGGCACCCGCACCATCAGCAGCCCCAGCCTGGCCAGCACTACCGCCAGCAGGACTAGCACCGGCACCGGCACCGGCACCAGCAGCACCAGCAGCACCAGCCCCACCACCAGCAGCCCCACCACCCGCAGGCGCTCCGCCACCGAACTGCGCCACGCGCTTCGGCAGCGCGAACACGAGGGCGAACGCGACGACCGCGAAGATCGCACTCACGAGCATGGCGTGCGCCGATGCGTTGGTGAAGCCGGTCGCGACGTTGTCGAGCGCGGCCTTCTTGACCGCGGCGATGGCGGCCGGGGTGTTCGAGGTCGGCGCGGGTGCCTTCGCGATGGTGAGGGTGCCGAACAGGACGCTGCCGATCACGGCGATGCCGACAGCCGAACCGATGCGCTGGATGGCCGCGATGACGGCCGAGCCGGAGCCGGCGTCACGACGGTCGACGGTCGCCACGATGAACTGGGCGTTCGGCGCGATGAACAGGCCGTTGCCGAGGCCGCCGATGAACAGCGGGGCGAGCAGCATCCAGCTCGTGAGCGAGGTCCCGTCGACGTTCGACAGCAGGAGCCAGAGCCAGATCAGTGCGATGGCGACGAGGGCCGTACCGATGATCAGGACGTTCCGGCCGAGGCGCGACGAGAGGCGGTTGCTCTGCGACGAGCCGATGATGCTGCCGACCGCGAAGGGGATCGTGACCGCACCGGAGGCGAGGGCGGAGTGCTGCAGACCGCTCTGCCAGAGCAGCGAGATCGTGAAGAAGATGCTGGTGAAGGCCGCGAAGTAGACCAGGGCGAGGATCACGCCACCGGTGAACGACGGGTGCTTGAACAGCGACGGCGGCACTAGGGCGCTCTTGCCGCGCTTCGTGTACTGGACTTCCCACAGGGCGAACAGCGCCATGACGACGACGCCCGCCGCGATGGTGATGTAGGTCCACAGCGGCCAGCCCTCGTTCTGCCCCTGGATGAGCGGCACGAGGATGGCGACGAGCCCGGCCGAGACCAGCAGCAGGCCGATCCAGTCGAGCCCGGCGGGCGGACGCGGGGCGGACTTGTCGCGCTTCGGCAGGAAGATCGCAGCCAGGATGAGCGCCGCGACGCCGATCGGGAGGTTCACGTAGAAGACGAGGCGCCAGCCGTTCGTGTCGCCGAACGCCTGGATCAGCAGGCCGCCGATGATCGGTCCGAGGGCCGAGGAGACGCCGATGACGGCGCCCATGATGGCGAACGCGCGGCCGCGGGCCTGCGGCGGGAAGAGCAGCTGGATGAAGGCCGTCACCGCGGGCACGTAGATGCCGCCGGCGAGACCCTGGATCACGCGGAAGATGACGAGCTGCTCGTCGCTCTGCGCGATGCCGCAGGCGAAGCTCGAGACCGTGAACAGCGCGATTCCGGTGAAGAACACCCACTTGTGCCCGATCCGGTCGCCGATGCGGCCGGCGGGGATGAGCGTGAGCCCGAAGGCCAGCGCGTAGCCGGAGATGATCCAGGAGAGGGTCGACTCGGATGCGTCCAGCGAGGTCCGGATGGTCGGCAGCGCGACGTTGACGATCGTCGTGTCGAGGAGCGCGATGAACATGCCGATGAGCAGCACGATCAGTGCACGCCAGGCGGTTTTGGGGATAGCGGGTGCGGGTGCCTTGGTGGTGGCGGTCGCGGAGGACATCGTGGTGCCTTTCGTGCCGCAGCCGTGCTGCGGGATCTCGGGTGGAGGGGGAAAGCGAAGGGGGGTCAGGATGCTCGGAGACGGTCGGTCTCGTCGGCCACGATCGCGGGCAGGTCGGCGATGATGCTGTCGAGCCACTCGATCTCGGAGCGGATCCGGTGCTGGCGGTGCGAGAGCACTCGCGACTCGGTGTAGGTCAGGTGGGGACGGGCTGCTTCGAACGACTCGACGCTTTCGTCGAGGAGACCGAGCAGCCTGGCCCGTCTCGTCTGGAGGGTACCCGGTAGCTCGTCCAGGCGTTCGGGGTCGATGCGCGCCAGGGCGAGGTCGAACGGGTCGGGCTTGACGGTGACCTCGACGAGGCCCGCCGTGCGGATCGATGCGAGCTGGACGAGGCCCGCGTCGGTGATGGCGTAGACGTGTCGCTCGGGGAAGTTGCCCTCGCGCTCCGTCCGCACCACCTCGAGCAGCCCGTCGGCCGCCAGACGTTTGATGGCGCCGTAGATGGCGCCGACGGTGATGTCGGTCCAGTTGTGGACGTGCTCCTTCTCGGCGAGAAGGCGCAACTGGTGCCCGTGCATCTCGCCCTCGCGCGCGAACGCGTCGAGGATGAAGAGACGGATGCTGGACATGACGGTCAGCTTGTCACACGGGACTACTCTCGCGCAAGTAGTCGCGCTACATCACTCGTCGAGGGAACGTCGAGCGATGGCCAGCCCGGTCCGCGTCGCCTGCAGCACACCCCACGAGAGCAGGGCGACGAAGAGGATGATCGTCGCGATCAACACCACGACCACGCCCGCGGGATGCACGAGCAGCACGATCCCGCCGACCACCGCGATCACCCCGCCGATAGTGATGGGCAGCAGTGCGGCCTGATGCCCCTTCTCCCAGGCCTCGTCGCTCGACAGCAGGGCGGGGATACGGATGCCGGCGATCGTGTTGCGCTTGAGGATCCCGCTCGTGGCCGCGACGGTCGTCCCGACGACGACGGCGGCGAGGACGAACAGGACGATGGCGACGACGGTCATGCCTCCAGGGTAGGGCGAACAGGACGGGCCGGAGCGCCTACCGTGTCGGGCATGGACTCTGCCGACGCCGACACCCCGCGCATTCGCTGGCTCTTCGCCGGTCAGCTCGGCTCGCTCTTCGACGACGGCGGGCCGATCCTGCTCGTCGAGGCGAAGTCGCTGATCGCCGGGCGACCGATCCACCGGGCCAAGGCGCATCTCCTGCTCAGCGCCATCCGGCACCGGGCGCGCGAGCTGGGCGATCGCGTCGAGTACCTCCGCGTCGACACCTACGACGAAGCGCTCGAGGCGAGAGCGGGGGATGCCCGTTCCCTCGAAGTGATCGACCCCACCTCGTGGGCGGCCCGCCGCTACGTCCGCAGAGTCGGGGCGAGCATCCTGCCCAGCCGAGGTTTTGTCACGACCGAGGACGAGTTCCGGGCCTGGGCCGATGCCAGGAAACCCGGTTCGAGACTGCTGCTCGAGGATTTCTACCGGGCCACTCGCGAACGCACCGGACTCCTGATGGAGGGCGAGCATCCCGCGGGCGGTCACTGGAACTACGACCCCGACAATCGGGCGTCGCCGCCCAAGAACGCCGTGACGCTCGGGCTGCCGGAGCCGTGGTGGCCGACGGAGGACGACATCGACGAGGAGGTCCGGCACGACCTCGACCGCTGGCAGGCCGACGGCAGCGTCACGCTCGTCGGAGGCGACGGCCCCCGCCGGTTCGCGGTCACCGAGGCCGAGGCGAACGCCGCCCTGGACGACTTCGTCGAGTCGCGCCTCGGCGACTTCGGCCCCTTCGAGGACGCCACGCTGACCGGCGACTGGACGATGGCGCACTCGCTGCTGAGCGCGCCGCTCAACCTCGGGCTGCTCGATCCGCGTGTGGTCGTCGAGCGCGTCGCCGCCGAGTACACCTCCGGAGGCGCACCCCTGCCGAGCGTCGAGGGCTTCGTCCGGCAGATCGCCGGCTGGCGCGACTGGGTCTGGCACCTCTATTGGTACCTCGGCGAGGACTACGCGGTGAGTCACAACGCTCTCGCCGCCACGACGCCGCTGCCGCAGGCGTTCTGGGAGCTCGACCCCGCCGCCATCGAGGAGAACTGTCTGCACCACGCGATCGACGGGGTCAGCGAGCACGGCTGGGCCCATCACATCCAGCGGCTGATGGTGCTCGGCAACTGGGCGCTGCAGCGGGGCTACGACCCGAAAGAGCTCAACGACTGGTTCATCGACATGTTCGTCGACGGCACGCCCTGGGTCATGCCGGCCAACGTCGTCGGCATGTCGCAGCACGCCGACGGCGGCATCGTGGCGACGAAGCCGTACGCCTCGGGCGGCGCCTACATCGACCGCATGACGGACTTCTGCCACGGCTGCCGGTTCTCGCCCAAGAAGCGGCTGGGCGAAGACGCCTGCCCGTTCACGGCCGGGTACTGGGCCTTCCTCGACCGCAACGAGGAGCGGCTGTCGCGCAACCACCGCATGGCTCAGCCGCTCGCCGGCCTCCGGGGTCTGTCCGATCGCGAGGCCGTCGTCGCGCAAGAGAAGGAGCGTGCCTCGTGGTGACCGAGCCCGGCCCCCCATCCGACGTGCCCGCGCCGCCCGAGCGCATCCCCTCGCCGACTGCGCCGCCCCTGCCGCACCGCCCGGTCACGTTCCACCGCCAGCGCGACGTCGTGCTGCTGCACTGGCGCGTCGACCCCGCCCTCGTCGCCGATCTCGTACCCGGGGGATGCACGCCCGACCTCCACGACGGATCCGCCTGGGTCGCCCTCACCGGTTACGTCTTCGCCGACAGCACGGTCCCGCCGCTGCCGCCGCTCGGGAGGCTCGGGACGATGACGGAGGTGACCGTCGAGATCCTCACCGTCGACGCCGACGGACGGCAGGGGATCGCCTACCGCTCGATCGACACGCAGCACCTCCCCGCCATCGCCGCGGCACGCCTCGGCATCGGCCTGCCGTACACCTACGCGCGGGCGGGGTCGCGGCGGTACGGGCCGCAGATCGCCCACCGGACGCGGCGACCGGGCGGCGCCGGGGAGGGCGCGGCCGGCGCCTCCGCGCGACTCCGGGTCCGTGCATCCGGCCCCGCCTCGCCCTCGGATCCGCTCGTGGCCTTCCTCACCCGCCGCTGGGGTGTGCACGCGCACCACCTCGGGCGGACGTCGTGGTGGCGGCTCGAGCACGAGCCGTGGGTGCTGGAGCGGGCGGACGTGCTCGAACTCGACGAGACCCTGCTGGCCGCCGCGGGTCTCGGGATGCTCGCCGGCACGCCCCCGGACTCGGTGCTCTGCTCGACCGGGGCCGACGTGCGCTACTCCCGCGGTTGATCCCGCCGCAAATGTCGAGCGAATGGGCCGCACCCGCCCGACAGCCCGCATGGCTGCACGGGCGCGCCGACGATACACTCGCGATTTGCGACAGAGGCCCAGCGAGAGGCTAGCTCTGCACCCGGTTCCGCACGAGATCGCTCGCGTACCGCGGGAACCACTGGCCGGCAGCGGGCCCGCCGTTGCAGGTGCCGTCGCTCGTCCCCGGCGACTTGACCCAGAGGATCGCGTCGAGCTTCGTCGACCCGTCGGTGACGTGGGGATGCTCGCCCAGGCCGGTCCCGTCGGGGTTGCACCAGGTGCCCTTCCAGCCGGTGCCGTTGCGGGAGACGTCGATCACGTAATGGGCGCCTCCGGTCAGGGCCGAGACCTTGCCGGCGTACGCCTCTTCGTCGTCGAGCGGGTAATAGCTCGCGACGTTGGTGAAGAAGCCGCGGGCGTATTCGATGCCGGCCTTCTCGAGGCGGTCGGCCATGACGGTCGGCTGCACCCAGTGCGAGTTGCCGGCGTCGAGATAGACGGGCACCTTGGCCGCCGACAGCTCTTTCACCGCATTGCGGATCAGGGGGATGCGCACCGCGGCCTCGTCGGCGCAGTTGCTGAGCATGGCCAGCGAGTCGGGTTCGAGGATGACGGTCGCCTTGTGACCCTTGAGCGCACCCGTGACGGCCTTGATCCAGCCCGGGTATTTCTCGGCCGTGAAGCCGCCCGCGGAGAAGTCGCCGCAGTCGCGGTTCGGGATGGCGTAGAGAACGAACGTCGGCGTCGTGCCCTGCTTCTTCGCGGCCGCGAGGTTCAGCTCGATCTTTCGGACGACCTGCGTGTCGTCGTACTGGTCGCCGAGCCAGATCGCGACGGGCACCTTGGCGATCTGCTCGGCGACCGACGCATCGGCGCTCTGGCCGCTCGCCGCGAGTCTCGAGGCGGCGAGAGCGGCGATGCTGTCCTTCTGGAGGTAGAGGCCGCCCTGGAAGACGGCGGTGTTCTTCTCGCTGTGGATGGTGGTCACCTTCGGCTGAGGGGCCGCGGCACTGCACGCGGACAGGACGAGGAGGGTCGCGACGGCGGCCGAGGCGAGGGCGAGCCTGCGAAGCCGGGAGGGTCGGTCGCGCGAGTAGGTCATGGGGGCCCCGATCGGAGAGTGGCGGTGACGCATCCACTCCGGTACGTCCGGCAATTCCACCACGGTCGCGGCCGTCGCATCAACGTCTCTCGGGGAAGACGGAGGTCGGTGGAACCCGGCCGACGTCGACACGGCGCGGCGACCGGGTCACGTCCCCCGGCTCCACGCAGTCGAAGCCGTCGCGAGTATGACGGAGGAATGACTGCGAACACTCTCCTCATCCTCGCCTCCGACCACCGCGACTCCCTCGAGACCGATCTCTACGAGCTGACGGCTTCGCCCACTCCGGCCGAGGCGGCGCGCATCAGCCAGGACAAGCTGACGGTGTACCAGGGTCTGGTCGACGTGGCGGCGGAGCTCCCCGACGGAGTGCAGGCGGGCATCCTCGTCGACGAGCAGTACGGGGCGGCCGTCGCCGAGCTCGCCGCGCGGAGCGACGGGCTGATCAACCTGTCGATGCCCCTCGAGGCTTCCGGCAAGGACTGGTTCGAGTTTGCCTACCCCGACTGGCAGACGCACGGCCTGTTCTTCGAGAACGACCACGCCAAGGTGCTGATCCGCGACAACCCCGAGTTCGACGACGCCGACCGCTCGAAGCAGGCCGAGAAGATGGCCGAGCTGTCGACCTGGTGCCGCGAGAACCACCGCCCGCTCATCATCGAGCTGCTCGTGCCGGCCACCGACGCCGACCTGGCCCAGGTCGACGGCGACAAGCACCGCTACGACGACGAGATGCGTCCGGAGCTGACGCTCCGTGCGATCGAGTACCTGCAGGACCACGGCGCCGACCCGGCCATCTGGAAGGTCGAGGGCATGGACTCGGAGAAGGACGCCCAGGCCGTCGCCGACCTCGCCGTCCGCGACGGGCGCGAGGCCAAGTGCATCGTGCTCGGCCGCCACTCCTCGAAGGAGGACCTCGACAAGTGGCTCGACGCCGCGGCCCCGATCGACGACTTCGTCGGGTTCGCCATCGGGCGCAGCATCTGGTGGGACGCGCTCGTCGACCTCCGTGCCGAGAAGATCGACCGGGCCGAGGCGCAGCGCCGCATCGGTGCCGAGTACCTCGACTACGCCAAGCGCTTCCTCGCCGCTCGCTCGTAGGCCGAGAGGCGGCGTCGCGGCCGATTCACTCGCACTTCGCGACCGGAACGCGGGATGCCCGTCCCGCGCCGATCACGGGGGCCCGACGAGCCACATCGTCACGGCGACGGCCACCTGGATGGCCATGCTCGAGACCAGGGCGAGGCGCCTCAGGTGCTTGTGGTGCGTGATGCTGTCGACGGCCACGAGCGGCGCCAGCGGCATGATCAGCCGCGGCAGGCTCTGCTGCGGCAGGAACACCGCGAACAGGTACAGCGCGTAGGCGGTGAGGAAGGCGCGGATCTCGAAGCCCAGCCGCTTGAGCGACGGTTTGCGCATCCCCCAGATCCACAGCGCCGGGATCGCGAGGACCACGATGATCCCCGGCAGGCCGAGGTACTTCACTCCGAACAGGAACCACGGGCTCAGCGGCACGAACGACGACACGTGGCCGATGTACGCGGTCCACCACGACATCTCGGTCTTCAGGTACGCACCCGAGTCGCCGGTGACCCCCGCCGCGACGAGCGGCCAGGCGAGCCCTGCCGCGGCGATGGCGAGCCCCGAGACGACGGCCGCGATGCGCTCCTTGCGGGGGAAGTCGTCGTGCGTGCGCAGTCTCTGGATCACGACGATCAGCAGGGCCAGCGCCAGGGCCAGGGCCCCGGGCCGGGTGAACGAGGCGACGACCCCGACCCAGCCGAGCAGCACGTACCGCTTGGTCATCAGGGCCCAGACACCCGTGAACATCAGGAAGAAGAACAGGCTCTCGGCGTAGCCGACCTCCAGCACGAAGGCCAGGGCTCCGAAGCAGAAGAAGACGGTGCCCCACAGAGCGCTCAGCTCGTCGACGCGCAGCCGCAGGAACTTGTGGAGCATCACCGCGGCCAGGGCGCCGAAGATCGTGGCGACGCCGGCTGCGATGGCGCCGGTGTCCCAGCCGGTGATCTCGGCGAGGATGCGGTTGATCCACGGATAGACCGGCAGGAACGCCCAGGCGTTCGAGACGACCGTTCCCGAGCCGTCCACCGGCAGCACGTGCGGGTAGCCGTGTTCGGCGATGCTGGTGTAGAACCGGCCGTCCCACACGTTCAGGAAGCCGAAGAAGCCCTTGGTGTCACCGCCGTCGACGTACTTGTCGGCGTACTGGCCCGGGTGCGTCGCGGCGACCCGGTAGAGGACGAAGAGCAGCACGGTCGAGAACACCCGCGAGAGGCCGTAGATGACCAGGACGGCGCCCCAGGAGGGCAGACGACTGGCCGCCGAGAGGAGACGGGACGGCGAACGTGCGGGTTCGACGAACGCGACTCGGGCGATCGCGGGGTCTCTGTCCAGCACGAAGCATTGTATTCATGCCGACCTGCGTGTTGGCATCCCCCATCGGGATGGTCCCGTCGCCACCGCCCGCCCTCGACCTTGCGCTACCGCCCGCCCTCGACCTTGCGGTGCCGCTGCTGCACCCCGGCGCGCCCGTACGGGTACTCGTCGACCTGCGGGGCGCTGGCGTCCGACAGGCGCTGCACGTCGGCCTCGCCGAGGTCGACGGAGGAGGCCCCCAGATTGTCGACGAGCTGGTCGACGGTGCGGGCGCCGAGGATCACGCTGGTCACCGCGGGCTGGGCCAGCAACCAGGCGATCGCGACCTGCGAGGCCGTCGCGTCGTGATCGCGGGCGGCGGCCTGCACGGCGTCGAGGATTGTCCAGGTGCGCTCGTCGCGGTTGCGCGCCTCCCACGCCTCCATGCCCCGGGTCGGGTTCTCGCCGAGTCGCGAGGCACCGGTGGGAGCCTCGTCCCGCTTGTACTTGCCGGTGAGCCAGCCGCCGCCGAGGGGCGACCAGGGCAGCAGGCCGATCGAGGCGTCGAGGGCGGCCGGCACGATCTCGTGCTCGATGTCGCGCACGAGCAGGCTGTACTGCGGCTGCAGCGTGACCGGCGGCGCCAGGTGCAGGGCGTTCGCCCGGTGCACCGCTTTGGTCAGCTGCCAGCCCAGGTAGTTGGAGAAGCCGTAGTAGCCGATCTTGCCGGCCGTCACCGCGTCGTCGAGGAACCGGAGGGTCTCGTCGAGAGGGGTCAGGGCATCCCACGCGTGCATTTGATAGAGGTCGACGTGGTCGACGCCGAGCCGCGTCAGCGAGGCGTCGAGGGCGGCCGCGAGGTGGCGGCGCGAGAGCCCCAGGTCGTTCGGCCCCTCGCCCATCGGGAACCGGCCCTTCGTGGCGAGCACGACCTGACCCCGTTCGGTGGGATGCTCGGCCAGCCATCGACCGATGATGCTCTCCGACGTGCCCGCCGAGTACACGTCCGCCGTGTCGACGAAGGTGCCGCCGTGCTCGAAGAACGTGTCGAGGATGCGGTGTGAGGTGGCTTCGTCGGCTTCGGCGCCGAAGGTCATGGTGCCGAGTGTCAGCTCCGACACGATCGTTCCCGAATTGCCCAGTTTTCTGTAGTCCATGGGGTCGACGCTAGACCCGGGGGCCGGCCTCCGGGTCCGACGGGTTCGCCGCCGGCCGATCCCGCCTGCGCCGGAACAGCCGCCCGAGCCGCCCGCGCGTGTTCCGGGTGAGCTCGTCTGTGAAGTTGTTCGAGAGCGTGAACGTGAGCGAGCCCACGTACGGCGACCCCGCGAGATCCGGAAGCACGTCGTCGACGTAGGCCTTCCGTGCCTCCTGCGTCGAGGCGAAGGTCAGTCCGAGCCGGGCCGCGGCCTGGCCGAGAAGGGCGAGGGCCGTGGGATCCGAGACGGTGGCGTCGGTCGCGAGGCGCACGATCTCGGGTTGGGTCACCCCCGCAGCCGCCCATCCCTCGGCGCGATCGACGAGACCCCCCGCCGGCAGCAGCCCGAGGATCCGGGCCGCCTCGGCCGCTCGGATCTCGCGGAGGGCCGCGACGACGGGTTCGTCCATGCGGTCAGCCTGCCACGGTGACCGTGTGGGAGCCGGCCGCGATCGAGGGGATCGAGACCCGATCGCCCGACCGCGAAGCGTTGTGGGAGACGCCCTTCGACCCGTCGTAGACCGTGAGGCCGTCGAGGGTGACGACTGGATGGGCGCCCGAGACGGGGATCGAGACGACTCCGGTCGTACCCTGCGGCGAGGTGACCGAGAGCGAGAACCCTCCGCCCGAGTTCGCCCGCTTCCAGGTCAGGGCCAGGTCGCCGTGCGGCGTCGGCAGGGTGCCTCGGGCCCAGCTCACGCTGCCGGGGTGGGGAGCGATGGTCCAGGTGGAGAAGCCGACCCCGGTCGGAGCGGCTCCGAGGAGGTCGTTGGTCAGAGCGGGCAGGACTCCCGTCGACCACCCGTGCGCCATCGACGTGTAGCCCTTCTCGTACGGCACGCCCCCGTCGCCGACGCCCTCCCAGAACGTCGTGCCCGGGTCCGACGCCAGCATGGAGCCGTAGAGCCGTTTGATCTCGTCGATGGCGGAGTCGGCGTGGCCGGTCAGGAAGCGCGCCTCGATCTCCGGGTAGGAGGTGAACGCGTAAACCCGCTTCGTCCCGTCGGAGACGGTCGAGTCGTCGTCGTAGAAGGCGTTCCCCCAGGGGTTGGCGGTCGTCGCGGACAGATGGGCCAGCGACGAGGATGCGCGTGCCTCGCTCGCCACGCCCGCGACGATCGCCGTTCCGATGCCGTCCTGGGCGTGGGCCGTGCCGGTGGCCGAGTCGAGGTAGGCCCCGGCTCCGGCATCCCAGAGATGGACGTTGATCGCCTTCCTCACAGCTTCGGCGCGTTCCGACCAGGCCGCGGACTCAGTGGGATGGCCGAGCGCCGTAGCGGTCCGGGAGGCGTCGTGGAGGGCCTCGACGTAGAGGGCGTTGTAATAGGTCACTTCGCCGGTCCGGGAGACGAAGGCGTAGTCGCCGTAGGTCGACGTGCCGTTCATGCCGCGCGAGAGCAGGCCGTTGGCGTCGGTCACGGACGGGTACCAGTCGTCCAGGACCCTGGTCAGGGCTCCCCAGTACTTCCGTGCGTAGGCGACGTCGCCGGTGTAGGCCTCGTAGTCCCAACTCGAGGTGACCCAGTACATCGGGTAATCGAAGAGCGGCAGGCCGTAGCCGAGGATCGATGCGGGTGGGATGTAACCGTCGGCGCGCTGATGGTCGGCGACATCGGCGAGGACGTTCTCCGCCGCCTCCCCGACGTCGTGCGTGAGGTAGTCGGTCCGGCCGGAGACGGAGATGTCGCCGACGTACGGGTCTCGGTCCCGCTTCGCACCGTCGGTGAGGACCAGTTTCCCCTCCAGCCCGGGGGTGGCCGCGCCACGTGGATCGGTGTCCGTCGCGTGGAAAGTGTCCGTGATGAGCTCGTTCGTGTAAGACGCGTCGTACCAGTACGCGTTGAGCTGGGCGTCGGACGACTCGAACGATCCCTTGTAGCTCGCCGGCGTGCCGAGGTACGGGGTGAAGTCGAGGGCGACGGAGGTGATGCTGATCGAGCCGCTCGCCCGGGTCAACGGCGCGTCGCTCGCAAGGGCGTCGAGGCCGATCCGGAGGTAGCGGAACGCGTGGAGGCCGCTCGCGCAGACCTTGCCGGCCGAAGCGCAGCCGTCCGCGTCCTTCCACGTCGACGCACCGGAGGGCACGGCGATCTGATCGGTGCCGGGATCGACCGCCTCTCCGGTGGCCTTCCGTGAGAAGTCGGATCCGTCGGTGAGGTACTCCTTGGTCTCCGAAAACGCCAGACGGAGCCCCGGGCGATCGGAGGATGCTCCCGCGAACGTGATTTCGGGGTAGCCGCTGACGACCTTCCCGAAGTCGAGCGTCACGGTCGGGACCGCTGCGTTCGGAGCGCGGGTCAGAACCGTCGTGCCTCCGTCGACGAGGGCCTGCGCATCCGTGACCCCGCTTGTCGAGGTGAGGACCGCCGCCGGAATCACGTGGCGCGAGGTGGGTGCGACGACGTCCTTCCGCCACCCGGCCGACGCGCCCATCGTATCTACGGGCGCGGTCGCCGTCGGGTGAGGGGTGCTGGCGACGCCGACCACGACGCCGGCTGCCAGAAGGAGGGCTGCGCCTGCGGCGATGGTGATGATGAGGCGGCGACGTCGAGGGGTGCTCACGATCGCCAATTATCCGGGACATCGCGAACTCCCCGTGACGCGGGGACGCGCGACGTGGTCCGTCCGCGGCTCGAAAGGCAGCGGCGGAGGCACGGCCGGCGGAGAGGTAAACTCGATCGTCCCCCCGATCCTCCCGGAAGAAGTACTGTGACGGCCCTCCAGCTCGACGCGGCGTCCGACGCGCGCTACTGGCCGGTCCCTCTCCTCCGGGCGGTGCCCCTGCTGGTTCTCGGCATGGTCATCACGTTCGTCAACAACCACTCGACGGACATCGGGCTGCTCACCTTCGGGCTCACGACGGCCGTCGCCGGCATGGTGCTGATGTACGGCTCGCGTCGGTGGCTCGACGACTCCGGCAGCCGCACCCTCGCGATGGTGCAGGGGGCGTTCGGCTTCGTCATGGGCGTCGTGGCCATCCTCTTCCGCGGTGGCGGGGTCCCGACCCTGGTCGCCGTCGTCACCTTCTGGGCGCTCGTCAGCGGCGTCCTCGAACTCGTCTCCGGGCTGCGACGCCGTCGTCGCAGCGCTCTGGGCCGCGACTGGATGATCGTCGGAGCGATCACCCTGATCCTCGCGATCGCCTATCTGGTCGTCCCCGCCGACTACTCGAAAGAGCTGGGCGGCATCGAGAAGATCCACGGCACACTGACGTCGTCGACGATCCTCGTGGGCCTCGTCG
Source organism: Frondihabitans cladoniiphilus (assembly GCF_039544345.1). NCBI lineage: Bacteria > Bacillati > Actinomycetota > Actinomycetes > Micrococcales > Microbacteriaceae > Frondihabitans > Frondihabitans cladoniiphilus. The sequence goes on from NZ_BAABLM010000011.1 coordinate 46,406, forward strand.
GGGCCTACGGCGCCCTCGTCGGGGTGTTCCTCGTGATCCAGGGGCTCTCCCTGAGATGGCAGGGCACGGATGCGTCCGTGGCCGAAGCGACGACAGACCCGACGATCGACGGAGCACACCGACCATGACCGAACCCACCCGCCGCGAACGGATCCGCCCCGCGGAGCTCCTCGGTATCGCCGGCGTCTTCGCCGTGTTCACCGGGGTCATCGTGCTGCTGTCGACCCGCGAGCCGAAGCTGTCGCTGATCTTCCTGCTGATCGCGTTCATCGTCGCGGCCGTCATCCTCGCCATGCTCACGTTGGCGGCGAAGCCGAACGACGTCGAGCAGCACGAGATCGACGAAGAGGACCGACCCCGGGGTCACTGACCCTCGCGTCGGCCCGGCCGACCGCGCCTGGCCGTCCCGGCCGACCGCGCCTGGCCGGCCGTGCCTGCCGGCTCTCGCTACAGGTACGTGACCAGGTCGGCGGCCAGGCCCGTGTACGTGGCCGGCGTCAGCTCGACCAGACGGGCCTTCGCCTCGGCTCCGATGTCGAGCCCCTCGACGAACGCCACCAGCTCGGCCTGCCCGACCTTGTGGCCGCGCGTCAGCTCTTTGAGGAGCGCATAGGGGTCGCTGATCGACGAACGCCCGGCGGTGATCTCGGCGCGGATGACCGTCTGGATCGCCTCGCCGAGCACCTCCCAGTTGTGGTCGAGGTCGTCGAGCATGGCAGCGGTGTTCACCGAGATCTCGCCGAGGCCGCGCGTGATGTTGTCGAGCGCCAGGAGCGAGTGACCGAACGCGACGCCGATGTTGCGCTGCGCCGACGAGTCGGTGAGGTCGCGCTGCATCCGGCTCGTGACCAGGGTCTCGGCCAGCGACGACAGCAGGGCCGACGAGATCTCGAGGTTGGCCTCGGCGTTCTCGAAGCGGATGGGGTTGATCTTGTGCGGCATTGTCGACGAGCCGGTCGCCCCTGCCTGCGGGATCTGCGTGATGTAGCCCATCGAGATGTAGGTCCAGATGTCGGTGGCGACGTTGTGCAGGATGCGGTTGGCGTGGGCGACGCGCGAGTAGAGCTCGGCCTGCCAGTCGTGCGACTCGATCTGCGTCGTCAGAGGGTTCCACTCGAGTCCGAGGCCCTCGACGAACGAGCGGGAGACGGTCGGCCAGTCGATGTCGGCCGACGCGACGACGTGGGCCGAGAAGGTGCCTGTCGCACCGGAGAACTTGCCGAGGTACTCGGTGCCGACGATCTGCGAGCGGACCCGCTTCAGGCGGTAGGCGTAGACCGCGAACTCCTTGCCGACGGTGGTCGGGGTGGCGGGCTGGCCGTGCGTGTGGGAGAGCATCGGCGCATCCGCGTACTCGTCCGCCAGCTTCTCGAACAGGGCGACGACGCCGTCGAAGCGGGGCAGCCAGACGTTCTCGACGGCGGCCTTGACGGTCAGGGCGTAGGAGAGGTTGTTGATGTCCTCCGAGGTGCACGCGAAGTGGGTCAGCTCGGCGATGGCCCCGAGACCGAGCTGCTCGAGACGGGCCCGGACGTAGTACTCCACGGCCTTGACGTCGTGGCGGGTGGTGGCCTCGAGGGCGCCCAACTCGTCGATGTCGGCCTGCCCGAACGAGGTCACGACCCCGCGGAGGGAGGCCTTCTGCTCGTCGGTGAGCGGCTCGGATCCCGCGAACGACCGGTCGGTCTGGTCGATCAGCCACTCGATCTCGACGTGCACCCGGGCCCGGTTGAGGCCGGCCTCGCTGAGGTGGTCGCCGAGGTCGGCCACGGCCGGTCGGTACCGCCCGTCGAGCGGGCTGAGGGGCTGGACCGGGAGGGACGAGGCGGGGCTCATGAGGAGGTTCCTTGACGTAGGGCGGGCTCGATCTGGCGGAAGAGCGCCGTGGAGGCGTGTTCGACCATGTCCAGGACACTTTCGAACAGGGCGGCGTCCGAGTAGTAGGGATCGGGGACGTCCGTTCCGGTGCCGCGGCGGCCGGCGTCGTGGTCGAAGCTCAGCAGCAGCTGGACCTTCGAGCGGTCGGACTCGGTCGGCGCGGCAGCCGTGAGGATGCGTTCCTGCCCGCGGTCGAAGACCACCACGAGGTCGTGCCGGTCGAAGTCCGCGGCCTCGAACTGCCTCGCTCGGTGCCGGGATCCATCGTAGCCGCGCCGTGCCAGCGCCTCGATCGTGCGGGAGTCGGCGTGCTCGCCCACGTGCCAGTCGCCTGTGCCGGCGCTCGACACGACGACCCGGTCGCCGTAGCCGGCCTTCGTCACGAGGGCGCGGAACACGACTTCGGCCATCGGCGACCGGCAGATGTTGCCGGTGCAGACGAAGACGATGCGGAACAGCGCGGGCGGCTCGGCGTCGGGGGCGAGGTTCATCGAGGGCCTCTCAGGCGCGCCGGGTGACCGAGCCGAACAGCGGCCGGAGCACGAGTCCGATCAACCAGGCCAGGATCGCGAGGACCAGGGCGCCGAGGATGCCCGATCCGAAGCTCGCGACGTGGAGACCGAAGCCGATCGCCTCCGAGATCCACGACACGACCAGCAACAGCAGCCCGTTGATGACGAGCGAGATCAGCCCGAGCGTCAGGATGTAGAGCGGGAAGGCGACGATCTTGACGACCGTGCCGATGATGCCGTTCACGAGACCGAAGACGAACGCGACGATGAGATAGGTGAGCACGGTGCGGATCGTGTTCGACGTGTCGCCGCCTCCGCCCGCGAACGGTTCGACCGTGACGCCTGAGACGATGAACGTGGTGAACCACAGGGCGACGGCGTTGATGACCAGCCGGACGAGGAATCGCATGCGGACAACTATGCCGACCCGGGGCGGCATCCCGGTAGCCCGTAGGCTTGCTCCGTGACCACGCCCGTTCGCCTCCGTCCCGAGATCGCCGCGCTCCCGCCCTACCGCCAGGGCCGTCAGGCGGCGGACGACGCCTTCAAGCTGTCCTCGAACGAGAACCCGTTCGAGCCGCTGCCCTCGGTGCTCGCGGTGCTCCACGACTCCCTCCACGTCAACCGCTACCCCGACAGTGCCGCCGTGCCGCTCCGCGAGGCCCTCGCCCAGCGCTTCGGTACCGGTGTCGACGAGATCCACGTCGGGGCCGGGTCGCTGTCGATCCTGTCCCAGCTCCTCCACGCCGTGGCGCAGAAGGGCGACGAGGTCCTCTACGCCTGGCGTTCCTTCGAGGCGTACCCGGGCCTCGTCACCGTGACCGGCGCCACGAGCGTCCAGGTCCCCAACCGCCCCGACGGCGGTCACGACCTCGAGGCGATGGCCGCGGCGATCACCGACCGCACCCGGGCGATCATCGTCTGCACGCCCAACAACCCCACCGGCGAGATCGTCACCACCCGCGAGTTCGAGACGTTCATGGCGAAGGTCCCCGACGACGTCCTGGTGATCCTCGACGAGGCCTACGTCGAGTTCGTCACCGACCCCGACGCGGTCGACGGCGAGTCCCTGACCGAGCGTCACCCGAACCTCGTCGTCCTGCGCACCTTCTCCAAGGCCTACGGCCTCGCCGGCCTGCGCATCGGTTACGCGATCGGGCCGGCCTACCTGCTCGACGCGGCACGCTCGACGGCTCTCGCGCTGTCCGTGACCGAGACGGGCCAGCAGGCGGCCCTGGCATCCCTCGCCCATCACGACGAACTGCTCGAACGGGTCGCCGTGCTCGTCGAGCGACGCGATCAGGTGCGGGATGCCCTGGTCGCCCAGGGCTGGGACCTCCCGAGGGCGCAGGGCAACTTCGTCTGGCTCCCGACCGGCGAGCACACGGCGCACGCCGCCGAGGTCTTCTCGGCGCACGGGATCGTGGTCCGGGCGTTCGCTCCCGAGGGCGTCCGCATCAGCATCGGCGAGGCCGAGTCTGTCGAGAAACTCCTAGCTGCCGCCCAGCAGGTTGTCCGTCCCCACTAAGACCGAGGATGCAGCCGCCGGATAGGCTCGACGGCATGTCTTCGAGCGCAATGGGGCCAGCAGAGCTGCCCGTGCAACTCCTCGACGCCTCGGGCGTCCTCCAGGAGAACGACCGCACGGCGGAGTTCCTTCCGGTGATCGCCGCACTCGACGACGAGACCCTCCGCCGGTTCCACCGCGACATGGTCCTGACCCGCCGCTTCGACGACGAGGCCGGCAACCTGCAGCGACAGGGGCAGCTTGCCCTCTGGGTGCCGAGCCACGGGCAGGAGGCCGCCCAGGTCGGATCCGCCCACGCGACGCGCCCTCAAGACCACCTGTTCCCGTCCTATCGCGAGCACGCCGTCGGCATGGTCCGCGGCATCGACCCCGTCGACGTCGTGCGCCTCCTCCGCGGGGTGACGCACGGTGGCTGGGTCCCCGAAGAGCGCGGCAACTTCCACCTCTACACGCTGGTCATCGGCTCGCAGACCCTCCACGCCACGGGCTACGCCCTCGGTATCACCCTCGACGGCGAGTACGCGACGGGCGATCCCGAGTGCGACCAGGCCGTCATCACCTACTTCGGCGACGGCGCGACGAGCCAGGGCGATGTCTCCGAGGCGCTCGTCTTCGCGGCCAGCTTCCAGACCCCCCAGGTCTTCTTTCTCCAGAACAACCAGTGGGCCATCTCGGTGCCGGTCGCCACGCAGTCGCGCACGCCGCTCTACCTGCGCGGCGAGGGGTTCGGCATCCCGTCGACACAGATCGACGGCAACGACGTGTTGGCGAGCTACGCCGTCACCCTCCGCGACCTCGACGCCGCCCGTGCCGGCGCGGGGCCCCGCTTCATCGAGGCGATGACCTACCGCATCGGCGCCCACACCACGTCCGACGATCCCACCAAATACCGCACCGACGCCGAGACGGAGTCGTGGATCGCCCGCGATCCGATCACCCGCTTCGAGGCCTGGCTCCGGAGTCGGGGCGAGGGCGACGCCTTCTTCGCCGACGTCGAGGCCGAGGCCTGCGACCTGGCCGAGGACGTCCGCAAGCGGACTCTCGCCCTCGAGATCCCCGACACCGACCTGATCTTCGACCACGTCTACTCCGAGCCCCACCCGCGTATCGACGAGCAGAAGGAGTGGCTCGCCAACTACGAGTCGTCCTTCGGAGGCAGCGAATGACCGACACGATCGCGACCTCGACGGCTCGCGCGACGCCGACCGGCGTCGAGACGATGCCCCTCGGCCGCGCCATCAACGCGGGCCTCCGACGGGCCATGCAGGAGAATCCCCGCGTCCTCCTCCTCGGCGAGGACATCGGCACGCTGGGCGGTGTCTTCCGGGTGACGGAGGGGCTGCAGACGGAGTTCGGGTCGAAGCGCGTCATCGACACCCCGCTCGCCGAGTCGGGCATCGTCGGTTCGGCGATCGGTCTCGCGATGCGCGGCTTCCGTCCGGTGTGCGAGATCCAGTTCGACGGCTTCATCTTCCCCGGCTTCGACCAGATCACGTCGCAGCTCGCCAAGCTCACGAACCGCCACGAGGGTTCGCTGCGGATGCCCGTGGTGATCCGGGTTCCCTACGGCGGTCACATCGGAGCGGTGGAGCACCACCAGGAGAGCCCCGAGGCCTACTTCGCGCACACGGCCGGCCTGCGGTCGGTTAGCCCGTCGACCCCGCACGACGCCTACTGGATGATCCAGGAGGCCATCCGCTCCGACGATCCCGTCATGTTCTTCGAGCCGAAGAGCCGCTACTGGCCGAAGGGGCCGGTCGACTTCGACGAGCCGGGCGTCCCGCTGCACGCCAGCCGGGTCGTGCGGCAGGGCACCGAAGTGACCGTCGTCGGCCATGGCGCGATGGTGAGCGTGCTCCTGCAGGCCGCCGAGGTCGCCGCCGAGGAGGGCATCAGCATCGAGGTCATCGATCTCCGCTCGATCTCCCCGATCGACTACGGTCCGATCCTCGCGTCCGTCCGCAAGACGGGTCGACTCGTCGTGGCCCAGGAGGCGCCAGGAAGCACGAGCGTCGGGTCCGAGATCGCGGCCACGGTCGCCGAGAAGGCGTTCTACTCGCTCGAGGCTCCGGTGCTCCGGGTCAGCGGCTTCGACACCCCGTTCCCCCCGGCGAAACTGGAAGCCGACTACCTGCCCGACGCCGACCGGGTGCTCGAGGCCGTCGACCGCGCCCTCGCCTACTAGGAGACTCCGTGTCCTTGACGACCACGAGCAACGAATTCCATCTTCCCGACGTCGGCGAAGGCCTGACCGAGGCCGAGATCGTCGAGTGGAAGGTGGCCCCGGGCGATGTCATCTCGGTGAACCAGGTTCTGGTCGAGATCGAGACCGCCAAGTCGCTCGTCGAACTCCCCTCGCCGTTCGCCGGTGTCGTCGACGAACTCCTCGTCTCCGTGGGCCAGACCGTCGACGTGGGGGCGCCGATCATCCGTGTCTCCGGCGGCGAGATCCCACGCACTCCGGCCGACGACATCCTCGAGGCCGAGGCCGAGGTCCTCAGCCTGCCCCACCCCGTGGCCGACGAGGCGGGCGGGGCCGTCCTGGTCGGTTACGGCACCACCGGGGGGCACCTCTCGACGCGTCGCCGCCGCCCCAGCAAGGGCGAGGCGGACGCGCGGGTGGCTCGCGTGGCCGAGGAGAAGCGCCGACGCCCGACGTCGGTACCGGCATCCTCCGCTCAGCCGGTCGTGGTCAAGCCGCCGATCCGCAAGCTCGCGAAAGACCTCGGAGTCGACCTCGCCATCGTCGAGCCCACCGGCCTCGCCGGCGAGACCACTCGCGACGACGTCATCCGTCACGCGCGTCAGGCCAGCGTCTTTCACAACATCGAGACGCCGGAGTGGGGCGACGAGCGGATCGAGCGGATCCCGGTCAAGGGGGTCCGCAAGGCCATCGCCTCCGCCATGGTCGGATCGGCCTTCACGGCTCCCCACGTCAGTCTCTTCGTCGACGTCGACGCGACCCGCACGATGGAGTTCGTCGCCAGGCTCAAGAACTCGGCGCAGTTCGCCGGGGTCAAGGTCTCCCCGCTCCTCATCATGGCCAAGGCCGTCATCTGGGCGGTCCGCCGCAACCCCACCGTCAACTCCGAATGGACGGACGACGAGATCATCGTCCGGCACTTCGTGAACCTCGGCATCGCGGCTGCGACACCCCGCGGGCTCATCGTCCCGAACGTCAAGGAGGCCCAGGGCATGTCGTTGCTCGAGCTGGCCCAGGCACTCGAGCAGCTCACGCTGACGGCGCGCGACGGGAAGACGCAGCCTGCCGACACCAGTGCGGGCACCATCACGATCACCAACATCGGAGTGTTCGGCATGGACACCGGCACGCCGATCCTCAACAGCGGCGAGGTGGCGATCGTCGCCCTCGGCACGATCAAGCAGAAGGCCTGGGTCGTCGACGGCGAGGTCCGCCCTCGCATGGTGACGACGATCGGTGCCAGCTTCGACCACCGGGTCGTCGACGGCGACGTGGCCTCGCGCTTCGTGGCCGACGTCGCCAGCGTGCTGGAAGAGCCGGCACTGCTGCTCGACTAGCGCCGGGCGAGGCTCATCTGCCAGCGCGCCAGCATCGCGCGCGAGAACCGGGCGGCCACGACGTACGACGCGACGATGCCGACGAAGAGCGTCAGGTAGCCGACGAGGATCACGGTGACGGGCGCCACCACGATGGGCAGGGCCAGGCGGCCGGCGAACCCGAGACAGACCGCCGTCAGGCCGATGAGCTGGAAGAACGAGCGGACGCGCTCGGCCCGGGTCACCGGCAGTCCCACCAACCCCCGGAACGCGAGCACCGTCGCGATCCCGAGGAGCACCTCCGGCAGCACCAGCAGGGCGAGGCCTTCCCACGGCAGGGCGTGACCCGCCCACAGCCCCAGGCCGACGAGCGACGCGGTGATCCGGTCGAGGGTCGGCTCCGTCCACAGTGCGCGGTCGCGCGGAGACCGACGCGACCCCTCGGGCCGAAGCAGCGTCTGAAGGGGCTTCGACAGCAGGGTCGCCAGAAGCAGGAGGGCGGCGACGAAGAAGTGCTGGTTCGCCGCAATGACGGCAGCGGCGAGAACGGTGGATGCACGGACCGCGAAGACGGCGATGGCACCCGTCCGACCCTGGAACGCCTCGACGACGACGGTGCGGGTGGCCGGTCGCGTCTGCTCGGGCGGCTCGGGGAGGACGAGGTCAGCCCCCGCTCCGATCACCCGCACGGGGTCGTCGACCGCGCCTCTCCGCCTCCGCCGAAGGGCGCGGACCACCACGACCAGGGTGACGACGACGACCGCGGCCCCCGCCAGGATCCAGCCGGCGTTGCCGAGGTAGTGCTGCACCGCGTCGAGGGAGGAGCGCAAGAGGTAGCCGACCCCCACGTAGAGGGCGGACCAGAGGACTGCCCCCGAGAGCGAGGCGGCGACGAACGGCCGGTAGCCCACGCCGGCCACGCCGGCCGCGGCCGGAGTCAGCGTTCGGACGACCGGAACCATCCGGGTCAGCAGCACGGCCCAGGCGCCCCGCTTCTCCAGGACGCCGACGGCGCGGTCCCAGTTGCCGGTGCCCAGGCGGGCGATGAGACGCGTGTCGCGAAGGCCGCGGCCGAAGCGGCGTCCGAGGAGGTAGCCGACATGGTCGCCGGCCGATGCCCCGATGGCTACGAGGGCTAAGTAGGGCACGACCTTCCACGCTTCGTCGAACGTCGCCGAGAGCAGGAGCACGATCGTCTCGCCGGGGAGGAAGAAGCCGAGCCCGAGCCCGGACTCCAGGAAGGAGAACAGGCCGCCGAGCGTGTAGACGAGGGCGAGGGGGAGGGAGGAGGCGGCATCCGTGATCCAGCCGAGGATGTCCATGGGTGTCCTTTTCGGAGGGAATCAGCGGTCGCGCTTGCGCCAGGCGACGAAGACGGCGACGGCACCGAGGAGGACGGCCAGCCGGGAGCCGTCGCCGCGGTGCTTGCCGAGCGCCAGCCTGACCAGCAGTGCGGTCACCAGTGCGAGACCCAGCAGGACGAGGCCGGCGAGCACGAGGAACGAGAGGACCGTCTGCCAGTTGAGGACGACGAAGAGGGTGGCGAGGACGGCGAGCCCCGCCACCACGTAGCGGCGGACCGGGACGGGCCGATCGAGAGTCGTGATGTCGGCGCGCATCAGGCGACTCCGACGATCGCGGCGAGGAGCAGGGAGGCGAGGGCGCCGTCCTTGAGCGGGCGCGTTTGTACGTATGTCATATATCAAGCGTAAGCCGTGCATCCCGCAGGCCGCATGGTCACGGGGGATGAACGGGGTGGTACCGGAGTATCAGTCGCGCGAGGTCAGACGAGGCCGTGCTGGTACGCGTAGATGACGGCCTGGACGCGATCGCGCAGTTCGAGCTTGGCGAGCACGCGCCCCACGTGCGTCTTCACCGTCGACTCGGAGAGGAACAGCTTGGACGCGATCTCGGTGTTGGAGAGCCCGTGTCCGATGGCGACGAGCACCTCGTGCTCGCGCTCGGACAGCGGCGTCGCGGCGGCAGGCGTGGCGTCGCCGACGGGCAGGGTGCCCCGGTAGAGCTCGAGCATCTTCTGCGTGATGCGCGGCGACACGATCGCCTCGCCCCCGGCGACGGTGTGGATCGCCTGCACGAGCTCGGCCGGCGGCGCGTCCTTCAGCAGGAAGCCGCTCGCCCCGGCGTTCAGCCCGCCGAACGCGTACTCGTCGAGGTCGAAGGTGGTGAGGATGATCAGCCGCGTCGACGACGAGGCGGCGGTGATACGCCGAGTCGCCTCGATGCCGTCCAGTCCGGGCATCCGGACGTCCATCAGGATCACGTCGGGCTTCAGCTCGGCGGCGCGCGTCACCGCGTCTTCCCCGTTGGTGGCTTCGCCAATGATGCGAAGGCCGGGGGATGCGCCCAGCACCATCGCCATGCCGGCTCGGATGAGGTCTTGGTCGTCGACGAGCAGGAGGGAGATGTCGGTCATCGGGAGGTTCCTCTGGCTTGGGGGAGGGTCATGTGCATGCGCCAGCCGCGGCCGTCGGCACCGCGCGGTCCGGCCTCGACGACGCCGCCGTAGAGAGCGGCGCGCTCGCGGAGGCCGACGAGACCGCGGCCGCTGCCGACGGACGGAGCGGGGCCACGGAGGAAGCCGTCGTCCACGACGTCGACCGTCGTGCCCTGCTCGGTGTGTTCGAGCCGGACGAGGACGCGCGTGGGTTCGGCGGAGTAGCGGAGCGCGTTCGTCAGGGCCTCCTGCACGGCGCGGTAGATCACGACCTGCACCCCGTCGGCCGTGGGCTCGTCGCCGACCCGCTGGATGGCGACGGGGAGCCCGGCCGAGCGATATGTCTCGAGGAGGTGGTCGAGGTCGGCGAGTGTGGGCTGCGGCGCGATGTCGGTCGGGCTCTCGGTCTCGCCCTCCTCGCGCAGCACGCCGAGAAGGCGCCGCATCTCGCGGAGCGCCTCGCGGCCGGATTCGCCGATCTGGCGCACGGCGGTGCGGGAGCGTTCGGGATCCGTCTCGACGACTGCCTCGGCACCGTCGGACAGGCGGACCATCACCGAGAGGCTGTGCGCCACGATGTCGTGCATCTCGCGGGCGATGCGAGAGCGTTCGGCGGCCGTGGCGAGCTGGGCCTGCTGGTCGCGCTCGCGGGCGAGCTGGCCGGCGCGGGCGATCAGGGCGTCGAGGTAGCGCTTCCGGTTGCCGATGTTGCTGCCGAAGAGCAGCGTGACGACGAGGGCGACGACGAGGACGTAGCTGTGGTCGAGGAAGTGGCCTCCCGCGATGGCGCAGACGGTGTAGCCGGCGTAGGCCGCACCCGCGCCGATCCAGGCGAACAGGGGTCGGGAGTAGACGGCCATCGCGTAGACCGCGACGACGAGTGCCGTGCTGTCGGGTCGGGACACGACGACGGTGAGGATGCACGAGCAGACGATGACGATGACGAGGGAGGTGACGGGACGAGTCCGCCGCCAGAGGAGCGCCGCCGCGGAGACGAGGGGCAGCACGAACCAGCCGTGGACGAACCAGTCGGCCCCTTGTGTGCCGCGCCCGTTGTCGATGCTCTCGGCATAGCCGAGGAGGAGGACGACCAGGGCGATCAGGATGTCGGCGAGCCGGGTGTGACGGGCCCAGAAGCGCCGGACGACCCCCGGCGGCCGAGGCAGCAGGAGGTCGTCGTCGGTGATGGGAAGGACCGTCGGTGTCGCCTGGGCGGCGGCGAGAGTCGCCGCCTGCGCACGCGCGCGAGCACCCCGGAGATCCATGGCACCGACGGTACCGCTCCGGAGTGCTCGCGTCGTCATGCCGCAGTGCCAGTCACTGGGCCGGTGGTCAGACGTCGCGCTTACGGAGCAGGACGACTGCACCGATTCCGCTGACGACGAGCCAGGAGAGGGTCACCACCAGAGCTTCCGGAACGTGCTTGCGGTAGACGTCGTCGCAGAGGGCGAGCGCCAGGGTCTGCGTCGAATCCGAGACCAAGTACTTCGCGGCGTCGATCGACTCGGGGAGGAAGTTTCCGATGATCGGCAGGACGAACAGCACACCCACGACGATGGCGATGCCGGCCGCGTTACTGCGGACGATGGACCCGACGAAGACGCCGAAGAGCGCTACAACGAAGAGGTAGAGGACCGTGGTGCCCAGCCCGCCGAGCACGTACGGGTCGGTCAGGCTCGCGTGGTAGCCCTTCGACTCGAAGATCGGCAGGCCGATCAGCGCAGAGAGTCCCCACGAGACGACTCCGAGAACGATCGCGGTGACGCAGGCGACGACGGCCTTGGCGGCGAGGACGCTGAGGCGCCGCGGGTTGCTGACGAGAGTCGACTGAATGAGGCCCGTCGTGTACTCGCTGGTGACGATGAGGACGGCGAGGATGCCCATCACCAGCTGGGAGAACGACACTCCGGCCGCGAGGGACGGCCCCACGAGCTCCTGAGGATGCGTGGCCGAGGTCACAGGCTCGTAGGAGAGAGCCACGATGGCGACCATCGCGACGGCGAGGAATACGAGTGTCACGGCCGAGTAGACGGTCGAGCGGACGGTGAGGAGCTTCTTCCACTCCGACGCCATCGTGGTGCCGAAGGTGAGACGGGGGCGCTCGGTGGAGCGGGGGCGGAGGGAGGGGGTGAGGGTGGTCATCGCGAGGACTCCGTGTGGTTGCTGGTGCGGTACTCGACCGCGTCGTGGGTGAGGGCGAAGAAGGCCTCTTCGAGGGAGGCCTGCACGGCGGTGAGCTCGTAGAGCACGATGCCGTTGGCCGAGGCGAGTTCGGCGATCTGCTCGAGGGGGATGCCCGTGATCTCGGCCGTGTCGGCGGCGGTCGTGGTGATCGTGCCGCCGAGGGGCGCGAGGATCTGAGCGAGGCGGTCGAGGCCGTTGGTGCGGACGCGGACGGAGTTGCCGTCGGCCTGCGCGAGGATCTCGGCGACGCTGGCGTCGGCGATGAGCTCGCCCTTGCCGAGGACGATTATGCGGTCGGCGGTCTTGGACATCTCTTCCATCAGGTGGCTGGAGAGGAGGACGGTGCGTCCGTCGGCCGCCATGGAACGGACCATCTGGCGAACCCACTGGACACCCTCGGGGTCGAGGCCGTTGACGGGCTCGTCGAGGATGACGACCTTGGGGTCGCCGAGCAGGGCGGCGGCGATGCCGACGCGCTGGCCCATGCCGAGCGAGAACTTGCCGACGCGCTTGCCGGCGACCGCGCCGAGGCCGGTCAGCTCGATGACCTCGTCGACGCGGCGGTTCGAGATGCCGTTGGAGGACGCGATCACTCGGAGGTGGTTGCGGGCCGTGCGACCCGGGTGGGCCGCTTTCGCGTCGAGGAGGATGCCGACCTCGTGCAGCGGGGCGGAGGAGGACACGTAGGGCCGGCCGTTGACGGTGACCGAGCCCGAGGTGGGGCGGTCGAGGCCGACGATCATGCGCATGGTGGTCGACTTGCCGGCGCCGTTCGGGCCGAGGAAGCCGGTGACCGTGCCGGGTTCGACACGGAAGGACAGGTTGCGGACGGCGGTCTTGTCGCCGTAGCTCTTGGTGAGGTTGCGTGCTTCGATCATGGTGTCGACAGTAGCCTTAGTCATATTTCAGATGTGTCACACCGTCGAATGATCTCGATGGCACCCAGGTACCGGGCCTGGCGGTTTTGACAATCATTATCGATAAGCGCTAGCGTCGGCGTCATGAAGTCGCGACTGCTCGTCCCCCTGCTCGCCACGACGGCAGTGGCCGCGTTCGCCCTCACCGGGTGCTCGTCGTCCTCGCCCGGGGCGGGCGCGGCGAGTGGCGGAGCCATCAGGGTCGTCGCCTCGACCGACGTCTACGGCGACATCGCCTCGCAGATCGGCGGCAAGGCGGTGTCGGTCACGAGCATCCTCACCAATCCCAATCAAGACCCGCACGGGTTCGAGGCCGACGCCCAGACGCAGCTCGCCATCTCCAAGGCGCAGCTCGTCGTCGAGAACGGCGGCGGATACGACGACTACGTCGACACGATGCGCTCGTCGGTGAAGTCGAAGGCGCCGCTGGTCAATGCTGTCGACGTCTCGGGCTTCAAGGCCGTCGACGGCGACCTCAACGAGCACGTCTTCTACGACTACCCGACGATGACGAAGGTGGCGAACGCCATCGCCGCCCAGCTCGCCAAGATCGATCCGGCGGAGTCGAGCACCTTCTTCTCCCACGCAGCGACGTTCAAGACGGCCATGGGCAAGCTGGAGGCCCAGACGGCCGCGCTCAAGACGACCTACGCCGGCCAGAAGGTCACCTATACCGAGCCGGTCCCCGGCTATCTCTTCGACTCCATCGGTCTGGTCAACGCCACCCCGGCCGCATTCTCCGAGGCGGTCGAGGCCGGCAACGACGTGCCGCCCGCGGCGCTGAACGACATGCTCAAGCTCCTCGCGAGCAAGGAGGTGAAGCTCCTCGCCTTCAACGAGCAGGCCTCGAGTCCCGAAGCGACGGAGGCGCAGAAGGCCGCGGAGAAGGCCGGGTTGGCGGTCGTCCCCGTCACGGAGACGCTGCCGAAGGGTGAAGACTACGAGGCGTGGCAGCAGAGGAACGTGGACGCGATCAAGGCGGCGCTGAGCAAGTGACGTCCCGCGAGAGTGAAGCCGTGCATCCCACGCCCGTGGTGTTGAGGATGCGCGGTGCAGGCATGCGCTTCGGCGACCGTCAGCTCTGGTCGGGGCTCGACCTCGAGGTGCGAGCCGGCGAGTTCGTCGCGATCCTGGGGCCCAACGGCGCCGGCAAGACCACGCTGCTCAAGGCGATCCTCGGGCAGCAGGAGCTGTCGGAGGGGTCGATCGAGTTCCTCGACCAGCCCGTGCGGCGGGGCCATCGCAAGATCGGCTACATTCCGCAGCAACGGTTGATGGACGCCGGCACCCCGCTCCGCACCCGCGACATGATCTCGCTCGGAGCCCTCGGCCACCGCTTCGGCCTGCGCCGTGCCAGCCGGGCCGAACGCCGGCGGATCGACGACCTCGTCGACGAGGTGGGCGCCTCGGCGTTCGCCACCGCCCCCGTGGCCTCCCTCTCCGGGGGCGAGCAGCAGCGGGCCCGGGTCGGCCAGGCGCTCGCCGCCCAGCCGGCTCTTCTCCTCTGCGACGAGCCGCTGATCTCGCTCGACCTGAAGCACCAGCGCGGCGTCACCGAGCTGATCGACCAGCAGCGCCGCAGTCTGGGCGCCGCCGTCGTCTTCGTCACGCACGACGTCAACCCGATCCTCGACGTGGTCGACCGGGTGCTCTACATCGCCGGCGGACGCTTCACGATCGGCACGCCCGACGAGGTGCTTCAGGCGCCCGTGCTGAGCGAGCTGTACGGCACGCCGGTCGACGTCGTCCGCACCCTCGGGCGGATCGTCATCGTCGGCAGCACTCAGGCGGCCGAGGCGCACGGCGACGGCCAGCACCACACGCATCCCGAGCACGACCCGGAGGGTCCCGTCCGATGATCCTCCTCGCCTCGAGCCTCACCGACGTCGGCCAGGTCCTGTCGCACGTCCTGTCGTTCCAGAACTTCGGCGAACTCGTCGTGCTGGTCCGCAATTCGTTGATCGCCGGCGCCCTGCTCGGCATCGTCGGCGGGCTCATCGGCCCGTTCGTCATCACGCGCAACCTGCCGTTCGCCGTCCACGGCATCAGCGAGCTGTCGTTCGCGGGTGCCTCCATCGCCCTGCTGATCGGCGTCAACGTCGTCACCGGGTCCTTGATCGGTAGCGTGCTGGCGGCGTTGATCATCGGGATGCTCGGCAATCGTGCCCGCGAACGCAACTCGATCATCGCGGTGCTCATGCCCTTCGGCCTGGGGCTGGGCATCCTCGCGCTCGCCCTCTACCAGGGCCGTTCCGCCAACAAGTTCGGGCTGCTGACCGGGCAGATCGTCTCCGTCGACAACCCGCAGCTCGGGTGGCTGCTGGCCATCTCGCTCGTGGTGATCGTCACCCTGCTGGTCGTGTGGCGGCCCCTCACCTTCGCGAGCATCGACCCCGACGTCGCGGCCGCGGCGGGCATCCCCGTGCGAACGCTCTCGATCGTGTTCATGCTCGCGCTCGGCCTCTCCGTCGCCGTGTCGGTCCAGATCGTCGGGGCGCTGCTCGTGCTCTCGCTGCTGGTGACGCCGGCGGCCGCAGCTTTGCGCCTGACCGTGAACCCGGTGGTCGTGCCGCTGTTGAGCATGCTGTTCGCCGTCGTCTCGGTCGTGGGCGGCATCCTTCTCGCGCTCGGCGGCGGCCTTCCGATCTCGCCGTACGTGACCACGATCTCGTTCGCGATCTGGCTCGTCTGCCGTCTGGTCGGCGGGCGGCGGGAGAAGCGCGGCTCCCGGACGCGAGGGCGACTGCTGCCGCCGACGGGATCGACGCGTCAGGTCTCGGCCGTGTCGAGCGCCCCGACGAAGACGGAGGTCGCCCCGTGAAGCGCAACACCTGGCAGCGGGAGGCCGTCCGCACCGCGCTGACGACCTCGGAGGGTTTCGTGAGTGCTCAGGTCCTCCACTCGCACCTGCGCGATCAGGGGTCGCCGATCGGTCTGGCCACGGTGTACCGCGCCCTGTCGTCGCTCGAGTCGGAGGGCGAGGCCGACACGCTGCAGCAGGACGGCGAGAGTCTGTACCGCGCCTGCACGCCGGGAACGCATCACCATCACCTCATCTGCCGCACCTGCGGCAAGACCGTGGAGATCTCGGCGGATCCGGTGGAGTCCTGGGCGCAGAAGGTGGCGGCCGAGAACGGTTTCACGCAGGCCGAGCACGTCGTCGACGTGTTCGGCACCTGCGCCGAGTGCTCGGCCGCGCTTGCCGAGCCCGGGCGTGTCGTATAAGCTCGACCCTTGGTTGAGTGCTATCTGCGCTCATGTATGCCGATTTCCCCCTGGTCCGCTTCGGCGGGCGCTGCTCCGGCGGCGGGAAGGACGCGTGCCGACAAGTGACCTTGGGTAGGGCTTCTCGAAGCTCCTACGGTATCTACGGAGGAAAACCATGGCAGCAACCTGCCAGGTGACTGGAGCCGTTCCCGGCTTCGGACACAACATTTCGCACTCGCACCGACGCACCAAGCGTCGTTTCGACCCCAACATCCAGAAGAAGACCTACTACGTTCCGTCGCTGCGACGTAATGTCACCCTGACGCTCAGCGCCAAGGGCATCAAGGTCATCGATTCGCGCGGCATCGAGAAGGTCGTCAAGGACCTGCTCGCACGTGGGGAGAAAATCTAATGGCAAAGAGCCAGGACGTTCGTCCGATCATCAAGCTCCGCTCGACGGCGGGCACCGGTTTCACGTACGTGACCAAGAAGAACCGTCGCAACAACCCCGACCGCCTCGTGCTGAAGAAGTACGACCCGGTCATCCGCAAGCACGTCGAATTCCGCGAGGAGCGCTAAACATGGCGAAGAAGAGCATGGTTGCCAAGAACGAGCAGCGCAAGGTCATCGTGGCGCGCTACGCCACGAAGCGCCTCGAGCTGAAGAAGGCCCTCATCGACCCGAATGGGACCGACGAGAGCCGCGAGGCCGCCCGCGTCGGCCTCCAGAAGCTCCCCCGCAACGCTTCGCCGGTGCGCGTGCGCAACCGCGACGCCGTCGACGGCCGCCCCCGCGGTCACCTCAAGGCCTACGGCATCAGCCGTGTTCGCTTCCGCGACATGGCGCACCGTGGCGAATTGCCGGGCATCACGAAGTCTTCCTGGTAGGTTCTGAGGCGGTTCCCGTGAGAACCGCCTAGGTACTTCATAGAAATCACTTCACCAAAACCGTGTCCGAGGAGGACTACACATGGCTGACAAGTCACTGAACCGTACCGAGCTCGTCGCAGCTGTCGCCACCGAGTCGGGTCAGAGCCAGGCTGCCGTTTCCGGCGTCGTCGACGCTCTGTTCTCGGTCGTCTCGAAGACGGTCGCCGACGGCACCAAGGTGACCATCCCCGGATGGATCGCCTTCGAGAAGACGCACCGCGCCGCTCGCACCGGCCGCAACCCGCAGACGGGTGAGGCTCTCGAGATCGCCGCCAGCGACAGCGTCAAGGTCAGCGCCGGCTCCAAGCTCAAGGCTGCAGTCAAGTAACTCGGTTCCACCTCGAAAGGGGCGTCGACTTCGGTCGGCGCCCCTTTCGACATTCCGAGCCTCGGCGCCGTCGCAGGCCGGTGCGGGTCTCGCAGGTGGTCCTCGTTAGGCTTACCGGGTGCCACGACTGACAAGAATCGCCGGGCCGGCCCTCCTGGCGCTGGTGGCGTTCGCGGCTCTTCTCGTCGCTCTCGTCTACGGCGGGGCATCGGCGAAGCCGCTTCTCGAAGACCCCGGTGCGGTCGTGCGCTACGGCCTCCCGATCGCCTCCCTCTTCACCGACCTCGGCGCAGCCCTGACCATCGGCACCCTCGCCCTCGGCACCTTCGCGCTGACGCCGTCGCGCCCCGAGTGGGCTCGCGCCCTCGACATCGCCTCGGCCGGCGCCGCCTTCTGGACCGTCGCATCCGCCGTCACCGGGTTCTTCACGTTCCTGTCGGTGTCGAACGTCCGAGTGACCGCCGACGCGAAATTCGGCGAATCGCTGGCCTTCTTCCTGACCAACACGAGTCTCGGGCTCGCCTGGCTGATCTCCACCCTCGTCGCGGCGCTCGTGACGGTCCTCTGCTTCGCCGTGCGCGGCGTGACACCGGTGTTCCTGGTCGCCCTGGTCGCCGGGGCGGCCCTGATCCCCATCGCCGGGCAGGGGCACGCCGCGGGTACGACGGGGCACGTCGCCGCCGTCACTGCACTCGGGCTCCACATCGAAGGGGCCGCTGTGTGGTTGGGCGGGCTCCTCGCGCTGGTCCTGCTCCGTCCGGTCCTGGACCGGCCGCGGGTCGGGCTCGTCCTCGCGCGGTACTCGACGCTCGCCCTGCTCTGCTTCGTCGTGGTGGCGGTGTCGGGGGTCGCCAGCGCCGGCATCCGCCTGGGCTCCTGGTCGGAGCTCGGCTCGCGCTACGGCGTCCTCGTCGTCGTCAAGATCGTTGCACTCGTCGTCCTCGGGCTCTTCGGCGTCGTGCACCGGCAGGTGCTGGTCGGCAGGATGCAGAACTCCCCGGCGGCTCGTCAGGGCACGTTCTGGTGGTTCGTCTCGGCCGAGCTCGCCTTCCTCGGCATCGCGTCGGGTGTTGCGGCTGCTCTGGCGCGGACCGCCGATCCGGTGTCGGCGAAGGCTCTGACCGACACCGGCGCGGTGTCGCCCGCCGAAGTGCTCACCGATTCACCCCTTCCGCTCGAGTTCTCTCCGCTCCGGTGGGTGTCGGGCTGGAACCTCGACCTCGTCTGGCTGCTCGCCTGCGCCTTCCTCGTCGCGTTCTACGTGGCGGGGGTGGTGCGGGTCCGCCGCCGCGGAGAGGCTTGGCCCATGGGGCGGACGATCCGCTGGTGCCTCGGCCTCGTCGTCCTGTTCCTGGCCACGAACGGTGCCCTGAACGTCTACGAGCGGTACCTGATCAGCGCGCACTTCGTCCTGGTCGGGCTCGTCGCATTCGTCGTGCCCGCGCTCCTGGCGTCGGGTGCGCCCTGGACCCTCGCGCTGGTCAGCATCGCCAAGCGCACCGACGGCAGTCGCGGACCCCGCGAGTGGCTGATGCTGGTCGTGCGCTCCCGAGGGGCGGCGGTGCTGACCCACCCGGTTTCCGGCGTCGTCCTGCTCGCCGCCTCGCTCTGGGCCTGGCTCTTCACGCCCCTGTTCCGCTGGTCGCTGACGACCTACGGCGGGCACACGGTGCTCGTGCTCCAGCTTGTGCTGGTCGGCTGGCTCGTGGTGCAGGCGCTGCTCGGACTGGATCCCGTCCGCTACGCGACTCGAACGGGCATCCGCCTCGCCGTCGTGGGCGGCACGGTCGTCGTGGCCGCCGTCGTCGGCATCGTGCCGGCGCTCGGCGACGGACTGCTGCTGGCCAACTGGTACGGCGCGATGGGGCGGCTGTGGGGTGCCCCTCCGGTCGCCGACCAGCACGAGGGCGGGGTGGCGCTGGCGTTGATCGGGGTGGTCGTCGCAGCCGTGCTGGCCGTGGTGGTCGCGGTGAGGGCGGGGCGGCGGAGCGAGGGCTGAGCGAGCGGGGGATCGTGCATCCCACGGGCCTCGCTGCCAGGCGTCAGCCGACCGGTCGCCGCCCGTCGCGAGTCGTCAGCCGGCGATCGGCTCGGGTGCCGCAGCCATCATCTCGCGGACCATCGGCGCGACCTCGCGGCCGTAGAGCCCGATGCTCGACAGGAGGTGTTCGTGGGGCAGGAGACCCATGCTGTACCGCAGGTCGAAGCGCGAGGCACCGAGGATGCGCAGGTTGCGAACGATCTTCGTGGCCACGGTCTCGGGTGAGCCGACGTAGAGGGCGCCCTCCGGGCCGGCGGTCGCCAGGTACTGCTCCCGTGAGTAGGGCGGCCAGCCGCGCTCGCGTCCGAGCTGGTTGGTCTGCGCCTCCTGGTACGGGTAGAGGATCTCGAGAGCCTCTTCGTCGGTCGCCGCGACGAACCCGGGGGAGTGCATGGCGATCGGCTGCAGGGGCTGCTCGAACTGCGCCAGGGCACGGCGGTACAGGTCGGCGAAAGGCGCGAACTGGGCCGGCTGGCCGCCGATGATGGCGAGGAACAGCGGCATGCCGTAGTGCGCCGCGCGGACGACCGACTGGGGCGAGCCGCCGACGCCCACCCACGTCTTCAGCGTGCCCGACTCGGGGCGCGGGTACACCCACTGGTCGGTCAGTGGGCCCCGCTTGTTCCCGTTCCAGGTGACGGGCGCATCGTGGAGGACTTCGGCGAAGAGGTTGATCTTCTCCTCGAAGAGCTCTTCGTAGTCGGCGAGGTCGAGGCCGAAGAGGGGGAACGACTCGGTGAAGGATCCCCGGCCGAGGATGACTTCCGCACGGCCGTTCGACAGGGCGTCGACGGTGGCGAAGCGCTCGTAGACGCGGACCGGGTCGTCGGAGCTGAGGACCGTCACGGCGGAGCCCATGCGGATGTTCGTGGTCCGCGCCGCGATGGCGCCGAGCACGACCTCAGGGGCGGAGACGGCGAAGTCGACGCGGTGGTGCTCGCCGACGCCGATGAAGTCGAGGCCGATCTGGTCGGCGAGGACGGCCTGGTCGACGAGGTTGCGGATCGACTGAGCGTGGGTGAGGGGCGTCGCCGCGAGAGGCGTGCCGGAGATCGGCTCGGTGACGTCGCCGAACGTGTCGAGGCCGAGCTGGATCGGGAAGGTGGCGGCGGGCTGGTCGGTCATGGGATCCCCATTTCTATGCGTTTGCATACTACGGCACTCTCTCCTTCTTTGCTCAGAAACAGAATGTAAAATACTGTGTTCACTTTCCTGACTGGAGACACCATGATCTCGACCTCGACCATCCGCAAATCCGCCTCTCTTGCCGGAGGGGCCGCTCTCGCAGCCGTCCTCCTCACGGGCTGCGGTTCCATCACCATCAACGGCGACGGCGACGCCGGCACCGACTTCTTCGGCAACGGGGGCTTCGCCGCCTACAGCTCGGAGGACTACGCAACAGCATCGGATGCGACCGACGCGATCAAGTCAGGCACCCTTCCCGCGGAACTCCCGCACGACGCCACGGACATCGTCGTCGCCACGGGCGGCGACAGGGTCTTCGCCTCGTGGAGGGGCGAGCAGGCTCCTATCGACAGCTGCCGGACGTCCTCGGAGTCGGTGCCGACGCCGCCGGAGCAGGTCGCTCACCAGGGCACCCCGACGAAGATCGCCGACTGCGGCGACGGTGTGCACCAGGCCACCGTCGGCGACTTCACCTACTACTGGAGCCTCGGCTCGAAGTAGCGGCCGGCCGCCGCGGCGCCCCACCACGCTGCCGCGGCGGCAGAAGAATTCACACGAGGGGCCGGATCGGCAGTGGTGGAAGGCGCTCGACCTACGGTTCAGTGGGCCAACCGTTCGACGCCCGCACCGTGAGGAGCCCCGCATGACAGCAACCGCTTCGCCGCCGTCCACCCAGTCCGTCGACACGAAGGGGCTGAAGGGCGGATCGCTCGGACTGCTGTCGAGTGTGGTGGTGGGTGTTGCATCCACCGCTCCGGCCTACAGCCTCGCGGCGAGTCTCGGCTTCATCGTCGTCGGCGGCGCCACGGTCGCGGGGGTCCGGGCTCCCGGCATCATCCTGCTGGCGTTCATCCCGATGTACCTGATCGCGGTGGCGTACCAGGAGCTCAACAAGGCCGAGGCCGACTGCGGCACGACGTTCACCTGGGCCGCGCGGGCCTTCGGGCCGAAGACCGGGTGGATGGGCGGCTGGGGCATCATCGCGGCCGACGTGATCGTCATGGCCAACCTCGCCTCCATCGCCGGGTCGTACACGTTCACCTTCGTGGGCAGCTTCGGACTGCCCGCGGTCGCCGCACTCGCGAACAGCACCCTGTGGTCCACCGTGGCGGGGCTGATCTGGATCGTGCTGATGACCTACATCTGCTACCGCGGCATCGAGATCTCGGCCCGGCTGCAGTACTTCCTGCTGGCGTTCGAAGTGATCATCCTCATCTTCTTCGCGGTGTTCGCCCTCGTGAAGGTGTACTCCGGCCACGCCGAGTCGTACTCGCTGATGCCCTCGCTGTCGTGGCTCAACCCGTTCCCGCTGGGCTTCCAGACCATCGCACCCGCCATGCTCACCGCGATCTTCATCTACTGGGGCTGGGACACAGCGGTGTCGATCAACGAGGAGACGAAGGACCCCGAGAAGACGCCCGGCCGCGCCGCCATCCTCTCGACCGTGCTCCTCCTCGTCACCTACGTGCTGGTCGCCGTCGCCACCATCGCGTTCGCCGGCGTCGGCGACAAGGGCATCGGCCTCTCGAACCTGGACAACGCGAACGACGTGTTCTCGTCCATCGGGCCGACACTCTTCGGCGGCGGAGTGGTCGGGTCCATCCTGATGGCCCTGCTCGGCTTCTCGATCCTGACCTCGGCCTCCGCCTCGACGCAGACGACGATCCTCCCGACCGCTCGCACGTCGCTGTCGATGGCGGTCTACAAGGCCCTGCCCGCCCAGTTCGCCCGGATCCACCCGAAGTACCTCACCCCGACCTGGTCGACGGTCGGCATGGGCGTCATCTCGTGCCTCTTCTATCTGGTCTTCACCTTGATCAGTGTCGACCTGCTGAACGCGCTCATCGGTTCCATCGGCCTCATGATCGCGTTCTACTACGGCATGACCGGCTTCGCGTGCGTCTGGTACTACCGCAAGACGCTGTTCCAGTCGGGTCGCAGCATCGTCATGCGCGGTATTTTCCCGTTCCTCGGCGGCGTCATGCTGCTCTCGGTGTTCGTCTACGGCGTCTACGCCTTCGCGGCACCCGACTGGCTGACCGATTCGAAGGGCAACAACGTGACGATCTTCGGGTGGGGTGCCGAGGCGGTCGTCGGCATCGGTGGTCTGCTGATCGGCGCGATCCTCATGATCCTCTGGCGCCTCGTCAAGCCCGACTTCTTCGTCGGTCGCACCCTGACGAAGCGCTCGGACGACTTCGTCCTCTCGCCCGGCGAGGGCGTGAACGCCCAGTTCGGCCTGCCCGACTCCGGCTACTTCCCGACCGTCGTGGCGCCGGACTTGTCGAACCTCCCGACCGGCGCCATCGCGATCAACGCCGAGACCGGACGTCGCATCCGAGGCGACCGCCACACCGGCCCGACCCCCGACACCCGCGAGACCACGACACCGTCGTCCCCGACCGATCCCACCGAAAGCAAGTAGCCCTCCCATGAAGATCCTCATCGTCGGCGCCGGCGGCGTCGGTTCCGCCGCCGTGCGCATCGCCGTCCGCCGCTCCTTCTTCGACACCCTCGTCGTGGCCGACTACGACCCGGCACGGCCTGCCGCGCTCGTCGAAGAGATGGGGGATGCACGGCTCGTGGCTGCCCAGGTCGACGCCTCTTCGTCCGCCTCCGTCGCCGCCCTCATCCGCGAGCACGGCATCACCCACGTGCTCAACGCGGTGGACCCCCGCTTCGTGCTGCCGATCTTCGAGGGGGCGTTCGAGGCGGGGGCGACCTACCTCGACATGGCCATGAGCCTCAGCCGCGCGCATCCCACGGACCCGTATTCCGAGACCGGGGTGAAACTCGGCGACGAGCAGTTCGCGGTGGCGGCCGACTGGGAGGCGGCGGGTCAGCTCGCGCTCGTGGGGATCGGTGTCGAGCCCGGGCTGTCGGACGTGTTCGCGCGCTACGCGGAGGACGAGCTGTTCAGCGAGATCGACGAGCTCGGGGTGCGAGACGGGGCCAACCTCGTCGTCGCGGGCTACGACTTCGCGCCCTCGTTCTCGATCTGGACCACCATCGAGGAGTGCCTCAACCCGCCCGTGATCTACGAGGAGGGGCGCGGCTGGTACACGACCGAGCCGTTCTCGGAGCCCGAGGTGTTCGACTTCCCGGAGGGCATCGGCCCGGTGGAGTGCGTGAACGTCGAGCACGAAGAGGTGCTGCTCATGCCGCGCTGGACCTCGGCGAAGCGCGTCACGTTCAAGTACGGGCTCGGCGACGAGTTCATCGGCGTGCTCAAGACGCTGCACAAGCTGGGGCTGGACTCGACGTCGCCCCTGAACGTGAAGGGGGTGCAGGTCTCGCCGCGCGATGTGGTGGCTGCGGCGCTGCCGGATCCGGCGACCATCGGGCACCTGATGAGCGGCAAGACCTGCGCCGGGGTCTGGGTGACCGGGAAGGGAAAGGACGGAGCTCCTCGCTCGACGTACCTCTACCACGTGGCCGACAACGAGTACACGATGCGCGAGTACGCCTCGCAGGCGGTCGTCTGGCAGACGGCGCTCAACCCCGTGATCGCGCTCGAGCTGCTCGCGACGGGCGTCTGGAGCGGCGCGGGAGTGCTCGGGCCGGAGGCGTTCCCGGCGGGGCCGTTCCTGTCCCTGCTTGCTGGACCCGCCCCGGCGGGGTACGACTCGCCCTGGGGGATGGTCGAGAAGTAGCCCGCGGTTCACCCGGTCGGGCCGGTTCGGTTGCGTTCGGTTCGGCCTAGCGTGGGGCATCCGCAAGAGAAGGGGATGCTCGTGGCCAACCGGTTCAGTGAGTGGCGGGATCGCTCGTCCCTGCCGGCGACCTTCGCGTTCCTGTTCGTGGTCTTCACAGCGGGGCAGCTGCTGATCAGCGGCTTCTGGTCGCGAGGGAACTGGGTGCCCGCCGCCATCGGCTACGGGATCGGTGGCGTCGTGTATGCCGCGATGCTGACAGGGATCATCGCGTGGCGTCGTCGCCGCAGCGGCGGTGCCGACACGACGGCGGCCATCAATCGCGCATGCCGCACCGGCCATGCGCCGGCTGAGGTCGACGCCGCAATCTGGCTGCCGGAGCTCGCTCGCCGCGTGAGCAACCTCGAACGGGACCGGATCCTCGGCCCGGTCGTCTTCGGCTGCTTCGCCGCGGTCGGTGTCGTGCTTGTCGTGCTGGGCGAGTCCGTCTGGGTGTCGCTCGGTCTGACCATTTTCTTCGTGGCCTTCGGCGTCTACTACTGGTTCGCCCGCCGGAGGATCCTTACCCGGACGGCCTCGGTTCTCGAGCAGGTGGATACCCGGACCCCCGTCGAGCCGCATCCGACCTACTGACCGCCGCCCGCCAGTCGGGCCGATTCGCGCTCGCGAGTCCCCTTGTTCGCGGCAGCCCAGTTCGCGCTGCCCGGGTTGCATAGTGTGCCGCAGCTCGGTTCGTACCGCCCGGCCGCCTGGGCTCGCGTTTCGTGGGCGGGCCGTTGTCGGTGGCGGTGAATTCACGGCAGGGGACAACGGCGTGGCCGCATGGGTTGTTGTCGAGCGCCGTGAATTCACGCCAAGCGACAACTGGGTGGCCGGGTGGGTTGTTGTCGGGCGCGGTGAATTCATGCCGACGGACAATGGTGGGGCCGGGTGGGTGGTTGTCGGCGGGCGTGAATTCACGGCCGGGGACAACTCGACGCGAGGCGAGAAGGTTTCGTGGGGAGGCCGTCGGGGGATGCCCGCAGACGGCTGCAGGCACTGAGGCGGTCGACGCGAACGAAACCGCCGGTGGCCAGCCGACGCGTGGGGGCGCGGCAGAGCCGCACCCCTGGAGCCGCGGCCGACCCCCGGTCGACGAGGGGGCGGGTGCGGCTCAGAGGGTGCGGCTGCGCGGAGCG
This sequence comes from Frondihabitans cladoniiphilus, assembly GCF_039544345.1. NCBI lineage: Bacteria > Bacillati > Actinomycetota > Actinomycetes > Micrococcales > Microbacteriaceae > Frondihabitans > Frondihabitans cladoniiphilus. The sequence goes on from NZ_BAABLM010000011.1 coordinate 71,920, forward strand.
AGGGTGCGGCTGCGCGGAGCAGGGGTGCGGGTACCGGTGCGCGCGGGGAGCGGGCGACCTCCGCCGCGAAAACACACCCGGGCGGCACGAACACCACTCCGAGGAGGTGGGTTCGTGCCGCCCGGGTGTGTTCGAGCCGCCGCGCCTACGGCAGGTAGTACGTCGGGTTCGGCAGCTTCACGGCGCTGTCGGCGTGACCGCCGAGTAGGTCGCTGAACTGGTCGCCGTAGTTGGCCACCACGTCGTACCCGCCACCGGCAGGCGACTCGATGTGGGCGCGGGTCTGCGACTTGTACTCGACGGTCGAACACTTGGCCGTGGCGCAGGTGATGTACGACGGCTGCTGAGAGGCACCGACGCCGGTCCACTTGGTGTAATAGTTGGCCGCCGTGAAACCGGTGAAGCCGACCTTCGCGAGGTTGGCGAGAGTGGCGGCCTTCTGGTCGTCGTTGCGTCCGGTGAGACCGACGATCGTGCATCCCGCGCTCTGGGCTGCCGACACGAGCGAGACCATGCCGGGGGTCGCCGGGAAGCGCTGGTCGTGAACCCAGACGTCCTGCTCCGCGGGCGAGAACGTGTAGTGCATGTCGGCCACCTCCATGTCGTAGGTCATGAGGTTGGTGTCGTCGGCGTCGAGCACGATGGCCGGGTTCTGGTGCCGCTTGGAGGCGACGGTGCAGAGCGCGGTCACCCGCGGGATCTCCCGCTTCACAATCGAGGTCATCTCGCTGATGTACGGCGACGCGGTCTTCGAGGCGATGCCGGTGCCCGGGTCGCCGTAATACGTGGCGAGGGTCGACTTGACGCTGTCGATGTTGGGGATGCCCTCACCGCTCTGGGTCGCGCCGCTCGAACCGTCGGGCGCCATGACGAAGCGGGTGCGCGGGGTGAGCAGCGGCTCCGAGACGCCGGGCAGGTCGGCCGAAGGCAGGTAGTAGGTCGGGTTCGGCAGCTTGAGGATGCGGTCGGCGTAGCCCCCCTGCAGGTCGGACCACTGGTCGCCGACGTTGAGGGTGATGTCGTAGCCGAGGCTCTCGATGTGCTTGCGCGTCTGGGCCTTGAACTCGACTGTGGTGCACTTGGCCATGGCGCAGGTGACGTACGACGGCTGCTGCGAGGCGCCGACGCCGGTCCACTTCGTGTAGAACGTGTCCGGCGCGAAGGCCGTGTAGCCGACCTTCTGCAGGTTGCCGAGAGTGGCGGCTTTCTGGTCGTCGTTGCGGCCGGTCAGACCGAAGATCGTGAAGCCCATCTTCTTGGCGGTCTCGACGAAGGCGACCATGGAGGGCGTCGCCGGGAAGCGCTGGTCTTGAACCCAGACGTCCTGCTCGGCGGGCGAGAAGGTGAAGTGCATGTCGGCCACCTCCATGTCATAGGTCATGAGAGTGGTGTCGTCGGCGTCGAAGACGATGGCCGGCTTCTTGCCCTGGTAGATCGCCGTGCGGTAGATCGAGTCGAGCGTGCGCGCCTGCGCGGTCATGATGCGCGACATCTCGGAGATGTACGGCGACGTCGTCTTGTTCGCGATGCCGGTGCCGGGGTCGCCGTAGTAGGTCGCGATCGTCTTCTTGACGCTGTCGATGTTGGGGATCCCCTCCCCGCTCTGCGTCTTCCCGCTCGAGCCGTCGGGCGCCATCACGAACTGCGTGCGCGGCTGCAGGAGCGTGCCGGTGCTGCTGTGGCCCGGGTCCGTCCAGGCCTGGGCGGAGGAGGCGCTGATCAGCGTTCCCCCGAGAGTCAGCGCCGCAATCGCGGCGATCGTCGTCATCGACTTCTTGAGTTTCATGGTTCCCCTGCGGTTCGGGCGTCCGTCCCCTAGACGAACGACTCCCAGCACCCTACCCAGGGGATTCATAACCGGCGGCCACCCGCCGGAAAGGTTTACGTGCTTGTCACACGGGCGCGTCGCCTGCCCCGGCACGGCTGTACGTCGTCGTCGACGTGTAGTCCTTAGCCGGCCCCGTCGAGGTCCATTCCAAGATCCAGGACCCCGAGAGCGTGGGATGCACGTGCCCGCGATACACGTCCGGGGCGCAGTCGTGCACGAGTTCGGCGTCGACCGCCCAGGGGTGGAAGTCGCGCCCGTCGGCGAACAGCACCCTCCATTCGCCTCCATCGCCCCGCACGACGTGGCGGGTCTGCTCGACCGGGAGCGGTCCGCTCGGCGACTCGAGCACGCCGGACTCGCGCCACTCGATGCGGGACGGGGAGACGAGGGTGAACGTCGCGACGCCGTGCACGGGCATCCTGCGGGCCTCGCGTCGGTCGTCGACGGTGCGCTCGAACCGCCACTCGCCCAGGAGGTCGGGTGGCGTGAGCTGCTCGGCCAGGACGCTCACTTGCCGGAGGCCGGCAGGGCGGCACGGCGGCGGGGGAGGACGGTCGACAGCGAGACCTTCTTCGAGTACTCGATCGAGCCGTAGCGGAACAGGCGGACGGCGAGCTGCAGCACGACGAACCCGAGCACGAACTGCTCGACGATCACACCGATCGCCTCGGCCGGCGACAGGGAGGAGAAGCCGTTGCGGAGCATCGCCGTCACGGGGGCCGAGTACGGGAACCAGGTGAAGATCTGCACGATCAGGGCGCTCGGGTCGGAGACGATGAGCGTCACCGCGTAGAAGGGGATGAAGATCAGCGCCATCATCACGCCGAAGATCTGCCCGGCCTCCTTCGCCGTCGGCATGATCGCACCGACCGCGACGAGGGTGCCGGTGAACAGGACGAAGCCGCCGATGAGCAGGAGCGCCCCGGTGATCATCTGGAACGGGTCGAGCTGCAGGTTCGCCAGGTCGAGCGACGGGAGGTTCAGCGCCGAGCGGAAGAACAGGTAGCCGATCACCACCGGCAGCGCGAACACCAGCATCTGCACGATGCCGACGATAAAGAGCGAGATCACCTTGCCGATGATGAGAGTCGTCGGATTGAGGGTGGTGAGGATCATCTCGGTGACCCGGTTCTCCTTCTCCTCCAGCGTCGACGTCAGCATCTGGTTGCCCAGCAGCAGGATCACGACGTAGAAGATCGCGAGGAACAGCAGCGGCGGGATGACCCCGGCGATGCCCCCGGTGACCTGCCCGTTCGCCTTGTACGCGACGGCGTCGACGGGGGGATCGCCCTGCACCAGCGTGGACAGCTGGGCGCTTCCGACCTTGGCCTCCGCGCTCGCCGTGAGGAGGCTCTTCGCGACCGAGGCGTACTTGCCGTTGTCGAACAGGCCCTTGTCGACGCCGTAGACCTTGGTGGCCTGCTTCGCGGGGTTCTGCGGGTAGGCGAAGAAGGCGTCGAGCTTGCCGGCCTTGACCGCCGCGATGGCGGTGGCGCCGTCGGTGGCGACAGTGCCGCCGGCCGCCTTGACGATCGCCGGATCGACGATGCCCGACGAGTCGGTGTACGAGAAGGTGAACTTGGCGTCCTTCTGGGACGTGACCCGATTGTCGGTCGAGCTGCTCGAGGCGACGACGAGCCCGACGACGATGCCGATGATGACGGGCACGATGAGGGTGGCGATCCAGAACCGGCGCTTCGTGAGGGTGCGGGTCACTTCGAAGGAGACGACCGTGCGGAGGTTGTGACGGGCCATCAGCGCACCCCCTCCAACTCGTTCTCGTCGCCGTAGACGCGCAGGAAGATGTCGTCGAGGCTCAGCTTCGACGTCTCGAACCCGCGCACCTCGACCCCGGCGTCGACCAGGTCGCGGAGGATGCGCGCTTCGTCGGCTCCGTCGGTCACGGTCAGCTCGGCGTAGTTGCGCTCGCGGAGAGTCACCTCGTAGTGCGGGCTGGCGGGGATGTCGCCCGACGAGCGCAGGCGGATCATCGTGCCGCCGTACTGGTCCTGCACCTCGGGGATCGTGCCGTACGCCTCGGCCTCGCCGTTCTTCAGCAGGATGACGCGATCGCAGAGGCGCTCGACCTCTTCCATCTGGTGCGTCACCATCAGGACGGTGGCACCGGCCTTCTTCTGGTCGCCGATGATGTCCATCAGCAGTCGCCGATTGACCGGGTCGAAGCCCTTCGTCGGCTCGTCGAGGATCAGCAGTTCGGGGTCGTTCATGATCGTCACACCGAGCTGCACCTTCTGCTGCTGGCCACCGGAGAGCTTGTCGAGACGGGTCGTCGCCTTGTCGGCGAGCGACACCCGCTCCAGGTAGTCGAGCGACCACTGCTTCGACTCCGCCTTGCCGAGGCCCTTCAGTCGGCCGAAGTAGGTCATCACGTCGATGACCGACTCCTTCTTGTAGAGGCCGCGCTCTTCGGGCAGGTAGCCGAGTCGGCCGCCGGCCTCCGGCGTGAACGGGCTGCCGTCGATGTGCAGCGTGCCGCCGGTGGGCTGGTAGATGCCCAGCAGCGCGCGGATGGTGGTCGTCTTGCCCGATCCGTTGGAGCCCAGGAATCCGAAGGTCTCGCCGGCGTGGATGTCGAACGAGAGGTCGCGGATGACGGTGGTTCGGCCGAAATCCATTCGGAAGTTCTGGATGTGGACGATCGGTCTGGTCGTTCGCTGATCCATGGCTGACAACCTAGCGGCGCCAGGATGTTCCCGGGGGAACCTCTCCGGAACCTCTCGGGACGAGCGTCGTCGGCAGGACCAGCGAGGCGGTGCCGCCGCCGCGGACGGTGGAGCCCTCGGCAGATCGCTCGCCAGGTCGCTCGCCAGATCGCTCGGCGGGTCGCTCGCCACCGTGCAGGGCGCCGCGCTCGGCGAGGGCGTCGAGCGCCAGCCGGGCCGCCCGCACGCCCATGTCGACCGGGTCGTGCGCCACGACGGTCACGCCCAGCACGTCGGCGAGGTCGAAGTCGTCGAACCCCACGAGGGCGGTCGTGAGTCCCGCTTCCCGCAGGGCGCTCAGCGCACCGATCGTGACGCGGTTGTTGCTCGTGAACAAGGCGGTCGGGGGATCCTCGAGCCCGAGCAACTCGGTGGCAGCTCGCCTGGCCGACTCCGCGTCGTGGCTGTTCTCGCGCACGAGCATCCTCGTCTCCGTCCCGTCTCGGCCCCCGGCCCCACCCGCCCCCTCGACCGCGTCCAGGTAGCCGTCGAGCCGCTGCCGGTGCGTGGGCAGCCGATCGAAGTCGCCGATGAAACCGATGCGGGAGTGGCCGTGGCGCTGCAGATGACGGACCGCCGCCGCCGCACCCGCACGGTTGTCGAGCACCACGCTGTCGGCCGCGAGATCGGTGGGCGGCCGATCGACGAAGACGACGGGGATGCCCCGCTGCTGTGCCGCCGCGAGGGAGGCGTTGGACTCCAGCGTCGACACCACCAGCAGCGCCCGCACCTGGCGGGCGACGAGCTCGTCGACCAGGGCGCGTTCTCGGGCGCCGCTCTCGTCGCTGGACGACACGACCAGGGTCAGGCCCGCCGTCCGGAGCTCGCGCTCCACCCCCTTGGCGAGCTGCGAGTAGAACGGGTTCGCCAGGTCGCCGGTCACGAGGCCGACGAAGTCCGAGCGGATGCCCCGCTTCAAAAGCGACGCCAGGCCGTTGAGCTGAAAACCGAGGTCGTCGGCAGCACGCATGACGCGGTTGCGGGTCTCCTCCGCCACGTGGCGCTCGCCGTTGACCGCCCGGGATGCGGTCTTGAGGCTGACCCCGGCGCGCTCCGCCACGTTGGCGAGGGTGGCGTGGGCGCGGGGTGAGGCGGGTGCCGGGTCGGGCATGGCGGACGGTTCTCTCATTCGGGTTTGATCGTCAGGCCGTTGTCGGGGCCGATCGTGACGAGGTAGGTGAAGTCGAACGGGACGTCCTTGTCGATGGCGTAGGAGTGGCCGTCGTAGAGCGACTGCGCCTCGACCTCCAGGTGGGCGAGACCGGCGGCCTTGACCACGCGCCAGACGCCCGGGGTCGTCGTCGGGGTGAGGGTCACCTCGGGGTAGTCGGTCATCGTCCAGGCCGGATCGGAGGTGAGCCGGTCGTCGACCTGCTCGCCGAACGGGCAGCCGGCGGGGAGCAGCACCTGCTGGGGCAGGCAGGAGGTCTTGAGGAACCTGTCCACGTCGACGCGGACCTGCGCGGTGAAGGCGGCCCGGGGCTCGACGTCGATCGTCTGAGCGACCTCCCCGCCGACGGTGTCGACGACGACGCGGGTGCGCGGTGCCGTCAGGTACGTCGTGTCGTGGGCGAGGTCGAGCACTGCGGGAGCGAGCACGGTGTAGCGCGTGGCGAGATCGGCGGCGGGGCTCGTCACCTGCGACCCGTCGACCGTGAACCGGCGGTCGTGCAGGGGAGTGACGTCCAGCGCGGCGGTCGGCGGCGTCGCGAAGCGCCAGGAGTCGAAGAGGAGCGCCCGCGTCCCCGCGCTGCGGACGGTGAACACGGAGGTGTGCGGGGTGCGGTCGCCCTTCACGGTGAAGCCGAGGCCGATGCGGTGCGAGCCGTCGGGAAGGACGTCGTCGGCGGTCTCGTGGACGTGGTCGAGCATCCCCCGCTCTGAGATTCCGAGCAGTTCGTCGCCTGCGGCGGTCGTCGGCTGGACCCCGGCGAGGGTGAGAGCGCCGGCCGCGTCGCCGCGGTTCAGGGCGTCCACGTAGCCGCGGACGAAGCCGCCGGCCGAGTAGAGAGTGGCATTGAGGATGCACACGGTCGCCACGAAGAGGACGATCACGAGAGCGGCGAGGCCGCCCCAGACCAGGGCCGCCCGTGCTCGCGTGTCCACAGCCCCGACCATCCTCACATCCTAGAGAGCGCCGCCCGTGGGCTCGGGGGCGGGCCGGTAGATTGGAGGGCGTCGTCGTGCTTGCGGCGGCGTTCTGTCGACGTCGTTCTGTCGACGTCGTTCTGTTGACGTTGTTCTGTTGACGTTGTTCTGTCGAAGTCGTTCTGCTGAGAGGGGTGCCTGCTGGTGAGTTCCGGGTCGGGCCCCACGCTGTCCGCCGAGCAGGCGGCCGTCTTCGATGCGATCGAGAACACCCGCGAGCACGTGTTCGTCACGGGTCGTGCCGGCACCGGCAAGTCGACGCTGCTGAACCACCTGTCGTGGAACACGTCGAAGCAGGTCGTCATCTGCGCGCCGACCGGCGTCGCGGCCCTCAACGTGGGCGGGCAGACGATCCACTCGCTGTTCCGGCTGCCGATCGGGGTCATCGCCGACCACACGATCCAGCAGAACGCCGAGCTGCGCAAACTCCTGAACACGATCGACACGCTCGTCATCGACGAGGTCTCGATGGTCAACGCCGACCTGCTCGACGCGATCGACCGGTCGCTCCGACAGGCTCGTGGGCGGAAGAACGAGGCGTTCGGGGGCGTGCAGGTCGTCCTCTTCGGCGACCCGTACCAGCTCGCACCGGTGCCGGGCGACGGCGACGAGCGGGCCTACTTCACCGACCACTACCGCTCGATGTGGTTCTTCGACGCGCACGTCTGGGAGGAGGCGCCGCTCCGCATCTTCGAGCTCGCCTTCATCCACCGGCAGAACGACGCCGACTTCAAGGAGATGCTGAACGCCGTGCGGCACGGGCGCGTGACGGCGGAGATCGCCGGTGCGCTGAACGCCGCGGGTGCTCGGCCGGTGCCGACCGACGGCAACGTCATCACGCTCGCCACCCGCAACGACACCGTCACCCGCATCAACAAGGTGCAGCTGGACCGCCTGCCCGGCACGATCAAGACGGCCAAGGCGGAGGTGTCCGGCGAATTCGGCGGGCGGGCCTTCCCAGCCGACGACGCGCTCGAGCTCAAGACCGGCGCGCAGGTCATGTTCCTCCGCAACGACGCCGACCAGCGCTGGGTCAACGGGTCGGTCGGCGTCGTGACGAAGATCCGCGACACCGTGTTCGTCGAGATCGACGGCGAAGAGGTCGAGGTGCAGCCGGCCGTCTGGGAGAAGTTCCAGTACTCGTACTCGCCGCTGTCGAAAGAGCTGAAGAAGGACATCGTCGGCGAGTTCCAGCAGTTCCCGCTGCGGTTGGCCTGGGCCGTGACGATCCACAAGTCGCAGGGCAAGACCTACGACCGTGCCGTCGTCGACCTCGGCTCGCGGGTGTTCAGCGCCGGCCAGACGTACGTGGCCCTGAGTCGCATCACGTCGCTCGAGGGCTTGTACCTGTCGCGGCCCCTGCGTCCGTCCGACATCATCGTCGACCTCGACGTGCGGCGGTTCATGAGCCAGGCGACGCGGGTGCCGGCGATTCAGGCGGGTGCTGCGGTCGGGTAGCGCTGCTGTCGGGTAGGGGTTGTGGTCGGGTAGACGCACCGTCCTCCCGCCGACCGCACCCCGCTCCCGTGGACGTGCACCCCGCTCCCGCGGGTGTGCACCCCGCTTCCGCGGTGCCGCACCCCGCTCCTGCGGTGCCGCACCCCGCTCCTGCGGTGCCGCACCCCGCTCCTGCGGTGCCGCACCCCGCTCCTGCGGTGCCGCACCCCGCTTCCGCGGGGCCGCACCCCCGGAGCGGTGCTCGACCCCCGGTCGACAGGGGGTCGCGAGTGTTTTCCGGGGTGCGAGTGATGGTGCAGGTGCCTACCGCAGAGCGGGATGGGGAGCCGCACCCAGCTCCCGCGGGCGTGCACCCCGGGCCCGCGGTGCCGCACCCCGCTCCCGCGGAGTTGCACCCCCAGAGCTGCGCCCGACCCCCGGTCGACAGGGGGTCGCGAGCGTTTTCCGGGGTGCGAGTAGTGGGAGCCACTGTTTAGCGCGGTGCAGGAGGGGGTGCCGCACCCAGCTCCCGCGGTGCCGCACCCCGCTCCCGCGGAGTTGCACCCCCAGAGCTGCGCTCGACCCCCGGTCGACAGGGGGTGGGGGGTGGTTTCCGGGGTGCGAGTAGTGGGAGCCACTGCTTAGCGCGGTGCGGGTGGGGGTGCCGCACCTCGTTCCCGCGGAGCCGCACCCCGCTTCCGCGGTGCCGCACCCCGTTTCCGCGCCGCCGCACGTCGCGCCGCAACGAGAGCAGGAGGAGTCAGGCGGCAGCAGCGGTCAAGCGGCGGCAGCGGAACGCGCGACCAGGCCGCCGAACATGTCCTCGGTGAGGCGGTAGGCAACAGCCACCTCGTCGAGCACCTGCTGCCGTTCGGCGTCGGTCCAGCCGACGGAGTCGAGCTGAGCGCGGTAGACGCTCTTGAACTCCTTGGGCTTCGCGATGCCGGCGAAGAGCCAGAAGCCGACGCCGTTCGTCTCGAAACCGAACTGGCGCTGCATGAGCGTGCGGATGACTTGGCATCCCGCCAGATCGCCGAGGTAGCGCGTGTAGTGGTGTGCGACGAAGCCGCCGGTGCTCGTCGCGGCCACGGTCTCGATCCGCTCGACGTAGCGGCGGGTGGTCTCGAGGGGTTCGATGCGGGCCTCCCAGTCGTCGCCGACCAGGAAGCGGAGGTCTTCGCGGATCGCAGGCAGGCGGGTGAGGGCCGGCGAGATGAAGCGCGCGGCCACGGGGTCGCCCGCCCGGAGCTCGGCCGCGGCTTCGAGGGCCCGGTAGACGAAGAAGTGCTGGGCGAGGAGCGCCGTGTAGTCGTCGCGCGTGCCCTGCCCGGTGAGGAGTTCGGCCATGAACCGTTCCGACGGGGAGACCTCGGTGCCGAGGGCGATGACGGGGATCGCACCGGTCTGGATCGACTCGGTGCGGATCGAGCCCGCCCGTTCGCGCAGCGTCTCGGAGAGCGGAGTCTCGGAGAGCGACGTCTCGGAGGGCGGAACGGCCTCGGACATGCGCACCACCTCGGGCTGGACGACTGGTTAGGTGACCCTTACCCTACTGGTGCGGCGGCGGGGAGCGCGATGGTTCTCAGCAGATGTTCACGCCCTGCCCGGAAGGCTCGCCGGCCCCGACGAGCCCGATGCGCCGAGGCGCGGGGGTCGCGACACCGGAAACGGCTCGAAACACCTGTAGCTACTGGTGTCTCGAGCCGCTTGTGGTGTCGGGAGCGATCATGGCCACGCAGGCGCCAGAACCCTCAGGCAGCAGAACCCTCAGGCAGCAGAACCCTCAGGCAGCAGAACCCTCAGGCAGCGGCGACCGGACGGAATAGGCGGTCGGTCGTGAGGCCGGCGACGAGGAGGCCCAGGCCGATGACCAGGTGCAGCAGGTTGTCGGCCACGTTGAGCGCAAAAACGTTGCCGGCGGTGTGGTCGCCGAAGAAGCCGTAGAGCGACAGCACGAAGAAGCCGAGGCCGATGATGACGCCGAAGATCTTCGACGTGCGCGCCCCGATGAGGCCCGAGAGCAGCAGGATGCCGCCGGTGACCACGTGGACGGAGCCGAGCAGCCCGTTCGACCCGAAGAGGCCGATGACCACGCCGCCCTGCGGGGTCGCGAAGGGGTAGGGCGTCGACACGAAGAAGCCGACGAGCCCGACCAGCAGCAGCACGGTGCCGAAGACGGTGGCCAGCAGTCGGTTGGGGGACTGGATCATTCCTCCAGGGTACCGACTCCGGCGATGCCGCAGCGAACGGGGGGCTCAGTGCGTGAACAGCACCTTGAGCACGACGATCACCGCGCTGGCGAAGGCGAGCACGAACCCCGACCAGAGCACGCCCCACGACGAGCGCCGGCCGGTCATCCGCTCGATCAGCACGCCCGCGAGGGCGAGACGGACCACCACGAGCCCGCCGCCGACCACCTGCGCCCAGAACGGCGAAATGACGTGGAGGGCGCCGAGCAGCATGAAGAGCGCCGGGACGGCACCCGAGCTGATGATGGGCACCGCGTCGCGGATCTCCTGGGCGAGGTGGAGGCGCGACTCCTCGTCCGATCGACCGATCTGCTGGCCGATGCCGTGCGCGAGGACGTGGGCGAGGAAGGTGGTGACCGTCGTGGCGACGATCGCGACGAAGGCGCCCCAGTGCAGGATGCTGTCGGGCGAGACGGCTGCGACGGCCGCGAGTACGAGGATGTTTCCGTAGATGTAGGCCGACGTCCGGTTGCGCGCGTGGTCGAGGGTGACGTCGGGGCCGTGATGCTTGCGGACGCGCTCGAGAAGGGATTCGTGCCGGGCGGCCGCGTCGGGAGACATGCTCCACAGGCTATCGGGGCGCGTCAGGCCGCCCCGACGGGTCAGGCCGCCCCGACGCGACGCGACGCGACGCGACGCGTCAGCCACGGGTCAGGCCGCCCCGACGAGCCGTCGCCGTCGGTCGAGGGTGTACCCGACGGCCATGGCGCCGCCGATCGCGAGCATGGTGGGCACGAGCAGCGTGAAGCCCTGCCCGGTGAATTCCAGCACCAGCACGAGGGCCGTCACGGGCGCTTTCATCGAAGCGGCCAGGAATGCCGAGGCGGCGACGAGCGCGAACGCGGAGATCCCCGACCCGGGGAAGACGAACAGCCAGAGCCCGCCCAGCACGGCGCCCATTCCCGAGCCGAGGGCCAGCGACGGAGTCAGGGTGCCGCCCGCGGCACCCGCCCCGATCGTGCCGACCGTCGAGACGAGCTTAAAGACGACGACGAGGGCGATGAAGCCGAGGGGCGCAGTGCCGGTCAGACCGAGCTGCCCGAGGGCGCGCCCGTTGCCGAGGATCTGCGGGAACAGGATCGAGAGGAGACCGACACCCGTGAAGATCGCGGGCATCACGATCATGATCGTCCACGTCTTCGGTCGCCGGTCGCCGGCCCACTTCGCCAGGCGGACGAACCCCAGCGCTCCGAAACCGAACACCGGCCCGGCCAGCACCGACCAGACGACGAGCGACGGACTGAGGTCGACGCGGGGCACGGTGTAGAGCGCGTGGTGGGAAGTGACGACGCTCGCGACCAGCGCGGCGATCGACGAGGTGACCAGCGCGGGCACGATGGTCGTGAGGCTCAACTCCGCGAGCAGGATCTCGACCGCGAACACGGCGCCGCCGAGGGGCACGTCGTAGACGGCGGCCAGACCGGCCCCGGCTCCGCAGGCCACGAGGATGCGACGCTCCCGACTCGTCGTGCCGGTGCGGTCGGAGATCCAGCCGGAGACGAACGCGGCCAGCTCGCGCGGCGCCACCTCGCGGCCGATCGACGCCCCGAGACCGACGATGACGATCTGCAGCGCGACGTTGCCGAGAGTGGCGACGGTCGGCATCTTCGTGCCGGTGACGGCCGCCTCGACGGAGACGACCTTGCGCGTGAAGCGGCGCAGGGCCCACCAGCCGACACCGCCGATCACGCCGGCGATCAGAAGGGCCAGCACGCGGTGGAGGTTCGACGGCGTCGGGAGCTCGTCGAGGAACGTGCCCTCGCCGAAGCCGTAGGTGATGTGCTCGAGCAGGTGTAGCAGGTAGCTGACGACCAGACCGCTCAGGCCGGCGCCGATCCCGACCAGGACGGTGACGGCACTCAGCCGGGCCAGCCAGCGGAACGAGGCGGGCGCGGCTTGATTCACTCGACGATCGTAGCGAGAACTCGGGGCCGGGCCGGCAGTCGCTGCCGCGGGCGAGCCGGGGATGCACGGCTCAGGCCGCGTCGAGCACCAGGCACGTCGAGGTGGCCGTCGCGAGCAGGCGCTCCCGGGCATCCCGGATCTCGGCGTGTGCCGTTCCGGTCCGCCGCCCGACGTGGTCGGTCCACGCGATGATCGTGACGGTGCCCGTGTCGTGGTGGATCGGCCGCAGGTAGCGGACCTGCAGGTCGAGCGTCGTGAGGCTCTTGCCCTCGGAGAGGTGCGTCTGGATCGCGTAGCCGATGGAGGTGTCGGCCCAGGTCGCGATCACCCCGCCGTGGACGCTGCCGATGGCGTTGTAGGCGTACTCGGACGGGTGGGCCTCGAGGGTGACACGGCCGATCTCGGCGGCGACCAGCGCGAACTCGAGCGTCGAGGCGATGGGCGGCTGCGGCACCTCGCCGGAGATGATGCGGTGGAGGAAGTCGAGGCCGCTGCTGAGCGGGGCCGCCGCGGCGATGGAAGCGGGGTCGGGCCAGGAGTAGTCGCGGTGGCGATCGGCTGTCACGGGGTCCTTTCGAGTCGTCTCTCCTCCGAGCCTACGACCGCAGGTGTCGTCCGATTCACGGGCGGCGACGACGGCCCGGACCTGCTGGCCCCGTCCCCGGCTGATAGCCTCCCCGCGTGCGCACCCGACTGCTCCCGGAATCCGAGGCCATCATCCTCGCCGGTGCCGGGCGCGCGATCCTCCTCCAGCTCGCCAGCCCGGCAGTCGGCTACGGCGTCGCCCGCCACAGTGACTTCGCGAGCAACCCGATGGGCCGGCTCCACGGCACCCTGATGTACGTCTACGCGGTCATGGCCGGGACGCCGTCCGATCGCGCGGCTGCCTCGACGTACGTGACGAGGATGCACGGCCCCGTCCACGGCCCGGGCGACGGCGATGCTCCGGCCCCGCCCTACGACGCGAACGACCCCGGGCTTCAGCTCTGGGTGGCGGCCACCCTGTACGACACCGCCATCACCGTGCACGACCGGGTGCTCGGGCGCCTGCCCGAAGCCGATGCCGATGCCGCGTACTCGCGGTACGCCTCTCTCGGCTCGGCCCTTCGGATGCCGCGCGACCTCTGGCCGTCCGACCGCGCCGCCTTCCGTCGCTACTGGCAGGAGACGGTCGAGACCCTGAGCGTCGACGACGTCGTACGAGCTCAGGCCGACGCGCTCTGGCGGGCGACCGAGGCGCCGCTCTGGGTGCGGAGCCTGATGCCGCTGATGCGCTTCCTGACGGCCGGGCTCCTGCCCGAGCGCGTGCGCGCCGAGTACCGAATGGCGTGGGATGCCCGGAGTCAGCGCCGCTTCGACCGCCTCTGGTCCGTCGTCGTCCCGGTGTACGCGGCCCTTCCGACGGTCGTGCGCCGCTGGCCGCAGCAGTACTACCTGAGGCGGCTCAGGCGCTTGACGGCGCCGCGGTAGCGCCGGCAGGACTCGCCTCGCGGGTCCGGCGCGACAGGACCACGGCTCCGAGCGCCGCCCCGCCGCAGAGGGCGATCGACAGCACCAGCCCGGCCCGCGTCGTGAGCTCGCCGCTGCCGCTGCTGACCAGCGAGTAGGTGCCGCCGCCGAGGAGCGAGCCGACCGAGGTGGCCGCCGTCTCGCCGAACGCGACGGCCGTGGCGACCACGGCCACCCGCGCCGGGGCGAGGGCGTCGAAGGCGGCCGACGAAAGAGCCGGGTAGGCCAGGCCCATGCCGGCTCCGGCGAAGAGGGCGGCCGCCGCGGCTGCCACGACTGCGACCTGCCCCGTGGAGACCACCTGCACCGCGATCTCGCCGGCGATCCCGATCACCAGCACCGTGCATCCCGCGCTGATCCGGGTCGGTGTGGAGAGCCAACTGTTCCAGGGGATCAGGGCGACCAGGGTCCAGGCGACGAGGGCGGCGGCGAGCACGACGGCACCGGCCGCGACCGAACCGCCGGCACCGTCGATGACTGCGACTGTGAGGAGACCCTCGAGGCCGAAGAAGCCGCCGCACAGCAGGAAGAACGTCGCGATGAGGGCGAACCGGCCCCGCGACCGGGCCGCGGTCGCGATGACTCGCAGGGATCCCGCGATGGAGACGATCAGCCCGAGCGCCAGAAGGGCGACCGCGACGGTCAAGCGGGTCGTGCCGCTCGGGGCGTCGACGAGACCGGAGCCGACGGAGGCAAGGACGAGGCCCGCGACGACGATCAGGCCGTTGAGGGGACGGACGCGCTCGCCGGCGCGTTCCCACGGGATCACGTCCGCCTGCCGCCCGACGAGGATCCGTGCGACGACCACGATGACGACGGGCCAGGCCACGGCCCAACGCCAGCCGAAGGCGAGGGTGATGGCCGCGTTGGCGGCGGGGCCGAGGAAGGACGGCAGGATCCAGACCATGGCGAACAGGCCGAACACCCGCGGCCGCGTGCGGTCGTCGAACAGGCCCCCGATCGCCGAGAGACCGAACCCGGCGAGGAGCCCTGCCGCGATGCCTCGCACGATGTTGCCGGCGAGCACGAACGACATCGTCGGCGCCAGGGCGGCCAGCAGGACGCCGACGACGTAGAGGCCCGTCGCCCCGAAGAGCAGGATCGCGGGTCGGATGCGCACGACGATGCCGGCGCCGGCCGAGAGCACGAGCACCGCGCTCAACGAACCGGCCGCGAGCGTCGCGCCGTAGAGCGCGCTCCCGTGCAGGTCGGCGGCGGTCACCGGCAGGACGGTCGAGTAGGCGAGTCCCTGCACGGCCGCGCCGAACTCGGAGAGGAGCAGAGCGATCAGCAGGCGGCCGCGGCGCCCGGCGAACACCTCCCGGAGTGTGGCGCGGGGTTCCGTCTGCGGAAGGGTCGGCTCGCTCACCGGCGGGCGCGATACAGCTCGAGGTGGGCGTCGGCTGCCGCCAGGAGCGGGGTCGGGACGCCGAGGGACTTCGCGCGACGCACCAGGTCGCCGAGCAACTGGTCGGCCTCGACCTCGTTGCCGGCGCGCCAGTCGCGATACGTCGAGGTCATGAAGCCGGAGCCGGGCTGCGTGAGGGTGCGCTCGGCGGCGGCCCGGGCATCCCGCGTCGGTTCGAAGCCGGCCGCCGCAGCGACCGCCACGAACTCGGCGAGGATCGCCCGCGCGGTGTCGGCGCCGTTCGGGACGGCCTCGATCTCGCCGACGTCTCCGCCGACGAGGGTGGTCAGGGCGCCGCCGCTGGCGAGGAGGAACCACTTCTCCCAGAGGTCGAGGCGGATGTGGTCGGAGAGGGCGGTGTCGAAGCCGGCGCCCCGCATCGCGTCGTCGAGACGGTGGATGCGCGGCGAGACGCTGCCGTCGAGCTCGCCGTAGGCCATGCTCGCGCCGGGCAGCAGCTGACGCACCGTGCCGTCGTCGCCGATCTGCGTGGCCACTCGGCAGAGGCCGCCGATCAGGGGCGACTCGCCGAACGCCTCCGTCAGGCGGTCGTAATGCTGCAGGCCGTTGAGGAGCGGCAGGAGCATCGTGTCGGGGCCGATGGCCGGTGCGATGTCGGCGACGGCCTGCTCGAGGCCGAACGCCTTGACCGAGAGCACGACGACGTCGAACGGGTCGGCGGCGTGGTGGGCGAGCGTCTCGGCGGTCACGGTCGCGGGGGAGTCGAGGTGGATCCGGTCGTCGAGCGTCTCGACGACGAGGCCGTCGGAGGCGAGCTGCGCGGCGCGGCGCTCCCGCACCAGGAACGTGACGTCTCGCCCGGCTGCCGCCAGGAGCCCTCCGAAGTAGCCGCCGACCGCCCCTGCTCCGACCACGAGAATGCGCATCGTTCCACGCTACCTCGGGACGACGGCTCCGGATCCTTCCGCCGCGTCGAGCGCTGCCGCCAGCTCGTCGACGGTCATCGACGCCGCGGCGGAACCGGAGCCCGCGGCCCGCCGCGTCAGCCGCTGCACGACGGCGTTGAGGGGAGCCGCCAGACCGAGCGACCGCGCCAGCAGCACGATCTCGCCGTTGAGGAAGTCCGTCTCGACCGAACCGGCGCCGCGTTGCATCGACTGCCAGGACGAGCCCCCGAGCGAGCCTTCGAAGCCGGGCACTGCACGGATCTGGAAGGCGTCGGCGCGCCACTCCTTCTCTTCGGCGTCGGTCGGCCAGGTGACGCCGGCCGCACGGTAGACGCCCTCGGCCTCGGTGCGCAGCCGCTTCTGCAGCGCGTCGGCTCCGTCGGCGCCGGGCCCCAGCAGGGCCTGGAGCGCGTTGCCCAGGTTGGAGAGGAGCTTGCGGTGCTTCCAGCGCATGACGTCGTCGACCGCGAAGATGCGGAACGTGGCCGCGCGCCAGTCGGTGCCGAGGGTCTCCAGGAGCTCCCGGTCGGCTTCCGTCGCCGCAGTGCCGTAGCGGCCGACGATGAAGGTGCCGCTCGACGGAGCGATCCGCACGACGACCTCCCCCGGCGTGAGGTGCACGGCCGGAACCCAGACGCACACGCCGAAGACCCGGGCGAAGTAGCGCAGCGCGATCCGTTCGCTCTCGACGCCGTTGAGCGCCGTGAAGACGGGCAGCAGCTCGCCGGCCGTGCCGATCGGGCGCTCCTCGCCGTCACCCTGCGCGTACACGGGCTGGTCGACCCACTGCCGCAGCGCCGTCTCGACGGCCTGGGTCTTCGTGGCGAACACCAGCACGTCGTCGGCGCGCAGTCGCACCCCGTCGGGGCCGTCGGCGCTCGGCACGTGCACGACGACGTCCGTCTCGGGCGAGCGGACCCGAAGACCGCCGTGCTTGATCGCCGCACCGTGCTCTCCGCGGGCGATCAGGAGCGGGGGATGCACGGCCTCGTGCTCGGCGAGGCGACCCCCGATCACTCCACCGATGGCCCCGGCCCCGACGATCACGTAGCGCATGGGTCCACCCTGGCACCCGTCCGGGCCTCCACCGGGCCTGCCAGCCGACTTCTCAGCCGATCCGAGTGGTGACTATTATGGTCAGATACTGAACGAAATGGACACTCTTGTGAACCGCACTGCTCGAACCCGCCTCTTCCCGCCGCGCCTGTCGGCCGTCCTCTGGATCGTCGCCGGGCTGGCCTGGGTCGTCGACGAGGCCATCACGGCTTCGGCCTTCCCTGCCTACAGCTACGCGACGAACTACATCTCCGACCTCGGCATCCCTCAGGTCGGCGCGTTCCAGGGGCGCGCGATCGACTCCCCGCTGCACGACGTCATGAACGCCACGTTCGTCGGGCAGGGCGTGCTGTTCGCGGTGGCGGGGGTGGTCGCGGCGATCGCCCTTCGGGCACGGGGGCGGCGTGCATCCCGCGCTCTCGGGATTCTGGCCGTGGCCCACGGGGTCGGGCTCACCCTCGTCGGAGTGTTCCACGGCAGTCAGGTGAACGCTGACAACGGCCTGCTCGCCTTCCACAGCTCTGGGGCGTTCGTCGCGATCGTCACGGCGAACGTCGCCGCCATCGTCGTCGGCTCGAACGGACGCGCGATCGGGGCAGCGGCCGCCTACCGCGTCGTGAGCGTCGTGCTGGGCATCCTCGGTCTGGTGTCGCTCGTCATGCTCGGCGTCGACTCGGGGTCGGCGGCCATCACCGTGTTGCCCGACGGGGTGTGGGAGCGCGGCTCGGTCTACACGGTGGTCGTGTGGGAGGTGCTGACGGGCGTGCTCGTGCTGGTGGGGGCGGCTCGGCGGCGTGCGGGTCGCGTGGCAGGGTCCGGAGCGGCGGCCGGGGCCGGAATGGCGGCCGGGACCGGGGCGGCGGCCGGAACCGGGGCGGCGGCCGAGTCCGACGCCGCGACGGGGTCTGCGAAGATCGAGGCATGACCGGACCGGGGAGAGGCGTGCGACCGTCCAGTGGCGAGATCGACCGCGGCATCCTCGACATCACCGCCGGGTTCATCGCCCGCCGCGGCATCAAAGACACGGCCGTCCAGGCGGTCGCCGACCAGGCCGGATACTCGAAGGCCGGCATCCTGAGCCGATTCGGCAGCAAAGAGCTGCTGGTGCGGGCGGCGGTGGCGCAGGCCGTCGAGCAGACCGAGGCGATCCTCGCGCTCGCCGACGGTGCGACTCCCGGGCCCGCCAAAGACGCCGCAGCGCTGGCCGGCCTCACCGACCTCGCACTGGCACGGCCGGGTTGGGCCGAACTCGTCCTGGCGGCCCTGGCGCTGCGGCGGGGGGACGACGTCAGCGACCGGCTCGGGCCGGTGGCGGCCGCCCTCCTCGGCATGTTCGGCATCGACATCGAGAGCGCCGCGTCGACGTCGCTCGAGCGCCGCGCGGCCGTGACGGGAGCCGTCGGGGCGCTGATCGTGCTGTCGCTCACCTACATGACCGAGGCCTCGGCGGAGCAGGCGCGACCGCACCTCCTCCAGACGGGGTGGAACGCGCTCGGGCACGGCGGGCCGTTCCCCGGCGCCTGACTCGCGTGCCTTGCCCGCGCGTCGACTCCAGAACACGCCGCTCATGTTCCGCGGAGCCCGCATGTTCTGGAGTCGCCGGCCGTCACCTGTCCCGCTGACTCCAGAACACGCCGCTCATGTTCGCAGGGGCCCGCATCTTCTGGAGTCGCCGCCGCGCACCCACACAGCGCGTCAGCGCACCGCCACCGCACCCCGCTCGAACGGCGCGAGCAGCCCGCTCATCTCCTTCGCGGGCGGGAACGCGTACTCGCCGCGCTTCCCCGTCGCCAGCCGCAGCCGCACCAGCGACTCGGCCAGCACGGTCGCCGCCGCCACCCCGTCCACCACGGGTGCACCGATCTCGTCCGACACCCAGTGGCACAGGTCGGCCATGCCCGCGCAGCCGAGGAGCACGGCGTCGGCACCCGTGTCGAGCACGCGGCGGCACTCCTCGACGACCCGGCCCCGGGCATCCGACGCGGGGTCGTCCAGTTCGAGGACGGGGATCTCGCAGGCACGGATGCTCGAGCACACGTCGGCGAACCCGTACCGCTGCACGAGCTCACGAGCGCGGCCGACGGTCCGGTCGAGGGTGGTCACGATGCCGAAGGAGCGTCCGAGCATCGAGGCGGCGTGCATCCCCGCTTCGGCGATTCCGAGCACCGGACCGCGGGCGATCTCGCGCGCCGCGTCCAGGCCGGGGTCGCCGAAGCAGGCGATGACGTAGGCGTCCACGCCGTCGAGCTCCCCGAGAGCCACCTGCTCGAGGAGCCCCGGCACGGCCAACGCCTCCTCGTAGTGGCTCTCGATCGAGGCCGGGCCCATGGTCGGGTTGACGGCCTCCACCAGGGTGAGCGGACCGGCCACGGCGGCGGCGGACCGGCCGATCGTGGCGGTCATGCTCTCGGTGGTGTTGGGGTTGACGAGGCGGATGCGCATCCCGGCTCCTAGGCGGTGGCGAACTCGGGCGCGGTGCCGTCGTTCACGGTCTCGTCGTCGGACTGCAGGTTCGGCATGCGCGGCATGAGCGTCTCGAAGGCCCAGAAGATCACGAGCCCCAGCGCGCAGCCGATGAACCAGCCGTAGTTGCCGAGCCAGGTGAAGTCGGCTCCTCCGGCGTCCTTCACCAGCGTCGGCACGAGGGCGGCGGCGACGGACACGATGCCTGCGATGACCATGGTCCAGACGGCGTTCGGGTTGAAGCCGCGCTTGTACCAGTAGCGCCCGGTGGGCGACATCGTGAACAGGTCGTCGACGGCGACTTTCTGCTTGCCGACGAGGTAGTAGCCGGCGATCAGGAGGCCGAACAACGGTCCGATCAGGGCGCCGAGGATGCCCAGCGTGTACTGGATCGCCTGAGGGTTGCCGTACCAGTTCCACGGGGTGAGCAGCACCGAGCCGACGGCGGCGATCATGCCGCCCATCCGCCAGGAGATCTTCTTCGGGGCGACGTTCGAGAAGTCGAAGGCGGGCGAGATGAAGTTCGCGACGATGTTGATGCCGACGGTGGCGGTGACGAAGGTCAGGCCTCCGAGCAGGATCGCGAAGGGGGCGCCGATGGCCTGGACCGTCTCGATCGGGTCGGTGATGAGCTTGCCGAACACCGGCACGGTCGCCGAGGCGCAGAGCACCGTGAGGATCGAGAAGAACAGGAAGTTGAGCGGCAGGCCGAGCAGGTTGCCGCGCTTCACGCCCTTGAACGACTTGCCGTAGCGCGAGAAGTCGCCGAAGTTGAGCATCGGGCCGGAGAAGTAGCTGACCACGATCGCGATCGCCGAGAGCATGACCGGGATCGCCGCGAGCAGGCCGAGCGGCTTGCCGACGGACAGGTTGAGGCTGATGTTGCCCCAGCCGGCCTTGGCGACCAGGTAGATCGCGAGGGCGATCATGATCACGTAGACGGCGGGCCCGGCGAAGTCGATGAACTTGCGGATCGTGTCCATGCCGCGCCAGAACAGCGCCGCCTGCGCGACCCAGAGCACGCCGTAGGAGATCCAGCCGAGGGCGTTCAGGCCGAGGAACGAGTGGTCGAGCAGATTCGCCGACCCCGGGATGAACTTCAGGAAGATGATGTTCAGCGACTGCGCCGCGAGGAACGTCTGCACCCCGTACCAGGCCATGGCGATCAGGCCTCGGATGATCGCGGGGATGTTCGCCCCGAGCACGCCGAACACGGCGCGGTTGATCACGGGGAACGGCACGCCCGTCTTCTGGCTCGGCTTGGCGACCAGGTTCGCGAAGAACATGACGATGAGGATGCCCACGACCAACGAGATGAGCACCTGCCAGCTCGCGATGCCGAGCGCGAACAGGCTGCCCGCGGTGACGTAGCCGCCGACGGAGTGGACGTCGGACATCCAGAAGGCGAAGGCGTTGTAGCCGCCCCAGGTCTGCTTCTGCAGAGGGGCGAGGTCCTCGTTGGTGAGGCGAGGGTCGTAGCCCGGCTTGATGACGCCGGCGCCGGCCGGGTGACCGGCGGCCTCCACGAGGTCGTGCGGGCCGGTGACGGGCGGCTGCGCCGTCGGAGGTGCGATGTTGGTTGCCAAGGTGGACTCCCGAGTGACGATGTACCCTTACGGGCGATGAGGACGTGCTGGGACCGGCGTCATGGCCGGTGGATCAGGCGTTCTTTCGTTCTGGTGTGTGAATCTATTGCTTCACACGAACAGGCTGATTTCAGCCGTGTAACAGTCGTGTGACAGCAACTGCTTCACAGTCGGAGAGGAACGTCATGGGCTCCGAGATCGCCCCCGCCGTGGCGGCGACAGCCGTCGTCGAACTCGACGCGAAGGCGCTCGGCTCCCGGCTCCGCGCGCTCCGGACCAGCGAGGGCATGTCGCTCCGCGACCTGGCGAAGGCCCTCGACATCTCGCCGAGCGCGGTCTCGCAGATCGAGCGGGGGGTGCGGCGGCCGTCGGTCAGTCGGCTACTCGCCATCGTGCAGGTGCTGGGCAAGCCGCTCGCGGACGTCTTCGACGAGGTGGATGCACCCGCCTCGGCCACTCGGCACGAGCATCCCTCGGGCTTCGTCCTCGCTCGCGCGGGCGGCACCAAGCCGGTCGTCCTCGGCAACGGGGTCGTCTTCCGCCGGCTGTCGCCGGCCCACACGTCGGGCGTGGACTTCTTCGAGTCGACCTACCCGCCCGGCGCCTCGGCCAATGACCTGGCGGCGCTGATCACTCACGAGGGCTACGAGGTCGGCACGGTCACGTCGGGGGCGCTCACCATCCAGTTCCCCGACGAGAAGGTCGTCATGCGCGCGGGCGACTCGATCACGTTCCCGTGCGAGCTGCCGCACCGGATGGGCAACGAGGGCGACGTCGACGCGGTGGCCACCTGGCTGATCGTCCACGACCGGTGACGGTTCGATGAGGCGCGTCGTGCCGCTGCTGAGCATCCCCCTGTTCGCGGCGCTCTTCGTGTGGAGGGCGGCGCAGCTCGCGTTCCCGGCCGGGGTGCCGTGGATCTACGCGGTGCTGTCGGTGTTGCTGTTCGTCGTCTACGGGGTCGACAAGTCGGCCGCTCGCAACGGCCGCTGGCGCGTCTCGGAGCGGAACCTGCTGGTGGTCGGGCTGCTCGGCGGCTGGCCGGGAGCGGTGATCGCGCAGCAGGTGTTCCGGCACAAGACGCGCAAGCGGTCGTTCCAGGGGTGGTTCTGGGCGACGGTCGTGGTCAACGCCGCCGTGGTGCTGGTGCTGGTCCGCGCCTGACGCGGCGGGCTAGACGCGGCAGGGCCCGGCCGCGGCGGGGCTAGACGGCGAGCTGAGCGGTCGCGAGAGAGGCGGCGATCGCCTCGATCAGAACGGCGGCAGGAATCACCTCGGCCGGCGACAGCGCGGCCTCGAAGGCGTGCCGGTAAGTGGCCAGGACGAGGTCGACGCTCTGGCGGCCCTTCGGGGTGAGGCTCAGCATCTGGCTGCGGCGATCGGTGGGATGCGGCTCCCGCACCAGGAGCCCGGCGGAGACCACCCGGTCGACCAGGCTCGTCGTGGCGCCCGTGGTGAGCTGGAGGTAGGCGGCGAGCTGCTTGGGGGTGAGGTTCTCGTTCCAGGCCGCGTACATGATGGAGCGCAGGTCCGTCGGACCGATCTCGAGCGCGTCGGCGACCATCGAGGCGACGCGCACGTTCTGTCGTTGGAGCGACACGTAGGCGGTCGCGAGGACTGCGAGGTCGGTGACGGCCGACGCGTCCTGCGTCTGGCGTTCGTCGAGCATGGTCATGAGGTCTCCTGTCGTGCCGGTGCATCCATTCATCCGGCTTCCCTCATTGAACCGGTATCTCGACTGTCGAGGTACCCCCAGCGCGGGGGCCCCTCCCTCTGGGGACTTATCTCCTTCGTCGAACTACCTCACCATTGAGGTGCTTCGGAAGTGAGTAACACGACCGGGGTTCAGCTTGAACTGCGAGGCAGTTCTTCACCCACACCCAAGGAGTTCTGCCCGTGTCCCAGCACATCGCTTCCACCAAGGCCAAGCGTCTTCGTTTCGCTCCCCTCGCCATCGCGACCGGTGTCCTCGGCGCC
>NZ_BAABLM010000012.1:0-206572 GCF_039544345.1 Frondihabitans cladoniiphilus
CGAGGGCGACGGAGGTGTTGCCGCCGAAGAGGGCGGGGACGGCTGCCACGGGGGCGGGGATCTTCGAGGAGGCGGCGAGGTGCACGTTCGGGGTGGCGTTGGCGGCGGTGACGCCGACTCCGGCGACTCCGGCGATGAGGAGACCGGCTGCGGCGAAGGAGACTCCGGCTTTGGAGATCTTGAACATTTGGTGATCCTTTGGTGGAAGGTTTGTGGGCGTCTGCCCGATGCACTGTGTTCGGCACCCCTGCCCGAATCGACGGGTCCGGTTTCTCATCGAGATCCCGCTCCCAGAATTCACGGGTGAGGTCTGGCCATCCGTCCCCCGAACTGTGTAACTTGTCCCCCAAGACGGATCCCCCTCCGTCCGACGTGAGCGCAGAGCATCTGGGACCCTGCGCACTCATCCATCACGTCGATCGCGCACGCTCCCAGAACGGAACACCGATGTTCGACAAACGATTCATCAGCAGTGCCATCTCCCGAAGCGCCGAGAACCCCCTCGATCGGAGGCGCTTCCTGACCGCCGCCGGCGTGACGGGTCTCGGCGTCGGCGTCGCAGCCCTGGCCGGGGCCGCACCGGCCCAGGCCGCGACCGTCACCCCCTCCGACATCTCGCCGTCCGACCAGGCGATCTCCGACTCCGCCATCCTCAACTTCGCCTTGAACCTTGAGTACCTCGAGGCCGAGTTCTACCTCCGCGCCGTCACCGGCGTGGGCCTCGACAGCACGATGATCGACGGGATCGACCCCCAGGGGCCGGTCGTCGGCGGGCACAAGGTGCCGTTCAAGACCGCGCAGATCAAGGCGATCGCCACCGAGATCGCGGCCGACGAAAAGGCGCACGTCGCCTTCCTCCGCGCAGCCCTCGGCGGGGCCAAGGTCTCGCGCCCGGCCATCGACCTCTCGTCGAGCTTCTCCGCCGCAGCCCAGGCCGCCGGCCTGATCAAGGCGGGTGAGACCTTCGACCCGTTCGCCAGCGAGGAGAACTTCCTCCTCGGCGCCTTCATCTTCGAAGACGTCGGGGTCACGGCCTACAAGGGCGCCGCTCCTCTCATCTACAACAAGACGTACCTGAGTGCGGCCGCGGGCATCCTCTCGGTCGAGGCGTACCACGCGGGAATCATCCGCACCTCGCTCGCGACCAAAGGGCTCCAGGCGCCGGCGACCGCGATCTCGAACGCCCGCGACAGCCTCGACGGCCCGACCGACGACGACCAGGGCCTCACGCTGAACGGCGCCCTGAACCTGGTGCCGACCGACGCCAACAGCATCGCGTACGGTCGCACGGCCGAGCGTGTGCTCAACGTCGTCTACCTGACGCCGGTGCAGATCGACAAGGGCGGCTTCTTCCCCGCCGGCATCAACGGCGCGATCGTGGCGAGCGGCAACCCGGGCAGCGCGACCTCCTAGCGGGGCCTCGAGGCGCGGCACGTCGAAAGGCTCCGCCGAGAGAACGGGGGATGCACGGGTCGGTTCGGCCCGTGCATCCCCGCTTCTCATGCCCTGTCCCGGACCGCCTGCCAGAGTGGAGGCATGACCGTCGCCGAGACCACCTTCCCCCTGCCGAACACCGCCGGACTCCGCATCCCCGCGATCGGCTTCGGCACCTGGCAGGTCGATCGCACGGCCGTCGCCGCGGCAGCGCGAGCCGGCTACCCCGCCTTCGACAGCGCCACGATGTACCGCACCGAACGCGCCGTCACCGGCGGTCTGGCCGATGCAGGGCTCGCGCCGACCGACCGGTTCCTGACGACGAAGATCTGGCGCAGCGACATGACCGAGCGCGGCGTCCGCAGCGCCTTCCACGCCTCGACGCGGAACTTCGGGGTCGACACCATCGACCTCCTCCTGATCCACTGGCCGCAGGCCGCCGCGAGCAACCTCGAGACCTGGAAGACGATGGAGGAGCTGCTGGAGGCCGGCCGGGTGCGCGCGATCGGCGTCTCGAATTTCGACGCCGCCGAGCTCGACGCCCTGGCCGCCGGGTCGGACACCGTGCCGGCCGTCAACCAGATCGAGCTCCACCCGTTGCGGCAGCGGAAGGCTCTCGTCGAGGAGAGCCGGCAGAGGGGGATCTCCGTGACCGCGTACTCGCCGCTCGGCCAGGGCGGGCCCGTGCTCCGGGACCCCGACCTGACCGCCATCGCCGACGACCTGGGCGTCACGACCGCGCAGGTCAGCCTCCGGTGGTTGTTCCAGAAGGAGATCGTGAGCATCCCCCGCTCGTCGAACCCCGACCGGATCCGGCAGAACATCGACCTCGACGGCTTCGCTCTCGACGACGAGCAGATGGCGCGGATCGACGCGCTGCCGAAGCAGGGGCGCAACTGACGGCGGGCGCGGCCGGGCGGCTCAGTGCAGGCGGGACGACGACCGGACCGTGCCGTCGGCCTCGAGCGTGAGCGTCACCGAGTCGACCCGGGGGTGCCGGGCTCGGGGCACCCAGTAGAGCAGCCACAGGGCCCCGGTCACGACGACGAGACCGAGGTTGGCACAGAACGACACCCGGTGGATGCGCTGCAGGACGACCTCGTCGGGCGCCGAAGCGACCACGTTCCAGCCCCACGCGGTCCACTCCGCCACGGCCTCGGAGAAGGCGGCGGGTTCGGCGACGGCGGAGGCGGAGGTATCGCGAGGAGTCGCCACCTCTGCGGCCACGTCGGCCCGGGCATCCCCCGTCTCGCGCATCGCGATCCGCTGGAACACGCACGAGCACTGGGAGGCGAGGGGGCAGCCGCGGCCGTGGGCCGAGCGGGAGGCGGGGCTTTCGACCCGGGAACCGAGGGTGAGGGGAGTCGAAGTCACCCCGTGAGCCTATTCCCGCAGCGGGGCCTTGACCGGGCACCGCGACCTTTGCGAGCATCGGCCGTATGAGCCTCTACATCACGTGCCCGGTCGAGAGCGTCGAACGGGCGACCGCCTTCTACACGGCGCTCGGCTGGACCCTCCACGCCGAGATGTCCAATCAGGACGCCTCGTGCTTCGCGATCAGCGCCGACCAGTACATCATGCTCACGAGCCGCGAGATGTACGAGAGCGTCGGAGGCGTCGAGGCCCTCGTCGGCGGCCCGGACACCCCTTCGAAGGTCACCGTCTCGTTCGATCTCGGCAGCCAGGAGGCGGTCGACGAGCTCACCGAGCGCGCCGGTGCCGCCGGCGGCCGGATCGGCGACACCGACGACTACCCCTTCATGTACCAGCGCCAGTTCGACGACCCCGACGGGTACCACTACTCGCCGTTCTGGATCAAGCCGGCGACCGACCCCGCCGTGTGAGCGTCACCGCCGACTGCCCGGGTTCGTCGGAGGCTCTCAGATGCACGACCCCGGATCGTCGGAGGTGCCGATGATCGTGTAGAGAGTCGCGCGCAGCAGCGCGGTCTGCTGCTCGTCGAGGGCGTTCACGGCGGCCGTCTCGGCAGCGTGGACCCCGACCGCGATGGTCGCGCGAAGGCGTTCTCCCTCGATGGAGAGAGCGGGGATGCGCGCCCGGCGGTCACGGGCGTCGACGCTCCTCGTCACGAGGCCGGCCTTCACCAGCCTGTCGATCTCGGTGGCGAGCGTGGTCTTGTCCATGCCGAGCGCCTGCCCCAGTTCGAGCTGGGTGAGGTTCTGCGTCTTGTGGAGGGCACTGAGCACGATGTGGTCACGGAGGGTCAGACCATGCCGTTCCGCTTCGGCCCCGACGGCGGCGTGCATTCGCTGAGCGGCGCGGTGGAGGAGCCAGGTCAGCTCGGAGTCCGGGCCGGGCCCCAGAACGGGTCGTGGCAGCTCCGGTCGATGGGGCCCCTTCGTCGCGAGAGCGTCGGCGTCGGATGTCTGCATGGTCACATTCTCACTCACCCGTAGCGGGAAAGACCGACGGCAGAAGGGGGATGCCCTCGTACGCGCCGACGTCGTGGGCCGGCACGATTCGTACCGCCTCACTGAGGGCGATGCTGCGCTGGAGCCCGAGGCGGACGGTGTCGGCGTCCACGTCGGCGACCCGACGCAGCATCCACGGGCGTTCGGCCCCGCGGGTGATGCCGTCCATCTGCCAGGTCAGATCGCCGATGAAGCCGTACCGCTCGCCCGAGGGCAGAGCGACGAAGACGACGACGGAACCGGACGTGTGGCCCGCAGCGAGGGCGACGACGACGGATCCGTCCCCGTAGACGTCGAAACTCGCCGGGAAGCCGAGGTAGGGAGGCCCGTCGAGCGCGTATTCGTGGATCTCCAGGCCACTCGACACCGAACGGAACACGGCGCCGTGGGCGTCCTCGGCGCCGTAGCGGAGCTCGTCTGCGTTGATCCAGACGGGGACCCGCAGGGAGTCGAGGCCACTCACGTGATCCCAGTGCACATGCGTGACGAGCACTCCCCGGAGCCGAGACCGGTCGTAACCGGCGGCTCGCAACTGGTGCGCAACCGTCTCTCCCCGCTCGTAGGGCGCGCGTTCCAGGCGAGGGAGCATCTTCACGTGCTCGGCCAGGTTCTCGCCGAACCCCGCGTCGATGAGCAGGTCGCCCTGCGGGTGGGAGATCAGGACCGCGGTGGCGGCGAAACGCCGCTTGTCGAACACGGACCCGCCCGTCACGGCGAGCGCCGCACGAGCGGAATAGGTGCCAGTAGGAATGCGATGGATCGCCAGGTCGGCGGGTGGCGTCGCCGTGGGGAGCGGGTCGGACCAGAGCGGGAGGCGTGACGTTCTCATTCTCAAATCGTACGAGTTAGGATGATCCGAGTCAAGAGTATTTTGGACTCGTCAGCCGGCCACCCCGGCAGCCTGGAGGAGGAGCCCGGCGATCTCACGCGCTCTGACGCCTGCCTCCGGCTCGCCGTCGACCGCACTGACGACGGTCGCGCCTTCGATGAGGATCAAGAGGTGCTCGACCAGCGCGTCGGCATCGTTCGCGCCCGCCCCCTGGAGGGATCTCGCCATCAGGGCTCGATAGGAGTCGAGGTGCCGGCGAGCGATGGCCCGGAGAGCCTCGTCGGACATCCGCGTCTCCGCGGCAGCGCTCACCACGGCACAGCCATGGAAGTCGTCCTGCCGGTACCAGTCGAGCAGCAGGTCGAAAATCCGGAGGATGCGTCGACGGCCGGGGGGAAGCGATTCCACGCCGTGCCTCAACCACTCCTGGACCCGCGCGCTTCGATCCGCGAGAGTCGCCTCGATCAGCAGCTCTTTGGAACGGAAGTTCTTGTACATCGAGGCCTTCGACGCGCCGGCCGCTGCAGCCAGATCGGAGACGCTGACCGCCGCCGTGCCGCGAGTCGCGAAGATCTCTTCGGAGACGTGGAGGATTCTCTCCCTGGTCGCCTCGGGGTCGAGTCGAGCGCCTGGTGGAACGGGCATGTGCCTCCTCCTTCGAGCGAGGGGAATCGGTGGGGCGCGTGCTGGACATGCCGTCTGCGTGCAGGTGCGCTTTGACAGAGATAGTACCGGACGGTACCTTGTCGAAGATGTCCTCGACACACCTTCTCGTGCATCACCACGCAGGCCTCGGCGGCGGCGATCTCGGGCCCGCACACATCACGATCGGTCCCGATGGCTCCGTCGACTCGGTCAGGCCCTGGGCTCCCCCGGTTCCGGCTGAGGCGGGCGGGCCCGAACTGACGGCCATCCCCCTGTTGGCCGACTCCCACCTGCACCTAGGCATCTCGGACGGGGTTCACGACGACCCCGACTTCCACACGATCGATCACATCGACGGGCAACTCGAGCAGTTGGCTCGTTTCGGAATCGGGCTCGCGCATTCGCTCGGGACCGACCAGCCGTGGCTCACCGAAACGCTTGTGGAGCGGCGTGCGGCCGACCCTCTCGGCCGGGCCGTCGGCCACAGCGCAGGGGTCGGATTCGGCGCCGTCGACGGGTGGCCGCCCGAACTCACGCGGCCTCGATTGCGGTACCGGCCGACGGAGCCGGAGCAGGCTCGCGGGTACGTGCGCGATCTCGCCGCTCAGGGATGCACCACCGTGAAGATCTGGACCGACAGCTTCGGAGGGACGGTCCCGAAGACGCTGACGGCGATCGCGCGAGCGATCATCGCTGAAGCACATGACCACGGCATCACGACGTTCGCCCACGTGAAGGACCACGCCGATGCGGAGTCCCTCGTCGAACTCGAGGTCGATGTCCTGGCGCACTCCATCCGCGACCGCCCGATCTCCGATCGACTCCTGGACTCCATGGCGGTCCACGGAACGACCCTCGTCCCGACCCTCTCCCGCGAGGAGGCCGAGTTCGCCTTCTCGACTCTTCACAACCCCTACCTCGAGGACGACTCGTTCCGCCGCGCCGCCGGGCCCAGAGGTGTCGAGCGACTCCGCCACGAGCGGTTGTCCGTCGATCCTGCCCATCCGGCGCGGAGCCTCGAGATCGCCCTGGAGAACGTGCGCCGAACCCACACGCACGGAATCGACGTCGGGCTCGGCACGGACAGCGGGTTTCGGTTCAAGCTCCTCGGGTTCGCCCAGCATCGGGAGCTCGAACTGCTCACCCGAGCGGGCTTGAGCACTTCTGCCGCCCTCGGCGCCGGCCTGGCTGTGAACAGACGGCTCCTCGGTGCCGAGCAGACCGGAATCGACTCGACCGGTCCGGCCTCGTTCTTCATCGTCGAAGGGGATCCGTGGAAGGACATCCGGGCGACGCAGTCGATCGAGGAGGTCTGGATCTCCGGTCGGCGAATAGTCGCCCACTCCCCCGAATCATCACATCGGTGACGGGCATCCCGCGCTCACAGACCCTTCGCCCTGCACCTTCGGCCCGTTCGCAGTTGTCCGACGAGAAGAGTGAGTGTACAGTCACTCACATGCCCACGAAGTCGCTGTCCACGTCGGAACGTCGCATTCCCGCGATCGTCGACGCCGCTCGCGACACGTTCGCCGTCGGGGGCTACGCGGGCACCACCGTCGCCGACGTGGCCAAGGCGGCCGGCATCTCGAGCGCGTACGTCTTCAAACTCTTCCCGACCAAGCAGGACCTCTTCGTCGCCGCCCTCGACCGCTCTTTCGTCGAGATCGTCGAGACCCTCACCCGCGCCGCCGACGCCTCGAGTGCGACGAAGCCCGACGATGTCCTCGACGCCATGGCCGCCGCCTATGCCGGGCTCATCGCCGACCGGACCCTCTTGCTGCTCCAGGTCCACGCGCAGTCGTCGGCGGGCGTCACCGAGGTGGGCGCCGCCCTCCGCCGGGGGCTCGAGAAGGTCACCACCACGGCGTCGCAGAAGTCGAAAGCCGATGACGACGCCGTTCAACGATTCCTGGCCTTCGGCCAGCTCTGCCACCTCGTCGTCACGGCAGGCATCGGCGACGTCGACGCGGACTGGGCGCGCCTCATCGCTCGGGGCATCCGCCACCCCGACACCGCCACCCCCTGACGACCGATCGTCGCTCACTCGGACACGTTTCGTGATCACAGCGGGTGAGTGATCAATCACACATATCCCCACGAAAGGAACATCATGCACGAGACCATCCTCATCGCCGGCGCCACCGGCGCCACCGGCGGCGCGACCCTGGACGCCCTCACGAAATCGGGCGGGAGGGCCGCGGCCATGACGCGCCGCACGTCGGCGCCCCTGCCTGCCGGAGCGACGCGGGTCCTGGCCGACTTCGACGACGGAGCCTCCCTGTCGAGGGCCCTGGACGGCGTCACGGCCGCCTACCTCGTCACGCCGTCGAGCGAAGCGGCGGAGGAGCAGCAGATCGACTTCATCGATCGAGCTCGCGCGGCGGGAGTGGAGCACATCGTCCTGCTCTCCCAATTGGCCGCGGCAGACGACTCGCCCGTCCGATTCCTGCGCTATCACGCCGCCGTCGAGGCGCACCTCCTGGCATCCGGCATCGGGGCCACCATCCTCCGCCCGAATCTCTTCATGCAGGGGCTGTTCGCTTTTCGGGATTCGATCGCAGCCCAGGGAGCCTTCTTCGCACCCGTCGGCGACGCGCGTGTCAGCGCCGTCGACGTCCGCGACATCGGGGCCGTCGCGGCGACGGCGCTGCTCTCGAGCACCCCCCTCGGCACCCTCGATCTCACGGGGCCGGAAGCACTGACCCACGCGGAGATGGCCCTCGCCCTCGGATCGGCCCTCGGAAAGGACGTCGTGTTCGTGAACGCGTCTCCCGAGGATTTCGCGACGGCCCTCGCAGGCATCCTGCCCCCGTGGCAGGTCGCGGGACTCGTCGAGGACTATGCCCACTACGCCGCGCACGAAGCGGCGGCTGTCTCCTCCGACGTCGAGCGGGTCCTCGGTCGCCGTCCGATCGCCTTCGCCGCCTTCGCTCGGGATCACGCGCCGGACTTCGCCTAGCCCCCGGCACCGATGTCGGACCCTCGAGCCACAATGGCCCGAGCGCAATCGATCCGACCAGCGCCCTTCAAGCCCCTCGGGCCGACTGGGCGGTCGACCACCCGAAGGAGTCCGACGCATGAACAGAGTCAGCCGGTCCGCCGCTCCGGATCGCTTCGAGGACGAGGCCCTCGTCGACCTCCTCCGCAGGCTGAGGTCCTACCGACGCGTCTCCCTGCCATCCGACCGCGGCTGGGACCTCGGTACCGACGGGGACTACCTCGCCGAGCTCGTCCGATACTGGGCCGACGAGTACGACTGGCGGACACACGAGGGGCGAATCCGCGACCTGCCCTGGGAGATCGGCGGCGCCGCGCCTCATGCCCTTCGAGTCGTTCATCAGCGAGCCACGATCGGGCCGGGCACGAGCGCTCCCGTCCTGCTCCTTCACGGCTGGCCCGATTCAGTCCTGCGCTTCGAGCGACTCCTCCCCCGGCTGCGCGACCTGGACGTCGTCGTGCCGGCGCTGCCCGGGTTTCCGTTCGCTCTCCCGATCGCTGAAGGAGGGCTGTCGGCCGCGGCGATGGCCGACGCCGTGGCCGACATGATGCTCGACCTCGGCCACGTTCGCTACGTCGTCTCGGCCGGCGACGTCGGCTGCGACGTGGCTGAGGCCCTGGCCGCGAAGTACCCCGACAACGTCGTGGCCCTGCACCTCGCCGACGTCTCCCAGTACCACTTCCTGACGGACCTCCCCGACGACCTGAGCGCGGCAGAACAGCGCTACGTGGAGCGCGGACACCGATGGCAGGCCGCAGAGGGCGGCTACATGCACGAGCAGTCGACCAGACCTCAGACGCTGGCGGTCGGACTGAACGACTCGCCGTCGGGGCTGGCCGCGTGGCTCATCGAGAAGCTGCGCGCGTGGACGGACTCGGACGGCGACATCGAGACGGTGTTCAGCAAAGACGAGCTGCTCACGTGGGTCATGGCCTATTGGACGACGGGCAGCATCGGCACGTCTTTCACTCCGTACGCCAAGAAAAGTGACAAGAGGTCACGCCCGACCGCACCGACCGTGTTCACGATGTTCCCGAAGGACCTCGTCAACGCACCGGAAGAATTCGCGCGCCGCCTCTTCGCCACGCACACCTGGCTCGAGTTCGCGAAAGGCGGCCACTTCGCCGCATGGGAAGTCCCCGAGGACTACGAGACCGGCATCCGCCTCGCCGTGGATCTGGCGGCGAAGGTCGCACCCGACGCGGCCACCGACCCCGCCGGCTAGGCCCCGAGCTCGGCGCGCACGATGGCCGCGCCCGCCGACAGCGCACTCAGCTTCTCGAGCGACGCGTTCCTCGACATCGGCGCCATGCCGCAGTTGGTGCTCGGGATCAGGTTCTCCGCGTCGACGAAGCGAAGGGCGTTCCGAAGCGTCTCCGCGACTTCCTCCGGGGTCTCGACCGTCTCGCTCGCCACGTCGATGGCCCCGAGCATGACCTTCTTGCCCCGCAGGAGCTCGACGAGGTCGACCGGGACGTGCGAGTGGTGGGACTCGAGCGAGACGGTGTCGATCGTCGACTGCTGCAGGAGCGGGAAGGACGTCTCGTACTGCCGCCATTCCGGCCCGAGCGTCGCCTTCCAGTCGTTGTTCGCCTTGATCCCGTAGCCGTAGCAGATGTGCACGACGGTCTCCGCGCGCAGGCCTTCGGCGGCCCGTTCCAGAGTGGCGACGCCCCAGTCCTGCACCTCGTCGTGGAAGACGTTGAAGGCGGGCTCGTCGAACTGGATGACGTCGACCCCGGCCGCCTCGAGCTCTCTCGCCTCCTGATTGAGGATCGTCGCGAACTCCCACGCCAACTTCTCGCGGCTCTTGTAGTGACGGTCGGAGAGCGTGTCGATCATCGTCATCGGGCCGGGAAGCGCCCATTTGATGGGCCGATCGGTCTGAGCGCGGAGGAACTTCGCGTCGTCGACGAACACCGGCTTCTCGCGACTCACCGCCCCGACGACGGTCGGCACGCTCGCGTCGTACCGATCACGGATCCGGACGGTCTCGCGCTGCTCGAAATCGACGCCGCTCAGGTGCTCGATGAACGTCGTGACGAAGTGCTGACGGGTCTGCTCACCGTCGCTGATGATGTCGATACCGCGTCGGAGCTGCTCGTGGACGGCGATGCGCAACGCGTCCTGCTTGCCCTCGACCAAGGCATCCCCCTGCAGTTTCCACGGGGACCAGAGGGTTCCCGGCTCCGCGAGCCAGGTCGGTTTCGGCAGGCTGCCGACGGTCGAGGTGGGAAGGAGTGAGTTCATGATCGTCGCTTCTCCGTCGGTCATCGGATGGGTTCGGGGTAGGTGGCGGCCCACTGCTCGAGGGCCTCTTTGTGCGGCTTCACGAAGTGCTCCTCGGTGAACCGCCCCTGCGTGAGGGCGAGTCGACTGCGCTCGTCCCGGTCGTAGGCGATCTCCGTCCGCGAGTAGTCCTGTTGCGTGAGGCTCGGTCGATAGGTGCTCGCGGCCGCCGAGTTCGCGTTGTAGACCTCGGGGCGATAGATCTTCTGGAAGGTTTCCATCGTGCTGATGGTGCCGACGAGCTGCAGGTTGGAGTAGTCGTTCAGCAGATCGCCGCGGAAATAGAACGCGAGCGGCGCCACGCTGCCGGTCGGCATGAAGTACCGGACCGTCAGACCCATCCGGCCGAAGTAGTCGTCGGTCAGCGACGGGTCGTCCTGGCGGTACTCGACGCCGAGGATCGGGTGGTGGTTGTCCGTCCGCTGGTAGGTCTTGCTCGTCGAGACGCTGATGCAGATGACGGGGGTCATCGGGAAGCGCTCCTGGTAGACGGCGGAGTCGAGGAAGTGCTGGAACAGCTTGCCGTGCAGAGCGCCGAAGTCGTCGGGGACAGTGAACGCCGCGGCGTCGTCGTTGACGGAGGGCAGCAGGATGCTGAAATCGAAATCGCGGAGGTACGACGAGAAGTTGTTGCCCACGATGCCCTGGTGCCGGCGGCCCGTCAGGTGGTCCACGATGTGGACGTCGAGGACCTCGAGCAGGGGGAACTGCTGGTCTTCGCCGTCCGCCGAGAACTGCAGCTCGACGGTGACGATGTCCAGCTCGACCGTGTAGCGGTCCCCGGCGGCGTTGTCCCAGCGAGCGAGGTCGTTGAACCGACGGTCGATCATCGTCAGGGCGTTCCGGAGATTCTCCTGCCGGCGCTCGCCTCGGGCCAGGTTGGCGAAGTTGGTCGTGGCCCGCGAGTTGCTCGACGGGGTGTAGTCCTCGTCGAAACGGGTGCTGGTGATGCTAAACGCGAAGTCGTTCGCCATGGGCGGCCAATCCGGGGGATGCTCGGCCGGGGTGGGCCTCGTGGAAGTCGGTTCGTCCATCGTGCCCGAGCGCACGGGCATCGAGTAATTCGAAGCTTCGATACCTGCCTATAGTCTTTCCCTATGGCCCGTCAGACGAGCGGCATCACCCTCCAGCAGCTCAGCTACTTCATCGAGGTCGCAGCCGAGGGCTCGATCACCGCGGCCGCTGATTTGCTCTTCGTGGCGCAGCCGACCATGTCGGCCGCGATGAAAGACCTCGAGTCCCGAGTGGGCCGGACGCTGCTCCTCCGCTCCGCCCGCGGGGTCACGCTCACGAGCGACGGCACCGAGTTCCTCGGGTACGCCCGGCAGGTGGTCGAACAGGCGGCGCTCCTCGAACAGCGCTACCTCGGTCGCCCACCGTCTCGGCGGCTGCTCGGGGTGTCGACGCAGCACTACTCGTTCGCGGTCGACGCGTTCGTCCAGATGGTGAAGGGCACCGAAGCGGCCGAGTACGAGTTCTCGCTGCGGGAGACCCGCACCTGGGACATCATCGAGGACGTCCGGACGCTCCGCAGCGAACTGGGCATCCTCTACCGGAACGACTTCAATCGCAACGTCATCGACAAGCTGCTGCGCGACTCCGGACTCGTCTTCCACCCGCTCTTCGTCGCCGAGCCGCACATCTTCATCTCCCGGAAGAACCCCCTCGCCTCGCGGGATCGCGCGACCCTCGACGATCTGGCCGACCTGCCGCGACTCACCTTCGACCAGGGCACGAACAACTCTTTCTACTTCGCCGAGGAGATCCTCTCCACGCTGTCGAGCAGTCGGGAGATCCGCGTCTCCGATCGCGCGACGATCTTCAACCTCATGATCGGCCTCAACGGCTACACGATCTCGACCGGGATCGTGAGCGACGATCTCGACCCGGACATCGTCGCCGTGCCCCTCGACGTCGACGAGCACATCGAGATCGGCTGGATCGGCCACTCCGCGATCCCCCTCACCGAACAGGGCCGGCGCTACCTCGCCGAGGTCCGGAGGGTGGTGGCCGGATTCGGCGTCGAGCTGCTCGGCTAGGCGCTGCTCGGCTGGGCGCCGTCCGGCTGGGCGCTGCTCGGCTGGGCGCCGTCGCCCTTTCCGCTCACCAGAAAGAGACACCGTCGAGACCGTCGCCCTTCCTATCGTTGGCGTGCTGAGCACTGTGACGATGCAGTCGAGAGAGGGACACTCATGAAGCAGATGGACGGAACCGCGGACAGCCCCGAGCTGGTGCAGCTCTACAAGGATTTCGACGCCAACAACATGGCTCCGCTCTGGACCCAGCGCGACGACCTCATGCCGGTGACGCCCACCCCGCAAGCGATTCCATTCGTCTGGCGGTGGAAGGCGCTCTTCGACATCGCGCAGCGTTCGGGCGACCTCGTGCCGATCGGCCGAGGCGGCGAGCGCCGGGCCGTCGGCCTGACGAACCCCGGACTCCCGGGCACGGGCTACGCGACCCCGACCCTCTGGGCGGCGATCCAGTATCTCGGAGGCTACGAGACCGCTCCCGAACACCGGCACTCGCAGAACGCCTTCCGCTTCGTCGTCGAGGGCGAGGGGGTGTGGACCGTGGTGAACGGCGATCCCGTGGCCATGCGTCGCGGCGACCTCCTCTTGACCCCGGGCTGGAACTTCCACGGCCACCACAACGACACCGCGAACCCGATGGCGTGGATCGACGGCCTCGACATCCCGTTCTCCAGTCAGATGGACGTGGGCTTCTTCGAGTTCGGGGCCGACCGCGTGACGGACGAGGCCTCGCCGGCCGT
Organism: Frondihabitans cladoniiphilus; assembly: GCF_039544345.1. Lineage (NCBI taxonomy): Bacteria > Bacillati > Actinomycetota > Actinomycetes > Micrococcales > Microbacteriaceae > Frondihabitans > Frondihabitans cladoniiphilus. The sequence continues at coordinate 13,401 of NZ_BAABLM010000012.1, forward strand.
GTCGCGTGCGGAGCGCCTCTGGGCCTACCCGGGCCTGCGCCCGCTCAGCCAGCTCGACGACAAGAAGAGCTCGCCCCTGTCCGCCTATCGGTGGGAGGCCACCGACGCGGCTCTGACCGAGCAGTTGAAGCTCGAGGACGAGGGATTTCCCGCCACCGTCTCGCAGGGGCACGCGGCGATCCGGTTCACCAACCCCACCACCGGCGGCGACGTGATGTCGACCATCCGCTGCGAGTTCCATCGCTTCCGAGCCGGCGCGTCCAGCGCTCCGCGTCACGAGGTCGGGTCGTCGGTGTGGCAGGTCTTCGAAGGATCGGGGACCGTCGTCCTGGGCGACGAAGAGCACCGCCTGACCACCGGCGACCTCTTCGTGGTGCCGAGTTGGGTGCCGTGGTCGATCCACGCCGACTCGCAGTTCGACCTGTTCCGCTTCAACGACGGGCCGATCATGGATCGACTCAACTTCTCGCGCACGTACATCCCGGAAGCCGCCAAGTGAAGCTGGGAACCCTGCGCACGGGACTCTCGACGACCGCCGTTCGCGTCGACGACGACTCCGTCGTCGAGATCGCCGGGTTCGACGACGTCGGAGCACTGCTGCAGGAGCCGGAGTGGTCGTCCATTGCGCGGGATGCCGAGGGTCCGAGCCGGCGCACTTCCGATGTCGCGCCGAAGGACTGGGCGCCGGTCGTGACCAGGCCGTCGAAGATCGTCTGCGTCGGATTGAACTACGCCAATCACATCCGCGAGATGGGCCGAGAGCTGCCGGAGTTCCCCACGCTCTTCGCGAAATACCCGGAAGCGCTCATCGGGCCCTTCGACGACATCGTCCTGCCGTCCTACGCGGCCCAGGCGCTCGACTGGGAGGCCGAGCTCGCGCTCGTGATCGGCGCCCCCGCGCGTCGACTCGAGGAGGAGGAGGCCCTGTCGGCCATCGCGGGATTCACCGTGATCAACGACGTGACGATGCGCGACTTCCAATACCGGACCCCGGAGTGGTTCCAGGGCAAGACGTTCGAGGATTCGACGCCTCTCGGCCCGTTCCTGACCCTCCGCGAGGACTACCGGCTCGGCACCGAACTGCAGAGCAGGGTCGACGGCGAGGTCATGCAGTCGGCCACGACCGACGACCTGGTGTTCGGCCCCGCCGCGCTCGTGTCGTACATCTCGAAGATCGTCACCTTGAATCCCGGCGACGTCATCGCGACCGGGACGCCGGGCGGCGTGGGCCATGCGCGCAAACCGCCGCGATATCTGACCGACGGCGCTGTCCTCACGACGTCGATCGAGGGTCTGGGCATCCTCACCAACGCAGTTCGAGTGGAGGCCTGAGCATGGCTGCACGCACCGACAAGACCACCGATCCGACCCTGAGGGCGCAACTGCTGCTCGCACGACGCGGGCAGTCGTACTTCTCGCGCAAGCTCAACGAACTGAGCGATGCCGCGATGGACGACGCGTCGACGTTGTCGGGTTGGGATCGACGGCACGTCATCGCGCACGTCGGTCTCAACGCCCGCGCGCTCACTCGTCTGACCGAGTGGGCTGCGAGCGGCGTCGAGACCCCCATGTACGACACCCCCGACCAGCGCCTCGAGGAGATCGACTTCGCCGCGACGCTTCCCACGCAGGCGCTGCGGAACCTCTCCGATCACGCCGCCATCCATCTCAACGTCGAATGGCGCGATCTCGAGCCCGAGCAGTGGTCGAACCTCGTCCGGACGGCGCAGGGCCGAACGGTACCGGCTTCCGAGACGGTCTGGATGCGCACCCGCGAGGTCTGGATCCATGCGGTCGACCTGGCCAACGGCGCCTCGTTCGACGACTTCCCCGCGGAGTTCGTCGATGCGGTCATCGCCGATGTGCTCGCGGCCTGGGGGCGTCGGCGCGAGGGCGAGGGGCTGCCCGCATTCCGACTCGATCCGATCGACCGCGAGGCGACCTCCGGCGACGGCCCCGTCGTCCTCCGCGGCCGCGCCGCTCAGCTCGCGGCCTGGGCCAGCGGTCGCCCCTGGGTGGGCGTCGTGACGGCCGACGGCTCGCCGGTCCCCGTCGCACCGCGGTGGTTCTGACGCGTCGCACCGAGTACACGGGTCTCCTGGTCCGCCGTGCGCAGCAGGCACACGCGGCTCTGTGGCTCGCCGAGGTGTCCACCGAGACCACCAGCGTCCAGTTCGGGGTCCTCGACGCGCTGCTCCTGGACCCCGGCCTGAGCCAGCGGGAACTCGGCGATCGCCTGGATCTCGACCGCTCGACCATCGCCGACATCGTCCTCCGGCTCGAGCGCCGCCGCCTGCTCAGTCGCGACCGGCACGAGAGCGATCGTCGACGCAACGTCCTCCGCCTCACCGAGCTCGGTCGGGCCGAGACGGCGCACCTCCTCCCCCTCGTCGAACGCATGGACGGACTCCTCACCGCCGACCTGGGGCCCGAGGAACTGACCGCCTTCCGTCGTTCCCTGCTGCGGGTCGCCGACCCCGAGGCCGCTGGGAACGGATCCGAGGCAGCGCGCGATTCCGCAGGACAGAATTCGACAGGTGTGGGCTTGCGGCGTTGACAGAATGAAGGCGCGGACGTCGACGACGACGGTGAGGCTGGCGACGATGCCGTCTCCCGCAGAAGGAGGGGCCACATGACCACCGACAATCCCTACGATCTGACCGGCAGGGTCGCCGTCGTGACGGGTGCCGCTCGAGGGATCGGACGGGCCTGCGCTCTCCGCCTGGCACGCGCGGGCGCCGACGTCGTGATCGTCGATCGCGATCTCGAGGCAGCCAAGGAGTTCGGCGAATCCCTCGGAGCAGAATCCGTCCCGGCCGAGATCGAGGCGATGGGTCGCCGCAGCGCCGGCTACCAGGCCGACCTCACCGACCAGGCCGCGGTCGACGCGACGGTGGACGCAATCGCCCGCGATTTCGGCCGGATCGACATCCTCGTCAACATGGCCGGCGGCATGATCACCCCCGCCGACCGCAGCAAGCCGAGCGTCGTGCCGATCGAAGACATCGACCGTGTCTTCGCCGTCAACCTCAACACCGTGGTGTTCATGTCGCAGGCCGTGGCCCGGGTCATGAAGACGACCGGCGGCGGATCGATCGTGAGTGCCACGGGGCAGAGCGCCATCACGACCTACAAGCAGGGCCTGCTCGCCAACTACGGCGCCTCGAAGATCGCCGTCCTCTATTTCATGCGCGCGTTGGCGGCAGAGCTGGGGCCCGACGGGATCCGCGCGAACTGCGTCTCCCCGGGAGTCACGTTGACCTCCCGGATCGCCTCCACCGCCGGCGATCGCGGTGTGGGCACGCAGGACGAGATCGACGCGATCCCGCTGCGCCGGTTCGCCCAGCCGGACGACATCGCCAAGGCCGTCGAGTTCCTGGCCAGTGACATGGCGGGCTACATCTCCGGGCAGTGCCTCTCGGTCTGCGGAGGAGCGGTGCTCACACCGAATTGATCGACCGGTGGCCGACGCGAGTGACTCCGGCCGCGAAGCGCGTCAGACTCGAGACATCGATCGAAAGGTGACGAAGTCGATGACGACCTCTCACGGCAAGGAACTGATCAAGAAGCCGTCGTACGCCATCACGTCGGTGGACCACGCTCTGCGACTCATCCAGATGCTCCGCGACGTCGGACAGGTGCGCGTCTCCGATGCGGCCGTCGAACTGGACGTCGCGGCATCGACGGTGCATCGCCTGCTCGCGATGCTCGTCTACCGCGGATTCGCGATCAAGGACGACTCGCACGCCTACGCTCCCGGCCCGGCTCTCGGAGCAGCACCGGCACTCATGCCGTGGACCCGGCTCGTCCGGAACGCCTGCCGGCCGCACATGGAACTGCTCTCCGACCGGGTCGACGAGACCGTGAACCTCATGTTCCGCGTCGGAGCGAAGGTCCGCTTCCTCGAGACGGTGGAGTCGACCGCCCTGCTCCGCATCGGCAACCGCACGGGCAGCGTCCTGGATGCGAACCGCGCCTCCGGCGGCAAGGCGCTGCTCGCCGAGCTCGGGCGATCCGCCCTCGAGCGCCTGTACCGCAGCCCGGCCGCCGAACTGGCGGGCGAGACCCTTTCCGAGGTCGAGTTCGCCATCCTCCTGCGGGAGCTCGATCAGATCGGTCGGGACGGCTTCGGTCGCAACGACCAGGAGACCGAGACCGGGGTGTCCGCCATCGGCTTCGCCCTGCACGACGCCACGGGCAGCGCCCTCGCCGCCTTCACGATCTCGGCGCCGACGGTACGACGCGACCACCTGCTGCATCCCCGCGTCCTGGAATTGGCCCGGGGCGCCCGCGCCGACATGGAGGTCGACCTGGCCCGTCAGCTCGGGCCGACGGGCCTGGTCGGCAACTAGCTGTTCGCGTCGACCGCGACGGTCGCGGCGAGGACGTCGGCGACGATGGATCCGAAGACGGCGCCCTTCCCGAGCGAGGTGCCGGTCATGTAGGCGGCCCCGTGGAATCCCCCGGTCACCTCGCCGATCGCGTAGAGACCGGCGATGACGTCGCCGTCGATGTCGACCACCTCCGATCGGGGTGTCACCGTGACGCCGCAGTACGTCGTCGTCATCAGCGCCTTGGCCGGGTACGCGTAGTAGGGCGGCGCGTCGATGGGCAGCAGGTCGCCGACGCCCGAGTTGATGCCGGTCCGCCCCTGCTCGTCCGGGCCGTGAGCCGCGATGGCCGCGTTGTACCGGTCGACGGTGGCGCGGAGCCCGACCGGGTCGATACCGGCCTTCTCGGCCAGCTCGGGCAGGGTCGATGCCGAGAACACGTGGCCGATGTCTTCGAGCATGTCGATGTCGGCCAGCGGCACTCCGGGCTCGGACTTGGCTCGGACCTTCGAGTCGAACACCTGGAACCCGAGCCCCTGGTCCTGGGTGAGCACCGCCATGCCGAGCAGCTTGTACGACTGCGACTCGTCCACGAACCGCTCGCCGCCGGTGTTCACGATGATCGCCCCCCAGTAGTACGCGGTCAGGAGCTCGTGGAACTCCATGGTCGTCTCCGGGTGAGAGCCGTAGGTCGCCGAGACGTAGGACATGTCGGCGAGGCCGGCACCGAGCTTCCACGCCATCTTGAGGCCGTCGCCGGTGTTGCCGAGACCGCCGTACGGGATGGCCGCGAGCTGCTCGGGAGCGAACGTGCGGAGGAGATCCTCCGACCGGCTGAAGCCGCCGGTGGCGAGCACGACGCCTGCGCGGGCCGAGAGCGTCCTGACTCCGTCGTCGCCCCGCACGATGACGCCGGTGACCCGTGGGCCTCCGCCGCCGGAGCCCGCCTCCCGCACGAGCTCCACGGCACGGTGGTCGAGGAGGAGGTCTCCGCCACCGGCGACGAACTCGTCCGCCAGGCTCCGCACGATGTCCTTGATCTGCGAGAGGTGGCTGCGCGCCACGGTCTGCCCGGCGCTGCGCTCGAGGACCCGGAATCCGAAGCCCTTGGCCTTCAGCCACCGGTAGGTGTCGGTCTGACTGTCGAGGTAGGCCCGGAGCAGCTTCTCGTCGCTCATGTGCTGCCCCACGACCTGCATGTCGGCGAGGAAGAGGTCCTCCGAGTCGACGACGCCGTGGGCCGCCTGCTCCTCCGTGCCGGAGAAGGCCATGTAGCCACCGCTCATGGCGCTGCTCCCGCCGATCGCGGGCGTCTTCTCGACCAGGGCGACCGAGAGGCCGTTCTCCTGGGATCGGACGGCGGCCGTCAGGCCGGCGATCCCGGCCCCCAGGACCACCACGTCGTACTGCTTCTCGTCGCTCATGCTCTTTCCTCTCGTGCTGCTGTTCGTGAAGTCGTGACCGGATCGAGATGTGCCGCGGCGGCATCCCCCGCCCATCGTCCCGTGATGTAGGCCGGGGCGAGGCCGCCCGCGTAGCCGAAGTTCGACAGGCCGCCGATGTCGGCACCGGCGGCGAAGAGGCCGGGGATCGCCTGACCTGCGGCATCCAGCGCTCTCGCGTTCTCGTCGATTCTGATGCCGCCGAGTGTGAACGTGATCGACGGCTGCACCGCGATCGCGTAGAAGGGCGGGGTCCGGGGGATGCGCGCCTGCGGCGAGACCGCCACTCCCCCGGCCGAGTCGTCGCTGCTTCCCACCGCTGCCGTGTAGTCGGCGACGGTCCGGCGGAAGGCGTCGGCGGCGATGCCGAGCGCGCCGATCCGCGAAGCGAGGTCGTCGAGGGTCTGAGCCTCGACGTGCGCGGCACCCGCGTCGACGCCGGCCTGGTAGCGGTCGAGCACGCCGAGGTTCGGGAACGGCTCCGCTGTCGCATCGTTCCGCCGCACCTCGTCGTCGAACACGAGAGCACCGCGAGCGCCGGGCTGTCGGGCGAGCAGTTGGTTGAGAAGCTCGTCGCCCAGGGTCTCGTCGGCGAACCGCTTGCCGTCCGCGTTCACCAGGATCGTCTTCTCCGAGTAGTACTGCGAGTACGGGAGGAAGTTCGCCGGCTCGAAGGAGGCCAGGGGCGACGGCAGGAGGTGGCCGTAGAAGGTGCCGAGGTCGCCCGCCGTGGTCGCCCCGAGCGCCTCCGCCAGATCGAGGCCCGCGCCGGCGCTGACCGGATTCGATCGGTGCACCAGGCGTCCCGCGTTCGCCCTCATGTGCTCCGCGAGCTTCACCGACGATCCCTGGAAGCCGCCGGAGGCCAGGATCAACGACCTCGAGCGGACCGTCGAGCCGTCCTCTCCTAAGAGCTCGAGTCGGAAGAGCCCGTCGTCGTCCCGCGAGGCCGTCGCGATCGTCGTCCCGGTCCGCACCTCGACGCCGAGCTCGTCCAGACGCTCCGTCTGCCGAGCGAGGAGGCCGCGGACGTCGAACGAATAGCCGATGCCGTAGGTCATGATCCCGAACTGAGGATCCGCGTTCACCTGCACCCCGCTCGCGCGCAGTTCCTCGACGGCGCCGGGGTAGTCGCCAACGAGGCGGCCGCCCAGGACCCTGTCGCCCAGGGGGATCCTCTTCTCGAAGGCCTCGAGCGTGGGGGCGGTCCAGAACATGCCCGCCGACAGGGCGGACGAGCCGCCGGGCCGATCGGCCTTCTCGAGCACCAGGACACGGGCGTCCCGTCGAGCCGCCGACCAGGCCGCGGTGAGGCCGGCCAGGCCGGCGCCGAGGACGACGACGTCGAAGGGGGACGCGGACGGACGGGGGATCGAAGGGGTCATGGGACTTTCCATCGGAGGGGTCGGACGGGAGGGGGACGCCGCGTTCGTCACGGCATGAAGCCGCCGCCGTTCACGTCGATCACGGCGCCGACGACGTTGGCCGCCCCCTCGGAGGCGAGATAGCGGACCGCTCCGGCGATGTCCTCCGGCTGCCCCACCACGCCGCGCGGGATCCCGCTGAGACCGGCGGCGATGACCTCGTCGGACTGTCTCCGCATCAGAGGGCTCTCGATGGGGCCGGGCGAGACCACGTTCGCGGTCACTCCGAACGCGGCGTACTCCCCCGCGATCGTCCGGGTCAACCCGATGATCCCCGCCTTGCTCGCGCTGTAGCTCGCCGAGCCGCCGGGGATCCAGGTTCGCCCGGCTCGCGAGGCGATGTTCACCACGCGCCCCCAGCCCTGCGCCTTCATGGCGGGAAGGAGAGCGCGGGAGAGCACGAACGGGGCTGTCAGATTGACGCGGAACGTGCTCTCCCAGTTCTCGAGATCGATGATGTCCATCGTCTGGAGTTCGTCCTTCGGGCCATGGATGTGGATTCCCGCGTTGTTGACGAGGGTGTCGACGACGCCGTGTTCGGCGAGCAGAGCGGCGGCAGCGGCCTCGACGGCGGGGATGTCCCCGAGATCGAGCTGGAGGGCGGTGGCGGGGAGCCCCGAGCCGGCCAGTTCGGCTGCCAGCTCGGCGACTCTCGGCGAGGCGTCCACGAGGACGACCTCGTAGCCCTCGTCGAGGAGCGCCCGGGTGATGGCGAGGCCGATGCCGCCGGCGGCGCCGGTGACGAGTGCAGTTCGTGCCATGGGAGTGCGATCCGTTCGATCTGTGGTGGCTGGTGTCGGTTGCGGGTGACGGGTGTCAGTTGGTCGGCGCCCAGATCTTCTGCCGCTGGCCGACAGGGTTGGCCGTGCCGTCGACCTTGTACTTGTAGGGCCCCTGGAAGAGGATGACGATGGCCGACACGATCGCCATCGCGACGATCGCCCAGGCCGCTGTCAAGGCCGATCCCGTCTTCGTGATCGAGTAGCCGAGCATGAAGATGCCGAGGGCCGTGCCCTGTGCGTAGAGGAACATCGCGAACCCGTAGATGCGGCCGTAGGAGTGCTCGGGGACGTAGCGACTGATGATGTAGGCGATGACGTCGCTCTCCGAGCCCGGTCCGAGGCCGATCAGGATCGCGCCCAGGAACAGGATCGGGGTGGCGTGGGTCGTGATCATGAGCGCCAGACCGACGCCGCAGAGGACGAAGACGATGGCCGCCACGACGGGGGCGAAGACGCGGTCGAGGAAGTAGCCGACGACGAAGCGCGACGCGATCGAGCTGAGACCGGAGACGGACAGGAGCGCGAGGCCCGTCTTGAGCGTGGCACCCTGGCCCGTTGCGATCGGCACGATCTGGCCGAGCACGCCGGCCGTTCCGGCGGAGAGGAGGAAGACCGAGATGCAGACGATCCAGAAGGCCCTCGGAGACGTCTTGACGATCGTGCGGAACGGAATGCCCGGCGTCCGGCCCTCTTTGGCCGCGCGGAGCCGCTCGACCTCGTACTGCTTCGGCATCCGGGCGACCAGCAGGTACCCGGTCACGAGGACCACGGCGCTGATGAGGCCCACGATGCCGACCGTGCCGCGCCAGCCCACCGCGGTGAGCAGTGCTCCGGCGATGAGCGGCATGATCGTCGTGCAGAGTCCGAGGCCGACGTTGAGGATTCCGAGCGCGAGGCCCCGCCGCCGCCCGAACCAGGCGCGGATGACGATGGAGTAGGCCGCCTGGGTGGCCGGTCCGCAGCCACAGCCGATGATGATGCAGATGACGTAGAAGACGGCCAGATTGTCGGGCACGATCGACAGCGCGGCGATCCCGAGACCGAAGACGGCAGCGAGGGGCGGTGCGACCCGCCGGACTCCGAACTTGTCCACGAGGAACCCCATCGTGAAGATGCTGATGCCGTCGAAGACGATGAAGATCGAGAGGCCGTTCGAGATCTCGAGGTTGCTCCAACCGAAGGCCGTCTTGAACGACGGGGTGAGCACGTTCCAGAGAACGCTCACCGTGTTGACGCCCACGATGAGGGAGATGAAGCCGGCCACGACGATCCACCATCGATTGATCGACGGTGTGTCGGTGGCCAAGCTGATTTCGGGGGCTTCGGTGGTCGACATGATGTGGTCTCCGTAACTTCGTTGTCCGGTATCCAGGGTCGAAGGCGGGCCCTCCGACTCGTCCTCACCGTATTGAAGGGGCCCCGAGCCTCAGGCGAAGTTTCTCGCTGCCAGAAAGGATCCGGGCTCGGCCGTGGCGGTCTTCTGCTCGCAAGAAAGATGTGCCGGCCGACGCCCGGATCTCGTCATCATGACGGAGAGCGCTCAGGCCTCGGCCAGTGCCGCGACAGGGCCCCAGCCCGGCTTCCAGGCATGGAGCACCCGGCTCGTGATGAGTCCGGCCACTGCGAAGGGGTCGGCGTCGAGCTCTCGTTCCGCGGTCAGGATCGAGTCGAAACGGAAGAGGAGGAGAGCCATTGCCGAGTCCGTGTAGACACCCGCCTCGATCAGGGCCCCGTCGTCCTTCTTTCCGGTCAGCCACGCCCGGTGCTCCGGGAGCAGCCCGGCCCGATCGTCGGCTCGGTTCTCGTCGTAGGTGTAGGTCACGGTGTAGATGGTCATGCTCCGATCCTGACCGGGGCGACGCGGTGCCGAGCGCCTGTTCTCTCAGACAGAAAAACCCACCACGAAAGGAAGAGCTGTGCCGTTCACAATCACGATGCTGTACCACCCCACGATCGCGGTCGACGATCTCGAAGCCGCGCGGGGGTGGTTCCGCGACGTCTTCGGCCGCCGCCCCCTGCGGTGGGAGGAGACGCTCGATCTCGACCTCCTCGACCCGGAATACCCGAAGAACTACTCGTTCTTCGCCTTCATCGCCGACGAGCACTGGGTGTTCCTCTGCCCCACGTTGCACGCCACCGGCAAGCTCGCCGGGCAGACCCGCTACAAGGGCGTCCCCGAGGGGATGATCGGGCTGGGTTGGTCGACCGACGACGCCGTCGACGTCTTCGCCGAGTTGGCTGATCGGGGCATCGGCGCCATCGATCAGCAGGGGCAGCTCATCACGACCGCCGCCAAGCCCGTCTCGTCGTTCGCGGACGACATCCTCACCGGCTTCACGCTTCCCGAGGACACGGGCTTCCGATACGAGTTCCAGCAGACGTCACCGCGACACTGGCCGAAGTACGCCGAGTTCGCCGACCCTCGCCTCGGCGACGACTGGAGCGGGCCGAAGCTGGACCCGGCCGACCCCCTCGGGATCCTGCGGACGTCGCACCACACCATCCTGACCCTCGACCTCGACCGGGCGCTCGGCTTCTATCGCGACGCCCTCGGCGCCGTCGTCCTCGACAGCACCCGGAACGTCGAGCTGGGTGCGGAGAGCACGTTCGTCCGCCTGGCCGACACGACGCTCGAGTTCGCGGTGCCCGATGATCCCGCGCCGTGGGCGGAACGACTCTCCGACGGCCGCGACTTCTATCAGGGCGTGACCTTCGAAGTCGCCGACCCGGACAAGGCGTTCCGGCACCTCGAGGAGGTCGGCGTGGCCCCCGTGCGCCTCTCGGACGAGGTCGTCTCGATCCAGCCCGAGCACGGCTTCGGCGCCGAGTGGCGGTTCGTCCGGAAGTCGGCGACCGAAGCGGACGAGAGCTAGCGGCTCAGCGTTCCGCCGTGGCGGCGAGCAGCGGCATCGGTGCGCTCTCGTCGACCACGGGGCCGTAGAGCCAGTCGACGATCTTGTAGTCGTACTGGTCGGTGATCCGGAACAGCTGGTCGCGAACGATGATCGCGCCCGTCGTGTCGACGTGCCACATCTCGCCCCAGAACCGACTGGTGCGCTGCACACGGCTGGCGAGCTCGACCCGGTCGGCCTCGTAACCGGCCCACGCCTCCGCGACGGCGTCTGGGCTCCACGGCGCATCCCCCAGCACCGAGAGATGCCGGGCGAGGCTCGCCCCGTCGAGAAGGGACTGTCCCGCGCCCTGCGCCAGATACTGGAGGGTCGCGTGGGCGGCATCCCCCAGAAGGGCGATCCGCCCCCGGGTGTAGCTGTCCAGGGGCTCGAGGTCGGCCATCGGCCAACCCCGCACCATGCTGAGTCCCCTCATGCCTTCCTCGACCGGCGGGAAGGTGCCGGCGAATCGCTCGGCGAGCTCGTCGGGACCGCCCCAGTCCTCGTCGCCGCGGAGGTAGCCCGGAGAGCGGAAGACCGCGACCTGATTGAGTTCCTGGCCGTCGCGGAGGCCGTATTGGATGAAGTGCAGGCCCGGACCCATCCACAGGGTGAGATCGTCGAAGTCGAAGTCGGCCGAGACGCGGTCGCCGGGCAGGGTGCCGCGGTAGGCGACGTACCCGGTGGGCACGACGGCGTCGCCGACCCACTGCCGGCGCACCCGCGAATGGATGCCGTCCGCGGCCAGGAGCACCTCGCCCGTGAAGGTCTTGCCGGTGTCCGTGGCGACGCTGACGTGGTCCCCGTGGTCGGTGAAGTCGACGACCTTCTCCGAGTTCAGGATCGTGACGTTGCCGGTCGCACGCGCTCCTTGTGCCAGGGCCTGGAGCAGATCGTTCCGGTGCATGACGGCGTAGCGCGACCCGTAGCGGCGCTCCATGTCGTCGCAGTCCAGAAAGTTCAAGAACTCCCCGGTGGTCGCGTTCCGGAAGGCGAGCCGTTTCGGGAACACCATGCCGCCGGCGATGGAGTCGAAGACCCCCTCCTGCTTGAGCATCCGGGTGATGTTCGGCCCGAGCTGCAGGCCGAAGCCACCCTCGGTCAATTCGGGTTCACGCTCGAGCAGGGTCACCTGCACCCCGCGGCGGCCGAGCATCAGCGCCGCCCCGATTCCACCGATACCGCCGCCCGTGATGATGACCTGGCTGTGCATGGGAATGCCTCCTCGTCGAAGCCGTGTCCGTGGCCGTGTGATGACTGGGACCATGCCATCCACCACGGCTCCGGTCTCCATTCCGACCGACGCGCGGGTCGAAATCGACGGGATTCTGGCCAGTAGAAACCATCCGCGCAGAACCCCCACAGCGCATCCCCCGCATTCTGGCCCCGAGAAAAGCGGCGCGCCTCCCGGGGCGCCGTCCCTAGCCTCGCAGCATGACAACGACGACAGACGTCCTGGTGGTGGGAGGCGGGGGTTCCGGCCTCAGCGCCGCGATCTCGGCAGCGACCAGCGGGGCGACATCGCTCGTCCTCGAGAAGTGCCCGGTGGTCGGCGGGAGCACCGGCCGGTCCGTCGGCAGTTTCACGGCCGCCAACACGGCCTATCAGTACCGGGCGGGAGTGAACGACTCGATCGAACTCTTCATCGAGGACATGAAGACCGCCAACGGCGACGACGAGGCACGCGAGAACGTGGCCCTCCGACGGGTGTTCGCGGAGAACGCGGGGACGACGCTCGAGTGGCTGTCGAGCATCGGGGTGCAGTTCCTCGGCCCGACCCCGGAGCCCCCGTTCGAGAAGCCGCGCATGCACAACGTCCTGCCCAACTCGGGGGCATACATCACGGCCCTGTCACGCGAGGCCCGGAAACGAGGCGTCCGGGTGGTGACCGACGCTCGCGTCGAGCGGCTCCTCCGCAACGCCGACGGCGAGGTGATCGGGGCGCGAGCCGGTGGCGAGGACTACCTGGGCCGCCGCGCCGTCATCCTGGCCTCCGGCGACTACTCGGCGGCGACCGACATGAAGGCCGCGTTCGTCGGGGAGGCGGCGGCGAAAGTGCAGGCCGTTAATCCGAACAGCACGGGCGACGGCTTCCGTCTCGGCAACGACGTCGGCGGGACGATGCTGCAGATGGACCGCCTCTACGAGGGCCTGCGGTTCCTTCCCGGCAAGATGCCGGATCCCATCAAGCTCCTGCCGGCGACCCCGGCCGTCTCGCGCGCCGTCCGATTCCTGTCGGAGCGCCTGCCGAAGAACCTCCTCGCGGTCCTCCTGCGCGGAGCTCTCACCAGCTGGGTCGGGCCGAGCAACGACCTGTACCGCGCCGGCGGCATCTGCGTGAACGAGAAGGGGGTCCGCGTCGCCAACGAGGACTCCGAGAAGCTCCTGGCCCGGGGAGTGGCCGCCGACAGCAATCGGGGCTGGATGGTCTTCGACGAGACGGTCGCGCAGCGGTTCTCGGCCTGGCCGCACCCGGTGACGACCTTTCCGGGCGTCGCGTACGCCTACGTGCAGGACTTCGCGCGCTACCGGCCCGACACGTTCTTCAAGGCCGACACGCTCGAAGAGCTCGCAACGAAGGCGGGGATCGATCCCGCGGCGCTGCGGGGGACGGTGGAACGGTTCCGCCAGCACGCTGCCGCCGGGCACGATCCCGACTTCGGCAGGACGGAGTTCGGCACGGGCATCGGCGCCGGGCCGTACTACGCCCTCGGCCCGATGCAGTCCTACATCACGCTGGCCGACGGCGGCCTGGCGGTCGACACGGACCTCCGGGTCACGGCGGAGGACGGCACCCCGATCCCCGGTCTCTACGCCGCCGGATCCACGGGCCAGGGCGGCCTCCAGCTGCTCAACCACGGACTCCACATCGGCTGGGCCATGGTCTCGGGGCGCATCGCGGGTCGCAACGCGGCGACGGCTCCGGTCCGCACCGACCTCCGGTTCGTCGGCAGCACCGCATCCGTCCTGAACACGCCCGTCGAGGAGCTGAACGTCGCCTCGCGCCGGCCGGTGTCCTGACCGGCTCGGGGAGAGGCCCCTTTCCTCAGGACAGAATGACGAGACGCCCGCCCGGTCGCGTCTCCTAGCGTGGTGGCGAGTCGCAAAGGAGCGAGTTCCATGTTCAACCCCTTCCCCATGATGTTCCACCCGACGCTGATCGTCGACGACCTCGAGGAGGCGTCCGCCTGGTTCAGTCGAGTCTTCGGCCGTAAGCCGGTGCGCTGGGAGGAGAAGTGGGACATCAGCCTGCTGAACCCCACCTACCCGATCAACTACTCGTACTTCTTCGTCCTCGGTGACGTGAGTCTCGACGTGCTCAGCCCCTCGCTCCTGGTGCTTCCCGGAGACCGCGCCGCCGTGTATCCGAAGGGCGAGGGCCTCTCCGACATGGCGTGGTTCACGGACGGGATCGAGGACGTGTCCCAGGACCTCGAGAGCAACGGCTTCCGGACTCGCGACCAGGAGGGGACGATCATCCACGACGGCGCCGTGCCCGAGTCGAACCTGGTCGCCGACTGCCCGATGATCTGGTCCCTGCCGGACGACACCGGGCTGACCTACGAGTTCTACACGATGGGCCGCCGGCACTGGCCGAAGTACTCGCTCCTCGCCGATCCCCGTCTCGATCCCGAGTGGACGCCCGACCGGGTCGTGCCCGGCGACCCGCTGGGCATCGTGCGCTGCACCCGCCACGTCGTCCTGACCGAGGACCCGGCCCGGGCGCGGCGTCTGTTCGTCGACGTACTGCACGGCGGGGTCGTGGGCGACGGCTTCGACGCCGACCTCGATGCGGACTTCGTCGACATCTCCTACGCGAAGTCGACCCTGCGCTTCGCGACTCCGAGGTCGGGCGGCATCGTCGACGTGCTGACCGGCGACCCCACTCACTCCGACCAGTACGTCGGCATGACCTTCGACGTCGTCGACGCGGCGGCCGCGGAACGGCACCTCCGTTCGCAGGGCATCGAGACCGTGCCGAGCGAGGGGGGATTCCGGACCGTCCCGGCCACGTCGAAGGGCGTCGCCTGGGGCTTCCTCCCCGCCTGAGCGGTGGGCATCCCCGTGGCGTGTCAGTTGCAGCGCTGCTCGGAGGCCTCGTTGTAGCCGGCGTTGCCGGTCGGAGTGCCGAAGTTCGGCGTGCCGTCCGCGTTCCACGGCACCGGCTGCGCGTAGATCTTCCGGTCGTCCCAGCCCTGGGTGGTGGTCGTCTTGGCGTGGTAGACGTTCCAGTTGACGCCGTTCGCACCGGGCACGGGGATTGATTCCCCGCCGGGTCCGTAGACGCCGCCGCCGGACGAGAAGACGGGCCCCTTCTTCGTGTACGACTGGTACGTCGTGAGGTCGCCGCCGTTGTAGACCAGCTCCCCCAGCGCGTACGACGTGGTCCAGCTGGCGTTGGCGTTGTAGACGATCGTCAGCTTGTTGTTCGGCCCGATCCAGGCCTCGGGGCCCTCCTCGATGGCCTGCACGCTCGTCTCCCAGGTCTGGTCGGGGTTCGCGATGAGGCGCCGGTAGTCCTGGTCGATGTGCAACGGGTCGCTCATGTGCGCGATGTAGATCTGCTGCGGGGCGGTACCGCCGTTGTTCGTCGGCGTGCCCGACCAGAGCATGTACCAGTTGCTGTTGTAGGAGAAGACGGTGGGATCGATGGCCCACTGGTTCGTGCTGTCGGCGATCTTCCCGAAGTACGACCAGGCCCCCGTCGGGTCCTGCGTGTTCGCGGTGATGGCGAAGATGCGGTGCGTGTTGTTCGTCGCCGGGTCGCCGCCGTTGTCGATCGCCGCCGCGAAGTAGATGATCCACTGCCCGTTCAGGTACTCGATCTCGGGCGCCCAGGTCTCGGCGCTGTGGTCGGTGCCGGTCGGCGACGTCCAGATGATCTGGGGAGCCGCCGTCGAGAGACCGTTCACCGTCGAGGCGGCGCGGAGCGTGATCGACCGCGCGCCGTCGGACTGCACGAGGTAGTAGGTGTTGTTGCGGAACCAGATCGACGGGTCGGCGCCGGTCGTGATGGGGTTGCTGAGAGTGCAGCTCGGAGCCGCGGCCGCGGTGATCGCGGGGACGGCGATCCCGCCCCCGGCGATCAGGGCACCGGCCACGGCGAGGGTGATGACGTGCTTCTTCTTCATGCGATTCGCTCCTTTGCGAACGCCCGCTCGGTCGAACGGGGAAGGGTGGTGCGGTGGGGGTTCAGCCCTTGACGCCGGAGGAGGCGACGCTGTCGACGATCTGCCTCTGGGCGAGGGTGAAAATGATCAGCACGGGGATCGAGGCGATCACCGCGCCGGCCATGACGATTCCGAAGTGGGTCGAGTAGGCGCCGGACAGGATCGACAGGCCGGGCTGGAGCGTCAGGTGCTCGGGGCTGAGCAGCACGTAGACGGGCCAGAGGAAGTCGTTCCAGTTCGCGAGGAAGCTCAGCACGGCCAGGGTGGCGAGGGCGGGTCGGGACAGCGGGATGATGATCTGCAGGAAGATCCGCAGGTCGCCGGCCCCGTCGATCCTCGCCGCCTCCTCGATCTCGGCCGGCAGGCCGGAGAAGAACTGCCGCAGGAAGAAGATGCCGAAGGCGCCCGCCGAGCCGGGGATCGTGATCGCCCAGATGCTGTCGAGCCAGCCGAGGTTCTCGACGATCAGGTAGTTCGGGATCAGGAAGATGACCGGCGGCACGAGCAGCGTCGCGACGATCGCCCCGAAGACGATCTTCTTGCCCGCGAATTCGAGCCGCGCCAGGGCGTAGGCCCCCATCGACGCGGTCACGAGGATGATCGCCGTCTGCAGGGCGCCCGCCGCGAGACTGTTGAGGAACCAGCGGAAGATCGGCTGCTGTCCGCTCGCGAGCGTCTTGTAGGCGTTGGTCGTGAACGGATGCGGAATGGGGGATGCCGAGTTCTTGATCGCGTCGAAGTCGGTCTTGAACGAGGTCAGCACGATCCAGACGATCGGCACGATGATGGCCAGGCACATGATGCCGAGCACGACGTAGAGCGTCGTGGTCGAGACCGTCTTGCGTCGGGGGCGTTTCCGCTGCGGGGGGATGCCGAGCGCGCGGACGGGTGCGGACGTCGTGGGCCTGGTCTGGACGATGTCGGCCATCACGCCTTCTCTCGCTGAAGTCGGAAGTTGACGATGCTGATGATGGCGAGGATCGCGAAGAGCAGGTAGCTCATGGCGGAGGCCGCGCCCATCTGGCCCTGGGAGAGGCCCTCGTCGGAGATGTACATGATCGCCGTGCGGGTGGCGTTGCCCGGGCCGCCCTTCGTGAGGAGGAAGGACTGGCCGAACATGTTGGCCGAGGCGAGGATGGTCGTGGTCGTGACGAAGAGCATGACCGGCCGGAGTCCGGGCAGCGTCACGGTGAAGAACTGGCGCACCGGGCCGGCTCCGTCGAGCGAGGCGGCTTCGTAGAGATCCGCGCTGATGCCCTTCAGCCCCGCCAGGACGATGACGGTGTTGAGCCCCGAGGTCCACCAGACGGTGATTCCGACCAGGGAGATCCAGGCCCAGGGCACGTCGACCGTCCAGGGCGTGTTCGACGGCAGGCCGATCAGGCCGAGGAGGTGGTTGAGCACACCCGACTGCGGGTCGAGGAGGTACTTCCAGATCACGCCGACCACGGCGACGCCGAGCACGTAGGGGGCGAAGAAGATGCCCCGGAAGACGGTGGTGCCCTTGATCTTCTGGTTGAGGAGGACCGCGGCCACGAGCGGCACGATCACGAGGAAGGGCACGCTGCAGACGGTGAAGATGCCGGTGGCACCCATGCTCTGCCAGTAGTCGCCCGAGGTCGTCGACCCGGGCGTGAACAGGTCGATGTAGTTCTTCAGCCCGACGAACGGGCGGATGGGGACGAGCGAGTTCCACCGGTGGAGGCTGATCCACAGGCCGTAGACCGCCGGCGCCACGACGAACACCACGAAGATGACGAGGAACGGCGCCAGGAAGAGGTAGGCGATGGCCGTGCGACGCCGGGCTCCCGGCCGCACGGACCGCGAGGTCCGTGCGGCCGGGCGAGGGAGGATGTCAGCCACCGTAGGTCTGCGCGTTCTGCTGCAGCAGCTTGGTGGCCTGGGCGGCCGCGTCGTCGAGGGCCTGCTTCGGCGTCTTCTTGCCGAGCATCGCCTCGTTCACCGCGGTCGTGATCTGGGCCTCGGCGTTCGTGATGCCGGGCGAGACCGTCTCGTAGTGCGCGTACGGCAGCTCCTCGAGGAAGGGCTTCAGGTTCGGGTAGTTCGCGACCAGTTGCGGGTCGTTCCGGACCTTGTTGGCGGCGGGGAGCTCGCCGGTGGCCGCCCAGCCGGACGAGTGGTCGTTCATCCACTTGACGAACGTCGCGGCTGCGGCGGTCTTGTTGGAGTCCTGCCCCTTGTTGTTCAAGAAGGTCCAGTCGGTCGACGACGACCAGACGGCCTTCTCGGTGCCGATCTGGGGCACCGGCGCGGCGGTCCAGTCGACGCCCTTGAACGCGTCGTTCGTGGTCTGCCAGACGCCGTTCCAGTCGTAGGCCGTCTGGCCCTTGATCAGGGCGTTGATGTCGCCGTCCTGGGCGACGTTGGCCGGGCTGTAGCCGTTCTTGATCGTGTCGGTCATGTGCGTCAGTGCCTTCACGCCGGCGTCCGAGTTGAACGTGGCCTGGGTGACGCCCTTGTTGAAGAGGTCGCCGCCGTACTGCCAGAGCAGCGATTCGAACTCGAAGGTGCCGGTGAAGACGTAGCCGTCCACCCACTCCCCCTGCACGCCCTTGGCCTTCAAGGCCTCGAGGTTGCTGGTGTAGGCGGACGCGTCGGTCGGCGTCGTCGAGGCGTCGAGACCGGCACTGGAGACGACCGACTTGTTGACGAACAGACCGAGCGGAGTCACGCTCCAGGGAATCCCGTACTGGGAGCCCTTGTACTGGTTGCCTTCGAAGAGCCCGTTCGGGAAGTCGGAGGCCGTGTAGCCGAGGCTCTTCACGATCTTGTCGCTCTTGAGCAGGAGGCCCTCCGCGGCGTAAGTGGCCACGTCGTCGCCGTGGGCGACCGCGACGTCCGGGCCCTTCCCGGCCTTGACCGCGAGCGGCAGCTTGGAGGAGATGTCCGCCCACTGCATCGGGACGTCCTTCACCTGGATGTTCTTGTGCTCCGAGTTGAACTGGGAGATCAACTTGGGGACCAGGACCGGGGCCGCGCCGCCGGTCCACCCGTTCCAGAAAGTGACGGTGACCTTGGGGCCCGTGTAGGCGGTTCCGCTGACGCTCCCGCTGGTCGCGTTCGCTCCGCTGCTGCAGCCTGCCAGGGCGACGCCCAGGCCGACGACGGCCGCCGTGGCGACCGCTCGCTGGACGATGGTTCTACGCATCTCTCTGCTCTCCTTTGAGTACGACGAGTGTGAGTCCGGCCATGTCGACCGGGCTGGCAGTGAATTTACAGCGCTGTAAATTCTGTGTCAAGCCGCTAGTCTCGAATTGTTTCCGGCGGACGAAGATAACACCGCCCCGAGCGGGAAGGAACTGCGATGGCCAAGACGCGATTGCAGGACGTCGCCGATGTCGCGGGCGTGTCGATGAAGACGGTCTCGAACGTCGTCCGCGGCTACG
Source organism: Frondihabitans cladoniiphilus (assembly GCF_039544345.1). Classification (NCBI taxonomy): domain Bacteria; kingdom Bacillati; phylum Actinomycetota; class Actinomycetes; order Micrococcales; family Microbacteriaceae; genus Frondihabitans; species Frondihabitans cladoniiphilus. The sequence goes on from NZ_BAABLM010000012.1 coordinate 32,849, forward strand.
AGCACGTGAGCGAGAAGACACGGCTGCGGGTCCAGCAGGCGATCGACGACCTGGCCTATCGCCCCAACGCGTCCGGCCGGAGCCTCGCGACCGGGCGAAGCGGCATGCTCGCCCTCGTCTTCAGCGACGTGAGCATCCCCTACTACTCCGAACTGGCGCACCTCATCTCCGAGCTGGCGTCCGATCGTGGCTACCGCCTGCTGCTCGAGCAGACCTCCGGCACCCTCGAGGGCGAGCGCGCCGTGGTGTCGGCGGCCGAGGGCGGCCTCGTCGACGGTGTCATCTTCCAGCCGTCACTGCTCTCGTCCGCCGAGATCGCGCAGCATCGCGGCGACGTCCCGTTCGTCCTCCTCGGCGAGGGGCCGGCTCCGCTGAGCGTGGACCACGTGATGATCGACAACATCGCCGCCGCAGCAGCCGCCACCAGCCACCTGGCCCGGTTGGGCCGGCGTCGCATCGCCTTCCTCGGACATGAACTCGGCAGTCAGACCCAGACGTCCAAGGTCCGCCTCATCGGGTACCAGAACGGTCTCGAGCAGGCAGGCCTCCCCCTCGACCTGTCGCTGCTGATCGCCAGCCGCTCGGTGAACGCCGGCGAATCGGCGCAGGCCGTCCGCGAGGCCCTCGACCACGGGCTCGAGTTCGACGCCATCGTCTGCCGAGACGACCTGGCGGCGTTCGGGGCCCTGCGCGCCCTGCAGGAGCGCGGTCTCCGAGTGCCGGAGGATGTGGCGGTCACCGGCTGGGACGACGTCGCGATGGCCGCGCTGGTGCATCCCAGCCTCTCGTCGATCCGCCCCGACACCCGCACGCTCGCGACCTGGGCGCTCGACATGCTCGAGGAGCGCATCGACGGGTACGACGGCATCGGGCGCCACCGCGTCGCCGACTTCGAGCTCGTCCTGCGCGAGAGCGCCCCCGCCGTCTCCTGAGGCTCACGAATCGCGCGATGGGCGATTCCGGATTTACAGCGCTGTACTTTTGCGCCACACTGGCCTCATGGACAACGACCTCGGCAACGGTGCCGCGACGACTTCTCCCGCTTTCGGCGCCAGCCGCCAGAGCGGCGACTACCCCCGCCCCCAGCTCGTCCGCCCGCACTGGGCGGACCTCGACGGCGTCTGGGGCTTCCGGCACGACGACGACGACCGAGGGTTGGATGCGGGGTGGGCGGCCGGCCTCGACACGGCGGCCCGGATCACGGTGCCGTATCCGCCCGAGTCCCCCGCGTCCGGCATCGGCGACACGGGCTTCCATCGGGTGGTCTGGTACCAGCGGACGGTGACCGCCGACGACCTCCGCGCGGCCGGTCAGGACGAGGCCTCGCCGCGCCTCCTGCTGCACTTCGGCGCCGTCGACTACCGGGCGACCGTGTGGTGGAACGGGTTCCTCCTGGGCGAGCACGAGGGCGGTCAGACCCCGTTCGCGTTCGACGTCACGTCGCTCGTCCGCCAGGCCGGCGAGTCGACGACGCACACGATCGTCGTCCGGGCCGAAGACGACCCGAGCGACGTCTCGCAGCCCCGCGGCAAGCAGGACTGGAAGCTCGATCCGCATTCGATCTGGTACCACCGCACGACCGGCATCTGGCAGACGGTCTGGCTCGAGGCGGTCCCTGTGCTCTCGCTCGACCGGGTGCGGTGGGTGCCCGACCTGCCGACCGGTTCGGTGCGCGTCGAGCTCCGGCTGCGCGGCCACGTCGAGCCCGGCACCTGGGCCACCGTCGCCCTCCGCAACGGCGGCGAGCCCCTCGGAACCGTGCGCGTCCCGGTCACGTCCGCCCGTGCCACCACCACCGTCGTCCTCCCAGCCCAGCTCAACGGGCAGGGCTACGAGGAGCTGCTCTGGAGCCCGGAGACGCCGACGCTGATCGACGCCACCGTGACCCTCGAGCGTGACGGCGGGATGCTCGACACCATCGAGTCGTACCTGGGGCTCCGCTCCACCGCGGCCGACCGGGGCGCCTTCCTGCTGAACGACCGGCCGTACTACGTGCGGTCCGTGCTGAACCAGGGGTACTGGCCCGAGAGCCACCTCGCGGCGCCGACCCGCCACGCGCTCCGCGAGGAGGTCGAACTGATCAAGCGACTCGGCTTCAACGCCACGCGGGTGCATCAGAAGGTGGAGGACCCGCGGTTCCTGTTCTGGGCCGACCGTCTCGGGCTCCTCGTCTGGGGCGAGGTCGCCGGCGCCTTCGAGTTCTCGCCCACCGCCGTCTCCCGTCTCACGAAGGAGTGGATCGACGTCGTGGAGCGCGACGTCTCGCATCCCTCGATCGTCACCTGGGTGCCGGTGAACGAGAGCTGGGGTGTGCAGCACATCGCCCACGACCCCGCGCAGCAGGCCTTCTCGCGTGCCCTGGTCGACACCACGAAAGCGCTCGACCCGACTCGCCCGGTCATCTCGAACGACGGCTGGGAGCACCAGAACAGCGACATCGTGTCGATCCACGACTACGAGGCGTCCGGGGAGGTCGTGCGAGCCCGCTATCTCGACGAGGCGGCCCGCGGCCGACTGCTGCGCGGGTTCGGGCCGGCCGGTCGACGGATCCTCCTCGACGGCGTGGTCGACCGGGGTCAACCCGTCATGCTCACGGAATTCGGTGGCGTCAAGTTCGCCGTCGACGACTCGGAGGCGGACGGCTGGGGCTACTCGCAGGCGACGAACGCGGCCGATTTCGCCGAGCGCGTCCACGAGCTCCTCTGCGCGGTCCAGGCCAGCCGGTTCCTGGCGGGCTACTGCTACACCCAGCTCACCGACACCGGCCAGGAAGTCAACGGGCTCGTCGGCGCCGATCGCACCCCGAAGATCCCGGTCGAGCGCATCGCGGCGATCATGCGCGGCGACGACTGACGGGGCCGCCCTTCCGAGCGGCCCCGTCGCAGCGACCTAGACGCAGGGCATCGAGACCGTGCCGAGCGAGGGGGGATTTCGGACCGTCCCGGCCACGTCGAAGGGCGTCGCCTGGGGGTTCCTCCCCGCCTGAGCCGTGGGCATCCTCCCGGCCGGATCCCGCCTCACGACCGCGTGAAGCGGAGCGTCTGCAACTCGAACGGCCGCAGGCTCACGTCGACCTCCCCGTCCACAGCACGGACAGGAAGGTCGGCGGTGCCGAGAGGCCGTTCGAGAAGGTCGGTCGGCTCCACCCGTGTCCAGGCGAACGAGGTGCGTCCGGTCGACCGGACCCGATCGCCGTGGGCCTCGGAGATCCGCACGACGACGTCGCCCGATCGGTCTTCGGCCAGCTTCACGCTCTCCACCACGACCGCAGGCTCGGAGAACTCGATCAACGACTCCACGGGTCGGCCGATCACCCGACGGAGCGGAACATGTCGGGCGTAGCCGTCTTCGATCGCCTCGGGGATTCCTCCTGGGCGCAGCGTGACGGAGAACTCGTGTCGCCCCTGGTCCGCCGTCGGGTCGGGATAGAGCGGCGCCCGCAGGAGCGACAGCCGCACCTCGGTGAACGGGCGCCCGCCCGGGCCGACTCGCGTTCGGACGTCATGACCGTAGACCGTCCGGTTGGCGATGGCGACCCCGTAGGCGGGCTCGCCGATGTGGATCCAGCGGTGGGCGACGGTCTCGAACCGCGCCGTGTCCCACGACGTGTTGCGGTGGATCGGTCGGAACACGTGCCCGAACTGGATCTCCGACGCCGCCCGATCGGTGTGCAGGTCGACGGGGAACGACAGCTTGAGCAGTTTCTGCTTCTCGTGCCAGTCGATGTCGAAGTCGAACGAAAGCCGGCCGTCGACGAGGCCGATCTCGACTCGCACGGTCGTGTCGCCGATCCGGTGGCGGATGCGGACGCAATCGTCGGCGGCCTCGACGGACACGGGGTCGGTGAGCTCCCGGACACTGCGCTGGTCCTCCTGGTTGATGTCCCAGGCGTCCCATTCGCGCGGAGTGTCCCTGAACAGCTGCAGGACTCCCCCGGCCTGCCCGTCGGGGATCAGCTCGCGATCGGCGACGAGGTCGCGGAGCGAGGCGATCACCCCTCGCTGGTCGATCGCGACCCGGAGCGAGCCGTCGTCGAGGACCCACTGGCCGCCGCCTTCCACCACCTTCGCCCGAATCGGCGCCGGGCCCGGCCCGATGCCGAGTCGAGGCACGCCGCGCGAGTCGAGCGGACCCGCGTTCGCAAAGAGCTCCTGGCGACCGTCACCGGCGAGGGATGCGAGCGCGCCGGCGACGATCTCCTCGAGACGTGCGGCGACGCGTTCGTAGTTCGCCTCCGCCTCCTGGTGGACCCAGGCGATCGACGAACCCGGCAGGATGTCGTGGAACTGCTGCAGGAGCACGGTCTCCCAGAGGCCCTCGAGGTCGTCATACGGGTACTCCGAGCCGGCGACGATGCTCGCCGTCGCGGCCCACAGCTCGGCCTCCCGCAGCAGCGCTTCGCTCGTGCGATTGCCGTCCTTGGTCTTGTGCTGCGAGATCAGAGTGCCGCGATGAAGTTCGAGGTACATCTCGCCGGACCAGACGGCCGGGTCGGCCAGGTCCGCCTCCGCTTGGACGAAGAAGGTGTGCGGGTCGGTCAGCTCCACCCGGGCCGAGCCCTCGAGGTCGGCCTTCCGCCGAGCGGTCGCCAGCATCTCCCGGGTCGGCCCTCCACCGCCGTCGCCGTAGCCGAACAGCCCGAGCACCTTCCTGGTCCGCCCCTTCTCGCTGAAGACGCTCTCGCTGCGAGCGAGGTCGGCCGCACCGAGGTCGGAGTTGTACGTCTCGGCTGGCGGGAAATGCGTGAAGACGCGGGATCCGTCGATCCCCTCCCACAGGAAGGTCGAGTGGGGCATCGAATTCGTCTCGTTCCACGACGGTTTCTGCGTGAGGAAGTAGCGGGCACCCGCCGACCTCATGATCTGCGGCAGCGCGGCGGAGTAACCGAACGAGTCGGGGAGCCAGACCTCGTCGGTCTCGATGCCGAATTCGGCCAGGAAGAACTTCTTGCCGAGGACGAACTGGCGGACGAGCGCTTCTCCCCCGGGCATATTGGTGTCCGATTCCACCCACATGCCGCCCACGGGACGGATCCTGCCGTTCGCGACCGCGACACGGACCCGTTCGAACAGCTCCGGTTGGCTGTCGCGCAACCACTTGTACTGCTGGGCGGACGAGGCCGCGAAGACGAACCGGTCGTCGCGATCGATGAGGTCGAGCACGTTGGCAAAGGTACGAGCGACCTTCCTGACCGTCTCGCGCGTGGGCCAGAGCCAGGCGCTGTCGATGTGGGCGTGACCCACGGCGGAGACGACGAGCGCGCTCGGAACGGCCGGACTCGCAAGGACGCTCTCCAGGACCTCGCGCCCTCGGGCGGCGGTCCCGGAGATGTCGTCCGGGTCCATCTCGTCCACCACCCGCTCGAGAGCCGCAACGATCTCCGCTCGCCGGACGCCCGCCGTCGGAAGGTGGTCGACGAGGCCGAGCAAGGTCTCGACGTCGTGGAGGAGCTCCCACACCGTCCGATCCCGCCGAGCGACGTCGATGCCACCGAGCGCGTAGTACGGCTCGGTTCCCGAGGTCGCGGGGTCTCCGATGGGGGTGGGCTCGAACTGGCCGGGTACCTGGACGACCGGGTTCGCGGCCGCCTCGATCAGGATGCGGAACGCACCTCCGGCGGGAAGCGGCACCCAGGCGTTGAGGGGTTCGATCGCCTTGATGATCGTGCCGTCCGGCCGGTAGGCCGTCCCCTCCGCCTGGAACCCGGGCTGCTCGTCGACGAACCCGAGGTCGACGACCAGCTCGGTCTCATCGGGCTCCCACCCCTCCGGCACCGTCCCCTCGACCTCGAACCACACGGTGTCCCAGGGCCTCCCCCACCGGTCTCCCGCCTCGAAAGGCGTGAAGTCCTGCCGTACGGCCACGTCGAACGGGACGGGTTCGCCGCCCACCGTCCACGACCGCACCCGAGCGGGGCGGGTCTCGGCGTAGACGTGGGGCCGGATCCGGAACGCGGTGAAGCGACGGATGCGGAGGAGGGCGAGTTCGGCCTCGTCGAGTCGGACTCGGCCGTTGGGGTTGGCTTCCTGGGTCATCGGGTCTCTCTTGTATCGACTTTGGTCGCGGGGCTGGGGGTGGGCCTCGAGGCGGACTACTTCTCGGCTCCGGCGACCATTCCCTTGATGAAGAAGCGCTGGAGGAAGAGGTAGGCGATCAGTACCGGCACGACCGCCATCAGCGAGGCCGCCGCCGCCGCTCCGAGGTTGTTGCTGTTCTGCGAGAAGAACGAGGCGATCGCGGGCGCGATGGTCCGGATCCCCGGATTCGTCAGGAGGTATCCGGAGAGGGCGAACTCGTTCCAGACGTTGACGCTGGTGAGGATGACGACGGTCGCGGTGACCGGCTTCAGGAGCGGCAGGACGATACGCGTGAAGATCTGGATCGTCGAGGCCCCGTCGAGGGCCGCGGCCTCCTCGAGCGAGACCGGGATCGACCGGATGAACGCCGAGTAGAGGAAGATCGCCAGCGGCAGCTGGCCGGTCACCATCACGAGGATGATCCCCCAGTAGGTGTTCGTGCCGTGCAACTGTGCCAGGAACGAATAGAGGGGCACGAGGATGCTCAGCGGCGGCACCATGATCAGCGCCACGATCCCGGCGAAGACCAGCCGGTTGAGGCCCGACGAGCGTCGAGCCAGCGGATACGCCGCGAAGGCTCCGATCAGGCAGGTGAGCACGGTGGACGCGACGGTGATGACGACGCTGTTGCCGATGGCCCGCAGGATCCCGCCGTCCACCGCCGCCGTGACGAAGTTGGAGAAGGTCAGGCGGGTCAGCGGGAGGGCGAATTGCAGCGAGGTGTCGCTCGCCGACTTTAGGGCCGTCGTCACCGCGATCCAGAACGGGGCCAGCTGCAGCACGCACATGAGGACCAGGGCGACGATGAGGACCACCCCGCCCGGAGTCACGCGCCTCTTGGTGCGGAGCCGTGCGGCCGGTCGGTCGGGACGTGGTCCGTCGGTCGCGACCGCCTCGGTCCGGCCGGGGTCGAGTCCGATTGCGTTGTCGAGTGCGGTCATGGGTCACATCTCCAGGCGGCGTCGGTTGAGGAAGAGGTTGAGGACGAGTGTGAAGACGATGATCAGCACGAACAGGGCGACCCCCATGGCTGACGCGTATCCCGCGCTCTGGTTGTCGAAGTAGGCCTTGCCGATGAAGGTCGACACGGAGTTCGTCGAGTAGCCGGGCCCACCGCCCGTCAGCACCTGGATCACGTCGAAGAGCTTCAGTCCGCCGATGAGATTCAGCACGATGCTCGTGGCGAAGGCCGGCTGGAGGAGCGGCAGTGTGACGCCCCAGAACCGCTTCCAGCCCCCGGCGCCGTCCAGCATGGCGGCTTCTTGCAGCTCTGCCGGGATCGACTGCAGTCCGGCCAGGTAGATGATCATCGAGATGCCGACGAACTGGAGCGAGTTCACCAGGACGATCAGCGCGACCGACGTGGCCGAGTCGGAGAGCCAAGCGTGGCGATGACCTCCGAACGCGATGACGATGTCGTTGATCGTCCCGGAGTTGTACTGGAACAGCAGGTAGTACATCGTGCCCATGATCACCGGTGAGACGAGGACGGGCAGGTAGATGATCGCCCGGACGACGTTGCGGCCTCGGAGCGCGCGGTCCAACGCGACCGCGAGAGCCAGACCGAGGACCTGCTGGACGAGGGTGCTGCCGAACCCGTAGACGAACGTGTTGAGCAACGAGGTGCGGAACACCTGATCGGTGAAGAGTCGAGCGTAGTTCGCCAGGCCGACGAACGTCATGTCCGGGGAATACCCGTCCCAGTTCTGGAACGAGAGCAGGATCCCCCGGACGAGAGGGTAGGCCGTGAAGAGTCCGAGGAGGACCACGGCGGGGACGTAGAAGAGGTTGACGCGGGCCGGACGGCCCGCCCCTCGCTTGCGCGAGGGGCGAGCCGCCGGGGCTCCGGTCACCCGAGATGCGGCGGGTGTGTCGGCCATGAGCGACCCGTGCCCTTACTTGTTCTGCCCGTAGAGGCTCTTGAAGTCGGTGCCGACCTGGTTGACGGCCTCCGCCGGCTGGGCCTGCCCCGTGATCACCGAGTCGGTGGTCGTCACGAGCGTGTTCCACATTCCGTTGGGGAGGTAGACCCGGTCGAAGTAGGGAACCAGTCGGGTCTTGTCCTTCACGACGAACTGGTCATAGCTCGTCTGCAGGGCACCGAGGTCGCTCGTGGACGTCGTGAGCCCTGCAGCGGAGCCCGCCGCTTTGGCGAGCGCCGAGTCGTTCGCCGGCTGGGCGAGGTACTTCAGGAAGGCCTTGAGTTCCGTCAGGTGGCTGGAGGTCTTCGAGATGCCGAAGGCGTTCATCTCACCGCCGATCAGGTACGGCTTGCCGGTGTCGGACGGCACCGGGAGGAACCCGAGCTGGGCGTCGGGCGACGTCGTCAGGGCATCCGCCGCGACGCTGTTCTGCTGGAAGATGAAGGCGGCCTGGCCTGCGCCGAGGGCCTTCGACATGTCCTGCTGCGTCGCCGAGGAGTAGTCCGGGTTGATGTAGCCGGCCGCGCGCCACGACTCGACCTGGTCGACGATCGGCTTGTAGACGGATCCCGCGAACGTACCTGCCTTGAGCGATGCCAGTTGAGCGTCGGTGTACTTGCCGGGGGCGATCCAGTCGATGAGGTTGCCCGCCGGACCGTTCGCCTTTCCCGAGACCTCGATCGGAGTCACTCCCGTCGCCTTGATCTTCGCCGCCGCCGCGTCGAAGGCGGACCAGGAGGTCAGGGATTCGGGGTCGACGCCCGCCTTCGTGAGCACCGACTTGTTGTAGAGGATGCCCGCGACGTCGGTGTCGAGCGGAAGGGCGTAGATCGCGCCCGACGAGGTCCTCATGGCGGCGTCGAGTTGCGGGTTGACGTCCTTGTTCCAGGACTGGTCCTGCAACGGCTCGAGGAACTTCGAGTAGCGGTCGCGTGACCAGCCGTGGGTCCACCACATGTCGGGGACGTCGTGGGATGCGAGCTTGACCTTCAGATCCTGCTCGTAGTTCGTCGAGGACGGGATCAGGTTGAACTTCACTCCGGGGTGCGACTTCTCGTAGGCGTTCGTCACCTTGGTGAAGGTCGCGAGCAGATCGGATCCGGACGCGAATCCGGTCTCCACCTGGATCGTGCCGCCGGACGAGCCTCCGGCGCCCGACGAGCAGCCGGTGAGGAGGGCCGCTGCTGTGGCTGCCGTGAGGATCAGCGCCCCGACGCGAGCAGTTTTCGACTTCATTGTCATTCCTTCTGTGGATGCGATTGAGTCACCCCGCGGACGGCAGCTCGGTCATCGAGTCGCGGCATCGGGACGATGTGTGGGAATCTACACGAGTAACTATTTTTTCTGCAAGACTTTTACTTGACCGATTTCACCACTACTTTTGAAAAGCGCTTCGTGTAGATCCGCATGATTCCGCCACTGATTTACCGGTGCCCTCGAGCCGAAGACGTGCCGGATCGACGGCGGCGCGATCCCCCATTCAAAGACGAAAGGCACCAAATGATCTCCCTCGGAATCGTCGGCGCTGGCCAGTTCTCCGGCCAGTTCGCGACGCTCTTCAAGGTCCACCCCGACGTCTCGGACGTGTACGTGACGGATGTGATCCCCGAGCGGGCTCGCGACCTGGTCGAGCGTGAGCACCTGGCCGGTGTCGTCGAATCGTTCGACGCTCTCCTCGAGACCGATGTCGACGCCGTCGCCATCTTCACCCAGCGCTGGTCGCACGGGCCGCTCGTCGTGCGGGCGCTGCATGCCGGCAAGCACGTCTACTCGGCCGTGCCCATGGCCATCACGGAGGACGAGATCGCCGCCATCATCGAGGCGGTCCGCGAGACCGGCCTCACCTACATGATGGGCGAGACGAGCTTCTACAACCCCGCCACCGTCTTCGCCCGGAAGAAGGTGGAGGAGAACGCGTTCGGGCGGATCTTCTACGCCGAGGGAGACTACGTGCACGACATGGATCTCGGCTTCTACGCCGCCTACCAATACAGCGGCGGGGAGGAGTGGAAGAAGACGGCGAGCTACCCGCCCATGCTCTACCCGACGCACTCCATCGGCGGAGTCCTCGGCGCGATTCCCGGCCACGCCGTCAGCGTGAGCTGCATCGGTGTCCGCGACGACCGCGGCGACGGGGTCTTCGACAAGGAGGTGAGCCAGTTCGACAACGACTTCTCCAACGCGAGTGCTCTCTTCGAACTCGACAACGGCGGCGTCATGCGCATCAACGAGATGCGCCGGGTCGGCTACCCGTCTCAGATCCGCGAGTCGCGCTTCCGCTACTTCGGAACCGAGGCCAGTTTCGAGCAGCTCGCCACGGTGAGCCTGTGGCAGGACAAGCACGACGTCACGGACGTCTCGGACGACCTCCGGGCCGAGGCCAGCATGTCGCACGACGACCCCTCGCTGCAGAACGTCGCGCCGGAGCTGCGCGACGCGTTCGTGTCCGGCTATGCGACGGTTCACGACATCGACCGTCTCCCCTCGGTCTTCCACGGCATGCCCAGCGGCCACGAGGGAAGCCACCACTTCCTCGTCGACGACTTCGTCCGCGCGGTCGTCGACGGCACCCTGCCGCCCGTCAACGCCTGGGTGGCGGCGCGCTTCACCCTGCCGGGCATCATCGCCCACCGATCCGCCTTGCAGGGTGGCGAGCGACTCGTCGTCCCCGACCACGGAGACGCACCGGCCGCGCTCGTCTCGACGGCTAAACTCGCCTCAGAATCGCACTGATGCGGAGCACGCCGGTGTGGTGTGCGACATCGGTCAGGTTGCCTGGCGAAGAGGAAGGGTGAGGATGTCCGTCTCCGAGCCCGCCCCTCGTCAGGTCACCCGATCGGATGTCGCCCGGTACGCCGGCGTGTCCAGCGCGGTGGTCAGCTACGTCGTGAACGGCGGCCCGCGAGCCGTGGCACCGGCCACGGCAAAACGGGTGGCCGACGCCATTCGCACGCTCGGCTATCGGCCCAACCTCAGCGCGCGCGCGCTGCGGACCGGCACGACGAAGACGCTCGGCCTCGTCCTCCCCGAGATCAACAACCCCCTCTACGCGGCGTGGGCCGTGGCCCTCGAGGTCGCAGCCGCCGAGAGGGGCTACATGGTGCTCCTGATCAACAGCGACGGAGATCCCGAGTCGGATCACCGCGCCATCACCCATCTCGCCGAACGTCAGATCGACGGGCTCCTGGTCACCTCGTCGATGGCGCGGCCCGACCTGGCCGTCCCCTCGTTGCAGGGCATCCCCACCGTCGTCCTCGGCGTGCTCGAGAAGGGGCCCGGCACGGTCAGCATCGGTGTCGACGCGTACGCCGGGGCCTACGAGGCCGTCACCCATCTGATCGGCCACGGCCATGCGCGCATCGGGTTGATCATCGGCGGCGGGTCCGGCGGCAACCCCGAACTCCGCGAGAGCGGCTGGCTGGCCGCCTCCCGAGACGCGGGGCTCCCCGACGGCCCCATCGCCCGCGAACCGTGGTCTCGTGCCGGCGGTTACGAGGGGGGCATGCGCCTCTTCTCGTCGGTGAACTATCCGTCAGCGGTGTTCGTCAGTTCGGACATGCAGGCGCTCGGCCTCCTCCGAGCCCTGCATGAACTCGGTCTCCGGGTGCCGGACGACGTCGCCATCGTCTCCTTCGACGGCACCGAAGACACGGAGTACACCTCACCGAGCCTGACGGCCGTCCAGCAGCCGGTGAAGGCCATGGCCGTGGAGGCGGTCACAGCCGTCCTCGATCTGGCGGCCAGCAGGCAGACCGAGCACCCCCTGCACCCGCCGAAGCTGATCCTCCGGGAGTCCTGCGGCTGCGAGCACTAGTCCTTCCGGAGCCAGGCCAGTACGGCGAGCACTCGACGATGCGCCGCCCCGGAGTCGTCGAGGTCGAGCTTCTGGAAGATCGACGTCGTGTGCTTCTCCACCGACGCGACGGCCAGGTGCAGGCCGTCGGCGATGCCCTGATTGGTGCGGCCCTCCGCCATCAGCGACAACACCTCGACCTCGCGGGGCGTCAGCCGTTCGAGCGGGTCGTGGCGACGGGCGAGCAGCTCCCGTACGATCTGCTCGTCGATCACGGTTCCGCCGGCCACGATCCGCTCGACCGCGTCCTGCAGCTCGTCGAGCGACGAGACCCGGTCCTTCAGCAGGTAGCCGACCCCGGCGGCCCCGGTGTCGAGCAGATCCGCGGCGTACTCGGCCTCCGTGTACTGGCTGAGGAGCAAGACCCCGACCGGGGGATGCACGGCCTTGATCGCGATCCCCGCCCGCACGCCCTCGTCGCGGTAGGTCGGCGGCATCCGGATGTCGAGGACTGCGAGATCGGGCTTGGTCCGGTCGAGATCGGCCATCAGCGAATCGGCATCCCCGTAGGTGCCCACGACGTGATAACCCGCCTCCTGGAAGAGCCGGGCCACTCCCTCGCGGAGGAGGACGGAATCGTCGGCGAGGACGACGCGCACGACGGCGACGGGTTCGACGGGCACGGATTCGGAGGCGGAGGACGGCATCGCCTCAGCGTAGGGGCGCCGCGAGTTCCGTACCTGAAGCGCTCCCGACCGGCAGGGTCACCGTGACCCGGGTGGGTCCGCCCCCGGGGCTGTCGACGACCAGCGTGCCTCGAAGACCCGTGACGCGTGCGGCAACTCCGTTGAGCCCGTGCCCGGACACCTCGCGGGCACCGCCGCGACCGTCGTCGACGACCTCGACGACGAGGTCCCGACGCCGACGGGCGCGGAGCCCGGTCGAGACGGTGGCGCGGATCGTGACCGAGGCGGCCGTCGCTCCGGAGTGCTTGGCGACGTTCGCGAGCAGCTCGGAGACGACGAAGTAGACGCTGCGCTCGACCGGGCCGAGATCGACCTCGCCGACCGTGAGGTCGACGGCAGCCGTCGTCGGGACGGGACTGCGGGACGCGAGCGACCGGATCGCCGACGCGAGACCCCGGTCTTGAAGCAGGGGCGGAGCCATTCCGCGCGAGAGCTCGCGGAGTTCGTGGAGCGTGTCCTTGGTCAGGCCGAGAGCGCTCTCGAGCAGCGGCCGCAGGGTCTCGTCGTCACTCGACAGCGCTCGGATCGAACTCGACAGGTCGTACTGCACCCGGAGGAGGCTCTGCTGCGGACCGTCGTGGATGTCGCGTTCGAGTCGGCGGAGGGCGTCGTCCTCGGCCAGGATCGCGGACACCCGCGAGGACTCGCTGGCGGAGATCTCGCGACGCAGGGCTGCGGACTCGCCCTCGCCGAGCATCCCACGGGCCACGGCCTGGTGCAGGAGGACGAGGCCGTGCCCGACGAGCGGCAGCGTGACCAGGAAGACGACGCCGACCACGGCGAAGAAGACGCTCTCGCCCACGAACAGTCCGGATTGGCTCCGCTCGGCCGTGTAGCCGGGGAATCCCTCGAGCACGACGGTGTGCAGCCAGATCTCGCCGTCGCCGTGCGACTCGAATCGACCCCAGAACCAATAGGTCGGACCGCCCAGGGCCAGCACGATCCAGACCAGGCCGATGGACCAGGTGATCGTGCCGAGGACGAGCTGGACGATCGCGCCGTGCGCCCAGTAGCTCCAGGTGCGACCGTCGACGAGGACGACGAGTGCCCGGCGCCAGATGCCCTGACCGCGATGGCGTAGGCTCCAGTCGGGGGCTGCGATCGCCGGCCGGCCGGCCAGACGGAGGCGGCGGAGCTCGAATTCGCCGAAGCGGCGGGACAGGAGAAGGGTCGCGACACCGATCGGCAGGCCGATCCAGACGATCGCGAGGCCGAGTCCGAGGGCGAGGCCGGTCCAGCCGACGACGCAGGTGACAATCGCGACGGGGAGCACGGTCAGCAGGAAGGCCAGTTCACGAGGGAGCGCACGCCAGAGGCCGACATACCCGAATCGCCGCGGCGAGGGGGTCGGGACGTCGGTCATGAGCCCATCCTGGCGGGTCGCAGCGCCCGGCGCTGCCGGGGCAGTCGATCGACGAGCAGGCCGATACCCAGAGCGGCGGCGGCACCGAGGATCGCACCGAGGAGGGGTCGGTCGTGGAGCCAGGCGCCGGCCAGGACTCCGATGAGGATGGAATAGGTGGCCCAAACGACCCCGGACACACCACTGAGGAGCATGAACCGGCGCCGGGGGAACGCACTCGACCCCGCGAGGACGTTGACGGCCACCCGACCGACGGGGACGAAGCGGGCCGTCAAAACGGTCGACGCGGGCCGGGCCTCGAGGGTTCCGCGCACACGCCGGAGCAGGCGTGCGGTGCGCGGGCCGCGAGTGAAGCGGAAGCGGTCGATGCCGAGACGACGGCCGATGGCGAAGGCGACGTTGTCTCCGACGAACGAACCGGCCGCCGCGACCAGCAGGACGAGCCACGGGCTCGGGGCTCCGGTCGCGAACCCGATCGAGGCCAGCGCGACGACGACGGTCTCGCTCGGCACCGGCGGGAAGAAGCCGTCGATCGCGACGACGAGGAAGACGGCGACGAGGATCAGCGGGGACGCGGCCCCCGCCAGGAGGAGATGGGTGAACGCTTCCATGTCGGTTCCGATCTGTTGGTGTGGCGACGTCTACGACGCTACGGATCGGTTCGATTCAGGAGAACGGGGGTGCCCACCGAGTCGGGGTAGGGGCAGCCCTACCCCGGCCGGCGGCGAGGTCGGACGTTCCGGGTGACGCCGTACCCTCCGGGCACGGCGAGTCGCTCGTCGGCGCCGACCAGGCAGGCATCCCCGCCGGGGCGCCTCAGACGCTCCAGCTCCGGCGCTTCGCCAGCGGCGTGGCGAAGGAGTCGATCTTGCTCGTCGAGAGCCCCTGACGGATCAGGGTCTCGACGAGGGCGGCCGCCGCGGCCACGCCGTCGATGACCGGCACCGGCAGGCGGTCGCGGACGTGCTCCTCGAGGCCCGCCATGCCCGCGCAGCCGAGGCAGATGACCTCGGCGCCCTTGGCGATGGCGCGCTGCCCGGCCTCGACGAACGCCTCGGCGGTCGCGAAGGGGTCCTCGTCGAGCTCGAGGACCCCGAGCCCGGTGTCCTCGATCGCGGCGCATCGGTCGATGAGGCCTGCGGTCGTGAGGCTGTCCTCGATCTGCCCGACGGCGCGACGCACGGTGGTGACCACTCCGTAGCGACGGCCGAGGGGCATCGCCAGGTGCGCAGCGGCCTCCGTGATGTCGACGACGGGGATCGAGAGGAGCTCTCGGGCGCCCTCGCGACCGTGCTCGCCGAAGCCGGCCATCACGACGCCGTCGATGTCGTCGGGCAGGGTCTCGAGGGTCTGGAGCACGGCGGCGGCGCTGATGAAGCTGTCGTACCAGCCCTCGGCCGAGGCGACTCCCCAGGCCGGGGTGATGCCGACGATCTCGACGTCGGGCCCGACTGCCAGCCGGGCCCGAGACGCGGCGGTCTCGGTCATCGACTCGGTGGTGTTGCAGTTCACGACGGCGATGCGGATCACGAGGCCACCCCCGTGAGCGGTGCGAAGGTGGCCGACGACCCGGGCGCGATCGCCACCGGCGTTCCGATCCCCCTCTTCCGGGCCAGTTCGATGACGCACGCCGCCACGGCGAGGTCCTGCGCTCCGAGACCGACCGAGTCGAACACGGTGATCTCGTCGGCGCTCGAGCGGCCCGTCGCTCGCCCGGCGATGACTTCACCCAGTTCGGCGTAGTGGGCGTCCTTCGGGATCGTCCCTTCCGCCATGGCTACGAGCAGGTCGCCCGATTTGGCCAGGGCGGTCTCCCGACTGTCGACGAAGACGGTGGCCCGAGCCAGGGCTCGGCCGTCGAGTTCGCGGTGCGTCGGCCGAGGACGGGCGCCGACCGCGTTGACGTGCTGGCCCTCGTGCAGCCAGTCCCCCAGCACGATGGGGTCGACCGACGGGGTGAGCGTGCAGAGCACGTCGGATTCCTCGACGACCTCCTGAGGCCCGGATGCGAGGACGCAGCGCCCGGGCAGGTCGCCGCCGACCTCTCGCAGGAACCGGTCGACGGTCGTCGACGAGCGGGACCAGAGGACGATGCGGTCGAAGGGCCGGGTCGCGGCGAAGGCCCGCACGTGCTCGATGGCGAGGTTGCCCGCCCCGATGAGGCCGAGGGTCCGACTGTCGCTGCGGGCCAGGTGGCGGGTGGCCACGACCGAGGTGGCGGCGGTCCGGGCCCGGGTGATGGCCATGCCGTCGAGCACCGCGACGCACTCCCCCGTGACCGACGACGACACGAGGATCGTCGACCGCTGCGTGGGCAGCCCGCGGTCGCCGTTCGCCGGGATGTCGGCCATGAGCTTGACCGCGACCAGGCCGAGGCGGTCCGAGCGGACCGACATGGGCAGGAAGATCGCGTCGTCCGCGCCGGTGAGGGCGGTGGGCGCCGGCTGCCGCGCGGCGCCGGAGCCCAGATCGGCGTGGATGGCCTCGACCGCCTCGACGACGTCGACGGCCCCGATCAGAGCGCCGATCTCCGACGCGCCGAGGACGACGGTCATCAGGCGTCGACCGCGGCGCGCGCGCCGAGGAGCTCTTCGAGCGACGGGGTGTGCGTCGTGAGGCCGCCGTCGAACAGGATCGTCATCCATCGGTCGGAGGCGTCCCGGTCGACGACTGCGGAGTCCCACACGCCGCCCTCGGCCATCTCGTCGACGGCGCGGCGCAGCAGCGCCTTGTCCTTGTCGGGCCAGCGCGCGGCCAGGACGGCCTCGATCTCCGCGTCGGCCTCGTGCGACGTGATCTTGGTCATCGCGGCCGCGATGCCGTCCATGAAGCGCTCGATGCGGTCGCCCAGTTCGTCGACCCGCTCCGAGACGCAGTAGTAGACGCTGTTCGGCATGACGCCGCCGGACTGGAGGTGGCGGAAGACGATGGTGCCACCGCCCGCGGCGACGAGCTCCTCGGCCGAGACCAGGTCGAGGATGATCGCGTCGCCGAGTCCGCCCTGGTAGAGCTCGATCAGCATCGCGGTGGACAGGTCGCGGACGAAGCGCGTCTTCGAGACGTCGAAGCCCGCCTCGCGGATGAGGCCGGCGGTGAACTCGTACGGTGCGCTCCCGCCGGCTCCGGGAGCGAGGACGACCTTGCCGGCCAGCCAGTCGAGAGAGATCGGCGAGGTCTCGTTGCGCGCGACGATGGTCATCGGGAACATGTGGTTGAGCTGGCCGACGACGGAGAGCTTGCGGGGGGTGCCGGCGTACATGGCGGGAACCCAGAGACCGCCGAGGGCGAGGTCCGCCTCCCGCGACTCGATGTCGTCGACGACGCCGGTCCACGGGTCGCGGGCCACGGCGGACACGGCGAGGCCGCGCTCCGCGAACAGGCCGCCCTGATCGGCGACGTACTCGGGAAGGTAGTTGAGGCCGTTCGCAGTGGCCGAGATCTTCAGGGTGTCCATGTGTTCCTCCAGAGGAGTTCGGGGGGTGATGGGCGGGCCGGAGGTTCCGGCCCGCCCGAGGGGGCTTCAGACCTGGCTCGCGACCAGGGCGTTCTCGTTGACGTCCTCGAGAGAGCGGCCGCGGGCTTCCGGTGCGAACCGGGAGGCGACGACGAGGATCGCGTACATCAGGGCCGCCAGGCCGAATACGCCGGCGAAGGCGAAGTGGCCGTAGAGGGCGATGGCGAGGAAGGGCATGACGGCGCCGGCGATGTTGCCGATCCCGTTGACGATCGAGGCGCCGGAGGCACGGATCGCGGTCGGGTAGACCTCGGCGGTCCAGGCGGCGAGCGTCGTGTTGGTGACCATCGTGAAGAACTGGAACAGGGCGCCGAGGACCAGGATGAGGGCCGTGTCGTTGCCGAAGCCCGCGAAGGCGAGCGCCGTGAGGCAGCCGAGGATGCCGGCGGTGGTCACGGCCGCCTTGCGACCGACCCGGTTCGCGATCAGGGCGGCGGCCGTGCATCCCAGCAGCGAACCGATGTTCATGATCATCGTGTAGAGCAGGCTCTGCGAGACGGAGTAGCCGCGCTCGACCAGAAGGGTCGGCATGAGGAAGTTCAGCGTGACCTGCGACCCGAAGGCCATCCACGAGGCGATGCCGATGGAGATCGTCCGGCCCAGGACGTTGCGGCGGAACACGGCGGCCGGCGAGGAGTGCAGGGCGACCGGCGAAAGGTCGGCCTCGGTGAGGGTGACCGGCGACTTGGACGCGGCGGAGGGACGCAGCGACGAGGACGCGAGGATGGCGAGCGAGCGGTTCGCGTCGTCCACACGCCCCTGGGAGAGGAGCCAGCGCGGCGTCTCGGGCAGGCGGCGGCGGAACAGGACCACGAAGAGCGCGGGGATGGCGAGGATCGCGAACGACCAGCGCCAGACGGTGTCGTTCCCGCCCAGCGGAACCGCCAGGGGGCCCAGCAGCAGGAGGAAGAAGCCGTAGGAGATGAAGTTGCCGATACCGCCGGCACCCACGTTGATGGTGGCGATGAGGCCGCCGCGGTAGCGGGTCGCGACCATCTCGGAGAGCATCGCGATGCCGATCATGAATTCGCCGCCGACGCCGATGCCGACGATGAGCCGGCTGACGAGGAGCATGTCGTAGTTGAAGGCGACGGCGCTGAGCAGGCCGCCGAGCGTGTAGACGAGCAGGTTGAGGCTGAGCGAGAAGCGGCGACCGTAGCGGTCGGCCAGCCAACCGGCGACGAAACGTCCGATGAGACCGCCGATGACGGTCGCCGTGTTGATCGTGGTCAACTGCAGGTCGCCGATCGAGAGCGACGACTTGATGTTGGTGGCCATGGCGCCGACCGAGTTCTGCTCGAGGGTGTCGAAGAACTCGCCGGCGAGGATCAGCATGAGCACCGCGAACTGGGCGCGGGTGAAGCCGATGGAGTCGAGGGCGGAGGCGACACCGTTACGGGAAGAGGCGTCGCCGGGAAGCGAAGAGCGGGTCGGAGCGGTGGAGCGGGTCACAGCAGTCATTTGCGACTCCAGGCACGGAAAGAGGTGTGGAGGACCGATCGCTGACATCAGAATCAGTATCGCATCCGGGGACACTCTTTTGTATACGAAAAGGTGTTTCCGGCTGGTTTCGGGGAGGAAACGCTTTGTTACGAGGCAAGTGGATGCCCGTAACTTCAGGCCTCCAAAGACAGCCGGATTCGAGAAAAAGCGCTTTTCGTATACGTTCAGACGTCGAGCGCGCGGTACAGCGCCTCGTCGCGCCGCAGGTGCTCGTCCATCAGCAGACCTGCCTGGACGCCCGAGCCGCGCAGGATCGCGTTGGCCACGGCCGCGTGGTCTCCGCCGCTCGAAGCGACCTCTTCTTGTGTCACGCGCTCGAAAGCCCACGCCGTCTGGTGGATGAGTCGCTCGATCATGGCGTCGAGGTGGCCGTTGCCGGATGCGGCTGCGACGAGGCGATGGAACGAGAACCGGGGAGTCTGCGCCTCGACCTCCTGGTCGGAGCGCTGCTCGTTCACGACGGCGCGCAACAGGTCGGCGCTGTCGCCCCCCTGGCGTCCCGCAGCCAACTCGGCCGCCAGCACCTCGAGTCCGCGCCGGATCTGCATGAGCTCGATCACCGCCTCCGAGGAGGAGTCCGCGACGGTCACCCCTTTGAACTTCTCGGCGACGACGAAGCCCTCGGTCTCGAGCTGCCGCAGGGCCTCGCGGACGGGCACCCGCGACACGCCGAAACGCTCGGCCAGGGCATCCTCTTTCAGGCGTGTGCCCCGGGCGAGGCTGCCGGCGATGATCTCCGCACGGAGGGCCTTCAGGACGGAAGCGGGTTTGGACTCCACGAGTCGATCCTATGGGCGGGCGTGGGCCCTGCCTCCGCCGGTGCGCCGCCGGTCAGTGGGACAACGCAGTCGAGTCGTCGAGAGCGGTGGTGACCGACCTCGCCCGGGTCTCGGCGGAGAGGAGCGCAGCGGCCTGCTCGTCGAGGCAGAACGTGACGTCGTCGTGCTCGCGCAGGAAGGACGCCGGGCAGCTCGCTTCGATCGGCCCCTCGAGGGCATCCCGCACCGCTTGCGCCTTTTCGGAACCGTTCGCGACGAGGACGATCGCCCGAGCGCTCAGGATCGTACCGAGGCCCTGGGAGACGGCCTGTGTCGGGACGTCGGCGACCGACGGGAAGAACCTGCTGTTGGCCGCGATGGTCTCGGGCGCGAGGTCGACGCGGCGCGTGACCGAGTCGGCGGCCGAGCCCGGTTCGTTGAACCCGATGTGGCCGTTGGCGCCGATCCCGAGGATCTGGACGTCGACACCGCCGGCCTCGCGGATCGCCGCCTCGTATTCGACTGCCGCCTCATCGACTTCCTCGACGGAGCCCGAACCCGAGGGGACTCGAACGAGTCGAGGATCCATGCCGAGAGGAGCGATGGCATCCCGCGCGATGATCGAGTGATAGCTCTCGGGATGGTCGGGATCGATACCGACGTACTCGTCGAGCGCGAAACCTCGCGTGGACGCGAACGAGACCTCCCCCGCCCGCACGAGTGCGGCGAGGGCTTCGTAGAGGGGCTGCGGAGAGCTTCCTGTTGCGAGACCGATGATCCCGTTCTGCTGGAGGCGCAGGGTCGAGGCGATCTGCCGGGCCGCGACGCGTCCGGCGTCGGAGGGCGAGTGCTGGATGACGATCTTCATCGGAGGACTCCTTCGAGGGCTGGTTCGGCGGCCTTCACGTGTCGCCGCGAGATGAGGATGCCTGCGGCGCCGAGGAACCACAGGAGGATCTGGATGCTCATGGCCGACCGGAATGCAGCGAGCGTGTAGGTGGCCGGAGTACCGGCTCCCTGGGCATCCAGCAGGACGCCGATGAGCGCGATGGCGACCAGAGCGGCCACGAAGCCGCCGACGTTGACGGTGCCGAGGGCACCGCCGAGGCGCTCGGGGGTCGAGTTGGTGCGCGCCAGGTCGAAGGCGATCAGCGAGCCTGGCCCGCCGATGGCGAGAACGCCTGCCAGGAGGTACAGGACTCCCAGCGGAGCGGCACCGGGCCAGAGCAGGACGAGCGCCCAGGCGGCCACCTGGCTCGCGACGATCCCGAGCGCCAAGGAAGCGCGGTGCGCCTGGTACCGAGCGGTCAGTGTTCCGACGATCGGCCCCGCCACGATGCTGAGCAGCGTGTAGGCGGCGAAGACCCCCTGGGTCTGGGGGATGCTCAGCCCTTCACCGGATTCCAGGAAGGGATAGCCCCACAGGATGCCGAAGACGGTTCCGCCGAAGGGGCAGCTGAAGTGGACCCAGAAGCCCAGACGTGTTCCGGGATTGCGCCAACTGTCTCGGACGAGGCGGAACGATTCGCCGAGCCCAGCGATGTGAGCCTCAGGGTGAGGATGCGCGGCCCCGTTCCGCAGGAAGCCCAACGCCAGGCAGAGACTGAGCACGAGCAGCGCGCCGAGGGCCTGGAACGTGGTCGTCCAGCCCCGAGCGCCCAGGAGGGCGGCCAAGGGGATGACGCTCGCCAGTTGGCCCAGACCGCCGAGCATGCCGGTCACCTGGCTCATGATCGGAACGAGCCGAGGGGGGAACCAGGCGGCGACGAGCCGGAGAACCGAGACGAACGTCATGGCATCCCCGGCCCCGATGAGGATTCGGGCGGTGATCGCCACGGGGAGCGTGTCCGAGAAGGCGAGGGTGACCTGGCCGATCGCCATCAGGGCCGCGCCGGACGCGATCAGGGCACGGGGCCCGAACCTGTCGATCAGCGTGCCGACCGGGATCTGCAGAGTCGCGTAGACCAGGAGCTGGAGGACGGAGAACATCGACAGCCCGAAGGCGGTGATGTGGTACCTCGCGATCGCGTCGTCGCCGGCAGCGGAGAGCGAGGTCCGGGAGAAGACGGCGGCGTAGTAGGCGACGGTGCCGACGAGCCACACGGCCCACGCGCGAGACGCGGGCCGCGTGAACACGGCGGTGGTCACTTCGTCAGAACCGCGGCGACCTCGGGGATCTTGTCGATGTAGCCCGAGAGGAGGTCGCGTGCGACCGTGACCGAGTCGACGAGAGGGTGCAGGGCGAAGGCCTGGAGGGCTTCGCTTTTCGACCCCGTCATCGCGGCGGCGATGGTGTGGCGCTCGACGGCCTTGACCTGCTGCATGAGACCGAGTTGGTGGAGGTTCGGCTGGATGTCGACGGCGAGCGGGTGGACGCCGTTGGCATCCACCGTTGTCGGGATCTCGACGACAGCGTCCCACGGCATCCCCGCGATGGCCCCCTGGTTGCGGACGTTGAGGATCATCGTGGACCGTTCGTTGCGGCTGATGGCACCCATGACGCTGAGGGCCACGCCCGCGTAGCCCTGGTGGCTCGGGTCGGTCTCGCGCTCCTTGGCGTTCTTCGGCTTACCCTGTTCGCCGCCCTTGGCCTCGGCCATGTAGCTGGCGCTGCGGTTCTCGACCGTCTCGCGCCAGAACTCGGCGACCCCGTCGCCGGCTTTGCTCGCCCGGTCGTAGAAAGCGCTCTGCGTCTCCTGGAGGAAGTCGCCCCGCGTCAGCTTGCTGCTGAGGATGCCGCGGATCGCGTCCCGGTTGAAGTAGTAGTAGAAGAGGTACTCGTTGGGGATCATCCCCATGGTGCGGATCCAGTCGAGGCCGAAGACATGACCCTCTTCCATCATCCCGAGCTTCTCGTCGTCGGCCACTAGCTCGGGGAGGACGTCCTTGCCGTCGTACATGACGCGGCGCATCCACCCGAGATGGTTCAGACCCACGTAGTCCATCTGGACGCGCTCGTGGTCGAGCCCCATGAGGCCGGCGACGCGACGACCGAGCCCGGACGGGGTGTCACAGATGCCCAGGACCCGGTCCCCGAGAACGGACTGCATCGCCTCGGTGATGATGCCCGCCGGGTTGGTGAAGTTCATGAAGTACGCGTTGGGGGCCAGGTCCTTGATGACCTGGGCCATGCCGACCATGACGGGCACGGTTCGGAGCGCGTAGGCGAGACCACCCGGGCCGGTGGTCTCCTGACCCAGGATGTTCAGGTCGAGCGCGACGTGCTCGTCACAGCGGCGCCCCTCGAGGCCGCCGACGCGGATGGCAGCGAAGATGAAGTCGCTGCCCTCGACGGCTCGGTGCAGAGACGTGGTCGGGACGAGCTTCGGGGCGTCGGGGAACTCCGTGCCGAGCTCGGTGAGGATCGCGACCATCGTGTGCAGGCGCACTTCATCGGTGTCGTACAGAGCGACCTCTTCGACCCGGGGCGACCCGTTATCGCGGAGGAGCGCTTGGTAGACGTAGGGGGTGCGGAATCCGCCGCCTCCCAGGATGCAGAGCTTCATACGATTGTGACCTCTCCGCCGGCGTTCCGGCATAGTGCGAGCGTTTCTTCGGGAGCGTTCTCCGTGGTGATGAGAACGTCCACATCGGTGAGGGAGCACAGGCGCAGCGCGCCCGTCCCGGGGAACTTGGCCTCCGAGGCGAGCAGGACGACCTTGTCCGCGGCGGCGATCATGGATTGCTTGATGGGAGCCTCGACGGCCATGTTGTCGACCACGTGTCCGTTGCCCCGGACGCCGGTGCAGCTCAAGAAGAGGTAGTCGGCGCTGACCTGCGTGAGTGCGAGCTCGGTGAGCGAGCCGACGAGCGTGCGGTAGTTGCGCCGGACGACGCCTCCGAGCAGCACGAGCCGCACGGATGTGTCGTCGCGGAGTTCGTCGAACACGGCGAGGTTGCTCGTGATCACCGTGACATTGCGGCCGCGGAGCTCGCGTGCCACGAGCGCCGTCGTCGTTCCGATGTCGAGGATCACGACGCTGTCGTCGTGGATCATGGCCGCGGCGGCGACGGCCATCTTCTTCTTCTCGGCGCGCTGCTCGTCCTCGCCGAACTCGAACGGCCGTTCGCGGTCGCCCTCCGAGCCGTGCTCGTCCACGACGTGTCCGGCCCGGAGGACGGCTCCCCCGTAGGTGCGAGTCAGCTCGCCGTTGCTGTCCAGTACCTGCAGGTCGCGGCGGATCGTCGCCTCGCTCACATCGAGGGCCTCGGCCAGTTCTCGGACCGACGCCGCCCCGGTGGACCGCAGCGCGTTGATGATGCGGTCCTGTCGCTCTCTCAAGATCATGCGTTCACACTAACTCGAAGATGACGAGATCTGCACTTCTTTGCGCAAGAACACGACTCAAGATGAGCAGAGTTAATGAAATGGCGTCATTCTCGAAACATGATTGACACACTTTCTGCACACACTTGCAGAAGTAAGCCGACGCTCCTCCCGAGTGAGCAAAGTCGATCACCAACAGATGGAGCCGTTCTTGTCGGAATCACAGCCGGACGCGATGCACACCGACCTGCTCTTCGCAGGCACCGTGTTCTGCGACGTCGTCTTCTCGGGTGTCCCGGTTCCGTCCGCCGGTACAGAGGTCTTCGCCGACGCCTTCTCCGTCACGCCCGGCGGTGTCGCCAACCGTGCGGTCGCCGCGGCCCGGCTCGGCTCGAAGACGGTGCTGCTGTCGCAATTGGGCGACGACGTCCTCGGTACGCACATCCGTTCGCTGCTCCAGGACGAACCGAATCTCGACGTCAGCCACGTGGACGTCGTCCCGGGCCACCAGAGCCCCGTGACCGTCTCGTTGACCGGAGCTCACGATCGCAGCTTCATTACGTACGAGGAGAGCATTCCAGGCCGCGAGTTCCCTGCCGACCTGGGGTCCGTGGGCGCGACCCACGTCGGGATCGCCGGCGACATCCCCTCCTGGGTGGCCGACCTCCGATCGCACGGCACCGTGATCGTGGGCGGCGTCGGATGGGACTCGACCGGCGAGTGGTCACCTCGGGTCCTCCACCGCCTCGCCGGAGTCGATGTCTTCGTTCCCAACGACGTCGAGGCCATGAAGTACACCCGCACCCACGACGCCGTTTCGGCCGCCCGTGCGCTGGGCGACTACGTCGAGCTCGCCGTCGTCACCCGCGGCCCCGACGGCGTCGTCGCCTACGACAGCGGTACGGGTGAGCTGACCGAGGTGCCCGCCGTCCGCGTGGACGCCGTCGATCCCACCGGTGCCGGGGACGTGTTCGTCGCCTCGTTCATGGCGGCCCTCGACCACGACTGGCCGCTCGAGCAGAAACTGCGCTTCGCCGGACTCTGCGCGTCGTTGTCGGTGATGAGCCTGGGGGGCGCTGCCAGCGCCCCCCGGCCTGCAGCCTTGGCGAGCTTCCTGGCCGAGGAACAGCCGGTCGGTGACTGGACCTGCATCGAGGAGTGGGCCTCCGCCGATTCCCGTGTCGATATCAAGGAGAAGTAATGCACAGCAAGATGAGGAAAGTGCCCCTGCTCGTCGGCATCGCCGCATGCCTCACGATCGGGCTCGCTGCATGCGCGCCGGGCGGGTCCACCGCGACGTCGACCGCCTCGCTCGGGTCCGTCTCCAAGACGGTGACGAAGGACAAGATCACGCTCACGGAGTGGGATCAGAACACCGACGGCGGCAGCGACACCGCTCAGAAGGAACTCAACGCGGCGTTCGAGAAGAAGTACCCCAACATCACGATCAAGCGCGTCTCGCAATCGTTCTCGGATCTCAAGACCACCCTGAAGCTGGCTCTGTCGGGGAACACTCCCCCGGACGTGGTCCAGGCGAACCAGGGATACCCCGACATGGGCGCCTTCGTGAAGGGCGGGCTCCTTCGCCCGATGGACGACTACGCGAAGCTCTACGACTGGACCTCGTACTACCCGTCCAGCTTGTTGAAGCTCAACACGTTCTCCTCCGATGGCAAGACCTGGCAGACCGGGAACCTCTACGGCGTCTCGCAGACCGGCGAGCTCGTCGGCGTGTACTACAACAAGGCGATCCTCGACCAGCTCGGGGTCAGCGCGCCCAAGACCATCGACGACCTGACCGTCGACATGGCCAAGGCCAAGGCCGCCGGCATCCTGCCGCTCAACTACGGCAACCTCGAGAAGAGTCCGGGCATCCACCTGTACGGCGTCGTCCAGGCGGCCGTCGCCGGAGCCACGGCGGTGGACGATCTGGTCACGGCCAAGAGCGGGAGTTGGACCGACAAGGACAACGTCACCGCAGCCGCCACGATCCAGGGCTGGGTCGACAAGGGCTACATCAACGCCGGCTCGAGCGGCATCTCCCGCGACGCGTCCCTCGCCAGCTTCGGAAAGGGCGGATCGGCCTTCTACGTCGACGGCACCTGGCAGCAGCAGACCCTCGAGAGCGACATGGGCAAGACTGCGGTCGGATTCACCACCCTCACCCCCGTCGGCGCCAGCGCGCCGGTGACGGAGGGAGGCGAAGGCCTCGCCTGGGCCATCACGTCGAAGTCCAAGCACGCCGACGCGGCGGCCGCCTACATCGACTTCATCACCAATGCCAAAGCGGCGCAGACGCTTCTCGACACCGGCAACCTCCCCGCGGTCCTCCCGACCGGGTACTCGCCGACGTCGGGGACGCTGGCGGCGGACATCGCCGACCAGTACACCGAGATCAGCAAGGCCAGCACGGTCGTGCCCTATCTCGACTACACGACGAGCACGTTCTACGACACCCTCACCTCGGGCATGCAGAACCTCGTCGGAGGTCAGGCCACTCCCGAGCAGTTCACCCAGAGCCTCCAGACGGACTACGAGGCCTTCACGAAGGATCGCGGCTAATCGTGAGCACTCGCACCAACGCTGCACCCCCGGCGGGCACGGTCGACGCCCGCGCCCGCCGGAGCCGACAAGGCATCGCCGCACGACCCGCGGGCACGGCCTCACGCCGTGCCCGCCGGGGCCGCCGCGATCTCAAGGGCTACCTCTACGTCCTCCCCGCGTTCGCGCTCTTCGCCGTCTTCCTCGGCGTGCCCACGCTGCAAACGCTGCAGTACTCGTTCTACGACTGGGACGGCATCAGTCAAGCGACCTCCGCCGGTCTCTCCAACTACGTCGGCGTCGTGACCGACACCGCACTCAGCAGCGCCTTCGTGCACGCAGCAGTGCTCATGATCTTCTACTCCGCGATACCCGTCGTCCTGGCTCTGGCACTCACTCTCATCGTGTCCCGAGCTCACGCCCTCCGCGGGATGTCGTTCTTCCGAACAGTGCTGTTCCTGCCGCAGGTCATCGCCTCGGTCGTCGTCGCAAGCATCTGGGTGTCCATCTACTCCCAGAACGGCCTCTTCAACGAGATCCTCCGGGCCGTCGGCCTCGGTGATCTGGCCAAGGTCTGGCTCGGCGACTACGGAACGGCTCTGATCGCGATCGGCTTCGTCGGGACCTGGCTGAACATCGGCCTCTGCCTCGTCCTCTTCGTGAGCGGCGTCGGCAACATCCAGCCCGAACTGTTCGAAGCGGCTCGCCTCGACGGTGCAGGACCCGTCCGGGAGTTCTTCGGCATCACGCTGCCGGCCCTTCGAGGGCAGATCGCCGTGGCTCTCACCCTTACCGTCGTCTCCGCTCTCAAGACGTTCGACCTCGTCTACATCACGACACGCGGCGGCCCCGGCGACAGCACGACCGTGCCCGCCTTCGAGGCGTACAACCGGGCCTTCAACCAGGGTCAGGTGGGATCCGCCGCCGCCGTGGCCGTCGTCCTCACCATCGTCATCATCATCGTCACCGCGTTGATCAATCTCTTGCAGCCGAAGGACGTCGAATGAAGATCGGTATCGGCGAGAAATTCGTCAACTACGTCATCCTCTCGATCTTCGCTTTGTTCGCGATCATCCCCCTCATCGGCGTCCTCTTCTCGTCCGTGCTCCCGCCCGCCAAGAACGACGGCGGCTTCCATGTCCCGACGACCTTCGCCTTCGGCAACTACGCGGCGGCCTGGACACAGGGCCGGTTCGGTACCTACATGTTCTCGAGCATCCTCGTGACGGTCTCGGTCGTCGTCCTGACGGTGCTACTCAGCGTCCTCGCCGGCTTCGCCTTCGCCCGACTGGACTTCCCCGGGTCGAACATCATCTTCTTCGTCCTCCTCGCCGGGCTCATGCTCCCCGCGGAGGCGTTCATCATCCCCCTGTACTTCAACCTCCGAGGCGCCGGCCTGACGAACACCTACGCGTCGCTGATCCTGCCCCAGACCGCTCAGTCGCTGGCATTCGGGGTCTTCTGGATGCGCAACCAGTTCCGCACTTTCCCCAGCGACGTCATCGAGGCAGCCCGTCTCGACGGCGCGAGCGACCTGCGGCTCCTCTGGCAGATCATCGTCCCGCCGACCACGCCGTCGATCATGACCATGTGCGTCCTCGTCTCCATGTGGACCTGGAACGAGTTCCTGACTCCGCTCATCATGATCACCGACGACAGCAAGCGGACGGCGCCGCTCGGCCTCGCGTTCTTCCAGGGCGCGCACCTGACGAGCTACTCCCTGCTCTCCGCGGCCGGGGTGATCGTCGCCCTGCCGATCGTGATCCTCTACTTCCTGCTGCAGAAGCGCTTCATCAACGGAATGGTCGGGGGGATCTCGAGCCGCTGAGACGGGATCGTACGAGGGCCGCACAACGCGAGCGATCCGCAGCCGGTCTGCCGTCCCGCGCCGGCCCTGGGCCGAGCTGGCAATGATTCGCTCGCCATTTGCGCGCCGGCGGGTGAGATCGGCCGCCGACGTCACTCACGGGCGGCGGGCAGTGCCGGCCAGGTACTCCTCGTCGGAGACGGGCTCGAGCCAGGTGGTGGCGGTGGCCGGGTCGTCGGGGATGTCCATCATGACGAGGTGCTCCATGAAGGCGCCCGGGCTCGCGCCGTGCCAGTGCTCTTCTCCGGGCGCGGTGTAGACGGTCTGGCCGGGGTGGACCTCGAGGACCTCGCCGCCCCGCGCCTGGATCCAGGCCACGCCCTCGGTGACGTGAATCGTCTGACCGAGGCCGTGCGAGTGCCAGTTGCTGCGGGCGCCGGGCGAGAACTGCACCCGGGCGGTGCTCGCGCGCTGACCGTCGTCCTGCGGGACGCCGATCATGTCGACCCAGACGTCGCCGGTGAACTGCGTGGCGGGGTTCTTGACGGTGGGCTTCGTCGGCTGGAGTTTCATGAGTCGTTCTCTTTCGTGAGGTCCGATGTGGAATGCGCGGCGGACGTGGGATGCGCGGCAGAAGTGGAATGCGCGGCGGAAGTGGGAGGAGCCGCGGTCCAGGAGGCCAGGAGGCTGAGTGCCTCCGCCGTCGGGGTACCGGGCTCGGCGGCGTAGACGAGCAGGTGGAGGCCGGGGTCGGCCACGAGTTCGGTGCCCTCGAAGACCAGGTCGAGAGGGCCGACGAGCGAGTGGACGAAGTGCTTCGTGCCCGTGGCGTGGCGGCGCACGTCGTGGGCACCCCACCGCGTGCGGAACTCGTCGCTGCGGGTGGACAGCTCGCCGACGAGATCCTGCAGGTCCTTGTCGAACGGGTCGCGACCCGCCTCCGTGCGCAGGATCGCGACCGTCTGGTCGGCGGCGACACCCCAGTCGGGATAGAAGCGGTCGGCTCGCTCGCGGTCGAGGAAGCAGAAGCGGGCGAGGTTCATCGGTTTGCCCGGCAGCGTCGCTTCCGGGCTCTCGTACAAGTCGGAGTAGACGGCCTTGCCGAGGGCGTTGGAGGCGAGGATGTCGAGACGTCCGTTGCGGACGAACGCCGGGCCGCCCGTGATCGCATCGAGCACGAACTGGAAGTTCGGACGGACGTTCCGCGCCGCGCTCGCCCGCCGCTTCGACGAGATCGGAGAGGCGTTCGCCGCCCGCGCCAGATCGAACAGGTGCTCCCGCTCGTCGTCGTCGAGGAGGAGCGCCTGGGCGATGGCATGCAGCACGCCGTCCGAGGCGCCCGCCAGACTGCCGCGCTCGAGCCGGGAGTAGTACTCGACGCTGACACCGGCGAGCAGGGCCACCTCCGTCCGACGGAGGCCCGGCACGCGACGGTTCGGACCGCTCGGCAGCTCGACCTGCTCAGGGCTCACACGAGCCCGGCGCGTCGTCAGGAACTCACGCACCTCGTCGGAATTGTCCATGTCCCGAGCGTAGGAGCGTCGGGACGAGAGAGGGATGCCCTGCCAGGACACCTCTCGCCAGGGCATCCCCCGCTGCTCGTTTCTGCTGTTCTCTCGACACCATGACGACGACAGCGACGCGGGATGCACCGGCCACCGCCCGACGGACCCTCCTGATCGCCTCCCTCGGTTTCTTCCTCATCACCCTCGACATCTTGATCGTGAACGTGGCGCTGACCCGGATCGGCCGGAAGTTCGACAGCAGCACGTCCGGGCTGCAGTGGGTGATCGACGGCTACACGCTGCTGTTCGCCGCCCTTCTTCTCTTCGCCGGCAACCTCTCCGATCGGATCGGCGCGAAGAAGGCCTTCGGCTGGGGGATCCTCGGCTTCGTACTCGCTTCGGTGGGCTGCGCCGTCGCACCGTCCCTCAGCGCCTTGATCGCAGCGCGGCTGGTGCAGGGCGCAGGAGCGGCCGTCATGCTGCCCGCGTCGATGGCGCTGATCCGCGAGGCGTTCCCTGAACCCCGCGAGCGTGCACGCGCCCTAGGCGTCTGGGCAGTCGGCGGCGCCGTCGCGGGAGCCGTCGGCCCGGTCCTCGGAGGCGCGCTCACCACTCTGGATTGGCGCCTCGTGTTCGCCATCAACCTGCCGGTCGGGGTCGTGATGCTGATGCTCCTCGCCTCCGTCGCGCCCTCGCCCGTGCATCCCACGCCCTTCGACTGGGCCGGCCAGGTCGCCGCCGTCGTCACGCTCGTGGGCCTGGTGTTCGGACTCATCGAGGGAGGCTCGCTCGGCTTCGGCTCCCCCGCGGTGATCGGGTCGTTCGTCGTCGGCGCCGCGGCACTCGCGACGTTCCTCCTGGTCCAGGCACGGGTGAGTCATCCGATGATGCCGCTGCCCCTGTTCCGCTCGAGCGGCATGCGGATCTCGCTCGCCGTGGGATTCGCGTTCATGGTCGGCAACTTCGGCACCGTCTTCGTGCTCAGCCTCTTCCTCCAGCAGCACCTCGGGCTGTCGCCGCTGCTGGCGGGGCTCGTGTTCCTGCCCTCGGCCGCGTGCAGCGTCGTCGGCAATGTTGTCAGCGGCACTCTCGCGAACCGGTTCGGCGCCCGGGTACCGGTCGTGTTCGGTCTCCTCGCGATGGTGTCAGGACTGATCTGGCAGATCGTCACGGCACCCCTCGGCGACCCCTGGCTCGTCATCGTCGGATCGGTGCTGACAGGCGCCGGCGGCTCCGTGGCCATGCCCCCGGTGAGTTCGGTCGTGCTCGCCAGCGTCCCCGCCGACCGCGCCGGCACCGCCAGCGCCGTCTTCAACACCTTTCGGCAGGTCGGCGGGGCCGTCGCGATCGCCGTCTTCGGCGTCCTCGTCGCCGACCGCGCCCACTTCGTCATCGGCCTCCAGATCAGCTTCGCCCTCGCCGGAACCGTAATCCTGGCAGCGGCCGTTGCGAGCGTCTTCCTGCGGACGTCGCTCTCAGAGGAGACCGGCGGCCTGCCCGCGTGAGGGGTTCTCTCCGAACGACTCGGAGACGGACCAGATGCGACCGCAGGACGAGCACCGTGCCTCCCGGGCGTCGCTCGTGTTCGCCGCGACGAGCGTGCCGAGACGCTCGGGGCTCACCGCGAGACCACCACAGTCGGGGTCGACGCACATCAGGAGAACCATGTCGCCAGCATGCGCCGACCGCGCGGCATCTGTTGTGACGATCTCGTGAATTCTGCTCGCCCCCGCATGTACTACCCATCTCTGGGTCGTGCCTTCACAAGGCCCCGGAAAGCCTCGGTGCCGACGCTCTACAGCTGTCGGCGTGCCTCGTCGAGTGTCTCCAGGATCGAGACGGTCTCGTCGAGCGTATGCAGCGGAGACTCCGTTCGGCCCTCGCCGACGAACGTCGCCAGTGCGGTCGCCTCCCACGACAGCGCCGCGAATCCCCGCAGGTCGGTGGGGTCGTCCCAGTGGAGGGTCGGCGCGGCCGGGTCGTTTCCCGTGAGCTCGAGCGTCGTCGGGTTGTAGAACGTCGGCGCGAGGTACAGATGGGCCTCCGAGCCGGCGACGACCGCCGAGTTCGGCGTGCGAGTGATCATCGAGTTAGTCAGGGTCGACTGCGCACCGCCGGCATGGCTCAGGATCAGCGACGAGTACGAGTCGACACCGCTCTCGGCGACGGCCCCCACTGCGGTCACCCGGGTCGGGGCCCCGAGGATCATCGAGTCGAACTGCACCGGGTAGATGCCGAGGTCGAGCAGGGCGCCGCCACCGAGGTCGGCCCGGGAAAGCCGATGGTCGGGGCCGGGGTTGATCGCCTGACCGTGGCTCGCGAGGACTTCTCGGATCTCGCCGAGACCACCGTCGGCGACGAGCGCGCGGACGACCGACGACTGCGGCAGGTAGCGGCTCCACATCGCCTCCATCAGCAACACACCCGCGGACCGCGCGGCGTCGGCGAGCTGCTGGCCCTCCACCGCATCGGAGGCCAGGGGCTTTTCGATGATCACGTGCTTGCCCGCAGCGACCGCAGCGAGGCCCTCGGCGAGGTGGGCCCCGGGTGGCGAGGCAATGTAGACGACGTCGATGTCCGGACGTGCCAGCATCGCCTCGGCCGATCCGAAGGCGTTCTCGATGCCGTAGGTCGACGCGAAGGCGTCTGCGCGTTTTTCCGATCGGGAAGCGACGCCGACGAACCGCTGAGCCGTGTGCGCGTGGACGGCGGTCACGAATTCGCCGGCGATCCACCCCGGACCGATCAACCCCCAGCGCAGGGCAGGCTCGCCGGCACCCGCGTGGAAGATCGAGGCTTCGGGAAGCGATGTGGTCGTCATGGGAGGTCTCCTCGGAAGGTCTTTGCTTCTGAAGTTAGCACGAGCTAAGCTCACCACGCTTCACTGCTTAGCACGAGCTAAACACGAACCGAGGCCGTCCCGGCCTCGACCACCGACTCAAGGAGGCGTCGTTGTCCACCGAAATCCCCGGGCTCCACCCGTTGACCACCCCTATCGCGACCAGGCGCGTTTCGAACATGTATCTGGCCGGCCTCGGCATCGCCCAGTTCGGCATCTTCATCGCCATCCTGTCGCCGATCTTCGTCAGCATGCAGCTCAAGGCCCAGCAGCTGAACCCCGACGACCCGGCCTCGATCATCGGCACTGTCCTCCCGATCGGGGCCTTGGGTGCGCTGCTCTCGAACCCGCTCTTCGGCGCCCTCAGCGACCGGACCCGCACCCGCTGGGGCCGCCGCCGCCCGTGGCTCCTCGGCGGGATCGTCGGCCTCGCCATCGGGCTGGGCCTGGTCGCGGGATCGACGAACGTCGTCGAGATCACCCTGGCCTGGCTGCTCTGCCAGATCGCCTCGAACGCCGCCTCGGCTGCTCTCATCGCGAGCTTCGCCGACAACGTGCCGATCGAACAGCGCGGCCGCGCCTCGAGCGTCGTCGCCATCGCCCAGAACGTCTCGATCCTCGCCGGCATCTACCTTGCCGTCTACCTGGTCGGCAACCTCCCGCTGCTGTTCCTCGCCCCCGGGGTCCTCGGCGTCCTCTGCGTGATCGTCTACGTCTTCGTCGCGAAGGACGTCCTGCCGACCAACCCGGTCAAGCCCTTCACGTTCCTCAACATCGTCTCGTCGTTCTGGACGAACCCGGTCAAGAACCCCGACTTCGCGTTCGCCTGGTGGTCGCGATTCCTCATCACCTTCGGGTCGTTCATGTTCACCACGTACCGCCTCCTCTACATGGAAGACAGGCTCGGGCTCTCGAGCGCCAAAGCCGTCGGGGCCGTCGCCCTCGGGGTGTTGCTCTACACGATCGCGCTCCTGATCAGCTCCCTCATCTCGGGTTACGTCTCCGACCGGCTCCGCCGTCGCAAGATCTTCGTCGGCGGCTCGACCCTCCTCTTCGCGATCGGGCTGATCATCCTGGCCCATTCCGGCACGCTCGGCGTGTTCTACACGGCCGAGATCGTCATGGGCTTCGCCTACGGCATCTACACCGCCGTCGACACCGCCCTCGTCGTCGACGTCCTGCCCAACGCCGACCGCCCCGGCAAAGACCTCGGCGTCATCAACATCGCCAATGCGCTGCCCCAGTCGCTCGCCCCGGCCGTCGGGCTCGTCCTGCTCAAGATCGGGTCGTCGGCCGGCGAGAACTACACGGCGATGATCTGGGGAGCGGGCATCGCGACGATCCTCGGAGCCCTCGTCGTCATCCCGATCAAACGCGTCCGCTGACCCCGCCAGTCCCCCACCCAGAAAGCACCCCCATGCCTATTCTCGACGCCCCCGACATCCTGTCCGCGCTCTCCGAACAAGACAACAGGCTCCGCTTCGCGCGATTCGAGCACGACGACGCCCTCGCCGTCGGCACGCGCATCATCGAGCTCGCGCGTTCCCGCGAGCAGACCATCTCCACGTCCGTCTGGCTCGGCGAGCAACTCGTGTTCCAGGCGGCTCTCGCAGGGACCTCGGCCGACAACGACAGTTGGATGAACCGCAAGGTCGCCACCGTCCGGCACTTCGACACGGCCTCCCTGTCGATCATGAAGCGCCTCGAGGCCTACGGCGTCACCGATCCTGCGACGCACCGAGGCGTCGATCGGTTCGCCTACGCCTTCAACGGCGGGGCCGTCCCGATCCGGATCGGCGCGACCCAGGTCGGTGTCGTGGTCGCATCGGGCGTCGACGACTATGTCGAGCACGATCTCGTCGTCGAGGCGCTGGACGAGCACCTCGCCTCCGCGAGAGGGGCTGCCGAACTCTAGACGGAGCGCGCCGGCCCGGTCGATCCTCGCACGACGAGGGTCGCCGTGGTCGGCGTCTCACGGGGCGGGAGCGCGGGATCCGCTAGCCGTCGCAACAGCGAGCCCAACGTCGCGTCGACCGTGTGCTCGACGTCCTGCCGAACCGTCGTCAACGCGTTGTATGAGAACGCCGCTACGTCGCTGTCGTCGTATCCGGTCACCGAGACGTCGCCCGGCACAGCGACGCCGTTCTGAGTGAAGACCGCCTTCAGGCCCGCCCCGCACTGGTCACTCGATCCGACGACCGCGGTGGGCAGGGCATCCCGCCCGAGCAGGATCCACGCCGCCGTAGCGCCGTCCTCCTCGCCGAACCCGACACCGAGAACGTCGACGTGGGATGCAAGACCCGCGGCCTTCATGGCCCGCCTGTACGTGTCGGCGCGGTCCGTGCCCACCCTTCCGTCGGCCCCGCCGGCGTAAGCGATCTCGCGATGGCCGAGCGCGACGAGGTGCTCCACGACCAGGCGGAGACCTTCGTCGTCGTCAGTGCGGACCACGTCGGCGCGGGCGTCGTCCGATCGCTCGCCGAGCCAGGCCACCGGCAGCATGTCGAGGGCTCGCGAGAGGGCTTCCGAGTCCGGGTCCGGGTTGAACGCGGCGATCGCCTCGACCCGTTGCTCGAGGAGTTCCGAGATGACCACTTCGGTCGTGCGCTTCTCGCTCATCGGCGCGACCACGACGTGGAACCCGACATCGGCGGCCCGTTCCAGCAGCCGCTCGACGACCCGCGACTCGAAGGGATTGGAGGAGATGATCATGACGCCGATCAGCCGCGTGCGCTTCTGCCGGAGCAGTCGAGCCGACGCGTTCGGACGGAAGTCGAGGGCGGCTGCGGCTTCGAGGATGAGCTTCTGCGATGCCTCGCTCGGCCCGGGAAGGCCGCGCATGACCATCGACACGAGTTGACGGGACACGCCGGCGCGGTCGGCCACGTCGCTCATCGTCGGCGGACGCGAATCGGCCCGGGGTTGCCGCTCTCCTGTCACCATCGGATTATGGCATTCCCTCTGCCGGCCGCTCCTCAGCGCAGGGCGGAGTCGTCGACGACCGTCAGGCTGCGACGAACGGCGTCGGACGTCGCGGCGAGCGAGACGCTGTCGTCGAGCGTGTGCTCGGGCGCTTCGGTGAGACCGGACGCGACGTGCGCGGCCACGGCGGCGGCCTCGTACGCGAGACCGCCCCGCCCGGCGATGCCGGAGGTGTCGGACCAGTCGAGGGTCTCGGATCCCGCGCCCCCTGCCGTCGTCGTGAGCGAGAAGCTCGCCGGAAAGACGAAGTGGTCGAGGAAGCGCACCGAACCGCCGGTGCCGCTGACCGTGGCGAGACCGGGGGCGGTCGCGCGGATGCTCGTCGAGGCGGTGGCGAGAGCACCGGAGACCGAGCGCAGCGCTGCGACCGACTCGAGGTCGACACCGTTGGCCAGGGTCGAGCCGACGGCCTGTACGGAGGCCGGATGGCCGATGGCGAACTGGGCGAACCAGAGGCTGTAGACGCCCATGTCGAGCAGGGCGCCACCGCCGAGAGCAGGGTCGACGAGGCGGCCGCCGGCGGAGAGGTCGGCTCGCCAGGCCACTTCGACGCTCGCCAGGGCGGGGTCGCCGAGCGCGCCCTCGCGGAGCAGCGCGTCGAGCTGGACGAAATGGGGCAGAAAGCGCGTCCACATCGCCTCCATCACGAAGACACGGGCCGCGCGGGCCGCATCGGCGATCCCCCGGGCCTCGGCCTCGGACGTGGCGAGGGGTTTCTCGACGAGCGCCGCCTTGCCTCCGGCGATCGCCGCCAGGGCTCCCTCGCGATGGGCCGTGTGGGGCGTGGCCACGTAGAGGATGTCGACGTCGTCGCGGGCGGCGAGCTGCTCGGCCGATTCGACGACGTGCTCGACTCCGTGGGCTGAGGCGAAGGCGGCGCCGCGCTCGGCGGAGCGGGAGGCGACGGCGACGATGCGCTGGTCGGTGTGGGCATGGACGGCATCGATGAAGTCGCCCGCGATCTCGCCGGTGCCGACGACGCCCCAGCGGAGGACGGGGCCGCCGCGAAGCGGGGCGACGGGCGCGCTAGGAAAGACGAACGGGCTCATGCGCGGGGCGTGTACGGCTCGAAGTCGAACTCGGTGAACGCCTGGACATCGGACACCCATCGGCTCTCGACGAAACGGCGGTGATCGGGGTGCGCGTCGTAAGCCGCATACGTCGCCCGGTCAGGGAAGTCCATCGAGAACTGCCACTGGAGCTCGCTCTGCGAGCCGACCTGCCGGGCGATGCGGAAGGCGTCGACACCGGGCACGCCGGGCAACACAGCCGCGGCGGTGCGGAGGAAGTCGGTCTCGGCGTCGCTGCCGGCCGGGTGGACGAGGGTGAAACACACGGTGTGCTGGATCATGGGGTCAGCTTAGCTCGTGCTAACCACTCGTTGGTAGGGTGCCCCCATGGACTACCGACAGCTTGCGACGGGGCAGCGCTCCGAGGTGTGGACTGCGCCCGCCGAGGGCGGCCCCGCGACTCTCCTCTTCACGACCGACACGATCCTCATCGAGGCGCCCAACTGGTCGGCCGACGGCGAGTCGCTCTACGTCAACGGCGCCGGGAAGCTCTGGCGGCTCGACGTCGCTTCACCGACGGCCCTTCACGAGGTCGAGTTCGTCGGCCTCCCGCCGATCAACAACGACCACGTCCTCACGCGCGACGGCCAGTGGGTGTTCCTCTCGGCGATGGACGGCCACATCTACAAAGGCGCGCTGACCGGCGGCCCCGTCACCCGCGTCTCCCCCGACGACGGCACGTGGCACTTCCTGCACGGCGTGACCTCCGACGCGTCCCGCCTCGCCTACGTGGAGCTCGGCGACATCGGCGATGCCGGTCGACTGATGGTCTCCCCCGGCGACGGGCTGCCCGGAGTCCTCGTCGACACCGGGCCCAAGCACATCGACGGGCCCGAGTGGAGCGCCGACGACGCCTGGATCTACTTCAACACCGAGGGCTTCACGAGTGCACCCGGGCACGCGCAGCTCGCGCGGATCGCCGACCCCGGCTCGAGCGGCGACGACGAGGACGAGGACGGCGATGGCGGCGGAGGCGTGGTGGAGCGGTTGGTCGCCTCCGACACCGTGGACTGGTTCCCGCACCCGTCGCCCGACGGCTCGCTGGCCACCTACCTGGCGTTCCCGGCCGGCACGCTGGGGCATCCCGCGGATCTCGCCGTCGAGGTGCGCCTCGTGCGCACCGCCGACTGGTCGACTCCCATCGCCACGTACCCGCTCTTCGGCGGGCAGGGCACGCTCAACGTCAACAGCTGGAGCCCGGACAGCCGCCGGTTCGCGTTCGTCGCGTATCCCGTGGCCGACTGACGAGCACGTCGACTCGAATCCGGGGGATGCTCGCGTCGCCGAGCGCTTCCGGGTCTCGATGGGCGCGCTCGGCCCGGCCGTCCGGATGTCGCTGAGAGTGAACCTGGCAGACAGCAGGGCGCCTCGGCCCCAGGCTGATCGGATGACACCTAAGACCGTGACCATAATCGTCCCCAAGCTCGGCACGACCACCGAGGAGGCGCGCGAGCTCGTCGACCACGCCGGAAGCGCCCTGGCCGGCGCCGTCGTGGAGCTCGACGCCGGAGAATCCTCGGTGCACTCGCGGACCTACGTCACCGGCCTGGTCGAAGCCCTTCTCGAGCACAGCGCCCTCCGGGTGCAGGTGATCCGAGCCCCGCAGGCCTTCGCCGAGCACTTCGAGCGGGCCGCCGACCCGCGCGGGCTCCTCTACGAATGGGTCGACAGCCAGCGCGACGCGGCGGTCGCTGCGCGCTGACCCGCTTGCCCAGCTCTCACGCGGGTACGGTGACGCGGGTACCGTGAGCAGCATGAGCAACCGAATCGGGCGCACCGCCCTCGTCCTCGTGGGAGTGATCATCCTGATCGTCGGCGCGGTCTTCGCCGGTCAAGGGCTGAATCTGATTCCGGGCAGCTCCATGACCGGCGATCGGACCTGGCTGTACGTCGGAGTCGTCATGGTCGTCGTCGGCGTCGTCCTGATCGTTCTCGGCATCCGCCGGAGGCCGGGCGGCCGCGCCTGACCTCGGGCTACGCCTCGCGGCCGGCCGGCCGGCATCTGCGTCTTGCGCGGGTCGGTCGACACATCAGGACGGATGTCGCGCTCGGGGCCTGTGAGTCCTCGAGCGCGCCGTCCGTCCTGAATCCGCGACGCGCGGATGTGGGCCGACAGCGCGGCCCGCGGATCTTGCGCAACGGAAGGGAATTCTTCATAATCGGAGCCAACCCAGCCGAGACCCCGCCGAGTGAAGACGAACGACGACGTTCCCACCTCGGAGAGGGCGGCACCCATGCGCGGCACGAACGACGACCGACCGGTCGATCGACAGGGCGAGCAGTCCGAAGTCGACGCGGCACTCCACGGCCTGGGACACGACACCGGCGACGACGTCGCCTGGTCGCGGGCACCGTCGGCCTCCGGTCAGCGTTCGCTCATCGGTCGGTCGGCGGGAGAGGCGGAGCGCTCCGCTCCCCCTGCGTGAGGACTCGCCTACCGGATCTCGTACGTGCCGTCGAGGCGAGCGCGACCGAGGAGATGCCCGACCATGGCGCCGACGGCGTCGTCGACCGTGAACCTCGGCGGCAGGTCGGGGCGGCGATCGAGGGCGAAGAGTTGGAACACGTACGAGTGCGGGCCGTGGGACGGAATCGGCGCGGGGCCGACGTATCCGAGTCGCCCGAGAGGCCCCCTGCCGTGCGACAGGCCCTCGAACGGGCTGGGCTCGACCAGAGCGCTCTCGGGGAGGTGCAGCCCGCCGGGGTCGATGCCACGCGTCACTGCGTGCGTGGCGGGGCGTCTCCCCGGCGAATCGGCGTCCTGCACGATCAGGAGAAGCTCGTCCGTTCCGGTCGGAGGGGCGGACCAGGCCAGTGCGGGTGACACGTTCGCGCCGAAGACGCGGCCCCGGTGCCGCGAGGGAATCGGACCGCCGTGGTCGAATCCCGGGCTCGTGAGCGTGAAGTTCTCCGCGACGCGCAGATCGGGGTCGGCCCAGACGAGGGAGTCCTGGCCGGCGCGGCGATGGCGGAGGGCGCGTCCGAGGGGGTTGGGCATGCCGGCGATTCCTGTTCTCATTCGGATGGTCACGCAAGTGATTAGGTACGCTAAAGGTATTTCGTTAGGTACGCTAAGGGATCGTGGACGACGAATCAAGCCTCGAGGGCAGCGGGGCCTCCTCCGCGAACGACCTCAGCAGCCGGGTGCGGTCGACGGTCGGCCGTCTCTCCCGGCGGTTCCGTGCCGAGCGCCCGGAGGGCGAACTGGGCGACAAGGCGCTCGAAGTGCTCACGTTCCTCGACAAGCGCGGGCCTCATTCGCTCACCGAGCTCAGCGAGGCGGCCCAGGTCGCGCCGGCGTCGATGAGCCAGAGCGTCAACCGCCTCACCTCCGCCGGTTACGCCGTCCGCACCCCAGACGACCGCGACGGCCGGAGGGTCCTCTTCACCACGACGCCAGCCGGCACGGATCTCGCCGTCGCCACGCAGGCTCGGCGCAACGCCTGGTTGAGCGCCCGGCTCGACGAACTCAGTGGCCCCGAGCAGGACGTCGTCGCCCGAGCCTGTGCCCTCCTCGACCGGATCGCCGAGTCGTAGCCGAGGCCGTCGAGGCCGTCGAGGCCGTCGAGGCCGCATGGTGGCAGAGCCGGCGCGAAGGCGGAGCCGGCAAAAGGCGAAGCCGACGAAACCGGCCCAAAGGAAATCTCCGTGGAAGAAGCGATGCTTCGAACACGGAGACCCGCGCGAAGCGCGAACGGAGTGTCACCACGGAATCACTTCGCCGTTCCACAGCGTGAAGGTCCCGGTGGGGCCGTCAGCGCCGAGCAACGCCACCCGGACCACCTCCCGCGAGCCGTCCTCGACGGATTCGGTGCCTTGGAAGTCGTTCAGCGCGGTGGCGGTGAAGGCCGGCGAGACGACGTTGACCTTGATCGGTGTGCCTTCCAATTCGATCGACATGGCCAGGGCCATCGCATTGAGGGCGGTCTTCGACGCCGGGTAGCCCGGGCCGAAGGTAGACCGGTACGGGTAGTTCGGGTCGCTCGTCTCCGTCAGCGATCCGAGGCCGCTGGAGACGTTGACGATTCGGGCGTCGGACGACTCGCGAAGGAGGGGGAGCATGGCCTGATAGACGGCCAGGGTCCCGAAGACGTTGACGTCCCAGATCGCGCGCACCCCCTCGATCGACGCGGTGCTCGCACGAGACATGGCGGCGTAGTCGTCCATCGTGAAGTCCGCCTGCGTATGCGAGATCCCGGCGTTGTTGACCAGGACGTCCAGACGACCGAACCGTTCGCGGATCCACGCGGCAGCCGTCGCGATGGACCGTGCGTCGGTGACGTCGAGTTGAAGTGCTGTCGCACCGCCGCCGATGTCGGCGGCAGCCTCCCGCCCGCGGGTGAGGTCACGGGAGCCGACGATGACGGTGAGGCCGTTCGCGACGAGTTCGCTGGCGACCTGCTTTCCGACTCCCTTGTTGGCGCCGGTGACGAGAGCGATGCGGTCGAGTGGCATGGGGTTCCGTTCCTGAGTCATGAGGATCACCACTCTCCGCCGGTCACGCCACGGCAGGAACACCCGGACGAGGCTGGTATCGGCAGGGACAGGCAATCCGGGGCGTCTCGCACCAGGAGCGCGGAGAATGGCGTCATGCAGGTAGCCGCGCGCCCCGAACTCGGAGAGTTCCTCCGCCAGCAGCGTGCCCTCCTGCAGCCGCCCTTCCTCGCCGCCGAAGGCAGAACGTCAGCGCGACGAGTTCCCGGATTACGCCGTCAGGAACTCGCCGAAGCGGCGGGGATCTCGGTCGAGTACTACACGCGCCTCGAGCAGGGACGCGCGCCACGGCCGTCGCGCGAGATCCTGAACGCTCTCCAGAGGGCCCTCGGGCTGTCGACGGCCGAACGCGACCTCCTCTTTCGTCTCGCGGGAGAACACCCACCGGAGCTCGAAGCGCCGGCGAGCGTCATTCGGCCGGGGCTCCAGCAGCTCCTCCACGGACTCGACGAGGTGATGCCCGTGACCGTCCACGACGGCCGACTCGACCTCCTGGCCGCCAACAAGGCGGCGAGCGAACTTCTCGGAACGCTCCTGGAACCCGGTCCTTTCGGCCGCAATGTCGCCCACCTCGCGTTCACCTCCCGACGGGTGACAGAAGTCGTCGGCGACGACGGCGCCGAGCAACTGGCTCGCGTCGCAGCGTCCGAACTGCGCGTGGCGATGAGTCGATACCCGGACGACGCGTATCTCCACGCCGTCTTCCGAGACCTCGCCGACCGAAGCGAGGTGTTCCGCGAGCACTGGGATCGGAGCGAGGTCGGCACGTGGCGATCCGCGATGAAGCTGCTGCACCACCCCGAGAAAGGGTGGCTCCGCTTCGAGAGCGAGATGCTCCACGACCCAGAGAACGACCACTGGATCATGCTCTACACACCTCACAGCGACGCGTGACCTCAGGGGCGTCGGCTCAGTGGCCGGACGTCGCCGAGAGGGTCGGGTTGATCATCCTCGCAATCGCCCGGAGCAGCGCCCGGAATTCGGCGCCGTTGGGTGTCAGGCGCAGACCGGCGTACAGGAACGCGTTCGCGTACTCCGCCATCGTCACGATCCTGCCGTCGTCGACGTCGAACCGAGTGACGTAGGTGTTGCGGTACGACCTGCCGTTCGAGGTGACGATCATGTCGCCCCGCCCGGAGAAGTACACCGCATCGCCGGTCTCCGAGAGGGTCCAGGTGTGGTCACGCCAGATCAGCGGTGTGAATTTGTCGAAGAGCGCCTGGGTGTAGGCCATGATCTCGTCGCGGCCGTCCACGTCCGCGACACAGAAGCCCTTTGCACGGTCGGCGACGAGGTCGGCTGCG
Source organism: Frondihabitans cladoniiphilus (assembly GCF_039544345.1). NCBI lineage: Bacteria > Bacillati > Actinomycetota > Actinomycetes > Micrococcales > Microbacteriaceae > Frondihabitans > Frondihabitans cladoniiphilus. The sequence goes on from NZ_BAABLM010000012.1 coordinate 75,334, forward strand.
CCCGCCTCCGTGGTGGTGCGGCTCGAGTGCATGAAGAGCTGGCGAGCATGGGGCGACAGGGTCGCCCGCACGGCCTCGAAGTCTTTCGCCTCGACACCTCGGATGAACTCCTGGGCCGTCTCGAGGGCGGTGCGGGTGGCAGATGCGGCGGTCATGTGTTCTCTCCTGATTCCCGTGGGCTGATCGAGAACCGAGTCTGACTCGAGCCGGAACAGGCCGGAAGACCGCGTCGAGACTGGTACCACGAGGGACAGGCGGCTACGGCCGTTGGAATGCGGGGCGGTTCGGCGAGGCCCAGGAAAGAGGTCGCTGAGCGACGAGACCACCGGAAGGGCCCGTTCCAGCAGCGACGAACCATCGGGGGTCAGGGCGACTCGGACCCCGACACGGTCGATGAGGCCATAGCCTCGTCCGATGATCATTCACTCTCGTGGAGTCGGCCGCCCACTTGTCCTGCTTCACGGATTCGGAGTGGATCACCGCGTCATGGTGCCCCTCGAGGGCATGATCGAGTCGATGCCGTGGCGGCGGCTCTCCGTGGAGCTGCCGTGGGCGGAGAAAGCGAGCCCGTCGACGGCGGCGAGTGCGTTGGACGTGGCCACGGAGGTGATCGGGGCCGTCCAGTACCACATCGGCGACGAGCCGTTCGCGATCCTAGGGCAATCCTTCGGCGGGATGATCGCTCGTCATGTTGCTCATGAGCTCCGCGACCGGGTGCTCGGCCTCGCCACGATCGCGGGCGTCGTCGAAGCACGTCACAGCCACCGCACCGTGCCACCGCGGGCTGCCCTCGTCGTCGACGAGGCCGTTCTCGAACGTGCCGGAGACGCACGCGAGGGATTCGTCGAGGAGCACGTCGTGCAGACCGCCGAGACCTTCGCCGCGTTCGTCGAGTACGTGCTTCCCGGGGCCCGAGGCTCCGACCACGAGGTCATGGAACGGATCGCATCGGACTACGGGCTTCCCGTCGATCCCGAGATCGGGCATCCCGAACCGTTCCTCGCGCCATCGCTGCATCTGTTCGGGCGGCAAGACGACGTGGTCGGTTTCGAGGACGGTTGGCGGCTGCGTGACCATTACCCGCGTGGGACCTACGCAGTCCTCGACACGGCGGGGCACAGCGTCCACCTCGAGCGGCCGGAGTTGACGGGCGCGCTGCTGCGGGATTGGCTGACTCGGATGGGAACGGCAGTCCGGTAGGCGATCACGTTGAGCCTCCGACCGGGTGCCGGGACAAGGCAGCCCTCTCGTGGAGACAGCGTCTGTCGGGAAGCCGGCCAGGGGGCGGGCCGTGGGCCGTGGCGCCGGGGCTCGGAGTCACGCGCCGGCGCCTCCATCGACCGGGATGACAGCGCCCGTGACGTAGGAGGCCCTGTCGCTGAGGAGCCAGGCGGCGACCTCGGCGATCTCGGTCGGCTCCGCGAGGCGCCCGAGAGGGACGGACGCGATCATGAAGTCTTTCGTGCCGGGTGCCTCCGACTCCCAGGCGTCGACCATCTCGGTGTCGGTGCCGCCGGGGGTGATCGCGTTCACGCGGACGCCGTGGGGCGCCCAGTCGACCGCGGCCGTCTCGGTCAGGCTGTTGAGTGCGCGCTTCATGGCGCCGTAGGCGGGCAGGCCGGGGTTCGAGCGCCGGCTGCCGATGCTCGACGTGTTGACGATCGCGCCGGCCCCGGACCGTCGCATCAGGGCGTACTCGGCGGTCATGGCCGTCCAGTGGGCCCGGAAGTTCACCGTGTACTGGCCGTCGATGTCGTCGTCGCTGGTCGTCTCGGTCGATCCCGGCTGCTGGAGGGCTGCTCCGTTGTTGAACGCGCCGTCGAGCCGACCGTGGAGGTCGTCGACGCGGGCGACCGCGGCGCGGATGCTGTCGCGGTCGGCGAGATCCATCGTGACGGCATCGGCGGTTCCGCCGTCCGCGCGGATGTCGGCGACGACGCGTTCGAGGGCGGCGGTGCTGCGCGCGGCAAGCACCACGGAGGCGCCTTCCCGGGCGAACAGTCGGGCGGCGGCTGCGCCGATGCCTCGGCTGGCGCCGGTGATGAAGACGACTTTGCCCGTCAGCAGGCCGAGGGGAGCGGTTTCAGTGTGGTTTGTCATGCCCTCACTGTCGTCACGGGCGGCGATGCTGATCCAGGCCCGGAGAGTACTAGGGTCGCCGACCACTAGGGGCACGAACTCACGCCGCGGAGGCACAGACTGGGGGCATGGACAATCAGGCGCTGGGAACCTTCCTCCGCAGCCGACGCGAGCGACTCCGACCCGAAGACGTCGGGCTCGCCTCCGGACCGAGGCGACGCACACCCGGTCTGCGCCGGGAAGAGATCGCCGTCCTCGCGCACATCTCGACCGAGTACTACATCCGACTGGAACAGGGCCGCGCCGCACGCCCGTCGATCGAAGTCGTCACCGGAATCACCGAGGCCCTGCGGCTCACCGACTCCGAGGCCGACCACTTCCACCTGCTCGCGGGAACAGCGCCGACACGAACCGGACTCCACCGGCGCGACGTCCGCCCCAGCATCCTGGCGCTTCTCGAACGACTCCCCGACACCGCCGGATTCGTCCTGTCGGCCGCTTTCGAGGTGCTCGCCTGGAACCCCCTCGCGGCAGCCCTCATGGAGGATTTCGCCCTCCTCGCCCCCGCGGACCGCAACCTCGCCCGCAGGGCATTCCTCGGGCCCGAACCGACCGACCGCAAGCCGTACGGCATTGCCGAAGGGAACGAATTCCGTCACCAAGTGGTCATGGAGTTGACCTCGACACTGGCCCGCTACCCGTCCGACCCCGACGTCACCGGCCTCATCCGAGACCTCCGCGACGGCAGCACCGAGTTCGCCCGGCTGTGGGACAGGCAAGACGTACACCCGGCCCCGATGCTCACGAAGACCTTCCACCACCCGTCCGTCGGCGACATCACCGTCGACTGCGACTCCCTCGCCCTCACCGATCGCGACCAGCACCTCGTGCTCTACACCGCCGCCCCCGGCTCCCGCGACGCAGACGCACTCGCCCTCATCGGCATGATCGACCGTGACGGCCGAGCACCGTCCAGCGACCGACCCACAACCGCCGGGTCGGCCTAGCCCCTCGTCTTGACGGCGCCGGCCTCGAGGTGAACTCCCGAACCGAACGCAGCCATCTGCGCGTCCGACGCTGCGGCCAACCGTGCGCTCCCACCGAAGAAGCCGAATGTCGGCGGAGCCGGCGCGAAGGCGGAGCCGACGAAACCGGCAGGAGGCGGAGCCGACGAAACCGGCGAAGGAAATCCCCGTGGAAGAAGCGATGCTTCGAACACGGGGATGATCTTCTGTGCACCCCCTCGGACTTGAACCGAGAACCCACTGATTAAGAGAGAACTCAACCCGTTCTCAATCCTTCCCATCGGTTCCCAGTGGGGCTAGAAGTCGGCGGTTCTGATCGGTCCAGGGGCGGCGCCTTCCCATCCGTTCCCATCCGTTCCCAACCAGTTTGCACACACCACCGTGCACATAACGGAAAGAGACAAGCATGATCCTCAACGTTCAGACAGTCGCCTCCCGCATCGACGCCGAGTGCCGCGACCAGGGCATCAAGACCGCCATGTTCGCCCGTCTCCTCGGCGTCCCACGGAAGCGTGCCCGGGCCCTGCGTACCGGCCGACACGGCATCGTGCAGCTCGTCGACGTCATCGCTGCTGCCCGTGTCCTCGACGTCGACCCGCAGTCGTGGTTCGCAGCGTCCTATGACGTCGGCAGTGCCGACGTCATCGCTAAAGGGGGTGCGAACTAGACACCCCCTTACGGGTTCATCGGCAAAGGGTGGGCGTCTCGTGCCCACCCCTGGCGGGTTCACCACTACTGAACTCATCATCCGATTTGAAATCCGACCTGGCTAAACGACAAAGGGCGTCCACACTGTGGACACCCCCTGGGCTCTGAACACCATCCCGCGTTTCAAACGCGATAGGGCCAACCCAGCAGGGGTCTAAGGATTGCTTAGACCCCTGCCCCGAAGGGTGTGGATTGAACCCACCCCCAAGGCTGTCCACAGTGTGGACAACCCTGATCCCCCCATCTTCGAAAGGCTCCATCATGACCACTGACACATTCCCCATCCAGCACGCCGACCTCATGCAAGAACCTGACTACGACCTGTTCCCCTGCGACAACGAACACTGCCTCTGGGCCATGCACGTCGAGGGTGACGCCTCCGACGTCCTGCACCACGCCCTCGAGTACTCAGACGACTTCTGCATGGTCGAAGTGGAACTCGTCGACAGCCGGTGGCGAGTATGGGCTGCCCTCGAAAAGCTCGACGGCCCCGAGGTGAACTCGACGATCCTCCGCGGGTTCATTGAGCAGGTCGAACGGGCCGAAGCCCTCGCGGCCTCCCTGAACAAGGAGGAAGGCCGATGATCGCCGCCGTCACGCGCATCAGCGAGACAGTCGACGACGCTCTCAGCGATGATGACGCCTACGCCCTCTGGACCTCCTACATGCGTGCCTCCGCCTGCACGGAGAGGACCATCAAGGAACGCCGCATCGTCTTCCACGCCCTGGGTAGGTGGCTTGGCAAACGGGTCACTCTCGCGAGCCGGCCGGAGCTGATCGCGTGGCTTGGCCGGCCGGATCTCAGCGCGAAGACCAGGCAGAACTACAAGTCGTTCCTGCACACGTTCTTCACTCTCCTGCAGGACGAGGGCTACCGGGCGGACAACCCTGCCGCTCGACTTCCCCGTGGCCACTCGCCCCGCATCGAGGCGAACCCCTTCACCACGGATGACGTCGAGAAGCTGCTGAACTCCGGCATCTACGGGAAGACCCGCATGATGGTGGCCCTCGCCGCATACCAGGGGTTCCGGGCCACGGAGATCGCCGCAGTGAACGGTGACCACATCAGATGGGAGACGGGCGAGATCTTCACGTCCGAAGCGAAGGGCGGCTTCGAGGTGTGGCGCCCCCTGCACCCGAAGATCCTCGATCTGGCCGCTCTCGACCCGGCGAGGTTCCCCCGCACTGGATGGTGGTTCCCCGGATCTGGGCCGAACGACGGCGCCCACATAAACGCCAAGTCCGTCTCCAACGTCCTGTCGAAGGCGGTAAAGCGGGCTGGCATCGCACACCGCCCGCATCAACTCCGGGCATGGTTCGCTACCGAGCTGGTGGATGCCGGCACGGACATGCTCATCGTGCAGCAGGCCATGCGGCATGCGTCCCCGAACACCCTGCGGCACTACGTCCGACCGTCCATGGTCTTGATCGCGGAGGGCATGGCGCGCCTCCCTGACGTGTCTGTACCGTCGACCTCGACGAGAGGAACACACTGATGACCGAAGCGCCGCATGACCCCGACCGGTACCTTCGCTTCCGTGAACGACTCATCCGCGGGCTAGCAATCCAGATCGTTCTGGACACGGCCGAGGGTAAAGACATCGTCGGGCTGAACCGGCTCATCACGGCCCGGATCCGTCTGGGGAGCGACACCGCGGTGACCGCGGAAGTAGCCAGAATGGCGCAAGCAACGACGGTGCCTACACATGACTGGGCTGTGGTCGATCTGGCAAAAGACGCGATCGTGCTTCTCGCCGCAAGCGACGCCGGTTGGTACGACAGGCTCGTGATGGAGCGGCAGGTGCTGGGCGACCTGAACCATATCGAAGACGGCGACGTTCTCTGAGGCAGTCGGGACTTTGTGGTGTGTGTCCGAGACGGGGGCAGTGGCTGCAGGTGTCACATTTGTTACAGCTAGAAGGATGAGGCAAGGGCCGCAGCGGCAGCCTCAACGGTATCGAAGACCCCGATGGAGTTCGGGTTGTCACCTCGACCGAAAGCCTCGAAGCCATCAGGCTTTTCCTCGATGAAACCCATGTCACCGGAGTCGGTCATGCCCCAGCGGGTGCTGTACACGAACGAGATTTTGTCGCCCCGCCTGATCGTGTAACGCTCCACGACTACCGGTTCCCGGGGTAGGTGAGCCGGTTGTCGGTGGGCGGCTCGAGGTTCATGTACCCGGTGTGCCCCGCTTCGCACTTGTAGGAGTATGCGGGCTGCGTGTAGCCGCGACTCTCCTTGGGGATGAACGTGGCGTCTGCGTTGGCGCCGCACTGAGGGCACTTGGTGGCTGGCATGACCCGAAGGTACAGCCAGCCACCGACACTGCCTAGAAGTTGACTCGTTGCAGTCCGGTGGACAAGTTGGTGGCTCGCCGGGCGCTCTCTTGCTTGATGCGGGCGGTGATCATCCCGTCGAAGCTGACGCCCGTGTTGTTCTCGAGGACCACGGTGATGGTCTGCGGTGTGCCACTGGCCGCGGCTGGGCTCGTGGAAGCGGCAGGCAGGGAAGCGGGCGTGGCCGCTGACGTTGGCAGGTTCACGGCCTGCCCGGCGTTCATCGCTGCGAGGAGAGAGCCGTATTGGGCGGCGGGCCCCGGTTTCACGACGTACTCGCCAGGGGTGAGCATCGCCGGGACCGTGTCGCCCGACCCCGTGCCCGGGACCGAACCACCCGTCGCAAACCCGAGGGCTTTCTTGGCGGCTGCGCCCGTTGCGGTGCCGCCAGCCTGCCCAGCCGTGTTGACTGCGTTCGTCAGCGCCAGGACGGCGTTCGTCGTCGCCTTCACGTTCTCCATCGCCTGTGCGGTGTCGATCTGAACCGAGCCGGTGATGAGGGTGGGGATGCCCTGCAGAGCGGTCTGCAACGCGCTGAGCTTCTGCTGAGCCGAGACTGCATCCACGTCGAGTTTCGTCGGCGGGACGGAGGTCGGCACCTGCATGATCTTGTCGATGTACGCGGTCACGGCGTCTCGGTTGACGCCGTGCGCGACCGCGTTGTCGATGATCTGCTGACGCTGCTGCTGCAGGAGGGGGATCGAGTCGGCGGTGGAGCCGGACAGGCCGACCTGTGCTTCGACGTTGGCCTGCATGGCCTCGACCTGGCTGTTCAACTGGCCGCGAAGGCTGACGGACGCCGCCGACATGTCACCGATGTTCGTGGTGGTGAACGTGATCTGCTTGCCGACGTCGCTGACGTGGGTGCCCATGTTCGAGAGTTGAGAATCGAACGCGTTCTGAGCGTCCGCCGCCGACAGGGTCTTCCCATCGAGAAGATCGAGGGTGTTCTTGAGAACCCCAGCCGCGTCGTTCTCGAGCTGCATCTGCAGGGTCGCCGCTTGACCGGAAGCCTTCTGACTATCCGCTGCCGTCTTCGCCGCCTGGTAGGCGCCGATCGTCGCCCCATAGGCGCGAGCGAGACTCGTCTGGCCTGCCGTGGATTCACCGACTGCGGCCTGCGTGTCTCGGTAGGTCTGCTGCGACTCCTTGAGGGATCCGTTCGCGCCGTTCACCGACGACGTGACGGTGTCGACAGCGGCCTTCAAGTCCTTCTGCTTCTGCGTCATGACCTGCGAGGAACCGTTGAGCTGTCCCGTGACCTCGACAGTTTTCGCGTACGACTGCGCGGCGAGGTCCGTATGAGCCTTGACCGTGGCCAAAGCGGGCGCGTAACCAAGCGCTGCCTGGGTGAGAGTCGACTGCGCAATTCCCAGGGACGTCGCGGCTTTGAACGCGCCAGCGTCGGCCAGCGCTTTGGCCGTCTGCGCCTTCACATGCTCGCCAATGACGCCGGAGTCCTGCTGTACAGCTGCCGTGTAGTCGACCTGAGCCTGGGTTGCCTGGTGGGTGGCTGCGGCGATTCCGATGAAGGCGGCCGCGGCGAGGCCGACTGCCGCAACAACCCAACCCACGGGGCCGAGGGAGGCTTCCGTTTCGGCACTGAAGAGCGCGATGGCTTTGCTCGCGAGGGGAAGGACCGTGTCGAGGACCTGGAAGGCCACAACCGCGGTGAGGACCCCGCCGGCAACCGGCCCAAGGACGGGACCGAGCATTCCCAGGAATGAGGCGAACTGGCCGATGGCCGTCGCCGTCATCAGGACCGCAGGCCCCATGCTCTGCAGCCCTCCGACGAGATCCATCGCCCCGTTGAGGACTTCACCGATCATGTTCACGACGGAGGGGAACGTGGCCTGCGCCATGTTCGCGAACTGCTGCAGCCCGCCGTTCTGCGTCCACGAGAGGAACCCGGCCGCGACCTGCTGAATGTAGCCGCCGGCCTGCACGAACAGGGGGTTCAGGATGCGGATCGCGTTCAGGACGCCCTGCAAGGCGGTGGTGACGGTCCCGCCGAGCATGCCGCCGAACTGGCTGACCATGCTGTTGAGCTGCGGGAGATCCTTGTTGATGCTGGTGACGCCCTGCTGGAAGGACGACAGGAACGCGCCGGCGCCAGTGGCACCGAGGACGTCGAGATCCCGCTTGAGCCCCTGGAGGCCGGCCTGGTAGGCCTGCCCGACCGCGGTCCCGGACTTGATCTCCTGCGAGATGCCGTACACGGCGAGGATGCCGGCGGCACCCATGGCGCCGAGGGCACCAGCGACACCGACCGCCCACCCGGCCACGGGGCCGGCCGTGGCGACCAGGGCGGCGATACCGGCGATGATGAACGCCGTCTGCGCCTGCATGCCACGGCCCGACTCGGTCACCGTGTTCTGGGACGCCGCCTGCTGACGGTTCGACGCCTCCTGCTCGCGGGCGGCAGTGGCGGCGCGCTGCTGCGCAAGAGCGAGAGCATCCTGCGCGGCGGCAGCCTCAGCCGCAGCGACAGCCGCGGAACGCATCGACGCCGCATTCACGTCATTCGCGGCCGCAGCCTCCGCCGAGGCACGCCGCAGCGCCTCCTCAGCAGCCGTCAGAGCCACCACGGACGCTTCACCCGTGACACGAGTGTCGACCGTGTTCGTCGAAGACGTGTCCCCCGGAGCGTGAACCGCTGCACCTGTGGACTCCGTGTTCACACGGATCGTCGTGTCGCCGCCGGCGCGAAGGGCTGCCTCGTGCACCGCGGCGAGGTCCGCGATCGCCTGAGCGGACTCGACCGTGACCTTGATGTTCGGGCTGATCGCGCCGAGAGCGCGGGCCTTCTCCTCAGCCTTGTTCAACTCAAGGTTCCAGTCCGAGGAGTCGAGTTTCAGCTTCGCGACAATGGAGCCTTCGGTGACCGGACCGGCCATGATCTAGCCCTCCTTCGTCAGAGAGCGGGCGATGGGGTCTTCGTCGACTCCGACCCAGGCGCGTTGCGACTTGGCGAGCTGCTGCCTGCCGTCTTCGTCGCTCAGGTTGAACGGCACCCCGTGGACGTCCAGGACGTCGGAGCGGCCGTCGAGGACCTGGATGGTGCCGTTGAGCACTCCGTCCTTGACGAGGGCGTAGAACGCGGGGTCACGGAGCTGCTGCCGGGTGATGACCTTCGAGTCACCCTGCAGCGTGGCCGTCCGATGAGGCACGGAGAATCCGAAGTCGTTCATGCGCGGGTCGCCTCGCGAATCTCGGTGTATCGGCGCGACGCGCTCATGGTGTCTCGGTACGGGCTCAAGAGGCGCGTGAGCACGGTACCCGGCGACAGGGTCTCGGCGCGCTGCCCTCGGGTCTCGAACCATGTGAACTCCGGGAGGCGGGATTCACCGATGATCTCGGGGTTGGACTCCGGGTGGTACTCGTTGCCGGCCGACGTCGCTGCCAGCGCGATCGCGAACACATGGCGGTCATGCTTCCGAGCCACAGCGAGCGCCTGGTCCACGAACTGCCGAGCCTGAACGAGGAGACCCTCGATCTCCGCGTCGACGCTTTGGGCGCCGGGGAGATGTTCCGCGAGGAGGCCGTTGATCTTGTCGCGCTCGAGCTTCTCTGCGAGCGCCTCGGCTTTCGCCTGGGCCGCCTCCCTGCGGAGTTCTGCGAACCGCTTGAGGCCCCGAGCCTTTTCGATCTGCTCATACTTCACGGTCTCGTCGCCGCTGCGAACCTTCTCCTCGAGGGTCAACGCGAGGGCTTCGGCCTCCTGGATCTCCCGATCCGCAGCCTCGACGATCTCAGCCGGCGACAGCTCCACGGTCGCCGTACGGCCGCTCATCGGCTGTGGGCTTCCTCGACGGGGTGCAGTTCACGCCAGTTCGTCGTGGGTGACCCGTCCACGAGGACATCCATTTGGCGGGGATCGATCTTCCCGACCCGACCGATGGACGGCGCCTCGGGGATGGACGACTGCGGTCCGCCACCGTCGTGCATCTGAACGGCCTGCACCTGGGGGTCGAGTTCCACGCCCGGGCTGACCTCCATCGCAGCCAGGTAGGCGACGTCCTTATCCGGTACGCCGAAGAGCTGCGGCTGCGCCTCCCGCGCTTCGTCCTCCGAAAGTTCGACCCAGCCCTTCTGCAGCACACCGACTGCGGCCAGTTCGTCCGACACGGAGTGAACCGCCCCGTCCTCGTTCTTGATCCATTTCGTCATGCTGTCTCCTCAAGAAAGTTCGTGATGTCGATCAGCCAAACCCGGCCCACCCTCCGACTACCCACCCGTCCAGCCCTCGCCAACCTTCGAAGGTATTCAGGTGAGTAGCCGAACCGAGGAGCGGCTTCGTCAATCGACACTTCAACTTTCTCAGGCGCCCTCCGAATGAGTTCCGTCGACGGAACCCCCGTGGCTTCACGGATCCGCACCGACTCCCCACACGCGTAAATGAAGTCCATCAGCACCCCCGTCCGCGGCCCCGACCTGCCCCGGACGTCCTCCTGGTAGTGCCGCATCATCCACGACGTGACGGCCCGCAACGCCTCCGCATCACCCAGAACACGACCGTCAACATCGACCTCGAAGGCGCTCATACGGGCTGCTCCCGCTCCGCCCCACGTGAGCCCCAGTTCCACACGGAGGAGTTCAACGGATGCAGCACTCGAGGAGCATCCGGGATTCGCTTACCGGTGGCGAGATCCGTGAACGAAGCCCAAGACGGCTGCTGCCTGAACCGCTGACCGGACATCATCGCGGGAGTCGCAATATTCATCAACGCCTGCGCCAGAGCCATCGCGAGGTCGTCATGCCCAACCCGATCCGGGACGCTGATCGAGATCGAACCCGCAGCCGTCTCCGACATCTCCAAAGACGACAACTGCTTCAACAACTCCGCATGCCGCGGCAACACCAGCGTGCCCGCCTGCAACATCCCTTTCAGTCGGCCGAACTGGGCCTGCTTGCGGCGGTTGTCCGTCCATACAGGCGCCACGAACGTGCCACTGGTGTACCACCCACCCGACACATCGAACCTCGAGGCAAGCTCGCCCCGTTCTGCCGCCCGCAGCATTGCCATGACCATGAACTCGTGACCGCCGGCACCGACACCGTTCGTCTCCGACGCGATCATGCGGATGTTGTAACCCTTCCCCACCTCAGCAACTCGGGCAGCGAAGTCGTGGTACGTCATCCGGTGGTGGTACTCGAGCCACGGAACGAAGAAGATGTGATCCTCGGTCGTCTGCTCCCGGAACAGCGCCCCCACGTCGTAGTTCACCCCGTAGTCATCCAGGGCACCCAACAGCACCAGAGCGTTCGCGTCATGCTGCGACCCGTAGTCCACCCCAGCACTCACCTGCGGCGGCAGCACCAGGCCGTTACTACCCACCGGGGCAAACCCGTGGAAGTCGTACGCCCGCTCCGGCTCCACCATCTCGTAATCCAGAACCGACTGCTCCAACTCGTCAGCCGTCAACAGCAACCCCGAACCATCCGGCCACTCCGCCATGTACTCCCGAGCGAACCGGATCGGATTGATACCCCGCCTCACCCCCTCCAACGTCTCATCCGTCACCAACGGGGACGTGCTCGACGGCCAATGCCACGACCGCACGTAAGCGTCCGGGGACCGCATCCCCTGATCCCACATGTGCTTGAAGAAGTGATCCGACAAGTACGGGGTCGACGCCAGGATGATCCGCGCCCCAGGACGAGCGATCGTCGTCGGCTGAGCTGAAACCCAGATCTCCTCCGGCACGAACGAAGCCTCATCGATCACCAGCAGGTCGGCGCTGATTCCACGGATCTGCTTCTCCGACGCCGGCACCGACATGATCCGAGACCCCGTCGAGAACAGGAGCATGGTCTTCGTCTCCTCAACGATCGACCCATCCAAACCAGCCGACGACGACACCAACCGGGAACACTCCCCCAACAGCCGCTTCGCAGCCTCCTCACCCGCACTGATGAACAACACCGTGATGTTGCGCCGAGTCGTCGCCTCAAACAACGCCAACGCCGCCAGAAGGAACGACTTCCCCACCTGCCGGCCAGCACACATCACCCGAACCGTCGCCCCCGACCCAGCCACCTCCGCCTGATAGTCAAAAAGAGGCTGCCCCAGAATCAGTGCCGCAAATTTCCCCGGGTCTGTGCCCGCCCCACGAAGGTCAAGCCCCACGGGGTGCACCCCCATCCGCATCCCGCTCGTCCGCGAGCAGCGAAGCGAGATCCACCCGAGTCGCCGCGATGTCCTTGCCGAGGCGAGCAGCCGACAGGGGGTCCAACCCCAGCCGCCCACGGTGCGTCAGCGCGTTCGCATCCAGCCGGCGCAACTGCTCCTCCGGGGACGTCCGCCCCTGCGAACTCTCCAACCGCTGCTCCATGCTCATGCCCTCCATGTACCGCTCGTACAGGGCCACCCGTGCCTCGACCTGAGCCCAGGCGATGACGGCCGGCCGGAAGCGTGCCTCCCGCAGGTAGTCGGTGTGGGGGTCCTCGAGGATGGCCGCGATCAGCTCCTCAGCGATGGGCCCGACCAGGCGCGGGGAACGCCACCCGGACTTGAGGGCAAGCATGTTGCCGGCCTCGAACGGTGGCCGCTGCCCCTCGAACTCAGGGACCCACTTCTCCGCGGCGCTCATGCCTGCACCTGCCCCGGGATGGTGAACGGATCCGGGATGGGACCGGGCTTAGCAGCGAGACGATGGCCGGCAGCCTCAGCATGCAGGGCGGTGACGTAAGTCTGGATCGCTGCGGCCATCTCCGGGTTGTCATGCTCGAGGACAGCCATCGCACGGCCGTACCCTGCCGACGCTGCGACCCTCTCACTCCTCGCGTTAGTCATCGGTCGCACCTGATTCGGTATCAGTTGCGCTGGTCTCTGACCGGGACTTTCCCTGGTCGTGTGCACGCGATGTGCTCAGTCCGTCGCGTGCGGGGTTCGACGACTCGGCACCAACCGCGAGGACACCGGGCTCGCCACTCTCTTCGTGGTCGTGGAGGCCGATGTCGGTGGCGAGGTTGTGGAGTGCTTGGGCGATGTTCTGTCCTGCACGGTTGGTGTAGCCGTCGAGCCAGTTGGCGAGGGCGGTTCGGGGTTTGGTCATGCTGTTTCTCCTGTGTCGCAGGTGGGGTGGATGCCGTGGTGGGCGATTGCGGGGCTGAGTGGGAAGCCGCATGAGCGGCAGAGTGCAACAGGGTGTTGCTGCTGTTGCGCTGTTGCTTCTGTTGCACTTGTTGCACTTAGGGGGTTGAGAGCAACAGGTGCAACAGGTGCCACAAGTGCACGGACTGACGGGGCTGTTGCACTTGGGGTGTAGTGCCCGTATCCGGCCTTGGCGATGAGTCCGCGGTGGGCTGCTCGTGAGAGGTAGGTGCGGACGGCTTTGGGGTCGAGGTTGGTTGCGGTTGCGACGTCGGCGGGTTTGACGCCTTCGGGGTGCCGGTTGACGTACTCGACGACTGCGCCAATTTCTTCTCCGAGGTCGACGTCGTCGGGTTTGTTGACGATGTCGGTGACGCTGATGGTGGAGTCCCCGAGGTAGTCGACTCGGGCGACTGACGTGTCGGTGCCGTCGTTGGTGGGGATGAGGGTGGAGACGAGGTTGAAGGCGAAGGAGTCGCCGCGGGTCTCGGAGTAGTTGGACTTGTCGACGGTGGCGACTCGTTGGCCGGTGTCTTCGTCTGTGACGAAGAGGATGACGCTGCGGGCGGTGTCGCGGAATGCGTGGCTGCCGGAGAGCAGGTCTCGGGTGTCGCCTTGCCCCTTACGGAAGTGCATGAGGGCGACGATGGCGACGTTAAGTTCTGCGGCGAGGGTAGTGAAAGGGTTGAGGACCCTGCGGACGTCGGCGGTCTTGTCGAGGTTGGCGCCGTCCATCATGGAGGTGAGCGGGTCGACGATGATGAGTCGGGCCCCGGTGGTGGTGATCGCTTCCCTGATGCGGCCGAGGTCTTGGACGAGGGATGGCACTTCGGTGAGTTCGAGGCCGTCGAGTTGAGTCTTGATGGTGACGGAAAAGACCCTGGTCATGTCGGCGCCTGCTGCGATGAGCCGGGGTTTGACGACGGTGCCGAGGTCGTCTTCGTGGCCGACGAGGAGGACGGTGGCGGGCTGACCGCTGTACTCGCCTTCGAGAGTGCCGAGGGTGACATGGCTGGCGACCCAGAGGCTGAAGGTGCTTTTCCCCTCACCTCCTCGGCCGGCGAAGATCGTGGCGGTTCCCATGGGGATGCGGCCGTTCCAGAGGAACACTTGCCGTTCCGCTTCGACGGTCTCGAGGGGCGTGAGGGTGAGGGTGCGTTCGGCGGGTGCAGTGTCGCTCATGCGGCCACCCACGTTTCGACGAGGGAGCCGCCCGTGAATTGGCCTCCGGCTTCGGCTGCCATGTCGGCGCGGATCTTCTGCCACTGCGCGAAGGTGTGCCAGCCGGGTTCCCCTGTCGGTTCCTTGGGCGGGATCCTTCGGCACACTTCGGCATAGAGGCGATCGCATTCGAACTCGAGGCGCTCGATCGTGTCGGTGGCCCCGCTGAGCGAAGCCCTGCCCTCGTTGAAGGCGATGACGTGAAATTGGAGGAGCGAGGGTGGGAGCTGGTGCAGCTCTACGTTCCCCAGGATGAGGTCGGTGCCGAGTTGGTCGATGTAGCGTTCGGCGGGTTCGGTGAGGTGGATGCGGGCGGGGTACTTCTGGGTCATGGGATGGCTACGAGCCTTTGCGATCATGTGGGGGATCAGACGGCGGAGTCGGGGTCGAGCATTTTGAGCAGTGCGGGAGCGGGCACGATGTACCGCTGCCCGAGTCGCAGAGTGGGGATCTGGCCGGCTTTCGCTGCGGCGTAAGCGGAGTTCTTGGACAGTCCGAGGAGGCCGGCGGCTTCGGGCCAGAGCGAGATGGTGGCGCGCTGCCGAAGGTCGTCGAGGGTCATGCCGCACTCACTCGTTGGAGGGACTGCAGGAGGGCGACGTAGGCGACGAGGTGTTCGCGGCGGGGGCGCCGGGTGCCGTTCTCCCAGCGGACGACTGTGACGCGTTGGACGCCGAGGGTTTCGGCCATGCGGGCTTGGGAGACTCCGGCGGCTGCTCGGATCTCTCGAGCGAGGCGCGGAGGGGGAAGCTGTCTGGCTGCTTCTAGTTCTTTCATCAGCTCGATCACTGGTGCACCGCCCTTTCGTTGGTACTCACTAGTGGAGTCCAGGGTGGAACCCGCCGTCAACAGTGCACATGTATCCGATTGGGTTGTGCACTGGTATCAGAATCGGTACAGTGGGCGCATGGTCGAGATCAAGCCCGAGTGGTTCCCAGACGGACTGTTCCCCGCGAACAGCGAGGCGTCCGCCGAGTTGGAACGCGTCGTCAGATCTCGCACTTGGGTGCGGCTTGAGGCTGACATCCCTGCCGACCGCAACGTCCCTCCGGTCTGGGTCTCCCTGGGCAAGGCGCCTGACGGCCGTTTCGTGTGCCGCGGGCTCGTCGTCGGCGCCCTGACGGAAGGTCACGAGCTGGCTGACGTAGAGATCTCCTCACGCACCCTCCGTCAGATCCGCATGCCGGAACTCATCGAGGCAGTGATGAAAGTCAAGGACTGGGACGAGGAGGCGAACCGCATCCTGAACGAGACGCCGGCCGCTCCCCCGCGTGTCCGCATGCGTGAGTACGCCGACGACCACTTCCGGTCCGTTGCTGACGCATACCGGGATGCCGTGACGCGCTACCCACGAGCCCCAACGAAGAACCTCGCAGCGGCATGGCACGTCTCAGAACCCACCATGCGGCGGTGGATCCAGACCGCACGCCACAAAAACTTCCTAGGGGACTCAACCCCAGGCAAGGCCGGAGAGTCGAAAGGCTGACGGCAGAACAAAGGGCCCCCGAAGTGAAGAAAGCACCTCGAGAGCCCAGCCCACGACAACCTGATGAGAGGCAAGAACGTGAACGATTCAACGGTACCAAGGACGATCGACGAGATCGTGGCGCACATGCTCGGCGCCATCGACGCGGCCGAAGCGCAGGCTGAGGAGCAGGCCCGTGGCTGACATCTACCGCCGCTGCGGCTGCCGTGACGGGGCAGGGAAGGCCTACGGGCCACTCCCCGATCGCGCCACCCAGACGCAGCGTGCTGCAGCCTGCCCCGTCCTGATCTCCGACTCGAAACACGGCTCGTGGGGATTCGCCGTCTCCGGCGGCACGCACGCCGGCAGCGGCAAGCGGGTGCAGGTGCGAAAGATGGGCTTCACGACCAAACGGGAAGCGCAGCAGGAGCGAGCGAAGGTCGTCGACCAGCTCGCCACCGGACGCTACAAAGGCGACCAGAAAGTCACCCTCGGCGTGTACCTGCCCTCATGGCTGGACCGGCGCCTCCTGGACGGACTCCGCCCCTCCACCGGGCACCAGTACCGTGCCTACCTCGAGAACGACATCATCCCGGCCCTCGGCGCGGTCAAGCTTTCCGAGCTGCGCAAGTCGCACGTCGACCGCTTCATCCAGACGCTGCGGGCAGAGGGGCGAGGCGCAACGACCATTCGCCGGATCCACGCCACCCTGTCGAGCGCCCTGAGCGCTGCGGAGAGGCTTGACCTGGTCGACTTCAACGCCGCGGCCAAGATCGCTCTCCCGGCCGCATCGAAGACGAAGGCGAAGATCTGGGAGCCGGAGCAGGTCCGCACGTTCCTCGACGCGGCCGCGCTCGTCAGGGTCGGGCCGCTCTACGAACTGACGATCTACACGGGTCTGCGCCGCGGCGAGGTCGCCGGCCTCCGGTGGGCGGACGTGGACTTCACCAAACGTGAACTCGTCGTCCGCCAGCAGCGCGTCCAGGTCGGGAAGGTTGTCCTCGAGGGTGCCGTGAAGACGGACTCCGGGCAGGACCGCCGGGTGTCACTCGGCAGCGAGGCGGTCGCAGCCCTTCTCGCGTGGAAGCTACGCCAGCAGCAGGAGCATGACGCATGGGGGGCGGCCTACCAGGACAACGGGTGGGTGTTCACCTACGAGGACGGCCGGCCGCTCATCCCGGAGTACATCAGCCGCACCTTTGACACCCTCGTGACGAAGACGGGACTCCCCCACATGTCCTTTCACAAGCTGCGCCACGAACACGCGTCTCTGCTGCTCTCGGGAGGCGTCGACATCGCGGTTGTCAGCAAGCGGTTGGGCCACTCCACCATCGCTGTCACGAGCGACCTGTACAGCCATCTGCTGACGGATGCGAACCGTGCAGCGGCCGACGCAGCAGAGGCCATGTTGCCGCCGAGACGAGGCGTTGCACACACATCGCACACATTGGACGCCTGAAACAGTTCAAGGGCCCCGGCAAAACCGCCGAAACCCTTGTAGTTACTGGGTGCACCCCCTCGGACTTGAACCGAGAACCCACTGATTAAGAGTCAGTTGCTCTGCCAATTGAGCTAGAGGTGCGTGGCCTGTGGAGAGTGAACTTCCGCAGCCGAGGATCAAGATTAGCATGAGATTCGAGCGCCTTTGAACACCACCGGGAACGTGCATCCCACGCTCCGCCCCTGCCCCACCTGCGCCCCGCCCCTGAAGGAGAACCATGGCCGAGACCCTCGCATCCGCCCGCCTCGAGAAGGGTGAGGTCGCCCCGGCCTTCACCCTGCCCGACGAGACCGGCAGGTCCGTCTCGCTGGCCGACTTCCGGGGCCAGAAGGTCATCGTGTACTTCTACCCGGCCGCGTCGACGCCGGGGTGCACGACCGAGGCGTGCGACTTCCGCGACAACATCAACTCACTGAAGTCGGCGGGGTATCAGGTGCTCGGGGTGTCGAAGGACGGGCCGGAGGCACTGCAGAAGTTCCGCGACGAGCAGGGGCTCAACTTCCCGCTGCTCAGCGATCCCGAGCTCGTCGTGCACAAGGAGTACGCGGCCTACGGCGAGAAGTCGCTCTACGGCAAGACCGTGACGGGGGTGATCCGGTCGACGATCGTGGTCGACGAGGACGGCGTCGTGGAGCTTCCGCTCTACAACGTGAAAGCGACCGGGCACGTGAAGTCGCTGCGGAAGAAGCTCGGGCTCGACGCGTAGGGCGGTGCGGCGGTCGCGCGGTTGGCGGCGCCGCGCGTGCACGTTCTGGAGTCGCCGCCCAGCACCCTCGACCGCGACCGACCCGACGCGGTTCGGCCAACGCACCACGTCCGCGGCGCGTGCGGCATGGCCGAACCTCGTCAGGTCACCGGCGGGCCACCCCGCGCGCTCAGCTCCGCCCGGCGGTCCGCTCCACGACGGGGCGCGTGAACAGCAGCACGACCACGAGCACTGCCGGGACGACCAGGAACCACCCGATCGCCGGAGTCGCCGTCAATCCCTGGAAGCAACCGATGCCGATCGCGAACTGGATGACCTGCCAGACGATCGCCGCCCCGCGCATCCATGCCCGCCCGCGCAGCGCCCCGATGACCATGTAGGCGAGCCAGACGGTGGCGACCAGGGCCAGCACGATGAAGGCGACACCTGAGGCGTAAGAATCCGGGTGCGTGGTGATGATCTCGACCACGAGGAAGACCGTCGCCACGGCCATCACCGCGAACTCGGCCGTCAGAAGCACGATCATGACCCAGAAGAGAAGGGGGCGTCGGCGTGTCGTCGAGCTTTTTCCGTCACCTGATGCGGTGCTGGGAACTGGTTCGGTCACGCGTTCTGTCCTCACTAAACCCTTGATTTGGTCACACCAGTATGCGACCATATTCGAGGTTGAAGTGACGTTCACGTCGTCGTGCGCGCCTCCCGAATTCTTTTCTTTCCCCCCTCCGGAACCCGCGATGAACTCGCGCGCTTCGGTACGTTGTGCTGCTCGGATTCAGTTTCGAGGGTTCAGATTCAAAAAGGAGTACCCATAGATGGATTGGCGTGACAAGGCCGCTTGCCTGACCGCAGACCCGGAGCTCTTCTTCCCCGTCGGGAACACCGGCCCCGCGGTCGACCAGATCGACAAGGCCAAGGCCGTGTGCGCCCGCTGCACCGTCACCGAGACCTGCCTCCAGTACGCACTCGAGACGTCTCAGGACTCCGGCGTCTGGGGCGGCCTGAGCGAAGACGAGCGCCGCGCCCTCAAGCGCCGCGCTGCTCGCGCCCGCCGCGCCAGCTAGGTTCGCCGGTTCGCGAATTCGCGGGTTAGCGGGTTCGCCGTCAGGCACCTCGCAAGCAGCACAACTCCATAGCTTCAGAGCAGCGCCGGGGGGCGCATCCCACGGGCCATGACGGGTTCGGGGGATGCGCCCTTCGTCATGCCCGGGCTGGGCTGGGCCGGGCCGGAAACTGTGCTCGAACACACCGGGTCGGCATAAGCACACCGCCTAGGCCGTGTGTTCGTGCCGTGCGCATGTGCCCGAGCGGCCGCGGGCTGCCCGAGCGGCTGCGGGCCGACTGAGCGACTGACTTGAGTGCTACGGGCGGCGGCGTGCCCAAGCGGCTGCGTTGCGCGCTACGGCCCGAACGAGGCCTACGCCGAGTCGACCATGAAGCGCAGCGGCACCTCGATGGTGACCTCGGTGCCCGACCCGACGAGCGTGTGCCAGTCGATGGTGCCGCTCAACTCGCCCTGGATGAGCGTGCGGACGATCTGCGTGCCGAGACCGGAGCCGACCTTGCCCTCGGGCAAACCCACGCCGTTGTCGCGGACCTTGACGGTGAGCTCGTCGTCGGTGCGGAGTGCGACGATCTCGACGTCGCCGTCGCGCCCGTCGAGGCCGTGCTCGACCGCGTTCGTGACGAGCTCGGTCAGCGCGAGTGCGAGCGGAGTGGCGTACTCGCTGGGCAGGTCGCCGAAGCTGCCGGTGAACTGCGGCCGCACGGTCGTGTTGTGGCTGGACGCCACCTCGGCGATCAAGAGCAGCACGCGATCGAAGACGGTGTCGAAGTCGACGTTCTGGTTCAGCCCCTCGGAGAGGGTGTCGTGGACGACGGCGATGGACGCGACTCGACGCATGGCCTGATTGAGGGCATCGCGCGCGACGTCGGTCTGGGTTCGACGGGCCTGGATGCGCAGGAGCGAGGCCACCGTCTGCAGGTTGTTCTTGACCCGGTGGTGGATCTCGCGGATCGTGGCGTCTTTCGTGATGAGCTCGCGCTCTTGGTGCCGCAGCTCGGTCACGTCGCGGCAGAGGACGACGGCGCCGATTCGCTCGCCCCTGTCACGGAGGGGGATCGCCCGGAGGGACACGGTCACGCCCTTGGCCTCGACGTCGGTGCGCCAGGGGGCGCGCCCCGTGACGACCAGCGGCAACGACTCGTCGATGACGATCTTGCCCTGCAGGAGGCCGGTGGTGACCTCGGCCAGGGACTCGCCCTCGAGTTCGCCCACGAAACCCATGCGGTTGAATGCGGAGAGCCCGTTCGGGCTGGCGAACACGACGACGCCGTCGGTGTCGAGGCGGAGCAGACCATCGGAAGCGCGGGGAGCACCACGGCGCGGGCCGGTCGGCGCCCCGATGTCGGGGAAGTCGCCGGCCGCGATCATGGCGAAGAGGTCGTCGGCGCACTGATTGAAGGTGAGCTCTTGACGGCTCGGGGTGCGGGCCTCGCTGAGGTTCGTGTGGCGAGTGATGACGGCGATGGGCGACTCGCTGACCTCGGCCGTGCTGGCGCTCAGGCGACGCAGCACGGGCACGGCGCGGACGCGCGTCGGGGTCTCTTCGTACCAGTCGGGAGCAGCCGAGTCGACGATCTGACTCGTCTCGTACGCCTGGCCGATCTGAGTGCGCCACTCGGGACGCACCTCCTGCCCGACGAAGTCGCGGTAGAAGAGGGTCGCCGAACTCGACGGCCGCGCATGGGCCACGGCCACGAAGCTGCCCTCGTGCGTGGGCACCCAGAGCACCATGTCGGCGAAGGCCAGGTCGGCCAGCAGCTGCCAGTCGCCCACGAGCAGGTGGAGCCACTCGACGTCGGCCTCGCTGGAGAGGCCTTGGGCGAGAACGAGATCACTGAGCGTCGACACGAGAGCCAGCCTAACCGGACCCGGAGGGGCGGAGGATGCGCGAGCCCGGGCCTGTGGACAACTCGTACTTGCCGATTCCTCACCCCCCAGGCCGATAATCGACCTATGACTTCTGAGACCGGGCCGGTTCCGCCGCGGCGCTTCCTGACGGTGGAGGACGTCTCGGAGTCGCTTCGTCTAGAGGTGTCCGAGGTCGAGCACCTTCTGGTCTCGGGCGAGCTCCGCGGTATTCGCGTCGGTCGAGACGACGCGTGGCGGATAGAAGCGATCGAGCTGGATTCGTTCATCGACGCGAAGTACGAAGAGGCGAGGCGTCTCTCGCTCTGGAACGGTCACGACTTCGGGAGCATTGCCGACATCGATCCCCGCGCCTGACGGATCCTCATCACGTCGAGTTCTCCACAGCAAGGAAATCACGGCGCGCCATTGCCGCAATATGTCATATGTTGATGGTATGCCCGCCGTTGCGGTGCGCTCAGTCCGTTCACGAGCGAGAGCAGCTTTCATGTGCCCGTCCTCCCCCGCGCCCGCGGATCCTCCCCGCGTCGCGATCCCCCTCCCCTCCCCCGCCACGCGGGTGCGACGACCTCGTCATGCGGCCGTCGCGTCGCCGACGGTGCCCGCTGCGGCCGCGGTGTCTGCGGCTGCGGTGCCCGCTGCTTCCGCCGCTTCTGCGGCCGCCGTGTCTGCGGCCGCGGCCGCCGACGCACCCGCCGGGGCCACCCCGGGTGGCGGTGGGTCCCGACTCAGCCGCGCCGAGCATCCCGACGCCTTCTTCGAGAAGCAGCCGACCTCGCGACGCGACCTTCCCGACCCGGCGCCGCTGGTGGTCAACCTCGCCCGGTGCATGGTCGAGATCCTCGCCGGGGCGCGCGAGATCGAACAGCTCGCGCGCTGGGTGACCGACGATGTGTACCGGCACCTGATGAAGCGCGTCGTCCTCGCGGCGCGGGCGCGCAACGCCCACGGCGAGGCGCCCTCGCGGCCCGCCTTCTCGGTCGGCAGCGTGCGGGTGACCGAGCCGAAGGACGGCGTCGTCGAGGCGGTGGTGGTCATCCACGGGCGAGCCCGCAGCCGCGCCGTCGCAGTCCGTCTCGAGGGGCTCGACCGGCGCTGGCGGGCGACGGCCGTGCACGTGCTGTAGTCCGGAGCCCTCCACGCACCCGCACCCCGTCAACCCCTGCCGACCCGCTGTCGAGACGTCCGCGCGGGGTGCGCCTCCGCGCGTGTGGGGTGCAGCTCCGCGTGCGGGGTGCGAGTTCGCGCGTGCGGGGTGCAGCTCCGCGCGCGGCGTGCGTGCGGGGTGCCAGTTCGCGCGTGCGGGGTGCGGCTCTGCGTGCGGCGTGCGAGCGGGGTGCGCCTCCGCGCGTGCGGGGTGCAGCTGCCCGCCTCGAAGCACCCGCACCCCCGAAACCGTCGGCGACCCCCTGTCGACGAGGGGGCGTCGCGCTCGTGCGGGGTGCGGCTCCGCGCGACCGGGTGCGGCTCCGCGCGACCGGGGTGCGGCTCCGCGCGACCGGGGTGCGCCTGGCCCCGAGCGAGCGCCGCGGTACGGCTGGCCCGACCCGCGCATGGCCGACAGTCTCCGTCGTGCTGCCCGGGCGTCGCAGCACGACACGACGTGGACTCTCACGGCACCACAACCGACGAGGCAGCTGGCGAAGAGGCCGGACAGCAGAGGGCCCCGCCCGCACGAGCGGACGGGGCCTCGGCCTGAGCGGGTGCTACTTCTTCTTGCCCTGCTGACGACGCTCGGCGCGGTTCACTGGGGCGGGTGCCTCGTCGGTCGCCGTGGTCGACTGGCCGAACGCCCCGCGAGCAGCCGGCTTGCCGGTGCCCCCGGACGCCTCGGACGACCCGGAAGTCGCACGGGCCGCAGCGATCTCGGGGTCGGCCAGCTCTTCGGTCAGCTCTTGCTGGCGCTGGGCACGGGCGGTGGCGGCCTTCTCGATCTTGCCGCGCTGGTCGCGCACCTCGACCTCGCCGTCGATGTTCGGGGCCGAGAAGTTGAGCACGGCGTCGGCGTTCTCGCCCTCGCCCAGACCCTTGGCGGCGATGATCGGACCGTGGTCGTGACCCTCGTGACCGACCTGGCTCTGGACCTCGACCTCGAGGTTGAAGAGGAACCCGATGCTCTCCTCGCGGATCGCACCCATCATCGACTGGAAGAGACCGAAACCCTCGCGCTGGTACTCGACGAGCGGGTCGCGCTGCGCCATGGCGCGCAGGCCGATGCCGTCTTTCAGGTAGTCCATCTCGTAGAGGTGGTCGCGCCAACGGCGGTCGATCACCGAGAGGACGACCTTGCGCTCGAGCTCGCGCATGGCGGACTCGCCGAGGGACTCCTCGCGGGCCTCGTAGGCCACCTGGGCGTCGGACAGGATCTCCTTGGCGAGGAACTCGCGCGTGGCCTTGCCCTTGGAGCCGGCCTCGGTGATGACCTCGTCGATCGTGATGCTGATCGGGAAGAGGGTGCCGAGCTCGGTCCACATGGCGTCGAGGTCCCAGTCGTCGGGGTTGCCCTCGTCGGTGTGCGACTCGATGACGTCGTTGATGACGTTGGTGAGGAAGTTCTGCGTGCGGTCTTTCAGGTCGTCGCCCTCGAGGATGTGACGGCGGTCACCGTAGATCGCCTCGCGCTGACGGTTCAGGACGTCGTCGTACTTGAGGACGTTCTTGCGGATCTCGGCGTTGCGGCCCTCGACCTGCGACTGCGCCGAGCGGATGGCGCGGCCGACGATCTTGTTCTCGATGGCGAGGTCGTCCGGCACGGAGCCACGGCTCATGAGGCTCTCAGCGGCACCCGAGTTGAACAGGCGCATGAGGTCGTCGGTGAGCGACAGGTAGAAGCGGCTCTCGCCCGGGTCGCCCTGACGGCCACTCCGGCCGCGCAGCTGGTTGTCGATGCGGCGGGACTCGTGGCGCTCGGTGCCGAGGACATAGAGCCCGCCGGCCTCGACGACCTTCTCGGCCTCCTCCTGCACGAACGCCTTCTGCGAGGTGAACACGTCGTCCCACGCGGCCTCGTACTCGTCGGGCGTCTCGACCGGGCTGAGCCCGCGCGAGTTCATCTCGGCCACGGCGAGGAACTCGGCGTTGCCGCCGAGCATGATGTCGGTGCCTCGACCGGCCATGTTGGTGGCGACGGTCACCGAACCGAGACGGCCTGCCTGGGCGACGATGGCCGCCTCGCGAGCGTGGTTCTTCGCGTTGAGGACCTCGTGCTTGATGCCCTTCTTCGCGAGGAGCTTCGAGAGGTACTCGCTCTTCTCGACGCTCGTCGTGCCGACGAGGACGGGCTGGCCCTTCGCGTTGCGCTCGGCGATGTCTTCGGCGACCTGCTCGAACTTCGCGGTCTCGTTCTTGTAGACGAGGTCGGTCTGGTCGATGCGCTGCATCGGCTTGTTCGTCGGGATGGCCACGACTCCGAGCTTGTAGGTCGACATGAACTCGGCCGCCTCGGTCTCGGCGGTACCGGTCATGCCGGAGATCTTCTTGTAGAGACGGAAGTAGTTCTGCAGCGTGACCGTGGCGAGGGTCTGGTTCTCGGCCTTGACCTCGACGCCCTCTTTCGCCTCAATCGCCTGGTGGATGCCCTCGTTATAGCGACGCCCGGAGAGGATGCGGCCGGTGTGCTCGTCGACGATGAGCACCTCGCCGTTGATGACGACGTAGTCTTTGTCGCGCTTGAACAGGGCGTCGGCCTTGATCGCGTTGTTGAGGAACGAGATGAGCGGGGTGTTGGCCGACTCGTAGAGGTTGTCGATGCCGAGGTAGTCCTCGACCTTTTCGATGCCGGGCTCGAGCACGCCGACGGTGCGCTTCTTCTCGTCGACCTCGTAGTCGATCTCGGGCTGGAGACGACGCGCCAGCGTGGCGAACTCGGCGAACCAGCGGTTGGCCTCGCCGGACGACGGGCCCGAGATGATGAGCGGGGTGCGGGCCTCGTCGATGAGGATCGAGTCGACCTCGTCGACGACGGCGAAGTAGTGGCCGCGCTGCACCATGTCGGAGGCCTGCCACGCCATGTTGTCGCGAAGGTAGTCGAAGCCGAACTCGTTGTTCGTGCCGTAGGTGATGTCGGCGGCGTACATCTCGCGACGCTCGGCCGGCGACTGACCGGCGAGGATGCAGCCGGTCGTCATGCCGAGGGCGCGGAACACGCGGCCCATCAGCTCGGACTGGTAGCTGGCGAGGAAGTCGTTGACCGTGATGACGTGGACGCCCCGCGAGGCGATCGCGTTGAGGTAGGCGGCGGTGGTCGCGACGAGCGTCTTGCCCTCACCCGTCTTCATCTCGGCGATGTTGCCGAGGTGGAGGGCGGCGCCGCCCATGAGCTGGACGTCGAAGTGACGCATGCCCAGCGTGCGGCCCGCGGCCTCGCGAACCGCGGCGAAGGCCTCGGGCAGCAGGTCGTCGAGGGACTCGCCATTGGCGTAGCGCTCGCGCAACTCGGCCGTCTCGGAGTGCAGCTCGTCGTCGGTGAGCGTCTTGAAGTCGTCTTCGAGGTCGTTCACGGCCTTCGCGTACGCCTTGAGCCTGCGGAGGGTACGACCCTCGCCGACACGGAGGACTCTTTCAAGAACGTTGGCCACCGGAACTCCCATTGGTTATGAGCGGACACCACCGAAGCGCTGATGTCGACCCGCAATTTTAGCAAGCCTAACGGCCACGGCACTGGGAGGCTCCCCAGCACCGTGGCCGCACGGTCGTGATGATGCGAAGGCGAGGATGCTCGGCTCGCCGACGCGGGACGCCTCAGCCGACGAGACCCGCGCGGATGGCGGTCTCGGTCTCCTGGTGGCGAGGCGCCTCGTCGTCGAGGCCGATCACCCCGTAGTCCCAGCCCTTGCGGCGGTACACGACGCTGGGCCGACCGCTCTCGGAGTCGGTGAACAGGTAGAAGTCGTGCCCGACGAGCTCCATGTAGTAGAGCGCGTCGTCGACCGTCATCGGCGTCGACGAGAAGACCTTCTTGCGAATGACGACGGGGCAGTACTCGTCTTCGGCCTCAGTGGCGGCCTCGGGCGCGAGCGTGATGGTGCCGGTGCGGACCTGGTCGAGCGTCTCGGCCGAGGCCGGAACGACGCCGGCGCGGCTGAAGTCTTCGGCCGAGGCCTCGTGGAGAGAAGTCGGGCGGTGCTGCCCGCGGTGGACCTTGGTGCGGTCCTTCGCGCGGCGGACGCGCTCGAGGAGACGACCGATGGCCAGGTCGAACGCGACGTACTTGTCGCTGCCGGAGGATTCGGCCCGGACGAGCGGGCCGGGGCCGATCAACGTGAGCTCGACCCGGTCGTCTCCCGACGCCCCGGAGGACTTCTCGTTGTGGCGGGTGACCTTGATCTCGAGCGCCAGAGCCCGGGTGGCCAGTGTGCCGACCTTCTCGGCCTTCTCGGTCGCGTACTCGCGGAACCGATCGGTGATGCCGACGTTTCGACCCGTTACGGAAATGTCCATGACGTTCTCCCAGCCACTTCAGCGTGCCGCCGTTCTGGTAGGCGGTAGTGCTTTCACGCCTTGTATCCGCCACCGTACTGACGGGACACCTCCCTGTCACGTGTTGTTCAGGGTTTGTGCGGCCATTGGTCGCCGACTCTCTGCCAGTTCGGTGCAGGCGCAGGGAACTCATGCCGCACTCTCGGAGACGAGCGGCGTGTCGGCCAGACACGCCGCCCCGACCACGTCGGCTCCGACCGCGCTGCAAGCGCGCACCGCCTCGACCAGGCTGCTGCCCGTGGTGACGACGTCGTCGACGACGACCACTCGGTGTCCGGTCAGGCGTCGACTGGCCGCCAGGGTGCCCACGCGAGCCGCTTGCCGCTCCGCCCGGCTCCGCCCCTTCTGCACACCGGAGGCACGGGACACCCGGAGACCGCGCGGCGCGGGCCGGACCCGGGCGGCCCGCAGTAGCACGCGCACCGGGTCGTACCCCCGCCGTCGCAGCCCCGCGGCAGACGACGGGACCGCAACGACGACGACACCCGGCGGCGCCCCGGCCTCCGACGACGCCCCGACGTCGGGCAGAACAGCCCCGACCTCGGGCGGACCGGCCCCGGCCCCCGGCGACCCCGCACCGGCCGCCGCGAGCAGGGCGGCCTGCACCGCCGGCGCCAGCGGTCGCCCGAGCCGCCACCGCCCCTGCTGCTTGAAGGCGAGCACGACGTCGCGCACCGCGCCCGAGTACTCGAGCCCCGAGACGAGCGGGGTGCCGTCGGGAAGAGCCGCTCGACGCAGTGCGGGGCGCAGACGGGTGCGACACGCGGGGCAGAGCTCGACGTCGGCTCGGCCGCACCCGGCGCAGTCGACGGGCGAGACGAGGGCGAGGGCCGAGAGGAGGGCCTGGACGATCGAGGGCGGTGCGAGCGAGGTCATGGCACGAGGATGCTCGAACCGGGGCCCCGGCCGGGCCCGGGTCGTGCATCCTGTGCGTAACTCGCTCTTCGCGCAGCCCTGTGGAAAAGCGGCGGAACCCCCTGTGGAGAAGAGGTGGAACCCCCTCGGGAGAAGAGCCCCTACCGCTGCGTCGCCAGCAGGTCGGTCGTGACCCCGCTGTCCTGCCAGCCGTTGCCGCGCGGCTCCAGCAGGTCGCCGGTGACGGTCATGACCCGCACCCGGTCGACACCGTTGCCGCCGACGATCGACACCCCGGGCGAGGAGGGCCGGCCGAGGTCGGTGGTCTCGCCGCCGATGTCCTGTTCGGACACCAGGGAGTCGCCGGAGGTGCTGGTCGAGAGGGTGGCGACGGTGTTGTCGTCGACCCAGGTCACTCCGACGGGGTCGCCGGCCGGCGGCGTGAGCTCGAGGGGATCGCCGAGCCCTGTCGGCGCGTGCTTGGAGTCGCGGATGATCGCGGCCACGAAGAGATGCGTGGTGCCGGCCGCGTCGAGGAGCATGACCAGCCGGGTGCCGTCGCGCGACACCTTGAACGCCACGACCTGCTCGTCGGCCGGGAGCGACATCGACAGGGCGTGCGCGGTGCCGTCGAGCTCGTAGGCGGTCAGCGATCGCGGCGAGTCGGCCTGCGCGGACCAGACGAAACCGAGGTCGTCGAGTGACGGATCGACGAGCCCCGGGCGGCTGTCGACCAGGGTCGGGGCGACGTTCTCCCGCACGGAGTAGACGCCGGTGTCGGTGCCGACGGCCGCCGTGTTCTGCCGCGTGGACAGCTCGATCGCGGTCGGCTTCAGGCCGGCGACCGTCTTGCTGAGCGAGGCGATCGGGGTCACCGTGGTCGGCGTCGCGAAGCCGAACACCCCCTTGGTCAGCACGAGCGGGCGCGCGTCGACGGTGGGATCGCGCACCACGCCGCTGCCGGTGTCGGCCGGGATCGAGAGGGCGGCGCCGTCGACGCTGATGTCGACCGAGCTCACGGTCGCGATGGTCGAGAAGCTCGCCACCAGCTGCGCGCGCATGCGGGAGCGGGCCGTCTCGTCGGCATTGCCCGCCTGTTCGGACAGATCGACCCGCGCCGTGGCCGAGTCGGCCGTCACCGAGTTGAGCGTGGTGCCGTCCGGGAACGCCGTGGCGACCGCCCCCCGCAACCACGGCGACGGACCGGCCAGCAGGGCGGCCGCGACCCGGCTGGCTGTCGACGTTCGTGCCAGGAACCAGCGCTCGTCGGGGACCAGATAGGCGTAGGTCGGATCGAAGAAGTAGACGGCGTGGGGTCGGAAGACGTTGTCGAAGTTGGCGGTCGAGAGCACGATGCCGTCTGCTGCATAGCTCAGGCGCCACTGCCCCTTCACCTTCTCGAACCGGAAGATGAGGCGCGTCGTCGTCGAGGGCGCCGCCTGCGTGTAGTGCCCGCTCGAGTCCACCGTCGCGGCCGTCGACACCGTCAGACTCGACTGCGTCGGCGCCTGCTCCTGCACGCTGCCGGTGCCCTGCCGCACGACGACTCCGGCGCGAGGGTTCCACTTCTTGGCGAACGAGGGCGTCAGGAACTCGCGGGCGACGGCGTAGTCGTTCTGCGACCCGGTGCCGGCGTCGATGAAGTCGGTGATGATCTTCGACTGCGAGCTGTCGGCGATCGGTCCGCTCGGGAAGAAGACGACGTCGTTCTGCACCGTGTCGGACACGGTGCCACCGGTCTGCACGGGTCCGGCCGTCGGGATGTCGGCGCACCCGGCTACGGCCAGCGCGACCGCCAGGGCGATCCCCGGGACGCCGAGACGACGGCGAGCGCGGGATGCACGCCCCGGCCCCTCGAGGACGGCGCGGCCCGCTCGCGCCCTCGCCCCGGTCCGGGTGCCGAACGGGTGCATTAGGCCGGTCATTCGCTCTCTCCTTCGGCGTCGGGCGGTTCGATCGGCACAGGCCTCGACGTGAGCGCTCCGCCTCGGACACGCGGCAGGGTCACCACGAAGCGCGTGCCCACGCCGGCCTCCGACCAGACGTCGAGGCGGCCGCCGTGCAGCAGGGCGTCCTCCAGGCTGATCGACAGCCCGAGTCCGGTGCCGCCGATCGTGCGGCGTCGCGAGGGGTCGGCCCGCCAGAAACGGTCGAACACGCGGCCCGCGTCTTCGGCGCGCATACCGATCCCGTGGTCCTGCACGCCGATCGCCACCGCGTGCGCGTCGCTGTCGACGACGACGTCGATGGGGTTGCCCTCGCCGTGCTCGATGGCGTTCCCGAGCAGGTTGCGGAGGATCCGCCGCACCCGTCGCGGGTCGAGCTCCGCCTCGAAGAAGCCGCCCCGGGCATCCACCTGCATCGTGCTCCCGGCTTCGTCGGCCAGGGGCTCGAATTCGATCACGCCGTCTTCGACGAGACGGACGACGTTGACGGGCTCGGTCTCGAGTTCGACGGCACCGGCGTCGAATCGGGAGATCTCGAGGAGGTCCGCCAGCAGGAGCTCGAAGCGGTCCACCTGGGTGTGCAGGAGCTCGACCGTGCGCCCCGAGGACGCGTCGAAGTCGGCGCGGTGGTCGTAGAGGAGGTCGCCGGCCAGTCGGATCGTCGTCAGGGGGGTCCGCAGTTCGTGCGAGACGTCGGAGACGAACCGCTGCTGCATGCGCGAGAGGTCGGCGAGCTGCTCGATCTGGACCTGCATGACGTCGGCCATGCCGTTGAACGAGCGCCCCAGCGTGGCGATGACGTCGGAACCGGTCTCGGGGATGCGTTCGTCGAGCTGTCCGGCGGCGATCTTCTGGCTGGTCTCGGCCGCCACCCGCACCGGGCCGACGACCAGGCGGACGACGATGTAGGTGATGACGGCGATGAGGAGCACGAGGGCGATCGAGCCGATGGCCAGGGTCTGCTCCATGAAGGCGAGGGTCTTCTGGGCGTCGCTCAGGTTGTAGACGAGGTAGAGCTCGTATTGTCCGGCGGTGGGCACCTGGAGGGTCGATCCCACCGCGAGGCCGGCCTGGGTGCCGGCGTTGGTGGCGAGCGAGACGGGCTGGAAGTGCAGCTTGGAACTATTGGAGGCCGTGGCCTTGCGCAGCTCGCTCGACAGCGCGGCGGTCGGGAAGTCGGGGCTCGCGATGTCCTGGATGGTCTGCGCCGTGGTCTGGCCGGGGGTGCGCAGGATCGCGATGCTCGTGCCCCCGGGGCTCGAAGTGGCACTCAGGATGGTGCTCTGCGCCTGGTTCTGCAACGAGTCGAGCTCGATCTGGTTGCCGGTGCCGGTGGAAGTCGCCGAGTCGAAGATGTTCTGGGCGAGGACGGTGGCGCGCTCCGACTCGACCTCGATCTGCTGACGGCGCTGGTCGTAGACGTTCGTGCCGATACTGACCGAGATCGAGACGCCGATGACCGTCACGGCGATGCCCGAGAGGATCACCGTGATGGCGATGGTGCGGAACTCGAGCGACTTGCGCCAGAGCCCGAGGAGCCATCCGGGCCAGGTCCGCCAGGCGAGACGCGGCATGGGCCCCCTACGCGGTCGCGCCGGCGCGGTACCCGACGCCGCGCACCGTCGACACGATCCGCGGGTTGTCCGGGTCGTGCTCGACCTTCGCCCGCAGCCTCTGCACGTGCACGTTCACGAGCCGGGTGTCGGCCTTGTAGTGGTAACCCCAGACCTGCTCGAGGAGCATCTCGCGGGTGAAGACCTGCTGGGGCTTCGAGGCGAGCGCGAGCAGCAGCTCGAATTCGAGCGGGGTCAGGTTGATGATGGTGTCGCCGCGCCGCACCTCGTGGGCCGCGACGTCGAGGGTCAGGTCGCCCACGGCCAGCGCGTCGACGCTCGCCTCCGAGGCGGGGCGGAGACGGGTCCGGATGCGCGCCACGAGCTCTTTGGGATTGAACGGCTTCACGACGTAGTCGTCGGCACCGCTCTCGAGGCCGCGGACGATGTCGGTGGTGTCGCTCTTGGCCGTCAGCATGATGATCGGGATGCCGCTCTCGGCACGGATGAGGCGGCAGACCTCGATGCCGTCGAGACCGGGCAGCATCAGGTCGAGCAGGACGAGATCGGGCGCTTCGGAGTGGAATGCGGCGAGCGCGGCGGCGCCGTCGCCGCAGAACGCGGGCTCGAAGCCGTCGGACCGGAGGACGATGCCGATCATCTCGGACAGGGCCGGGTCGTCGTCTACCACCAGGATGCGCGGGGTCATGGTCTCCACAAGCGGGTCCACCGGGGCGGGTGCGCCGGTGCCACGCTCACATTAGCGAACGGCTCAGAATACCCATGCGAAGCTGGATCGTCCGCGTCCCACGTTCGCGGGCTTTCCGGGGCAGCGGCCCTGTGGAATGGTTGACGTCAACGACGAGTCCGGGGGCACCATGAGCGACGACACTCCTGCCGGCTGGGCTGCGCCCGGGGGCGGCGGCTGGGCCGCGCCGGCCGGCGGCGAGCCCGTTCCGCCGAGCGCACCCGAGGGTCGGCCGCAGCCGCAGGCTCAGCCACCGCAGTATCCGGCGCCGCAGCAGTACCCCGCGCCCGGGCAGTACCCGCAGCCGCCGCAGTACCAGCGGGCCCCGTTCGCCGGGCCTCCTCCCGGCTGGGCTCCGCCGCCCAAACCCGGGCTGGTGCCGCTTCGTCCCCTGACGCTGGGCGACATCCTCGGGGCCTCGTTCCGCGTCTTCCGGCGGAACCCCCGCACCACGTTCGGCACCTCCCTCCTCTTCCAGGCGGTGGTCCTGCTCGTCACGCTCGGTGTCGGAGCGGGCATCGGCGTCACGGCGTACACGACTCTCTCGAGCGCCCTGCCCCAAGACCGCGACGCCGCTGTCCCGGGTGTCCTCGCCGGCGCCCTCGGCGCGCTGCTCCTCCCTCTCGTTCTGACGATCGCCGTCAGCGCGATCCTCCAGGGCCTGTTCGTCCTCGAGACCTCGCACCAGGTCGTCGGCGAGAAGATGCGGCTGGGCGGTCTGCTCCGACAGGCTCGAGGTCGCCTCGGCGCACTCGTCGGCTGGGTCCTCCTCCTCATCGCGGCCTTCGCGGTCCTGACCGCCGTCATCATCGGTCTCATCGCCCTGCTGGCCATCACGGGCGGGACGGCCGGCGTCGTCTTCTCGGTGATCGTGGGCCTCGTCGGGTTCTTCGGGGTCATCGCCCTGGCCGTCTGGATCCTGACGAAGACGGCCCTGGTCCCGAGCATCCTCGTCCTGGAGCGCCTGACCCTCGGCCGCGCGATCGCCCGCTCGTGGCGCCTGACCCGCCGGAGCTTCTGGCGGACCTTCGGGATCATCGCCCTGACGATCGTCATCGTGCAGGTCGCATCGAGCGTGGTCAGCGCGCCCCTGTCGTTCCTCGGGCAGATCGGCGGCGGGCTCCTCTCCCCCAACGGAGATCTCGACACGGCCGCGCTCGGCCCCCTCATCGCCACCTCGTTGGCCGGCCAGGTCGTCAACCTCATCTTCGGAGCCATCGGCGCGGTCATCGAGGCGGCGGCGATCGCTCTCGTCTACATCGACCTGCGGATCCGCCGCGAGGGCCTCGACCTCGACCTCGTGCGCTACGTCGAGCTCCGTTCGCAAGGCGTGCAGCCGTTGCCGGAGCCCTACCGGACGCCCGCCTCACCCGAGCAGTCGACGCCGCCCGGCATGCCCCCGTCGACGGCACCCGGCGTGCCCCCGTCGGTGCCGCCCGCGCCCGGGGCGCCGTGGCGGTGACCGCTCCTCTCACCCCCTCGTCCGGCGACGCCCGGCGCCTGCTCGAACAGGAACTCGCCAAGCAGGAGTACCAGGCGTCGAAGCCCGGGCTGATCGACAGGCTCGCCACGGCGTTCTTCGACTGGGTCGAGTCGATCCACTTCGGCTCGGTCTCCGGAGCGCCCGCCCTCGCGATCGCCGTCCTGCTGTTCGTCGTCGTCGGTGTCATCGTGGTCCTGCTGCTCGTCTACGGCCTGCCGCGCTTCAACCGCCACGGCTCCGTCGAGGCACCGCTGTTCGGCGACGACGACACCCGCGAGGCAGCGGCCCTTCGCGCCTCGGCGGCAACGGCCGCGGCGGCCGGCGACTACTCGCGTGCCGTCGTCGAGGCCTACCGGGCCATTGCTCGCGCCCTCGGAGAGCGGGGCGCCCTCGAAGTGACCCCGGGCACGACGGCGCACGCGTTCGGCGAGCGAGCCGCGCTCCTCTTCCCCGACCACGGCAGGGCTCTGACCGATGCCGCGCGCCGCTTCGACGAGGTCCGCTACCTCGACCGGGCGGGCAGCGCCGCGGCCTACGAGTCGCTCGCCGCCCTCGACAGAGAGCTCGAACGGACCACGCCGGTGCAGCAGGCCTCCACCCTCGAAGGAGCACGGTCGTGACCGCGACCGAGCTGCGGCCGAGACGCGATCCGTCCCGTGCGACCGGGCCCCGGGCATCCCCCGCTCTCGCCGTTCGAGCGCGGCGCGCCCGGTTCTGGGTGGCCATCGGAGCGGCGGTGCTCGCGGCGGTGGTGATCGCCCTGATCGTGCTCGGTTCGGGAGCCACTGGAGGGGCTGCGCTCGGGCCGGACAACGCCGAGCAGGGCGGGGCGAAGGCCGTCGTGCAGGTGCTTCGACAGCAGGGCATCCGGGTCGTGACCACCTCCACGCTGGCCCAGACGCGGAAGGCCGCGGCCGTGGCGCCCGACGACACCACCGTCTTCGTCTACGACGCGAGCGGCTACCTCGTGCGGTCGACCTGGAAGCAGGTGGCCGGGTTCGGCTCGCACACGATCGTGGCGAACGCCGACCAGACCGCCCTCGACGTGCTCGCCCCGGGGACGCAGGCGGGTGCGGCCGATCTCAAGGGCACCCTGTCGCCGAGCTGCGACCTTCCGGCACTCGCCGCGTCGCCGAAGGTGAACGGCAGCGGCGTGCGGTACACCTCGACGACGCCCGGTGCGGTGAAGTGTCTGCCGGCCGCCTCGGGTGGTGGGTACGGCCTCGTGCAGGTGAGCCGGGCATCCCACCTGACGACCGTCGTCGGCACCACGACCGCGCTGACGAACGCGTCGGTCGCGGACGACGACGACTCGGCCTTCGCCCTGCGCCTCCTGGGCGACTCGCCGACGCTCGTCTGGTATCTGCCGAGCGTCACCGACCTGCCGGCCGGCACGGGCACTCTCGCCAGCCTGACGCCGGGCTGGGTCACGCCGTCGATCGTGCTGCTGGCTGCCGCCGCACTGGCCGGAGCCGTCTGGCGCGGCCGGAGGCTCGGGCCGCTGGTGGTCGAGAACCTCCCCGTCGTCGTGCGGTCGACCGAGACGATGGAGGGCCGCGCGCGCCTCTACGAGCGGAATTCGGCGAGGATGCACGCCCTCGACCAGGTCCGCATCGGCACCCTCGGTCGCCTCGCCTCCCAGCTCGGCCTCTCGCGGAACGCGTCCGTCGACGACGTGGTGCTCCGCTCGGCCGCCCTGCTCGGGGAGGACCCGAGGCGGCTGCGATCACTGCTCGTCGACACGGAACCCACCGACGACCGGATGCTCGTCTCCCTCAGCGACGGACTCCGCGACCTCGAACGGGCCGTCGCCCGGATGGTGCGCGACCGGTGACGCCACCTCTTCTCCCCAGCCCCTCGTCCGCGCTCGATCCCGTCGAGCCTGTGGACGACTTCCCCGACCTTCGTTCCGATCACGAGAGAATCCCTTCATGACCACCCAGCTCCAGGCCCAGTTCTCTCGCGTGCGCGACGAGGTCGGCAAGGCCGTCGTCGGCCAGGACGCGGCCGTCTCCGGCCTCATCGTCACCCTGCTCGCGGGCGGCCACGTGCTGTTGGAGGGCGTGCCCGGCGTCGCCAAGACGCTTCTGGTCCGTGCCCTCAGCCATGCGTTGTCGCTCGACACGACCCGGGTCCAGTTCACGCCCGACCTCATGCCCGGCGACATCACCGGCTCGCTGGTCTACGACGCGAAGCAGGGCGAGTTCGAGTTCCGGTCCGGGCCGGTCTTCACGAACATCCTGCTGGCCGACGAGATCAACCGCACGCCTCCCAAGACGCAGTCCGCGTTGCTCGAGGCGATGGAGGAGCGGCAGGTCTCGGTCGACGGCGTCTCGCGGCCGCTGCCAGTGCCGTTCCTCGTCGCCGCGACCATGAACCCGGTCGAATACGAGGGCACCTACACGCTGCCCGAGGCCCAGCTCGACCGATTCCTCATGAAGCTGACGCTCGGGCTCCCTGCGCGCGACGCCGAGATCGAGGTGCTGAACCGACACGCGGCCGGCTTCTCGCCGCGCGACCTCCGCGCCGCTGGAGTGACGCCGGTGCTCGGCGCCGCCGAACTCGCGTCCGCGCAGGAGGCCGTCCGTGCCGTGGGGGTCGCGCCCGACGTCCTGGCCTACATGGTCGACCTGGCCCGCGCCACACGCGAGAGCCCGTCGGTCAAGATCGGTGTCAGCCCCCGCGGTTCGACGGCCCTTTTGTCGGCGTCGAAGGCCTGGGCCTGGCTCACCGGCTTCGACCGCATCACGCCCGATCACGTGCAGGCGATGGCACTGCCCGTGCTCCGGCACCGCCTGCAGCTCCGCCCCGAGGCCGAGCTCGAGGGTGTCGGGGCCGACGGCATCCTGCAGAGCGTGCTGCAGCAGGTGCGGGTGCCGATCTGATGCGGGGTCGTGCGCTTCTGCTCGTCACGCCTTCGGCGCGCCGGTGTGCTTCGGTGCTGCGGGCTGCCTCGGCGCGGCGGTCTGCCTCGGCGCTGCGGTCTGCCTCGGCGCGGCGGTCTGCCTCGGCGCGGCGGTCTGCCTCGGCGCGGCGGTCTGCTTCGGCGCTGCGGTCTGCCTCGGCGCTGCGGTCTGCCTCGGCGCGGCGGCCTGCTTCGGCGCGGCGGCCTGCTTCGGCGCGGGTCGGCGGCTGACCGTGGTCGTCAGCGGCTGGTTCGTGGCGCTCGTCGCAGTCGGCGTGGTGCCTGTCGTGGCGACGTCCGACCCATGGGTGCTGCTCTGGTGGCTGGTGGGATGCGTCGTCCTGGCCGCCCTCGACGTCGCACTGGCCGCCTCGCCCCGCGCCGTCCGGCTGACCCGGGCCCTTCCGTCCGCCGTCCGCCTCGGCGAGAGCGTCGCGGCCGGGCTCACCCTCCGCAACGAGGGGCGTCGTCGTCTCCGGGGTGTGGCTCGTGACGCCTGGCAGCCCTCGGCCGGCGCTCGCCCGGGGCGGTTCCCGCTGGCGATCGCCCCCGAGCGCCAGAAGACCGTCACCACCACCCTCACACCGTTCCGTCGCGGCGAGCGTCGCGCCGACGCCGTCACGATCCGATCGATCGGCCCTCTGCGCCTGGCCGGCAGACAGGCCACGCTCCCGCTCCCCGGCGCCGTGACGGTCCTCCCCCGCTTCTCGTCCCGCAAGCACCTCCCCTCTCGACTCGCCCGACTGCGCGAACTCGACGGCCGGACCAGCGTGATGATCCGCGGCCAGGGCACCGAGTTCGACAGCCTGCGCGACTACGTCCGGGGCGACGACGTCCGCTCGATCGACTGGCGCGCGACTGCCCGCCGAAGCGATCTGATGGTGCGGACCTGGCGGCCCGAGCGCGACCGCCGCGTCGTGGTCGTCATCGACTCCGGTCGCACCTCCGCCGCCCGCATCGGCGACGAACCCCGACTCGACACGGCGTTCGAGAGCGCCCTTCTGCTCGGGGCGCTGGCCTCCCGGGCCGGCGACCGTGTCGACCTCGCCATCGTCGACCGTCGGGTCCGCGGCCGTGTCCAGGGCGCGACCGGCGCCGCACTCCTGTCGAGCATGGTCACGACGATGGCACCGATCGAACCCGAGCTCGTCGAGACCGACTGGACCACCGTGCCGGCTCTCGTGCGGTCGATCACCACTCAGCGCTCCCTCGTCGTCCTCGCCACCACGATCGACGCCCCGGGCGCGGCCCGGGGCCTGCTGGCCGCGGTGCCCCAACTGACCGCCCGGCACCTCGTGGTCGTGGCCGGAGTCGTCGACCCCGCCCTCGCCGAGCTGGCACAGGTGCGGGCGACGCGAGAAGACGTCTACCGGGCTGCCTCGGCCGAGCGCGCGCTGCTCGACGTCGCCCGTGTCTCGGCAGCACTGCGGCAGCTCGGTGCCGACGTGGTGACCGGCTCCCCCGCCGACCTGCCGCCGGCTCTCGCCGACCGGTACCTCGCGCTGAAGGCCGCGGGTCGCCTGTAGCCGCGGAGCGCGGCCTGGCTGCGGGCCCGCGGCGTGTCCCGGTCGGGGTAGCTCGGCTGCACCCCGGCCGCGCGGAGCCGCACCCCGGGCCCGCCTAGCCGCACCCCGAACCCGCGCAGCCGCACCCCCATCGCCACCCCGAACCCTCGTCGACCAGGGGTCCCCGGCGGAAACCGGGGTGCGAGTACCCGGGCGCACCCACCCGCACCCCGGGCGCCTCCACCCGCACCCCCGACCACGCGCAGCCGCACCCCGGGCGAGCATCGCCACACTCCCAAACCGCAGCCGTACCCCGGCCCCGCACCTCGATCTGCAGCGCCACCCCGGCCCCGCGGAGCCGCACCCCCATCACCGCCCCGAACCCTCGTCGACCCGGGGTCCCCGGCGGAAACCGGGGTGCCAGTGCCCGGGCGCGCCCACCCGCACCCCGGGCGCGCGCAGCCGCACCCCGGGCGAGCAGCGCCGCACTCCCCAACCGCAGCCGCGGCCCGGCACCGCACCTCGATCTGCAGCGGCGCCCCGGCCGCCCGGAGCCGCACCCCGGCCCCGCGAAGCCGCACCCCCATCGCCGCCCCGAACCCTCGTCGACCAAGGGTCCCCGGCGGAAACCGGGGTGCGAGTACCCGGGCGCGCCCACCCGCACCCCGGCCGCCTCCACCCGCACCCCCGACCCCGCGCAGCCGCACCCCGGCGCCGCGCCCCCTGCGACACCAGCACCTCGAAAGCGCTCGCGTGCCTGAGCGTCCGAGGGCTCGCATCACCGGCGGCGCTGACGAGACTCCACGATGTGCCGACCGCGAGCCGGAACGTCAGCAGATTCGGGAGTCTCGCGGGGCAGCAGCGGCAACACCCGCTACAGCAGTACCCGCTCCAGGAGCGGCAGCAGCAGCAACCGCGACGGCAGCAGCAGCGGCAACCGCGACGGCAGCGGCAGAGGCAACGGCAGACGCGGCCTCACACGCGGCAGCACACGCCACAGCACCGCCGCGCCTCCCACGTCTCACTCAGCCACTGACGAGCTGCGTCGCACCCGCCTCGAACTCGTCGAGATCGCCCCGCTCGCCGGCCCGGTACGCACGCCCGCCGACCACCCACTGGTACGTGAGGAAGACGAGCAGGGCCACGGTGCCGATGCCGATCTTGACCGCCCAGGGCCACGGCTGCCGCGTGACGAATCCTTCGATCACGCCGGAGAGCAGCAGCGACATCGTCAGGCCGATCGCGATCGAGAACAGAGCCCGGCCGTCTTCGGCGAGCGCCTGCCCTCGGGTCCGGGCGCCGGGGGCGATCCAGGCCCAGAAGATCATCAGGCCCGCCGCCATGCTGACGAACAGGCTGTAGAGCTCGAGCTGCCCGTGCGGCGCGATGTACAAGAAGAAGTACTTCAGCCGGCCCTCGTCGGCGAGCACGCCGGCACTCAGCCCGACGTTCTGCGCATTCGTCAGCAGCAGGTAGACCGGGTAGATGCCGGTGATGCCGAAGGCGACGCTCTGCGCGGCGATGAACGCGTTGTTGGTCCACACCTGACCGGTGAACGACGACGGGGCGTTGTTCGAGTAGTAGTCGACGAAGTCCTGGGTCGCGAACTGCTTGCGGAACGCCGGGCTGCCGAACGTGGCCAGAACGGCCGGGTGGGATGCGGCCCACACGGCGTACAGGACGGCCACGATCGCGGTCACCCCCGCGATCACCAGCGAGAGCCACCGGACCCGGTACAGAGCAGCGGGCAGCTGCGCCACGAAGAACGCGGGCACCTGGCCGGCGATGTTGCGGCCGGCGCCGGTGAATCGCAGCCGTGCGCGCGAGAGCGACAACGAGAGGCGCTCGCTCGTCGCGGAGACACCGGTGGACGACTTGAGCGCCGAGAGCTGCGACGCACCCGACTGGTAGAGCTCGATCAGCCGGTCCGCCTCGTCGCCGGAGTACTTCCGACGGCGCGCCAACTCGTCGAGTTCACGCCAGTCGGCGGAGTGGGCGGAGGCATAGGAATCGAGGTCCATTCTGGTTAGATTCTAGGTATGTCAGGTCGTCGAGCGCGCCGGGTCACGCCACCCCCTTTCGAGGCGATGCCCGAGAGCTTGCACGCCGACGACGAGCTCGTCACCGGTGAGGCTGTCGGTCTCGACATCCGACCGGCGAGCTTCGTCCTGCGAATGACCGGCGTCCTGATCGACTACCTCGTCTACCTCCTGGCCCTGGCCGGCCTGCTGGTCGTCGTCCAGCTGGCGAGTTCCCGGGGGCTCGTCGACGCGTCGACCGCCAAGGCCCTCTCCGTCGTCGTCATCGTCGTCTGCCTCATCGTCGCGCCGACAGCCGTCGAGACCGCCTCCAAGGGCAAGTCGCTCGGCAAGCTGATCGTCGGCGCCCGCGTGGTCCGAGTCGACGGCGGCGCGATCGGATTCCGGCACGCGTTCACCCGCGCGCTCGTCGGCCTCCTCGAGATCATCACGACGACGGGCGGAATCGCCGTCGTCGTCGGCCTGCTCAACGGTCGATCGCGTCGGTTGGGCGACCTGCTGGCCGGCACCTACGCCTTGAACGAGCGCGCCCCGAAAGAGAACCGGGTCGTCTGGGGCGTCCCACCGCAGCTCGCCGACTGGGCCCGGATCGCCGACGTCGCACGACTGCCCGACTCGCTGGCCCGCCGGCTGTCGGCGTTCCTGCAGCAGGCGCCGCAACTCGTCCCCGCGAGCCGGATGCGGGTGGCGGCCGGCCTCGCCGCCGAGGCCTCACGGTTCGTGTCGCCGCTCCCGGCCGTGGACGCCGAGACCTTCGTGGCCGCGGTGTCGGCCGTGCGGCGCGATCGGGAGTCGCGGTCGCTCGACGCCGAGGCGGCGAACCTCCGCCGGCTCGAACCGGCTCTGGTCGGGCTGCCGCAGGGGTTCCCGCGCCGCTGACGAGCGCGAGGCCGTGCATCCCCCGTTTCGGCCTGTTGTCGTCGGCGGCGGAGGTCAGCCTGACGGGGAAACCCCGGCCTCAGTAGTCGTTGCCGAGCACGACGTGCCGGACGACCTGCCAGCCCTGCGGAGCGGACAGTCGCTCGGCGTGCTTGGCGCAGAGGTCGTACCCGTGCGGCTCCACCGAGGTGCTGAGCGGCCCGACGACCGCCATCGAGTCGGCGTAGTCGTAGGTCAGAGTCGCCACGGCCTCGTTCTGGCAGGTGGCCTTGCTGCAGGATCGCGCGTTCATCTCGGGCCAGCTTAGCTTCCGGCCGGGGGATGCCCGGGCCCCCGCCCGCCGCCGCGCCCGCCGTCACGAGCGGCCTCCACCACAGGCACGCCGCAGGGCGACGACTACCATGGGCAAATGGCAAGAACGCCGCGCGTGCGCACCTCCGGGCGATCGACTTTCCGCGATCGGCACGGTCGGGGCCTGCGTTCCTCCGCGGCAGGCCCGCACCTGCCGTTCCTCCGCACCAGGCTCGACCTGTTCGACGACCTCGCCGCCGCCACCGCCTCGTATCTGCGCGAGTTGTGGCCGGACGAGCTCGAGGGCGTGGTGTTCGAAGTCGCCGGTGTGCCCAGCACTGCCCCCGATCGCGAGTTCGTGCGGTGGCACGTCGATCGGGCGACCCGACGCATCACGCTCTACCGCCTGCCGATCGAGCGGCTCGCCCACCTCGACGAGTCCAAGCGGCAGGGCGACGAGGAGTGGCAGCACCGCATGCTCGTCGAGGGCTACGTGTTCCGGGCGGTCGGCGACCTGCTGGGCAAGGACCCGTGGGATCTCGCGCCCGACCGCTTCCGCGACCGCTGATCCGGAGCGTCCTCTGACCCGGAGCTAGCCCCGACACCCGTTTTCAGGTGATCGAGCAGGGGCCTCCTGCGTTCCGGTCAGGATCCGGCCGACCTCCTGAGTACTGGCCGGAAACAGCCCTGTGTCCTGAGCAGCGACGGGCAAGACACCGCCTGTCCTGAGAAACGACAGCAAACGGGGGATGCACGCCCCTACGGGTAGACGGTGACCGGCGTCGAGACCGACGACGGCGAGACCAGCGCGTACGCCGCGATGCCGTCCGAGCCGCTGTAGGCGATGGCCCCGCGGAGGCCGTCCGCTCCGGTGAGCGTGGCGCTCCGACCCGACACCAGCGACTGGCTGACGCTGGAGTTCGCGGCGACGGTGACGGAGGAGGCCGGGACCCCGGGGCTCGCGATCTTCGCGGTGATCGGCCGATCGGTCGCGTTGGCGAGGGTGAGAGTGGCGGTCGCGTCGCCGGCGGTGTCGAGGGGGGCCACGGTGAACAGCGTCGCCCCGTCCAGGGCGGGTGCCGAGCCGACCCAGGCGAGGTCGGAGGTCCCCGAAGTCGGGTCGCTCGACGAGCGGGCACCGGTCACCACCGGCTCCGTCGACTGGACGGTCGCGGTGTAGACGCCGTCGGGCAGCCCGTCGAGCGGCACGTCCGTCACCTGGCCCGCGGCGGCGCTGACGCTGAAGGTCGCACCGGTGCCATCCGGAGTGGAGACCTGGATCGAGAGGTCGGCGGCGGTGGTGCCCGGGTTGAACGCCCGGAGGATGGACTTGAGATCGCCGTAGCCGCTCTCGCCGAGCTGGGTCTGGACCTGGTCCGAATCGCGCACGACGATGCCGGGGATGGACTGCGTGGTCGAGGGGGCGGCCGCCGCGCTGACGACGTCGACGCCGCCGGGCTGGAGCGTGCGCACGATGCTCTCCTGCAGCGAGGCGGTGATCTGCCCGCCGCGGCTGGTGACGTGCAGCACGGGCGACACGAGGCCGGTGGCGAACCCGGCGAGGGGGATGACCTTCTGGCTCTTCGGAGCGACCACGATGCCGGTGAGTCCCGGCCCTTGCACGGTGCCGGTCTCGCCCCAGAGCGCGATGTCGACGGTGGAGTTCACGTCGGTGGGGTTGACGAGGTCGATGAGGGTCGTGCGTCCGGTCTCGGTGGAGCCGCCCACGAGCCAGGTCGACGACGTCGGTTCGGCGCACGGTGAGGCGGCGATGCCGGAGAGATCGGGAGCGGAGACGTTCTGGAGCTGCGCCCCCGACACGAGAGGGACCACGCCGCCCGCAGCCGCGGCGGTGACGACCTCGGGTTTCGAGGCGGCTCCGTCGCTTCCGGCCAGCGGCGTCGACGTCGGAGTGGCCTTCCCGCTCGCGGCGGTGGCGGTCGATGCCGCGCCCTGAGCCGTGACGGAGGTGGCGGACGCGGAGGCGTCGCCGGCGAGGCGCAGGAGCGACCCGGAGCAGGCCCTCTGCTGGTCGAGGGCCACCGGGGTGACGACTCGACCGGCGGGGGTCTGCGAGAGGGTGGGCAGCGGCACGACGGTGGCCGCCGCGACGACCCCGCCTCCGATGGCGAGGGCGACGACGCCCACGGCGATGCGCACGCCCGTGCGGACGATGGTGCGTCTAGTCATCTCGCTCCTCGTCGAAGGTGGTGGCGGGCAGTTCGGCCTCGACCGGCCCGGAGCGGGCGCGACGGCGTCGTGGCGCGGTCGGGATCGCCAGGAGGAGCGCCGATCCGAATACGATGCCCCAGACGATCAGCACGATCGGCCGCAGCGCTCCGTCCGGCTGGTGCGAGGGCAGTGTCTCGGTCGCGTCCGTGTAGCGCCACAGCTGGCCGCTGGTGGTGTCGCCGACGGGGAGGAAGAGGCCGTTGCCGTCGAGCGCCCCCGAGGCGCGGGTGCCGAGCGCGTCGCCCGCTCCCCCGTCGTCGGTCTGGCTCAAGAGGACGAACCCGATGCCCAGCTCGCGCAGGTCCGCCCGGGGGTCGTAGCCGCTGCGGCTCACCAGGTTGCCCGCGAGCACCGTGAGGTCGCGCGACGTCGCATTCAGCGACTGCCGGGTCGAGTCGAGCGTGGACTGGTCGTCGAGGGTCTCTCCCGAGCCGCGCTGGAGCGAGACCCCGAGC
The DNA here is from genome assembly GCF_039544345.1 of Frondihabitans cladoniiphilus. Classification (NCBI taxonomy): domain Bacteria; kingdom Bacillati; phylum Actinomycetota; class Actinomycetes; order Micrococcales; family Microbacteriaceae; genus Frondihabitans; species Frondihabitans cladoniiphilus. Next base: position 118,769 of record NZ_BAABLM010000012.1, read on the forward strand.
GACCCGTCCGGCTGAGGCGTGAGCACGAGCGTGCCGACCTCGGGCTTCACCTGCGCCTCCGCCGTCACGTAGGCCGAGAGGATGCGTCCGCTGCTCGGCTGGATGAGGGTGGTTCCGAGCATGGTCGCCACCAGCAGCGGGATCGAGGCGGCGACGCCGACGATCGCGAACAGGAGTCCGACGGGCGGGCTGAACCGCGGGATGCGGTCCAGGGTGATCGACGCCGCGCCGACGAGCCCGGCGAAGTAGAGAGTGAGGCCGCTGCCGGCCCAGATCGATGTCGTCGTGCTCCCGACACCGGTGATCTGCACGTGGGTGGCCAGCACGGCCGTCGCGTAGCCCAGGAGAGCGACGGCCAGCGCGGCGAGCGCGCGACCGCGGGTGGGCAGGAAGACCGAGACGATCGCGAGGATGCCCAGCGGCAGCATCGCGAGCACGATGATCACGGCCATCGTCTCCCCCGTCACTCCCACTCCGGCGACCAGGCGGGTCCATCCGTTCAGGCCGGTCTCCGCCGAGCCGAGCGCGAGCTGGAGGGCGGATGCCGGTGTGGTCCGGGAGGGCACCCCGGGGTCGGCCAGCAGCGCCCACCAGGTGCCGCGGCCGAACTGCGCGACGGCGAGCGGAACGAAGAGGGCGATCGCGGGGATCGGCACGCCGAGCATCCGGTGCGTCCCCCGGGGCCTCGTGGCGATGGCTCCGAGCCAGCCGATGACCAGCGCGGGGATGAGCACCGGCGTCGAGGCGGCGACGACCGCGAAGAGGAGGGATGCAGTCGCGCCGGCCGACCAGGACCGGTGCGCCGACGACAGGGCCAGGACGAGGAACGGCAGGGTCACGAACGTGACGGCGGCGCCGAGGTGGCCCGTGTGCAGAGCGGCCAGGATCGGGGGCGAGACCGAGTAGACGAGTGCGCCGATCGCGGGCACCCAGGTGCGCGTCGTGACCCGCCGGATCGCGAACCAGGCGCCGATGGCCGACAGCGGCAGTGCGAGGAAATAGAAGAGGACGATCGACGTGGACGGCGACCAGAAGGTGATGCTGCCGAAGACCGCGAGAACGCCCGTGAAGGGATCGGACGGGCCGACGAAGCCGGTGCCGATCTCGTGCCAGCCGTTGCCGACCGAGTGCCAGAGGCTCCCCGGAGTGGCGTCGAGGGGAAGGAGCCCACCGCCGGTCACGGCCGGCGACTTCAGCAGGCGGAAGAAGGCGATGACGCCCACCACGGCGGCGAAGAGGGTCACCCAGAGCCCGCCGCCGGCGACGAACGAGGCGCGGGGCACGGCGGCGTCCTCGACGAGGGCGAGCCGGGCGTCGCGGTCGTTGACGCGCCGCTCGCGGAGTTGCTGCAGGTCTGCTCGAAGCGGTCGGATCGCGCCCCAGCCGACCTTCTTGGAGCGGCGGAGGGCGACCCGTGCGCCGGCGACCCCCGTGCGGCCGAAAGCGGCCCGGAAGGCGGTCGCGAACTCGCCGCCGACGGCACCCGGGTTCTTGGCGAGGAGGTGCCAGATCGAGCGGAGGAAGGCCAGCGGCACGAGGCTCAGCCAGTGGAACGGCAGGGCGAGGGGCGACGAGTAGACGAGACGGCGGTGGAGCTGGGCCTCCCGACGGAGCCGGGACCGACGGGCGTGGCCGCCCTCGGTCCGACCGAAGTCCTCCGGGTGACCCTGCGAGAGCACGCGCGCCGACGGGACCAGCACCACGCGGTGCCCGGCCAGGCGCGCCCGGGTCGAGAAGTCGAGCGAGGCGTCGACGTGAGGCAGGCCCGGGTCGAATCCGCCGAGCGCTTCCCAGACGTGGCGACGGACGAGCATCCCCCCGGCTGCCACGCCCAGTACGTCGGCCTGCACGTCGTGCTGGGCCTGGTCGAGTTCTCCGGTGACGAGGGCGAGGGATGCACCGAACCGCGTCATGGTCTCACCGAACTCGGCGATCACCCGCGGTTCGTCGAAGCGCATCAGCTTCGGACCGGCGACGGCCACCGACGGCGACACCTCGGCGGTGCCCATCAGCTCGGCCAGTGCCTGCGGCTCGGGGGCGTTGTCGTCGCCGAGGATCCAGATCCAGTCGTCGAGCGATTCGGTGGCCGGTCCCAGGACGCGCAGAGCGTGAGTCACCGCTCGGCCGAGGGACGTCCCCGCCGGGACGGACGTGAGCTGAGCGGCACCGCTCAGGGCCAGTCGGCCGGCCGGGGAATCGGGGCCGCCGGCGTCGACGACGACGAGCGCCTCGGGCGGTCGCGTCTGACGCGACAGACCGTCGAGGGTCTTGTCGAGGGTGGTCGCCCCACCCGGGGCGACGAGGATCGCTGTGACTCTCGGCTGCATGACGGTGAGACTCTAAGCGGCTATCCGGCAGCGGGTGGGGACCCCTGTCGCGTGCCGCTTCGATTCATAGGAAGGGTCAGGCGCGCTTGCGGAGTTTGCGACGCTCGCGCTCGGACAGGCCGCCCCAGATGCCGAAGCGCTCGTCGTTCTGCAGGGCGTAGTCGAGGCACTGGGCCTTGACGTCGCACGAGGCGCAGATCTTCTTGGCGTCGCGGGTCGAACCGCCCTTCTCGGGGAAGAACGCCTCGGGGTCGGTCTGCGCGCAGAGCGAGTCGGCCTGCCAGGCGAGCTGGCTGTCTTCTTCGGTCGGGCGGCGGACGCCAGGAACTCCGAGAAGGACCGGGTCGACGTGCCAGTCGTCGGGGACGCCGGCACCCGGGGTACGAGCGGCCAACGGGTCGGCGAGCCCGAAGTCGATGTCGCGGGCGGCGGAACCGTCTTGGGCGAAGCCGTAATCGGCGGCGTTGTCGTTGATGGCCATGGCGCATCTCCCCTCGTCGGCACTCGCTTCCCCGGCGGTCGCGATGTCTGTAATTACACCGTTGTAAGTAGGGGTACGTCAAGTCGGGCATCATAAAACCCTCGACCCCCAATTGAGGGTCATTGAGCGTTCGGGCGTGTCGACCGGGGTACGAAAGGAGGACACACCGCGCGATCTGCGGGCTGCCCGACGGGGCTGTGCCTACTCGGCCGAGCGGCGCGCCTCCCAGGCGCTGGAGACCATCTCCAGGAGCGTGTGGCGCATCTTCCAGTCGAGGTCGCGCCCGGCCAGGACGCCCTCCGCGACGATCCGATCGGGGTCGCCCGGACGACGCGGGCCGATCTCCGGCGTGAAGGCGATGCCGGTGGCCTCGGCCATGGCGTCCATGATCTGGCGGACGGAGACTCCGGCGCCGCTGCCGAGGTTGTAGGCGGTCTCGAGACGTTCGCCCGCGTCGAGCTTCTTCGCCGCCACCGCGTGCGACACGGCGAGGTCGGCGACGTGGACGTAGTCGCGCACGCAGGTGCCGTCGGGGGTGCCGTAGTCGTCGCCGAAGATCTTGGGCGTGCGTCCGTCGAGGAGGGCCTGGAAGACGAGGGGGAAGAGGTTGTGCGGGCTCGCGTCGTAGAGGTTCGGCTCGCCGGAGCCGACGACGTTGAAGTAGCGGAGGCTCGTGTGACGGAGGCCCGTCGCGACGCCCTGGTCGCGCAGCAGCCACTCGCCGATCAGCTTGGACTCGCCGTAGGGCGACTCGGGCGACTTGGCCGTGTCTTCGGTGACCAGGTCGGTCGACGGCGTGCCGTAGACCGCCGCGCTCGACGAGAACACGATCCGGTCGACCCCGCGGCCCGCCATGGCCTCGAGGAGAGTGGCGGTGCCGGTCACGTTCTGCTCGTAGGTGTGCAGGGGGCGCTGCACCGAGACGCCGGCGTACTTGTAGCCGGCCACGTGCACCACGCCGGTGACCCCGTGCGCCTCGAGGGTGTTCGCGATCAGGTCGCCGTCGAGGAGGGTGCCGCGGACGAAGGGCACGCCCTCGGGCACGAACGCCTCGATGCCGCTGGAGAGGTCGTCGAGGACGACCGGCTCGAGCCCCTCCGCCGCGAGCGCTCGAACCACATGAGAACCGATGTACCCGGCACCGCCGGTGACCAACCAAGACATGGCACTCAACCTATCGGCTCCGCCACGCGCATCCCGAGCCCCCGTTCGAGGTGTCGCGAACCGGACCCGACGCGCGGCCGGACGCCGAGGCCGGCGGTACTCCGACGTGTCGGCGAGCCCCTAGGCGGACGTCGCGACGAAGGCCTCGCCCGTGCCCGTGACCGCGAGACGCCATTCGTCGGGCGTCACGTAGGCCGATTCACCCTGAGAGAGGCGGATGTTGCCGTCCTGCCCCTTGAGGTGCAGCTCGCCCTTCGTGACCAAGACGATCGATGGCCCGCCGATCGAGACCACGGCGCCCGAGGGGCCCGGGGTGACGTGGAGCAGTGCGAAGCCGGTGCCCTCGGGCTCGAAGCGCTCGACACCCGCCCCGGCGTCCGTCGGGCGGAGGTAGGGCAGCGGCAGCGGGTCGAAGTCGAGAACGCGCAGGAGCTCCGGCACGTCGACGTGCTTGGGCGTGAGCCCGCCGCGGAGGACGTTGTCGGACGGAGCCATCAGCTCGATGCCGAGGCCCTCGAGGTAGGCGTGGATGTTGCCGGCGGGGAGGAAGAGCGCCTCGCCCTTCGAGAGCGTGACACGGTTGAGGAGGAGCGCCACGACGACCCCGGCGTCGCCCGGGTAGAGCTCGGCCAGCGAGGCCACCGTCGCCACGGAGATCGAGGGAGACCCCTGATCGGCGGCGGCCGCACTGACCGCGGCGATGGCCGCGGCTGCGTCGGCGCTGCCGCCGAAGAGCCAGGCGACGGTCGACTCGAGCGACTCGCCGAGGTGCTCGCGGAGGGACGACAGACGCCCCGACCCCGAGTCGAGCGCGTCGACGTCGGCGAGCGTCTCGGCGAGGGGACGGAATCCGCAGAGGGCTGCGAACTCGTCGCTCAGCGCGTAGATGACCTCGGGTTTCGGGAAGGGGTCTTTGTAGTTGCGCTCGGAGGCGAGCAGCGGCACGCCGGCGGCGTTCTCACGATCGAAGCCTTCGCGGGCCTGCTCGGGTGTGGGGTGGGCCTGGATCGACAGCGGCCGTGCGGCGGCGAGGACCTTGAGGAGGAACGGCAGCTCGCGGCGCCCCTGCCCCAGCGCCCGCTCGGGCTCGGCGGCGATCCAGTCGGCGAGGGTGTCGGCGCCGTCGACCACGGCGGGATTGACCACGATGCTCGGGGAGCCGGGGTGGGCACCGAGCCAGAGCTCCGCTTCGGGCTTGCCGGTCTCGTCGCGGCCCAGGAGGGAGGCGATAGCGGTCGTCGAACCCCACGCGTAGTCGCGCGGCACGTTGGTGATGGCCAGGAACATGCTCCGAGGCTAGCAAGGGTGCGTCTCGGACGACGAGCCGGGCGCCCGGGTCCCCCCGGGCTATTGCCGTTACTGTGAGGTGCCATGGTCGACACCTCCGCCTCACCCCGCCGCCCCGCCGGGGAGCGCACCCTGTTCGCGACGGCGGTCTTCCTCGTCCTGTTCGGCGGCGACGCGCTCCGCAACTCCATCAACTGGTGGGGATGGGGCGTCCTCTGCGTGGCCCTGGTCGTCGTCAGCATCGTCCTGATCGTCCGCAACCCGCTCAAGGCGAGCCGTCTGCCGATGCTGCTCGGCCTCTTCCTCGCGATCGTCGTGGCGAGCATCCTCTGGTCGGCCTATCCCCTCGGCTCCGCGCTCGGGATCGCGACGCAGCTCATGACCACGGTCGCCCCGGTCGCGATCGTGGCGACGCTGCGGTGGGAGTCGATCGTGAAGGCGCTCGGGCGCGCGCTCCGCATCTACGTCGTGGCGAGCATCCTCTTCGAACTCGTCGTGTCGATCTTCGTGCGGCACCCGTTCTGCCCGGTCTACGTGTCGTGCCCGCCCGGGCATCCCGCCGCCTTCTACTGGACCCGCGACAACCTGTTCACCGGCGGGCAGATCCAGGGCCTGCCGGGCAACAGCAATCTCCTGGCGATCATGGCGTTGCTCGCCCTCATCGTCACCGGGGTCCAGGCCTCGGCACGGGTGATCAGCAGGCAGGAGGCGATCGTCGGCATCGTGTTCGCGGCCGCCGCGCTCGTGCTGACCCGTTCCTCCACCGTCGTCTTCTGCCTGCTGGTCACCGCCGTGGTGCTGGTGTTCGCGCTGGTGGCCCGCCGGGTGCCGCACGAGCGGCGATGGCTCGTCGGCGTCGCCGGGATCGTGGTCGCCGCCGTCGCGATCGGCGGGGCTCTCGCCCTGCGCACCCCGATCCTCCACCTCCTCGGCAAGAGCAAAGACCTCACCGGACGCTTCACGATCTGGAAGGAGGTCTGGCATCTCGCCGTCCAGCGCCCCGTCGCCGGCTGGGGCTGGACCGGCTACTGGCAGCCGTTCTACAAGCCGTTCAGCACCCTCGCGAAGCGCAACGGCGTGCTCTACCTCCAGGCCCACGACGCGTACCTCGACGTCTTCTTCCAACTCGGGCTGATCGGGCTGGTGGTGTTCCTCGGGGTACTCGTCACCACGGCCGCGCGGTCGTGGTGGTGGGCAACGGACCGGCGGATGCTCGGGCCGCAGACCCCCGCGCCGTGGAACCACCTCGACCTCCTCCCCCTCCTGTTGATCACCGCGATGCTCGTCCACGGGCTCGCCGAATCCCGGCTCATCGTCGAGTGGGGCTGGGCCCTCCTCGTCCTGATCTGCCTCTCCACGCGTGCGGACAACTTCCGCTGGTGGACGAGTCCCGCGGCTCCGGTTCCGGCCGCATCGGAGTCGCGAACCTCCGACGCACCGGTGAACCGGGCGTAGCTTCCGCTGAGACAATGGAGCGTGACGAACCCGGGTGCGCAGCGTGATCCCCTCCGCCGCTACCTGTCGGCGTGGATCGGGTTCTCGGCGGGCGGCTTCTTCAGCCAGGCCCTCTCGGTCGCGATCCTGCTGTACGCCCTCGGCCTCCACACCGTCCGGGCCCTGATCGGCTGGCCCGGCTCCATCGCCGTCCTGTCGTCACTGGTCGTCCTCGCCGGGCTCTCGCTCTTCGGCGCCCGGCACCGCATCGAGTGGCGCGGCATCCTCCCGGTGTCCCTCCTCGCCTTGTTCGCCTTCCTGGCGGCGAGCACCTTCTGGAGCCAGTACACCTGGGTCACGATCGGCGGGGTCCTGTACGCCCTCGCCTTCGCGGCCCTCGGCATGTTCCTGGCGCTCGGCCGCGACCTCGTGCAGGTGATCCGCGCGACCGGCGACGCGCTGCGCATCCTCCTCACCGTCTCGCTCTCCCTCGAGGTGCTCAGCGGGCTCCTGATCGACACCCCCATCCCGTTCCTCGGCATCGAGGGCAACCTCTGGAAGGGCGGGCCGATCCAGGGCGTCGCCGGAACGCGCAACCTGCTCGGGTTCCTCGCGGCCCTCGCCCTGATCACGTTCGCCGTCGAGTGGCTGACGCGCTCGGTCACGCAGGGCACCGCGATCGCGTCCGGGGTCGTGGCCGTGCTCTGCCTCGTCTTCGCCAGCTCGCCCGTCACGAGCATCGCCGTGCTCGTCCTCGTCGTCGCCGCCATCGCGCTGCGAAGCATCCGACGGGCGCCCAAGGAACGCAAACCGGTGCTGCAGGGCGTCCTCCTCGCCCTCGTCCTGATCGGAGGCTTCCTCGCCTACCTCGGACGCGACCGGCTCCTCGCCGCGATCGGCGCGACGAGCGACGTGCGTGCCAGGCTCTCGCTGTGGACGGAGATCCGCACGCTCATCCCCCTGCACTCGATCGCCGGCTGGGGCTTCACCGGGCCGTGGCAGTCCGACGTGTTCCCGTTCTCGATCCTGAGAGTCGCCGACGGAGCGCCGTCCGACAGCGGACTGGGGGCGTTCTACGACACCTGGCTCCAGATCGGTCTCGTCGGGCTCCTGATCCTCATCGCCGCGGGCGGACTCGCCTTCCTGCGGTCGTGGCTCACGGCCTCGGACCACCCGATCGTCGCCTACGTCTGGCCGTCGCTCGTGCTCGTGCTGATCGGCGTCACGGCCTTCGCCGAGAGCTACGTGCTGGCAGAGGGCACGCTGATGCTCTTCGTCACGATTGCGACGATCTCGGCCCGCAAGCGCTCGTGGCGCCTCCGGCTGCCGCACTTCGACACCGGGTCGACCGAGTTGCCGCGGTCGCGCTGACGCTGTGCTTCGCGCTGACCGCGTGCTTCGCACTGACTGCGCCGGAGGCGGCCGGGGCCGGCCTTAGAAACTGGCGCGGAGCGTCTCCACGCCCTTGACGCTGTCGCCGTCGAAGATGACTTGGCCGTGGGACAGCACGATCGCCCGGTCGCACATGTCCTGAACGGTCTGAAGATCGTGCGTGACGAGGACGATCGTGCGCCCCTCCTGCTGAAACTCCTTGATCTTGTCGAGACACTTCTTCTGGAAGGGCTCGTCGCCCACCGCCAGCACCTCGTCGACGAGCAGGACGTCGGGATCCACGTGGATGGCGATCGCGAAGGCGAGGCGCACGTACATGCCCGACGAATAGAACTTCACCTGGGTGTCGATGAAGTCGGGGATCTCGCTGAATTCGACGATCGAATCGAAGTAGCCCTCGATCTGCTTCTGCGTGAGCCCCAGAATGGCTCCGTTGAGGAACACGTTCTCGCGGCCGGTGAGGTCGGGATGGAAACCCGCCCCCAGCTCGAGGAGTGCTGCGAGCTGGCCACGACGCCGGACGCTGCCGTCGGTCGGCTGGATGATGCCGCCGATCACCTTGAGGAGCGTGGACTTGCCGGAGCCGTTCGCACCGATCAGGCCGACGGTCGTACCGGCTTCGATGTCGAGGTCGATTCCGCGCAGCGCCCAGAAGTCCTCTTTGTGCTTTCGGGACCGACCGAAGTTGACCAGGCGCTCCTTGAGGGACTTCTCCTTGCGGATGATGAACCGCTTGGAGACCTGATTCATCGTGATGACGGGAACGTTGCTCATGCTCAGATCTCCTGCGCGAAGTTGCCCTGCAGGCGTGCGAAGACCCGCTGCGCCACCCAGACGAGCACCAGACCGACCACGAACACCACGAGAAGACGGAAGTCGAGGTTCTGCGGCCAGTCCACCGGCTGGATGATGTTGGGCTGACCGGTGGCGGTCAGGCCCAACTGCGTCGGCTTGCTGCCCGCCTCCCACATGCCCTTCTGGAAGGCGAGGATCGCGTCGGTCATCGGGTTCGCCAGGTAGACGCTGGAGACCCACGGGTGGTGGGCGCCGATGGTCTGGACCTGGGTCCAGGAGTAGACGATGGGCGACGCCCAGAAGAGGATGAGCAGGGCCACTTCGACGAGGTACTGGATGTCGCGGAGGTAGACGTTCCAGGCGGAGAGGAACAGTGCGAGAGCGGTGCCGTAGGTGATGACGATCACGACGGCGGCGAGGGCGTAGAGCAGGTTCCAGCTCAGAGGGAACTGACCGGTCAAGAGGATCGCGGCGAGGAGGACGATCATCTGGATGCCGAAGTTGAACAGGGCCGACCCGATCGACGCGAGAGGGAAGAGCTCACGCGGAACGTAGACCTTCTTGATGAGGCCGGCATTCGCCAGGATGCTCATCGTGCTCGACGCGATGATCTCGTTGTAAAGACCCCAGATGGTCAGGCCCGAGTACACGAAGATCGCGTACTGCGGCACCGAGCGGGCGGCGCCGAGGAACTGCCCGATCGCCACGTAGTAGATGAGGAGCATGGTCAGCGGTCGCACGAACGACCAGACGAAACCCAGGCTGCTGTCTTTGTAGCGGGCCTTCAGCTCGCGCCGGATGAGGAGGTCGAGCAGGCTCCGGTGCGTCAGGACGTCTCGGACACCGCCGAAGAAGCCGCCGATGAGAGTCGCGTCGGGAGCTCCCGCCGCGACGAAGGGAAGCTTCTCGAGGCGGCGGATGCGTTCTTGCGCTGCTGTGGTCGTCACGTGACTCCTGATTCTCGCCCGGGAGACCTCGTACATGACGGCCGGCCCGAAGGTGGGCACGGCGAGGTCCGGAATCGGGCGCGGTTTATTATGCCAGAGCAGAACGGGAGCGAAGCCCGCGGCCCGAGCTCAGCCTTCCGAGACGCGGGAGGGCGCCTCGACGAGTTCCCACACGCGCTTCGCGTAGTCGTCCCAGGTCGACCGCTCGAGTCGGCCCGTCTCTCGACGCAGGGTCTCGATGCGAGCGTCGTCTTCGAGCAGCGACCCGAGTTCTCGGGCGATGGCGTGGACGTCGTAGGGATCGACCAGTACTGCCCCATGGCCTTCGCCCAGCTCGCGCATGCTCCCGAAGTCGCTCGTCAGCACGGGCGTTCCACTCGCGAGCGACTCGACGACAGGGAGGCCGAACCCCTCGTTGAGGCTGCAGAAGACACTCAGGCGGGCGATCCGGTACAGGCTCCATACGGTGTCGTCGCCGACCGCGGACAAAAGGGAGATGGGCCTGCCTGCGGCCAGGAGCGCCTCGACCATGCGGGTGAAGTCAGCGTCACCCCAGGCGTTCCCTCCCACGAGCACGAGATGGAACTCATCACCCGCGCGCCACCGCAGCTCGGCCGCGGCGAGCAGCGTCAGGTGGTTCTTCCGTGGTTCGTGGCTGCCGACGGCCAGAACTGTCGGGACCCCGTCGTCGAGCCCGAGCTCGCTCGTCACGCGGGCGACGGTCGCGTCGTCGATCGCCGCGCTCTGGCGCGGAAGCGGGACCGGCACCACGCGCGGCCCAGAGAGTCCGGCGCCGCCGAGCATCTGCGCCCACCCGCGGAACTCCGTAGCCGACGCGTTCGAGACAGAGGCGACGACGTCGAACCCGGCCAGCGCCGCGAGGTATTTGGAGAACGCTCCGGCCATTCCCGGTCCGGCCGTCTCCGACGTGGTCACGGGGATGCAATCGTGGCCGATCGCGACGGCACGACTCCGGGAGTAGCGGGCGATCGTGCGGATGTTCTCGGAACGGCGACCCTGGGTCGTGATCTCCGGTAGGACAAAGGTCGCTCGATACGGGACCACGACCGTCGAGGGAAGCCGGCGAACGCGCCGACGAGTGTCCGCGTCGAGCACGACTCGCGAGGCTTCGAGTTCGGTGAGACCGGCCAGTCGGGCGCCGGCGTGATCCCATGAGACGAGGTCGACGTCGTCGTGATCACGGACCCATCGGGTCACGGACTCCCGCGTGACACGCTGGATCCCGGTGGTGAAAGCGCTCCGACCGGTCTCCGTGACGTCGACGACGACTCCCGACGCCACGACGACCCGCACACCGGGCTTCGGTCGGGACGAACCCCAGGCGGCCAGGAGAGGCTCCTCGACCCCGTCGAGTCTCCACGACCGAGTGAATTCGACGATCTCCGAGCTCCGCGGGATGCGCTGCTGGAGACACGCGAGAAAGACGTAGGAGACGGTGGGATCCGGGGCTCCGAGAGCCGAGGACACCTCGCGCACTAGAGCACGACCGGAAGTCCGTCGCCAGCCGAACGCGTTGCCGAGGACTGCCGTCGCGGCCGCACGGAGGGCGTCGTCGGCCCCCTCTCGGCCGAGGGGTGGGAGGACGGAGAGGACGGGGGCGAAGGGGTTCGGCATCAGACGACCGCCTCCGTTCGCACCAGGGGCGCGACGGCGGACTGCCAGAGTTCGTCCGCGTACTCGCCCCAGCTCTTCGGCGTCTGCTCAGTGATCTCGCCGTGAAGACCCGAGACGAGTTCGTCGTCGACCAGGAGCCGACGCATCGCGTCGACGATCGACTCGTCGTCCCGGGGGTCGACCTGGACGCACCCCCCGACGGAGGCGACTTCGTCCAGACTTCCGAAGTCGCTCGTCAGCACCGGGGTGCCGAATGCCAGGGACTCCGCCACGGGCAGGCCGAACCCCTCGTGCAAGGAGACGAAGACGGAGAAGCGAGCCCGAGCGAAGAGCGACCAGAGATCGTCGTCGCCGAGTCTCCGGTGCGACTCCACGCGCATCCCCTCTTTTTGCAGGCGCGACACCTTGGCGTCGAAGCGGAAGGTGTTCTGCCGGCTGCCGCTGCCCACGAAGACGATGCGGAAGTCGAGACCCTCGCGGAACAGGACCTGGGCGGCGAACAGGACCGCCTCCTGGTTCTTCCGAGGCTCGTGGCTGCCGACACAGATGATCAGCGGCGGCTCTTTCGGATCGACGACGACGCTCTCGACAGCAGCTCGAGCCGACGACGAGACCTCGGTGGCGAGCGAGACCGTCACGATCTCGGGAGGCTCGACGCCCTGACTGGGGAGCATGCTCGCGAAAGCACGGAACTCATCGGCGGCGGACCCGCTGATCCCGGCGATCACATCGACGTGCTTGGCGAAGCTCAGGAAGTGGGCGAAGCGTTCCGACTCGTCGTCGGGAAGGGTGTCGGCGCTGACCAGGGGGATGGCGTCGTACCCGATGATCGAGACGCGGTTCGGAGAGAATTGCGCCAGCGCCGAGAGCTCGGGGCAGACGCCGTCGGCGGGGACCTCGGTCACGAGGATGGTGCTCTTCCACGGCACCAGAAGGGCGGCCTGCTCGAGGTCGCGGTTGGTCGCCCGGGGGTCCAGCTCTTTCGGGAACCTCCGGTCGCTCCAGTGGAGGACACGATCGAGCTGACGTTCGGTGAGGGAGGTGTACCCGGTCTGATCCTCGGTCCAGGCGACCAGCCGGTGGGGGCGATCCTCTCGCCCCTGCCACTCCGGGACCGTGTGGCGGACCACTCGCTGGATGCCCGTGTTGTGCTCCCATCGGGCGCAGTAGTCGACGTCGACCAACACCTCGTCACGGACGACTTCGATCGACCGAAGGGACGCGAAGACCTGCGAGGCCGCCTCGATCGCGCCCTCGAGGGCGCTGAGGTAAGCGGTGGCCGGAGTCGACAGGACGAGGGCGCGTCGGAGACGGCCGAAGTCGTCCGGCTCGGGGAAGACGCCTGTGATAGCGACGTGTAACAGCCAGATCTCATTCGGGTCGGCGGACGCTGCCACTCGACGTGCGACGACTTCGAGCGCCTCGGCGGCCGTCGGAGCCGGAGGCAGGGCGATCGACAGGGTTCGGGCCACGACCTCGACGCGCGAGCGGAGGGCGGCGTGGAGCGCGGTCGTCTCGGGCCGCACGTCAGCGTCCGAGCCGCTTGGCGACGGCGACGGCCGCCAGCTGGGCGGCGGGGACCACGCCGATCTCGTTCGCCCGGTGCTGCAGGATCCGAGCCCATCGCAGCGGCTTCGTGACCCGCCAGGACAACGTCGCCTGAATCTCCTGGACCGCGCCGGTCACGCTCGAGGTGACCCGGAACCAGTCGTCGAGCACGGCCTCCCGGAGTTCGGCCAGATCGGCCTCGGCACCTGGCGCTTGCGGGGCCGGTTTCGCGTCGTCGTGCGAGAGAACGGACACAGGGACTCCTCCGGGGTGGCTTCGTCGATGCGGGAGAACCGTTCCGGCCTCGAGCACGACACGACAGCTTATCCTGCCGAGGTCCAGGCCTCGCGGAGGCTCGACGCTATAGTGACGTGTCGGAAAACGCCGAGAAATCCTAAGGAATTGAATTGACGAAGCGCGCCCTCATCACCGGAGTCACTGGTCAAGACGGAATGTACCTCAGCCGTCTTCTCCTCTCGAAGGGGTATGAGGTGTTCGGGCTCGTTCGCGGCCAGAACAACCCCAAACGCGAGATCATCGAGGCCTGGGCCCCCGAAGTGAAGATCCTCACCGGCGACCTGCTCGACCAGTCCAGCCTGTTGCGCGCTCTCAACGCCGCCCAGCCCGACGAGGTCTACAACCTCGGCGCGATCTCCTTCGTCGCCTACTCGTGGGAGAACGCCCAGCTGACCAGCCAGGTGACCGGGCTCGGCGTCCTCAACATCCTCGAGGCGATCCGCCTCTACGCCGGCGACGACGTGTCGAAGGTCCGCTTCTACCAAGCGTCGTCCTCCGAGATGTTCGGCCGCGTCCAGGAGGTGCCCCAGAAGGAGACCACTCTCCTCTGGCCCCGTTCGCCCTATGGCGTCGCCAAGGTGTTCGGTCACTACATGACCATCAACTACCGCGAGTCGTACGGCATGCACGCCTCCTCCGGTGTCCTCTTCAACCACGAGTCGCCTCTCCGCGGCCCGGAGTTCGTGACCCGCAAGATCTCGATCGCCGTGGCCCGGATCGCCCTCGGCCTCCAGGACAAGCTCAGCCTCGGCAACATCGACGCCAAGCGCGACTGGGGCTTCGCCGGCGACTACGTCGAAGCCATGTGGCGCATGCTGCAGCAGGACACCGCCGACGACTACGTCATCTCCACCGGCGAGACCCATCCCGTCCGCGAGTACCTCGACATCGCCTTCAACCACGTCGGCATCTCCGATTGGGAGAAGCACGTCTTCCAGGACCCCCAGTTCTTCCGACCTGCCGAGGTCGACCTGCTCATCGGCGACGCCGCCAAGGCGAAGGACGTCCTGGCCTGGACACCGACGCTGTCCTTCGACGGTCTCGTCAAAAAGATGGTGGACGCCGATCTCGAGAACGAGAAGGCCAAGCAGGGCCGCTAGGCCCCGCCGTCATCATGCCTGTAGCCCTCCTCACCGGAGTCTCCGGCCAGACGGGCAGCTACCTTGCCGAGAATCTCCTGGCCCGCGGCTGGGACGTGCACGGCATCCAGCGCGAGGATTCACGGGACCCCTTGGTGCCTGCTGCGGTACGGCTCCATCAGGCCGATCTCGCCGACTTCTCGACGACGGCCGAGGTGGTCGCGGAGGTGTCGCCGGACACCCTCTGGAATCTGGCTGCCTTGAGTTCCGTCGCGGCTTCCTGGAACCGTCCCTTGGAGACGTCGCTCCTCAATGGGGCCGCGGTCGCCAATCTGCTCCAGGCGGTCGACGGTCTTCCCTCGATTCCGGGAGGCCGTGGCTTCGTCCAGGCGGCCAGCGCCGAGATCTTCGGTTCGGCCGACGTCTCGCCGCAGACGGAGTCGACACCGATTCGGCCCGTCAACCCGTACGGGGCGTCGAAGGCCTACGCCCACGTCCTCGTAGGGGCTTACCGCGCGGCCGGGCTGCGTGCGTCCAGTGTCGTGTTGTACAACCACGAGTCGCCGCGACGCCCCGAGGCGTTCGTCACCCGGAAGATCACGGCCGGCGTGGCCCGAATCGTCCGAGGCACGCAGAGCGAGCTCGTGCTCGGCAATCTCGATGCGAAGCGTGACTGGGGGTGGGCCCCCGACTACGCCGAAGCCCTGGCACTGGTCGGACTCTCCCCGACAGCGGACGACTACGTCGTGGCGACCGGAGAATCACACACCATCGAGGAATTCGTCGCAGCGGCCTTCTCTGCAGCCGGTGTGACCGATTGGCAGGACCTCGTGCGTATCGACCCCGCCTTCGTCCGACCGACCGACGCCGTCGAGATGCGGGGGGACTCCACGCGGATCCGCCACGCCCTCGGCTGGAATCCCACTCTGGCGTTCTCCGGCGTGGTGGAGGCCATGGTGAAGCACGACCTCTCGACGTCTTGACCTCATGCTGAGACGTCTCCGCACCGCCGCACTGGTCGTGGAGGTCGAACCGATTCCCGATCGGGAGCAGCTGGCGGTGGCCTCCGGCGAAGCGGCTGGGAGTACGTTCTCGCTCGACACGAGGGCGGCCGTCCTCACGGATCCGGCGCCGAGCGGCCTGTACCCTGATGCCTTGTCCCACCCCAGCGCGAATCCGGAAAGTCGGTGTCCATGAGCCTCAAGGTTCTCGTCGACGCCACCTCGATTCCGGCTCACGCCGGTGGAGTAGGTCGCTACCTCCTCGATCTCATCCCCGCGCTGGCGGCGCGCGACGACGTCGAGGTGATCATCGCGGCGCAGGAACGCGACGCCGACATGTGGGCGCAGCGGGCGCCTCGTGCGACGCTCGCGATCGTTCCCCGACGGGCCCGATCGGTGCGCGGTCGCCTGCTCTGGGAGCAATTCGGCCTCTCCGGCCTCGCCCGGCGACACGGGGTGGACGTCGTCCATGCCCCTCACTACACGATGCCCGTGTTCGCGCGAGGGCCCGTCGTCGTGACACTGCACGACGCCACCTTCTTCTCGCATCCCCACCTCCACTCGCGCCTCAAGCGAGTCTTCTTCCGCTTCTGGACCCGGTGGTCGGTGCGCCATGCCGCCGTCTGCGTCGCGCCAAGCGCAGCCACGCTCGACGAGGTGCGCCGGGCCACGCGTAACCGCCTCGAAGGAGCAGTGGTCGCTTACCACGGCATCGACACGGACCGCTTCCGTCCAGCGTCGACGGCCGCAATCGCGAACGCCGCTGCGGCCTTCACCGGCCGAGGTCCCTACGTCGCCTTCGTCGGGACCATCGAGCCCCGCAAGAACCTCGTCCCTCTCATCCGGGGGTTCCTCGACGCGATCGACGAGGAACGGCTGGCCGGCTGGCGCCTACTCGTGGCCGGGGGTGCGGGTTGGGACGAAGAAGCGGTCGCACTCCTTCGCAGCGACTCGCTCCCACCCTCCGTCCAGTGGGTCGGCTTCCTCGAGGATGAAACCCTGCCCGGGTTCCTGTCGGGCGCCGATCTCGTCGCCTATCCGAGCGAGGGCGAGGGATTCGGTCTTCCCGTCCTCGAAGCCATGGCCTGCGGGTCGGCCGTGCTCACTACGGCCCGTCTGGCGCTTCCCGAAGTCGGGGGCGACGTCGCCTACTACGGCGAGCCGACCCGAACGGCACTCGCCCACGACCTTCGCAGGATCCTTCTCGACCGGAGAGGGCGCCACGACCGAGCCGCGGCCGGGCCCGAGCGCGCCGGCTCCTTCACCTGGCAGCGATCGGCCGCCGAACACATGGTCGCCTATCGGGCGGCGGCCGAGTCCGGGAAGGGTCGCTCGTGAGCGGCGGCACCCCGCTCGGGGGCGTGGGAGTCGTCACCATCACCTACTCCCCCGGTCGGACCCTCGACGACTTCGTCCGCTCGCTCGAGACGGAGTCCTTCCCGCCTCGCGAGATCGTCGTGGTGGACAACGGTTCGGTCGATGGTGCGCCCGAGCGCGTGGCCGCCGCCCAGAAGCACGTCCGACTCGTCCGCTCCCCGGGCAACGTCGGTTACGGCCGCGCAGCCAACCTCGGCGTCGGCCAATTCGGCCCCGAGGTCAGCTGGGTGCTGGTCTGCAACCCCGACACGCAGGTCACGCCGGGTGCGGTGGAGGCCCTGCTCGCTGCAGCAGCCGACCATCCACGTGCGGGGATCCTCGGCCCACGCATCCTCGAGCCGGATGGCACCGTCTACCCCTCGGCCAGGGCGCTCCCCTCCATCCGCACGGGCGTCGGCCACGCGGTGTTCTCCGGCGTCTGGCCGACCAATCCGTGGACCCGGCGCTATCAGCAGCGTGACGTCTCGTCGTCGTCCGAGCCGACGACGGTGGGCTGGCTTTCAGGAGCCTTCCTCCTCCTGCGCCGCGAGGCGTTCGAGTCGATCGGCGGATTCGACAGCGACTTCTTCATGTACTTCGAGGATGTGGACCTCGGACGGCGGATGACGAACGCAGGTTGGCTCAACCTCTTCGTCCCGGCTGCGGTCGTCGTCCACATCGGCGGCGCGAGCACCGACCACGTCGCGGACGCCATGATCGCCGCACACCACCGCAGCGCGTACACCTACATCGCCAAGACGCACCCGGGCATGGTCTGGGCTCCGATACGGGTGGCGGTCCGCCTGGGTCTGGCCGTTCGCGCGCGATCGATCGTCCGGAAATCCCACCGAGCGCTTCCGAGCTCGTCGGCGCGCCACTGATAGCCTCGGTTGACTTCTTCGTGCCATCCGTCGTGAAGCACGTGTCCACGATCAGAGGAACGACAGCGATGACCCGAGCCCTACGCCGCCACGACGCCGCCACGGGCACGCTCCTCACGCGGTGGGCTCCTCTCGCCACGCTCGCCATCGCCTTCGTGGTGGGAGTCCTCCTCCGCCTGCAGGCGATCGCTCCGGGCAGCGCCTTCAACGGAGACGAAGCCGTGACCGGCGTCATGGTCCGGCACATCCTTCGAGGCGAGAACCAGTACGTCTACTTCACGGGCCAGGAGTACAACGGATCTCTCGAGCAGTACATCCAGGCCGCCATGTACGCGATCTTCCGGCTGCCGGAGACCCCCTTCACCCTCCGCCTCGTCCAGGTCGCGTTCGGGGCCGCCACCATCGCTCTCGTGTACGTCCTGACTCGTTTCGTGATGCCGAACCGCTGGCCTGCAGTCGCGGCTGCCGCCTACTTCGCCGCAGGGCCTTACTTCAACGTTCTGATCGGAACGGAGAGCTACGGAGCCTACGACAGCCGCCAGCTCGTCGCTCTGGTCGGTGTCGTCATCGCCCTCCGGGTGACGGGTTGGACGTGGAACGGCGAGCGAAAAGAACCAGGCCGGTGGGCGGTCGCTCTCTGGCTCGGAGCGTTCGGCGTCGTCCTCGGCCTCACCGTCTGGCTCGGGCTCCCCGCCCTAGAGGTGCTCGTGATGGCCGCCGTCTGGCTCCTACCGACCCTTCTGCGATCGTGGCGTGGTCTGGTACTCGGGATCCTCGGAATCGTGGTCGGAGCCGGGCCGGTCCTCGTCTGGGTCGTCACCAACGGCAGACTGCCGACGTCCACGAGTCCACAGACCCCCACCTCTTTCCTGGAGCGCGCTCACCTGCTCTTCAGCTATGTCGCGCGGCAATACCTGGGGCTGGCCGGCCCGCCGCGACTCCAGAGCATCGTGATCCTGCTGCTGGTGGCAGTCCTCCTCGCAGCATGGGTCGTGCGCGCTCGAGGGCTTCTCGGAATTCTGACTCTCCGTCTGGCTCCTCGGCGACCCGGCGATCTCATCCTGGCGATCATCCCGGTCGCGGTGCTCATCTATCTCGCCTCCTCGTACACGTGGTTCATCGACAGCCCGAGGTATTTGAACGTGCTCTTCCCCGTGACCGCCGTCGCCTTCGGCATGCTGGTTCACCGCTCGGCCTCGTTGCGACTACCCGGCCGCGGCGGCTCCAGACGGGTCAGCGCCGTCCTTGTGAGCATCCTCGCCGTGCTCCTGGTCGGATCGACTGTCTCGGGCACTGCGCGCAGAACCCATTCGGCCAACGCCAGTGCGGAGGCGAGTTTCGCCAGCGCGGCGAACATGGAGAAGGCCGAGGCGTATCTCGAGTCGCACGGAGATCTGCGCGTGTACGCCGACTACTGGACGGCTCTCCCGGCTCAGTACTACGACGACGACGAGAAGATCGCGTTCGCCCCGTTGGTGGACGGAAAGAGCAAGGGCGGGGAGGACAACGCACTCGTCGAAGCATCACCCACTTTCGTCTACATGACGTCGAATCAAACGACACCTGATCGCGTGGCCGCCATCAAAGCAGCCCTCGACTCTCACGGCGTCACGTATGACGAGGTCCACATCGGCCGCGTGACCATCTTCGACGACCTCAGCAAGCAACTCCGGCCCAACGAATTGGGATTGATCACCTTCTGACATGCCCGGCCAAGTCGGTCGACCCGGGTCAGTCCTGAGCGGGCGGCTCGAAGTCCGGCGCGCTCTCCAGATCGACCGCACCTCGCGGGAAGGCCTCCGCGCGGGCCGGTCCGATGAGGTCGGTCTGGCGCTGGAACCGTGCGACGAGCTCCTCGTCCTCGATCTCGTCGAACTCGCTGTCGGCCGATTCCGCCACGATCTGGCTGGCCGGGCCCAGCAGGAAATTGGCCCGCCCGACCGTGCCGTCGGCATTGCGGATCGGGATGTCGATGGCCGCGGAAGAGCTTCGCCGTGCCAACGCCTCCGCGTAGGAGATGAGGGCACGCGCGATCGACGTTCCGGTGAGGACCGACGCGTTCGCGTAGAAGATGCGTTCCATGATTCGTGAGTACACCTCCGCCCCTGAGCGAAGACCGCCGTACCCCTCCGCGAGGGACCCCGCGAGGATTTCCGACCCCCGCGAGCGCGGCCCTCAGCCCAGCAGCCCGCGCAGGTACTCGCCGTAGCCGCTCTTCACGAGCGGGGCCGCCAGGGCGCGGAGCGCGGCGTCGTCGATCCACCCGTGCCGCCAGGCAATCTCTTCCACGCAGCCGATCTTGAAACCCTGACGCTGTTCGATCACACGGACGTATTCGGACGCCTGCATCATCGACTCGTGCGTGCCGGTGTCGAGCCACGCCGTGCCCCGCTCGAGCACCTGCACCTGCAGGCGCCCCTCGGCGAGGTAGCGCTCGTTGATCGTGGTGATCTCGAGCTCGCCCCGCGGGCTCGGCTCGATGGACTTCGCGATCGCCACGACGTCGTTGTCGTAGAAGTAGAGGCCCGGAACCACGTAATTGCTCTTGGGATGCTCGGGCTTCTCCTCGATCGAGAGGGCGACGAAGTCCGCGTCGAACTCGACGACGCCATACGACCGGGGATTGCTCACGTGGTAGGCGAAGATCACGCCGCCATCGGGATCGGTGTTGGCACGCAGATTCGTGCCGAGCCCGGTGCCGTGGAAGATGTTGTCGCCGAGCACGAGGGCGACCTTCTCGTCGCCGATGAACTCCTCGCCGATGAGGAAGGCCTGCGCGAGCCCGTCGGGCGACGCCTGCACGGCGTAGGAGATCTCGAGGCCCAGCTCGGAGCCGTCGCCGAGGAGGCGCTCGAACGAGGAGGCATCCTCCGGGGTGGTGATGATGAGGATCTCGCGGATGCCCGCCGACATCAGCGTCGACAGGGGGTAGTAGACCATCGGCTTGTCGTAGATCGGCATCAGCTGCTTCGAGATGCCCTTGGTGATGGGGTAGAGACGGGTGCCGGAGCCGCCCGCGAGGATGATGCCGCGCACCGCCCGCTCACCGCCCTTCGATGGGAGTCGAGACGGTCCGCAGCGACTCGGCGTAGGCCACGCACGCGTCGTACGACGGCAGCAGCCCGGCGGCTGCGGCCTCGGCCAGGGTCGGGGCCGCCACGTCTTTCGGCGACAGCAGCGGCGTGCCCAGGTCAGGCGGGAAGACCAGACCGATCTCGGGGTCGCTCACGCTCAGCCCCTTCTCGCGCTGGGGGTCGAACACGGAGGAGACGAGGTAGTTCACGGTGGCCCCGTCGGTCAGCGCCACGATCGCGTGCCCGAGGCCCTCCGACAGGTAGACGGCCCGGCGGTCGACGTCGTCGATCACGACGCTGTCCCACTGGCCGAACGTCGGCGAGCCGACCCGGATGTCGACGACGAAGTCGATGAAGGCCCCCTTGGGTGCCGAGACGTATTTGGCCTGGCTCGGCGGGAGCAGCGCGTAGTGGATGCCCCGCACGACGCCCTTCGCCGACACCGACGTGTTGGTCTGCCGCAGGTCGAGAGCGTGCCCGGCCGTCTCTTCGAGTGCCTCGAAGCGGTACTGCTCGAAGAAGACCCCTCGCTCGTCGCCGTGCTGCGTCGGCGTGAACTCCCACGCCCCCTGGATGTTCAGCTCGCGAATCTGCATCCGCCCAGTATACGTAGGGACACATTTCGCCTTCGGGTGTGCCAGGCTTCGGCTATGACGTCCTCGGCACCCGAATCGGACCTCACCGGCTGGGCGCGGGCGCCCTTCACCGGCGGCGGCCTCACCTACGACTGTTACGAGAAGGGCTCGGGCCCGGGAGTGGTCCTCATCCCCGAGGTGCCCGGCATCACCCCCGAGGTGCTGGGGTTGGCCGATCACCTGGTCGACGAAGGCTTCACCGTGGTCGTGCCGTCGCCGTTCGGCGAGCCCGGTCGCGCCCCGACGACCGGCTACGTGGTCCGGACCGTCTCGCGCTTGTGCGTCTCGGCCGAGTTCCGGGCGTTCGCCGTCAACGCGCACCGCCCCATCACCGATTATCTGCGGGCCGTGGCCGCGGACCTCGCCTCCCGGACCCCGGGGCCCGGCGTCGGCGTCATCGGCATGTGCTTCACCGGCGGCTTCGCTCTGGCGGCTGCACTGGACGAC
Source organism: Frondihabitans cladoniiphilus (assembly GCF_039544345.1). NCBI lineage: Bacteria > Bacillati > Actinomycetota > Actinomycetes > Micrococcales > Microbacteriaceae > Frondihabitans > Frondihabitans cladoniiphilus. Next base: position 140,549 of record NZ_BAABLM010000012.1, read on the forward strand.
TCCGTCGTCGCCTCGGTGCTCAGCCAGCCCGCTGTGCCGATGCCGCTGGGTCGAGCGCGACAACTGGCACCGGCGCCCGTCTCCGCCGAGGAGTTCGACCGGATCGCCGAGCGGGCCGACGCGGGTGAGGTCTGCGCTCTGGGGCTCCGCTTCAGCAACGACTTCTCCGCTCCCCGGGCTCGATTCGCGACGATCTCGAAGAGGCTGGGCGACGCGTTCGAGGTCATCGAGCTCGACTCCTCACTGGGCAACGCGGGCGGCTTCTCGAAGGGTGCCCATTCCGTTCTGACGCACGAGGTGCGCGACGAGCCGGGCCACCCGGCGCTCGAGGCGCGGCGCCGTGTCGTCGAGTTCCTCCGGGGGCGGTTGGTCCCGGCGGCGTGAGCCGTGCATCCCGCCGCCTCGTGAGGTCGAACCTTGGAGTCCGCGCGGCGCTCGGCGCGTCGCCCGACGGCAGTGCTTGGATGGGCACGTGAGCGACTGGATCGACGGACTGCCCCCTGCGGCACACGAACGCATCGCTCGCCAGCGTGCCAGCAGCACGTCCGGCTCGCTTCTCTCCGCTCCGGCGGCGGCGGCTCTTCGCAGCTCCGGTCTCGCTCCTGTCGGCGAGGTCTTCGGCTGCCTGGTCATGCAGCTCGGCTGGACCATGGGCGGGTGCGGGGCCTACGGCAGCCGCGGCTTCGGGACGGGCGGGTTCGGGATGCTCGGGGGCGGCTACACGACGCCGGTCACGACGTCCGGCGGCTCGTCCGGCAAGTACGGCGGCTTCGGCCCCTACGTGAAGGCGTTCGAGAAGGCCTGGTACGGCGCCGTCGACCGGATGCTGACGGAAGCCCGCGCCCTGGGCGCCGAGGGCGTCGTCGGCGTGCAGGTCACCCGCAAGCGCATGGAGAACTCCACCTGGGAGTTCACGGCGATCGGGACGGCCGTCCGCAGCGTCGACACGGCTCTCATGCCCCGCCCGAGCCGCAGCGGCGAGGTCTGGTACGCCGGCCTCAGCGCCGAGGACTGCGCGGCCGCCATCCTGTCCGGCCTCGTTCCCCGTGGGCTCGTCCTCGGCATCTCGGTCGCGACGAAGCACGAGGACTACCAGCTCAAGATGCAGCGCAACAGCTGGTCCAACACCGAAGTCGACGGGCTCACGCTCCTGCTGCAGGCCGCACGGAAGGACGCTCGGGCTCAACTCGCCGCGCGAGCCTCCCGGGTCGGCGGCAGCGACCTCGTCATCTCCCACTCCTTCGTCGGCGAATTCGAGACCCCGTGCGGCGAGGAGAAGGACCTCCACGCCGAGGCGATCTTCGTCGGCACCGTCCTGGGCCCCGGCCCGATGGCCGACTTCCGCACCCACAAACGCCCCGGCACCGCGGCCGTGATGACCGTGATGCCTCTGACCGACCCGCCGTCGCGCCGACGGTGAAAGGAACCCCCTCATGAGCGATGCCGATCTCTCGCAGGTCTCCCTGCCCCCGGACGCCCGAGCGCGCCTCGCCGACGGAAAGAAGAACCTCTTCACCTCCGACCTGTCGGTGAACGAGTTCCTGCTCGTCAAGCAGGCCGGGTTCCGGCCGGTCGGCCTCGTGCTGGGCACCAGTGTGTACCACGTGGGGATCCAGATCGGTAAGTGGTCGAAGAACATGGAGCTCGACAAGCTGAGCCAGGCCATGTACCACGCCCGCGAACTCGCCATGACGCGCATGGAGGCCGAAGCGGACGCTCTCGGCGCCGACGGCATCGTCGGGGTCCGCCTCGAGATCGAGTTCAAGGAGTACGGCAACGACCTCGCCGAGTTCATCGCGGTCGGCACGGCCGTCGTGGCCGAGAAGGCACCGCCCACCGGCAAGTGGCGTAACAACAAGGGCCTGCCCTTCACGTCCGACCTGTCGGGTCAAGACTTCTGGACCCTGATCCAGGCCGGCTACGCCCCGCAGGGCCTCGTCATGGGCACCTGCGTCTATCACATCGCCCACCGCGGCATGATGGCGTCGCTCGGCTCGATCGGCTCCAACGTCGAGATTCCGCAGTACACGGAGGCCCTCTACGACGCCCGCGAGCTCGCCATGGGCCGCATGCAGACGGAGGCCGAGGTGCTCGGATCCGAGGGCATCGTCGGCGTGCAGCTCAACTCCCTCGCCCACCGCTGGGGCGGCCACACCACCGAGTTCTTCGCGATCGGCACGGCTGTCCGCAGTCTGCGGGACGACCACGTCATCGCCACGCCGAGCCTCGTCCTCCCGCTGACCGACGGGCCCTCCCGGTGAGCGACGGGGCCATCGGGCTCACGGCCTCGGCCGACGACGACCCGCAGGTCCTACTCGACTCCCTCGCCGAAGGCGTGACCCGCGCCTTGCCAGCGTCGGTCGTCCGCGAGGTCCTCGACGTGACCCGCAACCGGTCGCTGGGCGATCGCATGGCGGGCCGACCCGGCCGTGCCGAGTCGCTCCGGATCACCCGTGAGGGCCGCTCGATGACCTTGAGCCTGGAGCGAGGCGGCCGGCTCGTGACCGAGGTGGCTCGCGTCGCCGGCGGGATCATCATCTCCCGGAAGACCCCGCCGCTCGGCGAGTGGCTCGAGCTGTTCGCCGGCGAGATCGGAGCCATTGCCGCCGACGCCGCCGGAGACGCGGCGACGGCCGCGCGGGCGTTGACCGTGCTGGGCGTGCGACCGGCCGGGTCCGACCTGGCGGTGGACGAGAGCGACATCGGCGCGAGCATCCTCACCCTCCCCTCGCGTCTTCGCGGACGGATCCCCGACGAGGCCCTCACCCGCGTCGAGCGGATTGTGGCCCTGGTGCACGAGACGCTCCCCCGCGTGACCGGCGGCGGCGAGGCCGAGGTCGTGGTCGAGCGGACGGCGACGGCCTACCTGCCCGACACGCTGCGGGCCTACCTCGCGCTGCCCGCCGACTGGGCGACGTCCCACGTGCTGTCGAACGGCCGAACCTCGGCCGACACCCTGGTCGCTCAGCTCGACGACCTCGAGACGGCGGCGACGAGGATGCGAGATGCCGCGGTCGAGCAGGACGCCTCGGCCCTGCTCGTCAACGGCCGATTCCTCGCCGATCGTTTCGCGACAGGGCTCGAGCTGCAGTAGCCGCCCCGCTACGCCAACGACTCGACGGCCTTAGCGACCCGGCGAGCGCGGGTGTCCGCGGCCTTGGCCTGCTCGATCGGTTCCACCAGCGCTCGCTTGCGGCTGTGCGACAGCGCGTCGAACGCCGCTCGCACGCCGGAGGCGTCCAGTGCCGACGCCAGGTCGGCGGGCACGGCGACCTCGCGCGGCGCGTCGTCCAGCGCGAGAGCCACCTCGACCTCGTCGCCGGCGGCGAACCCCGACGCCTTGCGGTGGTCGGAGCTGAGCGGGATCAAGAACTTGCCGCTCATGATGCCCACGGTCGAGCGGTATTCGTAGCCGTCGGGCGAGGCCGCACCGCTCACGGTGACGACGACCGCCGGCTTCTTGCCGGCACCCAGCTCGTCGATCACGGCCGGCGGCACCTCCAGTCCGGTCGCCGTCTGGCGAGCGAGAAGGATGGTGGTGTGGAACGTGGGCACGGGGCTCTCCTGTCGGTCGGTGACTGGATCATGCCGTTCACGGCCCGGTCGGCGCAAGCGTCGGCAATCGGCCCGCGGAGCGCGCGGTCCTAGCTCGGAGGAGTCGCCGACTTGCTCGGCGGCACGGTCGGCGGCACCGTCGTCGGTGCCGTCGTGATCCAGCACTGCTCCGCATCGCTTCGGAATGCCGGAACGGCTTCCGGTCCGTCGTCGATTGAGAGAGTGGCATCCCAGTTCAACTCGATGTCCCAGCCCTTCGCCTCCAGGCAGGCGGCCTGAGCCCGGGATCGATCCCAGGTCTCCTCGCTGGCGCACGCTGTGAGCGGCGACACGGCCGCGGCTGCCAGGGCCGCGGCGATCACCCGCCGTGCTCTCGATGTCGTCATCGGATCTCCTGTGCCAGATCGAGTCGATGGGTGCACCAATCAGCGATCGCCACGTCGTGGGTGGCGATGACGATCGCGCAACCGCGGCGTCGCAGCTCGTCCAGAACAGACAGCACCATCGCCACGTTGTGCTCGTCGAGAGCGGCCGAGGGCTCGTCCGCGACGACGACGAGCGGCGACTTGAGCAGCAGCCGCGCGAGTGCAACCCGCTGCTGCTCGCCACCGCTCAGCGAGTAGGTGCGGCGATTGCCGAACCCTCTGAGGCCGACTCGGCCAAGAGCGGACGTTCGTCGCCCCTCCTTCTCCTGACAAGTTAGCCGGCGGCCGATAAAAGCCACGTTCAGGTTTGCGTCTACCGACCAACTCTCGACCAGACCATAGTTCTGGAAGAGATGCCCGACGGTATCGCGCAGAAGCTGTCGGCGCCGCCTGCGCGAGATCCCGATCGTGGGAGTGCCTGCCAACTCGATGGTGCCGGCATCGGCATGTTCGAGGAGACCGATGCAGTTGAGCAGAGTCGACTTCCCTGCACCACTCGGCCCCGTGATCGCCAGCGACTCGCCTGCCGAGACGTCGACATGGAGGTCGGCCCACAGGAGATGGTCACCCCGTTTCTTCGTGAGACCGCGGACGGACATGGCGCCCGGGTGTTGGTCTTCGCTCGTGATTTTGGTCGCTTCGACGCGTGTCATAGGGCCTTTTCCCGTCTGCTTCAAGACTTCTTGAGGGTGTCTGCGCGCAGGCGCCGACTTCGGACGCTGATGAACAAAGCCACAGCGAGAACATCGGCCAAAAGGACGACCCCGCACGGGGAGAAGGTCGATGGGCTCACCGAGAGGTGGGACGAAAGCGCGAGCCCCGAAGCGGCTCCTGCGGAAGCTACTGCCAGAGTCGCGGGAAGCAGGACCGTTCGGAGCCCAGAATCACCGTGGACAAGCCGCAAGAAATCACCGCGCCGGGATATTTCCGCTGACGCGGCAGCGAAGACGAACGCGGCGAGGACAGCCACGATCCCGGCGAGGAGGGCCACCGACATGGTCGTGCGCAAGTCGTGCTCCTGACCGTCGAGGCGCACTTCTGCCAGGTCCCTGGCGCTGACGATCCAGGCCGACGAATCGAGCGAGCTCGATCGGAGGTCGCGTTCCAGTCGAGTCCTGTCAGTGAAGAGGACGGTGCCCTGTGTCATCCCGGAGACAATCCAATCCGAAGAGAGAACCGGACGGGAGGAGGGCACGACCGCGACCACGGGATCAAGTTGGGAGCTGGTCGTCTCTCTCGTCGAGTAGTTGAAGACGCGTTGGCCGCCGGCAGTTCTGATCACGTGAATCGGCACTCGTGAATCGTCGGATCTCCTGCCGTCCGCTTCGGCACGGAAACGGATCCACTCCTCATATCGAGAGACGAGCTCAGGCACCCCACGGAGATCGTCAGGCACGAGCAACGTCAACTCGTCAGGCCGCAGGTTTGACCCTTCGACACGTTTGCCGGTGTGATCCCGGATCGTCTGCTCCGCCAGATACCGATCGTTGACGATGAGAGCCCCACCTCCGTCGGGGCCGTGATCCTCGGGTCCCCCCAACGGTCTCGTCGAGACGAGTGCTCTTCCTTCAGCGATGGCGCGAAGGCCAAGCGCGGCGAACACATCGACGAATTTCTCGCCTTCTGTGTTCGAGAGGCGAAAGCTCAAGGCGTACAAGTCGTCGCCTCTGTCCCATTCCGCCGAGTCGCGACGATTTTCGGACGCCGACCAGCCAGCCGCAATTGCAGAGGCGAGAACGGCCACGACCAGACCGACGGCTGCCCCATGGGCGACGAGGCCGAACAGGGTGAGGCGGCCAAATGGCAGCCTCCCCTCGAGTGCCGGGAGCAGAGAACGGCGATTCGCCAAGAGAGAGGTCACCAGAACGACAGCACCCCCGACGACGGCCGCAAGTCCGATTCCCACGGCCGTTGTTCCTGCGAATCGTGCAAATTGAGCCAGGCCGTTGTAAATGGCAAGAGGGAGCACCGATACAGCGAGCCCTATGACCCCGTAGGCGAGGACCAGCAGAATGACTCTCGCGCACTGGCGAAAAGCCACATCAGTCCTGGACATACCGTTGGCAACGCGAACTGCGTCTTGTCGCCGCGCACCTACGGTCGAAGACACGCACCCTAGGATCATTCCCAGAAGTGCTGCCATGAGCAGTGGCAGGAGCGGTGCCGCACCCGCCGTCCACCAGAATTGACCAGCGAACCCGAACGGCACGGCCGTGACGTCGAGGCCCTGCTGCCGAAGGACGGCGACGAAGCGGTCTGCCCGGATCTCGGTCGCACCCGTCACGTACATTCCGCCCGGAGAAATGCCGTTCGGGGCTGGACGGAAACGAGTATGAAGCGATCTCCCGAAGTCGGGATACTGCTCGTCGACACCAGGCAGTGCGCGATCATCGCCCTGATTGGCTACCGATAAAGAGCGCACGGTGATCCCGGATTCGACCGAGGTGATGCTGCGGTAGAGGGTGATGCGTTCTTGGCGCGCCGCTGCCACGATCGCCCGCTCGGCCTCGACTCGGGTGAGGCCGCCGTCGTCCCACACGGTCACGACGGTGGATGCGCCTTTCACGACGGCCTCGTCGCCGCTTCTCACAACGAGAAAGGCCGTCAGGATAGTGGTGATGACGGCAGCGGCTGCGCTGAGCTTGAGAATCAAGAGGACGTCCGTCGGTGAGAGGGGTGGCCCGCCCGAGTCTCACCGATTCGGACGGGCCACAGGAGCTAGTTGAATTTGTAGAAGGACTGATTGCCGCCCACCGTGTGTGCCACGGCAGCCCTCGACTGGACCCCGGCACCGGCCACGGAACTGCGGAACCACTCGAGGTTGCCGTTGCGAACGGAGGAACTGTGCTTCCTGGACGAGTGGAGGTAGTGCGAGTACGTGGTGTTGCCGGGCCCGTCGATGCCGTATCGCCATTCCCCTCCCTCGGGATGCGCCACGGTTCGAGTCGAGAAGCCTTCGGGAATGTCGACGCCTCGTTGCGTGTCGTCAACTGATCCGGCGGTGACGGAAGCCGAGGCATCGGCCCTCACCGGTGCAGCCTGCGCCGACATCGGCATCAAAAGCATTCCTACTAGAGCACAGATGGAACTGGCCGTCGCGATCGTCAGTGATTTCTTCATGGGATTCTCCTCATCGAGTCGTGGGCGAGTGTTTTCTCGACCGCGGTCAGCCTTTCAGATTCTGCGTACGAAATACAAATTAAGCAGTCAGGGCGGGCGCGTCGAGGCGAGAGCGCGTTTTCGCTTACGATCGGGGAGGAACGGGGGCCCCGCATGATGTCGGACCACACTGCTGCCGCGTCGGCCGACGGCGAGGCGCGCGGCCACGGCGACGCGCCGAGTGAACGCGGCCGACGTCGCGCCGAGCGGCCCGAGCCCCGCCGCGGGGGCACGGCGCGCTTCCTCCGCGACATCCTCATCATCTTCCTTGCCGCCCTGCTGATCTCGTTCCTGGTCAAGACGTTCCTGGTCCGCTCCTTCTACATTCCGTCGCCGTCGATGACGAACACCCTGCAGGTGAACGACCGGATCGTCGTCAACGAGCTGGTGCCGAGGGCGTCCGCCATCAAGCGCGGCGACGTCGTCGTCTTCACCGACCCGGGCAATTGGCTCAGCGAGGGCGAGCAGGCCCAGACCACGACCGGCAACCCCGTCGTCGACGGCCTCCAGTGGGCCCTCACCCAGGTCGGCCTCGGCACGCAGGACAGCGGCAACCATCTGATCAAGCGCGTCATCGGGCTTCCGGGCGACCACGTGGCCTGCTGCAACGCCCAGGGGCAGCTCGAAGTCAACGGCACCCCCCTCACCGAGCCCTACATCAACGTCCCCGCCGGCAAACCGGCCGATCCGTACACGTTCGACGTGACCGTCCCCGCCGGCGAGCTCTGGGTCATGGGCGACAACCGCGACGACTCCGCCGACTCCGCCTACCACTACACGCAGACCCCGTCGACGGCGTTCGTGCCGATCTCCGACGTCGTGGGGCGCGCCGTCGCCATCACCTGGCCGTCGTCCCGCTGGGGCACCATCAGCGACTACCCGCAGGTCTTCGCCCGAGTCCCGAAAGGCGCGTCGTCGTGACCCTTTTCCCGAACCCGCCCGCTTCCGAGCGACGTGCGCCGCGCATCCCCCGGTCTCTACTCGTCGTCCTGGCCCTCGTCCTCGCGCTCGTCGTCGGCATCGCCGCGGCCGTCGCCGGCACGGCCACCGCCCACCTCGCGACCGGGACGATCTCGTCGAGCACGGCGTCCTCGCTCGAGAAGAAGTACACCGCTCCCGTGGAGTGGACCCATTGCGGCGGCAGCTACTGGTGCGGGTCGATCCAGGCTCCGCTCGACTGGAGCGACTCCTCGACGAGCAGCATCCACCTGGCGTTGATGGAACATCGCCCGAGCGGCACGGCCCAGGGCGACCTGCTGGTCAACCCCGGCGGGCCCGGCGAATCGGGCGTCGACCTGGTCGGCAGCGACGTCTCGAACGCCGTCGACTCGGCCGTGTCGTCGAAAGACAACGTGATCGGCTTCGACCCCCGCGGCGTCGGCTACTCGAGCGCCGTGAAGTGCCTCGACGCCAAGGGCACCGATCAGTATCTCTACGGCATCCTTCCCGGCGCGATCGGCTCGTCCGAATGGCTCGCGGCCGACCGCGCGAATGCCAAGACCTTCGCTTCCGCGTGCGAGAAGAACAGCAAGGGCCTGCTCGCCCACGTCGACACCGCGAGCGCCGCCCGCGACATGGACCTGATCCGCGCCGACCTCGGCGACCCGAAGCTCGACTACCTGGGCTATTCGTACGGCACCTACCTCGGCACGATCTACGCCGGCCTGTTCCCGACGAAGGTGGGCCGGTTCGTGCTCGACGGCGCCGACGACCCCTGGGCCGAGACCGGCGGCGGCATCGTCGCGCAGACGTCCGGCTTCGAGGGCGACCTCAAGACGTACGTGACGGCCTGCCTGGCCGAGAAGAAAGAGGCGGTGGGCACATCCACCTGTCCTCTCACCGGCACGGTCGACCAGGCCATGACGAGCATCTCCGGCCTGCTGTCGTCGGTCGCCACGACACCGCTGAAGGCGAAGGACGGCAGGATGCTCGGGGCCTCCACCCTGGCGACCGCCATCGTCGACCCGCTCTACTCGACCGCCGAGTGGCCCGACCTCACCACCCTCTTCGCGTCGACCCTCCACGGCGACCCGGCCGAGGCCTTCACGCTCGCGGACGACTACAACGAGCGCAGCCCCAAAGGCACCTACGAGACGAACACCACCGAGGCCAACACCGCGATCAACTGCCTCGAAGGCGGTGCCGACGTCAGCACGGGCGAGATGCGCAAGGAGGCGGCCCAGCTCACGAAGGCCGCGCCCGTGCTCGGCCCGTACGAGGGGTACACCGACGTCACCTGCGACGAATGGCCGGTCAAGCCGCTCGCCTTCCCCGCCCCGGTCACCGCTCCGGGTGCCGGCCCCATCCTCGTGCTGGGCACCACCGGCGACCCGGCGACGCCGTACGCCGAGGCGAAGGCCCTGGCGAAGCAGCTCTCGAGCGGCCACCTCGTGACCCGCTACGGCCAGGGGCACACGGCCTACGACCTCGGCAACACCTGCATCGATACGACCGTCGACGCGTACCTCGTGCACGGGACCGTCCCCAGCCACGATCCGCTGTGCCACTGACCGACGTCGTCCGCACGGCGACGCGCCCCTTCCGGCGCGTCGCCCGGATCCTGGCGACGGCCGACCCCGACCTCTCCCGCCTCCGGACGGCTGCCACGACCATCACGACCCTGCTGGTCGTGGCGGTCGTGCTCTTCACTCTGGCTGCTCTGACCGGGCTGTCCGCGATCGCGGTGATCCCGGGCCTGATCGTCACCATGCTGGCGTCGACCGCCGTGCGCGAGCCCCGGCCCGGGCCCCGAGCCGTGGCCATCCTCCTTCTGCTCCCCTCCTCGGTGGCCACGATCTCGCTCGCCTCCGTCGTGAGCGGCACCCCGCTCCTGGCCGACGCCGTCTTCGTCGCGGTCGCCTTCGCCGCCGTGATGATCCGGGCGATCGGTCCGCGCGGCGTCGCCATCGGCATGGTCGGCTTCATGTCGTACTTCCTGGCGATCTTCACGAAGGTCTCGCCGGCCGAGATCCCCGTGGTGGCCGGGGCCGTCACGATCGCCGCTCTCCTCACCATCGCCCTGCGCTACGTCTTCCGGCCGCGGCATCCCGATCGCGACCTCCGGCGGATGCTCCGCGCCCTCGGCGTGCGCGCCGGCCGTGTCCTCGACGCGGTCGACGACGGGGTCCGCGCGGGCACGATCGACGAACGGCTCCGGCGCTCGATCCGATCGCGCCTCGCCGCCAGCGGGTCCACCGCGGCATCCGTCGAGCAGGCACTCGAGACGGCGGCCGCCCCGCTCGTGCTCGGCGTCGACAACGACGACCTCGGCGTGCGGGTCTTCGACTTCCAACTGGTCCTGGAACGCCTGTGCAGCACGGTCCGACGCGTGCTCGACGACGGCAGCGCTTCGCCCGAGCAACTCCTCCGGATCTCCGCCCGCCTCCGCGAACTCCGCCGGGCCGTCCACTCGCCCCTGCGGCTCGACGGGCCGCCCGGCTCGACCCCGGCGCTGCTGCGTGCGCCGAGCCCGCGCGACCAGGCCCCGCACGACGCACGACCCGGAGCGCACGTCTCGGAGGCCGGGATCTCGGACGCGGACGAACGCCTCGAGTCGTTGTCGCGCATCCTTCGTTTCGCCTTCGCCGCATGGCAGGGAATCGTGACCCGGGGGCCCGACGCCCTCGACGAGACCCCGACCGACACGGCTCGAAAGACGGGCAACGAGGATGCACGGGTCGAGTCGGCGACGCCACCACCACGGACCGCGAACCTCGGCCGGCTCTGGCGGACCGCCGTCCAGGTGGCTGTCGCCGCCGCTCTGGCAATCGCCGCCGGCACCGCCCTCTCCTCGACCCGCTGGTTCTGGGCCGTCATCGCCGCCTTCGTGGTCTTCGTTGGAACCTCCACCCGCGGCGAGATCCTGACCAAGGGCTGGCTCCGTGTGATCGGCACTCTGGGTGGGGTCGTCGCGGGAGTGCTCATCGCGGGGCTCGTCGGCGGCAACGTCCCGGTCTCGGTCGTCCTGATCGTCGTGGCGCTGTTCCTCGGCTTCTATCTGATGTCGATCTCGTCGGCGTTCATGATCTTCTTCATCACCACGATGCTCGCGCTGCTGTACGGGATCCTCGGCGAGTTCAGCGTCGCGCTCCTCCTGACCCGGCTGGAGGAGACGGCGGCGGGGGCGGCCATCGGCATCCTCGTCTCGTACGTCGTGTTCCCCAACAGCACCTCGGGTGCCGTGCGCGGCGACGTGCGCACCTTCCTGGGCGAGCTCGCGGCGGCGATCCGGCTCTCCGGCGAGCGCCTCACGGACGTCCGCGGCGACACCGACGATCAGGACTCACCCGCCGGGCGGGAGACGGCCCGCCTCGGTGCCATCTCGGCCCCCGACGACGTGCGAGCGCTCCGGGAGTCGTTCGCCGCGCTCGGCACGACCAGCAAGCCCCTCACGCAGGGGCTGGCCGGAGTCTCCGACCGGTCCGGCTCCCGACGCACCATGCTGATTCTCGCCTCCTGCGAACACCATGCCCGCGCCCTCGTCCGCGCCGCCGACGGAGCCGTGGCAGCCGCCTCCGACGCCGCGGTCGGCGACGTCCTCGACCGCGCGATCCGGGCCGTCCTCGACGACGTCGAGAGGTTCACCGGAGCGCTCGAGGAGCGACGCATGTCGCGGGTCGTCTTCCGCCCGGCGGACGCCCTGATCGACGCCTTCGAGGACCACCCGGCAGTCGTGGCGTCCCGGCACCGCATCGCGCTCGTCGCGGCGGCCAGGCACCTCCACGCGGTCGACCAGGCCCTCTGCGGTCGCGGCTCGGAACTCGGCGCGACGCTCGAGCCGCTGACGGCCTGACGGGGTACGACGCTCAGCGGCCCTCGCCTACCGTCCCAGGTCGTCCGCGAATGCACGCGGACGCCAGCACGACCCAGCCGAAAGGACGTCATGGCCACCGACCAGTACGCATTCGAAGACCCGAGCAAGAAGTACGCCGACAAGACCCCGCCCGAGCAGTACCTGGAGGGCTCCGGCAAGGACGCCGACCTCGCGATCCCGGCCGACCACGGTGAGGACACCTACCGCGGCAGCGGCCGTCTCGAGGGTCGCAAGGCCCTCGTCACGGGCGGCGACTCCGGCATCGGCGCGGCGGTCGCCATCGCCTACGCGCGAGAGGGCGCCGACGTCGCCATCGCCTACCTGCCCGAAGAGGAGGAGGACGCGCAGAAGATCGTCGGCCTCATCGAAGCGGCGGGCCAAAAGGCGGTCGCCATCGCCGGCGACATCAAAGACAGGCAGTTCTGCCTCGACCTCGTCGCCAAGACCGTCGACGAGTTGGGCGGCCTCGACATCCTCGTCAACAACGCCGGCAAGCAGCAGCACGTCGAGGACTTCCTCGAGCTGAGCGACGAGAACTTCGACGACACCTTCAAGACCAACGTCTACGCGATGTTCTGGATCACGAAGGCTGCACTCCCCCACCTGAAGCCCGGCTCGAGCATCATCAACACGACGTCGATCCAGGCCTACTCGCCGGCGCCGTTCCTCGTGGACTACGCCTCGACGAAGGCCGCGATCAACACCTTTTCCAAGGCGCTCTCGCAGCAGCTCGCGCCGAAGGGCATCCGGGTCAACGCCGTCGCTCCCGGCCCGATCTGGACCCCGCTCCAGCCCGCAGGTGGACAGCCGGCGGATGCCCTGCCCACGGTCGGCGAAGAGACCCCGCTCGGCCGCTGGGGTCAGCCGGCCGAACTCGCCCCCGCCTACGTGTTCCTGGCCTCCGGCGAGTCCAGCTACGTGATCGGCGAGACTCTGCATGTGAACGGCGGCATGCCGACACCGTGATCGGGCGGCTGCTCGCTCGGTGATCGAACGCCTCCTCCCCCTGGGGAGGAGGCGTTCGTCGTCGGCGCTTCAGTAGACTCGCCGGACAGCCCGCCTCCAGAGAGAGACAACGCACGTGAAGATCCTCGTCACCGGCGGGGCCGGGTTCATCGGCTCCAACTTCGTCCGGCGCACGCTCGAAGACGCCTACCCCGGGCTCGAGGGCGCCGAGGTCGTCGTCCTCGACGCCCTCGCCTACTCGGGCAACCTCGAGAACCTCGCTGCGGTGTCCGAGTCGCCGCGCTACTCCTTCGTCGAGGGCGACATCCGCGACGCCGCTCTCCTCGACACCCTCTTCCCCGGTCTCGACGCCGTCGTGCATTTCGCCGCCGAGTCGCATGTCGACCGCTCGGTCCGAGACGCGTCGATCTTCGTCGAGACCAACGTCCTCGGCACCCAGCGCCTCCTCGATGCCGCCCTCCGTCACGAGCTGCCCCGGTTCGTCCACATCTCCACCGACGAGGTCTACGGCTCGATCGCCGAGGGGTCCTGGGCCGAAGACCGCCCGCTCGAGCCCAACTCCCCCTATTCCGCATCCAAGGCCGGCAGCGACCTCCTCGCGCGCAGCTACCACCGCACCCACGGATTGAACGTCTCGATCACGCGCTGCTCCAACAACTACGGGCCGTACCACTTCCCCGAGAAGGTCATCCCGCTCTTCGTCACGAACTTGATCGACGATCGGCACGTTCCCCTCTACGGCGAGGGCCTGAACGTCCGCGACTGGCTCCACGTCGACGATCACACCCGCGGCATCGCGATGGTGCTCGTCGGAGGCCGTCCCGGCGAGATCTACAACATCGGCGGCGGCACCGAGCTGACCAATCGCGAGCTCACGCAGCTCCTCCTCGACGCCACCGGCAAGGACTGGTCCTCCGTCGATCACGTGCAAGACCGGCTCGGTCACGACCTCCGCTACTCCGTCGACATCTCGAAGATCCGCGCCGAGCTCGGCTACGAACCGCGGGTCCCCTTCGCCGAGGGCCTGGCCGCGGTCGTCGAGTGGTACCGCGACAACCGCTCCTGGTGGGAACCGCTCAAGGCCCGAGCAGCCCTGGCATGAGCCAGCACTCGCGCTACCTGATCACCGGTGCCCGGGGGATGCTCGGGGCCGACCTCGTCGAAGCCCTCTTCGGTCGCGACGTCACCGTGGCGAGCCGGGCCGAGCTCGACGTCACCGACCGCGACGCCGTCTTCGCGGCCGTCGAGGGGCACGACGTCGTCATCAACGCCGCCGCCTACACCGCAGTCGACGCCGCGGAGGAGCACGAGGGGGACGCCCTGGCGGTCAACGGCACCGCCGTCGGGCTCCTCGCCGAGGCCAGTCGCGAGGCCCGTGCATCCCTCGTGACCCTCTCGACCGACTACGTGTTCGATGGGCAGGCGACCTCGCCCTACACCGAGGATGCCCCCCTCGACCCGATCAACGCCTACGGACGCTCGAAGGCCGAGGGCGAGCGCCGGGCCCTCGCCCTCCACCCCGATGGCACCTACGTGGTCCGGACCGCCTGGTTGTACGGGCAGCACGGCGCCAGCTTCCCCGCGACGATGCTGAAGCTGGCCGAGACGCACGACACGGTGTCGGTCGTCGACGACCAGCTCGGCCAGCCCACCTGGACCCTCGACCTCGCGCGGCAGATCGTCGCCCTGCTCGACGCCGGCGCCCCGGCCGGGGTGTACCACGGCACCAACTCGGGGCGGGCCACCTGGTTCGACCTGGCCCGCGCCGTCTTCGCCGCCCAGGGCCTCGACCCCGAGCGGGTCCGCCCCACCGACAGCCGTGCGTTCGTGCGCCCGGCGGCGCGGCCGTCGTTCAGCGTGCTCGGGCAGGACGCCTGGCAGCGCGCCGGGCTGGCCCCGATGCGGCCGTGGCAGGAGGCCCTGAGCGAGGCGGCGGCCGAAGGGGTCTTCGGGAGCGCCGCGGGGGACGCCACCGGAAGCGTCTTCGGGTAGGGTCGATGTCGCCATGCTGACCCTGCGAGTTGTCGTCGACCAGATCCTCGCGCCCGTCCCCGGGGGCATCGGACGCTACACCGAAGAGCTCACGAAGCAGATCATCACGGTGGCACCGAAGGGCTGCGACGTCGAGGGCATCGTCTCCGCGCATCCCCAGGCCGACTACGACCGTCTCGAAGACCGCCTGCCGGGCCTCGCCAGCCTCTACCGCTCCGTCCTCGGCCGCCGCGAGCTCTCGCTCGCGTGGCAGACCGGCACCCTGAAACTGCCCGGCAGGGGCATGGTGCACGGCACGAGCCTCTTCACGCCGCTCTACAAGCACGACCGCTCGCTCGAGCCGGGCACGCAGACCGCCGTCACCATCCACGACACGGTGCCGTGGACCCACCCCGAGACCCTCACCGCGCAGGGGGTCCGCTGGCACAAGGCCATGACGAAGCGGGCCCACAAGTACGCCGACGCGGTCGTCGTCCCCACGCACGCCGTCGCCGCCCAGCTCGCCGAGTACTACGACTTCGGCGACCGGGTCCGGGTCATCGGCGGGGCCGTGAGCCCCGACCTCGTGGTGCCCGACGACGCCGACGAGATCGCCGAGTCCCTCGACCTGCCCGAGCGCTACGCCCTGAGTGTCGGCACCCTCGAGCCGCGCAAGGGCCTCGAGCCCCTGCTCGAGGCGATGGCGCACCCCGACGCCCCCGACGTGCCGCTGCTGGTCGTCGGTCCCGACGGCTGGGGCGACGTCAAGGTTGACGAGGTGGTGGCCCGCCTGGGGCTGCCCGAGGGGCGCGTGCGCGTGCTCGGCCGGGTGCCCGACGCCACCCTCGCCGTGCTCCTGCAACGAGCCTCCGTCTTCGTCTACCCGTCGCTCGCCGAAGGATTCGGGCTCCCGGTCATCGAGGCCTTGAGCCTCGGCACGCCCGTCGTGCACTCGGACGCCCCCGCCCTCGTCGAGGTGTCGGCTGGCGCCGCCGTGGTGGTGTCCCGCTCCGAAAAGAGCTACCCCGAGCGTCTCGCGCAGGCCATGTTCCAGGTGGTGAACGACGTCGAGCTGTCGACACGCCTCGGCATCGCCGGCTTGGACCGCTCGCGGGCGTTCAGCTGGCGCGACTCCGCCGAGAAGGTCTGGCAGCTGCACGCCGAGCTGTAGGGCGTCGCGCCGCGAGGCCGCCAGACGTCGCGCGGTCGATGCCACGCGCCGCGGCACGTCTCGTTGTCGTTCGTGCGCGATTGCCTGCCGGGCGACTCCAGAACACGCCGCTCACCTTCCCCGGGGCCTGTGATTTCTGGAGTCGGCTGCGTTGGCGGCCGTGATCGACTCCACTATTCACGCTCCTCGCCGAACCTGAGCGGCGTGTCCTGGAGTCGACCCTGCGGTGGCGCGAACCGCGCGGCGCACGCGGACGCTAGAGCAAGGCGCATGCGAACGCTAGAGCGAGGCCTTCAGCGCCGCGTTCTTCTCTACGACGAGCCCCTCGAGCGCGAGTGCGTACTCGGCGAGCCGGCGCGACACCGCGGGGTCGGACGAGCCCAGGATGCGGGCGGCGAGGAGGCCCGCGTTGGCCGCCCCGCCGATGGAGACCGTGGCGACCGGGATGCCCGCCGGCATCTGCACGATCGACAGCAGCGAGTCGAGGCCGTCGAGCTTGGCCAGGGCCACGGGCACGCCGACGACCGGCAGGGTGGTGACCGAGGCGAGCATCCCCGGCAGGTGAGCGGCACCTCCCGCGCCGGCGATGATCACACGCAGCCCGCGCGACGCGGCCTCGCGCCCGAAGCGGATCATCCTGTCAGGGGTGCGGTGGGCGGACAGGACCTCGACCTCGAAGGGGATGCCGAACTCGGCGAGGATGTCGGCGGCGCTCTTCATGGTCGCCCAGTCGGAGTCGGAACCCATCACGAGAGCGACGAGGGGCGAGGGGGATGCGGAATCGGTCACGGGTGCCAGGCTACCGAAGCTCGGCGAGGGGCACTGCGCTCAGGCCACTGCGGCTGATCACCGCGCCCGATCATCGTCTCTCGCACGGGGCCGCCCGGGGAGCCGCACCCGGGAAACCGCATGGAACCTCGGTCGACCGGGGGTCGCGGCCGACGGGCGGGGTGCAGGTCCGCGCGACCGGGGCGCGGGTCCGCGCGACCGGGGTGCGTCTGCGCGACAGACGAATGCAGGCCGGCTCCCGAGCAGCAGCAACCGCAGCCGCAGCAGCCGCCCAGCCTCAGTCGAGGAAGTGGTCGGCCGCGGCCCGCGCCCGGAACACGACGTCGTCGAGGTCGTCGCCGACGACCGTCACGTGCCCGACCTTGCGACCCGGACGGGGATCCTTGCCGTAGTCGTGGATCTTCGCGCTCGGCTGATCCGCCATCGCCGCGGGGAGACGATCGGCCAGCGTGCCCGTCGTGGGGCCGCCGAGCACGTTGATCATCACGCTCCAGTCCTCGAAGGTGCCGGTGTCGCCGAGCGGCAGGTCGAGCACGGCCCGCAGATGCTGCTCGAACTGGCTGGTGGTGGAGCCGTCGATGGACCAGTGACCGGTGTTGTGCGGACGCATGGCCAGCTCGTTGATGAGGATGCGGTCGTCGGTCGTCTCGAAGAGCTCGACGGCGAGCACGCCGGTGACCCCGAGTTCGGCCGCGATGGTGCGGGCGATGTCTTCGGCCATGTCGGCGAGACGACCGGCCGACGAGGGCGCGGGGGCGATGACCTCGGCACAGACCCCGTCGCGCTGAACCGACTCCACGACCGGCCAGGCCACGATCTCGCCGCTCGGGCGCCGCGCCACCGACTGCGCGAGCTCACGCCGGAATTCGACCAGCTCTTCGGCGAGGAGCGCCCCGCCCGTGCTCTCGGGGTCGACGCTCGGGTCGGACAGGCCGGCGAACCAGTCGGCGACCTCGGACGGATCGGAAACGACGCGCACGCCCTTGCCGTCGTAGCCGCCGCGAGCCGTCTTCACGACGGCGCGCCCGCCGTGGTCGGCGAGGAACGCCGCCAGGTCGGCCGGCGTCTCGAGCCGCGCCCAGTCGGGCACGGGAAGGCCGAGGTCGGTCAGCCGCTGCCGCATGACGAGCTTGTCTTGCGCCACGAAGAGGGCCTCGGGCGAGGGATGCACGGCCACGCCCGCGTCGACCAGCGCCCGCAGCACGGACTGCGGCACGTGCTCGTGGTCGAACGTGATCGCGTCGACGCCCTGCGCGAAGGCGAGCACCGTCGCCGCATCGTGATAGTCGCCCACGCGGGTCGCGGCCAGACGCGCCGACGACCCCTCGTTCTCGGCCAGCACGCTGATCTCGAGCCCGAGGTGGATGGCAGGCGGCACCATCATCCGAGCGAGTTGCCCACCACCGATGACGCCCACTTTCAAAGCCATGGCACCAGAGTAACGGTCAGGTCGAACGGGGGATGCCCGGTTCCTCGCCCTGGGGAGAACCTCTTCTCACACGCCGTTCCAGTACGTGGAGTTCTGCGGCGGCGTCGACTGCTCCTGCTGGCGGAGTCGCGCCACCGCGCTGATGTTGACCTCCATCAGGTCGTGCAGCGTCGACTGCACGAGGTCGGCGGAGGGGACGTCCCACAGGACGATGGGCCGGTCGAGGCCCGTGTTGATCAGGACGTCCCCGCTGCCGAAGAGGCTCTGGACGCCGTTCTTCCGCACCGTGAGGTCGTAGCCCCGCGTGTGCATCAGCTCCTGCCGGGTACGCACGACGAGGCCGCGCCGGATGATGATGCGACGCGTCGTGATCGTGTAGTTGCGGGAGAGCCAGGCCAACAACGGCAGCAGCCAGAGCAGGACGACCAGGACGGCGGCCGCGATCAGCACCGCCGAGTTCTGCCAGTCGACCGAGAAGCGGCCGGCGAAGAACCCCGTCGCACCGCAGACCGCGATCAGGAGGACGCAGGGCCAGAACAGCGCCCGACCGTGCGGGCGCAGTCGCGCGATCACACGCTCCTGGGGCACCTCGTCCGTCGACATGAGTCATTCCTACCTCACGTCGGTCGGCGAGTCATGCGAGACGCAGGTGCGTGACGTCGGCGGCCGCCACCGCCACGGACTCGCCCGTCTCCTCGTCCCGCACGACGAGACGGCCCTGGTCGTCGAGCGCGGAGGCGGTTCCGAGGAGGGTGTCGCCGCTCGGCAGCTCGACCCGCACACGCCGCCCGAGGGTGTCGCACTCGGCCGAGACCACGCCGACCAGGTCGGCGACGGCCGGATCCCCGTCCGCCGCGACGAGATCGGAGACCAGGGCACGGACCTCGGCGACGACCCGGGAGAGGACCAGGTCGGCCAGCTCCGCGGCGGTTCCTGCGAGCCCCTCGAGAGCGAGGGAGGTGGATGTGGGCGTCGGCAGGTGCTCGCGCCCGATCGTCAGATTGAGACCCATGCCCAGGACCACCGCGTCGGGGGCGCCGTCGCGGACGACCAGCTCGGCGAGCATCCCCGAGACCTTGAGCCCTCGGATCTGCACGTCGTTCGGCCACTTGAGCAGGATGTCGCGCTCGGGCAGGAGCGCCGCCAGGATGCGACGGAGGGCGACGCCGCCGAGGAGGGGGAACCAGCCCCACGCCGCGTCGGGGAGCACGCGTCCGGATCGAAGCGCGGGGCGGACGAGGATGCTCGCTGCCAAAGAGCTGCCGGGAGGCGCGACCCACTCGCGACCCAACCTGCCCCGTCCGGCCGTCTGACGGTCGGCGACGAGCACCGTGCCGTCGGGCGCCCCGTCGCCGGCGAGCTCGACGAGTGCGGTGTTCGTCGATCCCGTCTCGCCGAGGTGCACGAAGCGCGCTGCGATTGTGGAGGTCAGGGGAAAGTCGGCGTCGTGTTCTGGCACGACCACGCAATCTAGCGCCCGGATCGGTTAAGTAGAGTGAACGGCGTGACTTCCGAACTCCCCCAGCACGACCTGCGGACCACCGCGGGCAAGCTCGCCGACCTGAAGGACCGCTATCACGAGGCCGTGACGGCGTCCGGCGAGGCCGCCATCGCCAAACAGCACGCGAGGGGCAAGAAGACGGCCCGCGAGCGCATCGAGCAGCTTCTCGACCCGGGCTCGTTCGTCGAGCTCGACGAATTCGTCCGCCACCGCACCCACTCCTTCGGCATGGACGCGAAGCGCCCCTACGGCGATTCCGTCGTGACGGGCACCGGCACCATGAACGGCCGCCAGGTCGCCGTCTACTCGCAGGACTTCACCACGTTCGGCGGCTCGCTGGGCGAGGTCGCGGGCGAGAAGATCATCAAGGTGATGGAGCTCGCGCTGCGCACCGGCGTCCCCATCATCGGCATCCTCGACTCGGGTGGCGCCCGGATCCAGGAGGGCGTCGTGGCCCTCGGCAAGTACGGGGAGATCTTCCGGCTGAACACGCGTGCGTCCGGCGTGATCCCCCAGATCTCGCTGATCATGGGCCCGGCGGCGGGAGGCGCGGTGTACTCCCCCGCGCTGACCGACTTCGTGATCATGGTCGACAAGACCTCGCAGATGTTCGTGACCGGGCCGGACGTCATCAAGACGGTCACCGGTGAAGACGTCGGGTTCGAAGAACTCGGCGGGGCCCTCACCCACAACAAGATCTCCGGCGTCTCGCACTACCTCGCCTCCGACGAGGACGACGCCCTCGACTACGCGCGTACCCTCCTCGGCTACCTGCCCGACAACAACCTCACCGATCCGCCCGTCTACGAGACCGCCCCCGAACTCGAGACCACCGACGCGGACCGCACGCTGAACACGCTGATCCCCGACAGCCCCAATCAGCCGTACGACATGCTCACCGTCATCGAGCACATCGTCGACGACGGCGAGTTCCTCGAGGTGCAGCCCCTCTTCGCACCGAACATCGTCATCGGCTTCGGCCGGGTCGAGGGCCGTTCGGTCGGCATCATCGCCAACCAGCCCGCCGTGATGGCCGGCACCCTCAACATCGACGCCGGCGAGAAGGCGGCCCGGTTCGTCCGCCTCTGCGACGCCTTCTCGATCCCGATCGTCACGCTGGTCGACACCCCGGGGTTCCTTCCCGGCACCGACCAGGAGTGGACCGGCATCATCCGCCGCGGGGCCAAGCTGCTCTACGCCTACGCCGAAGCGACCGTGCCTCTCGTCACCGTCATCACGCGCAAGGCGTACGGCGGGGCCTACATCGTCATGGGCTCGAAGCAGCTCGGAGCCGACATCAATCTGTCCTGGCCGACGGGCGAGATCGCCGTCATGGGCGGGCAGGGCGCGGTCAACATCCTGTACCGCAGCGAGATCAAGCGAGCCACCGACGCCGGCGAAGACGTCACGGCCGTGCGCACGAAGTTGGCCAACGACTACACGTACAACGTCGCATCCCCCTTCTTGGCCGCCGAGCGCGGCGAACTGGACGGCATCATCGAACCGGCGGCCACCCGGGTGGCCATCGTCAAGGCGCTTCGCGCACTGCAGGGCAAGAGGGCGTCGCAGCCGCAGAAGAAGCACGGGAACATTCCGCTGTGACCACCGCCTCGTCGCCGGAATCGGGCTCGGCCGAACCGACCATCCGGGTCGTGTCGGGCGACCCCGACGCGGCCGAGCTCGCGGCGGTCACTGCCGTGCTGGCGAGTCTCGAGGCCGAGAACGCCGCCCGAGCCGCAGCGGCCGAGACCGTCGAAGGCCCGACGGCGTGGCGCCGCAGTCAGCGATCGCTGCGCGGGCCCGTCGAGCCGGGGCCCGGGCGTTGGCGCGACGGCCGCCCCTGACGTCCGAACCATCTCG
Source organism: Frondihabitans cladoniiphilus (assembly GCF_039544345.1). Classification (NCBI taxonomy): domain Bacteria; kingdom Bacillati; phylum Actinomycetota; class Actinomycetes; order Micrococcales; family Microbacteriaceae; genus Frondihabitans; species Frondihabitans cladoniiphilus. The sequence continues at coordinate 162,188 of NZ_BAABLM010000012.1, forward strand.
TTTTGTCCCCCGGTCGGGGGTCGCCTGAGAATCCGCCACGGGGCTTGATCCCCACAACGGGGGGCAAGTACGATTTCGGGGATGGGAAAAATGAACCCCATTGTCCCCCTAAATGACGACTTTTCTGAGGTCGACCCTACCGCCACTATTACTAGTGCTAGGTGTCTCTCTCAGAGTTACACCACCGAACAGGCCTCCTAGGGTAAGCGGGCTTCTGTTCGGGGGCGAGTCAGGGCAGCATTCGGGTTGTCGCCCTGACTCGGGGCTTTGCGAAGGGCCGGACTGGGCGTCCGGCCCTTCTGCCGTTAAGCGATGTCGGCTCTGTGAGCGGAATCGGCCGCACGAGCGGCACCGACCGCGCAGGCAATACCGGTCGCGCGGGCAATACCGGTCGCGCGGCTAGTCGAACTCGGCCACGACGCTCGACGATCGCGGGATCTGCAGCCAGAGGCTGACCTCGTCCTCGTCGTCGTCCTCGTCGTCCTCGTCGTCGTCGGAGGACGACGTGTTGCCGCTGCCGAGAGCACTCGACTCCATGTCCTCCGAGCTCAGCCCCACCACGGTCACGGCATACTCGCTGCCCGCGGCGACGGTCCGGATGATGAGTCGGTCGGCGACGGAGTCGCGGATGGCGTCGGCGAGCGCCGCGTGCACGCGATCGAGCTCGCCGTCGGCGAGGTCGTCGATGCCGCCCTCGTCGAGCAGACTCACGATCGTGCCGCGGCGCCGGGCGGCCATGACCTCCTTGCGGACGTCGTCGCTGAGCAGCCTCCGGCCCCGGATCTCGTCACGGATGGCGCCCTCCAGGTGGAGGCACTCCTGTCGCTCCTCGGGTGTCAGGTCGCCCCCGGTCGCCACGATGCGCTGGAGCATGGGGCGCGCGGTCCGGCCGGTCTGCAGGAGTCGGAACTGCCGTTCGTTCACGTGAGCCTCCTGGGCGGCCTGCCAGTCGGCCGCCTCCTGCTCGGCCCGGATGAACTCGCGGGTGTCGCGGCTCGCTCGAGCGAGCGTGGCCTGGAGTGCGTGGGAGATGGCGACCCAGCTCACACTGCCGATGACGCCGAGGTTCGCGAGGTCGGCGGGATCGCCGCTCCAGATGATCGTGTGGACCACCAGGAAGGCCACTCCGAACCAGGCGAAGCCGTGTCGACGCCGGGTCGAGACGATGACCATCAGGGTGCCCACGGCTGCGACGTACCAGGTGGCGTAGCCGTTCCCGCCGTGGCGGAGGGGCGACAACTGCGAACCGACGACGAGCGGGAGGATCACCGCGACCGCCAGGGCGAGGGAGGCCATCCAGACCGGCATGGTCAGGGTCCGGGTCTTCGTCGGGAAGAGCACGATGGCCGTCACCGCGGCGTAGAGGGCCATGCAGCCGATGATGGGGATGGGGTCGCGCGGGGTCGAGATGGAGACCGCGGCGAGCAGCAGGTGATAGAGCGAGAACAGCGCGGCGAGCCCGATGGGCAGCCACCGGGGCAGACGGACGTTCACGGGGTCTCCTCGGAGAACTGGGCGGGGACGGCGCGCTCCCGGGGGACGGCGCGCGGCCAGACGAGACTGATGACCGTGCCGGAACCGGTCTTGGTGTGGATGCGCGCCTCGCCGCCGGCGTTGGCGAGCCTCTCGGTGATCGAGACCCGCACCCCGAGGCGTTCGCTCGCGACGGCGTCCGGGTTGAATCCCGAACCGGTGTCGCCCACCTCGACGGTCACGCCCTGCTCGGCCCAGTCGACGCTGACCCAGCGTTCGACGTCGTCGCCGCCGGCGTGCTGGACGCTGTTGACGATGGCCTGAACGGCTGCGGAGTACAGCGCCTCGGCGGCATTGGCCGGGATCTCGTGGTGGTCGAGCCCCTTGGCCCGGACCTGCACGGTCGCCCCGAGGTTCTCGATGATGCCGGCGATGCGGTCGCGCATGGCCGAGAGGCTCGTGCTCGCATCGTCGAACGGAGTGGCGGTCGCGGCGGCGGTCAGATGCGACATGGCGTTCCGTGCCATCGTCGCGGCCAGGGCCTGCTCGTCCTTCCCGTACGCACGGGAGGCGGAGATGAACGTGGTGAGCACGCTGTCGTGGACGATGGCGTCGACCTGGACGCGCTCGAGTTCGGTCGCGTGCTCGCGGATCGCCCCCGAGTAGCGGGCCACGGCCATGTTCTGCGCCGTGTCGACGGCCTCGGACGCCTGGCGGAGGAGGGTGATGAGGATGAGGACGGCCCCGCCGAGGATGATCGAGTACGAGGCGTCGAGGGCGGCGCGACCCGGATCGACGGCTCCGCCGGACGGGGTGAGGCGGATGAGCCCGTAGACGATCGGCGCGAGGAACAGGTAGCCGGTCGCGACCCAGAGCGAGAACGCGACGGCGGCGGCCGAGGTGCCGAGGGTCACCAGATACCAGAGCCAGGGCAGCTGAGGCTGGACGACGGTGGGATCGCGGACGGCCAGGGGCCAGGTGATGAGCGCCACGAGGAACGCCACGGCCACGAGAGCCGCTGCGGTCTCGATGCCGCGCATCGTCAGACTCGCCACGGCGACGGTGAGGATGCCGCCGAAGAGCGCGATGCCGATGACCCAGGCCCAGGCGGGCTGCATGTCCGGCGCCTGGTTCAGCGCGAAGGGCAGCGCCTGGAGGCCGAAGACGATGCCGAGGGCCGAGAGGGCACGCGCGAAGATCTTGTCGAGCAGCGGGCCGCTGATCGGGTTGCGCGTGGGCCTCGGCCGGAAGGACGGAGCGGAGGGGGCTCCGTCAGCGGCCATCGCCGCCGTCCGAATCGAGTCCGGGGAGGATCCCGTCTTCGACGGCACGTCGGAGGAGGTCGACCTTGGTGGGGGCGGGGCGACCGACCTCGACGTACTTGACGCGGATCCGGTCCAGGTACTCGCGAGCCGTGGAGTAGCCGATGCCCAATTGCTGCGCGGCGAGCTTGAGCGGCAGTCCCGACGCGTAGAGGTGGAGGATCTCACGCTCGCGGCGGCCGAGCTGGGCCTTGGCGAAGTCGCGGTCGGCGTCGATCGCACTCGCCCACTCGAGGTTGTTGAGGACGTCGCCGCGGGCGACCGTCGCGACGGCGGCCATGACGGTCTTCGTGGCGGAGGACTTGGGGATCACGCCGGCGGCGCCCGCGGCGAGCGCCTCTCGGACCGACGCCACACGGTCGGCGATGCTGTGCACGAGCACGGCGGAGCCGGTGGCCTGCACGCGCTTGACGTTCTCGGTGACCGTCGAGCCGTCGCCGAGCGAGAGGTCGAGGACGACGACGTCGACCTCGCGACCGGCGAGGTTGTCCACGAACTCCTGGACACCGGCGGCGGTGAGGATGACGTCGAAGCCCTCGTTCTGGCACGCGGCTTGGATGCCGAGTCGCACGGACTCGTGGTCGTCTACGATCGCCACGCGCACGCGCGGGGCCGAGGGGCCTCCTGCCTGCGGCTCGGCGGGGGTCGGGTTCGTCGTGGGGTCTGACACGATCTTCCTTCGTTCGATGGGCGCACCGGATCCCTGAAAACCGGGCGTCACAGCGCAAATCATATCGGTACCCGAACCGCCTATCGAGACAGGCGCACCACCGTTTCGAGATGGTGGGTGTTCGGGAACAGGTCGAACGCTCGGAGGGCTTCCAAGCCGTACCCGAGATCGGCGAAGAGGGCCACGTCGCGAGCCAGGGCCACCGGGTCGCACGCGACGTAGACGACCTGAGCCGGATCGAGCCCTGCGATGGCCTCGACGACCTCCTTGCCGGCGCCCGATCGGGGCGGGTCGAGGACGATCGTCGCGCCTGCCAGCCGTGCTCGTTCCGTCGCCGTCGCACTCGACGTGAGCTCTCGGATCCACCGTTCCACCCGGCCTGTCACGGCCGACGCGCCGATCCACTCCTGCAGGTTCTCGGCGGCATGGTCGGTGGCCCGGGAGTCGCTCTCGACGCTCGTGATCCGCGTGGCCTGGCCGAAGCGGTCGCCGACCGCGGCCGCCAGGAGGCCGACCCCGCCGTAGAGGTCGAGGTTGGCCGCTCGAGGGTCGAAGCGCTCGGGGTCGATCAGGTCTTGGACGGCGGCGGTGAGAGTCGCCGCCGCACCGTGATGGACCTGCCAGAAACCGGCGTCGTCGAGTCGGAACTCCCGGTCGCCCACCTTCTCGGTGACGACGGTGCGCGCCTGCTTGCCGATGATCAGGCGGGCGCCGCCCTCGCTCGGGGAGAGCACGTCGATGGTCTCCTCGCCGGGGAAGCGCTGGTCGAGGGGGGCGACCTCTTCGACTGCTGCCGTCGCCAGGGGCAGGTCGTCCACTGCGACGACCGTGTGCGAGCGTGCCGCGAAGGGGCCCGGGCGGCCGGAGTCGTCGACGTGCAGGCGGATGCGCGTACGCCACCCCGTGCCCGACACCTCGTCGTCGCCGGGGAGGGCCTCGACCGTCACCTCGGGCGTGATGTGCGCCATGCGCTCCAGGGCGTCGCGAAGGACCTGCTCCTTCAACGTGCGCTGGTGGGCGAGCGCGATGTGGCCGAACTCGGCCCCGCCGGCGCGCACGGCCGGGTCGCGGTCGATCGATGCCGCTACCCAGACGTGCTCTTGCCGGTACCGCGACGCCTCCAGGACGGACACCGTGTCGGCTCGCCAGAACGACTTCTTGCGGTCGTCGGTGATGCGCGCCACGACCTTCTCGCCGGGGATGGCGTCGGTCACGAAGACCACGCGACCGTCGAGGCGGGCGACGGAGATACCGCCGTGCGCGATGGAGGTGACGTCGAGCTCGACGTCCTGGCCCTCAAGTGTTCCCATGCGTCCAGTCTCCCGCATGGCACGCTTGTCCTCATGACCGTCCGGCTCTATCTCGCCAGCACCTCTCCCGCCCGCCTCTCGCTCCTCCGTGCGGCCGGCATCGAACCCGTGCTGCTCGCCCCCGGCGTCGACGAGGACGAGGCCGTCGCCGTCGAGGAGGGCCGCCTCGGTCGGCGTCTCGACGCGGTCGAGACGGTGGCCCTCCTCGCTCGAGCCAAGGCCGAAGCGGTGCTCGGCGCGACGGTCGACGGGCGGCCCCTCGACGGATTCGTGCTCGGCGGCGACTCCGCGTTCGAGATCGAGGGCGACGTCCTCGGCAAGCCGCACGAGCCCGCGACCGCTTTCGAGCGGTGGCAGCAGATGATCCGGGTCGGATCGGGCGTCCTCCACTCGGGCCACCACCTGATCGACCATCGGGGCGGACGACCCGGGCAGGGTGTCACGGCGACCGCCTCGGCCGACCTGACGTTCGCCCCCGACATCACGGACGCCGAGATCGAGGCCTACGTCGCGACGGGCGAGCCCCTGAAGGTCGCGGGCGCGTTCACGATCGACGGGCTGGCGGCCGCCTTCATCACCGAGATCGTCGGCACCCCGAGCGCAGTCGTCGGGCTGTCCATCCCCCTGCTGCGTCGACTGCTCCGGGAGCACTTCGACGTCGAGTGGCACGAACTCTGGACCACGGGCCATGGTCTGACATAGCGCGGCCCCTTGTAGGACTCGGCCGCGTGCATCCCCCGCTTTTTGTGCATGGCAGCCAAAGGCGCGACGGGCGGGCCCCGTAGGCTTGACCTCCATGCCGCGTATTACGAAGGTGCTCATCGCCAACCGGGGAGAAATCGCGGTCCGGGTGATCCGGGCCGCGAGAGACAGCTCCATCGCCTCCGTCGCGGTCTACGCCGACCAGGACCGCGACGCCCTGCACGCCCGCCTCGCCGACGAGGCGTACGCGCTCGGCGGCACCACGAGCGCCGACACCTACCTCGTCATCGACAAGATCCTGTCCGTCGCCCGCCGGTCCGGCGCCGACGCCGTGCACCCCGGCTACGGCTTCCTCGCCGAGAACGCCGACTTCGCCCGAGCCGTCATCGCGGCCGGCCTCATCTGGATCGGCCCGTCGCCCGAGGCGATCGAGAAGCTCGGCGACAAGGTCTCGGCCCGCCACATCGCGGAGAAGGTCGGCGCACCCCTCGCCCCCGGCACGCTCAACCCCGTCTCCGGCGCCGACGAGATCCTCGCCTTCGTCGACGAGTTCGGTCTCCCCGTGGCCATCAAGGCGGCCTTCGGCGGCGGCGGCCGAGGCCTGAAGATCGCCCGCACTCGCGAAGAGATCCCCGAGCAGTTCGACTCCGCCGTCCGCGAGGCCGTCGCCGCCTTCGGTCGCGGCGAGTGCTTCGTCGAGAAGTACCTCGACAAGCCCCGCCACGTCGAGACGCAGTGCATCGCCGACCAGCACGGCAACGTCGTCATCGTGTCGACGCGCGACTGCTCACTCCAGCGTCGCCACCAGAAGCTGGTCGAAGAGGCCCCCGCACCCTTCCTCACCGACGAGCAGCAGACCAAGCTCTACGCCGCCTCGAAGGCGATCCTCCGCGAGGTCGGCTACGTCGGCGCCGGCACCTGCGAGTTCTTGATCGGCCAAGACGGAACGGTGTCGTTCCTCGAGGTCAACACCCGGCTTCAGGTCGAGCACCCCGTCTCCGAAGAGGTCACGGGCATCGACCTCGTGCGCGAGCAGTTCCGTGTGGCCGAGGGCGGCGCCCTCGACTACGGCGACCCCACCCCGAAGGGGCACTCGTTCGAGTTCCGCATCAACGGCGAAGACCCGGGCCGCAACTTCTTCCCGGCCCCCGGCCCCGTGCACGTGTTCAAGGCGCCCGGCGGCCCCGGCGTCCGCGTCGACAGCGGAGTTCAGGCCGGCGACGAGATCAGCGGCGCGTTCGACTCGCTCCTCGCCAAGCTCATCGTGACCGGCTCCTCCCGCGAGGACGCCCTCGAGCGATCCCGCCGCGCCCTGGAGGAGTTCGACATCGCCGGCCTCCCGACCGTCCTGCCGTTCCACCGCGCTATCGTCTCCGACCCCGCGTTCGCCCCCGCCGACGGCGCCCCCTTCTCGATCTACACGCGATGGATCGAAACCGAGTTCGACAACCGCATCGAGCCCTGGAGCGGCGAGGCCGAGGCGCCCCGCGTCGAGCCCGAACGCAGCACCGTGGTCGTCGAGGTCGACGGCAAGCGCATCGAGGTCACCCTCCCCGCAGCTCTCGGCACCCGGGCCCCCGTCACCGCCGCTCCCCCGCGCCGCCGCGGTGCGGCCCGCACGTCGGTCGCCACCGCCACCGGCAACTCGGTGATCGCACCGATGCAGGCCACGGTGGTCAAGCTCGCGGTCGAAGAGGGGCAGAAGGTCGTCAAGGGCGACCTCGTCCTCGTCCTCGAGGCCATGAAGATGGAGCAGCCGGTGTCGGCGCACCGCGACGGCACGGTCTCCGGCATCGCGGCGACCGTCGGCGAGACGGTGTCGTCCGGGCACGTGCTGCTGTCGATCGGCGACTAGCGTTGCCGCGTTTTGCTCGATGAGGAAATCCTGACCGCAAGTGAGGACTTCCGACCTGTAGGCGCACTTTCCCAAGGAAGAAGGCGCCGCAGGCGCACCTGGCTGAGGACCTCCCTCTCAGGGTTCCTCGCCTAGCGACCTGCGCATCCCACGCCACCTCTTCTCCACAACGGGGGATGCACGGGGTCGTCATCCACAGAACACATCGAGCAGGCGCGCTAGAGCCCTTCGCGCGGCCACGCTTGCCCGATGGGACCCCTGCAGAACGCCTTCGTCGCCGGTGGCGGCTTCGCCACGTCCGACGAGCTCACTGTCGCCGGCGCCGACTCACGCACGATTCGAAGGCTGCTCGCCGAAGGTCGCATCGTGCGTCATCGGCGCGGCTACTACGGCCTGCCGAGTTCGCTGCCCAGCGGCGGCCACGCACTTCGTCTGGGAGGCCGACTCGCCGGTCTCAGCGCCGCGGACAGCTTCGGCATCTGGGCGGGCTGGGAGCACCCGCTGACTCTGGCCGTCCGGGGCAACGCAGCACTGGTAGGGGGTCGACGCCCGGCGACCCACGCTCCGGGGCGGCGGCACGACCCTGCAGTCGGAGAGTTCGTGGTGCACTGGAACGACGACCGGCGAGACCGACGATGGTGCTGGCGAGTATCGGCCGATCGGTGTGTGCTCCAAACGTTGCGGTGGAACGACTCCGAGACGGCGGCTGCAGTCGTGGAGACGGCTTTGTCGGCCGGTCTGATCGATCTTCCGGAGTTACTCACGCGAACCGAGGGCTCGCCGACTCTGCAGGCATTGGTCCGAACCTGTCGGAGTGGCGCCGGCTCGGGGGTCGAATCGATCGGCCGGCGCCGATTCGAAAGGTGCGGCTTGGAATTCGATCTGCAGTACCCCGTACCGGGTGTCGGTCGAGTCGATCTCAAGGTCGTCGGGGCGCCGCTGCTCATCGAGTTCGACGGCTATCGCTTCCACTCGAGCCCGGCTCGTTTCGCCGACGACCGCAGGAGGAGCGCCGAAGCACAGGCTCGCGGTTTCACGACCCTTCGATTCACGGCAGTCCAGGTCCGGGAGGATTGGGATTGGGTCGAGTCCACGGTGTTCGCGACGCTCTCTCGGATTCATCGATGAGCGGCGCGGAGATCCGCCGGGATCGTGGTGCACTTCGTGCGACCGGCGCCGTCGCACAGCGCCGCAGGGGCTCAGTTGACGATGTGCATGGCGCGGGCCGCGTCGGCGATGCTTCCCGAGAGCGACGGGTAGACGGTGAAGGCCCGCGCCACCTGGTCGACCGTCAGGCGGTGCTCCACGGCGAGCGCCAGCGGAAAGATCAGCTCGGAGGCCTTGGGCGCGACGATCACCCCGCCGATCACCGTGCCCGAACCGGTCCGCGCGAAGATCTTCACGAAGCCGTCCTTGATCCCCATCATCTTCGCCCGCGGGTTGGAAGCCAGGGGCAGCTTGTAGATCTCCCCCTGGGCGATCCCGTCCTCGATCTGCTGCTGCGTCCAGCCGACTGTCGCGATCTCCGGTTGGGTGAAGATGTTCGACGTGACGTTGCGGATCTCGATCGGCGTCACGGCGTCTCCCATCGCGTGGAAGACGGCGGTCCGCCCCTGCATCGACGCGACGGAGGCCAGCGGCATGAACTCGCTGCAGTCCCCCGCGGCGTAGACCGACGGCACCGAGGTGCGCGCCACGCGATTGACCCGGATGTGGCCGGTCTCGCTCACCTGGATCCCGGCCTCCTCCAATCCGATGCCCGCCGTGTTCGGAATCGAGCCCACGGCCATCAGGCAGTGGCTTCCCTCGATGCGGCGCCCGTCGGCCAGGGTCGCCACGACGCCGTCCTCCGTCCGCTCGACCGACTGGGCCCTCGACTTCGAGAGGACCTCCATGCCGTTGCGCCGGAACACGTCCTCGATGACACGCGCGGCGTCCGCGTCCTCGCCCGGAAGCACCTGGTCGCGGCTGGAGATCAACGTGACCCGCGCGCCGAGGGCCGTGTACGCGCTGGCGAACTCGGCCCCGGTGACGCCGGAGCCGACCACGATGAGGTGGTCGGGCACGGCGCGGAGGGAATAGAGCTGGGTCCAGGTGAGGATCCGCTCGCCGTCGGGCTTGGCGGAGTCGAGCTCCCGGGGTCGGGCACCGACGCTGATCACGACGGTGTCGGCTTCGACCTCGTCGAAGTCGGCCGCCGTCGGTCCACGCCCGGTCGACACGACGATGCGCGAGGGTCCGTCGAGGCGCCCCTCCCCCGTGATGATCCGCACGCCCGCCTTCACCAGCTGTGCCCGCATGTCCTCGGACTGCTGCCGGGCGAGACGGACGAGTCGCTCGTTCACGGCCTGCAGGTTGACGGCGACCTGCGGCCGGACGGGGCGCCCGCTGTCGGAGCGGGTGAAGAACTGCACACCGAGGTCGGCCGCCTCGCCGATGGCGTTCGAGGCCTCGGCGACGGCGATCAGCGTCTTCGACGGCACCACGTCGGTGATGACCGCCGAACCACCGACGCCCACCCGTTCGACCAGGGTGACGTCGGCGCCGAGCTGAGCTCCGCTGAGTGCCGCCTCGTACCCGCCCGGCCCGCCCCCGAGGATGGCCAGACGCTGCTTCCGCTCGAACTCGTAGCTCATGGACCCCATTATCCGGGTCGGCCCGGTCGCCACTCGGTGGCGGGTGCCGCCCTTAGAGTGGTTCGCATGCCTTCGACCTCTTCGAACCCCCTCGACGACCCCTCGGCCGACCCGTTCGAGATCGCCCGCACCGCTGCCGGCGAACTCGCGGAGGCCACCGGTATCCCCCGGCACGACATCGCCCTCACTCTCGGCAGCGGGTGGGCCAAGGCCGCCGACCTCCTCGGCGAGACGGTGGCCGAGGTCCCCGCCTCCGAGATCACGGGGTTCACGGCCTCGGCCGTCGTCGGCCACACGGGCTCACTGCGCAGCGTCCGCCTTCCCGACGGCCGACACGCTCTCGTCATCGGGGCCCGTACGCACTACTACGAGGGCTACGGGGTCCGACGCGTCGTGCACAGCGTGCGCACGGCCGCCGCCGCCGGTGCCGCGATCATGATCCTGACCAACGGGGCGGGCGGAATCCGAGAGACCTGGAAGCCGGGCACCCCTGTCCTCATCAGCGACCACATCAACCTCACCGCCGATTCCCCCCTCGAGGGCGCCACCTTCATCGACCTCACCGATCTCTACTCGACGCGTCTGCGCGACGTCGCCCGGTCCGTCGACCCCACCCTCGACGAGGGCGTCTACACGCAGTTCCGCGGACCGCACTACGAGACTCCGGCCGAGGTGCAGATGGCCAAGGCCATCGGCGGCCACATCGTCGGGATGTCCACGGCCCTCGAGGCCATCGCGGCTCGCCAGGCCGGTCTCGAGGTCCTTGGTTTCTCCCTCATCACCAACCTGGCCGCCGGCATTCAGAAGACCCCCCTCTCCCACCAGGAGGTCATCCAGGCCGGCCGCGAAGCCGAGCCCGTCATCAGCGACCTGCTCGCGCGCGTGGTGAAGGCGCTGTGACCGAGCACGACAGGGCCGAGCGCGACCGAGCAGAGCGCGAGCTGCTCGCTCGGGCGACCGCTTGGCGCGACCAGGACCCCGATCCCGAGACCCGAGCCGAGCTGACGGACCTGCTCGAGCAGATCACGGCGGACGACTCCGAGCGTTCCGACCAGCGTGAGAACGCCCTTCGCGATCTCGCCTCCCGGTTCGACGGGCGTCTCGAATTCGGCACCGCCGGTCTCCGAGGCGAGCTCGGCGCCGGCTCCGCTCGGATGAACCGCGTCCTCGTCGCGCAGGCCGCCGCCGGTTTCGCCGCGTTCCTCGTCGGTCGGGCCGCGACCGGAGAGAAGCCGAGCATCGTGATCGGCTACGACGGCCGCACCAACAGCGACGTCTTCGCTCGCGACACCGCCGAGATCATGGCGGCCGCAGGCGTCTCGGCGACGATCCTCCCTCGAGCTCTCCCGACCCCCGTCCTGGCCTTCGCTGTCCGGCATCTCGCGTCGAGTGCGGGCGTCATGGTGACGGCCAGCCACAACCCCCCACGCGACAACGGGTACAAGGTCTATCTCGGGGGCGACGATCACGGGTCCCAGATCGTGAGCCCGGTCGACGGCGAGATCGCCGCGTTGATCGAGGTCGCTGCCGAATCGTCGGTCGCGAGCATCCCCCGTTCCGATGACTACGCCACGGCCGGCGACGATCTCGTCATGGACTACGTACGGCTCACCGCCGCCGTGGCCGGCTCACCGCAGGCACGGACGATCCAGCCCCGGGTCGTCTACACGGCGATGCACGGCGTCGGGTGGGAGGTCGCCCGGCGCGCCTTCGCCACGGCGGGTTTCACCGAGCCGATCCCGGTCGCCGAACAGGCCGCTCCCGATGCGGCCTTCCCCACGGTGGCATTCCCGAACCCGGAAGAGCCCGGCGCGATGGACCTCTCGTTCGCCACGGCCGCGCGCGTCGAGGCCGACCTGATCCTGGCGAACGATCCCGACGCCGACCGCCTGGCCGTCGCCCTTCCCGTCGGGGGCGACCGCACCACCTGGCGACGCCTGTCCGGCAACGAGGTGGGTGCCCTCCTCGGATGGCGTGCCGCCGCTCGCGTCGCGGGCGACGCAGGCGAGGCGGGCGAAGCAGGCGACGGCGACCGCGGCGACAGCGGACTCGGCACCGGCACGCTCGCCGCGAGCATCGTCTCGTCGCCGGCCCTACGCGAGGTGGCCAGGCAGTACGGTCTCCCCTACGCCGATACCCTCACCGGTTTCAAGTGGGTCTCTCGCGTCGACGGCCTGGTCTACGGCTACGAGGAGGCACTCGGCTACCTCGTCGATCCTGCCAAGGTCCGCGACAAAGACGGAATCTCCGCGGCGATCGACATGCTCTCCCTCGTCGCCGAGCTCATGACGGCGGGAACCACGCTGGAGCAGCATCTGCAGGAGTTCGACGCCCGCTTCGGCGCATTCGCGTCGTCGCAGGTGTCGCTTCGTGTCTCCGATCTGGCCGACATCCCCCGCATCACCTCCGCCTTGCGCTCCGCTCCCCCGGCCGACATCGGCGGGCACCAGGTCGAGCGCACCGACGATTTCCTGAACGGCTTCGAGCAGTTCCCCGCGGGCGACATCCTGAGGTACTGGCTGGGCGGCGATGCCTCCCACGACGGCTCGCGCGTGATCGTGCGTCCGAGCGGCACCGAGCCGAAGCTCAAGGTCTACATCGACGCCTGGAGCACGACCGGCGATGCGGCAGCGCGACGGGTGGCCGCCGACGCGGTCGTGGCCGAGCTCGAGGCGGGCGTGCGGCAGCTGCTGGCGTAGCGCGCGGCACACGTCCTGGCGTGGGGCGGTCGGTGGGATGCGGCCCGATCGCACCTTCGCCCCGTCGAATCGGCGCGACCCCTGAGGACTTTCGTGGGGGCCTCGCCGATTCGAAGGGCCAGGTCTGCCCAGTGCGCGCCCGCCCGCCGAATCGAAGGGGGCCCGCCCAACCCAAGGGGCCCCGCCCAACCCAAGGGGCCCCGCCGAACCCAAGGGGGCCCGCCGGACCGAAGGCGCCGACCCGGCCTCAGCCCAGCGCGGCCTGCAGCTTCTCGGCGAGTTCCTGCTGGTCGAAGTAGTTCACGATCACGATGACGTCGGCGAACGTCGGCCCGATGGCGTCGACGAACTCGGCCGACGTCAGGATGATCTGGGCGTCGTCCGCCACCGTGCGAACACTGGCGACGTCCGCCGCGACGACCTCGACCGTCCCCAGATCGAGCCGGGCCAGGACCCGCTCGGCGTTGACCTTGAGGATTCCGCTCGCACCGATGCCGGCGCCGCAGATGGTGACGATCTTCACGAGGCCGACGCTCCGAGCAGTCGTCGAACCTCGTCGGCCGATCCGGCCGCGGCCACAGCGGGGATCACCGAGGCGTCGTTGAAGACGTTCGCCAGCCCGGCGATCGACTCGAGGTGACCGCCGACCGACTCGACGGCGAGCCCGAGGACGACGCGGACCGGGTCGTTGTACGGGTGCCCGAACAGCACCGGCGACGCCAGCGTGACCACGGACAGGCCCGTGCGGACGACCTGGTCGTCGGGCCGAGCGTGGGCCAAAGCGAGACCGGGAGCGATCACGACGTACGGGCCGTGCTCGTCGATCATGCGGATCATCTCGTCGGCGTACCCGGCCCGTGCGGCGCCGGAGGCCAAGAGCGCCCGCCCCGCCGCGCGGACGGCCTGCCGCCAGTCGCCGGCCGGGTCGCCGAGGACGATGGCTTCGTCGGGGAGGGGAGGGAGTGTCACGATCAGGCCTCCGCGAATCCGGCGGCGATGCGGTCGGCGAGATCGTCACGGTCTTCGAGCGGCAGGAAGGACGCGGCCGCCGCGTTGAGCTGGAACGCTTCGAGGTCGGCGAGCTCGTAGTCGAACGCCTGCGCCAGGAGGGCGAGTTCGCGGCTGAGGCTCGTGCCGCTCATCAGGCGGTTGTCGGTGTTGACGGTGACCCGGAAGCCGAGTTGGTAGAGGAGGTCGAACGGGTGCTCGAAGAATTCGGTGCCCCACTGCGCGATGGCCCCGGTCTGCAGGTTCGACGACGGCGCGAGCTCGAGAGCGATCTGTCGGTCGCGCACCCACGAGGCGATGGGGCCCAGCCCGACCGTGGTGCTGTCGCCGTCGCGATTCATGATGCTGACGTCTTCGGCCAGGCGCACCCCGTGCCCGACACGCAGCGCTCGGCCGTCGAGCAGGGCGCCCCTGATGCTGTCGAGCCCGTCGGCCTCGCCGGCGTGCACCGTGACGGGCAGGAACTCCCGAGCCAACAGGTCGAACGCGGTTGCGTGCGCCGACGCCGGGTAGCCCGCCTCGTCGCCTGCGAGGTCGAAGCCCAGCACACCGTTCTCGCGGTGACGCAGGGCCAGCTCGGCGATCTCGAGCGAGACGGTGGGATCCGAGGAACGGAGCGCGGTCACGATCTGCCCCACGGTCATCTCGTGGTTGCGTTCGGCCAGATCGACGACCCCGTCGTCGAGTCCGGTCTGGACCGCTTCGACGGCCTGGTCGAGTGTCAGCCCCCCGAGAAGGTGCTGCTCGGGCGCCCAGCGGACCTCGCCGTGGACGACTCCGTCGGCCGCGAGGTCGAGCACGAACTCGTGCGCGACGCGTCGCAGCGCCTCTTCGGTCTGCATCACGCCGACCGTCACCGAGAAGGTCTTCAGGTAGTCGACCAGCGAGCCGCTGTCGCTCTGCGCGCGGAACCAGGCGTCGAGTTCGGCGGCGTCGAACGCCGGCAGTTCGAGAACCGAGCCGGTCGCCGTGCCCGCCCCACCGGCCAACTCCACGACGGTCGACGCCCGCAACCCGCCGTCGAGGTGGTCGTGCAGCGACACCTTGGGCAGAGCCGCGATGCTCGGACCGCCGTTCGGCAGGCGATATTCCTGGTCCGGTGCGCTCATGGTTCAACCGTACTAGTGGGGCACGACCGAACTCTGAACGGCAGCCACAAGCCTCTCGAACGAACTGTGGACGTTCGCTACGAGATCCGCTCGACGACGAGGGTGCGCGCGGCAGGTGCCGCGTTCCCGATCGACCAGGCTCCCTCGACGGCCTCGAGTGCCCGGGCGAATCGCGAGGGCTCATCGGTGTGCAGCGTGAACAGCGGCTGCCCCTCCACGACCGCATCGCCGGGCTTCGCGTGCAGCTCGATTCCCGCGGCCGCCTGCACCGGGTCCTGCTTCCGCGCACGCCCGGCGCCGAGCCGCCAGGCCCCGATGCCGAAGGGCAGCGCCTCCTGCTCGACGAGGAACCCGGAGCGCGGCGCCGTGACGACCTGCGTCTCTCGAGCGGTCGGCAGCGGTGCGGAGGCGTCTCCGCCCTGCGCCTCGATCATCCGTCGCCAGGTGTCCATGGCGCGCCCGTCGTCGAGCGCCGCCTCGACGTCGGCGTCGGGCTGGCCGGCGAGCGTGAGCATCTCGCGTGCCAGGGCGACGGTCAACTCCCGCACATCGGCGGGGCCGCCACCGGAGAGGACCTCCAGCGACTCGCGCACCTCGAGCGCATTGCCGATGGTGAGGCCGAGGGGGACGCTCATGTCGGTGAGCAGCGCGGTCGTCGTGACCCCCGCATCCGTGCCGAGGTCGACCATCGTCTGCGCCAGCAGGCGCGACTGCGCTCGGTCTTGGATGAACGCGCCCGAGCCGAACTTCACGTCGAGCACCAGCGCGGCGGTGCCCTCGGCGATCTTCTTCGACATGATCGACGAGGCGATCAGGGGGATGCACTCGACGGTGCCCGTGATGTCGCGCAGGGCGTAGAGCTTGCCGTCGGCGGGAGCGAGACCCGACCCGGCCGCGCAGATGACCGCGCCGACCTCGTCGAGGATCTCGCGCATCCGCTCGTTCGAGATCGAGGCCTGCCAGCCGGGGATGCTCTCCAGCTTGTCGAGCGTGCCACCGGTGTGCCCGAGCCCACGGCCCGAGAGCTGCGGCACCGCGACTCCGAACGAGGCCACGAGCGGAGCCAACGGCAGCGTGATCTTGTCGCCCACGCCGCCGGTGGAGTGCTTGTCGACCGTCGTCTTCGACAGGCTCCGGAAGTCCATCGTCTCGCCCGACGCGATCATCGCCAGGGTCATGTCGCGGATCTCACGGCGCTCCATGCCGTTCAAGAAGATCGCCATCGTCAGGGCCGACATCTGCTCGTCGGCCACGTAACCGCGCGTGTAGGCGTCGATCAGCCAGTCGATCTGCGGCGTCGACAGCGCACCTCCCGAGCGCTTCACGCGGATCAGGTCGACGGTGTCGAAGGGCTCGACGGCGGTGGTGCTCATGCGGACTCCAGTGAGAGGCGAAACAGAAAAGGGGGGATGCTCGGGCTCACGCCTGCGCGTCGCGGTACTCGGTCAGCTGCCGCGGCCCGAACGCGTCGGGCAGCACCTCGTCGATGGTCTTGAAGCCCGACACCGTGTCGAGCACCATTCCCTCGGCCGAGTGTTCGTACAGCAGTTGCCGGCAGCGGCCGCACGGCATCAGCACGGAGCCGTGGCCGTCGACGCACGCGAACGCGATCAGGAGGCCACCGCCGCCCATCACGAGGTCGCCGACCAGGGCGCACTCGGCGCAGAGGGTGACCCCGTACGAGGCGTTCTCGATGTTGCAGCCGGAGACGATGCGACCGTCGTCGGTGAGCGCGGCGGCTCCGACCGGGAAGTTCGAGTACGGAGCGTAGGCGCGTTCCATGGCCGTCGTGGCCGCGGCACGGAGGGCGGTCCAGTCGATCTCGGACGACGAGGGGGCGACGAGGGGGCTCATGATTTGATGTACGGCTTCCCGGAGGCGGCCGGCCCCCTCGACTGCCCCACCAGCCCGGCGACGGCGAGGATCGTCACCACGTACGGCAGCATCAGCATGAACTCGCTCGGCACGGGCGACCCGACGGCGCTGAGGACGCTCTGGAGGTTGCTCGCGAAGCCGAAGAGCAGGGCGGCGAGCGTGGCGCGGATCGGATCCCAGCGACCGAAGATCACCGCGGCCAGGGCGATGTATCCGGCGCCGGCGGTCATCGTCTTCTGGAACGAGCCGAGGTCGCCCAGGGTGAAGAACGCCCCGCCGAGACCGGCGATCGCACCGGCGAGCGACACGTTCCAGAACCGCGACAGGTTCACTTTGATACCGACGGTGTCGGCGGCCTGCGGGTGCTCGCCCACAGCGCGGAGACGGAGACCCCACTTGGTCTTGAAGAGCCCGAACCAGACGGCGAAGATCGCCACGTACATCAAGTAGACGACGACGTTCTGCTGGAAGAGCAGAGGCCCGATGAGAGGGATGCGCGACAGGACCGGCACGTCGAACGCACTGAACAGCAGCCCCTTGTTGAGCGAGGGCGTCTTCGACAGCACCTGCGAGTACAGGAAGCTCGTCAGGCCGGTGACGAGCACGTTGAGCACGACGCCGACGATGACCTGGTCGACGAGGTAGCGGATGCTGAACACGGCCAGCACCATCGAGACGAGCGCCCCGGCGATCATGGCGCTGACGAGGCCGATCCAGAGCGACCCCGTGATGCTCGCGACGACGGCCGAGACGAAGGCGCCGCCGAGGAGCTGCCCCTCGATCGCGACGTTCACGACCCCGACCCGCTCGGAGATCACGCCGCCCAAAGCGCCGAAGATCAGCGGCGTCGAGAGGGCCAACGACCCGACGAGGAGCCCCGGCACGAGGATCGAGCTGCCGGCCCCGGCCCAGGTGAGGAATCCGACCAGGAACAGGACGCCGAAGACCGCGACGAGCCACAGCGGCGTCTTGCGGTAGCGGGAGGCGGCCAGGAACGAGTACACCGTGATCAGAGCCAGCACGATCGTGAGCACGACGCCCGTGGCGGCGGTCGGCAGCACGGCGTTGGGAAGAGTGAAGAAGTCGCTCGACGTCGAGAGCCGGAAGGTCGAGTGGCCCGTCCGCCCCGCGACGACGAACAGCAGGAGGCCGATGACGGTGAAGAGCGTCAGCGCGATGGGCGCCTTGAACGTGCGAGTGCGAGTGATCGCGAGGCCGGGGGTCTCGGCGACGGGGACCGCCACGTCGGGTGTGAGGGTGCTCATTTGGTCACCACCGCCATCTTCTTCGAGTCGGCTTTCGCGGAACGGGTCGGTCGCGGCTTCGCTCCCGGCGCGGGGATGCGGAAGATGCTGCGGACGAGCGGCGGGGCCGCGACGAACAGCACGATTAGCGACTGGACCACCAGGACGATGTCGATGGGCACACCGTTCGCGGCCTGCATCGCGTATCCCCCGGCCTTCAACGCACCGAACAGGATGCCGGCGCCGAAGACGCCCCACGGCCGTGATCGCCCGAGCAGGGCCACGGTGATCGCGTCGAACCCGATGCCGGCGTCGATACCGGAGGAGAAGCCCGTCGTCAGCGTCGACAGCACCTGCGTGGCACCGGCGATGCCGATCAGCGCGCCGGAGATCAGCATCGCCCAGACGTAGACGTTCTTGACGTTGATGCCGGCGGTGCGGGCCGCGTGCGGGTTCTCGCCGACTGCGCGGAAGCGGAAGCCGAGGCTGGAACGGTTCAGCAGCCAGGAGACGAAGAACGTCGCGGCGATCACGATCAGGAACCCGAGGCTGAGCGGGAAGTGCGCGCCGAAGGGGTTCGGGAGGATGGCCGACGGGAGGGTGGCCGGCGACTGGGGGTTGGTCGACCCCTTCGCCTGCAGGAGGCCGGGTGTGCGCAGCATGAACGAGATGAGGTAGAGCGCGACGTAGTTCAGCATGATGGTCACGATCACCTCGTGCGCGCCGGTGCGGGCCTTGAGGAAGCCGACGATCGCCCCCCAGAACGCGCCGCCGACGATGCCGGCGATCACGGCGAGGGGGATGTGGATGCCGATCGGCAGGTCGAACGAGAAGCCGACCCAGCCGGCGCACGCGGCGCCGATCAGGATCTGGCCCTGACCGCCGATGTTGAACATGCCGGTGCGGAACGACAGTGCCACGCCGAGACCCGCAACGATGAGCGGCATCGCGAAGTTCAGCGTGCTGGCGAGCGGCGTGATGGCCGCAGCGAACCCGACGGCCTGGAAGTTGATGATCGCGCCCTGGAAGATCGAGGTGTAGGCCAGCGAGACCGAGCTCCAGGCGGCGCCAAACAGGTCGGTGGGCCGGGCGAAGAAGTAGCCGGCGGTCGACTGCACGGTCGGATCGGTCGCGGCGATCAGGATCCCGCTGAGGATGAGCGCGAGAACCACGGCCAGGATCGAGATGGCGGCGTTGCTGCCCACCACCTGGCGCAGGATGCTCGCCCCGCGCTCGTCGGTCGTCTCGCGCTCGTGGGGCTCGGGCGTCGTCGCCTCGGCCTCGGTCTTCTCGGTGGTGTCGCTCATGCGACGGGCTCCGTTCCGGTCGTGCTGGGGGCGGCGCCGGCGGACGCCGTGGCCCGGGTCTCGGCCGCTTCGGGGACCTCCCCGGCCATCATGAGGCCGAGGACGTCGCGCGGGGTGTCGGCGGGGACGATGCCGATGATGGTGCCGCGGTACATGACGGCGATACGGTCGGCGAGAGCGGTGACCTCGTCGAGTTCGGTCGAGACCACGATCACCGGGACACCGGAGTCGCGGGTGGCGACGATTCGCTTGTGCACGAATTCGATCGAGCCCACGTCGATGCCGCGGGTCGGCTGGGCGGCCACGAAGAGCCGCAGGTCGCGCGAGAGCTCGCGGGCCAGGACGACCTTCTGCTGGTTGCCGCCGGAGAGCCGTCCGACCGGCGTCGAGATGCCCTGGCTGCGGATGTCGAACTCCCGCACCTTCTCGGTGGCGAACGCGGCCAGGTCGACGAGTTTGAGCCAGCCCCGCTTGACGAACGGGCCCGACTGCGACCGGTCGAGCATCAGATTCTCGGCGATGGTGAACTCGCCGACCAGACCGTCTTCGGTGCGGTCCTCCGGCACGAAGCCGACGCCGGAGTCGAGGACCTTGCGGACGCTGAGGCCGGTGATGTCTTTGCCGTCGAGCGTGATCCGCCCCTCCACCCGGGGCTGGAGGCCGAGGATCGCCTCGGTGAGTTCGGTCTGGCCGTTGCCCTGCACGCCGGCGATGGCGAGGATCTCGCCCCGTCGCACCTCGAACGACACATGATCGACGACGACCTGCCCGATCGCGTCGACGACCCGCAGATCGTCCACGACGAGGGCTTCGTCGCCGGGCGTCGCGGGCTCCTTCTGCACCGTCAGCTCGACGGAGCGGCCGACCATGAGCGAGGCGAGCTCGGCGTTCGACGCATCGGGGGATGCCTCGCCCACTACCTGACCGAGGCGGATGACGGTGATGCGCGACGCGACCTCGCGGACCTCGCGCAGCTTGTGGGTGATGAAGACGATGGCGGTTCCGGCGTCGCGGAGCTGCCTCATGATCGCCATCAGCTCGTCGGTCTCCTGCGGAGTGAGCACGGCGGTGGGCTCGTCGAACACGAGGACCTTCGCGTCTCGGGAGAGGGCCTTGATGATCTCGACGCGCTGCTGGACACCGACGGGCAGCTCTTCGACGAGCGCGTCGGGGTCGACGTCGAACCCGAACCGAGCCGAGATCTCGCGCACCTTCGCGCGGGCCCCCGGAAGGTCGAGGCGCCCGCCGAACGCGGTCTCCTCGTGGCCGAGCATGACGTTCTCGGCGACCGTGAAGACGGGGACCAGCATGAAGTGCTGGTGCACCATGCCGATGCCGGCCTTCATGGCGTCCCCCGGGCCGTCGAAGTGCTGGGCGACGTCGTCGAGGAGGATCTCGCCCTCGTCGGCCTGATAGAGGCCGTAGAGCACGTTCATCAGGGTCGACTTGCCGGCGCCGTTCTCGCCCAGCAGGGCGTGGATCTCGCCCGGCTCGACCGTGAGGTCGATGTGGTCGTTGGCCGTGAGAGCGCCGAAGCGCTTGGTGATGCCCCGCAGTTCGAGCTTCATCGGTTTCTCCTGTGGTGTCCAGGGCGAAGGGCCCGAAGCGACGTTAGTCGCCTCGGGCCCCTTCGGAGTGCTACTTGCTGACGGCGGGCGACTTGACGGTGATCGAACCGTCGATGATGCCGGCCTTGATCTTGTCGAGCTCGGCGGGGAGCGTCGACGGGATCTTCTTGGCGTAGTCGTGGAACGGGGCGATGCCGACGCCGTCGTTCTTCAGGGTGCCGACGTAGGGCGTGTTCGTGAACGAGCCCTTGGCGGAGTCGAGGACGACGGCCTTGGTCGCCTGCGCGATGCCCTTCTCGACGCTCGTGAGGAAGAGCGACGAGTTCGCCGGGTCGGTCTCGAAGGTGTCGGAGTCGGCGCCTTCGAGGACGATGCTCTTGCCGGAGGCGTTGGCCGTCTTGGCCGCCTGTGCGGCGCTCTGGTAGATCGGGCCACCGACGGGCAGGATCACGTCGGCGTCCTGGTCGATCAGGGTCTGAGCGGCCTGCTTCGCAGCGGTGCCGGCGTCGAAGCCACCGGTGAAGACGCCCTTCTGGCTGTCGACGTCCCAGCCGACGACCTTCACGTCTTTGTTCTTCTGGCTGTTGTAGTAGGCGACGCCGTCGGCGAAGCCGTCCATGAAGATGGTGACGGTCGGGATCTGGGCGCCGCCGAAGGTGCCGACGACGCCGGTCTTCGAGTAGGCGGCGGCCGCGTAGCCACCGAGGAAGGCGGCCTGCGAGGTGTCGAAGGTGATCGGACGCACGTTGTCAGCCGTGGTCGACGAGTCGTCGATCGTGGCGAAGTCGATCGAGGGGTTCGCCGAGGCGGCGGCCTTCGTCGCGTCGGCCAGGAGGAAGCCGACCGTGATGATCAGGTTGCACTTCTGGTTGACGAGGCTGGAGATGTTCGAGGCGTAGACGGTCTGGTCGGCCGACTCGACCTTCTTCGGGGTGGCGCCGATGGAGCTGGCGGCCGATTCGAGCCCCTCGAGGCCGAGCTGGTTGAACGATTTGTCGTCGAACCCGCCGGCGTCGGACACCATGCAGGGAACGTAGCTCGACTTGCCGGCCGACTTCGTGCTGGTTGCGGACGGCGCCGTGCCGCAGCCTGCGAGGATCGCGGTCGCGCCGACCATGGCAAGGCCGGTCAGGACGGCCTTTCGCGCGGTGATAGTCAATGTGTCCTCCAAGACATGTCTTCGTTAAGACGTGGCTCGGCATCTGCCGCCGAGCACAATGCCTGACAGGTTACCCAAAGTTACGCGCGCTATCGGCCAGACCTCGGCGGCTTGTGAGAAGCGTTACCGACTCGCGATCCTGTGGAAATCACGCCGAAACGCGAAATCTGCTACGCCTCAGAGGACGTCGTTGCGGCCCGAGAGCTTCAGGGCGTCGACGACCGACTTGACCCGCTGGGCGTTGGCGCTCGTGGTCACCAGGAGGGCGTCCGGCGTGTCGACCACGACGATGTCGGTGACACCGATCAACGAGATCAGGCGATCCCCCTGGCTGACGACGATGCCGCTCGACGAGTCGGCGAGCACGCGGGCGTTCTCGCCGAGGATGGCGAGGTCGGAGGCGCGGCCCTTCGAGTGCAGCTTGGCGATGGACGCGAAGTCCCCCACGTCGTCCCAGTCGAAGTCGCCGGGAATGACGGCGAGTCGCCCCTGCGCGGCGGCGGGCTCGGCGACGGTGTAGTCGATGGCGATCTTCTCGAGCTCGGGCCAGATCCTGTCGACGACGGCCCCGCGAGCCGGGGTGTCCCACGCGTCGGCCAGTTCGAGGATGCCCGCCAGCAGCTCGGGTCGCGTCTCGCCGAGCTGCTTCAGCAGGACGTCGGCGCGGGAGATGAACATCCCGCCGTTCCAGAGGTAGTTGCCGTCCTTCAGGTACGCCTCGGCGGTCTCGAGCTCGGGCTTCTCGACGAACGAGGTCACGGCCTTGGCGTTCGGGGCGCCCTCGATGTCGAGGGACGCGCCGGCGTGGATGTAGCCGAAGCCCACGGCGGGTTCGGTCGGAGTGATGCCGATGGTGGCGATGTAGCCGGCGTCCGCAGCGACGATCGCCTCGTGGACCGAACGGACGAAGCCGCGCTGATCGGCGATGACGTGGTCGGCGGCGAACGAGCCGATGATGACGTCGGGTTCGCGCTTGGCGAGGATCGCCGCGGCGAGGCCGATCGCGGCAGTGCTGTCTTTCGGCTCGCTCTCGAGGACCACGTTGTGGTCGGCGAGGTCGGGGAGCTGGGCCTCGACGGCGGCGCGGTGCGAGCGGCCGGTGACGACCATGATCCGCTGCTCGCCGTTGATGGGCACCAGGCGGTCCCAGGTGCCCCGCAGGAGGGTCGACCCGGAACCCGTGAGGTCGTGGAGGAACTTGGGGGCGTCCGCGCGGCTCAAGGGCCACAGCCGAGATCCGATGCCGCCGGCCGGGATGATGCTGTAGAACCGGGCGAGGCTCTCCTGTGCTGTCGTCATGCAGGACACCCTATCGGCGCGGAGTCCTCTGAACGGTCTCTCGGCATCAAGACAGTTAGGTCGGCCTTAGCGGCGGAGCGGAGTTGCGTCTGCCTAGACTGAGGAAGTTCTGAGAACACACCCCGATCCGCATGGAGGGTTGCTCATGGCCGAGCAGACAACGACGCAAGTGACGATCACACCACCCAAGGCGACTCGGGTGTCCTCCGGCACGCTCTACCGGGGGCGGGAGGGCATGTGGTCGTGGGTCCTCCACCGCATCACCGGGGTGGCGATCTACTTCTTCCTCCTGGTGCACATCCTCGACACGGCTCTCGTGCGGGTCAGCCCGGCCGCCTACAACGCGGTCATCGGCACTTACAAGACACCGATCATGGGGCTCGGCGAGACCGCTCTCGTCGCCGCCATCGGCTTCCACGCCTTCAACGGTCTGCGCATCATCCTGATCGACTTCCTCCCCAAGGGTCCGAAGTACCAGCGCCTGATGTTCTGGATCGTGATCGCGCTGTGGATCATCCTCCTCATCGGCTTCGTCCCCCGCCAGCTCATGAACGTCTTCTCGGAGTAGCGCCATGGCCATCGACACCGGAACACCCACCATCGAAGCACCCCGCTCCAAGGGCGTCGTCCGCCGCGGCGTCAACTGGGAGAAGTGGGGCTGGCTCTACATGCGCGGCAGCGGCGTGCTGCTCGTCGTGCTCGTCTTCGCGCACCTCTTCACGAACCTGATCGCCCACCAGGGCGGGGTCAAGGCCATCGACTGGGGCTTCGTCGCCGGCAAGTGGGCCAGCCCGTTCTGGAAGGTGTGGGACACCCTGCTCCTCTGGCTCGCCCTGATCCACGGCTCGAACGGCATGCGCACGATCGTGAACGACTACGTGGGCAACACGAAGGTCCGTCGCGTCATGCTGATCGCCCTTCTCGCCTCGTGCGTCATCCTCCTCCTGCTCGGCACCCTCGTGGTCTGGACCTTCTCGCCGTGCCCGGCGAACGCCCTGCCGTCCGACCTGCCCTCGTTCTGCCCCGCGCAGTAGCGCCAGACCCCAGGCCCCCGCTCCTTTTCACTGCATCAACCTGACGGAAAGCTCCCGTGACGAACATCCCCGACTCCGCAACCGCCCCGACCGTCACGAAGGACGGCGTCCACTACCACCAGCACGACATCGTGATCGTGGGCGCGGGCGGTGCCGGCATGCGGGCCGCCATCCAGGCCGGCGCGGGCGCGTCGACCGCGGTCATCTCGAAGCTCTATCCGACCCGCTCCCACACGGGCGCAGCCCAGGGCGGAATGGCTGCAGCCCTCGCCAACGTCGAGGAGGACAACTGGGAGTGGCACACCTTCGACACGGTCAAGGGCGGCGACTACCTCGTCGACCAGGACGCCGCGGAGATCCTCGCCAAGGAGGCGATCACCGCCGTCCTCGAGCTCGAGAACATGGGGCTGCCGTTCAACCGCACACCCGAGGGCAAGATCGACCAGCGCCGCTTCGGCGGCCATACCTCCGAGCACGGCAAGGCACCCGTCCGCCGGGCCTGCTACGCCGCCGACCGCACCGGCCACATGATCCTCCAGACGCTGTTCCAGAACTGCGTCAAGCTCGGCATCAATTTCTTCAACGAGTTCTACGTGCTCGACCTGATCATGGTCGAGGTCGACGGCCAGAAGCGGCCCGCCGGCGTCGTCGCGTACGAGCTCTCGACCGGCGAACTCCACGTGTTCCAGGGCAAGGCCGTCATCTTCGCGACCGGCGGCTTCGGCAAGATCTACAAGACGACGTCGAACGCCCACACCCTCACCGGAGACGGCGTCGGCATCATCTGGCGCAAGGGCCTGCCGCTCGAAGACATGGAGTTCTTCCAGTTCCACCCCACGGGGCTGGCGGGCCTGGGCATCCTCCTCTCCGAAGCGGCCCGCGGTGAGGGCGCCATCCTCCGCAATAGCGAGGGCGAACGCTTCATGGAGCGCTACGCCCCCACCATCAAAGACCTGGCGCCACGTGACATCGTCGCCCGCTGCATGCGCACAGAGATCCGCGAGGGCCGAGGTGCCGGCCCGAACAAGGACTACCTCTACCTCGACATCACGCATCTCTCCCCCGAGGTGATCGACGCCAAGCTCCCCGACATCACCGAGTTCGCGCGCACCTATCTCGGCGTCGAGCCCTACACTGAGCCGGTGCCCGTCCTCCCGACGGCTCACTACGCGATGGGCGGGATCCCGACCAACGTCAAGGCCGAAGTCCTGTCCGACAACACGACGGTGGTGCCGGGCCTGTACGCCGCCGGCGAGTGCGCCTGCGTGAGCGTCCACGGGTCGAACCGCCTCGGTACCAATTCGCTGCTCGACATCAACGTCTTCGGCAAGCGAGCCGGCGACAACGCCGTCGAGTACGTCAAGACGGCCGAGTTCGTACCGCTGCCGGACGACTCCGCGACGTTCGTGCAGGGCCTCATCCAGCAGGTGCGCACGGCGACCGGCACGGAGCGCATCGCCACGCTCCGCCGCGAGCTGCAGGAGTCGATGGACGACAACGCCCAGGTCTTCCGCACCGAAGAGACCCTCCTCGCCGTCACCGAGAAGATCCAGGAGCTGCGCGAGCGCTTCCTGAACATCTCCGTGCAGGACAAGGGCAAGCGCTTCAACACCGACCTCCTCGAGGCGATCGAATTGGGCTTCCTCCTCGACCTGGCCGAAGTCGTCGTCTACTCCGCCCTCTCCCGCCAGGAGAGCCGCGGCGGTCACTTCCGCGAGGACTTCCCCAAGCGCGACGACGAGAAGTGGCTCGTCCACACGATGGCCTATCTGACGGGCGACGCGCACTCCGCCGATGCCGGCGACCACATCAAGCTCTCCACGAAGCCTGTCGTCATCACGAACTACCAGCCGATGGAACGGAAGTACTGACATGAGCACTGTCCTCGAAGAGCGTCCCGCCGCAGCGGATGCGATCCAGAAGTTCACGGCGACCGTCGCGATTCGCCGCTTCGACCCCGACGTCGACGACGAGCCGCGCTGGCAGGAGTTCCAGGTCGAGATGCTCCCGACCGACCGCGTGCTCGACGCGCTCCACCAGATCAAGTGGGAACAGGACGGCTCGCTGACGTTCCGTCGCTCGTGCGCCCACGGCGTCTGCGGCTCCGACGCGATGCGGATCAACGGCCGCAACCGCCTGGCCTGCAAGACGCTGATGAAAGACCTGGACATCTCGAAGCCCGTCTACGTCGAGGCCATCAAGGGCCTGCCCCTCGAGAAGGACCTCGTCGTCGACATGGAGCCGTTCTTCGCCTCCTACCGCGAGGTGCAGCCGTTCCTGCAGGCGTCGTCCAAGCCCGACAAGGAGCGCCTGCAGAGCGCCGAGCAGCGTGCCCGCTTCGACGACACGACCAAGTGCATCCTCTGCGCCGCCTGCACCTCGTCGTGCCCGGTGTTCTGGACCGACGGGCAGTACTTCGGCCCGGCGGCGATCGTCAACGCGCACCGCTTCATCTTCGACTCGCGCGACGAGGCCTCCAGCGTCCGCCTCGACATCCTCAACGACAAAGAGGGCGTCTGGCGCTGCCGCACCACCTTCAACTGCACCGAGGCATGCCCCCGAGGCATCCAGGTGACGCAGGCCATCGCCGAGGTCAAGGCCGCGGTTCTCCGCGGACACGCCTGATCACGGGTCGGAGCTAGTCCTCCACCAGACACACGGCATCACGACGAAGGGCGAGACGGAGTGCGATCGACACTCCGGTCTCGCCTTCGGCGTCGAGGGGCGCGACCGCGTCGGTCCACCACACGGGCACCTGCACGGCGGGCGCCGACGGCAGGAGTCGTTCGACCTCGCCGGGTGTCGAGATGAGGCGCGGCCGGTAGACGGTCAGCAGGGTTACTCCGTCCGGCGTCACCACCTGGAGAGCCGCCCCGCCGTCGATCTCGCGAACCTCGCTGGCGCGCCCGACCCCTTCGGCGGCGTCTGCCAGGGCCTGCAGGTCGTGTTCGGTCGGACTGAGCATGGTGATCTCGCGGGGCATGGTCAGCGGCCTCCCTCGGGGTGCGGGCGTGCATCCCACGCTCTCGGCTCGTCTCGCGGTTCAGCGCGACCCGTTCCCGATGCGGGCGCATCGTGCGGGTGCGGTTCGCCGGTGCGGTCGAGTCCGTCGTGCAGGTCGTCCTCCCAGGCCTGGAGGAGCGGGGGCTCGACGAGGGTCGTGACACGGGCGTTGCCGACGGAGTCGAGGGCGTCGTGGAGGGCGTCCCAGCCCGAGAGTTCGCTGCCGCCGAGGGGCAGGAGGTAGGCGGGCGAGGTCGGGGCGCCGACGACGACCACGTCTTGCGACTCGGCGAAGATCTGCTCGTGCAGGCCGAGCTCGGCCACCGACGGGGCGCCGATGAGCAGCGCCACGGGGTTCGGCGGCGGGTAGGTGACGGCGCGGAACGAGCGGTCGTGCTCGCCCATCCGCGCCAGCACGAGGGCGAAGGTCGGCGTGGCCGTACGGGTGAGGCCGGAGAGGCCTTCGCGGAGGCGTGCGATCGCGGTGTCGAGGCCGTCCGTGCCGTCGGGGACGTCGAGCGTCAGCGCGATGGTCTCCTCTACGCCGCGGTCGGTGAGCCGAGCCGTGACCGAGGCAGAGAGGTGCTCGCCCTCGACGACGTACCGCGAGGCAGCCGGGTAGTGATGGCGGGCGTCCTGCGTCATCGCCCAGCGGTCCCAGGCGTGGTCGAGGGGCTCGGTGCGCCCCCACGCGCGCGGTTCGGAGACCCCGACGGCTGCGGCCATGGCTTCGAGGGCCTCGCCCAGGTAGGTGTCGCTCTCGGCGGCCTCGTGCAGCAGGGTCACGTCGAGGCTGAGCTGGGCCGTGATCTCGTCGGGACTGGCATCGCGCGAGGTGGGTTCGAGGGGCGGGTCGTCGTGCTCTGCGTCGGCGGCACCGTCGGGGCCGCCGTCGGGCTCGTGCAGGCCGGGGGCGGCTGCGCCGGGCCGCGAGAGCGGGGGATGCACCTCCACCGTCAGGCGGTCGACCCCCGTCAGGCCGTCCCGGAAGCCCTGCGCCGTCGTGACCGTCCAGCTGCCCCCGGCGGCGACCAGCGCGGTCCGCAGGCCGATCGTGAGGCGGGAGGTCTCGGGCGTGACGAGGACGACCGTCCGCCGTGCGGGCAGGCGCCGCTCCAGCAGCTCGGCGAGCGCCGGGCTGAGCCGGACCACGCTGGCTCGGCTGTCGACTCGGACGACCGTCTTCAGGACTTCGTCGACGAGCGGGTGACGGATCTTGATACCCACTCGGCCATTGAACACCGCGCCCGCTGTGGCGGACCGGGTGGTTCGGTGTCGGCTCGCAACTGCCGCGTCAGACGTTCGCCCGCGTGACCTTCGCCGAAGCCTTCTGGCCGCGGCCGACGCAGCCTCGGTAGGCTCGACGGACCCCGATCATCAGGCGACGGGGCCCCGCGACCGAGAGGCCATGGCCATGGACACCGACGTGACGAGCGATCCGGCGGCGGCGGACTCCCCCGCGGCGACAGCGGCGACAACACCGACAGCGGCTGCGAAGGCGGCGGCGACCGCTCCGACGCCGCCCACCGAGCCGACCTGGCCGGAACTCCAGAGCGAGATGGCTGCCGCAGTGGCGCGGGTGCTGGGCGACGAGGGCTGGGCCGAGGGCACGCTGTTCTGGGCCGAAGTCGACTCCGTCGCCTCGGAACGGCTCGAGACGGTCGACGCCACCGGCGTGGCCCGCGAGCACGACGTGCCCGAGTCGATCGACGCGCTCGGCCGCCGACTCCGTGACGCCATGACCGACCCCGACAAGGGCGCCTGGTTCTCGATGACCCTGACCCTGGCCTCCGGAGGCTCCTTCACGTCTCGCTTCAACTACGACCGACGCGTCTACGACAACCCCGCCTCGCCGTTCGCGCCGGGTCAGCTCGGCGACGTCCCCGACGACGACGCATACGCCCGCGACCTCGCGCGCCACCCCCGCTCGCCGCGGTACGTGCCCCTCTGGGCTCGGCCGCGCGCCGCATCCACCGATGTCGTGGTCTCGGGGCTGTACGAACCGCTGCGCACGGCGTGGGGCTGGCCCGGGGTGCTCGCGGGTGTCGCCCAACAGACCACGGCCGCCCTCGCCGCGGCCGGCCACGACGGCCCGCTGGGGGCGAGCCAGGTGGATGCACTGGGCCAGCAGGTGCTGAGCGCGGTCGTCGCCGACGTGCTGGAGCCGCACCGCCTCGCCACGCTCCTCCGGCTGCATGCCGAAGCGGTCGCGCTCCGGCTGCTCCCCGACGTCCCCGACAGCGAGACCCTCGACGCGGACGAGACCCTCGTGGCGGCCCGAGCCCACTCGACGCCCGCACTGCTCGCCGTCGAGGCAGGGGTCTACGGAGTGATCGGCGACCTGGTGCGCTCGAACCTCACGGCCCGCCTGCGCGGCTGACGGCGCGCGCCGGCAGCAGGCCGGACAGACGAAACACCCGCCAGCGGCGCGAGTCCACCTCCTAGGCGAGGTGTTCGTGCCGCTGACGGGTGTTCAGCGTGAAAGGGAACTAGCCGCGAGCCGCCGCCACCCGCTCGGCGAACGGCGCGACCAGCGGGTGCGACTCCTCGAGCCCGGTGATCGTCGTGGCGAGATCGACGTCGCTCCGAGCGGAGTCGGCCAGCAGTGCCTGCAGCTCGACGCTCTGCTCGTCGTCGGCCACGTCGAACCGCAGGGCGGCTCCCATCGCGTCGAGGAGGGCGACCGGAGTCGTCCCGCCCGAAGCGATCGCGGCGGCCGGCGAGACGAAGCGCTCGTCGCGCGACAGCTTGCGGAGCGGCTGGCGCCCCACTCGGGTCACGGTGTCGGGCAGGTACGGGTTCTCGAAGCGACCGAGGATGGCCGCGACGTACTGGGCGTGGACGCCCGGATCGAGCTCGTGCTTGGCCACGAGCATCCCACTGGTCTCGGCCAGCACCGCCTCGACCGCGGCCCGCACCTCGGGCAGAGCGATGGCGTCGGAGATCTTGTCGGCCCCGGCGAGGAACCCGTAGTACGCCGTGGTCGCATGACCGGTGTTGACCGTGAAGAGCTTGCGCTCGATGGAGGCCTCGAGGCCGTCCACCCAGTGCACGCCGGGGATGCTCGGGGTCGCTCCGTCGAAGGGACGCTGGTCGATCGCCCACTCGTAATAGGTCTCGACCGTGACGTCGAGCCCGGCGTCGGCGGCCTGCGCGGGGACGATCCGGTCGACGGCGGTGTTCGCGAACACGACCTTGGACAGAGCTTCGTCGGATGCGCCGCCCGGCAGGGCCTGGACGATGAACTCCTCGAGGCGGTCCGTCGCGTTGATCGCGTTCTCGCAGGCCATGACGGCCAGCGGGGCGGCATCGGCCGGGCGAGCCGCAAGGCCCTTGGCGATGACGGGGGCGATGAAGCGGAGCACGTTGGGGCCGACCGCGCACGTGACGATGTCGGCCTCCGCGATCGCGGTGACCACCGCATCCTCGTCCGCGGCGCTGTTCAGAGCGCGGAAGCGCGTGACCTCGTGGTCGACGGCACCCGTTCCCACCTCGTGGACCGTGTACGAGGAGGCCGCGGCCAGTTCGTCGATGAGGGCGGCGTTGACGTCGGCGAAGACGACCTCGTAGCCGGCGTCGTGCAGGAGCAGGCCGACGAAGCCGCGGCCGATGTTGCCGGCCCCGAAGTGCACCGCCGTGCCGGGAGTCTCCGTGCTCACTCGTTGACCTCTTCGAGCATCTGGTAGATCGCGTCGACGTCGGCGGCGGCCTGCAGGGCGGCCACCTGGTCGTCGTCGGAGAAGACGATGGCGATCTTGGAGAGGATCTCGAGGTGCTCGTTCTCGATGCCGGCGATGCCGACGACGAAGTGGACGGGGTTGCCGTCCCAGTCGATCGGCTCGGCGTAGCGGACGAAGGAGAGGGCCGAACGGAGGATCGACCCCTTCGCCTCGTTCGTGCCGTGCGGGATCGCGAGGAAGTTGCCCATGTAGGTCGAGACGGTCTTCTCCCGCTCGATCATGGCGGGCAGGTACTCGGCCGTGACCGCTCCCGCCTCCACGAGGATGTCAGTGGCTTCGCGCATGGCCTCCAACTTCGTGGTGGCCGTGCCCTGGGCACGGATCTGGCTCTTCTGGAGGACGGAAGTGGTCATCGGCTGAGGTTCCTTACTGGTTATTACTGCTGGGACTTGAGCTGCTCGACGACCTGGTCGTACTGCGGCGCATTCATGAAGTTACCCACGGACACGTGCTGGGCGCCCGGGTTCATGCCCTTGGCCCGGTCGGTGAGCTGCTCCTGCGTGATGATCAGGTCTTCGTCGCCGGAGAGGTTGGCGATGGCCTTGTTGACGACGGTCACGCCCTCGATGCCGGCCTTCTTGATCTTGTTGCGGAGGACGCTCGCGCCCATCGCACTCGATCCCATGCCGGCGTCGCAGGCGAAGACGATGTTCTCGACGCGAGTGGCGGTGGTCGTGTTGCCGGGAGCCGAGGGGCTGCCGACGCCGCCGAAGGAGGACTCGACCTCTTCGTCGGTGGCGGGGGCGCTGGCACCGGCGAACACACCGGCGGTCGCGGCGTTGGCGTCACGGCCCTTGTTGGCCTGCATCTTGGCGAGGGCCTCGGTCATGTCGCCGCCGCCGTTGGCGAGGTCGCGCTTGCGGGTGGCGATGAGGAAGAACGACGCGACGACACCGGACACGGCGGCCGACAGGACGACGGAGAGGATGACGCCGACGTAGCTGTCCTTCGAGGTCGAGGTGAGCACCGCGATGATCGAACCCGGTGAGGCGGGCGCCACGAGGCCGGAGTTGAAGGCGACGTTGGTGCCGACGCCGGTGGCGCCACCGAGGATGACGGCGATGAACATGATCGGCTTCTGCAGGACGAACGGGAAGTAGATCTCGTGGATGCCGCCGAAGAACTGGATCAGGATCGCACCGGGAGCGGTGGAGCGGGCCACGCCGACGCCGAAGAACGTGAAGGCGAGGAGGATGCCGAGACCGGGGCCGGGGTTCGCCTCGAGGAGGAAGAGAACCGACTTGCCGGACTGCTGGACCTGCTGCGCACCGAGCTGGTCGAGCACGCCGTGGTTGATCGCGTTGTTGAGGAAGAACACCTTGGCCGGCTCGATGAAGATGCTGGCGAGGGGCAGGAGGTGCTCGGTGACGAGGAAGTGCACGGCGTTGCCGAGAGCGGTGACGATCACGCCGAACAGCTTCGACAGCCAGAAGAACCCGGCCATGAAGAGACCGAATCCGAGGATGCCCGCCGAGTAGTTGTTCACGAGCATCTCGAAGCCGGGCTTGATCTTGCCGTCCCAGAGGCGGTCCATCTGCTTGGCGAGGTAGGCGCCGAGCGGCCCGCAGATCATGGCGCCGAGGATCATGGTGGAGTCGGATCCGAGGATCACACCCATCGTGAAGACCGAGCCGACGACCGCACCGCGGATGTCGTAGATCATCCGGCCGCCCTGGATGGCGATCGCCAGCGGGATCAGGTACGTGAGGATCGGACCGACGACGCCGACGTTGGCGACTCCGTCCGTTTTGCCGAAGCCGCCGAGGATCCCGACCGGGGTCCAGCCGGTCTGGATGAAGAAGGCCGTGATGAGGCCCCAGGCGATGAAGATGGCGATGTTCGGCATCACCATGCCGGACAGGAAGGCGCCGAACTTCTGGACGCCCACGCGGGCGCCCCCGGACTCCTTCTTGGGTGTGGCGACAGACGTCGTTGTCATTTTCTGGATCTTTCTTCTGAGGTGGGAGGTGCGGGAGGGGTGGGTCGGGAGGGGCTGGGTCAGGAAGCGGAGCTGACGGACGCCACGGCGGCGCGGGCCGCTGCGGCGGACGGGGCGGCGAGGGCCGCCTGCGCCATGGCGCGAGCCTCGTCGAGCGTGTGCCCGAGGAGTTCGGCCCGGACGTCGGCGAGGGCCGCCGGCGTCATCGAGAGCGTGGTGGCGCCGAGGCCGACGAGCACGACCGCGAGGATCGGGTCGGAGGCCGCCTCGCCGCAGATGCCGACGCCCTTGCCCGCAGCCTTGCCGGCGGCGCCGAGCTGGGCGACGAGGCGGAGGACGGCGGGATGCCAGGGGTCCTGGTACGCCGCGACGGTGCCGAGCATGCGGTCTGCCGCGAGCGTGTACTGCGTGAGGTCGTTCGTGCCGATGCTGACGAAGTCGGCGGAGGTGAGCACCTGGTCGGCCATGAGCGCGAGCGACGGCACCTCGGCCATGACTCCCGCGGTGCGGATGCCGAGTTCGCGCGCGAGGTCGACGAAGTAGACGGTCTCCTCGAGGTCGGCCACCATCGGCGCCATGACCCACAGGTCGGCCTCGGTCTCGGCGTCGGCCTGGGCGAGTGCGGTGAGCTGGTCGCGGAGGATCTCCTCGTGGTGACGGAGGGCGCGCAGCCCGCGGCGACCGAGGGCCGGGTTCTCCTCGTTCTTGTCGGTGAGGAACGGCAGCGGCTTGTCGGCGCCGGCGTCGAGGGCTCGGACGACGACCTTCTTGCCGGGGAACGCCTCGAGGAGCTCTTTGTAGGAGGCCTTCTGCGAGGCGACGTCGGGTGCGTACGGAGCGTCCAGGAAGAGGAACTCCGTGCGGAAGAGACCGACGCCCTCGGCTCCGAGCTCGACCGCCGCGGCGGCGTCTTTCGGAGATCCGAGGTTCGCGAGCAGCGGCACGAGCGTGCCGTCTTTGAGCGTGCCGGGCGTGAGCGGCGCGGACGCGGCGGCGAGACGCTCGACGCGACGCTGCTCGGCGTCGGCGACCTGCTCGGCGGTCGGGTCGGTGACGACCACGCCGGCGGCCGCGTCGACCACGACGACGTCGCCGTCGGACAGCTTGTCGGCCTCGGAGACGCCGACAATCGCGGTGATGCCCTTGGCGCGGGCGAGGATCGCCGTGTGCGAGGTGGGGCCGCCGTCGCGGGTGACGAGGGCGAGGACTTTGGTGAGGTCGAGCAGGGCCGTGTCGGCCGGAGCGAGGTCGTGCGCCACGAGCACGAAGGGAGTGTCGGACTCGGGCACGCCGGGTGCGGAGACGCCGCGCAGACGGGCGATGATGCGCTGGGCGACGTCGCCGAGGTCGGCGGCGCGCTCGCCCATGTAGCCGCCCATCCCGGCGAGGATGTCCTGGAACGACTTGAAGGCCGTGTAGACGGCACGCTCGGCGTTCACGCCCGAGTCGATCTGCGCGTGCACGTCGTCGAGGATCGAGGGATCCTGAGCCATCAGGGCCTGCGCTTCGAGGACGGCCTGGGCATCCCCGCCCGCTGCTTCGCCGCGCTTGCCGAGCTCGTCGGCCACGAACGCGAGTGCCTCGCCGACCTCCGCCTTGGCAGCGGCCGCGTCGCCCTGGAGAGGGGACGCATCGGGTTCGCCGAGGGGATCGGCCATGCGCAGCACGGGTCCGCTCGCAGTACCTCGTCCGACGCCTACTCCGGCAAGTTCGGGCATCCGAGACTCCTTCATCTCTCTACGGGTGTCTGTCTGGGTGACTGTTCGTCGATGACGATTTCGTCGGGGCGCGGTGGTGTCGCGCTGGGAAGACCATACAACGATCTGAATTGACAAACAAACAAAATCAGAGCTAAAAATGCACCAACAAACTTCCGTTTGTGCTTGATTGCCCTTTTCGAGCCGCATTTGTCGTGACATGGGCCGTCAAATGTCCATTTCTCGTCAATGGGGACCGATGTACGCACCCGAACGCCACCTCCGGATCGTGGAGGAAGCCCGCCAGCACGGGCGCGTGGACGTCAAGGACCTCGCCGACCTGCTGGCCGTCACCCCCGAGACCATCCGCCGCGATCTGACGAGCCTCGAGCGACGCGGGCTCGTCCGCCGGGCGCACGGCGGGGCGATCCCCGTCGAGCGGATGACGATCCACCCGGGTGTCGGCGACCGCGGCACCATCAACACGGCGGAGAAGATGGTCATCGCCCAGGCCGCTGTCGACGAGATCCCCGAGAACGGGTCGATCATCATCGACGCCGGAACCTCGACCATCCTCCTGGCGCAGATCCTCCCGGCCGACCGGGGCCTGACCGTCGTGACCCACAGCCTTCCCGTGGCGATGGCCGTGGCCAATCGTCCGGGCATCGACCTGCACCTCCTGGGCGGCAGCATCCGCAAGGACTCGATGGCCGGCGTCGGCACCTGGACCCACCAGCTCGTGGGCATGGTCTCGGTCGACGTGGCCTTCATCAGCGTCGGCGGCATCACCCCGGAGCGGGGCCTCACGACCCACAACATCGCCGAGGCCGCCGTGAAGTCCGCTCTGATCAAGGCGGCTCGCCGGAGCATCCTCCTGGCCGACCACACCAAGTTCGGTCGCGAGGAGTTCGGTCGCGTGGCTCCGATCGCCGCGATCGACACGATCATCACCGACCCCGCCGTCAACCTCGACCTCGTCCGCGAGGTCGAAGGAGCGGGCACCGAGGTGTTCTGGCCCGGACGGGCGTGACCACCGCGCCCGTTTCGTTCCGTTTCCGCACGCTCTACGCTTTCCCTGCCGACTTCCCTCTTCACCAACCGACTGGAGCATCCTCAATGTCCGAAGCCACCCGCACCGTCACCGTCGCCTCCTCCTCCGGGCTCCACGCCCGTCCGGCCTCGCTGTTCGTCCAGACCGTCACTGCGTCGAAGCACAAGGTCACGATCGCCAAGGGCGAGAAGTCGGTGAACGCCGCCAGCATCCTGGCGCTGCTCGGCCTCGGCGTGCAGACGGGCGACGAGGTCACGCTGACCGTCGACGGCGACGACGCCGAGACCACGGCCGACTCGCTGGTGGAGTTCCTCAGCACCGACCACGACGCCTGAGACGACGCCCCGCACGCACTGCATCGCCCCCTTTCCCGGCGGCCTCCGACACCCACTGTCGGCGGCCGCCGGTAGTGTTTCGGCATGGGTTCTCGTCTCCGCCTCGCGTCCATCAACACCAACGGCATCCGTGCCGCGTTCCGCAAGGGCATGGGCGAGTGGCTCGACGGGCGCGACGTCGACATCCTCGCGATCCAAGAGGTCCGTGCATCCACCGACGACATCCAAGGGCTCCTCGGGCCCGAGTGGAACGTGCTCCACGACGAGGCGACGGCCAAGGGTCGCGCAGGGGTGGCGCTCGCCAGCCGCAAGAAGGCCGAGATCCACCGCGTCGATCTCGGGGCCAAGACGTTCGACAGCGCCGGCCGCTGGCTCGAGGCCGACTACGACGTCGACGGCACGATCGTCACCGTCGTCAGCACCTACGTGCACTCCGGCGAGGCCGACACCCCGAAGCAGGACGAGAAATGGAAGTTCCTCGACGCCATGTCGAGGCGCCTCCCCCAGCTCGAGAAGCACAACGAGCTGGCCGTCGTCGTGGGCGATCTCAACGTCGGCCACACCCCGCTCGACATCAAGAACTGGAAGGGCAACGTCAAGCGAGCCGGCTTCCTGCCGCGCGAGCGCGCCCACTTCGACCGATTCTTCGGCCCCGCGGGCAAGAAGGTCGAGGGCGCGGACGGCTCCACCGGCAAGGGCCTCGGCTGGGTCGACGTGGGCCGCGAGGCTGCGGGCGACGTCGAGGGTCCGTACACCTGGTGGTCCTGGCGGGGCGCTGCGTTCGACAACGACACCGGCTGGCGCATCGACTACCAGATGGCGACGCCTGCCCTCGCCGAGCGCGTCACGCACTACGCCGTCGACAAGGCCGCGTCGTACGACAAGCGATGGTCCGACCACACGCCCGTCGTGGTCGACTACGACATCTGAGCCGCTCCCCTCTCCTCTCTTCTCCTCCGTCTTCCCGTTTCGCAAAGGAACACCATGCCCCTCCCCCGTCTCTTCTCCGGCATGCAGCCGTCGGCCGACTCGCTCCACGCGGGCAATTACATCGGTGCGCTCCAGCAGTGGGCCGCCCTGCAAGACACCCACGACGCGCTCTACTGCGTCGTCGACATGCACGCGATCACCGTGCCGCAAGACCCCGCGACCCTGCGCGAGACCACGCGCCGCACGGCCGCCCAGTACATCGCCGGCGGCATCGACCCGGCCAAGTCGATCCTCTTCATCCAGTCGCAGGTGCCCGCTCACGCCGAGCTCGCCTGGGTGCTCAACACCCTCACGGGCTTCGGCGAGGCCAGCCGCATGACCCAGTTCAAAGACAAGGCCGCCAAGCAGGGCGCAGACTCGGCGTCGGTCGGGCTCTTCACCTACCCGATCCTCATGGCCGCCGACATCCTGCTCTACAACACGCAGCTCGTTCCCGTCGGCGACGACCAGAAGCAGCACGTCGAACTCACCCGTGACCTGGCCAACCGGTTCAACTCCCGATTCGGCCCGACCTTCGCCGTGCCCGAGCCTTACATCCTCAAAGAGACCGCCCGCATCTACGACCTCCAGAACCCGGAGTCGAAGATGAGCAAGTCCGCTGCGAGCGATTCCGGCATCGTGTGGATGCTCGACGAACCCTCCAAGACGGCGAAGAAGATCCGTTCCGCCGTCACCGACACGGGCCGGGAGATCCGCTTCGACCGCGGTGAGAAGGCGGGCGTCTCCAACCTGCTGACGATCCTGTCCGCGTTCACGGGCACGAGCATCCCCCGTCTCGAAGAGCAGTACGAGGGCAAGGGGTACGGCGACCTCAAGAAAGACGTGGCCGAGGCCGTCGTCGAGGTCTTCACGCCCGTCCGCGCGCGCACCCTCGAACTCCTCGACGATCCGGCCGAACTCGACCGGGTCCTGGCTCACAACGCCGACCGCGCCGCCGAGATCGCGAATGCCACGCTCGCGACCGTCTACGACCGCATCGGATTCGTCCGGAAGGTCTGACGACCTCCATGCAGCCCTTCGAACTCCAGTCCCCGCGGCTCCGCCTCGAGGTTCCCCGCACGGCCGACACGGTCGCCATCTTCGACGCCTGCCAAGACCCCGTGCTGCAGGAGTTCACGACGGTTCCGGTGCCGTACACCTTCGGCGACGCGCAGTTCTTCGTGGCGCAGATCGTCGAGCGCGGCTGGCTGACCGGGCGCGAATACACCTGGGGGCTGCGCGAGCCCGGGTCGAGCCTCTTGGTGGGCATGATCAGCATCCGCTTCCAGCACCGCGACATCGGGTTCTGGTCGGCGCCGGCTGCGCGGGGCCGCGGGCTGATGACGGAGGCGGTGCGCCTGGTCGCCGACTGGGCCTTCGACGTCGAGGGGCTCGACGACATCGTCTGGGAGGGCTATCTGGGAAACACGGCCTCGGCAGGCGTGGCCCGGCGGGCGGGGTTCACCTATCTCGGCACCGAGCCGGGGCTGCAACCCGACCGTGAACGCAAGCATCCGCTCTGCTGGCGGGCCCGCCTCTCGAAGAACGACGATCGCGGGCCGAAAGAGGGCTGGCCGCCCGAGAGCATCACGGCTCGCGCGTCCTGAGTCCGGCGCGTTCCTCGAATGTGAGGAGCTTGTTACGCCACTCGGCAGGAATACGTCATGCGCTCGCGCGTTGGTTATGGTCGAAGGAGACCCCGCTTCTTCACTCCGATCGGACTCTCCCGTGAGCACCACGACCCCCGCGCCTGCGCGCGTCGAGCACGCCATGCGGCATGCCCTCTCGCTCGCGGCGCACGGGCCCGTCACCGGGGTGAACCCGCGCGTCGGGTGCGTGCTGATGGACGACGAGGGCGGCGTCGTGGCCGAGGGCTGGCATCGCGGCGCCGGTACGCCCCACGCCGAGATCGATGCCCTCTCGAAGCTGGCTCCGGGTGCCGCTCACGGCCTCACCGCCGTCGTCACACTCGAGCCCTGCAACCACCACGGCCGGACCGGCCCGTGCAGCGAAGCGCTCATCGACGCGGGCGTGGCACGCGTCGTCTACTCCGTCTCCGACCCGGGCGAGCACTCCAGCGGCGGAGGAGCGCGCCTCCGCGCCGCCGGAGTCGAGGTCGACGAGGGGGTGCTGAGAGACGAGGTCTCCGCCTTCCTTCGCCGGTGGCTCCTCGCCGAAGAACTCAAACGCCCGTTCGTGACCGTCAAGTGGGCGTCGTCGCTCGACGGCCGTGCCGCCGCCGCCGACGGCACGAGCAAGTGGATCACCGGCGCCGCGGCCCGTCAGCACGTCCACGAGCAGCGTGCCGCCCACGACGCGATCCTGGTCGGCACGGGCACCGTTCTCGCCGACGACCCCTCGCTCACCGCCCGAGGCGACGCGGGCGAACTCCTGCCCTTCCAGCCGCTGCCCGTCGTGGTCGGCTCCCGCCCGGTGCCCGCCGACGCGGCCCTCCGACGGCATCCGCGCGGCTTCGTCGAGACCGGCAGCCGCGACCTGGCCGCCGTGCTCGCCGACCTGTACGACCGCGAGATCCGCAGCGTGTTCGTCGAGGGCGGCCCCACGGTCGCCAGCGAGCTCATCCGCGCCGGCCTCGCCGACGACTTCCTGATCTACCTCGCACCGACCCTGCTCGGCGGCCCGCGCACTGCGCTCGGCGACCTCGGCGTCGGCACGATCAGCGATCAGCGACCTCTCCACATCGACAGCATCACTCCTCTCGGCGACGATCTCGCGATCCTCGCCCGCACCCAGAGCCGGAGCCCCGAATGACCGACACCCCCGCCGTGCGTCCGCACGTCACCTTCGAGGTCGAGACCACCGTCCCGACCACCCACGGCACCTTCCGCATGCGCGCCTACCGCGACCTCGACACCGGGGCCGACCACGTGGCCATCGTGTCCGGTCAGCCGACCGACGGCGCTCTCGTGCGCGTCCACTCCGAGTGCCTGACCGGCGAGGCCTTCGGTTCGCTCAAATGCGAGTGCGGCCCGCAGCTCGACGCCGCCCTCGACACGATCCACAACCACGGCGGCGTCGTGATCTACCTTCGCGGCCACGAAGGGCGCGGCATCGGCCTGATCAACAAGCTCCGTGCCTACAAGCTGCAAGAAGAGGGGCTCGACACCCTCGACGCCAACCTCGCGCTCGGCCTGCCCGCCGACGCCCGCGAGTACGTCGCGGCCGCCGACATCCTCCGCGACCTCGGCATCGAGTCCGTTCGCCTGCTCAGCAACAACCCCGACAAGCGCAACCAGCTCACCGCGCACGGCATCGAGGTCGCCGAGCTCGTCCCGCTCGTCGTCGGCGTCGGCACCTTCAACGAGTCCTACCTCGACACGAAGCGCGACCGGATGGGGCACCAGCTGCCGGACCACCTCGACACCGGGTACGAAGCGAGCTAGGGGCGAGACGGGGGATGCCCGGGCCGCTGCTCGGCCGGGCGCCGGGTCGTGCATCCCCCGTTTCGCGACCGCCGTCGTTTTCGACCACCGGTGTCGGTTTTCACGCGCCGGGCGTGTCGCATTCCGTAATCTTCCTGTAACATCACCGGGAGGCCGTCACAAGCGGCCGATCACTTACCCGGTGGCGACGATGCGCGGGAGTCCTCCGCATCACCGTGCGCCCACTCCCCTTCGTGTCTCCCACCGTTCTGGAGCCGCCAGCGCTCCCGGTATCCCGGAGATCCTCCACACATGTCCACGTCCACTCTCGCCACGGCGAAAGCTCCTTCCCCCGCACCGACGAATTCGCGCGCACGCGTCATCGTCGCCAGCCTCATCGGCACCTCGATCGAGTTCTACGACTTCTACGTCTACGCGACGGCCGCCGTGCTCGTGTTCCCCACGCTCTTCTTCGCGAACGCCGACCCGACCGTCGCGCTGCTCGCCTCCTTCGCCGTCTTCGGCGTCGCGTTCATCGCCCGCCCGGTCGGCTCGATCGTCTTCGGCCACTTCGGCGACCGGATCGGCCGCAAGAACACCCTCATCGCCTCGCTGCTCACGATGGGCATCGCCACCGTCCTGATCGGCGTCCTGCCGGCCGCGACCGTGCCCGGCTTCCACGTGCTCGCGCCGACGTTCCTCGTGATCCTCCGCTTCGCTCAGGGCTTCGGCCTCGGCGGAGAGTGGAGCGGCGCCGCGCTGCTCGCGACCGAGAACGCTCCGAAGGGCAAGCGCGCCATCTACGGCACCTTCCCGCAGCTCGGGGCGCCGATCGGCTTCATGATCGCCAACGGCCTGTTCCTGATCCTGAACGTCTCGATGTCGACCGCGGCCTTCGCGTCGTGGGGCTGGCGGATCCCGTTCCTCGGCAGCGCGGTGCTCGTGATCGTCGGTCTCTACGCCCGCTTCAAGCTCGTCGAGACCCCGGCGTTCGAGGCCGTCAAGGAGTCGGGCAACGTCTCGAAGCTGCCGATCGCCCGCGTCTTCAAGACGAGCTGGCGCCCCCTGATCCTCGGCACGTTCATCATGCTGGCGACGTACACGCTCTTCTACCTGATGACCACGTTCACGCTGACCTACGGCACGACCGCCTCCTCGACCTCGACCGCAGCAGCCGCGGCGAAGGCCGCCGGGAAGCCCTTCAACGCGGCCGCCTTCGTGCCCGGCCTCGGCTACTCTCGCCAGAGCTTCCTGCTCATGCTGATCGTCGGCGTCGCCTTCTTCGGCATCTTCACGCTCGTCTCGGGCCCCCTGGCCGAGCGATTCGGCCGCCGCCGCCTGCTGCTCGTCGTCACCGGTGCGATCCTCGTCTTCGGGTTCGTCTTCGCACCGCTGTTCTCCGCCGGATTCGCCGGCGCGCAGGGTCTGCTCATCATCGGCTTCATCCTGATGGGGCTGACCTTCGGGCCGATGGGCGCCGTGCTTCCGGAGCTGTTCCCGGCGAACGTCCGCTACACCGGTTCGGCCATCAGCTACAACGTGTCGAGCATCCTCGGTGCCGCCGTCGCCCCGTTCATCGCCGTGGCGCTCTGGCAGGCTGCGCATGGGAGCACGTTCCTGGTCGGCATCTACCTCGCCGCCATGGCCGCCATCACGTTCGTCGCCCTGCTGATCAGCCGCGAGACCCGCGACGTCGACTATGCGACGAATCTGAACTGATCGCGTTCCGTTCTCGGGCCCCTCGCTGTGCTTCGGCTCGGCGGGGGGCTCGTGCGTTGTCGAGTCGGGTGACTTCTCCCCAGGCGGCTCGCTGTCGCGAGTTGTCCACAAGCGGGGGATGCGGGTGCTCGGCCCCCGCGAAAAGGTGAGATTCTAGAGGGACCCGGCCCCGAAAGGCACCATGAGCTCCGACACCACCACGCGTCCCGCCGATCCCTCCCTGCCCGCAGCGCCCGCCGCGTCCTCGGGGCGGAAGCCACGCCGTTCGCGCCGTCCGTCCGGGCCGCGGTACGGGCGCGACGGCAAGCTCATCGTCGAGGGCCCCCGGGCGAAATTCTCGCAGCTCCTGCCCTACATCCTCGAGAACAAGAAGATGATGGCGGTCATCATCGTCCTCAGCGTGCTCGGGGCCGCCGCCTCGCTGGCCCAACCGTTGCTGGTGCAGCAGGTCATCAGCTTCGTGCAGCAGCACAAGCCGCTGGGCATCCTCGTCATCGCGCTCGTCGCCCTGGTCGTCATCTCCGGCCTTCTCAGCGGTTTCCAGCACTACCTGCTGCAGCGCACCGGCGAGGCGGTCGTGCTCTCGAGCCGTCGCCGCCTCGTGTCCCGCCTGCTGCACCTGCCGATCAGCGAATTCGACTCCCGGCGCATCGGCGACCTCGTCTCCCGCGTCGGCAGCGACACCACACTCCTCCGCGCGGTCCTCACCCAGGGCCTCGTCGAGGCCATCGGCGGCTCGCTCACCTTCCTCGGCGCCATCGTCGGCATGGCGATCATCGACCCCGTCCTCCTCGGTCTCACCGTGCTGGTCGTCGCGATCTCGGTGGTCGTCGTCGTGAGCCTGTCGCGGCGCATCCGGGTCGCCAGCCAGCGGGCGCAGAAGAAGGTCGGCGACCTCGCCTCCGCCGTCGAGCGCGCGATCTCGTCGATTCGCACGGTCCGCGCCTCCGGTGCCACCGACCGCGAGGTCCGAGCCATCGAGCGCGACGCCGAAGAGGCCTACGACCGCGGCCTCGACGTCGCCAGCGCTTCGGCCGTCGTGGTGCCGATCGCCAGCGTCGCGATGCAGGTGTCGTTCCTCGTCGTCCTGGGCGTCGGCGGCTACCGCGTCGCGAGCGGCGCCGACACGATCTCGCAGCTCGTGTCGTTCATCCTCTTCCTGTTCCTGATGATCATGCCGCTGGGCCAGGCGTTCGGGGCGGTCACCAGTGTCAACTCCGCGCTGGGCGCCCTCGGCCGCATCCAGGAGATCATCGAGATCCCGAGCGAGACGTCGGGCGACGAGGCCCTGGCCGCGTCGCTGACGGGCTCGGGTGCCCGTGCTGGTTCAGGTTCAGGTTCGGGTTCGTCTCCTGTCTCCGCGTCTGCGACGGGGTCGGACGCCGCTTCGGTTTCGGGCCTGTCCGTCGAGGCGGCGGCGATCAGCTTCGACGACGTGCAGTTCACCTACCCGGGAGGTGCCGACGCCTCCGATCCGTCGCTCGTCGCCGGCAGCGCCATCGACGCTCTCGCCGGAGTCCGCGAGCCGTCCGACCTCACCGTGCTCCACGGGGTCTCCTTCTCCGCCCCGAAGGGCAAGCGCACCGCGCTCGTCGGCCCGTCGGGTGCGGGCAAGAGCACGATCCTCGCCCTGATCGAGCGCTTCTACGACCCGGCCGCCGGTGTCGTCCGCCTCGGTGGCGTCGACATCCGCACCCTCGACCGCGGCGAGCTCCGCGCCCAGATCGGCTACGTCGAGCAAGACGCGCCCGTCCTGGCCGGCACCATCCGCGACAACCTCACGCTCGGTGCCCCCGACGCCTCCGACGACGACTGCCGGCGGGTGCTCGAGGCGGTCAACCTGACCGGCGTGCTCGAGCGCGGCGACCACGGTCTCGACGCCCAGGTCGGCGAAGACGGCGTCATGCTCTCCGGCGGCGAGAAGCAGCGCCTCGCGATCGCCCGCACCCTGCTCGCGGCACCGCCCATCCTCCTGCTCGACGAGTCGACGTCGTCGCTCGACGGCATCAACGAGCAGCGGCTCCGCGAGGCGATCGACGCCGTGGCGGAGAACCGCACGCTGATCGTCATCGCGCACCGTCTCTCGACCGTGGTCGACTCCGACCAGATCATCGTCCTCGAGAAGGGCCGCGTGATCGGCACCGGTACGCACTCCGAGCTCGTCCTCTCGACTCCGCTCTACAAAGACCTGGCCAAGCACCAGTTGCTCGTGTAGGGGCGCGGGGCGCCTGGCGCGTCCGCGCCGGGCGGGCGGCGGCCGGCGGGCGGCGGGCGGCGGC
>NZ_BAABLM010000013.1:0-6012 GCF_039544345.1 Frondihabitans cladoniiphilus
TGTCCTACTCTCCCACAAGGTCCCCCTTGCAGTACCATCGGCGCTGAGAGTCTTAGCTTCCGGGTTCGGAATGTGACCGGGCGTTTCCCTCTCGCTATGGCCGCCGAAACACTAGGTCACGACATACCCTGATGACGGGCTGACGTGAAGTCTGTGTTTACGGAGCTTTCGCTTCGTTATTGAATTATTAGTTATCCCGACCGTTTTTCGGGAACTACAAAGTGGACGCAAGC
Organism: Frondihabitans cladoniiphilus; assembly: GCF_039544345.1. Classification (NCBI taxonomy): domain Bacteria; kingdom Bacillati; phylum Actinomycetota; class Actinomycetes; order Micrococcales; family Microbacteriaceae; genus Frondihabitans; species Frondihabitans cladoniiphilus. The sequence goes on from NZ_BAABLM010000013.1 coordinate 234, forward strand.
ATCACTGCCAACCACACAGGACGTGATGGTTGGGGTGTTGTCAAGTTATCGGCTTATTAGTACCGGTCAGCTCCATGGGTCGTTAGTCCCCACTTCCACATCCGGCCTATCAACCCAGTAGTCTAGCTGGGAGCCTCTCCCCCCGAAGGGGATGGAAATCTCATCTCGAAGCCGGCTTCCCGCTTAGATGCTTTCAGCGGTTATCCGTTCCGAACGTAGCTAATCAGCGGTGCCCTTGGCAGAACAACTGACACACCAGAGGTTCGTCCATCCCGGTCCTCTCGTACTAGGGATAGATCTTCTCAAATTTCCTACGCGCGCAGCGGATAGGGACCGAACTGTCTCACGACGTTCTAAACCCAGCTCGCGTACCGCTTTAATGGGCGAACAGCCCAACCCTTGGGACCTACTCCAGCCCCAGGATGCGACGAGCCGACATCGAGGTGCCAAACCATGCCGTCGATATGGACTCTTGGGCAAGATCAGCCTGTTATCCCCGAGGTACCTTTTATCCGTTGAGCGACAGCGCTTCCACAAGCCACTGCCGGATCACTAGTCCCGACTTTCGTCCCTGCTCGACTTGTCAGTCTCACAGTCAAGCTCCCTTGTGCACTTACACTCGACACCTGATTGCCAACCAGGTTGAGGGAACCTTTGGGCGCCTCCGTTACTTTTTAGGAGGCAACCGCCCCAGTTAAACTACCCACCAGGCACTGTCCCTGAACCGGATCACGGTTCGAAGTTAGATATCCAGAGTGACCAGAGTGGTATTTCAACAATGACTCCACCCGAACTAGCGTCCGAGCTTCACAGTCTCCCACCTATCCTACACAAGCCACACCGAACACCAATACCAAGCTGTAGTAAAGGTCACGGGGTCTTTCCGTCCTGCTGCGCGTAACGAGCATCTTTACTCGTAGTGCAATTTCGCCGAGTTCGCGGTTGAGACAGCTGGGAAGTCGTTACGCCATTCGTGCAGGTCGGAACTTACCCGACAAGGAATTTCGCTACCTTAGGATGGTTATAGTTACCACCGCCGTTTACTGGGGCTTAAATTCTCAGCTTCGCCTTGCGGCTAACCGTTCCTCTTAACCTTCCAGCACCGGGCAGGCGTCAGTCCGTATACATCGTCTTGCGACTTAGCACGGACCTGTGTTTTTAGTAAACAGTCGCTTCCCACTGGTCTCTGCGGCCTTTCCCGCTCCCGGAGTAAATCCGTTCACGGTTCCGGCCCCCCTTCTCCCGAAGTTACGGGGGCATTTTGCCGAGTTCCTTAACCACGATTCTCTCGATCTCCTTGGTATTCTCTACCTGACCACCTGAGTCGGTTTGGGGTACGGGCGGCTTGAACCTCGCGTCGATGCTTTTCTCGGCAGCATAGGATCACTGAATTCCCCCAATCGGGGTACGCATCGGATCTCAGGCGCATTGACGACGGATTTGCCTATCGTCAGCCCTACATCCTTACACCAGGTTCACCTTACGGATACCATCGCCTGGCTCAGCTACCTTCCTGCGTCACACCTGTTAATACGCTAAACGCACCAGCATGGGGTCGAGCGTTAGACCGGCCGGCATCACCCCGAAGGGATCCACTCAGCCGGGTTAGGACTCTTAGCACCACTGGATTATCTTGGGCGGTTCTTCGCCGGTACGGGAATATCAACCCGTTGTCCATCGACTACGCCTGTCGGCCTCGCCTTAGGTCCCGACTTACCCAGGGCGGATTAGCCTGGCCCTGGAACCCTTGGTCTTTCGGAGGACGGGTTTCTCACCCGTCTTTCGCTACTCATGCCTGCATTCTCACTCGTGTGGCGTCCACGGCTGGTTTCCACCGCCGCTTCACTCGCCACACGACGCTCTCCTACCACTCCGTACGACTGAACCACGAAGGCTTGTCTATAATACGAAATCTACAACTTCGGTGGTGTGCTTGAGCCCCGTTACATTGTCGGCGCGGAATCACTTGACCAGTGAGCTATTACGCACTCTTTCAAGGGTGGCTGCTTCTAAGCCAACCTCCTGGTTGTCTCTGCAACTCCACATCCTTTCCCACTTAGCACACGCTTAGGGACCTTAGTTGGTAGTCTGGGTTGTTTCCCTCTCGACGATGAAGCTTATCCCCCACCGTCTCACTGCTGCGCTCTCACTTACCGGCATTCGGAGTTTGGCTGACGTCAGTAAGCTTTTGGGCCCCATCGGCCATCCAGTAGCTCTACCTCCGGCAAGAAACACGCAACGCTGCACCTAAATGCATTTCGGAGAGAACCAGCTATCACGAAGTTTGATTGGCCTTTCACCCCTATCCACAGCTCATCCCCTCCATTTTCAACTGAAGTGGGTTCGGTCCTCCACGACGTCTTACCGTCGCTTCAACCTGGCCATGGATAGATCACTTCGCTTCGGGTCTAGGACATGCGACTGAATCGCCCTATTCAGACTCGCTTTCGCTACGGCTACCCCTCACGGGTTAACCTCGCCACATATCGCTAACTCGCAGGCTCATTCTTCAAAAGGCACGCTGTCACCCCTACTAAGGAGGCTCCAACGGTTTGTAAGCAAACGGTTTCAGGTACTATTTCACTCCCCTCCCGGGGTACTTTTCACCTTTCCCTCACGGTACTTGTCCGCTATCGGTCATCTGGGAGTATTTAGGCTTATCAGGTGGTCCTGACAGATTCACACGGGATTTCTCGGGCCCCGTGCTACTTGGGATCCACGTCCAGCCAGCAACACCATTTCGGCTACGGGGTTGGCACCCTCTATGACCCGCCTTTCAATGCGGTTCGCCTATAATGCGCTGTAACTGCTCCTGTCCGGCAGAACAGGACGACATGTCCCACAACCCCGACCATGCAACGACCGCCGTCTATCACACATGACCGGTTTAGCCTCTTCCGATTTCGCTCGCCACTACTCACGGAATCACTGTTGTTTTCTCTTCCTGTGGGTACTGAGATGTTTCACTTCCCCACGTTCCCTCTACCCGCCCTATATATTCAGGCGGGAGTCACCAGGTCCGCACGCGGCCTGGCGGGGTTTCCCCATTCGGAGACCCTCGGATCACAGCTCGATTATCAGCTCCCCGAGGCTTATCGCAGATTTCTACGTCCTTCTTCGGCTCCAGATGCCAAGGCATCCACCGTTTGCTCTTAAAAACTTGACCACAAAGAGCCGCAACAAATAGGACCCACCCGAAGGCAACACCCATCTGCGCGGCATATCAGTGTTATCTCGTTACCCCGACAGCAGCAGCACTCCAAAGAAGCACCACCCCGCCGGGGAAGAAATTGCACTCGAACGTCTCAACCAAACCCCCCGAAAGGGACCCGATCGACACGCTCAAGATGCTCGCGTCCACTGTGTAGTTCTCAAAAAACGGGCGGCACCAGACTCACCCCGGCAAGTAATGCCGGACGACTCTGGCCCGAAGAGGAGTTCAACCACCCACCGAAACCCTCAAAGAGCGTCACGGCCGGCCGGTTTGGTCCCTCAGGACCCAACAACGTGCACGCCCCCACCAAACCCAGCCCCACCCCGTTCCAGACCCGCAAGCGGGCCGTACTAGAAGAAGAACCTTCGTGTGAAGGCCACTGTCAATGTTCCACCCATGAGCGCCACCCACAACATTCGCTGTGGCGTGACTTGACCAGTGAATCCGGCTGTATACAGACCGGCTGGTGCATGCTCCTTAGAAAGGAGGTGATCCAGCCGCACCTTCCGGTACGGCTACCTTGTTACGACTTAGTCCTAATCACCGATCCCACCTTCGACAGCTCCCTCCAAAAGGTTGGGCCACTGGCTTCGGGTGTTACCGACTTTCATGACTTGACGGGCGGTGTGTACAAGGCCCGGGAACGTATTCACCGCAGCGTTGCTGATCTGCGATTACTAGCGACTCCGACTTCATGAGGTCGAGTTGCAGACCTCAATCCGAACTGAGACCGACTTTTTGGGATTCGCTCCACCTTACGGTATTGCAGCCCTTTGTATCGGCCATTGTAGCATGCGTGAAGCCCAAGACATAAGGGGCATGATGATTTGACGTCATCCCCACCTTCCTCCGAGTTGACCCCGGCAGTCTCCTATGAGTTCCCACCATAACGTGCTGGCAACATAGAACGAGGGTTGCGCTCGTTGCGGGACTTAACCCAACATCTCACGACACGAGCTGACGACAACCATGCACCACCTGTATACCGACCTTGCGGGGCGACCATCTCTGGACGTTTCCGGTATATGTCAAGCCTTGGTAAGGTTCTTCGCGTTGCATCGAATTAATCCGCATGCTCCGCCGCTTGTGCGGGCCCCCGTCAATTCCTTTGAGTTTTAGCCTTGCGGCCGTACTCCCCAGGCGGGGAACTTAATGCGTTAGCTGCGACACAGAAACCGTGGAATGGCCCCTACATCTAGTTCCCAACGTTTACGGCATGGACTACCAGGGTATCTAATCCTGTTCGCTCCCCATGCTTTCGCTCCTCAGCGTCAGTTACGGCCCAGAGATCTGCCTTCGCCATCGGTGTTCCTCCTGATATCTGCGCATTCCACCGCTACACCAGGAATTCCAATCTCCCCTACCGCACTCTAGTCTGCCCGTACCCACTGCAGACCCGAGGTTGAGCCTCGGGATTTCACAGCAGACGCGACAAACCGCCTACGAGCTCTTTACGCCCAATAATTCCGGACAACGCTTGCACCCTACGTATTACCGCGGCTGCTGGCACGTAGTTAGCCGGTGCTTTTTCTGCTGGTACCGTCAAGAACAAGTTCCCTTCTTCCCAACTAAAAGAGGTTTACAACCCGAAGGCCGTCGTCCCTCACGCGGCGTTGCTGCATCAGGCTTTCGCCCATTGTGCAATATTCCCCACTGCTGCCTCCCGTAGGAGTCTGGGCCGTGTCTCAGTCCCAGTGTGGCCGGTCACCCTCTCAGGCCGGCTACCCGTCGTCGGCTTGGTGAGCCATTACCTCACCAACTACCTGATAGGCCGCGAGTCCATCCTTGACCAAAAAATCTTTCCACCCCCAACCGATGCCGGTAGGGGTCATATCCGGTATTAGACGTCGTTTCCAACGCTTATCCCAGAGTCAAGGGCAGGTTACTCACGTGTTACTCACCCGTTCGCCACTAATCCCTGAAGCAAGCTCCAGTTCATCGTTCGACTTGCATGTGTTAAGCACGCCGCCAGCGTTCGTCCTGAGCCAGGATCAAACTCTCCGTAAAAGAAAAACACCACGAAACACCGGAATAGGTGAATCGCAGCAAGTTTGATGCTGACTAAAAGAACAAATCAATCTGACGATTGTTGTCCATTTCAATCTCAAAGAAACCCAACACCCAGACACCCCACACCACGAAGTGATGCAGAACAATCCGAATGCCGAGGTATAAATTGGCATTTGACAATGTGCACGCTGTTGAGTTCTCAAGGACCAAACGCACCCCAAACCCGACCACACCCAAACCCGTAAGCTCAGTACTGTGTGACCCTCGTCGGAGGCAACTTTGAAACCTTATCCACCCCGCCGGGCCCTGTCAAACCCACCCAAACGAGCGAATCCAACGGACTTCCAAACCCAATCCCGTAAAGGAACCAGACTCAGCATCTGAACCGAAATCCAGGAGGTGAAGACTTGCAACCCTACCCGCAACCAGACCCACTCACAACAAGCAATCCAGGGGGAGAGTGCCACCACTTGAGGCCTGGGAACTCAGCACGATCAAGTGACCGTGACTTCCGTTCCGCCGAACCTTTGGGCTGACAAGAAGAAACAATACGTG
>NZ_BAABLM010000014.1:0-30510 GCF_039544345.1 Frondihabitans cladoniiphilus
ACTAACTAGTAGGTCCGAAGTCAGAGTCAGGAGTCGGTGCGATCCTCGAAGGGTGACTAGCTATCAGCTCGCCTGGGACGACACCCGTACTGGCCGACTCCGCCCCGACGATGACGAGTCCTTGCGACCCCTCGCCTGGCTACGGGTGACCTGGGGTGCCGGTCACGAGGTCGATCGGGTGGACATCTACGGTGACGGTGCTCGGGTGGTCGATCGGGTGTGGATGGCCGAGAAGAAGTCGGTTAGGGCGGCGGTGGAGTTCTGCCACGCGAGGATGCTTGACCTAAGGCCTCGGCAAAGCGCAGTGCCGCTCCTGACCGAGCTGGGGGAACCATGGGAGCACCACAGCATCGTCGAATTGGCGTGAAGACCAATCACGGTTGTTCACGGGCAGGGACGGTGCTGAACCAGCGGACGTAGTTGGCGGCGAGCTTCATGCGTGCGGCGAGGTAGGCCTCGGGGTCGTTGACCGCGCCGGCCTCCTTCGGGGTCTGGTGCAGCTCTTTGTCCAGCTCGAACCAAATGCAAATGAGGTCGGCGTAGCTGAACCTCTCGGCGTCGAACCCGGATCGGTGGATCGTGCGTTGCACGCGGAGGGTCGACGTCTCGCGGGGGAGCCAGGGGATCTCGTAGACGAGCGCTGCGGCGAGCTTCTGTACGGCGAGGGGTCGTGGTTCGTAAGGTCCGGGCTGGAATTTTGCCTTCTGTCGTTGATGCTGTGGCCGCGAAGCGGCTTCCGAGTGCGGCTTGCCGCTCTTTGGTGAGTGTTTAAGTTGGTAGGTAGATGGGTTAAGGCGAGAAGCAGTAGCTAGGTGCTCATTTGTGACGGTTCCCAGTGTTTCTGGCATGTTCAGGGCACGGAGGGACGCGGCGCGAAGCTGTTGCCCGCCATGGTGGTCGGACGCTTCAAGGCGTTCGAGGGCCAGAAGGTACCGGCCGGTACGAATGGTCACGAGGCAGCCCAGGGCCTCCATGAGAGCACGGGCACGCCGGGCAGTGATCTTGGCCCGTCCCACCGTGCGGGCGAGGGTGTCGTGAGAGGTCGCGACGTTCCGGCCCGTGTGCCGGTTGGCCGTTGCTGCCTCGGCCGCGACGAAGGCCATGAACGTCGAGGCTTTGATCGAGATTCGCCGCCTGTGGGCCTCTCCTGCCGGCGTGGCCAAGACGGCGGCGGTAGCGGCCACCCATGCCCGTTGGGATGTGGGGGAGCGCACACCGGCGTAGGCATCCTCAGGGGCACGGAGGAGGTAGGAGCCACGAACCCGCGGCCGAGTCTGGGCCGTACGAGGCGTGCGGTGGGTGCGTCCGCTGCGTCCGGCGTCGGGCGTCGACGGAATGACCCCCGTTTGGGTGGAACGGCGAAGATCGGAAACGCCGGAAACATGGGGATGCGAGAGCGTGGGGGCAGGGGTTACTATGGCCCTACCTCCTTCCAGGAATGGAAAGCGGTACGACAAAGGCCCGGCCCTCAAAGCCGGTCTTTATCCCAAGTAGCTCGAAACCTGTTCCCGTCGCCAAACAAGATGCAGGTAAGAGCCAAGAGCTTTAGGCCCTCGCGAAAGCGGGGGCCTTTCTTGTTAGGCCGAGTTGATAGGCAGCTCCCCGTCTCGGTTCTGCTCAGGCATCCACACTGGAATGCCCTGGTCTGTGAGTTCGAGGTGGTCGACGACCAGCTCGAACAGGACGGCCGACGAGATCCCGGCGCGTACGGCAATCGCGTCGAACTTCTCCTTAGAGGGTCGTTCGACGACATACCCCATTGGAACGGGGTCCATGAGGGTGCCACGAGGGCGGCGTCTGGGGGCCATGCCGCAACTTAACTCTGGCCCAATGGTTAAGTGGGGCAGCCGGTCCGGCGTGTCGCTCAGCCCATCTACCGCATTAGGCCCGCACCCCGCGGCCACGGGGCATCAGCGGAAAGTTCTGCCTGAACGGGCTAATTCGTCCGGGGTAAGTCCTCCATAAGGCCGACTGCTCCGACTTCAGAACTCCGATAGCTTCCCAAATACCGTCGAGATCGAGTCCTCGAGCGGTCTGCGGAAATAACACCTGGGGGAACAATGCGTTGGTCGTGGAACCGCAAAATTCGGGCAGTCGGGACTTCGCTCGCCTTGGCGGGTCTTGTTGTCGCAAGTCTTGCGACAGGAACTGGCGCTGCGAACGCTGACGACTCTTCTCCCCAAGACCAAAGCTATGTACATGCAAATGTCGGTTCAGTCACCCGGGGGAGCGATGGCCGGCTGTCGATCCATTTCTCTCTCTCCGCCAGCGGAATACGGACCTCGCCCTCATCGCCTTGCCATTACAGCAGTTACTGCATTGGGAGTATCGACGTGCACGGAGCGTCAGGCAGCTACACCAGTCTGTCGCTCCCCAACTATTACGGGGGGGTCAATTCGATCAGCGGCAGCTTTACTTCGCCGTCGTTCAATATGAACGATCTTGCTTCCATCAACATTAATTTCATCGGCGATCACGGGGCGCCACTTGCGACGCCTGACATCCCTTTGTCAGAGGACGTCGCATTTGGGCACGACCTTGACGCCGCAGCGCGACTGGCTACCGCAAACTTGGCGAATTCGGCGGATCCATGCGTTGAAGCCTTTCCTGTCGGAACACACCAACAGGGCTCAAGCCTGAACGATCAACAAATCGAGTGCGAAGAGGCACGCCAGCAAGGAACGTCGCTGCAAACGTTCTTCGAGACGTTCTTGAAAACAGCCTCCGCGGCGCAAATTGCCGCACTACTAGCCAACACCGGAACGACAGCCTCCTCCTATTCGGCCGCAAACGGGGGAACGTCATCCAGCGATCCCGTACCTTCCGGCTGTTCGGCAGTCTTGGGTGGGACTCTCTGCCCGAGCGTTACCGGTTCCCAGACCTTCGTTCCCTACACGGATGCTCCGCCTGCTCAGGACCCACTCTGGAATTACAACCAGCAAGAACCTCAGCCCCAGCCCTCCTCGCCTGCAGGCGACGGAGACGATTCCCCTTCGGAACCGTACCCGACACCGGCACCGATTACGGTCGCTCCCACTGCCCCTCAATCTCCCTTGGAGCTGATCAAACGGCAATGTGTCGCGGACGCCGTCCAGGCGAGTATCGATCCTTCCAAGTGCGAGACCGAGAGCATCTTCGCCACTGGCCAGTACCGTGGCGCTCCGTCAGAAGCGACGCAGCACGATGCCGACGCCATCGCTGCGAACCCCAACTTCTTCGAACTCACCTATGAAACCAGCGCAGAGAAGGACACCGAAACCGATCGGACTTGGATTGATCCCTTCAAGGCGCAAAACTGCCAAGGCGGAACGGGAACTCAGTGCGACGAATTCCCCTATTACTCCAGTGAGCAGGGCGCTCAGGTGTTCACCGCCCCAGATGGATCACCCGCGACAGACGTATCGCTGAGGAGCATCAGCGCTTCCCACAACGCCTCCCAAGGCGGGTACTACACCGCATTCGGCAGACAATGTAGTCTCCCAGCCCAGCCCAAAGGTGACCCAAAAAGGAACTTCCTCGTCGTGCCAATGAACATGCTGCCTACGACGTGGATCTGTTCCGACGGGGAGAACCAATGACCTTGCGAGACCTACCAGAAATTTATCTTGATAATGGAATTCCGGCTGTTCGAGACTGGACTCCTGGCCTCCTTGCCGGGCTCCTAAAAACGTATGAGCGCGAGGTGTCGTCACGAGGGTTTTCCCCTCGCGAATATCTCAAGCCTGGGTTGTCTGAGGACGCCGTCCGGTTCCAGTTGAAGCGCATTGACATGGAACCGCCCAGCGAATTGATCACGTGGTTTGGTTGGGCCAATGGCTCCAGCGTCCACTTTCCAGGAATATGGCCGGCTGCCCTCGATCAGGCTGTCGATCGCTACATCCAAGTAGACCTTGAGACCTACGACGACCCCGAGCCAGGACTCGAGGAATTTGACTGGGGAGCAGGGAGAGGATGGTTGCGTCTGGCATTAGACAACTACACCAAAGCCATCGACTGCCGACCAGGTCACACTGAACCGGTCGAGATCCACCAAACGGATCCAAGCTTTGGCTTTGACAACGAGGTCTACGGCCGGTGCCGATCTCTGTCGACTTTGGTCACGTGGTGGATCGAAGGTCTGAGGGCAGGTGCGCATGAATGGAGCGCCTCAGCCCGAGCCTGGGTTACCGCAGACTTCTCTGCAATCCCGGTACTCCAAAAAGAGAGCGGGCTGGCCTAGCCAAGCGATCGTGCTTGGATCAAGTCGTGTTCAGTAAATTTCTAGCCAGGTCAATCCTGGCGTTTTGCGGCGGAGCCGCACTTACGGTAGGCGGAAATGCCCTTGCACCGAACGGCTGGATACTGTCCGCTCGACCCAGCTCACTGGGTGCCGCTGTAGCTTCTGCCGGTCTCATAATGCAAGGCGTGGGAGTGATGGCGATGGTTGCGGGTGGCATCGGAATGGCCAAAGCTCCCGGAGAGATCGAACCATAAACGCATATGTCCATGCCTGACCGAAATCTCAGTGGATCTAGCGAAATCGCAACGATTTAGGGCATCTGCTTCTTGGTAGCATTTCCACATGATAAATTTGCGTGCAGGTGGTGGCGCAGACCCTGACAGCCGCCCCACTGACGAGGTGCATATCAGCGGCAACGAGGCTGCTGACGCTCTGCAAGAGGCTCTGGCTGCGGAGCTGCGTGGCGCCTTGGCGATCGCGAACATTAAAGTTCGTGCGTGGGCACGGTTAGCAGCTGTGAGCCATGACTCGATCTACCGAATTCTCCGCGGCCAACGCCCCGTCACGGTTGTGGAGTTGATCATGCTTTGCCGTGCGCTGGGGGAGGACCCGTTCGATCTCATTACGAGGGCATCAAGACGGGCAGAGCTCCCCAACGGGCCGCAATCGTTCCTCGGAAGGGCATGAAACACAATGAAGATCATCTATGACACGCTGAGTGACACCATTTCCGTGGACGGCTTGAACTCCCAAGAGACACGGATTCTTGATGACAAGCTGGCAGTGGCGTTCTCTCGAAATGAGCAGATCATGACCGTCGCGGCAACCATCATGGCTACGGCTCAAGAGCTTTCCTCCGCGCACGACTGAGGGGGAGCGACGCAATCAATTCCGCGTTGCCTTCTAGTTGCCCCTACCTAACGACCGATTCAATTCGACCCGCTCGGAAGCGTCGGAAGTAGTACCTGGCCGCTAACTGCTTGCCATACCGCCGTGTTCCAGTGCATGCCGATGCCGAGGAGACCCCAGGTGGGTCCGTCCCAGACAAGAGCTCGTCCTCGGGGGATGGAGGTGATGTCACCTTCGGTAAGGACCTGTTGCCGCTGGGCGGTGTAGCTCGGGGTGACTTGCTGGATGGGTAGCGAGTACTTACCCAGGTACGACGTAGAGACGGAGTACGAGGTCATTTGGCGGTCGTACTCGCCAGAGGCGGAGCTCAAGGCACTAACGGTGTCTTTGTCGAAGACGCCGCGAAAGATGACCTTCGTGGGGAAGAGGGTGAGGAATGATCTCGCGGCGTCGCCCCAGCGGGCGACTGCGGGGCCGAGGGCTTGGATTCCGACGATGATGTGCAGGCCCTGGCCACCGGCTTCGGAAATGATCGCGGGCAGGGGGATTGGTGCGGTGGTGTTGGCTTCATCCAGAGCGAAGGTGACGTGTGGGAGGACTTGCTCGAGGCCTGCTTGTTCCCTTTTTGTCCGGTCGTACGTTTCAAAGCGGATCTGCTCGAGCAGTGCCGCGAGGAGCGGGGCGTACAGGCTCTGCTTGTCCGGCCGGGCGGTGATGTAGAGGGTGTCGTTGGATTCGACAAATGTTCGTGGGTCAAAGTTGGGGTTGTCGCCGACTTTGCGGGCGCTGACCGAGTCGTAAACGCGGAGGAGGCCGACCATGGTGGAGATGATCGATCCGCGCTCCTTGTCTGGGGTCGCGATCAGCCCGAGGAGTTTTTGAACGGCAATACCTGCCCCTTCATCACCGTCCGCTTCAGCGTCGCCGAGGATGGTAACGATCTCGGTCTGGGTGTCCTCGTCGGCTGCGGATAGGGCCCAGCGGGCGACGGCGGCGATTGGTAGGGCGCCGAGGTGGGCGGCGTAAAGAAGTGTCTGCACCCAGTCGGTGGCACGGCCGATGAAGTGCCGATCGTTACCGCCGTTCCCGCCTTGGAAGAGGGGTTCGGCCATGGTTTGACCGACTTGGAGGGCGTCGTCCCAGCTGCGGACTGACACAAGCGGTGACCAGCGGACAGGTTCAATTCCGGGTGGGGTGATTTCGTCGCCGCCCGGATCGAAGTGCCATACGCGTCCTTTGCCGGCCCTGGTGGGGGCTGTGGCGATCATGATGTCGGATTTGATCGACGACGACACACACGCGCCCGGCGCGATCAGGACGCTGGGGATGAGGACGGCGCTAGTTTTACCGGATCCGGGAGGCCCGAGGACGAGGACGCCGCCGCGTGGGGGAGCGGTGACGAGAGTGTCGCTGCCATCCAGTGACCAGCCAAGGACCGCTCCGGGGAGCTTCCCGGTGCGACCGGCGATCCGGTCGGTGATGGCAGCGACCGTGTTCGGGGCAGCGATCAGTTGATGGGACTCGGTCCTCGACAGCGCTCGCTTCGACGGACTCTTGGGGCGACCGGTGCGAGGGAGCCGACCCAGGAAGTAACCGATGAGGTAAGCGATGGCCTGGGGAAGCGAAACAACGAACGCAGCGATTGTGAGGTACGGGCGAGCGTAGAAGGGGCGGGTGGCACGTCGGCCATTCAGCCAACCGATCCAGACACCGATCGCGCCCGTGAGGATGAACGCCCATAGCAGCAGATCCCCAAAGCCTTGCATCTGCCCCGCGATCAAGGGGCGGGTGACGTCAGGGCAGTTCTGTGGGTCGCTGGGTTTGGTGCCGGGGCAAGCGAAGCCAACCGGGGTGCCGATGGAGGCGAGGAGCCCAATCAGCCAGGCGGGGAAGGTGAATGCCCAGAGGACGGGGAACCACCACAGCCACCCACCTCCACGCTTAAGGTTCGGGGCGGCGGCGCCCCCGTGTGCTTGCGGACCCCACGTCATCATGCCTCCCCTCCATCCACTTACCCCAGACCGGCCTGGCTTGCGGTCGGCGGGGAAGTGCGATTGTCCCTGATACGTCTATCCTGCCGTCCCACACCGACACCGCAGCCAAGAAGGCGGTGTCAGCGTTCCCGGTCGGTGTCTTGTTGTCGGCGTTCCTCGGCTGCCTGTCGCGCGCGTGCGACTCGCTCCGCGGCCGTCAGCCGCTCACCTCCGCCAATCTGTTCTTTCGAACTCTGGGATTGCGCCGATGCGGGTTTCTGAGCCGATGGGGTCTCGTCTCGTTGCACTGCGGTTTGGTTGGTGCTGGCCTGATTGGCCCGCGAAACGCGGTCCCGCGCAGTCACAGACGTATCGATCGTCTGCGGGGCTCCGTGATCCGGCTGGGCCTCCTGTTCAGGCCGACGAGACGAAGTGACCGACTGTTCCTGCTGCTCGGGTGCCCGCTTGGCCTCCAAGACGGAGTCTCGTTCGGGCTGCGCTGAGGCTTCTTGTCGCTGGCTTTCGCGGGATTCCACGTCTAGCTGAGTTGGCACTGCGGCGGTCGACTGCTGCGCAAGGGAGGCGGTAGCCGCCTCGCGGGCTCTACGGTCTATTTCCTCCGTTTGCGGGGCTGTTTGCTGCCGATCGTCTGATAGGGCGGGCGTCTGGTCAGGGGTCGCTTTGGACCCGTTCAGCTCGGTCACCCGGGCGGCGAGGTCTGCGCCGACAGGGCGCTGGCGGTACTCGGCCGGGATTGCTTCGGGGGTATCTGCCGGCACTCGGTAGCGTTCGCGGAACACGTCGACCTCGGCGGCGAGCTGCGTCCACTGGGCGCGGCGGTTATCGTCGGCCGGGACGTCTCCGAGCTGCAGAGCCCACTGGGGCGGCTCGGATGCGATCGCCTGGCCGCGCTCCTCGAGGCGGGTTTCGAGGTAGGCGTACCTCTCAGCCAGGTGCTCGCGCCATTCGGGCGCGGTGTGCTCGGAGTCGAGCGTCCGGCGATCAGCAATCCACCCCGGCACCCGCGAGGACTCCTGCGGCCGCTTGTCCACGTTCTCGGCAGCCTGACGGTCAGTGACGTCCGTGATCCGAGAGGCGAGGACCGCGCCTGGGTCTTCGGCGCCCGTCATGTCGCGCTGGCGCCATGCCCGATCGAGGGTTTCGGCCGGGTCAAGGCCAGCCCCTTCCGCACGACGCAGGCCCGCTTCCACGGCACCCCAACTGTCGTGGCCACGAAGCTCGCCCGCGATATCGACGCCAAGGCGTTCGTCTGCAATTTTCTCGAATCGGATCACGTCGGCGCGATCGGCGACGTCGCCGTACTGGTCGATCAGGGTCCCCAGGTTGTCGACGCGCGCCTGCTCCCCTCGGATCGTCTCGGTGGCCGAGAGGGTCGCGTCACTGGTGCGTGCGATCGACGCGAGGACGTCGGAGACGGGCTGGGCTTCTTCGGTCTCGACGTACAGGTGGTTCTCCTGCTTACCGCGGGTGAGCCCGACATAGGCCAGCTCGCGGGACGTCGAGCTGTCGGCCATGACGTGGGCGGTGTCGGCGGTCATGCCCTGGGTGCGGTGCAGGGTCGAGGCGTAGCCCAGCTCGACGCTCTTCTCCACGTACTCCTTCGGGAGGGTGATCTTCGCGCCGCTCTTCACGTTCTCGACCGACAGGGAACCGTCCTGGTGTGCACGCTGGACGGTCCAGACGTCGTTGTTCTTCACCCGGTCCCGGCCCCCGTTGACTTTCAACTGCGAGTCGTTCTGCCGGGTGACGATGGTGTCGCCACGGTAGGCCGACAGGCCGTCGTGGAGCGGTGCCGACTCGCGTCCTGTCACGACTCCCTGGGAGATGCGGAGGGCCTGTGCTCGGGCGTTCAGTTCCGACACGGTCGCGTTGGTCTTGGCGACCATGACGGACTGCAACCCGGCCTCGGTGTCGTGCTGCCAGCCTGAGAACACGTCGGCCGTCATCTGGTCAACACTGCCCCCCGTGACGCGGCCGTTGTTCACGTACCACGCGAACGGGTCGCCGGTCTTCGCGGGGTCGCGGAGGAGCTTGGTGGCCTCAGCCTCTTCCCGGTTACTGAACCGGTGCAGCTCTTCAAGCTTGACCGATCCCACTTCGTGTTCGAGGAGTCGAAGTGCGCCTCCTGCTTCGACTGCGGAGAGCTGGCGATCGTCACCGATCAGGCGGACGTGTGCGCCGTGGCGTTCTGCGATCCGGGTCACCTTTGCGAGGTTGGTGCTGCCGGCCATGCCGGCCTCATCGACCACGAGGACATCTCCCGGGTTCACGTCGACGCCCTCGATTCGGCCTTCCCCTTCGAGGAGTTCGGCCAGGCTGCCGTGGCCGTGGGTGAACGAGTGGATCGTGTTCGCCTCGACGCCGATAGCGTCGGCCATGACGTCGGCCGCTGCGGCTGACGGGGCCAGGCCAATCATCCGGCCGCCCTCGGCTTCAATCGCGCGGGCGGCGACTTGCAGGGCCGTGGTCTTCCCGGTTCCGGCAGGGCCTGTGCCGACGACGAGGCGGTTGCTGGACGTCGCGAACTCGCCCGCGAGGGCAAGCTGCCCAAAGTCCAAGTGCTGCCCATGCTCGGTCGCGATCCGGTCGAACGTCTCCCGGCTGACGGGGCGGACGGTGCGGGCACGGGCGGCGTCCAGGAGGGTGTCTTCGGCCACGAGGACAGCTCTCGACGTGAGGAGCTGCGTTCCCTTGTGCTCGTAGATACTCGTGCCGTCTCTGCGCGTGAGGGGCTGGAATGCGCCGTGCGGAGCAGGAGGGGTGACGGTGATCGAGTCCGTGGTCAGAGCGTGCTTGGTGATCTGCTCTACCGTGCCCTCGACCACGTTCCCCTCGGTCCGTTCGGCCTGCACGAAGCGGCGAGCCTCGGCTTCGATCATGTGCGCCCCCCAGACCGCGTGGTGCTCCGAGACGGTTTCCACTACCCGGGCTGAGGCCTGTTCCGTGGTGATGGTCGTACGGGTCCCGGAGGCGACGGCGCGGGCGTCGCCGCCAGCCTGCTTCGCGGACTCCACCACGTCGTCAACGACCCGCCCGCCGACGATGCCGATAGCGCGGGCGCGCCAGGAATCGCGGAGCGCTGACAGGGACCGGGCGGTCTCCTTCTGGGGCCGAGTGTCAAGGGTGGCCTGCTGGGCGAGGGCGATCCGAGCCTTCAAGTCGGGAGCGCGGCCGTGGTCGCGGCGATAGTCCCGCTCGAGCTTCTTCATGGCGTCTTTGATTCCCGCCGACCGGGTGGAGAACCCCTTGGTCAGGCGGTCGTCCACGCCCGCAATTTCTACGACGGGACGTTTGCCGCGGGTGACCTCGCGGAGTTCCGTGGTGACGCCCAGACGCTCCGTGACGAGGTCCATCACGCGGGCGTTGTAGAACTCGGACGCGGCAACTCCCTGGCGGTGCAGAAGCTTGGAGTCAATGGTGCGCCACTTCCCATCGGAGCCCTTGACCTTGTTCGCGACCACCAAGTGGTCGTGGAGCTGCGGGTCACCAGTGCGGGAATCGTAGTGCCGGAACCGGGTCGCGATCAGCCCGCCCTCGACGTCGATCTGCGCCACGCCGTTCCGGCCGGCACGGGTGGCAATGGCCTCGTCTTCGAGGTACTTCACCGTGTCCGCTATCGCCTCCTCGTGGGCGTCCTCGATCACCTTCCGGGTCTCGTTGTCTCCGAGCCCCCAGAGCGTCGAAACGCTCTTAGCGGGCGAGAACACGAGGTCAAAACCGGCCACGGCCTGCTGCGTGGGGCGGGACGCTGCGGTGATGAACCGGCCCAGCTCTTCCTTGTCGGCGGGGGGCCGGCCCTTGGCCTCGCGGAACGCCTGCGCGCCCTCACGGACGCGGATAGCGCGCCGCTCCTCGGTGTTCGGTTCGCGGTGCTCGGTGCGCTCGAAGCGGGCGTAGCCCTCGTCGATGGCGGCGCGGAGACTGGTCGCGCCTTGCTCGTAGTTGTAGTAACCACGGCCGAGCCGGGCGGCGTCCTGCGCCTCCTCGGCCGTCTTCCCGTTCGCCTGCGCCTCGCGGATGATCTGGTCAGCGTCCGGGTGAAGGCCCTCACCGAAGAGAGCCTTCATCTGATCCTCGGTGACGGTGCCCTTGACGCCTAAAGCGTCGAGGCCGGAGCCGACCCACACGCCAGGAGGGTTGCCGTCTGCGGTGTAGTAGTCGCCCAGCTCACGGCCGTTTTCACGGACGACGTCGCCCGTGGCGGTCTCGCTGGTGTAGTACGCATACCCGTCCCCTGCGGAGAGGACGTGCATGGTCATCATGGGGGTACTTTACCTCGTTGATCAATTGATGCCAGAGGTGTGACAGATCAACTGACGAAGAATGAGGATGGAGAGCGGCCAGGATCGGAGAGACTGCGGCTGTGGTGGGAGACCGGGAAGTGAACGGGAGCGTGACGAGGAACGAGGCTCGTGGAAGTGAACGTCGGTCGATCGGCGACAGCCGAGTCAGCCGTGGGTTCATGCCACTGAATCGCGCTGCTGGCCTCCATCCGCGGGGCCGCGCGCTCTTCGGGTGGCGCGCATAATGGTGGTTTAAATCGATCAGGGGGTTCACATGGCCGAGGTCAGAAAGTCCGGCAAGCAGACTGCCGCTAGGCAGCGGGCACGAGAGAAAGCGGCCGAATTCCGGGAGAAGCAGGACAAGCTCGAGGAGCTCGCCACGGACTACTTCGTTACCGCCGACTCGATCGCCGACATCCAAGCCAGCATCGACAAAGAGATTGATGCCGTGCGTAAGCGCGGCGAGAAGGTCACAGAGGAGGCGCGCGCCAAAGCGCAAGCCGTCATCGCCTCCATGCTTGACCTCGGTGTTCCTCGGAACGAGGTAGCCGATCGCCTCGGCCTCACGACCCGCGAGGTCAAGAAACCGGCCATACGGAAGGCCACCGCACACACACCACCACCAGCCGAGCTCGCGCCTTCCAGCGAGGACGTCTCCGGCGCGTGACTCCCACCAGTACTGGTAATCCGATCACGCTGCTGAGCTACAACCTGTGGCAGGGGCGCGCGCAATTGGAACTCCGCCACCTCGTTGACGCTCACGACCCCGACGTTCTGTGCGTTCAGGAAGCAGCCGGGTCATCGCTGCCCGGCCGTCTCGGTTCGCTTCAGCTTGCGGTCGGGACGTCCGGGAACCGGCTCGGTGTCGGCCTGTACGTCAAAGCGTCACGGTTCGCCGTGGAGGAGGCGTCGTCGTTTCAGCTGAGTACGTCACGTCACGACCGACTCATCGGCGGCACCGGGCACCGTCTCGTTGCCGCCCGTGTCGCGGACGTCGACGCGGCAAGAGATCTCGTCCTGGGCTCGTTTCATGGGACTCCGTTCACGGACTCGAACGGGTTCCGAAGGGTGCAGGTCGACGACGCCCACGAAACCCTCCGACGCCTCGGCCCCAACCTCCCGGCACTGATGGCTGGCGACTACAACCACCCGATCTTGCTCGGGATGCTCCGCCGGCACATCCGGCGTCGTGGCTTCACCCTCGCCCACACGCCCGGCAGCACCTTCCACAGAGAGGGCAGCGTCATGCGAGGTAAATTCGACCTCGCCACCATGACCGGCCTCACCACGATCACCGCAGCAACCCTCCCGCAGGGCGCCTCCGACCACCGCCCCGTCCTCTTCTCCTTGGACTACACCGCGACCACCTAACGCTTGCCCGTTAGGTGGCTCAGTGATCGCTGCTGCAGGCTGCGAGACCGCTCCTGCGGCGGCGGCTAAAACAGGCATTTCAATCGCTCCGCTTAGGGCGGCGCAGCGAACCACCGCCTCGTCAACTAGCTCTCGCCGGAGACTGCCTCGGGGACAGTGCCGAAGATAAGGGTCCGAAGACGGGACATTATTTTGACTCGTGGTCTAGGTAATCTCTTGGTACTTGCCCAGGCGAGCATCCCCGCACGCACAATCATCGTCGCTGTTGTTGATGTTGCTGAACGAAGGCCACGACGGCCGGAGTCGAAGACGACGCCGAGGCAAGCCGCTCCAAAAACGTCGCGGCTCCCGGATCGTCCACCCACTTCGCGGCCTCGGCCAGGGCGAGCACATTCCCTTCTGGGGCGTGGTCGATGAAATCATCTGAACGGTCCCACACGATGGGAAAGGCGCGTGCAATGGCTCCAATAGTGGATTGCAGTTGGGTCGTAGCACGTGCCCCGATTGCAGCACTGTCAACGTCGCGAACTAACTCGAGCAGCGCAGTCAGCAACTGACCGGACGGAAGTCGCCGCTTGCAGACATCAGTCATCGTCTGCGTGATCTGCGAAAAAATGGCCGGCCGGTGCCGCGCAAAACGCGGGCTCGTTTCATCCAGCGCAGTTCGGTAGGCCGCGAGGACCCTCTGACACTGCAGAGGCGTCGGGGCGATTCGGTCGCGGTTGGACAGATTCGACACGTCCCCGAGTAGTTCCAGGAGCTTTCCCGTAAGTTGCTGCTCCTCAGCATTGAGCACGCCTCGAACCAGGCGGGAGACTAGATGTTCCGTCGTCGGTGCGTCCCAGCCAGGACTGTCGATCTCCGGGCGGAGCACCTCAACGGCGTCGATTACGGCACTCGGCGCCTCGTAATCCAAGAAAGTTATTGTCCAGGAGAGACCGTCGGCGGACCAGCTCTGCGCGTCCCACTCGTGCCTGCGCCGCTTACTCATACGGACAAGGTCTGATTGCAGGGTGCGTTCTCGACCAGCGAGTGCGACAGCGCGATCGCGAGCTTCTCGCGATCGCGGAGCCTGAGCGGCAGCGAGCCGCACCGCGGTCCGCAAAGGAATTGGTTGTATTTTTACCGACAACCAGTGGATGGCGTGCTCCTGATCCACGAGGATCGTCGACGGAAGTTTTGAGGCCATGGCGTCGAGGAGCTTTACCGCATGCCGCTCCAGGGTCGTCGGATCAGTCGCGCTTACTTCGATGAAGCGCTCTATCGTGCGCTGGACCTTCACTCCGTCGTTAGCGAACGCGCCGATCACGCTCGACCATAGTTTGTCCGGTACGGCGACGGCCGCCTCGAGCATCCCTTCGTGCACGCGCCCTGCCCACTCTCCCGTCAGGGCCGGCGCGATCCGGCTAAGCAACAGCGCCCACTCGACCCAAGTCTTGTCGTGGGAGGGCCGACGGATTGTGAGCAGCGTCTCTGCGAGCCGCGACGGGAACTCGATCGCAATATGCCTGACCATACCCGTCGCGTTCCGCTTCACCACGCGTGTGACTTCTGGGTCAAGAGCGAGCGCAACGGCGGCTTCGACATCAATGCGACCGGCGTCCTCGAGGCAAAGCGCACGATTTAGTACGGCCAGCCATCGCGGCGGATGGTCAGCAATTACAATGTCCCGCCAGGTTCCCCATCGACTATCCGCGACACCAACGAGTCCCTCACGCAGGCTCAATTGCACGGCCGCATTGAACGCATCACTTGGTACCGCCACTAAAGCAGCGACGTTGAGTGCAATGATCGCGTCGTCTAGGCGTGCGGATGAGGCGGCGGCGAGGAGGAAACCGGCGCGGCCGGCTTCAGGAAGGACCTCGTAGTAACTAGCCGCAGCGTTGAAGAGCGTTTCCTGGGCGGGGCCTTCGACCGAGAGCACGGCATCGATCAGACGCCGAATCTCGGAGTCGGCCAACGGGTCGCCGATGCTGTGTCGATCTAGGAGCGATCCCAGAGCAAATTCGAAGTGAATTTTTGCGCTTGCGCCGGGCATGACGCGGATGCGCTCTGCGTAGACCCGCACTATCGTCGTCAAGTTCGTGGTCACGGTAGGTAGCAGTGTTCGGACGGCTTGCAGAACGTAGGCGTCGTGGCGCGCGGAAGCACCGAGCAATAGCTCGGCGCACGCGGCGACTCGCTCCGGCCGTTTATCAATGAACTCTTCCCACCACCTCCGGGTAGTGTCGTCGTCCTCACGTAGAAGGAGACCCCCGAGAACGGTGTGAGCACCGGCTGCGTCGTTCGGCACGGCGGCGGCCGCGAGATCAAACGCAGTTTCGGAGAGGTCGACGCGGCGCATCACGTGGCCTGCGATCGCCCAGTACCCGGAGCGACGCGCAGCCATTCCCTCCCCGAGTCGATCCCAATCCGAAACGCTCCCATGGAAGGTGAGATGCCGCGCCACGGCAAATTCGGCGAAAGTCTGGTGGAAGAACGACACGTAAGCGGTACGGGCGTCGAGGATGCCGTCGCTAAGGAGGTGTCGGCGCGCGGCATTGGTCATCTCGGGAGCCGGTACCTGCTGGACAAACCGCTCGATGCTGCTTTCCCAGATGGTGGCGGCGACGCGGTCGGCGGCGGTCTCGGCGTCGTCGGACTCCTGAGTAATTCGCCCGTAACGATCGGCGTGAATGCGGTTCGCCCAGTATTCCTCATACAAACGCGACGCAGTCAATCCGGGCGGAAGCGCCCCGTCTTCTGCGTACAGGCCGCATGCCATTGCGAGGCGCAGAGGAACACCCAGGACATCAATGGCGCGCGGATCCTTAAGGGCCGACTCAACGCTTTCGATGAACCGCTTCGCGGCTTGGGCCTCGCGTAAACCGGCGGCATATTCGGTGACCCACGCAACGACCTCGACCGGAGCGAGGGGGTAGATTGACCGAGCCGCGATACTGCTGCAGAACGGCCCATTGGCGAGCAACTCCACCCATTCAGTTTGACGGCACGTAATAAAGAGCTCTGCGTGTTGAGCGACTCGCGACAAGACCGCGTCTACTTGAGACGCCGTGTTGTCGCGAGTGATGATGTCTAGAGTATCGATGACAACAAGCGGTCGACGGTCCAGGCCGGAAGCTACCGCGGCGATGGCGTGACTCAGGTACCCGTCTGCGCCCGCAGCGACGCCGAGCGCTTTGTCGATGTCGTCAACGCTTGTGGCTGTGGGGTCGGTGACACGATCGCAGCGGACCAATAAGGCGAGCCGTTCCGTCCCGGCCGCAGTGACGACTTCGCCGGCTAGGACGCTCTTGCCCATGCCTCCGTCGCCGAGCAGGGCCCGATGCTGGACCGAGACATCGAACAACTGTTGCAACAGAGGAAGCCGGTTGCGTTCGCGTAGCGTGCGAGCGTGCAGGCCGACACGTTCCTTTCCGGTCTTCGTGCGCAAATCCATTTGCAGTCGTTCGACGTCGCCTAGAGTCTCTCCGGCGAGCCTGTTCCGGAGGAAAGCGCTGGTCGATACCGACCTGGCGTCCAGCGCATTCAGCGTTTGAAGCGTGTACGCGGTGGCGGCCGCGGACAATCCGGGCGCGTTCTCGACGGCTCGCGCGAAAGCGGTTGAGGCGCCTATGAGGAGGCGATCCAGATAAGTTTGCAGCGCGAATTCGGTGCTGCGACGGAGGGTCCCCGTTTCGAGCCGGTCAAACAATGTCAGTTGATCGGGGTGGACCACGGCCTGAACGAGAGCATCGTCGGTCGCGAGAAGCTGTTCCAGCAAGGCTCCAACGTCTGCGTGCAATGCGCGAATCGCTTGACGCCGGACGCCCGACGGTGGCTGGTTTCCGAGTTCCATCCGAAGAATGGCATCGATTTCACGTTGCAGGAGCCGTTTTGATCTCCTGCTGCTCCACCAGGAGGCAGATAATTTGACCGCGTCCGAGGCATCACCCACCGCACCGGCCTGGTTGGTTAAATTCCATGCACGGAACGTAAGTTTGGCCACGGTCGCTCCGAGACCAAACAGGGCGAGTGACATGCTTGCACCATAGCGGCCGAACGAAACGTGGACAATTGGCGACTTCATGTTGTACAGCAGGCGTCGGGTTAGTGGTGGATTTACCTTTGGACTGAACTACCCATGAAGTGGCGCTGGTGAGCGATTTTCTGTCAGATACCTTGGGGCCCTGTAGTGGCGGGACTGCGAGCGCATCCGAAGACGTGGGGTGGCGCACGATGCGACCGCCCCTCGATCCGTGTCTGTCCACACGTCGGCGTAACAAAGGACCACGGTTATGGCGATCGAAAACAGGCAACTCGTGAGCGTTTTAGACGATTCTTCCCGTTATTAGAGGACTGCTCGCATCGCCAATAACTACCCGAAGCTGCTGAATACCGGGGATCTGTTCTTCCGAAGGCACATTGAAGCGAGCTGCCTCCCACTTTGATTCCCAGGAGGTGTCCGTGGGCGCGGTTCGCTGGATCCAAGGCCGAGAAATGGCTCGAATAGGGCCAATGAGCTTGAGGTCCCGGTCCAGCGTCACTAAGACAAGGCACCAGTCCGCATCGCGCTTCATGGTCTCAAATTCGTTTCGAGAAAGATGGAACGTAGATCGGTTCAGGCGCGTCGTTGCCTTCACCTCAAGGTGACACTGGAAGTCGTCGGTTGTGACACTTATGTCGTAGCCATACCCATCAGATTCTGCCGCGACATGGTCCACGCGAGCCGATACGGACTGCCGGAGAAGCTCTAGGAGAGCTTCTTCGCCTGCGTCTCCGATTTGCCGTCGAAGCTCGGTATCGACTTTGCCCCAGACACGTCGAATTACTGAGTAGGTCGTGACTTCATCTAGCCCTAGAGCTTTCCCAGCGGCGAGGACATCCTCGGGTAGTTCAGTCTCGTCCTGGATTAAAACGTCGGCATCAGCGAACCATGCGGGGGAATCCAAAAGCAGAGTGGCCTCCAGCAGCTGCTCGGAATTAGTTACGAGACGTGTTTGGCGTCCACCCAGGTCGAACAACTGTGATCGCTGTAGCCAGGACAGCGACTCCTCGTATTGAGTTGGCGTGAGATCGGAATACTGGCTTAGGCCCGCGAGAAGAGCTCGAGTACGAGGAACCCCCGCAGAGGGTAAATGAGCCATCCACCGGATCGCTCCTCGGAGTACTGGCTCAGGCGGGATCGGCATGAAGGTGTCTTAAGAGACTTTGGATGTCGGCTCCATCGAGCCCGCCACCAAAGGGTGGTTCTTCGTCGAGATCTCCCAGTCGCTCGACGGCGGGGTCGTCCAAAATACGCCCCATGAACTGCAGCTTGGTTTCGAGACGTTGTGAAACAAGCTCGTCGATCGTGCCCTCAGAAGCCAGAACGGTGATGTGGGTTTCGGTCTCGGGAGGAAGACCCAATCGATGAATTCGATCTAAGGACTGGAGGAAGCGGCCGGCAGCAAAATCGCGATCGACATAGATGGCATCGTGGCAGTCGTGGTGAAGGCTAATACCTTCCCCGAGAGTGGCCGGGTTGGACAAGAGGACCAAGCAGTCCGGGTCATTGCGGAATCGTTTTATTTCGGCGTCACGATCCTCAGTTCCGCCGTGAACTAACGCAGGTTGGAATTCGGCGAGCAATCTCTGCAGAGTCGTGAGCGAGCGGACAAACGTCGACCAAACCAGTGTTTTTCTACCGAGGCGAGCGTTTGTGGCAACGATCCTCAACGTCTCTTCGTACTTGGGTGAAAATTCGTAGGCCGGAAGGTCTCGCATCAGCTCGTAGAGCGGGGCATTCTCAGGAACAAGTAGAGGAGGAACTCTGTAGGCAAGTGGTTCGTGCCGGGTTGTACCTACGGCTAACAGTGCCGGGCTCGTCGCCGCCATAAGGAGGTAAACAGTGATCTTGCCCAGGGCTTGAAAATCGTCTTGGGAGCCCGCCGCCCGCGCAGAGGCTTGGTTAATGAGCGCGTCATAGATTTCCCGATGCAACGAAGGCAGGGGAATTCTTTTGATTGACGTGGTCTCTGGGCGTAGGCCTAGTTCCCGCTTTGTTGTTCGGGTGAAAAGCGGCTTAAGGGCAGCGCTTGCCTGACGAAGGTCACCACCGGCTACGGCTCGGGTCACTGCCTGCCTACCCTGCCCTGGCCACACGAATCCAAGAAGATTTTCCAGATCCCGGACACCATTTGGCGCTGGGGTGCCCGTCAGTATCAAACGCTTGCGGGCCCGTGGACCGAGTGCCAAGCAGGCAGCTCCATATGTCCCGTTGGAGCCGAGTTTCATCCGATGCGCCTCGTCGAGGATGATCATCGAGGGTTTTTCGGCGAGCCAGTGTGACAGGGGCGTCAGTGCGCCGTCCAGGCGCTCGTAGTTGACCAGCAAAACGTCTGTCCCGATCGGGGGGACACCTTGGAAAATCTTCATGCGGAGGGGCGCCTGAAAACTCGCGACGTTTTCTTCTTCCCAAGCTGCGTAACTGGATTTCGGCCCAACAACGAGAAGGCGTTCGACCTCACCAGCTTCGCGAGCGGCTGCGAACAGTGCCAATGCCACGCGTGTTTTTCCAGCGCCCGGGACCGAAAAATTTGCGCCATGCCCTAGACGGAGGAGCTTTTGGACGTCTCGCTCTTGGAAGTCGGTCAGGTTTCCGATCCAGTTAGTGCCCAAACGCCCTTTAACGTTTGAAGGGGGTTCCTCCGCGGACACATCTGTCAGTTGTGCGGTTACCGTCGCTGCGTCGACGAGGACTGACTGAGCCAGGGCCGCCAGGTTCTGATCCCAGGAGACGCTCTCTGGTTCCGGCCATGATGCGAGAACAACCAAGTTGCCTAGGAGGTCATCAATTTCCAAGTCTGCGGTGTGGAGGTTCCTCTGACTAGCACTCCGAAATCGGGGAGCAAGTCGTCGGAGAGCGTCTGCGTGATCGGGCCCGGCAGTCAGCCTCGCTCGAAGCGGATCATCGGCGAAACTAATTTGGAGACTAAATGCGGTTGGCGTCACGGCGATTCCAGCTGTATCGACGACACGAGCCACTCGACACCAGCCCCAGGCTCAGAAACTGCGCGCTTAATTTGACGAGCCAGTTTTTCCAAGCTGGACCGGAGCTCCGTGAGTGACTCATCAAGGGCGTCTTCGTCAAGAGATTTGGTGGCTAGCGACTGCGCAACGTCCGCACTCGCGAGATTGATTGAGTCAACTGCATCGGACAAGCGTTCTGCTGCGGCGACTTTCCGTTGACGAAGTCGTTCGTCTCGTCCGGCCAACTTCAAGGCCGCCTCAACGGAACCACGAAGATTTTCCAGAACTTTTTCGGACGGGGCCGTGTCCACACTCGGGACCGCGCTGCCAACTCGAAGTGCGGCACGGGCGCGGAGCACACCATCCGTGAGCTCTCGAGCAGCTTTTACGGTCGCGCTGTCATCTGCGACAGCCATTCCTAGCCCGGGAATCAGGACGGAGTGCGATGGGGCCGCCACTGTCACAGTGTTGGCTGGCAGCTTTGCTGCGAGGTATTTTTCGTGGAAGTCGGGTTTTGCCAGTCGGACGTCGGTTTTGGCAAATCCGAGAATGATCATGGCGAGACGCGATTCCTTCAGAGCCTCGGCGGCGTCCCGATCAGTTGCAATTTCCTTGGTGTAGGCCCGATATAGTTCACGCAGTTTCTCCTGGTGATCTTCAAAGTCCACAAGGCGCAGGCCATCGCCGTCGCCGTCGCTGCTCCGCTCAATGGCTTCTTGGATGAGCCCGTAGACCCAGCGATCCTGCTCCAAAGTTTTGGGCCGGATGTGAAATTCACGGGCAATTTCTTCCGGACGACGGCCGCGCGCCAACTGCTCTTCTATTGCGATGAGCTGGTTGATGTAGGAATAATCCCGCTTGTTTTCTCGGCGAAGCTGGAGGGATAGTTCCACCGCGCTGATGTCGTCTCGAGTGGTGTCAGCAGGCAAGACGGCCACTCGAATGTGGCGTGTTCCGAGTTCTCGAAGAGCTGCGCAGCGAGTATTTCCGTTGACGAGAATGCCGTCGGGGGTGATGAGGCCAGGTTGTTCCTGACTGAAGTCTTCGAGGCTGTCACGGAGGGCTTCAAATTCGGGATCCGTCTTTCCCGGGGTGGCTGGCTGAGTCTTGAGCAGATACTCCAAATAGTCCTGGCCGTCGGGCCCCCACGGGTCCGCGCTCAGGACAGCGTCCCGTTTCGGATCTAAGCCTCGTTGGGCACGGATGCGATGCGTGTCAGGGTTGTAGTAGAGCATCTCAACGGGCATCGCAATGACGTGCAAGTGCGTAGCCGAGCCGCGCCACTCGATAGTGAGTTTCTCGCCGTCCTCGCGTTCTGACTGCGCCAGCCGTTCTTTCACGATGGAACGGATGTTTTCGCCCTCTGGAGGTGAGCCTGCTTGTTGTGCCAAAAAAACTCCTAAGCTCAAAACGCGAATACGGTGACGGCGATCACATCCTGACACGCCACCGCTGCACTTGAAGGGATTGCTGGGGACATGAACCGACCGCGCTGGAATGATCCTGCGTTTCCTGGCGGGACGATGGTTCGCTCTGCTTTATGGCTCCTCGACGTCGTTGGCGAGGGGAACATTTTCACCAAAGAACAGCTCCGATCCGCTTTCCCGGGTGTGTCCCAAGTCGACCGGCGAGTCCGAGATCTTCGCGACTACGGCTGGGTCATGGATACCAACTCTGTAGACGCGACCCTCACGGCAGACGAACAGCGTTTCGTGACTGCGGGCGTGGAGGTGTGGGACCCGGTGGCAAGGCGTGCGGTGGAACACCGGCAGGCTTCCGTATCGGCGAAACAGCGAGCGGCTGTATTCGCAGCCGATAGCTACCAGTGTGTTCTGTGCGGGGTGGCGGGTGGGGAGTCGTACATCGATAATCAGAGCGAGACCGCTGTGCTTGCCGTGACGCGAAGAGAGGTCACCCTCTCAGACGGCACACCGTCCGTTCAGCTGGTGACGGAATGCAAACGCTGCCGGTCAGGATTGCGAGGGACGGGGCCGAATCAGATTGACGTCGAGCAACTCCTAGTCGAGTTGTCGGAAGAGGACTTGGAGCGCCTCAGTCGGTGGGCTCGTCGTGGCCGTCGGTCTGCAACGTCTCTTGATAAGGCTTGGAATGCGTTGCGTCGTATGCCGACCGTGGACCGAAATTTGCTTCTAGAGAGACTCAGCCGGTAGTTCTTGGTGCCGAGCCCCACAAGGTGGCGAGTAGGTAGCGTTTCTAAATCTCTGGTGGGTCTGGAAACTTGTCGTTGAGCGTCAGACGGCGAGGTCAAGCGGTAGGTCGGAGATGTCTTTGAGCCGTTTGCCTTCGATCATCATGTGAAGAGATTCGGTGGCATCGCCGTGACCCTCGCTGTCTACGGCTGCAAGCAGCTCGGGGAGAGCGAAGTGGTAGACGCAGTCGATGTCGCCAGTGCCAAGAGCGACTGATGCAATTCGTGACGGCAACGGTTCAGCCGTGACGACCGCGATGTGGGGTAAGCGGCCCTTCCGGTTACGGATGAGATTGAGGGCTTCCGAGCGAGAGTTTTGCGCTCGATCGCTCCGGATGGTCCATTTGCACGACACGACGGCGTGGAGGATCCGTAAGTCAGGGTTGTTGCGCCGTCGGATAGGTGCGTGCAGACCGATTGTGTCGTCGACGATCTCGCCGCCCCGGTTGATGAAGTCATCCCCCACAGAACCGCGAGAGATCACGATGTCGGGAGCGATGGTGTAGCCGTTGCCCAGCACTGCTTGCAGTTGCGGATTCGCTTTGACAGCCCGGTCCAAATCGACAAGGTGGGCATACTGCTCGAAGACAGATGCCTGAGCCGCAGCGCCGCGACCACTGACCTTTCGAATCTCCCAATCACCTGGCCGGAGCATGCTCAGCTGCGGAAAAGTGTCGGCGAGAAAATTAGCCGTCGCCTGCTCAAACTCGCCCCCAGATGTCTGCCCCGCCAGGCGCTCGCTGACGGTCTCGACTTTCAACGTGTCAGCGATCGCCCGCGCGTAACTGATGCTGGTGCGGTTGCTGCTGTCCGCATTGCTAGGCACGCCCTTCTCGTTGACGCCGAGGACACCTCCGGCAAGAAGGCCGGCGTGGAATTGGCGTCGGGCTTCGGCGAAAGCGGAGGTGCCCGAGACGGTCATGCGACGATGCTGAGCGACGGCTTGCGGGTCGCGGTCGCACCGAGTGCTGTCCGGATGGAGGTTCCTACCCGCTCGGCGACGGGCGGCGGGAACGCGTTCCCGATTTGTCGATACACGGCTGTCTTTCGACCCGTGAACTGCCAATCCGTATCGAAACCCTGGATACGCGCGACCATCGGGTTCGTCAGCTTGGGGATGTGGTTGAGAGGGTGTTCGGCCGTGGGCGCTTCGTCAGCGACACCGCGCCCGTCGACCCCAAGCTCCAGCCACGCCTTTTTGGCGCGAGTCGGGCCAAGGTCGGCTCCGCCGTGCTTCTTGGAGCCACCGACGATGGTCGGCGCGATCCCTGCCGCTCCGCGAGCCCACGCGTCCGCGCCTTCCCACCCATTTGCCCCCATCAGCGGGCGCAACGTCTCTCCAACCAGCCGCGGTGAGCCGACAGCACTCGGCCAGTGGAACTTCTTCATCTTGGCGCCACGGAAGGCGACCAGGATGAACCGGGGTCGCAACTGAGGGACACCAAATTCAGAGCTGAAGAGGAGTTGCCAGTCCGCGGTATAACCGAGCCGCTCAAGCTCAGTGAGGATGGACTGCCGATAGACCGTGAATCGTGCAGACGCAAGACCGCGAACGTTTTCAAGCATGACAGCCGAGGGTCGAGCTTCCCGCACGAGGCGCAGCGCCTCCGGGAAGAGGTCCCGCTCGTCATCGGCACCAAGCTGGTGTCCAGCGAAACTGAACGGCGGGCACGGAACGCCCCCGGCCAGTAAGTCAATGCCGCGGTAGGCCTTGCCGTCGATTTCTCGGACGTCCCCTTCGTGCACGTTCCAGTCCGGGCGATTTGCACGCAGCGTCGCCGCGGCGTCCCGGTCGATTTCGACAGCAAGCTCGTGACCAAAACCAGCCTTTTCAAGCCCCAGCGATTGACCTCCAGCTCCAGCGCAAATTTCCAGAGTGCTAAGAGTCGATTCGCTCACGCTAAGTCCATTCGTCGTCACTGCCACATACTCCTAGGAGCCACCGACAGCCTACTTCTGCAGGCGTTCAACGATGGCTACCAGGGCATCCGTCGACGCCCGGAGCTCCGCGTCGGTGACCGGTGCATTGAGGCCATTTTCGGGATGATGGATGGTGTTGCGGATGTAGACCGTGAGTGTTCTGGACGTAGAGGACCCGCTGGGACGTAGCCACGTTTTTGATTTGGCGATCCCCTCCGCGAGCAGGAAATCGTCGAGCTCTCCTTCTTTAGCCGACGAACTATCTGCTTTCGCGGTTTCGACGTGCCTTGTGATGTGGCCGTAGAGCTCGTTGTGGAATTCGTGGCTACAAATATTGAAGGCCCGGTAATTGATCTCGCCCCACGTGGGTTCGCCGACGCCGAAAAGGCCGAACGTCGTCGAGGTGTCGATCCGACGATCGGCACCCTGCCCAGCGATGACGGCGAGCTGGTGCCTTGTGCTGTCGAATTTGCGGATTAGGTAGGGCGAGTGGGTGATGATGAACACCTGCTCCTTCTCGCCGATAGCGCTTAGCGCATCCCCGAGGCGGAGTTGCGCGGTGGGATGGAGCCACGTTTCTGGCTCGTCCAGCATCAAGATCAGTGGTGTCGGGTTGTCTTGGTCGCCGAGCGCTTCCGACTTTGCGTAGAGCTGGATGATGCCGAGAGCGATCGCTCGCTGCATTCCTGACCCTTTTCCCTCTACTGGGGTCTCTCCGGCCCCATCATCGACGTGCAGGCGACCTTGTTTCATGAACACGGAGGGGTCTGGCAGAGTGAACTCGAAGCGCATGGCCGCGTGCCCGTATTGTTCGTCAACAAGTGTCTTAATGTCGGCGGCCAGCCGTTTCGTCTCGACCAGGAACGACTCGTCGTCGTCCGGCGCAAAGGCGTTTTGATGGGCCGTCACGAGCCGACCCCACCGGTCTGTCTGGGCGAATCTCTGGAACGCGGCATCCAGCAACCTGCCTAGGGTTTTCGTATTGGCGAAGTCGATGTGGTCACCTGGTTGGGCATCGGCCCAGATCGCCTCGAAATCGAACATCGCCTTGACCTTGGCGTCGATACCGGTCACGTTCTCGAACTGCTTGTGCTCTGGGTGCCAGAAACAGACCGCTTTCACGTTGACGTTCTTGCTCTTGCCGTTTTGGATGATGGTCCGGTCGTCGCTGCTGCGCTCGAGGCGGAGGATGGTTTCGCCGTCGCTTTCGAAGACAAAATCTTTGAGAAGGGCGAATTTTTCTTGGGTGACCAGCGCCTCGACTTCCCCGGCGATCTCGGCCGTAACACGGGTAGGGCCTTCTGCCTTGGTCGAATAGAACGCGTCTGGCGTCCACTTCGTGGCTGTTGGTCCCTCGAAGAGGAACAGCAACGCTTCGAGAACGGTCGATTTGCCGCCGTTGTTGTCCCCGACGAAGTAATTGACTCCCGGTCCGAGATCGAAGGATGTTTCCGCTCGGAAACTTTTCACGTTCTCGACTGTGACGCGTCGAATGTACATAGAACCCCCCAGTTAGTGACCCTCTCCATCGAGGGTGTCCAAACAGACAATAAGCGGAAGCACGCCTTATTCGACGCATCCCGTCCCCATGGCCGCTTGCAGCATTAGATGTGAGCCCCCGCGGCACCAAGGAGCAGGGGCGGTCATCCCCAGAAGATGGGGTCGCCGCTGTCCGCTACGACGTCGAGTAGCTCCTGCACGTGCCGGGTTGCTGGCACCCGGTCATAGCGATGGAACCGAAGGTGCCGGTCACGCCAGTAGAGGGTCCACTGCCTTGTCGTTGCCGTGTAGCGGAGGCGGGCGATGGGAAACCTCGTCCACTCACCAGCCGAGCCATCCCATGGCGGCCGGGTCTCCACGATTGTCACCGCCGTCGCCGTCACATCCGCCTCCACCCGCAACTCGTCCGCGTGCAGAGGCGACGTCTCAGCGACGCACCACTTCTTGATCCGCTGAAGGTCGAGCTCAGGAACTGACACGACTGATCTCCCGAGCACGCCGGTAAAACGTCGACCGCGACAGCCCGAGATCTCGGAGCACACCCGCCGCAGCCTCTCCCCCATCGATCAGACGGATCGCGTTCTGGATCTGCCGGTCGGTGACCTTCTGAGGGCGACCGCCAAGGTCGCCGCCCGAGGTGCGCCGCTTCGCCACGGAGTCGGTGATCCGTTCCCGTTTGATGTCGAGCTCCATCTGCGCCAAAGCCGACATCACCGTGAACACCATCGACCCCATCGGCGTCGACGTGTCCACGTCCCCTCCCCCAAGATTCAACACCCGAAGGCCTGCCGACCTGGCACGGAGGGCTTCGGCGAAGTCGAGCATGTTCTGCGTCGAGCGCCCGAGACGATCCAGCGTCGTCACCACAAGAGTGTCTCCGTCATGAATTGCATCGAGAGCCCGATCAAAGGCCGGCCTCGACGCTCGAGCACCCGAGACCCCGTGATCGACATAGAGGTCGTCTCGACGAACACCCGCAGCGAGCAAGTCGGCCTGCTGCCGATCCGTGTCCTGCTGCTTCGTCGACACCCGGGCATACCCGATCAACTTTCCCAACGACAACCTCCACGTGTCCCAAAACTAACCATGACTACGCCAAGTCAAGCAGACACTTTCGGCACATAGTTATGAGAATTGGGGTGTCGCAGAAACTCGGGAAAATTCGAGCCTCGATTTGAAGAGGCGTGGGACATCCCATTTCCCTAGGAATATGGGACACAGGCTCCGTCTCGGAACTTGCTAGCGCGAGCTACCAAGTCAAAATTGAGCGTCTCTGGACAGGTCTCCCGAGGCCAGCACATCGCGTAAGTTGAGCAAGGGAGAAATGGAAATTGGGGGGCGACGATGACTTTTGGAATAGAGACGCTTGATCAATCAGAGGCCGAAAAAGTTGGGCCCTTATCCGGTCTTGATTACCAAGCGTTCTGGACGGCAGACGCGCCTCATGGATGGCTCGATCAAGCACTGCACGAATTTGCTTCGTGGGCGCGAGAACGGCTTCATTTAGAGGTAGACCTGTCAAAAGACAGCGACGTGTCTAACCCAGATCGAAGTCGACGGGTGCAGGTACTTCACCGCGTCGCCGGACGCGATGTCGGAGTGCGACTGAGGGCCTGGAATTCAAATCACGGAACCACATTCACCGTCACGGTTCTGGCAGTGGATGGACCAAATGGCGGATGGTTATTAGTCCAGGCAAGTTCGTCTGACCGTTCGAGACGAACTGACAAACCGGCCGTCGCCGACCGGATTCTCGCCGTGGTCGATTTTTCGGACATCGGACCGCTGCGTTCTTCGGCACAGCACATCTCCACGAGTCAGATAGATGAACTCGAAGACCTGATCAACCATCCTGATCGTAGATTTCCAGTCATTGTTGCCGCGCCCATAGACGGAATTGATTTCGATCGATGGCTCAAGGCCGTAACTCGATGGACTCGACACTGCGCGGGGATCGCCCACGTCGTGTCACTAGACCCCAACTCCGCGCAAGAGTTCAACCGTCGCCACAACCGCCGAGGAGTCCAAACAGCAACCCTTCGCACGTATCCCCCGGGCACCGACCTGGCGGACCCGGCGGTGGAACAGGCAGCAAGGTGGTTAACTCCGCGCGCGCTGGCCGGCCCTGAACCCAAAGTCGCCCGAATTATCGAGTCCTTCGTCCGCGAATACCAGGTGACGCACCCAGTGCCTCTGGCCTCGCCCGTAAGGGATTGGTCGCGTGCCTTCGACAGATTCGCTGCACAAGAACTCAGGTCCGCTGTCAGTCCCGTGTCTGCCACATTGCAAGATCGCGTTGCAGCACGCCAGGCTGCTCGCAAATCCCAGCCCCAAACAATAACCGTAATTGCCCCACTCGTTTCCCCCGCACCAGAGCTGAGCGAGTTGGCAGACGCCCGTTCCGCCTCGCGCGAGGAAACGGAAATCTCGCTCCTGCGCATCCAGCTTGCAACTAGTGAAGCGAGGCAAGCAGAGGCCGTAAACCGCCTGGAGCATGTCCAAGAATTTCTGTCGCTACCGAACCTCGAAGAGAACTCCTTGCTGGAACTCTTGGATGCCGCGACCCAGACAACACCGGACACTGGCGCCATCGCCCAACTCCTCAGCGACAACGACGATTTAAGGACCAAGGTCGAAGAGTTGGAGGACTTGCTAATCGATGAGCAGGTAAACAACGGCGACCTGAGCCTCGAACGAGACCGTCTCGAAGTTCTCTTCAACTCCCAGGTCAGAGAAACAGCATTTCTACGCGCAAAAGTCGCCGAAACCGACCCGGTAAGCGCCTACAGCTGGGTGGACGAAGGCGAGCCCTCTAACCCACTCGGCGAGTGCCCAACGGACTGGGATGGACTCCTCGCGGACCCCAGACTCGGCTCCAACGGCCTCGTCTTCACGGGCAGTGCCCGGAGAATCAAAGAGGTGGCCAACCTCGACTTGGATGGCGCCGGGTTGCAGGCTGCTTGGGATGCCTTCGGGACTCTCGCGTCCTATCGAACGGCGCGCCTTGCCGGCTCCTGGGACTCGAATGTTCACTCCTTCTGCCAGTCGGGTCCAGTCGAATCTTTCCATGTGCCACCCAACAAGCACGCCCAAGACGAAACCAGCTCCACCCGAAAAGATTCACGTCTGGCCGACCACCGCCTTCTTCCAGTTCCCAAATCAGTTGATGAGTCCGAACACGTCTATATGTGGGCGCACTTCAAACCCTTCAGCTGGTCCGCCCATCAAAAACTTCGCATCCACTACTACGACCAGGTCACCACCGATCAAACAATATATATTGGTCATGTCGGTGCCCATCTTCCTTCGGGATCAACAGACAAAATTCGAAGATAGAGCCGAACCGGATGCCGAGCTGAGGATTTGGCGCCTCGTCGAAGTCGGTGAACAGGTAACCACGACGTGCCCGAGCAATCTCCCGCTCCGTGGGCTCCTGAGCCTCCTGCAAGAGTTAGATGGTGGTCTAAAACGCCACAGAATTGAAGCAACCGCCGCCGCCCGGGCCTCATAGTGTTCGCTCACGCCGACGAAAATCGACGAAGCAGGCCAGCTGCTTCTCCTTGCGGAGTACCAAACCCTGCGAGAAGAATCCGCCCATGCACGTCAAGCGCAACAAGGCACACTCACTTGGAGTTTGTCGACGTGCTGACCGTGGGCGGCTTTCCCTGTTAGTCGTCGACCTCGATTACATCGAAATCGGCCGTGTCGTCGGGATCCAGCGGGTAGTCACCTGGGTTGGACAGGTTCAGAACTTCCCCACCGGTCTGGTAATTACTGGCCTGGGTCAGGCCGTATTCGTTCGCTTCCCCCTCGGTGTCGAAGACTTCGTCGTCTTCCTCGACTGTCCCGTCCGAGTACTTCATTACTACTTTGAAGCCCATGCGCACCCCTCATATCGTGGCTGATCAGAGTGCCCGGAGGTTGAGCTGCTGTCAACTCGACAACCGGGCTGGCTTCCGCGGCGGCTCAAGTTACCGGGGCTCGCAACATCTAATCTGATGCGAGAGCGATGCCCAGGGATCGACGCAGTTCATCCTCTGTGGTTCCGGTCAAGTCATCTCCCCGCTGCATGAGAAGGTCGAGAGCTACCCGGATAAGCGTGTTGTCCGTCAGACGTTCTCCCTCTCCCCCACGCATGGCGTTTAGATCTTTGCGTTTGGCCTCAATCCACTCGATTTGATCCGGCCGCTGCCTCGTCTCTTTTCGTTCGAATGACAACCACTTTGCGGCCCTACTGCTCGTGCGGAGCGGCGCCGCGGCCGCGACCTGCGGCCGCGCCACCGGGATCTCCTGTGCGGTTTGGACATCGATCGTGCCGGCCTGCTGCACAGCCCCACCCAACATGGCGCTCAGGTTTTTTCTCGCGCTCATGCGCTGGTCCTCTCCGTGCTCGTGTTGTTGGCCCAAACAGTCAACAGCTCGGCTGTAACTGCTGAAAGGTCTGCTTGGGCTTTCGCTGTGGCTCGGCTGTAGCTGGCAGGAAAGTCGAGAATGGACATGCCCTCGCCTGCGGCGTCCTCGTAGATTTTGTACTCGCGGAGGAATGATCGGAAGTGCTCGTATCCGGCCCCGTCCAGGAGGTCGTAGAGGCCTAGCGCGTCCCGGTAGCCACGCCCATCCCTCTGACGTGGATCGACTTTATTGGCCAGGACTCGGTACGGCAGGCCGCGCGGGATGACGTGCTCGTTCAAGGTTCGAGTGAGTGGAGCGATTGACAAGGCGCTAGCTTTGCTCGGCAATACGACGAAATCGGAGACGTCGAGTACAGCCGTGAGTACGGGCAGGTCATGGAGCGACCCAGGCGTGTCAACCAACACGACGTCGTAGGGCAGCTCGCGAAGGCGTGAAAGGTTGGCTACGTCGGTGTCAGCCGCGAGGTCGAACGCGAATTCAGGGCCATGCTCGAACCACCAGGCGCTTGATCGCTGTGGATCAACGTCGACTACGAGAACCCTGGACCCTGATGCCGCGAGAGCTGCGGCAAGGTGGATGGTGAGGGTACTTTTGCCCTCTCCGCCCTTCTGTTGTGCCACCGAGACGATGCGCATGTCTTTTCCTCTGATCCATAGTCCGAGTTTCGGAGTTAGTAGTTAGGTCTTCCGAGTTAGTAACTCCGAGTTCCATACTCGGAGTTACTAGTTCGTAGTTCCGAACTTACCGGTACCAGGGTCGCTA